>JBFWOG010000004.1:79979-332088 GCA_050250645.1 Vicinamibacterales bacterium
GGCTCCGCCGCTCGTTGGGGGCGACAGGACCACAGCGCACGTGCCGGTGCTTCAGCTCCCAGCGCCCGCAGGGCGGCCCAACGAGCCCGAGCGAAGCGAAGGGCGAGGCCCAATGAGGCCCCGCGAGTGGCCGAAGCCCACCGCGCCGAAGGCGCGGCCGTGGTGATCCCACCGAGGCTCCGAGAGGAGCCGAGGCCCAACACCTGAGCGGAGCGAAGGTGGCCTACCGAGGCTCCGCAGGAGCCGAGGCCAAGGTGCACTATCATGGTCCCGTCCCTCTCGGCCTGGCCGGTTCCCCAAGGAGAAGCCTGATGTTCGGCAAGAAGAAGAAGAAAAAGAACGACGGCGGCAAGATCGGCGACGTCGCCGAGCAGCTCGGCGCGTCGCTCGGCAAGGCCGCCGCCAAGGTCGACAAGGCCAACGCGCGGCGCGCGAAGGCCGTCGCCGACCTGCAGGAGATCATCGCGAAGGCGCAGAAGGCGCTCGCGGAGCTCGAGATGCCGTCGGTCGCCGGGGCCGTGAAGAAGGCCAGGACGACGGCGAAGAAGGCGAAGAAGAAGCGGTAGCCCGCCCTACCAGTCCACCGGCACGTAGTCCTTGAGGAACTGTCCCCAGACGTGCGTGCCGGTGTTGACACCGCTGATGATGGGGTCGACGATGCGCGCGGCCCCGTCGACGATGTCGAGCGGCGGATGGAAGCCGTGCTCGTCGGTCTTGCGCGCGGCGATCGCCGCCGGGTCCTCGTCGGTCACCCAGCCCGTGTCCACGCTGTTCATGTGGATGCCGTCGGCCTCGTAGTCCGCCGCGGCCGTGCGCGTCATCATGTTGAGCGCGGCCTTCGCCATGTTCGTGTGCGGGTGCCGCGTCGTCTTGAAGCGCCGGTAGAACTGCCCCTCCACCGCCGACACGTTCACGATGTGCTTCTCGCGGCCGGGCGTGCGGAGCATGAGCGGCTTGAGCCGCGCGTTCAGCACGAACGGCGCGACTGCGTTCACCAGCTGCACCTCGAGCAGCTCCACCGTCGGCACCTCGGCCATCAACAGGCGCCACGAGTTGCGGTCGCGGAGATCGACCTGCTGCAGGTCCTGGTCGAGCCGCCCCTCGGGGAACAGCCCGCGCTGCGCCTCCCGCTCCTCCGGCAGCAGCGCCACCTGCGACAGCTCGGCGGCGTGGGTGAGCCCGGCGACCTCCGCGAGCCCGCGGGCGAGCGCCTCGGGCGCCGCATCGCCCTCCGGCAGCAGGTGCGCGCCGCGCAGGCCCTCGTAGGCGCCGAGCAGGCGCCGGACCTCCGCCGGCATCGCCGAGAGCGCCGCCGACTCGCCCTCCATCATGTGCCGGTAGAAGTCCGGCGGCCGGCGCACCGTCTGGCACGCGTTGTTCACGATGAAGTCGAGCCGGTCGCGCGTCGCCAGCAGGTGCGCGGCGAAGGCCTCGACGCTCGGCGTGTGCCGCAGGTCGAGCCCGTGCACCTCGAGCCGGTCGCCCCACTGCGCGAAGTCGGGTTCCTTCGCGTAGCGCATCGCCGCGTCGCGCGGGAAGCGCGTGGTGACGATGAGCGTCGCGCCGCACCGCAGCAGCTTCAGCCCCGCCTGGTAGCCGATCTTGACGCGCCCGCCCGTGAGCAGCGCGACGCGGCCGGTCAGGTCGGCCAGCTCCGTGCGCTTCGCGTAGTTGAGGGCCGCGCACGGCGGGCAGAGCTGGTCGTAGAAGTGGTGCAGCGAGGTGTAGTGCTGCTTGCAGGTGTAGCAGTGCTGCGGCTCGGGGGCCTCGCGCGCCTCGGCGCCCGGCGCCACGTCGTCGGGCACGAAGCCCTCGGGCGCGAAGACGTTCGGCGTGGTGAAGACGGGCTTGCGGCGCAGCTCGCGGATGCCGGTGGCGGCCCGGGCGTCCTCGACGCGCTGGTCGCGCGCCTCCTTGCGGCGGCGCTTGACGGCCTTGATGAGCTGCGCCCGCGACCCGGCGTGCGGCCGCGAGACTTCCCCGGCCGCCTTCAGCAGCCGCACCCGCTCGGCCTCCGACACGTCCGCCAGCAGGCCGCGGTCCTCGGCAATCGCCTCGAGCAGGTCGGCGGCCTCGCGCAGGCGCTCGGCCAGCGGGGCCGGGACGGTCGCGACAGGAACCGGGCGGTCGGACATCCCTTCAGGGTAACCCAAACGCAGGGTTCGCCGGGTTCGTCAGGTTCGACGGGTTCGCCGGCTTTCTAAATTCTTGATTCTTGATTACTCAGGTATCCCCCCTAGGGTTTCTTGCCCACCTCGATGTGGAAATCCCAACCGGCCTCGCGGGCCGCGCCCTCGAAGCGGTCGCGGATCTGGCCGAGTTCGAAGCGGCCGCCTCCACCGGGTGACGTCACGGTGGTCTGCTGCCGCGCGGCGGTGCCGGACTGCGAGGTCGTCTCGACCGTGAAGGCCGGCGGCGGGACGCCCCAGGACGACTCGGTCGTGGACTCGCGGAACCGGACGTCGTGCGCGCCCTCGTCGAGATCGCACGAGAGCCGGTAGACCACCTTGCGGCCGCCAAGGAACCACTTGCCGAGCGGGATCTCGCGCTCCGCTGCAAGCGCGTGGGCGGGACTGGCGACGGGCTCGAGGCCGGCGGACTCGGCGACGGTCCGGAGCCGGTCGATGAGCGCCTGGTTTGCGAGCGTGGCCATTTCACCCTCCCTGGTGACAAAGGTAACCAGGAAACGTCTACAACTCGCGTGCCACGGCCACAGAGCCATTCGTCACGGGGAACCGTTGCGGTAGTGTCACGAGGGCGAAGACGCTGCCGGAAACCCCACGGCCACAGATGCCGCAGATGCCGCAGATGCGCAGATGAGACCGGGGCAGGCGCGCTGGATGGCTGAGGCAGGGGACGCAATCTGCGAGTGGGAAACGCAGGAGGGCGATCCACGGTGGCGGGGAACCCGACGAACCCGTCGAACCCGACGAACCCGTCGAACCCGTCGAACCTGACGAACCCGTCGAACCTGACGAACCCGTACATAGACCCGGCGCGGCGGGCCCTGTCTCCACGAGACGAGGCCGGCCGCGCCGTGCCGGTGCGATTGATCAACCGGGCGGGCGCCCGGTCGACACGAGCCTACGCGAGGCGGACGTTCTCGGCGCGCGGACCCTTCGGGCCCTGGCCGGTCTCGAACGTGACGGCCTGGCCTTCGCGCAGATCGTCGAACTGCACGCCGTTGCAGGCGGACTGGTGGAAGAAGTACTCGTTGCCGTCGCCGGCCTCCACGAATCCGAAACCCTTGTCGCTCACGAGACGCTTGATAGTGCCGTTGCTAGCCATTGTCGATTCTCTCTTCGGTTGGTCCGCATTCCGAGTTCCCCTGCCGCAAGACTCCCTCCAACCTTTGCGCAATAACTGACGGGACTCGTCCCGGGAAGCCCGCACATGTGGCGGAGCCCTCGAACGAGGCGGCGGCAGCTTTGTTGTGCGGCTGGAGCGGATTCCCAGCGAACGCCGGGAAGGCGACAGGGCTCAGAAAGCGGGACCGAGAGAGACTGTAACAGCTTTCGATGCCCAGCGGGGAAAAATCGACGGCCGGGCTGGATCTGCTCCGTGAACGACGGATCCCTGACGACCCCACCGCGGGTGCCCAACGCGCCGAAGGCGTGGCCCGACGCCGAGCGGAGCGAGGCCGGCCCAACGAGCCCGAGAGGGCGAGGCCCAACACGCCGAAGGCGTGGCCTAGACCGCCGCCCTGTCGAAGCGCACCGCGTAGACCGGCGGCAGGTGCGCGCTGATCGTCTGCCACGAGTCGCCGCCGTCCTCGCTCACCCAGAGCGACCCGGTCGTCGACCCGAACGCCAGCGTCTCCCCCGTCTCGTCCACGTCGAGCGCGTGGCGGAAGACGAGGTCGTAGGCGTGCGACTGCGGCAGGCCCGTGGTCAGCGCCTCGAACGTCCGCCCGCCGTCGCGCGTCCGGGTGACGACCACCTTGCCGTCCTTCGGGACGCGGTGCTCGTCCTTGACCGCCGGCACGAACCACGCCGTGTCGGGATCGCCGGGATGGACGGCGACCGCGAAGCCGAAGGTGGACGGCTCCACGTCCGTGATCTCGGTCCACGTGCGCGCGCCATCGACGGAGCGGAAGATGCCGTTGTGGTGCTGGATCCACAGCGCGTCCGGCGTCGCCCGGCACTGCGCCACGAGGTGCGGGTCCTGGATGTTCGGCTCGAACTCCTGGCCCGGCGGCATGAAGGCGGCGCGCAGGCCCGTGCCGGCGTGGTCCCAGGTGGCGCCGGCGTCCGTCGTCCGCCAGACGCCGCCGCACGAGATGCCGACGAGCACGTGCCGCGAGTCGCGGGGGTCGACGAGGACGGAGTGGATGCCGGGGGAATCGGCGCCGCCGCCGAACCACCCCTCGCGGCGCGGGTCGTCCCAGAGCGCGCGGTTGAGGGTCCACGAGTCGCCGCCGTCCGTCGATCGGAACAGCCCGCCCGGCAACGTCCCGCACCAGATGACGCCGGGCTCGTCGTCTCCCCCGGGCGCCAGGGCCCAGATGAGCTTGAGCGTCCAGTCGGGCGCCTTGCCTTCGACCGGCGCCTTCGGGGTGTAGCCCTCGGGCATCGGCGGGTAGGCCGGTGCCGCAATCTCCTGCCACGTCGCGCCGCCATCGCGCGAGCGATGGAGCTTGACGCCGAAGTGCCCGTGGTCGAGCGCGGCGAGGAGGTCGCCGCTCCGCGGGTCGTGCATGGCCAGCGTGCAGTTGTCGCCGAGGAAGCTGACGCGGGCGATCTCCCACCCGGCGGCCGTCCGCTCGATGGTGAACAGTCCCTTGCGTGTGGCCACGTGGCAGCGCGTGCTCATCGTCTCTACTCCTGCCCGCCCGACAGCGCCTGCACGATGTCGAGCTCGGCGTCGGCGGCAATCACGTCGGCGAGGCCGTCCCGATCGGCGACCTGTTGCCCGTTGACGAACGCCACCATGTGCTTGCGCAGCCGCGCCTGGTCGTCGAGGACGTACCCCCGGGCGGCGGGCACCTGGGCGAAGTACGCCTCGAGCACCGCGCGCACGGTCGCCCCGCCCACCTCGAGCGTGGGACAGGCGACGTGGCGCTGGATGTTGGCGGTGAAGCGGACGGTCGGCATGTCGGGAATCCGCCGGGATCTTAGCCCCGGCGGACGGATGGTGTCAGCGGGATTGCACACGGATGTGGGACGAATGAAGGGACGGGCTCCGGCCGCTGGCCTGGCGCGGGCTCATCGCCGCTCGCCCGACGTGCCGGCGGCACCTGCGGGGTGTGCAGGACGTCGAGTGGCTGACGGGCGTGCCGGCGACCCGCTCGGCGTTCAGCCGCATCACCGCCATCGTCGTGGCCGTCAGTCCCAGGGCCGGCGCGCGTGGTCACGCCTTCATCCGGCCCCGCTTGATTCCAAGTCGCGCTGATCTATACTCGCGACACCAGTCTAGGCTCAGGCCCCCCAGCCCGACAGTCGCGCCTGGACCGGCAGCACGTGCGCCGCGCGTGCCACCGGTCCTGCCAGGGAGGGATGGCCATTGCCCGAGCCGCGTTCCGCCAATCCATTGGTCTGCCCCGCGCGCCGTGCAACGGCGCCGCATCGGTCGTGCCGTGAGCCGGACGGCGGATCCGACCGCCACCGCGTCGTCCGCGTGCACGGGCAGGCGGCCGCGATGCCGACGCCGACGAGGCGTCTTCGGGCATGGACGGCCGGGTTCATCGCCGGCATGATCGTGGCCTGGATCATCCCGGGGACGCTGGCCGCCCCGGCCATCCAGAAGCGCCGGCTCGGCCCCAACATCAACACGCCCTCCGCGGAGATCCTGCCCATCGCGCTGGCGGACGGCGACACCCTGTACCTCACCCGCGCCAACTACCCCGACCCCGGGTTCCGCGCGCTCATCGAGAAGCAGTTCAACGACCGCCTCGCCGGCTGCCGCGGGCTCGGTGCGGCCATGGCGAAGCTGGCGGAGAAGGAAGGCAGGACGCTCACCGCGGAGCAGCAGGCGCTGATCGGCCGCACGTCCGGCGATTGCGACCACATCGAGAAGGTGCGCGACCAGGAACTGCACAACTTCGACGTCGGCAGCCATCCGCGCCAGGTCTACGTCTCCAGGCGGCTGCCCGACGGCACCTGGGGACCGGCCGAGCGCCTGCCGGCGCCGCTCAACGACCCGGCGGCCGCCAACATCGGCAATGCGGCGATCACCTCGGCCTCCCCCGACCGCAACACGCTGCTGGTGGTGGGCGACCTGGTGTTCGGGAAGCAGCGGACCGATGGCTGCGTCGACTTCGCGGCCACGATCGCCGCGGGCAAGCGGGAGTGCCTGCCGATCGCGGTGGCGCGCCGGACGGGCGCGGGGCGCTGGGAGCGGAGCGACCGCCTGCGCACGGAGCCCTTCGATCCTCCGGTGTCGGTGAATGGCGCGGCGCTGGCGCCCGACGGGCGCACGGTCGTCTTCTCGGGCAAGCCGCCAGGCGCGAGGACCGGCAACCACTCGCGGCTGTACGTCACGCGCTGGAACGAGCAGACCGAGCTGTGGTCGGCGCCCGCGGAACTGACGGGCCTCAACGGCGACTTCGAGAACCTCTCGCCGTTCATCGCTCCGGACGGGCTGACGCTCTACTTCGCCAGCAGCCGCGGCGGGGGCGCCGGCGGTCTCGATATCTGGGTGGCGCGCCGCGAGGGCGCCGGCTGGCTGCGCTGGTCGGCGGCGAAGAACCTCGGGCCCGACATCAACACCCCGCAGGACGACACCAGCCTCTCCGTCGACGGCAGCGGCGGCTTCGCGTTCATGTCGTCGGGCGACGGCGTCCAGCAGGACATCTACGAGTTCGGCCTGCCGCCCGATCTCAGCCCGGCGCCGACCGCCGTGGTCGGCGGCCGCATCATGCTGGGCAGCAGCCTGGAGCGGGACGAGACTGGCGGCGGCACGCCGCAGGTCTTCGAGCTTGGCAAGGGCAGGTTTGCCGGCGCAGGAGGCGGTGACGGCGCCGCCATGGACGAGAGCACCGTGGTGTTCGTCCGGATGAGCGACGCGCAGGTCGCCGGGTCGGCCCGCATCGACCCCGAGGCGGGCACCTACTCCACCAGCCTGCCCACGGGCGCCCAGTACGCGGCGTATGTCTCGGTGCCGGGGTTTGCCGGGGTTGGCCAGGTCGTCGACCTGCGCCGCGCGAGCAACCGCCAACCCGTCAGTCTGGACCTGCAGGTCCAGGCCCTGCGCCCGGGTGAGGTGATCCGCCTGAACAACGTGTTCTTCGACACCGCGAGCTACGAACTGCTGGACGAGTCACGCGCCGAACTGGACCGGCTGGTGCTGCTCCTGGACCGCCATCCGAAGATGCGCATCGAGGTGGCGGGCCACACCGACTCGCGGGATTCGGAGGCCTCCAACCTCGAACTGTCGCAGAACCGCGCGGCCGCGGTTCGGGCGTACCTGGAATCGGCGGGCATCGACCCGGGCCGGCTGGAATCGAAGGGCTACGGCGAAACGAGGGCCATCGCGAGCAACGACACGGACGAGGGCCGCCAGCTCAATCGGCGCGTGGAGTTCCGCATCCTGAGCATGTAGGGGAATCCACGGGATCACAAGGGACGCCACGAACACAAGTGACGCCACGAAGCCCACGAAGAACACGACGCCACGGCACGAAGCCGACCTCTCCTGGGGACGTACCTGGAGCGTGCCTGACTCAGAGACCGCCGTCTCGAACGTCCGCGTCGAGGTGGTCGGGCGACTCGAGGGCGAACCGCCGCGCTTCGAGGAAATCACCCTCACCGCCAGCGCGGACCATGACGATGCGGAGCTGTTTCAGAAGCTGGTGACGATCTCGGAGCGTGGCTGCATCATGGTCAACACCCTCAGGCCCGTGCTGCGTCTCAACATCAACACCGCGTGACGCGCTCCTTCGTCTGGCTTCCTTCGTGACCTTCGTGGCAACTCGTGATCCCCCGTCGTCAGCGGAGGAGCAATCCGGGATCACAAGGGACGCCACAAGCGCACGAAGCCACGGCGCTCGGACCGCGGCGCAGTTCTTCACTAGAGGGACCCGCTCGTCGGCCCGCTCCGCAAGTTCCGCAGCATCCGCGTGGAACGGCTGGGCGCAGCGATGGCGGCGAACGTCTTCGTGCCGGTGAGGCGTCGAGGCGCTGCAGTTCGACCAGATCGCGGCGCTGTCCGGCCCGCGGCGCTCAAAAGGTGTCTTGAAACACGAAACCCCCTCGAATGAGGGGGGAAGGTGGTGCGCCCAGCACGACTCGAACGTGCGACCTTCTGGTTCGTAGCCAGACGCTCTATCCAACTGAGCTATGGGCGCGACCGAAAGGAAATTCTACCACAGCTCGGCCGTCCCCAGCTCCCCCGGCACCCGGCTGGCGGCGCAAAAAACGACGAAACGGGAAGGGTGGTGCACCCAGCACGACTCGAACGTGCGGCCTTCTGGTTCGAAGCCAGACGCTCTATCCAACTGAGCTATGGGCGCAACCGGACTGCAGATGTACCACAGTCCGGCGCCCGCGTCACCGCGGCCGGTCCAGGCCGAAGCCGGCGGGCAGGCCCTCGCCGAGGGAGATCGGCAGGCGCCCGCGAATGGGGATCTCCCCGGCCAGCGCCTTCACGGCCGCGCGCTCGGCGTGGTCGGAGAGGTCGTAGGTGAGCAGCACCGCGGGCACGTCGGGCAGCACCCCGATGACGTAAGGGTTCCCGAAGAGCGCCGCGGCCATCCGCTGCCCGCGGCGCGCCGTGTCGCGCGACAGGTCGCCGAGCAGCGCCGCCA
Source organism: Vicinamibacterales bacterium (assembly GCA_050250645.1). Classification (GTDB taxonomy): domain Bacteria; phylum Acidobacteriota; class Vicinamibacteria; order Vicinamibacterales; family UBA2999; genus JBFWVR01. The sequence continues at coordinate 88,723 of JBFWOG010000004.1, forward strand.
GGGCCGGCGGCAGGTCGAGCCGCCCGCTTGCCGACGCCGCGCGCACGAACACGCCGGCCACCACCGCGTCGTATCCCTCCGCCATCGTCCGGACGAGGTCGAGCTCCGCCGGCGTCGAGCGGTCAGACAGCTCCACCGCCTCCATGCCGGGCCAGCGCTCGCGGAGCGCCGGGATGAACGCGCGGCTCGGCGCGCCGGTGGCCCAGTTCGCGGGGTAGTCCAGCACCGACAGGTACAACACCCGCGCGCCCCGCGGCAGGCCGAACGGCACCTGCCCGCGCGCGTCACGGGCCAGCGTGACGGCCCGCTCGGCCACCTCGCGCGCCACCGCCTCGTGCGCGCGGCCGCCGACGCCGAGCGGCACCGACTCGAGGTTGACCGTGCGCGTCCGGTGCAGCCCCATGCGCGCCTTCGCGGAGAGGAGCCGCCGCACCGACGCCTCGAGCCGCGCGCGCGGGATGCGGCCGGACGCCACCGCCGCCCGCAGGCCCTCGAACGCCGCCAGCGGGTCGGGCGAGTCGATCACCGCGTCGATGCCCGCGAGCACCGCGCGCACCGCGGCCTCGCCGGGGCCGGCCATCTCCGCGATCGCGCCCATCCGCATGGCGTCGGAGAAGACGAGGCCGTCGAACCCAAGCTCGTCGCGCAGGAGGCCGGTGACGACGGTGTGACTGAACGTGGACACCCCGGCCGCCTCGTCCAGCGTCGGCAGCGCGATGTGCGCCACCATCGTCCCCGCGACGAACGGCAGGGCCGCGCGGAACGGCACGAGCTCCACCGCGTCGAGCCGCGCGCGGTCGTGGAGGATCACCGGCAGGCCCAGGTGCGAGTCGACGTCCGTGTCGCCGTGGCCGGGAAAATGCTTGAGCGTGGGCAGCATGCCGCCCTCGGTCAGCCCGCGCGCGAACGCCCCGGCCAGCCGCCCCACGGCCGCCGGATCCTCGCCGAAGGACCGGATGTTGATCACGCCGTTGCGCGGGTTGTTGTTGACGTCCGCCACCGGCGCGAAATCGACGTGCACGCCCATCGCGCGGCCCTCGATGGCCGTGATGCGCCCGGCCGCCTCGGCCAGCGCCGGGTCGCCGGCCGCGCCGAAGGCCATGGCGCGGGGAAACTTCGTCGCGCCCGCGATGCGCATGCCGGCGCCCCACTCGAAGTCGGCGGCGGTCAGCAGCGGCACCTTGGCGATCGCCTGCAGCCGGTTGAGCGTGGAGGCGGCCGAGAGCGGGTCGCCGAGGATCACCGAGCCATAGGCATCGTTCAGCCGCACGCGCGGCACGGGCTGGGTGCCCCCGAAGACGACCACGCCGCCGAGGTGCGCCTCGTGCACGAGGCGGACCAGCCGGTCGTACTCATCGGTGTCGGTCGCCAGGTAGGTCGAGTCGAGCCGGTCGAACAGCAACTGCCCCACCTGCTCGTCGAGCGACATCCCCGCCATGGTCTTCTCGACCCACGCCGCCTGCGCGCGGTCGAGACCACCCGGCTGGGCGCCGGGGACGACGGCGACGAGCGCCAGGAGGATCAGGGAGACGAGCGGACCGCGCGACATGCGGGCATAGTACACGGGACGCCGCCGCTGTGGGTCCCAACCCCAGCGTTCCGTACCCGGGAAACCCGGGGACACCTATAATCCTGATGTGTCACAGCAGGAGCACAAGGCGGCGGCGCCAGGCGCCGTGCGGCTGTTCGTCCTCACGGTGAGCGACACGCGCACCGAGGCCACCGACACGGGCGGCGCCGCCGTCGTCTCGCTCGCCACCGCGGCCGGACACGTCGTGACCGGGCGCGCGCTGGTGAAGGACGAGCCGGCGGACGTGGCGCGGATGGTCACTGACGCGCTGGGCCGCGAGGACGTGGACGCCGTCATCACCACCGGCGGCACCGGCCTCTCGCCGCGCGACACGACCTACGAGGCGATCGTGGGCCTGCTCGAGAAGCGGCTGGACGGCTTCGGCGAGCTGTTCCGGATGCTGAGCTACCAGGACATCGGCCCCGCCGCGATGCTGAGCCGCGCCACCGCCGGCACCGCGCGCGGCAAGTTCGTCGCCGCGCTCCCCGGCTCCGAAGGCGCGGTCCGGCTCGCGATGGACAAGCTGATCGTCCCCGAGCTTGGACACATCGTGCAGCAGCTCGGGCCACAGAGGCAGGGATAGGGCCACAGATGGCACAGATGACACAGATGCGCAGATGACGAAGATGCGCAGATAGAACTCCTGGAACACCAGGAACCCGGAACCGAGGAACCGCCGTCCCAACGAGCGAAGCGAGTCCCAACAAGGCGCCGAAGGCGCCGAGGCCCAACGCCCGAGCGAAGCGAGGGCGGCCTGACGATCCCGATATGCGTCCCATCACCCACACCATCCCGTTCGCCGAGGCCCGCCGCATCATTGCCGAGGCCATCGTGCCCGTCGAGCGGACGACCCGGGTCGCGCTGGCCGAGGCCGACGGCCGCGTGATCGCGGCGGACGTGACGGCCGCGACCGACGTCCCGCCCTTCGACCGGGCCGCCATGGACGGCTACGCCGTCGTCGCCGCCGACACGGCCACGCCGCCCGCCACGCTGCGCGTGATCGAGACGGTCTACACGGGGCAGGTGCCGATGCAGCGGGTGGTGCCGGGCACCTGCGCGGAGATCGCGACGGGGGCGCCGATGCCGCATGGCGCCGATGCCGTCGTGATGGTGGAGTCGACCGAGCCCGCCGGCGAAGACGAGGTCCGCATCCTCGCGGCGGCGCGGGCCGGGCAGAACATCGGGCGGCGCGGCGCCGACATCGCGTCCGGGCAAGCCGTGCTGCGCCGCGGAGAGTGGCTGAACGCGAGCCGCGTCGGGGCGCTGGCGGCGCTGGGGCTCGACGGCGCCGAGGTGTTCGACAAGCCGACGGTCGCGCTGCTGTCGACGGGCAACGAGATCGTGCCGCCGGGCGTCGCGCTCCAGCCAGGCCAGATCCACGACGTCAACCGCTTCACGCTCGCCGCCATCGTCTCGGCGCACGGCGGCGTGCCGGTGCTGCACCATACGGCTGAGGACACGATCGCGGACCTGGAGCGGGCGGTCGACGCCTGCCTGGCGTGTGACGTGCTGGTGTTCTCGGGTGGCAGTTCGGTGGGCGACCGCGACCTGATCCTGGACGTGCTGGCCGCCCGCGGCGAGGTGCTCTTCCACGGCGTGGCGGTCAAGCCCGGCAAGCCGACGGCCTTCGGGCGCATCGCCGGCAAGCCGTTCTTCGGCATGCCCGGCTACCCGACCTCGTGCCTGTCGAACGGCTACCTGCTGCTGGCGCCGGCGCTCAGGCAGATGGCGCGCCTGCCCGCGGATCGCGCCCGCACCGTCACGGCCCCGCTCGCCCAGCGCGTCACCTCCGCGCCAGGCCGGCACCAGTTCTACACCGTCCGCCTCGTGGACGGCACGGCGGTCCCCGCCTTCAAGGCCTCCGGCGACATCACCTCCATGTCGCGCGCCGACGGCTGGTTCGAAATCGACGCCGCCACCGACATCGTCGACGCCGGCACCGAGGTCACGGTCACGCTCTTCTAGACAGGCGCCTTCACTGGAGGGTGTCGACGGACACGACAAGACACGCCACGAAGAGCACGAAGAACACGAAGTTCCGCGCGAGTCCAGGGCCTTCCGTCCCTGTCTCCCTGTGGCGTGACCGCCGGAGGGGATTCAAGCGCCGGCGGAGGTTGCCGATTCCGTGATCGCGATGCGTGCACGTTCACGGCAGGAGCAGGGGCTTCGTGGCCCGGTGCGGGCGGTCCGGCAACGGACCGTCAGCCACGGTTGGGACCACCGCGAGGCATGGCGCGAGGAGATGTGCGGCTTCGGCCAGGTGGGGCGCCTGACGGCGTACGCCTGGAACAGCAGCGACCAGGATCAGCCGCAGGGCCACCTCCACGCGACCTCGGCGAAGCCCGCCGAGGTCGTGCCCGACACGAGGCCCGTGTCGGTGTCGGAGCACGCCGGCGGCGTCACCGTCCGCGTGCACGGGACGGATCTCGAGTTCAGCGGCCGCGTCTCGCGCGGGGTGGTCGAGCAGTGGGAGGACGGCCGCATCAATGTCCGCCTGCTCACCGAGCGCGGCAAGTACCTCGGCCGCGTCATCGTCGAGCACGACGCGGAGGGGCGGCTGACCCGGCGGTGCACGTCCGGTGACGTGCTGCCGCACGTGCACGGCTCGCGTCCGCCCTCGAAGCGATCGGGCCGCCTGGCCCGCGCGATGCGGCGCGTCTCCATCTGGTACGACGCATGGGCCGCGTGCATGGTGTCGGGCACGCCGAGCCACATGGCCATGGCGTGGCTGCGCTGGGGTGCCGACTGGCACGAGGTGCGGCGCGCCTACACGGCGGACGGCGCCATCCTCGAAGAGCAGACGCTGCGCCTCGGATCCCCCGTGCGGCGCGTCGCCTACACGTATGCCGACACGGGCGAGCTCGAGACGCGGTCCGACTACGAGGGCCGCGACCCGATTCCGCGCGCCCGCGAGACGCACGAGTACGAGTACGACAAGCACGGCAACTGGACGCGGCGCTTCACCACGCGGTGGATGCGCCTCGACAAGGGCCAGGCGTTCACCGGCACCGTCCACGAGGAGACCAAGCGGGAGTTCGAGTACTACAAGGTCGCGTAAATCTTGTGATCTTGTGACCTCGTGATCTTGTGATTTGTACGGGGTGGCGGGGTATCGTACTGGACGATGATTCCGCTGTCCGTCCTCGATCTCGCCCCCATCGTCCAGGGGGGCACGGCCCGGCAGGCGTTCGACCGCAGCCTCGAGCTGGCCCGGCACGCCGAGCGACTCGGCTATCACCGCTTCTGGCTGGCCGAGCACCACAACATGCCCGGCATCGCCAGCGCGGCCACCGCCGTGCTCATCGCGCACGTCGGCGCGGGCACGTCGCGCATCCGTGTCGGCGCCGGCGGCATCATGCTGCCGAACCACGCGCCGCTGCAGGTCGCCGAGCAGTTCGGCACGCTGGAGTCGCTCTTCCCGGGCCGCGTGGACCTCGGCCTCGGCCGGGCGCCCGGCACCGACCGCGCGGCGGCCGTCGCGCTGCGGCGCACCCTCCAGGCCAACCCCGACGCGTTCCCCGAGGACGTGCTCGAGCTGATGGCGTTCCTCGCCCCGGCGCGGCCCGGGCAGCCGGTGCGCGCCGTGCCCGGCGAGGGCCTCGAGGTGCCGATCTGGATCCTCGGCTCGAGCACCTTCGGCGCGCGGACCGCCGCGGCGCTCGGCCTGCCCTTCGCCTTCGCGTCGCACTTCGCGCCGGCCCTCCTGTTCGAGGCGCTGCGCGCCTACCGGGACCACTTCAGGCCATCGTCCCGGCTGGCCAGCCCCCACGTCATGCTCGGCGTCAACGTCGTCGCCGCCGACACCGACGAGGAGGCGCGGTTCCTGGCCTCGTCCGGCCGCCAGTCGTTCGCCAGCCTCCGGGCCGGCCACCCCATCCAGCTGCCGCCGCCCTCGAAGGAGTGGGAGCGCGAGCCCGCGGAACCAGCGGACCCGCTGCAGCGCCCCCGTGTGTCGTTCGTCGGCTCGCGGGACACCGTGCACCGGGAGATGCAGGCCTTCATCGCGGCCACTGGCGCCGACGAGCTCATCGCCGTCTCCCACATCTACGATCAGCAGGCGAGATTGAGGTCCTACGAGCTTCTAATCTCGTGATCTTGTGATCTTGTGATCTCGTGATCTCGTGAACTGGTGATCTCGTGAAGGGACGTGGCGACCTGACTGGTGATCTTCCGGATGATCTATCGGGTGATGGCCTGGTACTTTTCGTGATCTCGTCGACTTCGTGTTCTTCGTGCTCTTCGTGGCGTGTCTCAAGGTGGAAGGCGCACCGGGTGGGCGTTGTCGTCGTTCCGTGGCTCCGCGGATTCCCCTAGAAGTGCAGGACGTTCTCCACGTAGCCGAAGAGCAGGCGGTCGCCGGCGAAGCTGCGGCGGACGACGGGGCCGCCCTTCATCCAGCCGAGATAGCCGTTCACCGACCACCAGCGGGTGAGGCGGAGGTCGGCCTGGCCCTCGACGACGGTGCCCAGGTGGGTGGCGCCGAAGGCGGGGCGCGTGGTGTAGCCGAAGAAGCCCCCGTTCCTGGCCGTCGCGCCCGAGCCGCTGTACCAGCGGTCGGCGCCGCTCGCCAGGCCCACCCGGCGCATCGCGGCCTCCACCCGCAGCCGGCGCGCCGGCGCGATCGACGCCTCGACGAACACCTCGTTGACGTTCATCTGCGCCCAGGCGGTGGTCGCCGAGTACCGCCGCGTGTCGGGCAGCGGCTGGAAGAAGGTGCCGTGGCGGCCGTCGAGCGGGTCGGCGTCGCCCGAGGCGCGCAGCCACCCAGCGCCGATGCGTGGGCGACCCGCGGCGGCGCTCCACCGGTGGCCTCCTTCGAGCGCCACGCTCCACGCCCGGTGCGGCTGCCCGTACCACCGGCCGCCCTGCGCGGCACCCCACGCCAGCCAGTCCGCCTCCCCCGCCCGCGTGACGAGCCGGCCGACGGCCGAGGCCCCCGCCGAGACGACGCCCACGTCGGCGGCCGTCGCACGGCGACCGCTGTTGTCGGGCCGCGAGGTCACCGCGCGCGTGTCCCGGTAGGCCTGCGCGAAGATCTGCGTCTCGACGGCCGCGCCGGACGGCGCGGCGCGGCGGGTCAGCGCGAGCGCGCCGACGACGATGCGCTCGATGGTCGGCGTGGCCGACTCCTCGTAGGTGCCCTGCGTCGGCAGCAGTGCCGCGCCGGTGATCCGCCAGCGGCCGCGGTCCACGTCCACGCGCGCGCCGTCGAAGGCGCGCTGCACGATCGACCAGTCGTAGCCGGACAGCAGGCGCCCCGCGAGGCGGCGGCGCTTGGTGCGCTCGATCGCCGCGACGCCGGACTCGACCTCGAGGCCGGACTCGTAGCCCATGCGGCCCGCCGTGACCGCCAGGCCGGGGACGCTGAAGCGCACGTTCATGCGCCGGGCGTAGACCTGGTAGGCGAAGGTGTTGCCGGCCGAGTAGTAGTAGTAGGCGCCGGTGCCGAGGCCGCCAGGGCCGATGGCGCGCGGCGGCAGGGAGAAGAGCTGCGCGTACTGGAACTCCCCTTCGCCCTGCCAGCGCGGGCCGCCCGCGCGGACCGCCAGGGAGACGCGGTGACCGGTGAAGCGGTAGTCGGGATCGCCCGCGCCGGGGGGCGGGTCGAAGAACGACCACGCCTCGACGCGGACGACGTCGCGGGCCTCGGCGTGCACGGCCGTCTGCGCCGGGACGGGTCGCGGGGCGGCGGCCAGCATGACGAGCGCGACGAGGACGGCGGCGACCGGAGACCTGCGTGACATGCGGTGGGTGGCTCTGGCGGCGGCGGCGCGTCGCAAGCAAAAGGGGCGCGGTCCCTCGTGGCCCGCGCCCCTTCGCCGTTCGCTGTGAGCGGGCCGGGCTTCCAGCCCGGCGGCCACGCTCTACGCCTTGAGGCGCTTGTTGACCTCGGCCCAGTTGACGACGTTCCACCAGGCGCTGAGGTAGTCGGCCCGCTTGTTCTGGTACTTCAGGTAGTACGCGTGCTCCCAGACGTCGACGCCGAGGATGGCCTTCTTGCCGTCCATCAGCGGGTTGTCCTGGTTGGGCGTGCTGACGATGGAGAGCTTGGTGCCGTCGGCGACGAGCCAGGCCCAGCCGCTGCCGAAGCGGCCCATGCCGGCCGCCTGGAACTGCTCCTTGAACTTGTCGAAGCTGCCGAAGGCCGCGTCGATGCCGCTGGCGACGTCGCCCGTGGGCGCGCCGCCGGCGTTCGGACCCATGACGGCCCAGAAGAGCGTGTGGTTCCAGTGGCCGCCGCCGTTGTTCCTGACCGCGGTGCGGATGTCGTCGGGCACCGCCGACAGGTCCTTGAGCAGGTCGTCGAGGCTCTTGCCGGCCAGTTCGGGGTGCTTCTCGATCGCGGCGTTCAGGTTGTTCACGTACGCCTGGTGATGCTTGCCGTGGTGAATCTGCATCGTCTGGGCGTCGATGTGCGGCTCGAGGGCCGCGGCGTCGTACGGCAGCGCAGGCAGGGTATGTGCCATGAAAGCGTTACTCCTTCGTTACTGGATGGCCAACATGCGATCGAGCGCCAGCTTAGCAAACTTCTTCTGCGTCGCCGGCACCGTCACACGGTTGTGCACCTCGCCCTCGAGCAGGCCCTCGAGGACCCACAGCAGGTGGTTGGGCGAGACGCGGAACATGGTCGAGCAGAGGCACCCGACCTGATCGAGGGAGATCACGGTCTTGGCCGGCGCGACCTCGTCGGCGAGGCGGTGCACCAGGTGGATCTCGGTGCCGACCGCCCACGTCGTGCCGGGCGCGGCGTCGCGGACCGTCTTGAGGATGAACTCCGTCGACCCGGCGAGGTCGGCGGCGCGCATCACGTCGTAGGGCACCTCGGGGTGCACGATGACCGTGACGCCGGGGTGCTGCTGGCGCACCGCCTCGATCTGCTTCGCCGAGAAGCGGACGTGCACCGAGCAGTGGCCCTTCCAGAGCAGCAGGCGCGCGTTGGCGACCTCGTCACGCGTGAGGCCGCCGAACGGCAGGTCCGGATCCCACACGGCCATGGCGTCGAGCGGCACGCCCATCGTCCAGGCCGTGTTGCGCCCGAGGTGCTGGTCGGGGAGGAAGAGGATGCGGCGGCCGCGCTCCCAGGCCCAGGCCAGGGTCGCCGCGGCGTTCGACGAGGTGCAGATCGTCCCGCCCCGCTCGCCGACGAACGCCTTGATGGCGGCCGCGGAGTTGATGTACGTGACGGGCACGGTGTCGGCGGCGGCGCCGAGCGCCTCGAGCTCGGCCCAGCAGGTCTCGAGCTGGTCGGGCGCGGCCATGTCGGCCATCGAGCAGCCCGCGGCGAGGTCCGGCAGGATGACCTGCTGGTGCGGGAGGCCCAGGACGTCGGCGCTCTCGGCCATGAAGTGCACGCCGCAGAAGACGATGAACTCGGCCTGCGGGTGCTTCGCGACCTCGCCGGCGAGCTTGAACGAGTCGCCGGTGTAGTCGGCGAAGCGGATGACCTCGTCGCGCTGGTAGTGGTGGCCGAGGATCACGAGGCGCTCGCCGAGCGCGGCCTTGGCCGCCGCGATGCGGACGGCCATCTCCTCGTCAGTCAGCCCGAGATATCGCTCGGGGAGCGGCTGGCGCTCGTGAAGACTGGCCTTCTCGACCTCTGTCAGCACCGGCAGGAACGTGCCTGTCGCCATCGTCGTTGTGCCCTCGTGGCCCGGTCCGGCTTGCGAGCTTGTGAAAAGTTTCGCAATCTCCGGACACGAAAAGACCAAGCCGCGCCTGCGGGCCGTCTTGCCCTGGCGATGCTTGGTCTAAACCGGAGTATAGCACGTAACGGGGAAATGACGGGGAAAAGGCCTCGCGGGACCGCGACTCGGTGGGCCACGCCTGCGGCGTGTTGGGCCTCGCCCGTCGCTTCGCTCGGGCTCGTTGGGCCTCACGCTTCGCGTTCGTTGGGATTCGGAGCACCCAACGCCCGGAGCGGACGCGACGGGCGGCCCAACGACCCCTGATCCCGGGAGGCCCACCACGCCGAAGGCGTGGCCTGACGAGCCGCGCACGCGGCGAGGCCCAGCGTCGTTCGCGGGCCGGCGCTACGCCGGCACGCGGACGACGTTGTACAGCGTGTCCCGCTCGATCGGCTCGCGGCCGGCGTCGCGGATGAGGCGCTCGATGTCGCTCGTCGACAGGCTCGACGGCGTGCGCGAGCCGGCCATGTGGTAGATGGTCTCTTCCTGCACCGTACCGTCGAGGTCGTCGGCGCCCCACCAGAGCGCGGCCTGCGACACCTCGACGCCCGACGAGATCCAGTACGCCTTGATGTGGTCGACGTTGTCGAGCAGCAGGCGCGCGACGGCGTGCACCCGGAGCGTCTCGCTCGCGGTGGGCGCCGGGAGCTTCCGCATCTGGTTGTTGTCGGGGTGGAACGCCAGGGGGATGAAGGCCTGGAACCCGCCCGTCTCGTCCTGCAGGGCCCGGACGCGGACGAGGTGATCGACGCGCTCCTCGATCGTCTCGATGTGCCCGTAGAGCATCGTGACGTTCGTGCGCATTCCCAGCCGGTGCGCCGTCCGGTGGATGTCCAGGTAGCGGTCCCCGCCGCACTTGTCGTGGCAGATCTTCCGGCGCACGCGCTCGGCGAGGATCTCGGCGCCGCCGCCCGGCATCGAGTCGAGGCCCGCCGCCATGAGCTCGACGAGCACCTGCTCGTCGGTCTTGCCGTAGTGGTCCGCGAAGAACGCGATCTCCACGGCCGTGAAGCACTTCAGGTGGATGTCGGGCCGGATCGCCTTGAGGCCCGACAGCAGGTCCGTGTAGTAGCTGAACGGCAGGTCCGGGTGCAGGCCGTTGACGATGTGCACCTCGGTCAGGGGCTGGTGGGCCCGCTCGCGCAGCTTCTGGAAGACCTGCTCGAGCGTCATCGTGTGCGCGCCGTCGTCGCCCGGCATGAGCCGCGCGAACGAGCAGAACAGGCACGACGCCGTGCAGACGTTGGTCGCCTCGAGGCGGAGGTTGTAGTTGAAGTACGTCCGGCCCGCGTGCCGCCGCTCGCGCTCGCGGTTGGCCAGCCAGCCCACCTCGAAGCGCGCGGGCGTCTCGAACAGGCGCACGCCGTCCTCGGGCGTCAGCCGCTCGCGCGCCTCGAGCTTCTCGTGGATGTCCGCGAGGCCCGCCGCGCGCACGCGGTCGAGCGGGCTAGGCAACGCCCCACACCTGCGCGCGGAGCGTCCGCGCGCGCGGCCCGTCGAGCTCCGCCATCAACACCCGCTGCCACTGCCCGAGCACCACCTCCCCGCCGCTGATCTGCAGGGTCACGCTGTGCCCGAGCAGCATCGCGCGCAGGTGCGAGTCGGCGTTCATCCGGTCGCAGTCGGAGTGCTCCGGGTCGTTGTGCATGTAGTAGCGGTCCCGCGCCACCAGGTCCTCGAGGAACCGCCGGATGTCGGTCACGAGCGCCTTCTGGAACTCGTTGATGAAGAGGCAGCACGTCGTGTGCATCGACCACAGCGTGATCATCCCCTCCCGGACCCCGGATGCCCGCACGTGCGTCATCACGCGCTCGGTCAGGTCCACGAGCTCGACCCGCTCGTCGGTGTCGATGACGAAGTTCTCCGCCTGGATCACGAGGCCGCCTGCCGCCGCGGTGGACACCGGCGGCACCGGCGCCTCACGGACGGTGACGGTCGAACGCTTGGTCATGAATGCCTCGGGCTGGTCGCGTGGGGACCCGCGCGGTGATGGATGAGTGCGAACACAAACGTCACATTTTAAGCGATGTGCACCGGCCCCGGCAACACGGACGCCGCTAACTTCCATGCTGCCCGACAGATAGGACGATCCAGCCGGACGGCGGGGTCCCAGGGGGCCGCCGGGGGCGCGTGCTATACTCGGCCCTCAACCGACGCGTACCCGGCAGGCAGGGAAGTTGGGTGGAATGCCCACACGGTCCCGCCACTGTAAGCGGGGAGCGCGCGTTCATCCGGTGTCCGCGGCGCCAGCTCGACCGAAGCCGCGAGACCCCCGTCACTGTTCCCGGCATCCGGGGATGGGAAGACGCGAACGCCGCGCCACGATCCGCGAGTCAGGAGACCTGCTGCCAGGGGCTCGTCCCTTCACGCCGCTCTGCGGCACCGGCGCGGAAGACGCCGGGGAGGCGACATGACTGCTGTACCCGCACGCCGGGGACGGATCCGCCGTCCCATCTCCCTTCATTCCGGTTCCATCGTCACGCGGGCCCTGCTGGCCGCGATCGTCGCGGCCGCGCTGGCCATGCCCGCCGCCGCCCAGGACGCCGCGCTCCGCGGCCGCGTCGCCGACCCCGACGGGCGGCCGGTCGCCGGGGCGACCGTCACCGCCACCCGCGCCGGATCCTCGCGCACCGCGACCAGCGACGACGATGGCGGCTACGCCTTCGATCGGCTGGCGCCCGGCGCGTGGCAGGTCGGCGCGACGGCACCCGGGCTGGCCAGCCCCTGGCAGACCATCGAGGTCGCTCCCGGCCGCGGCGCCCGCGCCGACTTCACGCTCGGCCTGCGCGCCGTCGCCGAGTCGCTGGTCGTCTCGGCCGCCCTCGTCGACCAGCCGCTCTCGCGCACGCCCGACAGCGTCACCGTGATCGACGGCGCCGACCTCGAGGCGCGCCAGGTCACGACGCTCGCCGGCGCGCTCCAGCTCGTGCCCGGCTTCGCCGTCGCGAGGAGCGGCGGCCCGGGGACCCTGACCTCCCTCTTTCCGCGCGGCGGCGAATCCGACTACACGCTCGTGCTCGTCGACGGCGTGCGGGCCAACAGCTTCGGCGGGGGCCTCGATCTCTCGCAGGTGCCGCTCGACCAGGTGGACCGCATCGAGGTGGTGCGCAGCCCGCAGAGCGCCCTCTATGGCGCCGACGCCATCGGCGGCGTGATCCAGGTCATCACGCGCCACGGCGGGCCGCCCTCGGCCAACGCCCGGCTCGAGGCGGGGTCGCGGCAGACGCGCCGCGCCGCGGCGGGCACGGCGGGCGAGCTCGGCGACTGGCGGTGGCAGGCGGCCGGCGACTGGACCGAGGACGCGGGCTACACCGGCCCGGCGCCGGCCAACGGCGAGCCCGTCGGCAACGACGACGCCCGCGAGGCGCAGGCCTCGGCGGGCCTCGGCTGGCGCGGCACGGGCGGCACCGACGTCCAGGCCACCGTCCGCTACGTCGACACCGATCGCGGGGCGCCCGGCCCCTACGGCTCCGACCCGGCCGGCCGGTTCTTCGGCGTCGACCGGGTCTCGCGGGGCGAGACCGCCCGCCGGTCCGGCAGCGTGCGCGTGGTGCGCCCGTGGTTCGGCCCCGCCAGCCGCGTCCGCCAGCGCCTCGACGTGGACCTGTCGGACTACGACCTGACGTTCACGAGCCCGTACGGCGTGTCGCTGTCCGGCACGCGCCGCCTGCACGCCCGCGCGCAGACCGACGTCGCCGCGGGCGCCGCGCTCGGCGTCTCGGCGGGCGCCGAGTGGATCGGCGAGCGCGCGACGAGCACCTACATCACGGGCGCCGGCGGCGAGCTCCCGGTCGAGCGCGGCGTGCTCGGCCTCTTCGGCGAGGCGCGGTGGACGGGGCACCCGCGCGCGACGGTGACCGCCGGGCTCCGCGCCGAGCGCATCCACCGCGACCGGCTCGCCGGCGACCCGTACGCGTTCACGCCGCGGCCCGACTTCGCGGCCGACACGATCGTCTCGGTCAACCCGAAGCTGGCGGTCTCGTGGATCGTGAGCCCGCGGACGCCGGCCGACGGCGCGCGCGCCTGGACGCGGGTCCGCGCGTCGGCGGGCACCGGCATCCGGCCGCCCGACGCGTTCGAGATCGCGTACACGGACAACCCGTCCCTGCGGCCCGAGCGGAGCCGCAGCGTCGAGGCGGGCGTCACCGAGACGCTCGCCGGCGGCGCGCTCGCCCTCGAGGCCACCGCGTTCGTCAACACGTACGACGACCTGATCATCTCGGTCGGCCGGCTGAGCGCGACGAGCCGCTTCCAGACCGACAACATCTCGAACGCCCGCGCCCGCGGCGTCGAGCTCTCCGGCTGGTGGCGCGCCCGGGCCGGCCTGCAGGTCCGGGCCGCGTACACCTGGCTCGACACCGAGGTGCTCGCGGTCGACGGCGCGCCGGGCCAGGCGCCGGCGCCGTACGCGGTCGGCGACCCCCTGCTCCGCCGCCCGCGGCACATGGCGACGCTCGACGCGACGTGGACCGGCCGCCGCCTCACGCTCTTCACCACCGTCACGGCGCGCGGCGAGACGCTCGACGCCGAGCCCGCCTTCGGCCCGACGGGCGGGCTCTACCTCAACCCCGGCCACGCGGTGGCGGACCTCGGCGGGTCGGTGCGGCTCGGCCGCGGCGTCGAGGCGTACGGCCGGCTCCTGAACCTGTTCGACCGCGGGTACGAGGAGGTCCTGGGCTACCCGGCGCCGGGCCGGACCGCCTTCGTGGGGGTGCGCGTTGCTGCGGGTCGCTAACGTCTCGTTCGGCTACGGCCCCCGCCGGGGCGGCGCCGGCGCGCTCGTCCTCGACGACGTGTCGCTCGAGGTGCCGCGCGGCAGCCTCGTCGGCATCCTCGGGCCCAACGGCTCGGGCAAGACCACGCTGCTCGGCCTGATGGCCGGCACGCGCCGGCCCCTCGCCGGGGAGGTGACGCTCGACGGGGCGCCCGTCTCGGGCCTCCCGCGCCGGGAACTCGCGCGACGGCTCGCGGTCGTCCCCCAGGAGACGCACCTCGCGTTCGACTACTCCGCGCTCGAGATGGTCCTGATGGGCCGCCACCCGCACCTCGGGCTCTTCGAGGTGGAGGGCCCCGAGGACGTCGCGATCGCGCGCCGGGCGCTCGAGGCGACGTGCACGGCGCACCTCGAGGGGCGCGACTTCCAGACGCTGAGCGGCGGCGAGAAGCAGCGCGTCGTGATCGCCGCGGCGCTGGCGCAGGCCTCGGACCTGCTGCTCCTCGACGAGCCGACGGCCTCGCTCGACCTCGGGGCGCAGCTCGAGATCGCGGGCCTGCTGCACCACCTCAACCGCGAGCGCGGCGCGACGATGGTGGTCTCGACCCACGACCTCAACTTCGCGGCGGCGATCTGCCGCGACCTCGTCATGATCCGGCACGGCCGCATCGTCGCGGCCGGGCCGACCGAGGAGGTGCTCACGCCCGACAACGTGCGCGCGGTGTACGACGTCGAGGCGGACGTGCACGTCCATGACGACACCGGCCACGTCACGGTGGTCCCCATCACGCGGCGCGCGCGGTAGCCGCCGGCATGACGACCCGCACGGCCCCCGCGGTGACGACGCCGGCGCCCACCCCCGCCCGCGCGGGGATCCGCCGCCGCCTCGTCACCGTGGTGCCGTGGTTCGCGCTCTTCGCCGCGGCGGTCGTCGCCCTCGCGCCGACGGTCGGCAGCACGCCGATCAGCCTCGCGCGGGTCTTCGACCAGTCGATCCCGTGGGCCGACAACGTCGACGCGCAGATCTTCTTCATCGCGCGGCTGCCGCGCGTGCTGGCCGGCGCGGTGGTGGGCGGCACGCTGGCGTCGGCGGGCGTGGTGCTGCAGGCGCTGCTCCGGAACCCCCTGGCGACGCCCTTCACGCTTGGCGTCTCGGCGGGCGCCGCGCTCGGCGCGATGCTGGCCATCACGCTCAAGCTCGATCTCGGCGCGCTCGGCGTGTCGTCGGTGCCGATCGCCAGCTTCGTGGGGTCGCTCGTCGCGATCGGGATCGTCTACCTCCTGGCGACGTCGCGGAAGCGGGGGCTGTCGACCAACGTCCTCCTCCTCGCGGGCGTGACGCTCAACTCGTTCTTCTCGGCATTGATCCTCTTCGTGCAGTACCTGTCGGACTACGCCGAGACGTTCCGGGCGGTGCGGTGGCTGATGGGCGACCTCGACATCGCCGGGTTCGGCCCGCTGGTCGCGGCGGCGCCGCTCATCCTCGCGTCGTTCGCGGCGTTCGCGGTGCTGCCGCGCGCGCTCAACCTGCTGACGCTCGGCGACGACCTCGCGGCCTCGCGCGGCGTGGACGTCCGGCGGGCGCAGCGGCTCGCCTTCCTGAGCGCCTCGCTCGCGACCGGCGCCGCCGTGTCGCTTGCCGGCCCGGTGGGCTTCATCGGCATCGTCGTGCCCCACCTCGTGCGGCTCATGGTCGGCTCGGATCACCGCATCGTGCTGCCGGCGGCCGCCCTCTTCGGGGCGGCCTTCCTGGTGCTGTGCGACCTCGTCGCGCGCACCGTGATGGCGCCAATCGAGCTCCCGGTGGGCATCGTGACGGCGCTCATCGGCGGGCCGTTCTTCCTGTGGCTGCTGGTGAAGAAGGCATGAGCATGGAACAGGTGGTACTTCCAGCCACGACGAGCACGACGGACACGAAGACCGCCACGACGATCACGACTGGGGTCTCCAATGGCATCAGGCGCGGCGTGACCGGCCTGGCGTGCTTCGTGTTCTTCGTGGGCTTCGTGGCGACCGGTGTCCCCGGCGCCGTGGTGGGCAGCCGCCCGCTCCTCGCGGCCGCCCAGGCGCCGTCGCGGATCATCTCGCTGGTGCCGGCACTCACCGAGATGCTGTTCGCGATGGGCGCGGGGCCGGCGGTGGTGGCCGTCAGCAGCTACGACGAGGACCCGCCCGAGGTCAGGGCCCTGCCGCGCGTCGGCGCGCTCGTGGACCCGGACGTCGAGCGCATCCTCTCGCTCACGCCCGATCTCGTGCTCACCTACGGCAGCCAGACCGACCTCCGCGCCCAGCTCGCGCGCGCGGGCATCCGGACCTTCGACTACCGGCACGCGGGGCTCCCCGACGTCCTGCGGACGATGCGCGCGCTCGGGGAGGCCGTGGGCCACGGCCCCGAGGCCGGGCGCCTGGCCGAGGCGATCGAGGGCCGGATCGACCGCGTCCGCCGGGCGGTCGCCGGCCGGCCGCGGCCGCGCGTGCTGCTGGTCTTCGGCCGCGAGGCCGGGGCCCTCAGGAACATCTACGCCAGCGGCGGGCGCGGCTTCCTCCACGACATGCTCGTCGCGGCCGGCGGCGACAACGCGTTCGCGGACGTCGACCGCGAGTCGGTCCAGGTGTCGAGCGAGCAGATCCTCGCGCGCGCGCCGGACGTCATCCTGGAGCTCCGCTCGTCGATGACGCCGCAGGGCGACGTGGCCCGCGAGGTGGCCGCCTGGTCGCGGCTCCGGTCGGTGCCCGCGGTCAGGGACCACCGGGTCCACGTCCTCGGCGGGAAGACGCTCGTCGTGCCCGGCCCCCGGGTCGCCGAGAGCATCGAGCGGATGGCCGCCGTCCTTCATCCGGGAGCGCTCAAGTGAAGATTCTGGTGTCATGGTCCACGGGGAAGGACTCGGCGTGGATGCTCCACGTGCTCCAGCAGCGGCACCCGGGCGCGGTGGCCGGGCTGCTCTCGACGACCAACGAGGCGTTCGACCGCGTCGCGATGCACGGCACGCGCCGGGACGTGCTCGAGGCGCAGGCCGCCGCCGCCGGGCTGCCGCTCCACGTCGTGCCCCTGCCGTGGCCCTGCACGAACGAGGACTACGAGCGGATCATGGCCGCCGCGGTGGCGGGGTTCGTCGCGGACGGGTTCACGCACGTGGCGTTCGGTGACCTCTTCCTCGAGGACGTGCGCGCCTATCGCGAGTCGCGGCTCGCCGGCACCGGGCTCACGCCGATCTTCCCGATCTGGAAGACGGGGACGACGGCCGCGCTCGCGCGCGAGATGATCGCGGGCGGCCTCGGGGCACGGCTCGTCACCGTCGACCCGCGCGCGCTCGATCGCCGCTTCGCCGGCCGCGCGTTCGACGCGGCGCTGCTGGCCGACCTGCCCCCCGGGGTCGACCCCTGCGGCGAGAACGGCGAGTTCCACTCGTGCGTCGTGAGCGGCCCGATGTTCCGCCACCCGGTGCCCGTCGAGACGGGCGAGGTGGTGGAGCGGGACGGCTTCGTGTTCTGCGACCTCGTGCTCGCGGCGGCCCCGGCGGGCCGGGGGGGCGCCTGATGCCCGGCGGCCCCTACCCCTCCCGCATCGTCTGCCTCACCGAGGAGACGACCGAGACGCTCTACCTCCTCGGGGAGGGCGACCGCGTCGCCGGCGTCTCGGGCTACACCGTGCGGCCGCCGGAGGCGCGGCAGAAGCCGAGGGTCTCGTCGTTCCTCCACGCGCGCTACGAGAAGATCGAGGCCATCCAGCCCGATCTCGTGCTCGCCTTCTCCGACCTGCAGGCCGAGATCACGACCGAGCTCGTGCGGCGCGGGTACCCGGTCTTCACGTTCAACCAGCGGAGCGTCGCCGAGATCCTCCAGATGATCCGCGTGCTCGGCGGCATCGTGGGCGTGCCCGCGCGGGCCGAGGCGCTGGCGTCGGAGCTCGAGGCCGGGCTCGAGGCCATCCGCCGGTCGGCGGCGCGCTTCCCCAGGCGCCCGCGGGTGTACTTCGAGGAGTGGGACGACCCGCTCATTTCGGGCATCCGCTGGGTCGAGGAGCTCGTGGCGATCGCCGGCGGCGACCCGGTCTTCCCCGGGCTCCGCGACGCGCGGCTCGGTAAGGACCGCATCGTCTCGAGCGCGCAGGTGATCGCGGCGCGGCCGGACGTGATCATCGGATCGTGGTGCGGCAAGCCCGTGCGCGCCGAGCGGATCGCCGCCCGCGAGGGATGGCAGGACCTGCCCGCCGTCCGCGACGGCCACGTCTTCGAGGTGAAGTCGACCTATATCCTGCAGCCTGGGCCCGCGTCGCTCACCGAGGGCGTGCGGCGCGTGCACGACGCCCTCTGCCGCGCGGTCGGCGTCCCGCCGCCGATCACGGACAAGTGACCCCACGAAGGCAGACCAAGCGCACGAAGACAGGCACGAAGCCGCGACATTTGCCGGCCTGATCACGCGAGCCTGTTCAAGCCTTCGTGCGTCCTTCGTGTCCTTCGCATCTTCGTGTTAGGAATTTCTCCCGGTCATCCGGCAGCGAACAGCCATCGCGGGCCGAGTGTAGACTAGCTCGATGCTGCCCAACGAGCCCCAGTCGGCCCCCGAGCGGTCCGCCGAGGCGGAGCGCCCGGCGGGCCCGCGCTCCGCCTGGTGGTCGCGCGAGACGCGGCTGCTCCTGATGACGATCGTGCTCTCGGTCGGCGTCCTGCTGGTGCTCGCGCGCTTCCGGTTCCCGGCCGAGGAGGCCCGCGCGGAGGTGCCGCAGCTGCCCCTCGAGCGCCTCGCCACGCGCGCCACCTACGACGAGCTCGCCGCGATCGTGGAGCGGCTCGACCGGCGCATCGAGCCGTCGATGGTCGTGCTCCGCGTCCGGCCCGGCAACGGGGCCCCGGCCCGCACCCTCCGCCAGATCATCCAGCACGGCGACCCCGCGGTGCCGTCGACCGGCTACGTGCCGGCCATCCGCGTGCGGCCGGACGTCGCGCTCGTCATGCTCGACCCGGGGACGACCGTCCTCGGCGTGATGGGCGACGACGAGGCGGTCCCGTTCATCGTCGCGGCCGACCCGGTGCGGCGCCTCGCGCTCGTCCGCGTGCCCGGCCCGGCGGACCCGATGCTCTGGCCGTGGCAGGCGGCGCAGAACGTCGTCGTGCCCCGCTACGTGGCGGCGGTGGAGGGCTCGCGCGGCGGGCAGACGCTGCGGCCGATCTTCCTCGGCCGCGCCGACCGCTTCGAGGAGCCGCACTGGGAGTCGCCGCTGCTCGTGCTCTCGAGCGCCCCCATCACCACCGAGGGCGCGTTCGTCTTCTCGCTCGAGGGCCTGCTGATCGGGATGGTCGTCGAGGAGGCCGGGGTCCAGGCCGTGGTCCCGGCGACGACGCTCGAGGCGGCCGCCAACGACCTGCTCGAGTCGGGGTCGCCGACGGTGACGGACTTCGGGCTCGCGATCCAGCCGCTCACGGCGGCGGTCGCGCAGGCGCACGGCGTCACGAGCGGCGTGGTCGTCGCCGCGGTCGAGCCGGGCTCGCTCGCGGACGGCCACCTCGAGCCCGGCGACCTCGTGCAGGCCGTCGGGGGACGGCCGGCCGTGAACCCCGACGCGGTGCTGCTCCTGCTCGCCCAGACGCGGCCGGGCCAGACCGTCGAGGTCGGCGTGCGCCGCGGCCAGGAGACGATGACCATCCCGCTCGCCGTCCCCGAGGCCGCCCCGCGCGACGAGCGCGAGCAGGGCGACGACGGGGCGCCCGGGCCGGATCCGCAGGCGCCGGCATGAGCCCCTCGATCTTCGAGGAGCAGGCCGAGGTCGGCCGCGACGTCCTCGACGCCACGATCGGCGTCGCCGAGCTCCGCCCGCTCGGCCTCGGCGACGTGCTGGGCCGCTCGCGCGCGGCGCTCGGCCTGCGGCCGCTGACGGCGCCGGCGCTGCTGTTCGTCCCGATCGGCGTCGCGCTCGGGCCGTCGGGCCTGGGGTGGATCAGCATCGAGGTGCTCGGGTACCTCTACCCGGTGGCCGCGGTGGCGCTCGCCATCCTCGGGCTCTTCGTCGGCCTCGGCTTCGATCCGTCGGACGCCAACGAGCGCACCCTGCTCGGCGTGGCCAGCGTCGAGGCGATGGTCACGATCACCGTGGTCGCCGGCGCCTTCGGCCTCCTCCTGTGGCAGTGGCAGCTGCCGCTCGACGTCGCGCTCGCGCCCCTGGCGCTCGTCTTCGGCGTGTGCGCCTCGGCGACCTCGAGCGGCATCGTCCGCCCCGAGGATCCGGAGCCGTATCGCCGCGCGTCCCGCATCGCGGAACTGGACGACGTGCTGCCCATCGTGCTCGGCGGGGTCGTCCTCGCGTTCCACACCGAGGCGACCCTGCCCGGGATCGCGCGGGTCGCCGCGCTCAACGTCGGCGCGGCGATCGCGGTGGCCGGGGCCGGCTGGATGCTGTTCGAGCGCGCCAAGGACCCGGCGGAGCGCGCGGTGTTCGTGCTCGGCGTCGTCACGCTGCTCGGCGGCAGCGCGCAGTACCTCGGCGTCTCGCCGCTGCTCGCGGGCATGGTCGCGGGACTGGTCTGGCGCTTCGCCCCCGGCGACGCCGACGCGGTCGTGCGGGCCGACCTCCTCCGCCTGCAGCACCCGCTGGTCGTGATGCTGCTCATCTTCGCGGGCGCGTCGGCGCAGTTCGGCGGGCTGGCGCTCTGGCTCGCCGGCCCGTACGTGCTGACGCGGCTCTGCGGCAAGCTGCTCGGCGGGTCGCTCCTGCATCGCCTC
Source organism: Vicinamibacterales bacterium (assembly GCA_050250645.1). Lineage (GTDB taxonomy): Bacteria > Acidobacteriota > Vicinamibacteria > Vicinamibacterales > UBA2999 > JBFWVR01. Next base: position 109,412 of record JBFWOG010000004.1, read on the forward strand.
ACCCCGTCCGTGTCGCCTGCCGACCTCGGCAGCTACCTGCTGCCGCCCGGCGTCATCGGGCTCGCCTTCGCCCTCAACTTCCACCTCGTCTCCCTGTCCTCCGGGTCGGCCGCGGCGCTCACGGCCGTGGCCGCCGGGACGCTCGCCAGCGAGGTGCTCGCGGCGCTGGCGCTCCTCGGCCCGAGGAAGGCATGACGCGGCGCCTCGGCTCGCTGCTCCTCCTGCTGCTCACGGTCCTGGTCATCCGCCGGACGATGACCGGGGACGGGCTGGCGGACCTCCGGAGCACGGCGCTCGCCTTCGGCTTCGCGCTCATCGCGGCGGCGCTGGCCGGCGACCTCGTCGAGCGCGTGCGCCTGCCACGGCTGAGCGGCTACCTGCTCTTCGGGCTGGCGTGCGGCCCCTACGCCGCCGACCTCATCTCCCGGACGATGGCCGGCGAGCTGCAGCAGATCAACGGGCTGGCGATCGCGCTCATCGCGTTCGTGGCCGGCCTCGAGATGAACCTCGCGCGGCTCAGCGAGACGCTGCCCCGCATCTCGCGGCTCGGGGCCGTGGTGCTCGGCGGGTCGTTCGTGGCCTTCACGGCGCTGCTCCTGGCCGCGTGGCCGTGGCTGCCGTTCCCGGAGGTCGAGTCGCTGGCCCTGAGGGCCGCCATCGCCACCGTGGTCTCGCTGCTCGTCGTGAGCTTCTCGCCCACGGTCACGATCGCGGTGATGGCCGAGAGCCGCGCCCGCGGGCCGCTGACCGACCTGGTGCTCCCCGTCGTCGTGCTGGCCGACCTGGCGCTCATCGTGGCCTTCGCGCTCGCCCTGCAGCTGGTCCGGTGGACGTCTGGCGCCGGCCACGACGCCGAGGTGGGGCTGGTGGCGCTGCTGTCGTGGGAGCTCGTCGGGTCGCTCGCGTTCGGCGCCGTCGTCGGCGCGGGCTTCGCGTTCTACCTTCGGCTGGTCGGGCGCGAGATCACGATCGTGATGATCGGGCTGTGCATCGTGCTGGCGGGCGTGGGACGCGCGCTCCACTTCGAGATCGTGCTCGCGTCGCTCGCCGCCGGGCTCGTCGTCGAGAACATCGCGCCGCCCAAGGGCGACGCGCTCAAGCACGCGGTCGAGGGCGGCGCCCTGCCGGTGCTGATCGTGTTCTTCGTCGCCGCGGGCGCGTCGCTCCAGCTCGACGCGCTGGCCTCGGTGGGCCTCGTCGCGCTCGCGCTCGCCGCGATCCGGGCGGCCGTGCTGTACGGCACGGCCCGCGCCGGGCTGCGGTGGTCGGGCCTGCCCGAGCAGCCGGGCGGCCTGATCTGGATGGGGCTCGTGTCGCAGGGCGGCGTGACGCTCGGGCTCGCGAGCCTCGTCGCCGCCGAGTTCCCGGCCTGGGGGCCGACCGTCTACACGCTGGTGATCGCGCTCACCGCAATCCACGTCCTCGCCGGCCCGGTGATCTTCCGCGCCGCCCTCTCGCGCGCCGGCGAGATCGGCGCGATGAAATAGCGCGCCCGCCGAGCCCGACAAGACACCCCACGAAGAACACCAAGGGCACGAAGGGACGCACGAAGCCCCACGGCTCGCACGGGCACGCAAGCCCGTCGAACCCGCCGAACCCGCCGAACCCGTCGAACCCGTCGAACCCGTCGAACCCGTCGAACCCGACGAACCCGCAGTACCCGACCACCCCCTGCCCGGAGGCGTCATAATGGGGGTATGCGGCGGCTGACGACGCTCCTGCTCGTGCTGGTCCTGGGCGGACCGGGCGTCCTGCTCGCGCGGCAGCAGGCCGGCGACCAGACGATCGACCCGACCAAGCTCGGCGTCTCCATCGACCGGATCCAGAAGCGGCTCGGCGGCAACGCCACCGGCGAGGCCTCGAGCGGCCGCGACTCCCCCCTGAAGCTCGACTTCCGGGTCGACGTCATCGGCTTCGCGCCGAAGATCAACTTCTTCAAGGACTTCGACCTGAACAACGGCCCCGTGCCGTGGGGCGGCCCCACGCACCAGGAGATGTTCAACATCAACACCCCGCAGGAATACCGCGCGCCGGCGGTGCCGTTCAACGCGATCGCGTGGTGGGCCGGGATGCAGATCTACGAGAAGGTCCAGGCGCACAACTGCGCGCAGGAGCTGAAGGAATACCGCGCGAAGATCGAGGCGGGCGAGAAGGCCCTCGTCCCGGTCTGCGCGCAGCGGTAGGGATTCGGTTCCTCGGGTTCCTGGGGTGCCTCAGGTGCCTGGGTGCCTAAGGTGCCTAAGGTGCCTAAGGTGCCTCAGGTGCCTTAGGTGCCTGGGGTGCCGGGTTCGAGGTGACCTACCAGAGGCCGAGCTGCAGCTTGGCCGCGTCCGACATCCGGTCCTTCGACCACGCCGGTTCCCAGACGATCTCGACGCGCGCCTCGCTGACGCCGTCGACGGCCTGCACCTTGTCGCGGACCTCGACGGGCAGGCTCTGGGCCGCGGGGCATCCCGGCGCGGTCAGCGTCATCCGGACGCCCACGCGGGCGTCCTTGTCCACCAGCACGTCGTAGATGAGCCCGAGCTCGTGGATGTTCACGGGGATCTCCGGGTCGTAGATGGTCTTGATCGCGTCGAGGACGGCCGGGCCGAGGGCGGCCATCCGCTCCGCGTCGGGCTCGATGTCGGCGATCGACTGGCTGAGCGCGTTGGCCGGGGAATCGTCGGGGCTGGCGCCGCTTGGCATCATCGGAAGGAACCTTGGGTCCACGGGTGTTGGTCCTGGGACGGCTATTCCGTCGAGACGGGCGCGTCGGCGGCGTCCGAGACGGCCGCCTTCATCGTGTGCCACGCGAGGCTCGCGCACTTCACGCGGGTCGGGAACTCGCGCACGCCGGCGAGCACCGCCAGCTTGCCCAGCTCCGGCGGCGCCTGGTCGGCCGGCGAGGTCACCATGTCGTGGAAGCGGTCGAACAGCGCGCGGGCCTCGGCGACCGACTTGCCCTTGAGCACCTCGGTCATGAGGGACGCCGACGCCTTCGAGATGGCGCAGCCCGAGCCCTGGAACGCGATGTCCGCGATCCGGTCGCCGTCGAGCGTCACGTAGAGCGTGAGCCGGTCGCCGCAGAGGGGGTTGTAGCCCTCCTGCGTGCGGCTGGCGGGATCGATCACGCGGAAGTTCCGCGGGCGGCGGTTGTGGTCGAGGATGACCTCCTGGTAGAGATCGCCGAGTCCAGACATCAGCCGAATACCTCGTGGACCGCGTGAAGGGCGCGGACCAGCGCGTCGATGTCCGCGCGCGTGTTGTAGACGGCCAGCGAGGCGCGGGCGGTCGCCGGCACCCCGAAGCGGTCCATGACGGGCTGCGCGCAGTGGTGGCCGGTGCGGATCGCCACGCCCTCGCGGTCCACGATCGTCCCGATGTCGTGCGGGTGCACGCCGTCGAGGACGAACGACAGGATGCTCGCCTTGTGCGGCGCGGTCCCGATCAGGCGCAGGCCCGGCACCGTGGCGAGCGCGGCCGTCCCGTAGGCCAGCAGGTCGGCCTCGTGCGCCTGCACCCGCGCCATCCCCAGTCCCGACAGCCACGCGACCGCCGCGCCGAGGCCGACCGCGCCGGCGATGTCCGGCGTGCCCGCCTCGAACTTGTACGGCAGGACGTTCCACGTCGACCGCTCGAACGTCACCGAGCTGATCATGTCGCCGCCGCCCTGCCACGGCGGCATCGCCTCGAGCAGGTCGGCCCGCCCGTAGAGCGCGCCGATGCCCGTCGGGCCGTAGAGCTTGTGGCCGGTCACCACGTAGAAGTCGACGCCCAGCGTCTGCACGTCGACGGGCATGTGGTACGCCGCCTGGGCACCGTCAGCCAGCACCAGCGCCCCGGCGCGGTGCGCCATCTCGGTGAGCTCGCGGAGCGGGTTGACCGTCCCCAGGGCGTTCGACAGGTGCGACACCGCCACCAGCCGGGTGCGCGGGCCCAGGAGGCGCTCGAACTCGTCGGCGAGCAGCGCGCCGCTGTCGTCGATCGGCGCGACCCGCAGGCGGGCGCCGGTCGCCTCGACGGCCATCTGCCACGGCACGATGTTCGAGTGGTGCTCCATCGCGGTGATGAGCACCTCGTCGCCGGGCCGCAGGTTCGCGCGGCCCCACGCCTGCGCCACGAGGTTGATCGCCTCGGTCGCGTTCCGCGTGAAGATGATCTCGCGCGCCTCGGCCGCCCCGAGGAAGCGCGCCAGCGACTCGCGCGCGCCCTCGAACCCGGCGGTCGCGCGCTGGCTGAGCGCGTGGACCCCGCGGTGGACGTTCGCGTTGTCGCGCTCGTAGTACTGCCGGATCGCGTCGAGCACCGCGCGGGGCTTCTGCGTCGTGGCCGCGTTGTCCAGGTAGACGAGCGGCCGGCCGTGCACGTCCTGCGCGAGGATCGGGAACTCCGCGCGGACCGCCGCCACGTCGAGGCCGCCGAGCATGGTCGTCACGCCCGGTCCCCCCGGCCCGCGCAGTCGTCCCGGACCGGCTGGCCGCCGTGGTCGGCGAGGTCGCGATCGAGCTGGACGAAGAGCGAGCGCTCGAGCTGCTGCCTGAGCCCCTCGTGCCGGATGCCCGCGAGCACCTCGCCGGCGTAGGCGTGGATGAGCAGGTCGCGCGCGTCGCGCGCCGTCAGCCCGCGCGCGCGGAGGTAGAAGAGCGCCTCCTCGTCGAGCTGGCCGATCGCGGCGCCGTGCGTGCACTTCACGTCGTCGGCGAAGATCTCGAGCTGCGGGTTGGAGTTGATCGTCGCGTCGTCGCTCAGCAGGAGCGCGCGGTTGGTCTGCCGCGAGTCGGTCTTCTGCGCGTCCTCGCGGACGATGATGCGCCCGTTGAAGACCGCGCGCGCGCGGCCGTCGAGGATGCCCTTGAAGAGCTCGTGGCTCGTGCAGTGGGGCACCGCGTGGTCGATCGTGGTGTGGTTGTCGACGAGGCGGTCGCCGTCGACGAGGTAGCAGCCGTCCATCGTGCAGTGCGCGCCCTCGCCCGCCAGCGTGGCGCCGAAGTCGTTGCGCACCAGGTGCCCGCCGAGCGTCACCGTGCGCCCGTGGAACGTGCTCGCGCGGTCGCAGCGGACCTGCAGCGACGCGAAGTGGTACGCGTCGTCCGTCTCGCGCTGGTCGTGGACGTAGTCGAGCGTCGCGTTCTCGCCGAGGGCGATCTCGGTGACCCCGTTGGTCAGGTGGACGTGGCCCGCGCCGCCGACGAAGGTCTGCACCAGGCTGGCCTGGCTGTTCGCGCCGAGCGCGACGAGCGTGCGCGGGTGCGCCATGAGCACCCCGGCGCCGCCGTCCACCACGATGACCTGGATGGGCCGGTCGACCACGGCGCCCTTGCGCACCGAGACGATGACGCCGTCCTCCAGGAAGGCAGTGTTCAGCGCGGCGAACGGGTGCGCCTCGAAGGGCACGAGGCCCAGGTGCGCCAGCTCCGGGCGGCCGTCGGCGATGGCCCGCGCCAGGCTGCCCGCGACCACGCCGGCCGGGAGCTGGTCGAGGCGCGACAGCTCGCTCGAGAAGCGGCCGTTCAGCAGGACGATGCGCACGGCGTCGGGCAGCGCGACGCGCCCCACGAGCTCCGCCGCGTTGGTCGGCCCCGAGTCGGCGAGCCGGAACGCGGTGTCGGCGATCCGGGCGACCGGGGTGAAGCGCCACGCCTCCTGCCGGACGGTCGGCAGGCCGAGCGCCTCGACGCGGGCGAGCGCGCGGGCGCGCAGTTCGTGCAGCCAGGGCGGCGCGGCGGCGCCGCGGCCCTTCAGGAACCGCGCGTGCTCGGCGACGGCCGAGCCCACGGCGGCGGCCGGTGCAGGTGCCAGGGTCATCGTCCTACCCCCGCGCCCCGGCGGCCTCGAGCCAGCCGTAGCCCTTGTCCTCGAGCTCGAGCGCGAGCTCGCGCCCGCCGGACCGGACCAGCCGCCCCTCGCTCAGCACGTGCACGAAGTCCGGCACGATGTAGTTGAGCAGCCGCTGGTAGTGCGTGACGACGATGAACGCGCGGTCGGGGCTCCGGAGCGCGTTGACGCCCTCGGAGACGATCTTGAGCGCGTCGATGTCGAGCCCCGAGTCGGTCTCGTCCAGGATCGCCAGGGTCGGCTCGAGGACGGCCATGTGGAAGATCTCGTTGCGCTTCTTCTCGCCGCCCGAGAACCCCTCGTTGACGGAGCGCTGGAGCATGCCCTGGTCCACCTGGAGCAGCGCCGACTTCTCCTTGATGAGCGCCATGAAGTCCATGGCGTCGAGCTCCTCGAGGCCGAGCTGCTTGCGCCGGGCGTTGAGCGCCGCCTTGAGGAAATAGGCGTTGTTCACCCCGGGGATCTCGACGGGGTACTGGAAGGCCATGAACACGCCCTCGCGGGCGCGCTCGTCCGGGTCCATCTCGAGCAGGTCCCGGCCCTGGTAGCGGACCTCGCCGCCGGTGACCTCGTAGCCGGGATGCCCGGCGAGCGCCCGGGCGAAGGTGCTCTTGCCCGACCCGTTGGGGCCCATGATGGCGTGGACCTCGCCCGGGTTCACGGTGAGGTTGACGCCGTGGAGGATCGCCTTGTCCTCCGCCTTGACCTGCAGGTTGACGACTTCGAGTAGCGACATATGTATGAACTCTTCCTGTAACCGCGCTAGCCGACCGAGCCTTCGAGCGACACGCCGAGCAGCTTCTGGGCCTCGACCGCGAACTCCATCGGCAGCTCCCGGAAGACCTCCTTGCAGAAGCCGCTGACGATCATGTTGATCGCGTCCTCCGTAGAGATGCCGCGCTGCTGGCAGTAGAAGATCTGGTCCTCGCCGATCTTCGACGTGGACGCCTCGTGCTCGACGCTCGCCGACGTGTTCTTGATCTCGAGGTACGGGAAGGTGTGCGCGCCGCAGCGGTCGCCGATGAGCAGCGAGTCGCACTGCGAGTAGTTGCGCGCGTTCTCGGCCTTCTTCCCGATCTTCACCGCGCCGCGGTAGGTGTTCTGCCCGCGGCCCGCCGAGATCCCCTTCGAGATGATCGTGCTCCGCGTGTTCTTCCCGAGGTGGATCATCTTGGTGCCGGTGTCCGCCTGCTGCCGGTTGTTGGTCACCGCCACCGAGTAGAACTCACCGACCGAGTTGTCCCCCTGCAGGATGCAGCTCGGGTACTTCCAGGTGATGGCCGAGCCGGTCTCCACCTGCGTCCACGTGATCTTCGAGTCGCGGCCCTTGCACAGCCCGCGCTTGGTCACGAAGTTGTAGATGCCGCCCTTGCCGTCCTTGTCGCCGGGATACCAGTTCTGGACCGTCGAGTACTTGATCGTCGCGCGATCCAGCGTGACCAGCTCCACCACCGCCGCGTGCAGCTGGTTCTCGTCGCGCATCGGCGCCGTGCAGCCCTCGAGGTAGCTCACCGACGCGCCCTCGTCGCACACGATCAGCGTCCGCTCGAACTGGCCCGTGTCCTTCGCGTTGATCCGGAAGTAGGTCGACAGCTCCATCGGGCACTTCACGCCCTTCGGCACGTAGACGAAGCTGCCGTCGCTGAAGACCGCCGAGTTGAGCGCCGCGAAGAAGTTGTCGGTGTGCGGCACGACCGCGCCGAGGTACTGCCGCACGAGCTCGGGATGGTGGCGCACCGCCTCGGAGAACGAGCAGAAGATGATCCCCATCTCCCCCAGCTTCTCGCGGAAGGTCGTCGCGACCGACACCGAGTCGAAGACCGCGTCGACGGCGACGCCCGACAGGATCTTCTGCTCCTCGAGCGGGATGCCCAGCTTCTCGAACGTCGCCCGGATCTCCGGGTCGACCTCGTCCAGGCTGTTCAGCTGCTTCTTCGGCTTCGGCGCCGCGTAGTAGCTCGAGGCCTGGTAGTCGATCGGCGGGTAGTGGACGTTCGGCCACGTCGGCTCGGTCATCTTCAGCCAGGCCGCGTAGGCCTTCAGCCGCCAGTCGAGCAGCCACGCGGGCTCGCCCTTCTTGGCCGAGATCATCCGCACGACGTCCTCGTTCAGGCCCTTCGGCGCGATGTCCTGCTCGACCGTCGTCGTGAAGCCGTACTTGTACTCGCTGTTGGCGAGGTCCTCGAATACCTTCGTCGCAGTGCTCATATCGATCTCAACTCTGGCTGCCGCCCCGCGCTAGGCGCTGAACGACGTCCCGCAGCCACACGTGCTCGTCGCGTGCGGGTTGGTGAGGGTGAAACTCGTGGCCATCAGGTTGTGCTCGTCGAAGTCCAGCACCGTGCCGTCGAGCAGGCGGAGGCTGCGCGGGTCGATGAAGACCTTCGCGCCCCCGGGCCCCTCGAAGACCTGGTCGGCCTCCCGCGGCTCCGCATCCCAGCCGAACACGTAGCTGAACCCGGAGCAGCCGCCGGCCTTGACCGCGATCCGCAGCCCGCCGCCCGCCTGTCCGGCCTTCGCCAGCTGGCGCTGGATGACCCGCGCCGCGCTCTCGGTGATCTCGATCATCGTCCCGTTCCCGCGGGGCCGCCGCCGGGCCGCCCCTGCCTGCTTTCCCAGTCCGCCACCGCCGCCCGCGCCGCCGCAACCACCAGCGCCGCGACCGCCCGCCGCTCCGGCGCCAGTTCCAGGGCCGCCGCCACGGTCGCCCCGTCCAGCGCCCGCGCCGCCTCGAGCGTCGCGCCGTCGAGCCACTCGGTGACGAGGCTCGCGCTCGCGATCGCCGCGCTGCACCCGTACACCTTGAACACCGCCGCCGCGATCCGCCCGTCCCCGACGCGCACCTGGATGCGCGCCATCGTGCCCGCCTCGAGGCTGCCGGCCTCGCCGGTGCCGACGTCCGGCCCCGCCGCCAGCACGCCGACCCGCCCGGGGGCCCGGACCCGCGCGAGGACGGCCGCCGAGTGCGTCATCCCGCGCCGCCTCCGCCCTACGCCGGCGACATCGCGCGCAACCGGCCGACCACGCCGGCCACCCGGTCCGCCGCGAAGTCCACCTCGGCCTCGGTCGTCGCCCGGCCGAGGCCGAAGCGGAGCGAGGCCAGCGCCAGCGCCACCGGCCGGCCGAGCGCGGCCAGCACGTGCGACGGCTCCGCGGCCGTGCACGCCGCGCCGGACGAGACCGCCACGTCGTCGAGCGCCACGAGCAGCGCCTCGCCGTCCACGCCCGCGAAGCTGACATTGAGGTTGCCCGGCAGCCGCCGGGCGAGCGACCCGTTCACCGTGAGCCCGTCCACCGCCGCCGACAGCCGCGCGAGCAGCCGATCGCGCAGCGCGGCGAGCCGCGCCGCCTCCTCGGGCATGAGCGAGGCGGCCAGCGCCGCCGCGGCGCCGAAGCCGACGATGCCGGGGACGTTGAGGGTGCCGGAGCGCATGCCCCGCTCGTGCCCGCCGCCGTCCACGAGCGGCTCCACGCCGACGCGCGGGTTCCGGCGGCGCACGTACAGGGCGCCGACGCCCTTCGGGCCGTAGATCTTGTGCGCGGTGATCGACGCGAGGTCCACCGGCACGTGGTCGACGTCGAACGGCACCTTGCCGGCCGCCTGCACCGCGTCGGTGTGGAGCAGGGCGCCGCGCGCCCGCGCGATGGCCGCGACGTCCGCGAGCGGCTGCAGCACGCCGATCTCGTTGTTGGCGGCCATCACGCTCACGAGGAGCGTGCGGTCGGTGACCGCGTCGGCCAGGGCGTCGAGGTCGAGCATGCCCTCGGCGTCCACGCCCAGCACCGTGACCCGCCAGCCGCGGGTCTCGAGCCGCCGGCAGCTGTCGAGCACCGCCTTGTGCTCCGTGGCGACGGTGACGATGTGGTCGCGAGACCCGCCGTCGGCCCGGTGCGCCTCGGCCGCGCCCTTGATGGCGAGGTTGACCGCCTCGGTCGCGCCGCTGGTGAAGATGATCTCGCGGGGGCTCGCGCCGATGAGGTCCGCCACCTGCGCCCGCGCCCTGTCGACCGCCTCACCGGCCTCCCAGCCGAGCCGGTAGTGGCGGCTCGCCGCGTTGCCGAACTGCTCGGTGAAGAATGGCAGCATCCCGGCGAGGACCGCGGGATCGACGGGCGTCGTGGCGTGGTGGTCGAGGTAGACCATGCCGGCTACTCCGCGTGCGGCACGAAGACCAGGCGGGACACCGCCGGCTCCGTGACCGCCCCGGCGATGGGCTCGTCCACCGCCATCTCCGCCATCGTCATGGTCGTCAGCGCGTCGAGGATCCGGGTCTTGATCTTCCAGAGCGGGTCCCGGATGCTGCACTTCGAGTACTGGTCGCAGCCGTGGTCGTCCTCGGAACAGGCGGTGACGGTGACGGGACCGTCGACGGCCTGGATGACGTCGGCCACGGTGATGCGGTCGGCGGGCCGGCCCATGCGGTAGCCGCCCCGCGTGCCCTGCACCGAGACGAGCAGGCGGCCCCGGACGAGGCGCTGCAGCACCTTGGCGAGCAACTCCAGCGGGATGTCGTAGGCCTCGGCAATCTCGCGTGCGCTCGACGAGGCTCCGCCCTCCGGGCGGGTGGCCAGGTGCTTCATCGCGATGAGCGCGTAGTCGGCCTTCTTGGACAGTCTCAGCATGGGGTGCGCGCTAAATACGACCTCAGAAGTCCTAGTTTAGTCCGAGGAAATACGACTGCGCAAGTCCGGGATGAGTTCTGAAGGGCCTCGGGACGCTTCGCGGGCCTCGGTGGGACTCGGACCTGCGGTCCTCGCTGGGACTCAGGCCTGCGGCCTTCGCTGGGACTCGGCCGCCCCGGGCGGCCTCGCGGGGAGGTCTGCCACGCTCCGCTCGGCAGGAGGAGCCGGAATCAGGCCACCCCCTGGCGAGCCGCGAAGCGACGAGTCCCAGCGAGGGCGCGAACGCGCCCGAGTCCCAGCGAGCGCAGCGAGTCCTAGCGACTCTCCGGAGGCAAGGAGTCCCAGCGAGGGCGCGACCTCGCCTGCCGCGCCCGAGTCCCAGCGAGCGGAGCGAGTCCTAGTATTTCGGCTGCGACGGATCCACCTGGTCCGACCAGGCGAGGATGCCGCCGGCGAGGTTCCGGACGTTGGTGAAGCCGACGCTGCGGAGGAAGTCCGTGGCCCTCGCGCTGCGGACGCCGGAGCGGCACTGGCAGATGATCGCGGCCGCGCGGTCCAGTTCGCCGTGGCGGTTGGGCAGCTCGCCCAGGGGGATGAGGACCGAACCCTCGATCCGGCTGATCTGGTACTCGTGCGGCTCGCGGACGTCCAGCACGACCAGGGGCTCCCCCGCGTCCAGGCGCTGCTTCAGCTCGAGCACGGTCATCTCGTCGTTCGTCACGGCGTCTCCAGGCCCGGCGTCCCCCGTCGTCGCCGGGGCCACGCCGCAGAAAACCTCGTAGTCGATGAGCCCGGTCACGGTGGGATGGTCGCCGCACACCGGGCACTCGGGATCGCGCCGGAGCTTCAGCTCCCGGAAGCGCATCCGCAGAGCATCGTAAATCAGGAACCGGCCGGCGAGCGTCTCGCCGGCGCCGAGAATCAGCTTGATCGTCTCGGTCGCCTGGATCGTCCCGATGATGCCCGGCAGCACGCCGAGGACGCCCCCCTCGGCGCAGCTCGGCACGAGCCCGGGCGGCGGCGGCTCCGGGTAGAGGCAGCGGTAGCACGGCCCGCCGGGCGTGGCGAAGACCGAGGCCTGCCCCTCGAAGCGGAAGATGCTGCCGTAGGCGTTGGGCTTGCCGAGCAGGACGCACGCGTCGTTGACGAGGTACCGCGTCGGGAAGTTGTCGGTGCCGTCGACGATGATGTCGTACGGGGCGAAGAGGTCCAGGGCGTTGGTCGAGTCGAGGGCGGTGTCGTGGGTCTCGACGTGGACGTGCGGGTTGAGGGCGTGCAGGGTGTCGCGCGCCGAGTCGAGCTTCTTGCGGCCGACATCGGGCGTGCCGTGGAGGATCTGCCGCTGCAGGTTGGAGTCGTCCACGACGTCGAAGTCGACCAGGCCCAGCGTCCCGACGCCGGCCGCGGCCAGGTACATCGCGACGGGCGAGCCCAGGCCGCCGGCGCCGACGCAGAGGACCTTCGCGGCCTTGAGCGCGCGCTGCCCGTCCATGCCGACCTCGGGCAGGAGCAGGTGGCGGCTGTAGCGCCGCACCTCGTCCGCGGACAGGGCCGGCCGCCCGGCGGCCGGCGCGGGCGCGCCCCCGGCGACCGACGGGATGATGCTGACGGTGTCGGACGCCGCCACCGGCGTCTGGTCCTTCTGCAGGTAGCGGATGTCCTCGTCGTTCACGTAGACGTTGACGAAGCTCCGCAGCCGGCCGTCCTCGGTGTAAAGGTGGCCCTTCAGGGCCGGGAAGCGGCCGGTCAGGTCCGCGAGCAGCTCGCCGACCGTGGCGCCCGCGGCGTCGACGGACTCCTGCTTGTCGGTGAAGGGGCGAAGCGGGGTCGGAATATGAATGGTCGGCATGATGTCAGTCCTCTTCGTCGAACCGCGATCGATCCGGCGCCAGGCGCCAGGTCCGCAGCTCCCGGTCCCTGCCCTCCCGCACCGAGACAATGACATAGGCGAAGGTCGGCCAGGCATGGTCGAGGTCGTACTGCGACGGCTCGGCCGGGTGGTCCGGGTGGGAGTGGTAGAATCCGAGGAGTTCCCCGCCGGCCGCGCTCGCGCGCGCCTCGGCCTCGCGATAGTCGGACGGCCGCACGAGGAACCGCCGCCGTGGTCCCTCGCTCGTCGTGTTCGGCAGCGGGTGCGCGAGCGAGACACGGCCCCCGTCGCCGATCAGTGCCCCGCAGCACTCGTCGGGGTAGGTCTCGCGCCCGTGGGCGCGAATGGCGGCGTCCACCGCCGGGTCCAGCCTGATCGCCATCGTCATCGCGCCTCCCAGAACGCCTCGGACAGGTACCGCTCGCCGCCGTCGCAGAAGATCACCACGATCACGGCCGGCGGTCCGCCGGCGGCGGCGGCCTCGCGGGCCAGGGCCAGGGCGCCGGCGAGGTTCGCGCCGCTCGACACGCCGACGAGCAGCCCCTCCTCCCGCGCCAGGCGCCGGGTGAGCGCGTGGGCCTCCTCCGTGCCGACGCGCAGGTCGCGGTCGGCCAGGCGCGCATCGTAGATCCCCGGCACGATCGCCGTCTCCATGTGCTTGAGCCCCTCGAGCCCGTGGAAAGGGGTGTCGGGCTGGACCGACGCGAGCACCACGCGCGGGTTCCACTCGCGGAGCCGGCGGCCCGTGCCCATGAAGGTGCCGCTCGTGCCGAGGCCCGCGACGAAGTGCGTGACGCGGCCTTCGCTCTGGCGGATGATCTCGGGCCCGGTGGTGTCGTAGTGGGCCCGCCAGTTGAACGGGTTGTTGTACTGGTCCGCGTAGAAGTAGCGGTCCGGCGCGGCCGCCGCCAGGCGGCGCGCCTCGCGGATCGCGCCGTCCGACCCCTCGAGGGGGCTGGTCGTCACGAGTTCCACGCCGTAGGCGGCCAGGATGCGCCGGCGCTCGGGCGTCACGTTGCCGGGGACCGCGAGCGTCACGCCGAAGCCCGCCGCCGCGCCGATCATCGCGTAGGCGATGCCGGTGTTGCCCGAGGTCGCGTCGAGCAGGCGACGCCCGTCCCCAAGCGCGCCGCTCCGCCAGGCTTCCCTGACGATCCGGGCCGCCGGCCGGTCCTTGACCGACCCACCGGGGTTCCGCCATTCCGCCTTGGCGTAGATCTCGACCCCCGGCACGTCCCGCTCGATCCGGGTGAGCCGGATCAGCGGGGTCCCGCCGATCAGGTCGAGGATCGCGTGACCGACGCTCGACGCCGTGGGTGTCGTGGTTGCCGACATATATCCGACCTTCAAAGTCCAGTTTATCTGGCGGCCCCCCGCCGCGTGCAAGTCAATTTGAGACCAATTTAGTCGGCATTTACAACCCCCTATGACACAGATAGTTACGAACCAACGCCGCTGATGGGACGGGTGGCGGGGCCGGAAGAGCCAGGGGACCGGTGCCTCCGGCCGCGCGCCCGGCACCGGCCTTGCTCCCTGCCCGCGGGGCCCGTGCGCCCACGCGAGGCAGCATGCAGATCCAGAGCGTCGGCTTCTTCTCGGACCACACCTCCGGCGTCGGTGGCGGGGAGCACTACGCCTACTCGCTGCTCCGCGCGCTCGCCGACCGCTACGACGTGGACCTGCTGGTGCGGGCGGAACGCTTCGCGCCGGACCCGGCCGCGGTGACCGAGGCGTTCGGCGTGGACATCGGGCACCCGCGGGTCCGCGTCCGCGAGCTGACGAGCCCGCACGACATCCGCCGGTACGACCTCTTCGTGAACCTCTCCCACTTCACCGTGCTCCCGCCGTGGGCGCGGCGCAACCTGCTCGTCGTGTTCTTCCCCGAGCTCCAGAGCGAGTGGGTCTCGCAGTACGACGCGGTGCTGACGATCTCCCGGTTCTCCGCGGACTGGATCGGGAAGTACTGGGGCGTCACGCGCCACGTGGTGGCCCCGCCGCCGATCGACGCGGGGGCGTTCGCGCCCGGCGCCAAGGCGCCGCTCATCGTGAGCGTCGGGCGCTTCTTCGAGGTGAAGGACGGCAACAACAAGAACCACCGGCTGATGGTGCGGGCGTTCCGCGAGCTCGCCGGGCGCGGGCTGGCCGACGGCTGGCGCCTCGCCCTCGCCGGCAGCACGTCGGAGGCGCACGCCGGGTACCTCGCGCAGGTGCGCGCCGACGCGGAGGGCCTGCCGGTCGACATCCTCACCGACATCCCCTTCACCGCGCTCGCCGACCTCTACGCGCGCGCGTCGATCTACTGGCACGCGGCCGGGTTCCACGCCGACGGCGTCACGGTGGTGCCGGCTGCGGCCGAGCACTTCGGCATCACGATCGTCGAGGCGATGGCGGCCGGCGCCGTGCCGGTGGTCGCCGACGCGGGCGGGGCGGCGGAGATCGTCGAGGAGCCGGTCACCGGGCTCCGGGCCGGCACCGTCGATCAGTTCATCGAGAAGACCGCGTGGCTGGCCGCCGAGACGGAGGCGCGCGCCGCGATGGCCGGGCGCGCGCGGGCGAAGGCGGGCGAGTACTCGCACGCGCGCTTCGGCGCCCGCGTCCACGCCATCATCGACGCCGTGGCCGAGGACCGGCCCGCCGCGCGCGCCCGGTTCTTCCTGGACGATGGCAACCTGCCGGCCGCCGAGGGCTGCCTGCTCGACGCGGTGGACGAGCACCCGGCGGGTGCCGGCGCGCACCTGGACCTGGCCGACATCTGGTACCGCCTGGGCCGCCGCGAGGCCGCCCGGGCGATGTGGCGCCGCGGCGCGGAGATCGACCCGTCGCACCCGCGCGCGGCGCGGGCGGCCGGCCTCGCGGACCGGATCGACCTCCAGCGCCGGCACGTCGGCGAGGTGCGGTCGGGCGCGCTCTTCGGCGAGGACTACTTCGAGCGGGGCGCCGAGTCTGGGCTGAACGGCTACACGGACTACACCGACGACTTCGCGCCGGTCCAGGCCGACATCGTGTCGGCGACCTTCCAGCCGTCGACGTGCCTGGAGATCGGGTGCGCCCGCGGGGAGTTCGTGCGCGAGATGCGGGCGCGGGGCGTCCGGGCGTTCGGCACCGACATCTCCGCGTATTCCGTCAGGTCAGCCGCGCCCGACACGCGGCCCCGGCTGACGGCCGCCATGATCTCGTCGCTGCCCTACGCGGACGACAGCTTCGACCTCGTGACGGCGGTCGAGGTGTTCGAGCACGTGCCGCCCGAGGAGGTGGACCGCGCCGTGCGCGAGCTCTGGCGGGTCTCCCGCGCGTTCGTCTGGATCACCGTGCAGAACACCGACGCCGCGGCGCCGGAGCACTTCTTCACCGACCTCAGCCACGTCACGATGAAGCCGCTCGCCTGGTGGCAGGCGCGCTTCCGGGCGAACGGCTTCGAGGTGCTGCCCTTCGAGCTGCCCTTCGGCCAGTTCCGCCTCCACCAGATCATCGCGCAGCCACTCGGCAAGCATGCGCGGCGCTCCGATGCGGAGCTGGCCGCGCTCGGCCGGGCCATGCTGGACCGCGGCGAGATCCCGCAGCTCGTCAACCTGCTCGACCTGCTCGACCAGGAACAGCGCCCGCAGCCCGCCCTCCGCGAGGCCCTCGCGGCCCGGCTCAGCGCCGCCTGACCCCGCGCGCTACGGCATCGTCGGCCACGCGAGGTGGACGCCCGGCCGGTTCACCAGCGCCGTCCGCCGCGGGTCGATCGCCTCGTCCCACCCCAGCACGACGCCCGCGGGCGCAACCACCACAGGCGGGGGCGCCTCCACCGCCAGCCGCGCCGCCGCCGGCCGCGCGGGCGACGACTCCGGCGTGGCGCGGCGCGCCGGACGCCGCCGCGGGTCGTCCGGGCTGATGTCCACGAGCGCGCCGAGCGTCACACCGCCGGCGTGCGGCGCGCCGGCTTTCGCGCCAGACGGCTCCTGCCCGGCGGCGTACCCGCCGCGCGCGCGGGACGGCGCCTGCGCCAGGGCCGGCGGCGCCGCCAGGCACACACCGGCCAGGCAGGCGGCCAGCCACGCCCCGGCCCCCGGCACGGACAGGCCCCTAGCGCGCATGGTCCGTCGTGGCCTGGCTCGGCACGGGCGTCGAGAAGTGCACGCGGCCCGTCTCGAGTTCGTAGTAGGCGCCGACCACCCCCAGCTTCCCTTCCGCGTGCAGGTGGTGGACGATCGGGCTCTTCTCCAGCAGGTCGTTGACGACCTGCTCGACGTTCGCGAGGATGAGGTCCCGCAGGTGCTCGGCATCCGCCTGGCTGACCCGCTCGAACGCCGGCCGGATGCTCCCGACCAGGAAGTCGAGGCTCGCGCTCCCGGCCGAGGCCTCCGGCGCGGTCTGCAGCGCGGCGGTCACGGCGCCGCACGACTGGTGGCCCATCACCACGAGCAGCGGCGTGCCCAGGTGCTCGGCGGCGTACTCCACGCTGGCGATGACCGCCTTGTCGGCGACCTCGCCGGCGATGCGGATCACGAACAGCTCGCCGAGCCCGCGGTTGAACACCAGCTCCGGCGGCACGCGCGAGTCGGCGCACGAGACGACGATGGCCATCGGGTTCTGGCCAGCGACGAGGGCCTCGCGGCGCCCTTCGTCGACCGGCGGCGGCGCCCCCGGATTGGCCACGAACCTGTCGTTGCCGTCCTTCAGCCGGACGAGCACCGCCGACGGATCCGTGGAAGGTGCGTTGGAGGCCGGAGCCGCGGCAAGTCCCGTGAACGCGATCAGGCTGGCGGCGACGAAGCGCTGTATCTGCATGATGACCGTCCCGGCCGCCGACGGGCAGCCGGATCCCCCGCCTGTCTGAATCGGCAACTGGAGGCCCGGGCTTGAATCCCCCGGGGCCGGCGCGGTCCGCAGGTGGGCTATCGTGAGTGGCGATGATCGACTACGAGCGCGCGCGGCGGCACCTCCGGAAGGCCGATCCGGTGATGGCGGGACTCATCCGGCGCGTCGGGCCGTGCCTGCTCGCCGGCGCGCCGCGCCAGGACCCGTTCGCCAGCCTCACGCGCTCCATCGCCTCGCAGCAGCTCTCGGTCAAGGCCGCCGACACCATCCACGGGCGGTTCCGCGACCTCTTCCCCCGGCGCGCCCCGTCGCCCGCGGCGCTGCTGGCCCTCGATGACGCGACGCTCCGCGCGGCGGGGTTCAGCCGGCCCAAGGTCGCCTACCTGCGCGACCTCGCGACGCGCGTGCTCGATGGGCGCCTCGACTTCCGCGCCCTCCGCGCGCTGCCCGACGAGGAGGCCGTCGCGGCGCTCGTCTCGGTCAAGGGCATCGGGCGCTGGACGGCGGAGATCTTCCTGATGTTCCGGCTGGAGCGGCCAGACCTCCTCCCGGCCGACGATGTCGGCCTGGCACGCTCGGTGCGGCTCGCGTACGGACTCCGGTGGCGGCCGACGGCCGCGCGCCTGCTCAGGCTCGGCGAGCCCTGGCGCCCCTACCGGACGGTGGCGAGCTGGTACCTCTGGCAGAGCCTGGCTTTCCTCGACCGCCCCGGAACACGGTAGGCGGCCTCACCTGTTCTGGGTATTTTCGGGAAAAACCGCGGCGCCGGGGACGCCCGCGGGAACCCTGGCGGTCATTCTGCATCTTTAATATGTAGCTTGAGGTCCTGGCGGCTCGAACCGGGACCGCGAACCTCGTCTCAGCAGGACTCTCGACCCGATGGCAGCGCCCCCCCGGCACGCCGCGTCAGGCAGCGGCTCGTCCCCGGCCAGCCCGTGGCTCCCGTTCGACGCACTGGCGTCCCACGTCGCGGTGCTCGATGCCTCGGGGGTGATCGTCGCGACCAACGCCGCCTGGAACCGGTTCGCCGCACTCGGCGGCGCGGCGCCCGAGGCCGTCGGGCCGGGCGTCGACTACGTCGAGGCCTGCCACCGCGCCGCCCGCACCGGCGATGCCCTCGCCGGCACCATCGCGCTCGAGCTGTCGGCCGTCGTCCGGGGCGCGCGTGACGAGTTCGTCTTCGAGTATCCCTGCGACTGCGGCACCGGTCGGCAGTGGTTCATCTGCCGCGCGCGGCGCCTGGCCGACGGCCACGTCATCGTCACGCACGACGACGTGACGGCGGTGCACGACGCCGAGGCGCAGGCCCGGGAGCTCGGGCGCCGGTTCAGGGACCTGTTCGACCAGGCCTCGGACGGGATCCTGATGGTCAACCGGGACGGCGTCGTGGTGGCGGCCAATCCGCGCGCCAGGCAGCTGTTCGCAGCGGATGCGCTGGCGGGGATGCAGGTCAGCCGGCTGATGTCCTCACGCGATCAGTCGAGCCACGAAAGCTACATCGGCGCGTTCTTCGCGCGGCCCGTGGCGCGGGCAATGGGCGCGCGGCTCGGAGCGGCGCTCCAGGCCCGGCGGCTGGACGGCACGACCTTCGCCGCCGACATCAGCCTGAGCCCGGTCGGCGAGGGCGAGAACCTCCTGGCGGCGGTGTTCGTGCGGGACGTGTCGGCGCGGGTGCGCGACGAGCAGGCGCTCAGGGCGACACTGCGCGCCAAGGAGGTGCTGCTGCGCGAGATCCACCACCGCGTGCGGAACAACCTGCAGATCATCTCCAGCATGCTCGACCTGCAGGGCGAGCGCCTGGAGCCGGCGGCGGCCGCGGCGCTCGAGCGCAGCCGCGAGCGGGTCCGCGCCATCGCGCTCGTCCACGAGCGCCTGATCCGCGACGAGACCGACAGCCGGATCGAGTTCGGCGGGTACATCGAGGGCCTGAGCGAGAGCGTCTGGCAGGCGGCGCGCGCGGCCGAGCGCGGGGTGACGCTCGACGTGTCGGCGGCCGAGACGTGGCTCGACCTCGACCGCGCAGTGCCGCTCGGGCTCATCCTGCAGGAGCTCGTGTCCAACGCGCTGCGGCACGCCTTCCCGGATCGCCGGCCGGGGCAGGTGCACATCCGGCTCGCGCCTCTGGACGACGAGCGGATCGAGCTGGCGGTCGCGGACACGGGGGTCGGCCTCGGCACGCCCCGCCAGGCCGGGCTGGGCCTCACGCTGGCGGACCAGCTCGCGCGCCAGCTCGGGGCGACGCTCCTCCTCGAGCCGCGCCGCGGCGGCGGCCTCCGGGCCGCGGTGATCCTCGATGGCCACGACCGCTGACGCGATCGGGCGCGACGAGCGGCTGCCCGCGGGCACGCTCGCGGCGCTGCCCCTGGCGGCCGCGATCCACGCCGCCGTGCTCGGCAGCCCGTCGGTCGGGTGGCTGTACGTGGTGGTCGGCCTCGTCGCGGGTGCCGGCGTGCTGCTGCGGCGGACGGGCACTCCCACGGCTGGCGCGGCCCTCCTCATGGCGGCGTTCGCCCTCGTGCCCGTCGCGGGCATCGCGCTGGACATCGGCGAGCTGTCCGCGGCGGCGGACGCGTTCTGGCTGGCCGGCTGCCTGGTCGCAGGCGCCACGCTGCTGCCGGCCTGGCCGTTTGCCGTGGCCGGCGGCCTGGTCGTGGCGCTGCTGACGGCCGCCATGGTGGTCAATCCCCACATCGGGGTCAACTCGGCGATCGAGGTCGCGGCGCTCGGGACGGCCACGCTCGTGGGGGCGCTCGTCTGGAAGCGCGCCTCCCGCCTGCGCGCCGGGAAGCTCCAGAGCGCGCGGGAGGCACTGGAGGGGCACGTCGAGGCGCGCACGCGGGAACTCGCGGAAAGCGAGCAGCGGTTCCGCGCCCTCACGCAGGTCGCGCCCGTCGGCATCTTCCAGGCCGCCGCCGACGGCCAGTGCGTGTACGTGAACGACCGCTGGTGCGAACTGACGGGCCTCGGCCCGGACGAGGCTCTCGGCCTGGGCTGGCAGCGCGCGCTGCACCCGGCCGACCGCGACCGGGTCATCGCGCGCTGGGCATCGCCCATGAGGGGAACGCCCTTCGAGGGCGAGTGCCACTACCAGCGTCCGGACGGGGCCGTGATTCGCGTGTTCACCCGGGCGGCGCCGCTCCGTGGCCGGTCCGGGCGCATCGAGGGCTACGTCGGCGCCGTCACCGACATCACCGCGCGCCACGCGCGGGACGAGGGGGCCCGCCGGCTCTCGGGTCCGCTCGCGGCCACGACCGGGCAGGCGTTCTTCGAGGCCATGACCGCCGCACTGGTGGATCTGCTCGGCGCCGACGCGGCGTTCGTCACCGACGTGACCGGCGGCCGCCCGCGCGTCCTCGCGATGGTCCTGGACGGGACGGCGGTCGACGACCCGGGCGCGGTCGCCGGCGGCGACGCGTTTCCCCCGGAGGCGCTCGCGGGCGAGGCGCGCTTCGTCGGCGCCGGCGCCGGCGCGCGGCACCCCGGCACGCGGTGCCTGCAAGGCCTCGGCATCGAGGCCTATGCGACCGTGCCGTTGCGCGATCCGGCCTCGGTGGTGCTCGGGGCCCTCGGCGTCCTCTACCGGCGTCCCGTTCCGGACGCCGGGCACGTCATGCCGGCGCTCGAGCTCTTCGCCGTGCGCACGGCGGCCGAGCTCGCGCGCCGGCAGACCGAGCGGACGATCCGCGAGGCGCTCGGTGAGAAGGAGGCGCTGCTCAAGGAGATCCACCACCGCGTGAAGAACAACCTGCAGATCATCTCGAGTCTCCTCGCGCTGCAGCGCGATCAGACCGCGGAGGCGGGCGCGCGGCAGGCCCTGCGCGAGAGCCAGAACCGCCTCCGGTCGATGGCGCTCATCCACGAGCGCCTGTACCAGAACGACCACCTGGGCGCGATCGACCTGCCCGACTACCTGTCCCGCCTCACCGACGAGATTCGCCGCAGCTACGGCGACGGCCTGTCGTGGCTCCGCCTCGACGTCGACGTCGAGCCCCTCGCCGTGGCCGCCGACGACGCCGTCCCGATCGGGCTCATCGTCACCGAGCTGGTCACCAACGCGCTCAAGCACGCTTTCCCGGACCGGTCGGCCGGCCGGGTGACGGTCTCCCTCGTCCGCGACACCCACGGCGGGAGCCTGTCGCTGAGCGTCGCCGACGACGGCTGCGGCCTGCCCGCCGACGCCCCCCCGGCGGGCGACGGGCTGGGCTTCAGCCTCGTCCGGACGCTCGCCGCGCAGCTGCGGGGCACGATTCACGTCGCGCCGGGCCCCGGCACCACCGTGTCCGTCCACTGGACCCCCGATCATGCACACGCCGTCTGACCCGACCCGCGTCCTCGTCGTCGAAGACGAGGGGATCATCGCGCTCCACATCCAGCGCCGCCTCGAGCGGCTCGGCTACGCCGTCGTCGGCACGGCGGCCGACGGCGAGACGGCCGTCCGGCTCGCCGAGGAGTCCGCCCCGCACCTCGTCCTCATGGACATCATCCTGCAGGGGCCGATCGACGGCATCGAGACGGCCGCCCGCATCCGGACGCGGCTCGACCTGCCGGTCGTCTTTCTCACGGCCCACTCGGATCCGGCGACGCTCGACCGCGCCAAGACAGCCCTCGCGTACGGCTACCTGGTCAAGCCGTTCGAGGAGCGGGAACTGAAGGCCGCCATCGAGACGGCGCTGTACCGCCACGAGGCCGAGACCACGCAACGGCTCTACCGCCGCGCCATCGCCGCGTCGCAGTCCGCCGTGGTGGTGGCCGACGCGCAGGCACCCGACATGCCGCTCATCGAGGTGAACCCGGCGTTCGAGCGCATCACGGGCTACGCGGCGGCCGAGGTGCTCGGGCGCAACTGCCGCTTCCTGCAGGGCCCGGGCACCGACCCGGCGGCGGTCGCGGGCATCCGCGCGGCGATCGCCGGGGCCCGCGACCACGCCGTGACGATCCGCAACCACCGCAAGGACGGCACGCCGTTCTGGAACCACCTCGTGCTCTCACCCGTCCTCGACACGGCGGGACGGCTCACGCACGTCGTGGGTATCCAGACCGACGTCACGGCCGCGTACGAGCAGCAGATGCGGCTGCAGGCCCAGGAGGCCTACCTGCGGGCCATCGTCGACAACCAGCCGCAGTGCCTGAAGCTCGTGGACCGCGACGGGCGCATCCTGGACATCAACCCGGCCGGCATCGGGCTCTTCGGCAGGCGGGAGCGGGCGGACCTGATCGGCCGCCGGATGGCGGAGTTCGTCGATCCCGCCTTCATTGCCCAGTACGAGCGGACGCTCGCGCAGGTCTTCGCCGGCGAGGCCGTGGACCACGTGTACGTCCTGCGCCGCGGCCCTGACGACGTCCGGTGGCTCGAGAGCCGGGCGGTCCCGCTCTGGAGCACGGACGGCGCGACGGTCGAAAGGATGCTCAGTGTCACCCGGGACGTGACGAGGCGCCGCGACGCCGAACGCGCGCTCAGGCTGCGCGACAAGGCGATCGAGTCGTCGCTGAACGCCGTCGCGATCGCCGAGCTCGATGGGACCCTCTCGTACGTGAACGGGGCCTTCCTGCAGCTCTGGCGCCTCGGCGACGCCGCCGACGCCATCGGGCGGCACGCGGTGGACTTCTGGGCGGACCCGGCGGAGGCCGGACGGGTGATGGCCTGCGTGATCGCCGACGGCCAGCACCGCGCCACCCTCACCGCCCGCCGGGGCGACGGGGGGGCGTTCGCGGTCGAGCTGCTCGCCAGCGTCGTCCGCGACGAGCACGGCGCGCCGCGCGCGCTCACGGCGTCGTTCGTCGACATCACGGAACGCATCGCGGCCGAGGAGGCGCTCCGCGGCTTCAACGCGCAACTCGAGGAGCGGGTCGCCCGCGCGATCGCGACCGAACGGCAGGTCGTCGAGGCCCTCCGCGCGAGCCGCGACGAGCTCGCCGCCGTCAACGCGGAGCTCGAGCAGGCGAACCGCCACAAGGACCAGTTCCTGGCCAGCATGAGCCACGAGCTAAGGACACCGCTCACGGGCATCCTCGGGATGAGCGAGGCGCTCCGCGACGGCGTCGCCGGGGCCCTGGCCCCCGAGCAGGCGGAGATGCTCGACGCGATCGACCGGAGCGGCCGGCATCTGCTCGCGCTGATCAACGACATCCTCGACCTCTTCAAGATCGAGTCCGGGCAGGGCGAGCTCGAGTTCCAGCGCTGCTCGCTCGCCGAGATCGTCGAGGCGAGCCTGCAGCTGGTCAACGGGATGGCGTACCGGAAGGACCTCGAGGTGACGGTCGCCATCGAGCCGCCCGACCTGGCCATCCGGGCGGATGCGCGCGCCCTCAAGCAGCTGCTCGCCAACCTCCTCGGCAACGCCGTCAAGTTCACGCCCGCCGGCGGCCGCATCGGCCTCGACGCCCGCCCGGGGCCGGACGGCTCCACGATCCGGCTGGCCGTGCGGGACACCGGCATCGGCATCGCGGCCGAGGCGCACCGGCGCATCTTCGAGCCGTTCGTGCAGGTCGACAGCCGGCTGAACCGGCAGTTCGGCGGCACCGGTCTCGGGCTCGCCCTCGCGCAGCGGATCGCCGACCTGCACGGCGGGTCGATCGAGGTCGACAGCGCGCCGGGCGAGGGCAGCTGCTTCACGGTCACCCTGCCGGCCGACCTGCGGACGGGGGACGCGGCCACCGGCGGGAGCGCCGACGAGTCGGCGGTGGCGCCCCTGGCGCCGCCCCAGGCCGCCGCGGCGGAGCCGGCGGCCCAGCTCGTCCTCGTGGCGGACGACAACGAGATGAACCTCGCGGTCACCGCGCGCTACCTGCAGCACGCGGGCTACCGCGTCGTCACCGCCCGCGACGGCTACGAGGCCATCGCCGCGGCCACCGCGCACCTGCCCGACGCCATCGTGATGGACATCCAGATGCCGCGGCTCGACGGGCTGTCGGCGATCCGCGCGATCCGGTCCGAGGGCGGCCCCGCCGCGCGGACGGTGCCAATCCTCGCGGTGACCGCGCTGACGATGCCCGGTGACCGGGACCGCTGCCTCCAGGCGGGCGCGGACGCCTACTTCAGCAAGCCGATCAGCCTGCGCCAGCTCGCCGAGGCGATCGAGGGCAAGACCGCCAGGGAGACCTCATGACCACCGTGCCGCGCCCCGTCGTGCTCGTCGTCGAGGACGAACCCATCACCCGGCGCGGCCTCGGCGCGCTGCTCAGCGCCGACGCCGGGCAGGTCGGCTTCGCGGCCAGCGGCGCCGAGGCGCTCGAGCGCGTGGGCGAGATCCGGCCCGACGTCATCCTGCTCGACGCGATGATGCCGGGCATGGACGGCTACCAGGTGTGCGCGGAGCTGCAGGCGCGCGCCGACACCCGCCACGTCCCGGTGATCATGGTGACCGCCCTCTCGGATCGCCAGAGCCTCACGCGGGCGCTCGAGGCGGGGGCGACCGACTTCCTGAGCAAGCCCGTGTCGGGCGCGGAGCTGCGCGCGCGGGTGCGCGCGATGTGGCGGATCAAGCGGCAGCACGACGAGCTGACCGAGGCCCTCCGCTTCCGCCGCGACCTCTCGCGCATGGTCGTCCACGACATGCGCTCGCCGCTCATGGTCATGCGCGCCAGCCTCGAGCTCGCCGCCCTCGACCCGGCCGCGCACCCCGCCGACCAGCTCCAGCGCGCGCTCCGGCAGGTGGAGCGGCTCGGGCGGCTGGTGGACGAGCTGCTGCTGGCCGCGAAGATGGAGGCGGGGCGCCTCCACCTCGCGCGCCGTCCCGTCGACCTCGCGGCGCTCGTCGCCGATGTCGTCGAGGACTACCGCGAACTGGCGGCGGCACAGCAGATCCGGCTGGCCGTCGACCCCGCGCCCTGTCCCCCGGCCCCGCTCGACGCCCGCCTGATCGCGCGGGTCGTGGACAACCTGGTCGGCAACGCCCTTAAGTTCTCGCCGCGAGGCGGCGTCGTCACCATCCGCGTGGCCTCCGGCCGCGGCGAGGACGGGGCCTTCCTCGGCCTGGAGATCGGCGACGAGGGCCCCGGGATTCCCGAGGCGTTCCGGGAGCGGATCTTCGAGTCGTTCGGTGCGGTGGAGCTCCGCCACGCCGGCGTCAGCCAGACCGGCCTCGGCCTGGCGTTCTGCAGGCTCGCGGTCGACGCGCATGGCGGGGCGATCGCCTGCACGGCGAACACCCCGACCGGTACCGTGTTCTCGGTGCGCCTGCCGTGGCTCGTGGGCGTCGCGGACGACGACGCGGAGGCCGACGCGGCGGGCTGGCCCGCCTGACGGCTCAGCCCGCGGCCGCGGCCGCGGGCCTGGCCGCGCGCGCGATCGGGGTGCTGGCGGCCAGCAGGTTGACCACCGCCGGCTGGCCTTCGCACTCGAAGACGACGCGGCTCACCACGCGGGTGCCCGGCGTCGTCACCGAGTAGTCGGACCCCTCGACGACGGCGGGCAGCGAGAGGTGGCAGTCGCCGGGCATCAGCGCCTTGATGTTGCCGCCCGTCATGTTCGTGATCTCGCCCAGGGCGTCCTGCAGGTCGCGGCGGCCCGGCTCGGCGTCGCCGAGCTCGAACATGATCTGGGCGATGCGGACGGCCATCGGCCGCGCCACCTGGACGAGCACGGTGCCCTGCCAGTCGCCGGTGATGTTGATGATGCCGTCGAAGGTCGCCCCGCAGAGGGCCTCCTGCTGCCAGTCCTCGCGGGGGTGGGCGGGGAGGCCGAGCGTCGACAGCCAGATGTCCTCGGTCAGCACGGCGATCTCGTGGGCGAACTCCATTACGCGGCTCCCTTCCTGAGCGCGGCCTCGGTCACGAGGCCGTAGCAGCCCGACCGCGGCAGCGGCAGGCGCGCGAAGTTGTCGTCGAGGCCCATCGTCGTCTCGGCGCCGCCGAGGAAGAAGAACCCGTCGGGACGCATGACGCGGCGGATCCGCGCGAGGATGTCCCGCTTGGCCTCCACGTCGAAGTAGATCATCACGTTGCGGAGCATGACGACGTCGAAGGGCCCGAGCCGCGGCCAGGCCTTGACGAGGTTCAGCGGCTCGAAGCGGACCTTCTCGCGGACCGGCGCCTTGAGCTGCCACTCGAGTCCCTGTTTCTCGAAGTACTTCACGAGGTAGCTCGCCGGGAGCCCCCGGTTGATCTCGCTCTGCGTGAAGCGGCCCTGGCGGGCCCGCTCGAGCACGTCGAGGTTGATGTCGGTGGCGGTGTGGGTCACGTTCCAGCCCGCGAGCTCCGGGAAGTGCTCCTCGATGAGCATCACGACCGAGTACGGCTCCTGCCCGGTGGACGACGCACCGTACCAGAAGTGCAGCGCGCGCTCGGTGCGTCGGGCTTCCATCAGCCGGGGGATGACGTGCTTCTTGATGGCCTCGAAGGGCTCGAAGTCCCGGAAGAACGTCGTCTCGTTGGTGGTCATCGCCTCGATGACCTGCTGGCGGAGCGCAAGGTCCCCGCCCTGGCGGACCTGCTGCACGACCGTCTCGATGGAGTCGAGGTTGCGCTTGCGCGCCAGCGGCTGCAGGCGCGCCTCGACGAGGTACTGCTTGCCCGTCTCGAGGACGATGCCGGCGTGCTCGCACACGAGCGTCCGGATGAAGTCGAAGTCACGCTCACTCACGCCCATCACGCCACTCCCTGCCGTCCCGGCGTCGCGGCCGCGGGGTGGGCGGCCACCCGCCCCGCGGCCACGCGCAGCTCGATTTCCCGCGCGACGAGTTCCAGGGGCAGCACCCGGTCGGCCAGCCCCGCCTTCGCCACGAATCCCGGCATGCCCCAGACGACGCTCGTCGCCTCGTCCTGGGCCAGGACGTGCCCGCCGGCGTCGCGCACGTGCTCGGCGCCGCGCAGGCCGTCGTGCCCCATGCCCGTCAGCACCACCCCGAGCACCCCGCCGCCGTACGCCCGCACCACCGAGCGGAACAGCGGGTCCGCCGCCGGCCGGCACGAGTTCTCCGGCGGGTCCTGGTTCAGGGCGAGGTAGCAGCCCCCCGCCCGCCGCTCCACCGTCATGTGGAAGTTGCCGGGGGCGATGTAGGCCGCGCCCGGCTCGAGCCGCATCCCGTCCTGCCCCTCGTGCACCGCGATCTGCGACTGCTGGTGCAGGCGCTCGGCGAGCATCCGGGTGAACATCGGCGGCATGTGCTGCACGATCACGATCGGGACCGGCAGCGCGGCGGGGAGCGCCGGCAGCACGGCCGCGAGCGCGTTGGGCCCCCCGGTCGAGACCCCGATCGCCACCACGTCCACCGCGGCCCGGCCCCGGACCGCCGCGGGGGACGCGGCGGGCGCGGCGGCGGGGGCCGCCGGGGCCACCGGCGCCGCCGGCGCCGGGCTCGAGAGCCGGCCGGGGACGAGCGCCCGGATCTTCGGCACCAGGTCGTCGCGCACGCGCTGGAGCCCGGCGGTGACGCTGCCCACGTTGGCGGGCTTGGTCACGTAGTCCGACGCCCCGGCCGCCAGGGCGTCGAGCGTCGTCGACGCGCCGCGCTCGGTGAGGGTGCTGAACATGATAACGGGCAGCCGCGGCCAGACCTTGCGGATCTCCCGGAGCGTCCCGAGGCCGTCGAGCTCGGGCATCTCGACGTCCAGCGTCACGAGGTCTGGGTTGACCTGCGGGATCTTCTGGAGCGCGATGCGCCCGTTGGCGGCGGTCCCGGCGATCTCGATGTCGGGCGCGGCCGAGAGCGCGTCGGTCACCAGGCGGCGCACGACGACGGCATCGTCGACGACCAGCACGCGAATCCTGCTCATCGGGAATCCTTCACGCCGCAAGGCCGAGCATGCGGAGCTTCTCTTCGATCACCGCGCGGGTGAACGGCTTCATCACGTACTCGTGGGCGCCGGCACCGAGCGCGCGGGTCATCTGCGACATCTCGGTCTCGGTCGTGACCATCATCATGCGCAGCGCGCCGAGGCGCGTGTCGCCGTGGACGGCCTCGACGAGCTCGAGCCCGTTCATCTCCGGCATGTTCCAGTCGATGAGCGCCAGGTCGACATCGGCGTGCGCCTGGAGGTGCTCGAGCGCCTCGCGCCCGTGCTGCGCCTCCGAGACCTCGAAGCCGAGATCCCGGAGCATCCGCGAGAGCAGCATGCGCATCGCCCTCGAGTCGTCCACCACCAAAGCCTTCATGTCCGTGTTCCTCCGTCCGATGCCGGGCCCCACGAGGCCGGCGTGTGGCGGGCGGGGTCGCCCCCGTCCGCAGTCAACTCGCGCACCGCGCGCGTGCGCCCGGGCCCCGGGCGGGCGGCCCCCGGGCGGCCGTGCCGGCGCCGGGCCGGGGCGCGCGCCCCGGCCCGGCGCGGCGGACTACAGCTTGACGCTGCTCACGATGGCCTGCAGGTCGGACGCCATCTTGGCGAGTTCCTGCGAGGCGCGGAGCGTGTCGTTGGCGCCGTCGTTGGTGCCGCGCGCGGCCTCCGCGACGGTCGTGATGTTCTGCGCGATCTCGGCGCTGCCCTTCGCGGCCTCCGAGACGTTGCGGCCGATCTCGTTCGTCGTCGCGGTCTGCTCCTCGACGGCGCTCGCGATGGTGTTCGAGATGTCGTTGATCTGGTTGATGATCGAGCTGATCTCCTGGATGGCCTCGACCGCGCCCTTGGTGTCGCTCTGGATCGCCTCGATCTTCTGACCGATGTCCTCGGTGGCCTTGGCCGTCTCCTTGGCCAGCTCCTTGACCTCGTTGGCGACGACCGCGAAGCCCTTGCCGGCCTCGCCGGCGCGCGCCGCCTCGATGGTCGCGTTCAGCGCGAGCAGGTTGGTCTGCTGCGCGATGGACGTGATCACCTTGATCACCTTGCCGATCTCCGCGCTGCTCTCGCCGAGCTTGTTGACCGTCTGGTTGGTCGTGTCGGCCATCCGGACGGCGGAGGTGGCGACCTTCGCCGCCTCGTTCGCGTTCTTGGCGATCTCGCGGATGCTGGCGCTCATCTCCTCGGTGCCGGTCGCGACGGTCTGCACGTTGCGGCTGACCTGCTCCGCGGCGGCCGAGACGACGCCGGCCTGCGCCGAGGTCTCCTGGGAGTTGCCCGCCATCTGCTGGCTCGAGGCCGTCAGCTCCTCGGACGCGGCGGACAGGGTCGCGGCGTTGTCGCCGACCCTGCCGAGCACCTCCTTGAGCTGCGCGGTCATCGTGCGCTCGCGCTCCTCGGCGGCGAGCTTCTCGGTGATGAGCTCCCACGACGCCATCGCGCCGATGTAGTCGCCGGCGTGGTCGAAGATCGGGCTGACGAGCAGGTCGAGCGTCTCGCCGCCCACCTTGATGTTCGTGCGGTGCGGGAGGTTCTTCGGGTCCGCGAGCATCTTCCGCTGGTGCTCGGGGGCCTTGTGGAAGATGTCCAGCGACTGGCCCACGACCGCGTCGGCCTTGACCGGCAGCACGTGCTCGAGGCCCTTCAGGGTCTTGAGCGACGCCGGGTTCATGTAGGTCAGCTTGAGGTCGCGGTCCGCGAACATCACGTTGAACGGCGCGTTCTCGAGCATCGCGTAGGCGCGCTTCATCGCGGCCTGGGCCGTGACGTCCGTCGCGTACTTCACGACCTTGAACGGCTTGCCGCTCGTGTCGAAGATCGGGTTGTACGACGCCTGGATCCAGACCTCGCGCCCGTCCTTCGCCACCCGCTTGTACTCACCCGACTGGTACCGGCCGGCCGCCAGGTCCTGCCAGAACTGGCGGTACTCCGGCGAGGACGCGTAGTCGCGCGTGCAGAACATCGCGTGGTGCTTGCCGGCGATCTCGTCGAGCTGGTAGCCCAGCACCTCGAGGAAGTTGTCGTTGGCCGTCCGCACCGTGCCGTCGAGGTTGAACTCGATGACCGCCTGCGCCTTCGAGATGGCCGCGAGCTGGCCCTCGTAGTCGGCGTTGCGGAGCTTCGTCTCGGTGATGTCGGTCGCGTACTTGACGACCTTGAACACCCGGCCGTCCTCGTCGAACACGGGGTTGTAGGACGCCTGGATCCAGACCTCCTTGCCGCCGCGCCCGATCCGCCGGAACTCGCCGGCCTGGAACTGCCCCGCCTGCAGGTCGGCCCAGAACTGGCGGTACGCCGGGGCCGAGGCCTCGGCCGCGTCCACGAACATGCGGTGGTGCTGCCCGACGATGTCGCCGAGCCGGTAGTCCAGCGCGCCGAGGAAGTTGTCGTTCGCCGTCAGGATCGTCCCGTCCGGCTGGAACTCGATCGTCGCCTGCGACCGGCCGATGGCCGTCACCTGCCCGCGCAGGTCGAGCAGCTCCGCGTGATCGACCTGCACCATCTCCACGTCGCTCGCCGGCACCTCGTGCCGGGCGACCACTGCCAGCTGCTTGCCTCGTCCGTTCGCCATGACTGCTGCCTCTCGAATGCGCTTCTGGGGGTTGACGCCGGCGCCGGCCCTGCGCATGGGGCGACCGGCCGCCGGACTCTTCACGTGCTGCTGGGCCTTCCGGGCCACCGCTGCTGTTCTCGCCATCGACCTACTCGACCTCCTCGGGCGGCAACCCGGGGCTCGCCTCCCCGCCGTCCCGCCATCCGAACTCCGCTTCCGGCACGGCCATCCACACCCACGGGGGGACGGCCACGTGCGCGGCCAGTTCTTCCACCAGGCGCGCCAGGCCGTACCGGTCCGCCATCACGCCGCCCGCTCGCCGGGCGTGTCGCCGTCCACGTTGACGGCGCGCTCGACGTCGAGGGCGAGCAGGAGCCGCCCGTCCAGCTTGTAGACGCCCGTCACCAGCGACCGCGCCGGGTGGGTGAGCGTCTGGGGCACCGGCTCGAAGTCGGCCGGCTCCACCTGCAGCACGTCGCCGATCTCGTCCACCAGCAGGCTCACGACGCCCTCCGACGTCCGGACGACCACGTTCATCGGCAGGGCGCCGGCCGGGGCCTCCGGCAGCCCGAGCCGGCTGCGCAGGTCGAGCGCGGTGACGATCTGGCCGCGCAGGTTGATGAGCCCGCGCACGACGGGCGGCGCCTTGGGGACGGCGGTCATCTCCTGGTAGCGGATGACCTCCTGGACCTGCAGCACCTCCACGCCGAAGCAGAGGCCGCCGAGCGAGAACGTGGCGAGCTGGCGCGAGCCGTCCTCGGCCGCGGCGTCGCCGGTCCCCACGGGATGGATATGTGTCGCCATGGGCGTCTCTCCCTAGGCCGCCAGCCTGTCGACCCCGTCCGGGGCCGCCAGGCCGAGCAGCGCGTATACGTCCACCAGGTCGGTCACCCGCCCCTGGATGACCGCCGAGCCCTTCACGCCCGCCGTCTCCGCCGTGCGCGTCACGCTGATGGCCTCCGCGGCGATGTCGAGGATGCGGTCGACGACCAGCCCGTAGCGGCGGCCGGCCTCCGAGAAGACGATGACCTGCTGCGGCGCCTCGTCCGCGTCGGCATCGAGGGACGCCGACAGGCTCACGAGCGGCATGATGTCGCCGCGGTACTGCACGACCGGCTGGCCGGCCGACCGCTCGATCTCCGAGGCGGGGAACTCCTCGAGCCGGTCGACGAGCGCCAGGGGAATGGCCATCCGCTCGTGCCCGCGGACCTGGAAGAGGAGCCACGACCCGGCCCCCTCGTCCTCCCCGCGCTGCAGCGGGCCATCCGACTCCGCGATCCGGCCCGCCCGCACCTCGGACACCACCCCCGCCTGCTGCGCGATGCCGAGCACGTCGAGAATGAGGGCGACGTGCCCGTCGCCCATGATCGTGGCGCCGGCGAACACGTTCACCGACTTGAGCTGCTTGCCGAGGGGCTTGACCACGATCTCCTCGGTGTCGTTGATGGCGTCGACCACCAGGCCGAACTGGCGCTCGTCGGCCTTGAGGACCACGATGTTGACGATGTCGGCGTCGGGCAGGGGCTCGAGCCCGAGTTCGCGGCTGAGCGAGACGAGCGGCAGGAGGTTGCCCCGCAGGCGGTAGAACGTCGCGCCCTGGACGCGCTCGAGCCCGCTCCGCGCCTGGTCGCCCTCGAGCCGCACGAGCTCGAGCAGGCTCACCTGCGGGATCGCGAAGCGCTCGTCGCCGGTCGAGACCATCAGCGCCGGGATGATCGCGAGGGTCAGCGGGATCTTGATCCGCAGCGTCGTGCCCTGTCCGGGCGCGCTCTGGATGTCGACCGAGCCGCCGATCTTCTCGATGTTGGTCTTCACGACGTCCATGCCGACGCCGCGGCCCGACACGTTCGTGATCTTCTCCGCCGTCGAGAACCCGGGCATGAAGATGAGGCGCGTCACCTCGTGGTCGCTCATGCGGGCCGCCTGGTCCGCCGGCACCAGCCCCCGGTCGATCGCCTTGCGGCGCACCTTCTCGGGGTCGATGCCCGCCCCGTCGTCCTCGATCTCGATGTTGATCTGGCCGCCCTCGTGGAACGCGCGCAGCCGCAGCACGCCCTCGGCGCTCTTGCCGGCCGCGGTGCGCGCCTCCGGCGGCTCGATGCCGTGATCGACGGAGTTGCGCACGACGTGGGTCAGCGGGTCCTTGATCGCCTCGATGATGGTCTTGTCGAGGTCGGTCTCCTTGCCTTCCATCTCGATGCGCACGCGCTTGCCGCACGCCGTGGCCAGGTCGCGGACGACGCGCGGGAACTTGCTCCACACGTTGCCGATCGGCTGCATGCGCGTCTTCATGACGCCCTCCTGCAGCTCGGAGGTGACCAGGTTGAGCCGCTGCGTCGCGCCGTTGAACGAGGTGTCCGCCTGCGGGCCGGTGAACTGGAGGATCTGGTTGCGCGCGAGCACCAGCTCCCCGACCAGGTTCATCAGCTTGTCGAGGAGCCCGACGTCCACGCGCAGCGACGTGTCGGCGATGCCCTGCCCGCGCCGCTCGTCCGCGACATCGGGGGCGTCCACCGGCGCCGGGGGCACCGCCGCGAGCGGCCGCGGCGCGGGCGCCGGCGCGGGAGCGGACTCGTCGCCCGGGCCCCACTCGTCGGCGGCCGCCGCGCCGGGAACCGCCGGCGGCTCCGCCGCGGGCGCGTCCCCGGGGGCGAGCAGGCTCGGCCGCGCGTTCAGCCGCTCGAGCTCCGCGATGAGCGCCCCGTACTCGCCGTCCCCTTCTCCCCCACTGCCCTCGATGGCGTGGAGGATGCCGCGGACCGCGTCGATCATCTTGAGCAGCGCGCTCGTGATCTCCGCGTCGAGCGCGAGGTCGAGGTCGCGCATGCGGCTCAGCAGGCTCTCGCCGACGTGCGTGACCGACTCGAGCTTGGTGAAGCCGAGGAAGCCGCACGTCCCCTTGATCGTGTGGATCGTGCGGAAGATGCTCGCGAGGTTCTCGCGGTCGCGCGGGTCCTTCTCGAGCTCCACCAGCGCGTGGTCGAGCCGGTCGAGGTTCTCGTGGCTCTCGACCAGGAACTCCTTCACGAGGTCGTCCATTTCGTCCAGTTCGCTCATCTGCTTCGCTCTCTGCGCCGCCGCGGCGCCAGCCGGCTGCCCAGCAAGGGCCATTCCCTGCCGGCACTCATCCACTCGACGACGCGACTTGCCGCGCCATTCGCGAGCCTCCCCCCCGTTCCAGGGGAGCGGCGGGCGATGTCGGAATCCCAGCGGCCTCGTCGGGCCGCCGCCCGATCCGCCCTGGCGTCTCGTGGCGCCCCCCTAGAATCGGCTGGGCGCCGCCGCGCACATGGTTCAGAAGGGGGTAATCGAGGACCCAGACCGGGTGAGTCTGGTGAGCGGGGGTGGGCGCGCGCCGTCAGACGGCGCGCGAGCGGTGGGCCGCGCGCGCGGGATCCACGGTGCCGAGCAGCTCGGCGGCCGTCCGGTTCAGCAAGGCAATCGAGACGGGCTTCTGCAGGAAGCGGGCACCGGGCACGAGGCGGCCCTCGGGGCCGGCCGGGGCATATCCGGTCAGGTAGATCACCCGCAGCGCGGGGCGCGCTTCCCAGAGCCGCCAGGCGAGGTCGACCCCCCGCATGCCGGGCATGACCATGTCGGTGACGAGCAGGTCGAGTGACGGCACCCGCGCGGCCGCCGCGAGCGCGGCCGCGCCATCGGCCGCGACCACCACGCTGTAGCCCGCGTCGGCGAAGACGCCGCGCAGCAGGTCACGCACGTCGGCATCGTCCTCCGCGACGAGGACCGTCCCCTGCCCCCGCACCGCGGGCAGGTCCGCCGCCGGGGGCGCCGCGGGCTCGACGCGGTCGCGGCAGGCCGGCAGCAGGATCGAGAAGCTCGTGCCGCGCCCCGGCTCCGACGCGACGTCGATGTGCCCCCCGGCCTGGTGCACGATGCCGTAGACGGTCGACAGGCCGAGGCCCGTGCCCTTGCCGACGGGCTTGGTGGTGTAGAAGGGCTCGAACAGGTGCCGCTGCGTCTCGGCGTCCATGCCGATGCCGGTGTCGGACACCGTGAGCCGGACGTAGGTGCCGGGGACCCGGTCGCCCGCGCGCGCGTCGTGCGCGGCGACCTCCGTGACGGCGGTCTCGAGCAGCAGGCGGCCGCCCGATGGCATGGCGTCGCGGGCGTTGACGGCCAGGTTCATCACGATCTGCTCGGCCTGCCCGGGGTCGACGAGCACCGCCGGCAGTTCCTGCGTCGTGCATGTGAGCATCTGGATGTCCTCGCCGATCAGCCGCCGGAGCATCTCCTCGATGCCGCGGACGGTGTCGTTGAGGTTCGTCGGCCTGGGCGCCAGCGTCTGCTGCCGGCTGAACGCGAGCAGGCGGCTCGTGAGCGCCGCGGCCTGGTCGGCGGCGCGCGCGATGGCGTCCACCGCCTCCGCCTCGGCCGGGGCCGCGCCGGCCCGCCGCAGCTTCTCGGCGGACCCGGTGATCACCATCAGCAGGTTGTTGAAGTCGTGGGCCACCCCGCCGGCCAGGCGCCCCACCGCCTCCATCTTCGCCGACTGGGTGACCTGGGCCTCGAGCCGCCGCTCCGTGGTGACGTCGGCGCCGATGGACACGAACGCCTCGATGTAGCCGCGCGAGTCGCGGATGGGGCTGATCGTCTGGCGCTCGACGTAGAAGGAGCCGTCCCGGTGCCGGTTCACGAGCTCGCCCTTCCACGTCTCGCCGGCGCGGATCGTCGACCAGAGGTCGCGGTACACCGCCGGGTCGTTGCGCCCGGAGTGCACGATCCGCGGCGTCATCCCCAGCGCCTCGGCGCGCGAATAGCCGCTCACGCGCTCGAACGCCGGGTTGACGTAGACGATGCGGCCGTCCGGGTCGGTGACGAGCACCGCCTCCGCCGCCTGCTCGATGGCCTGCCCGAGCCGTGCGCGGTCCGTCTCGACGGCCTGGCGTTCCTCGGCGAGGCTGTTGAAGCGCCGCGCGATCGCCACGAACTCCTCGGGGCCGGCCTCCGGCAGGCGGTAGGCGTAGTGCCCGGCGGCCATCTGGGTGATGGCCACGCCCAGGGCGCGCAGGGGACGGGTCGCGGATCGCAGCAGGAAGACGCCCACCAGCACCGCGAGGCCGACGAACGCGGGGGCGAGGGCCATCACCTGGCGCTGCACGTCGCGGGTCGCCCCGGCGGCCTGCGCGGCGCCGGCCGACGCCTGCCGGGACGCCAGGGCGGCCGAGCGCTCGGCGACGAGCCCCACCATGTCGCGCCGGAGGCCGAGCAGCCGCGAGGGCTGGTCCGCGGCGCCGGGATCCGGGTGGAGATAGCCGGCCCGGGCCGCCCGGAAATAGTCGCGGCCGAGCTCACCGAGTCGTCTCAGGCTCGCAATCTCGTCCGGGTCGGCACTGGTCGCGAATCGCTGCCTGAGTTCGGCCTCGAACGCCTGCTCGCCGTGGTCGAAAACCTCGGCGGGGACCCCGTGTCCACCAGCGGCGCGAAGGCCGATCTCGAGGTGCGCCTGCGCCATGATGCGCTCGAGTTCGAGCAGCACGCGCCGCGCCGTGCCAATCTCCGCGGCGTGCTGGGCGAGGGCGGCCGCGTCGCCGACGGCGCGGTACAGCCACATCGTCATGCCGCCCGCGGCGAGCACGACAATGGTCAGTCCCAGCGCGACGCGCAGCCGGATCGATCGGCCCACACCGTTCCCCTGCACACGGTCGATACCCACGCCACTTCTATTCGTCCTCGCGCGCGGCGGAGGCGACGCCGGAAGCGGTGGCTTCTCCGCCTCGTTCCGGTGGGCGCCCGGCCGGCACCGGGACTGTGAAGTGTACAGACCGCGCGCGCGCCCGCAAGAGGGACGCACGGGATCCCCCTGCGGCGGCAGCCGAATTCACCCGAACCGGTCGGCTAGCGCGGGGACGCCGGGGCGGGTGGGGCGCTCAGCTTCTCGATCAACTCGGCCTGCGAGTGGACCCCGAGCTTGCGGAAGATGGCCTTGAGGTGCGTGCGGACCGTGTGCTGGCTGATGAAGAGCCGCTCGGCGATGTGCGGCACGCGCCGGTTGGCCAGGAGCAGCGCGAGCACCTCGCGCTCGCGCGTGGAGAGGTGCCGGAGCGACTCCATGCGGCTCATCGCGTCCCGGTCGGGTCCCGTGGCCGTGACGGGCAGGCCGGCCGACGCGAGCATCGAGGTCAGGTGTCCGAGGCGCTCCTCGATCTTGCTGATGGCCCGGCCGAGTTCTTCCGCCTTGGGGGCGGGCTGGTGCAGGGCGAGCTCGAGCGCCGCGGTGAGCTGCGCCTCGGTGAACGGCTTGACGACGTAGCCGACGGGCGCGAGCGCGCGCGCCGTCGTGAGGGTCTCGCCGTCGACGTGCGCCGTCACGAACACGAAGCGGATCTCGCGGTCCCGCAGGCGCCGGGCGAGGTCGAGACCCGCCATCCGGCCCTCGGGCAGCGCGATGTCGACGAGGGCCAGGTCGGGGGTGTTGCCGGCGAGCCACTCCACCGCCTCGTGCGCCGAGCTGGCCACGGCGCCAATGCCGTGCCCGGCGGCGGCGAGCATCCGGCGCACGTCACGGGCGACGATGGCCTCGTCTTCGACAATCAGAATGCGGCTGGCGCGCAGGGGGCGGTTCGTCATGACTGGAACACTCGCTGCTGGCAATTTCTCTATCGGCACTCACCACGCCCGGGGTGACGCCGGGCCGGGCACGCTCACAAGATTGAACCATAACGGGCGCCGTTTCACCCGTTCCGGTCGTCATCGCCGGAGGGGTCCACGCGCCCCGTGACGCGAACCCGGGTGCCGCGCCCGGGCGCGGTCTCGATGGCCAGCGACCCGTGCAGCTGCGTCGCGAGGTCCCCGACCAGCGGGAGCCCCAGCGTCGCGCCCGCCGCCGTCCCTTCGGCGACACCGGGCTCGAACCCGATGCCGTCGTCGGCCACCGAGAGCTCGAAGGCGTCCGCGGCCTGGAGGAGGCCGATGTCGACCCGGCCGGACCGGCCCGCCGGGAAGGCGTGCTTGAGCGCATTCGACAGCAGCTCGTTGACGACCATGCCGAGGCGGAGGCCGGTGTCGGTCGGCAGGTGCACGGCGTCGCCGGTCAACGCCACGTGGACACGACCGGCCGTGTCCTCGAACGAGTGGGTCACGGTGGACACGAGCCGCCCGAGGTACCGCTGGGCGTCGGCCACGGACGGGTCGGCCGACTCGTACAGCAGCGAGTGCAGGTGCGCCATCGTGCCGACGCGGTTCTGCATGTCGCGAATCCGGTCCGGGAGCGACGCGACCTCGGCGTCGCGGAACTGGAGGTTCAGCAGGCTCGAGACCACCTGGAAGTTGTTCCGCACCCGGTGGTGTACCTCGCGCACGAGGCCGTCCTTGGCCTGCAGGGTCTCGCTCAGCTCGCGCTCGCGTTCGTGCCGCTCGGTGACGTCCGTCCAGATCGAGACGCGGCTGATGAACCGTCCGGAGGCGTCGGCCAGCGCCGCGCCCGAGTCCTCGATCCAGACCTCGGGGCCGTCCCGCCGGCGGACGCGGAACTCCCAGCGCGCGTGGCCGCCGGCGCGGCGGGCGGCCAGCCCCCGCGCGACGATCGGCACGTCGTCGGGGACGCACAGGTCGGCCCAGGAACGGCCGATGAGCGCCGCCACCTCGTCGCCGAGCAGGGTCGCGGCGGCGGTGGTCACGAACGTGATCCGTCCGTCGTCGTCGAAGGCCAGCATGGCCTCGCGCGAGAGCTCGGCGGCTTCCCGGAACGGGTGCGGGCCGCCTGTCCCCACGAGGCTGTCGGCGCCGGAGAACACGCGGAGGTCGGCCGCGTCGATGACGACCGCGGTCACCAGCACGTCGTCGGCCGCCCCGGACCGCGCGACCCGCGCGAGCCGCCGGCGGAAGCCGCTCCGGCCATGGGACGCGCGGAAGTCCACGAGGCACGGCTGGCCCGACGTGCGCGCGCTCTCCAGCGCGGCGCGAACCGTGCGCCTGTCGTCCTGGTGCACCTCGGACAGCGCCTCGGCCAGGGTGATCGGTCCGCGCGGGCGGTCCCCGGCGGCGCCGACGAAGACGATCTCGTCGGCCGCGTCCCGCCACTCCATGATATAGCCACCCACGGCGGTGAGGCTCACGCCCAGGCGGCGCAACGCCGCGTCGAGCTCGAGCCGGGTGCGGACGTGGCCGTCGATGTCCATGGTCGACCCGGTGAGCGCGCGCCGCCGGTCCACCGTGTGCACGGTCCCGCGCGACAGGGCCCAGAACACCCGGCCGTCGGACGACCGCAACCGGTGCTCGAGCTCGAAGGTCCCGCCGTCCGGCCCGGACGCCAGGGTCAGCAGCCGGCCGCGGGCCTCGGCCACGTCTGCAGGCACGCCAAAGCCGCCCCACGCCGTCTCGAGGTCTTCGAGCGCGGCGACGGTGGTCCCGAGCATGCGGGCAAACGCCGCGCTGGCCTGGAACGCCCCGGTATCGAGGAACACGACCCACGTGCCGACGCGGCTCGATTCGAGGGCGAGCCGCCACAGGTCATCGTGCTCGGGTGACGGCGCTACGGCCACGGCGAGCCTCCACGAGAGCCCGGAGGACGCCCGGACGGTGATGGGGACATGGGGAACACGCGTGCCTCGCTTCGGGAATCGTGGTCAAACTAGCACACCGCCCGTCGGGAACCGCATGGTGACGCGCACGCCGGCGGCGTCCTCCACCTGCAGCGTGCCGGACAACTGGCGCACCATGTCCTGCACGAGGTCGAGCCCGAGCGCGCCGGCGCGCTTCGCGGACGCGCCGCGGAGCCCGACGCCGTCGTCGGCGACCTCCAGGCGCACCACGTCGGCGGGCCCGGTCCCGTCGACAGCGAGCGTCACCGTCACGCGACCTCGCCGGCCCCCGGGAAAGGCATGCTTGAACGCATTGCTGACGAGCTCGTTCACGATCAGGCCGACGCGCATCCCGTCGTCCGCCTTGAAGCCGATGGGCGCGATGTCGAGCCTGACCTCGATCCGCCCGGCTCGCTCGGCGTACGCGCCGCGGAGCGCCTCGATGATGCGCGTGAGGTAGGTGTCGGCGCGCGCCCACGCGATGTCGTGCGACTGGTAGAGCAGCGCGTGCAGCCCGGCCATGGTCTCGATGCGCAGGGTCGCGTCGACGACCCCCGCCTGCACGGCCGGGTCGTCGAGTGCCTGGAACTGGAGGTTCAGCAGGCTCAGCACGATCTGGAAGTTGTTGCGCACCCGGTGGTGCACTTCGCGCAGGAGCGCCTCGCGGTTCTCGAGCGCCAGGCTCAGCTCCTGCTCGCGGTTCACCTTGCCGCTGACGTCGCTCGCCACGACCAGGTGCCGCTGGACCGTCCCCTCGTCGTCCCGGATCGCGACGCCGGACGCCTCGAGCCAGACGGTACCGCCGTCCCGGTGCCGGATCCGGTAGATTTCCCGCGCCGAGTCTCCCAGGAGACGTCGACGCTGGATCGCCGGCACGCGGGGATGCTCCGCGGGATCCATGAGGTCCATCGCCGACAGGCCGACGAGCCCGCCGGGAGGGTAGCCGAGAATCCGCTCGGCGCTCGGGTTCGCCCACTCGACACGGTAATCGGACGTGTAGAGGACGATGACCTCGGCCGCGGTCTCGACGATGAAGCGGTTGCGCGCCTCGGCCTCGGCCAGCGCCTGCCGCGTCTCCACGAGTTCGGTCACGTCGAGGCTGACCCCCAGCACGCGTGGCGCGGGTCCGCCGGTGTCGCGCACGGCGCGCCCGCGCGAGGCGAGCCAGACCAGCTGGCCGTCGGCCTTGAAGCCCCGGTGCTCGAGCAGCACTTCCTGCCGGGCACCCGCGATGACCTCGTCGATCTGCGCGCGCAGCGTCCGCGCGTCGCCGGCCGGCATGACGCGCGCCCAGAAGGCGTCGTCGTCCGGCAGGTCGCCATCCGGGTAGCCGAGCATGCGGGCGAGGCTCGGGCCGGTGGTGAAGGTGGCGGACGCCGGGTCGAATTGCCAGATGCCGACGCGGCACGCCGACAGCACCTTGCCGCCCCAGTGGAGGAGGCTCCTGGCGCATGAGGTCCCGGCGCGCGCGGTCCCGCGCGCGAGGAGCATCGCCACCCGGCCCTCCGGTCGCTCGTCGAGCGACAGCCAGTCGTCGGCGCCCGACTCCAGCAATGCCCCGGGGGAGACCGGGTCGGCGCCGGACACCAGCACCGCGATGACCGCCAGGGGCGCGGCGGCACGGGTGGCCGTCACCCACCCCCGCCACGAACCGGTCGTGGGCGCGAGGGGCACGACAACGAGGCTGGGTACTGCGGTCTTCAACGCGGCCGGGAGCGCGGCCTGGTCGGCAAGCACGGTCAGGACGGCTTCCGGGGCGTGCCGCTCGAGGTGCGACCCGAACCGGTCGTGCGCGCCGTCCTTGGCTGCAACAACGAGAACGAGGGAAGGAGTGCCAGACACGGGGGGCTTGTGGCAAGGATCGCCAAGGAGGACGATATTTTTCCCGCCTTCCCGCCGCAAGCCCCCGTGCCGGCCTGCCCCTCGAATTACCCCGTTCTGGTCGTGCCGCGGTGCGCAGCCTAGCGCAGGGCGGCCGTGAGGCTGACCGACGCGCGGATGTCGATCTGGCCGGCCGAGACCGGCGTCGCCCGCGCGTCCTCGGCCGCCATGCGCGCCATCATGACGGGCGCCGGGCTGGGCTGGCTGCCGCCCTCCTCGATCCGCAGGATGCGGTCGATGGCGCGCCCGGCCCCCTCCGCGGCGGCCGCCGCCCGCGCCCGCGCGTCGGCGACGGCCTCCCGGAGGGCGCGCCGCTCGAGGGCGGCCCGGTCCTTCACGTCGAAGCGCAGGCCCCCGAGGGTGGTGGCCCCGGTCGCCACCGCCGCGTCGAGCGCCGGGCCGAGCGCCGCCAGGTCGTCCACCCGGACCTCGATGGTGTTGCGCGCCATGTACCCGCGGGGCACGCGCCGCCCGTCGACGAAGTCGAACTCGGCCTGGAGGTCGATGCCGACGGTGCGCACGGCCCCGGCCGGAATCCCGGCCGCGCGGAGCTTGTCCTGGACGGCCGTCATCGCCTGCGCCACCTCGGCCTGCGCCGCCTTCGGGTCGCCGGACCGGTGCTCGGCCGCGATGGTCACCCAGGCGCGGTCGGGCGCCGCGGTGACGAGGCCCTCCCCCGTCACGACGACGACGTCGGGGGACGGGGACTGGGCGGCGGCGGGACCGGGAACCGCGAGGGCGACGGCGAGGGCGACAGGAACGAGTGGGAGTGCGCGCACGTTTACGTCCTTTCCGGCGCCGGGCAGGGGGCGGGCGAAGACGCCTCTCCTAGCTTAGACGACGGGACGGCCGGCGAGGGCTGGCCGCGGGACCGGGGCGCGGGGGGCGCGGCGAAAGTATACTGCCGCTGCCCTCCATGAGCCGCCGCCCCGGACTCGCCCTCGCACTCGTCGGTTTCGGCCACGTCGCCCGGCGGTTCGTGCGCCTGCTCGACGAGGTGGCCGACCGGCTGGACTTCGACTGGACGATCGTGGCGATCGGCACGCGCCACCACGGGTCGGTCGTCGATCCCGACGGGGTCGACCCCGGACGCGCGCTGGGCACGGTCGAGGCGGGCCTCTCGCTCGACCGGCTCGACCCGGCGCCGCGCGAGCGCAGCGGCATCGACGTCGTGCGCCAGGTCACCGACCGGCTGGCGGACGAGGCGGGCGACGGGCGGCTGGTCATCGTCGAGACCACGCTGCTCGACATCGACCAGGGCGAGCCGGCCACGGCGCACGTGCGCGCGTCGCTCGAGGGGCTCGCCCACGTGGTCACCGCGAACAAGGGTCCTGTCGCGTTCGCCCACGGCGCGCTCGCGCGGCTGGCGGCCTCCGTCGACCGCGCCTTCCTGTTCGAGGGCGCGGTGATGGACGGCGTCCCGGTGTTCAACCTCGTGCGCGAGACGATGCCGGCGGTGGAGGTCCTGGGGTTCCGCGGCGTCATCAACACCACGTGCAACTTCGTGCTGTCGGAGCTGGAGCGTGGCGTCGAGTTCGACGAGGCGATCGCGGACATGCAGGCGCGCGGCATCGCCGAGGCCGACCCCTCGCTCGACATCGACGGGTGGGACGCGGCGGCCAAGACGGCCGCGCTCGTCAACGTGCTGATGCGCGGCGCGATGACGCCGCACGACGTGGCGCGGACGGGCATCACCGACGTGGCGGGCCGGGACGTGCGCGACGCGGTCGAGCGGGGACGCCGCATCCGCCTGATCGCGTCGGCGGCCCGGCGCGCCGATGGCGGCGTGGACGCGCGCGTGGAGCCGGAGGTGCTCGATCCGCACGACCCGCTCGCCGGGCTCGCGGGCACCGAGAACGCCCTCTACCTCCGGACCGACCTGCTGGGCGAGGTCGGCATCGTCCAGCGAACCGGCACCCTGACCCAGACCGCCTACGCGCTGCTGAGCGACCTCACGCGGGTCGCCAGGCGGCTCGGGGACCAGTGACCATGACCACGCCCGGCGCCCTCGACGGCATCACCGTCCTCGACCTCACCCGCGTCCTGTCCGGGCCGTACTGCACGATGGTCCTCGGCGACCTGGGCGCCCGCATCCTCAAGGTGGAGCACCCGGGCAGGGGCGACGACACGCGGCACTGGGGCCCGCCGTTCGTGCACGGCGAGAGCACCTACTTCCTGAGCATCAACCGGAACAAGGAGAGCGTCGCCGTCGACTTCAAGACCGCGGAGGGCCGCGCCATCGTCGAGGCGCTGGCGGCGCGCGCCGACGTGGTCGTCGAGAACTTCCGGCCCGGGACCCTCGCGGCGATCGGGCTCGACGCCGCGACGCTGACCGCCCGGCATCCGCGCCTCGTCTACTGCTCGATCTCGGGCTACGGGCAGACGGGGCCGCGGCGCGACGAGCCGGGGTACGACGCGGTCATCCAGGCCGAGGGCGGCCTGATGAGCATCACGGGCGCCCCCGACGGCCAGCCGTACCGGCTCGGCATCGCGATCACCGACATCGTCACGGGGCTCTTCGCCGCGCAGGGCATCCTGGCGGCGCTCTTCGCGCGCGAACGCCGCGGCCGCGGCCAGGTGCTGGACATCGGCATGCTCGACGCGACGGCGGCCCTGCTGACCTACCAGGCCGCCATCCGGTTCGCGACGGGCCAGTCGCCGCCGCGCCTCGGCAACCGGCACCCGAACATCGTGCCGTACGAGACGTTCGGCGTCGCCGACGGCGACCTCGTGATCGCGGTGGGCAACGACGACATCTGGCGCCGCTTCGCCGAGGCCATCGGGCTCGGTGACCTGGCAGGCGACGAACGGTTCGCGACCAACCGCGCGCGCGTCACGCACTACGACCAGCTCAAGCCCGAGCTGGATCGCGCCCTCGCGCGGCGCACGCGCGCCGACTGGATCGCCCGGCTCAACCGCGCCCGCGTCCCGTGCGGATCGGTGCGCGACGTCGGCGAGGTGCTCGACGACCCCCAGCTCGCCGCGCGCGGGATGATCGAGACGCTGCTGCACCCCGCGGTCGGCGCCATGCACGTCGTCGGCACCCCCCTCCGGCTGTCGGAGACGCCGGCGGCCGTCCGCACCGCGCCGCCGACCCTCGGCCAGCATACCGACGCGATCCTCGAGGAACTGGGGTACGATCGTGATCGACGAGCGGCCCTTCGGTCCTCGGGAGTGATTTAAGAGTGGTGGATGTCGGACTCCTTCGGAAACGCCTGCGCTTCGCGGTGGAGCAGGCGCGGCGTGATCAGCAGGCCCGGCGCGAGCGCGCCGACCTCGCGGGGCGCGCGTACGCCAGGTTCCTCGAGCAGGCGGCCGTGCCGGCGTTCCGCGCCGTCGCCAACGTCCTGCGCGCCGAGGGGCTGCCCTTCGACGTGATGGCACCGTCGGGCACGGTGCGTCTCCAGGCGGAGCGCAACCGGGAGGACGTCATCGAGCTCGAGCTCGACACGACCCTCGATCCCCCCGAGCCCGTCGTCACGATCACCCGGACCCGCGGCAGCCGCGTCGTGCGCACGGAGCGGCCCGTCAAGGCCGGGCTCCCCCTCGAGGAGCTGACCGAGGACGACGTCGTCGACATGCTGCTCGACGAGCTCAGGCCCTGGATGGCCTAGCGGCCGGGTGCACGCGGCGTCAGCCCGCGTGCCGGGCGAAGGACGTGTCCACGCCGTGCGACTCGAGCAGGCGGACGAGTCCGGCTGCGTCGGCGGCGGCCCGCCAGGCATCCCTGACGTCCACCGCCCCGCTCTGGACGAAGGCGGTGAGCGCGTCGTTCAGCGGGAACATCCCGTGGCGCCGCCCGTGCTCGACCGCGAGCGGGAGTTCACCCCAGCGCCCCTCGGCAACGAGGCCCGCGACCGCGGGCGTCGTCAGCAGCAGCTCGCGCGCCGCGAGGCGCCCGCCGCCCGCCTTCGGCACGAGCACCTGCGACACGACCCCGCGCAGGCACTCGGCCATCGCGGCGCACGCCCTCGCGCGGCGGTCGACGGGGACCAGCTC
This sequence comes from Vicinamibacterales bacterium, assembly GCA_050250645.1. Classification (GTDB taxonomy): domain Bacteria; phylum Acidobacteriota; class Vicinamibacteria; order Vicinamibacterales; family UBA2999; genus JBFWVR01. The sequence continues at coordinate 154,209 of JBFWOG010000004.1, forward strand.
CTGCAGGCGCCGGATCGCCGCGGCCGTCGAGCCCGCCGTCACCGTCAGGACGACGAGGTGCCCCGCCCCGGCCGCGTCGAGCGCGACCTCCAGGACCTCGGGCGACCGGGCGTCGTCGACGACGAGCACGTCCGGGTCTTCGCCGAGCGCGGCACGCGCGATGCGTGCGTCGGCCGGCTCGTCCCCGGAGAGGGCGCGCTGGCTGACGAGGGACCGCGCGCTCCCGTGGCGGACGCCCGCACGGCGCTCGAGCGCCACGATGTAGGCGGCACGGGACTGGTTGACGAGATCCACGAGCGCCGCGGCCAGCGTGGACTTGCCGCCGCCCCGCGGCGCCGCGACGACGACGAGGCCGTCCCTGCCGGCGACGAGCGCCCGGATCTCGGGGGCGAGCCCGAGTTCCGCGGCCGGCACCACCCGCGAGGCCACGAGGTGCAGCACGGCGCCCGCGCCGCGGTCGTCGCGGAAGGCCGCGCAGCGGACGCGGCCGACGCCCGCCAGCTCGAAGGTCCACTCGGCCGGCTGGCCGCCGGCGACCGCCGCGCGCCGATCGCCGGGGACGAGGCCGAGCAGCGCCGCCTCCACCTGGGCGCCCGTCGGGGCAGACTCCTCGTCGAGCCGGATCAGCTCGCCATCGACGCGCAGGTAGGGGCGCTGGCCGGCCAGCACGTACAGCGCCGCCGCGTGGCGGCGCGCGGCCTCGCCGAGGAGGCGCTCGATCGCCCCGGCCTGGACGCGGCCCCCCAGGCCCGGGTGCGACAGCGGCTCAGGTGGCGGCGGGGCGGGCGGTGGCGGCACCGCGATGCGGACCGTGCGGGTCACCGCCCGGGCTTCATCGGGGACCCCGGCGGACGCCCGCCGGGGCGCCATGCCAGGGCGCGTCGCGGCCGGCGGCAGGGACGGGCCGGGCGGGGCGCCCGGTGCCGGCGAGAGGGCCGGTCCCGTGGCAGGCCTGGCCGGGACGGGCAGGGTCACCGGCTCCGGCTGCTGGGGGTGCCGCGCCCGCCGCAGCTCGATCCAGATGTCGTCCCCGCTCCGGGCCGCGACGACCGTGAACTGGTCGGCCCCCCTGTCCGGCGGCACGGTCACCGGCATGTCGACCGCGCCGAGCTCGGCGAGCATGCGACGCCGATCACCGGGCAGCAGCCGGGTCAGCAGGCCGGTCATCGCGGGCACGGTCAGGGGCTGGGCGGACAGTTCGACGGGACCCGACGGGGTCACGACGGTGGGCGGGTCGCCCACGTGCAGCACGAGGGCATCCCCATCGGCACGAACGATCGCCGTCAGCAGCGAGTCGATGAGCGCCATGGCTGTCCGCCCTGTTATCGGAAGGATACGGGCAGGCGATAGTTGGACACCCCGCCAGAAATGGGGTCTTGCCCTCTTCTCTCCGCTCCAGCGCCGGGAAAGGGCTCAGACCCCTTCTTCCCTGCGCGCCACGTGGAGGCTCATCAGGCCGCCGAGCAGGGGCACCACGCGGACGTCCACGAACCCGCGCGCCTCGAGGAGGGCGGCCACGCCACGCGCGCCCGGATAGCGGCGGATCGACGCGGGGATGTACCGGTAGGTGTCGGGGTCGCCGTGGAGGACGCGCCCGACGGCGCCGCCGACGGCCGAGAGGTACCCCAGGTAGGCGACCCGCAGCCAGGCGGACTCGGGGCGGTTGAAGTCGAGCGACGCCAGCCGGCCGCCCGGGCGCAGCACCCGCGCGATCTCGTCGATGGCCGCGGGCAGATCCGGCACGTTCCTCAGGCCGTAGCCGGTGGTCACCAGGTCCACCGACCCGGCGGCCACGGGCAGCGCCGCCATGTCGCCACCGACGAACGACGGCACGGCCGGCGCGGGGCCGGCGGCCTTGCCCCGCGCGATCTGCAGCATGCGATGGGTGATGTCGATCCCGACGACCCGCGCGCCGCGCGCGGCCGCGAGGTACGCCAGGTCGCCCGTCCCGGACGCGAGGTCGAGCACGCGCTCGCCGGGCCGCGGGTCGGCGAGGCGCACCAGCCGTCGCTTCCAGCGGGCGTCCTGGCCGTACGACAGCAGGCGCGTGATGAGGTCGTAGCGGTCCGCGATGGTGGCGAAGAGCCGGCGCACGTACCGCCGCTTGGCGTGGGGGCCGTCGAACGCCGCATCGAGGGCGGAAGGCATGATCGGGTTCGACGGGTTCGTCAGGTTCGTCAGGTTCGTCGGGTTCGACGGGTTCGTCAGGTTCGTCAGGGTCGACGGGTTCGCTAGAGCCGCCAGATCGTCGCCACCAGGAACGTGACGAGGAAGGCGAGCCCGAGCGGCATCAGGGCCCCGACGGCCGCCCACTTGCGGCTCATCGTCTCCTTGTAGATCGTGATGACCGTCGTCGCGCAGGGGTTGTGCAGCAGCGAGAACAGCATCAGGTTGACCGCGGTCAGCATCGTCCAGCCGTGCTGGTCCACGAGGACGTGGCGCAGCTCGTCGAACGAGGTGAGGTCGGTCATCTGGCCGGTGCCCATGTAGACCATCAGCATCGTCGGGACGACGATCTCGTTCGCGGGAATCGCGATGATGTAGGCCAGCATGATCACGCCGTCGAGGCCGATCGCATGGCCAAGGGGCTGGAGCCACGCGGCGATGTGCTGGTCGAGCGTCACGCCGCCGGTGGCGATGTTGCCCAGGATCCAGATCACGGCGCCGGCGGGCGCGGCGGTGAGGCACGCGCGCCAGAGGACGAACAACGTGCGGTCGATGAGCGACGTGTAGAGGATGCGCAGGATGCCCGGCCGCCGGTACGGCGGCAGCTCCAGCGTGAACGCCGAGGCCTCGCCGGCAAGCACCGACCGCGACAGCGCCCACGAGACGGCGAGCGTGAACACGATGCCGATGCCGACGACGCCCACGACGGCGCCGGCGGCCGCCACCGAGGCGAACGCCGGGGGGAACGCCGCGCCGACGAAGATCGTGGCGAGCATGATCAGCGTCGGGAAACGGCCGTTGCACGGCACGAAGTTGTTGGTGAGGATGGCGATCAACCGCTCGCGGGGCGAGTCGATGACGCGCGTCGCGATGACGCCGGCCGCGTTGCACCCGAACCCCATCGCCATCGTCAGCGCCTGCTTGCCGTGCGCGCCCGCGCGGTGGAACAGGAAGTCGAGGTTGAAGGCGACGCGCGGCAGGTAGCCCAGGTCCTCGAGGATGGTGAACAGCGGGAAGAAGATCGCCATCGGCGGCAGCATGACCGCGATCACCCAGGCGAGCCCCTTGTAGACGCCGTGCCAGACGAAGCCGGTGATCCACCAGGGAAGCCCGACGGCCGTGAAGAGGGCCGCGCCGCGATCCTCGATCCAGAAGAGCCCGTCGGCCAGCAGCGCGGACGGCACGTTCGCGCCGGCCACGGTCACCCAGAAGACCACCGCGAGCATCAGCGCCATCAGCGGCAGGCCGAAGACCGGCGACGTCACGATCCGGTCGATGCGCTGGTCGATGTCGGCCGTCCGCCGGGTCCCGGCGCTGACGGCGCGGTGGGCGACGCGCGCGGCCTCGTCGTAGATCGAGCGGACCGCCTCGTCGCGGAAGCTCGCCGAGAGCGCGCCCCGCAGCGCCGCCGCCCGGTCGATGACCGCGTCGGCCGGCGCGGCGCCAGGGGTCCCCGCGCTCACTGCGCCCCCTCGAGCGCGATCTTGCTCGAGAAGCGGTCCGCGGTCCGCTGCTGGGTCGCGACGACCTCGGCGAGCCGGCCCGTGCGGAGCGCCTCCTCGACCTCGGCGTCGCCGTCGAGCAGGCGAATGGCGATCCACCGCGCGTTCGGCACGCCGGGGGCGGACTGCTCGATGAGCGGCACGAGCTCGTTCACGGCGCGCTGGAACTCCGCGGTGCCCTTCACGCGCAGCGGGCTCGTCGCGATCGCCCCGGACGTCACGCCGTCCACGGCCTCGAGCAGCCCGTGGATGCCCTCGCCCGTCCGGGCCACCAGGCCCACGGCCGGCACGCCCAGGTCGCGCGCGAGGCTGCGGAGGTCCACCTCGATGCCCTTGCGCTTCGCCTCGTCCATCAGGTTCACGGCCACGACGACCCGGTCGGTGATCTCGAGGACCTGCAGCACGAGGTTCAGGTTGCGCTCGAGCGACGTCGCGTCGGTGACGACGATCGTCGCGTCGGGGCGGCCGAACAGCAGGAAGTCGCGCGCCACCTGCTCGTCGTGCGAGGCGGAGAGCAGCGAGTAGGTCCCCGGCAGGTCGACGAGCTTGTAGCGCACCTTCGCGAACTCGAAGCCGCCCTCCGCGCGCGTGACGGTCTTGCCGGGCCAGTTGCCCGTGTGCTGCCGGAGCCCGGTGAGCGCGTTGAACAGGGTGGACTTGCCGGTGTTGGGGTTCCCGGCGAGGGCCACCACCCGGTCGAAGCGGTCGAGCGTCACGCCCATCCGCTCCAGCTCGGCGTGGACCGCGCACGTGTCGCAGGCGTGTTCCGTCATGGCGTCATCGGGCGGCGGCCGCCGGCCGCGCGCCCGCCTCCAGGGCAAGGGGCCGGACGAGCACCTGCGACGCCTGGTCGCGGCGGAGCGCGATGAGCGTCCCCCGGATCTCGTAGGCGCGCGGGTCGCCGGCAAAGGTGTCGAGCGCCGGCCGCACCAGCGCCCCCGTGGTGAAGCCGAGGTCCATCAGGCGGCGCCGGCTGAAGCCCTGGCACGCCGCGTCGAGTTCCACCACCTCGGCCCGCGCGTCGTGCGCGAGGTCCGACAGCCGCACGACCGACGGATCGACGACCGCCTCCGGCGCCGCCGCCAGGAAGACGTTGGCGGCCACGGCCGGGGCCAGGCGGAACTCGTTCTCGCCGTCGGTCAGGACGATGCGCTCGGGCGTCTGGCCGACGATGCGCACGAGCTGGCCGAGCCGCAGGCCCTCGGCGACGATCTGCGCGAACGAAATCTCCGGCTCGTCCTCGAGGTGGACCACGCGGCCGAGCGTGTCGGCCGGCCACGCGGTCGCCGGCGTGCCGCTCGGCGGCGCCAGCGCGCCCTCGCGCGTGGGAATGGGATCGCCGTGCGGGTCCACCGACGGGTGACCGAGCGAGGCGGACAGCCGCTCGACGTCCGCCGGCGTCAGGGCGTGCTCGCCGCGCTCGGCCGCGGCATGGACGCGGTCGAGCGGCAGGCGCGCCTCGTCGGCGAAGTAGCGCTCGAGCAGGCGGTGGGCGCGGACGATCTGCAGTGCCAGCCGCTCCCCCTCCGGCGTCAGGCGGAACTCCTGCCCCGACGCCCGCACGAGTCCCTGCGTCTGCATGCGCCCCACGAGCGAGACGACGCCCCGGTCCGTCAGCCCGAGCACGCCGCCGAGCGAGGCCAGCGACGCGGAGCGCCCGCGGTACTCCTGCTCGAAGAGGTGCTTGAGCGCGTCCTCGAGCTGGTGCCGGCGGCGGGCGACCGCCCGCCGGCCCTGCCAGCGATAGGCGAGCCAGGCGGCGACGGCCGCGCCGAGCAGGAGGAGGACGGTGATCGGTTCAGTCAGCATTGTCGGGAGGGACGGGCAAGCCGTGCGTCGATTTTCGTATAACGGGAAAATAATTTTTGTATACTCAAAATTTACGCGACCCCGCCCCTCGCCGTCAAGGGGCCCCCGGAAACTCTGCTAGCATCTGGGGCATCCGATGCTTCCGTCGAGCACCGTCGAGAACTACCTGAAGGCCATCTACACGGGCGAGGGCCACCTCCCCGAAGGGCAGCGGCTCATGCCGATGGGCCAGCTCGCCGCCGCGCTCGGCGTCGTCCCCGGCACCGCCACGACGATGGTGAAGACCCTGTCGGAGTCGGGCCTGGTCGAATACGAGCCGTACAACGGCGTGCGGCTGACGGGCGCCGGCGCCCGCCTGGCGGCCCTCGTGATCCGCCGCCACCGCCTGGTCGAGCTGTTCCTCGTGCAGGTGATGGGCTTCGGGTGGGACGAGGTGCACGACGAGGCGGAACAGCTCGAGCACGTCGTGTCGGACCGGCTCATCGAGCGCATCGACGAGATGCTCGGGCACCCGGAAGTGGACCCGCACGGCGACCCGATCCCCGGGCCCGACGGCGACCTGACGCCGCGCGACCTCGAGTCGCTCCTCACCTGTCCGCTGGGCACGCCGGTCGTCGTGCGCCGGGTCACGGATCAGGACGCCGCCTTCCTCCGCTTCATCGAGAGCCACGCGCTCAAGCCGGGCCAGACGATCGAGGTCGAGGCGCGCGACGAGGTCTCCGACAGCGTGCGCCTCCGCGGCCAGGACGACGAGCGGATCACGATCGGGACGCGCGCCGCCTCGAAGCTCCTCGTCGACATGCCGTAGCCCGTTCACCCCCGGGCATCACCGCGCCCCCACGACCACGCCACGGCCGCCATGATTGCGGAGAGCGCCAGCCCTCCGGCCCATGGCCGCCACGTGAGGAACCCCGCGCGCACGTGATACCCGTAGTCGCGGTAACCCGCCAGGTCTCCCGTGCCCGGAAAGACGGCGAAGTCGGGCCGCAGCGTCACCAGGGCGAACCAGTCGATGACGAGGAGGTCGACGAGGCTGACGATGACGAACAGCCCGAAGGTGTGGGCGAAGGCGGCGAGGGCGCCGTGCGCCGCCGGCGCCGCCTTCCACGCGCGGCGATTCGACAACGCGGTGCCGCCAACGATGACGGCCATCACCGCGGCGCCCGCCGCCACCTGGAGCGCGAACGGCGCCGCGACGCCGGGGCCGACGGCCGCCCGGATGTCGGGCGGGTAGTCCGCCAGCCAGAGCCGACGGTCGAGCCACAGGGTGGAGAGCACGACGGCCGAGAACGCGGCGCCGATCGCGGCGCCATCGGCGAGCAGCCGGCGCAGGGGGGCGGATCCGGTGACGACGGGCATGAGTGGGCTCCAGAAGAGGGACTTACCTGGGGGCCAGGCGCGCCTGTTCGACGAGCGTGGCAACCCCCGCCTCCAGGCCGGCGCCCCGCAGGTTGACGGCGGCAACCCGCCCGGCAGGATCGACGAGCACGGAGGCGGGCAGCGCGATCACGCCGAACTGGCGTGCGACCGGCCCCGAGAACGCGCGGCCATCGTGCACCTGGGGCCACCAGATCCGCAGCCGGTTGCGCCACGCCACGAAGTCGCGCCTGCTGCCGGCGTCCAGGCTGACCCCGAGCACCTCGAAGCGGTCGCGTCCGTACCGGGCGCGTAGCCGCTCGATGCCGGGCAGTTCCTCGAGGCAGGGCGCGCACCAGCTCGCCCAGAAGTCGATGAGCGTCACGCGGCCGCGAAGGTCGGCCGCGGTCCAGCGGCGCCCGTCGAGATCGACCACGTCGAGCGTGTCGACGGCCTCCTGCAGTCCGACGACGGCGGCGGCGAACGGCTGCGCGGCCACGGAGGTCGCGACGCCCAGGGCCGCCGCGCATGCGACAGCGGTCGACACCGCGCGCCACCACCGCGCGCCCCGGCGGGCGGCCGGATCAGAAGTCGACACGAAGGCCCATCCCGATAGAGCGCGGCAGCCGGGGGCCGTAGACGTAGTTCGCGTCGCGCAGGGGCCCCTGGTCGAGGTCCCGCTGGTAGGCCCCAGTGAGATTCCGGAGGTTCGCCGTGAGGGTGAGGGCTCGGCCGCCCCAGGCGCCGAGGGGCCGCGCGAGACCGAGGTCGAGCGTGACGAACGACGGGCTCCGCACGAGGTCGCGGTCGGTGCCGGCCCGGTACCGCGGCACCCGCATCGGGCCGGTGTAGCGCACGCCGGCAAAGAGCGACAGGAACGCCGGCCCGGCCCAGCGTGCGGTCAGGGACGCGTAGCGATCGGGCGTACGGAAGAAGTCACGGCTCCCGAAGTCGGGTTCGGGCGTGTCGAACCGGGCACGTTGCACGACGACCCCGCCCTGGACCACGAGATCCTCGCCGATGCCCCAGCCAAGGTTCAGCTCGACGCCGTAGACCCGCGCGCCGCCGGCGTTGGTGCGCTCGAACTCCACCTCATCGGTCGCCGGGTCGTCCGCGCCCTGCACGTGGAAGAGATCGCGCAGCGTCGTCCGGAAGACGTTGGCCTCGACGAGGGCTTGCCCGGCGCCGAGGACCGGCGTCCACTCGAGGCCGGCCATCAGGTTCATGGACCGCTCCTCGCGGAGGTGGGGGGCGGAGCGGACGAGCCGTGCCTCGCCGCCCACGGACGAGAGGTGCAGGTCCTCGTCGAACACCTGCGGGGCGCGGAACCCGCGCGACGCCGACGCCCGCACGTCGAGGCCCGCGTACGGCGACCACATCACGGCAAGCCGCGGCGAGACCACGACGCGGTCGAGGAACGAGCTGAGATCCGCGCGCGCGCCCGTGACGATCTGCCATCCCCTCCCCGGGGACCAGTCGTCCTGCACGAAGAGTCCCACGCTCGCCGACCGCTGGTTGGTGAACCGGCGGTAGGCGGGCTGACTGTCGACGAGCGCCTCGGTCGCCGCCTGCCCGCCGACCGAGAACGCATGCACGCCGCGATACCGGTTCACCTGCGCGTCCGCCATGACGACGCGGCTGGTCGTGTCGCCGTAGGCGTCGGGGTCGCGGCCGGTGCCGTAGTAGCTGTCGCGCCACGTGCCGGCCCACGACAGCGTCGCCCGGTAGTCGAGCGTCGCCGACGGCGCGTGGTACCACGTCAGGCTGGCCAGGCGCTGTCGCGTGTCGAGGCTCTCGGCGATATCCGCCTCGTGGGGCGGGCGGTCCAGCGCGTTGCCCCCGCGCCGGTGCTCGCCGATGGCCGACACGTCGAGCGTGAGGCGGGCGCGCTGGCCGAGCAGGAAGCGCGCCGCGCGCAGGCCGCCAGCCGCGAGGCGGCGGCGGCTGACTTCCGTATAACCGTCGCCCGACAGATCGACCGCCGGCACGCGGTCGAACTGCCCGAAGACCGTGACGAACGCGGACCGGTCCGGGGCGACCCAGTCCGCCGATCCGCCTGCCACCTGCGTCCCCTGGCCACCGAGCCAGGCCCCGCCCAATTCGACGCCTCCCCCGCTCTGCAGGGGTTCGCGCGGAATCACGTTGATGACCCCGCCGACGGCGCCCGGGCCGTAGAGGGCCGACCCGCCGCCCTTGACGACCTCGATGCGCTCGATCATCCGGGCGGGAATCTGTTCGATGCCGTAGACCGCCGCCAGTGACGAGACGACCGGCTGGCCGTCGAGCAGGACCTGCGTGTACGGCCCCTCGAGGCCAAGCAGCCGGATCTGGGAGAAGTTGCAGTTCTGGCAGTTCGTCTCGACGCGGACGCCCGTGGTGAACTCGACGGCCTCGGCAAGGGTCCGCGCGCCGATCCGCCCGATGTCGGCCTTGCCGATCACCTCGGTGCGCACCGGCGAGTCGCCGAGGCGTCCGCCGTCGCGGGCCGCCGTGACGAGAAGGTCCTCACGAAACGCGGGCACGAGGGTGACGTCCAGGGCCAGCGGCCGCCCGCCGGTGAGGGCCGCGCGCACGGGGAGGAAGCCCTCCGCCGCCACGAGCAGGGAGACGGCGGTGGAGGGCACCGCCGCCAGGCAATACGTCCCGTCCTCGCCGGTGGCGGCGACCGGCCCGTCAGGCTCGGCCGCGACAACGACGCCGGACAGGGGGCGGCCCGTCGCGTCGCGGACCACACCGCCGACGGCGCACGGCCCGGTGGCCGACAGGACGGCGGTCCCGACGAGAACAGCGATCAGTGACATGCGGTCTCCTCTTTTCGAGACGGGGCATCTCGAAAGCGATCCGCATGATACTTTTAATTTTGATATGTCAAAACTTTTGTTTTCAGCAGCCGGTGTTCACGGCCGCGAAGCGCTCGAGCACCGCCGGGAGATCCGAGGGACGCTCCAGGACCCACGGGGTGACGGGCGGGTGGTCGAAGCGCACGGCGCCGAAGCCGTAGCTCGCGAAGGCGAAGCCCACGCCGGCCGCGCGCGCGGTGTCGGCGTCGGCGGGTGAGTCGCCGACGAGCAGGGTGGGCTGTCCCGGTGCCGCGAGCTGCAGGGCGCGGAGTCCCGTCGGGTCGGGCTTGCGGGGGAAGGGGCCGTCGCCGCCGATGACGTCGTGGAAAAAGCCGTCGAGGCCGAGTCCCTCGAGCACGGCCAGGGCGGGCCGCGTCGGCTTGTTGGTGAGCACGGCCAGGCGGCCGCGTGTGCTGGCGTAGGCGAGCGCCTCGGGCACGCCCTCGTAGGGGCGCGTGTGATCGAGCAGGCGCCGCTCGTAGATCTCGAGGAACCGCGCGAGCGCGTCCGGCGAGTCCGCAGCGACGCCCGCGGCCTCGAGCGCCCGCCGCACGAGCGCCGCCGCCCCGTCGCCGACCATCCGCGACACCTCCGCCACCGCAAGCGTCCGTCCCCCGAGCTGGGTGACGAGCTCGCTCGCCGCCTCGGCCAGGTCACGAACCGAATCCACGAGCGTCCCGTCGAGGTCGAATACGAGAAGCATGGATTTATGCTATCTCGTGATCTCGTGATCTTGTGATTTGGTGCCCGCCCCGGACTCCTGCCCGCGCTTCGGCAACTACGCCGCACACAGACTCGCAGGCTCGCAGGCTTCTGGTCACTCAGTCACTCCGCTCACCAAGTCACTAACTCACCCGGTCACCAAATAGAAGTCACAAGATCACAAGATCACAAGATTCATGAAATCTCTTGTTCTGTTATCTGGCGGTCTCGATAGCGCCGTGCTCGTCGCCCACCTCGCTCGGCAGGGGCCGGTCACCCCGGTCTACGTGAGCGTCGGGCTGGCGTGGGAACCGGCCGAGCGCGCGATGCTCGCCGCGCTGCTGGCGCGGCCCCCGTTCGATACCGCCGTGGGCCCGCTGGAGTCGGTGCGCTTCGACATGCGCGACGTCTACGCCCCTTCGCACTGGGCGGTCACGGGGCACCCACCGGCGTACGACACGCCGGACGAGGATGTCTACCTCGCGGGGCGCAACCTGGTGCTGCTGACCAAGGCCGGGGTGCTCGCGGCGACGCGCCGGCTGCCGCGCATCGCGCTCGGCCCGCTCGCCGGCAACCCGTTCCCGGATGCCCGACCCGAGTTCTTCGCCGCCATGGCCTCCGCCCTGACCCTCGGCCTCGATCACCCGGTCGACGTCATCACGCCCTTCGCGGGCATGCAGAAGGAGGACGTCATCCGGCTGGGGGCGCAGCTCGGGGTGCCGATGGCGCTGACGCTGTCATGCATGAACCCGGTCTACTCGGGTTCGTCGGGTTCGACGGGTTCGTCAGGTTCGACCGGTTCGTCCCTGCCCGTGCACTGCGGTCTGTGCAGCAAGTGCCGCGAGCGCCGGGACGCCTTTGCCGCGGCCGGCATGGACGACCCGACGCCCTACGGGAACCCGTCGCCGCGGTAGGACGGCGGGTTCCTCTCGGGTTCCCCGGTTCCTGGTTCGGCGAGCGATCCGAAAATCGCCCTTCGTCCTTCGTCAATCAATCTTCAATCTGAGATCTTCAATCTTCAATCCGTATGCTTCCGTCGCCCGTGCGCGCGCGCAGCACGTGGCCGCCCTCGCCCATCGTCACCCGCAGGCTGCGCCGGCGGCGGTTGTCCTCGTCGCGGTCGGCGCGGTCGGGAATCGCCGCGTGCGAGGCGCGGACCGTGCCGTCCATCGACTCGAGGTCGAGGTCGGCGCTGAAGGCCGGGGGCAGGCCGAGGGTGATGCTGCCATCGGCCGTCCGGAACTCCCAGTCGCCCGCCATCTTCGCGTCGGGATCGATGCGCACGCGGATGGAGCCGTCGGCCGTGACCGCCCGCACCGTGGAGGGGCTCGCCTCGAGCGTGATGCTGCCGTCACCCGACTCCAGGTCCACCGCGCCCGACACGCGCTCGAGCCGGATCGACCCGTCGTCGGTGCGCACCACGAGCTCGCCGCCGAGCCGCTGCCCGCGCACGCTGCCGTCACGGGTGGTGAGCGAGAGCTTGCCGTTCACGTCCTCGATCGTGATGGAGCCGTCGCCGCTCCTCGCGGTCAGGTGGCTGTTGCGCGGGAGCGCCACGCGGAGGCGCGCGCTCGGTGAGAACGAGACGCCGACGGTGACGCCGCGAAAGCTCGAGCGCGGCGGGCCCGTCACCTTCAGGGTGACGGCGTCCCCGTCCTGGCTCGACTCGATCGTGATCGCGTCGAGCAGCTCCTGCTCCATCGCCCGCTTCTCGACGTCGACCTCGACCTCGTTCCGGTCCCAGGAGTGCACCTCGATGGAGCCGTCGAACGTGTCGAGGGAGATCTCGGGAGTGCCAGACACCTGGAACGTGCGACGCTCCTGGGCCGTGACCCCCTCGGTGGCGAGGTTGACCTCGCAGGCCGCGGCCGTGAGGACGGCCACCGGCAGGACGAACAGCAGGCGCGCCTTCTGACTGGCTCTCATGAACTCCCCCCGCGTCTGTAGACGGACCGCGGGTGGCTAGTGTTCCAGCGCGGGCCGCCCGGCGACAAAGGTCTGCCGCACCCGGCGATCGGCGTCGAGGACGGCCAGGTCGGCGCGCGCCCCGGCCCGAATCACGCCGGCGTCAGCCAGCCCGAGCTGTTCGGCGGGCGTGGTCGACAAGACGCGCGCCGCGGCCGGCTCGTCGAGCCCCACCGCGTCCACCAGCACGCGGAACGCGCCGTCCATCGTCAGGACGCTGCCGGCCAGCGTCCCGTCGGGGAGCTCGGCCGCCTGCGTGGTGACGATGATCTCCTGGCCGCCCAGCCGCGCCCGGCTGCCCGCCGGGAGCCCGGATCCCGCGGTCCCGTCCGTGATGCCGAGGACCCGCCCCACGCCCAGGCGGGAGACGGCGAGCGCGATCATCGACGGATGGACGTGGACGCCGTCGCAGATGATCTCGGCGGCGACCAACTCGGAGGCGAGCACCGCCCCTGCCGCGCCCGGCGCCCGGTGGCCGAGCGGGGGCATGCGGTTGAAGAGATGCGTCGCGTGCCGGGCGCCCGCCGCGATGGCCGCGCGCGCCTCGTCGTAGGTCGCCGCCGTGTGGCCCATCGAGACCCGGATGCCGCCGGCCGCGAGCCGGCGGGTCAGGTCGAGGCCTCCCGGCAGCTCGGGCGCGAGCGTGACGATGCCGACGGCGGCGCGCCACTCGTCGATCACCGCGAGGATGTCCGCGCCCGTGAAGGCATCGTCCGCGCCGGCGGCCGCGCGCGGCACGGCGCCCGGCGCGGGCGGGCGGCGCAGGCACGACGCCGGTTGCGCGCCCCGGTAGGCCGGGTTCAGGAAGTTGCTCTCGAGGTGGGCAGGGAGCACGCGGGCCCCGGCGCCGGGCGGCGCCCCCGCCAGCGCGGCGACCTCCCCGAGGAACGAGCCGAGCACGCGCGGGTCGCAGGCCACGCTCGTCGGGCAGAACGCCGTGACGCCGTACCGGGGCAGGCGCGCGGCCACGGCCGCGACCGCCCCGGGACCGTCCAGGACGTCGATGCCCTCGACCCCGTGCACGTGCACGTCGATGAAGCCGGGCACCACGAGGTGGCCGTCGAGGTCGAGGCGCGTGGCGCCGGGCGGCGTGGGCCGATCGCCCTCCTCCACCGACAGGATGCGCCCGTCCCCGATCACGATCGTGCCGCGCGGCATCATCCCGCCGGCCTGGACGATGGCCGCGCCCGCCAGGACGATCATCGGTCCTCGAGGCGCGCGGCCCGCGCGGCGCCGAGCGCCACCGCGTCGTCGCCGAGCGCGGCGAGCTCGACGCGGATCGTGGCGCCCTGCCGGGGGCCGAGCCGCCGCTGTACCTCCGCGCGGATCGGCTCGAGCACGAGGTCGCCCCAGGCCGCCAGCAGCCCGCCGAGCACGATCACCTCCGGGTCCGCCACCGATGCGAGGTTGGCGACCGCCATGCCGACATAGCGCGCCGTGTCGCGCACCACCGAGACCGAGACGCCGTCGCCGTCGCGCGCGGCGGCGAGGATGTCGGCGGCGGCCAGGCGGCCGAAGTCGCCGCCGACCGCATCGGCCGCGCGCGAGTAGTCGCCCGCCTTCACCCGCCAGGCCAGGCGCCGGACGATGCCGGCGGCCGACACCTCGGCTTCGAGCCCGCCGTAACGGCGGTAGTCCTCGCGTTCCACCGGGTTGAGCGCGAGCCAGCCCACGGAGCCGGCGAGGCCCCGCGCGCCGCGCCAGAGGCGGCCGCCGGTGACGATGCCCGCGATGACATGCGTGTCGATGGCGAAGGCGACGACGTCGCTGGCGCCGGCGGCGGCGCCGGTCTCGGCCTCGGCGAGCGCGAGCGCGCCGCCCGCCGCGACGACCACGGGCGCGGCCGCGCGAGGCCAGGCCTCGGCGATCGCGGCGGCGAGGGCCGCGGGCACTTCGTCGCCAGGCAGCGCGGTGGCGACGCCGAGGCCCCGGGCCTCGGGCGCCTGCGCGGCCAGGGCCGCGGCCAGCTGGTCGCCGTCGGCGCGTCCGGCGACGCGCCCATCCTCGCCGGCGAGGACGGCCCGTGCGGGTGTGGCGGAGAGATCGATGCCGGCGTGCATGGGGTTCCTCGAGCGCCGCGACGGCGGGCCGGGCTGATTATCGCGTGATCTCCCAGTCGGGATGCACGTGGAGTTTGCGGCCGGCCAGCGGCAGGGCCGGCGCCGGGCCGTCGGCCGGGCGGAACAGCACGCGGTCGGCGCGGCCGGCCAGCACCTGCAGGCCGCGCGCGTCGGGCGCGGCGAGCACCAGCACGCCGGCCCCGGCGTCGGGCGGGAAGCCCCTGTCGTCGAGGTAGTCGCGGTCGAGGGTGACCAGGGTGCGCCGGAGCTGGCGCGCGAGGCGATAGTGCTCGATGTCGCGCGCGCGGCGCAGCGCGGGCTCCTCGATCACGAAGAGCACGTCCCAGCCGAGTCGCTGGCGCATGTAGGCCACGACGTCGGCCGGGACGTTGGCGTCGGCGTAGACGCGCGGCCGGTCGGCGACCCGGTCGGCCACCGGCCCGAGCTCGGACCAGAGCGTGCCCATGCTGCCCTCCACGCGCGGCACCCGCGCGCGGGGCCGCGTCCGCCCGTGGCGCCGCCTACCGCTTCTTCGTCGCGCGCTTCGGCTTGCGCGCGGCGAGCGCCTCGGCCTTCAGCGCGGCCACGAGGGCGTCGCGCTGCTTGACGAGGTTCTTGCGGCGGCGGCGTCCGTTCCGGTGCCCGACCGCGTACTCGCAGAACAGCGGGAACGCGATCGTCGAGTCGGCGTAGGTGACGACGGTGTCCGGGAGGACGCCGGGGTTCACCTTGCCCCAGCTGACGGCCTCGGCCGGCGTCGCGCCGGACAGGCCGCCCCAGACCACCTGGTCGGTGGTGATCTGGATGAAGTAGTCGTTGCCGCCCTTGGGGATCCCGTAGACCTCCCAGAGCGTCGGCTGCCCCTGCAGGTAGAAGTTCTTGGGCGACCCGCCGCCGAGGATGACCGCGCCGTTCTTCTCGCCGGCGAGGATGATCGCGCAGATCTCGTTGACGTCGGCGTTGGGATCGATCATCAGGTCGCTCCCGTGCATGAGCTCGTGGTAGGCCACGTTCATGCCGATGGAGCTGTCGCCGGGCGACGAGGTGTAAATCGGGACGCCGCACTTCGCCGCCGCGGCGACGACCGAGTAGGCCTCGCAGCCGGGCCGGACCTTGCGGAGGTGGCGGCCGAGGGCGTAGTGGAACGCGGCCGAGGACATGGGGCCCGACAGGCGGCTCCCGACGAGGAAGTCGCGGATGAACCGGTCCGTGTCGAGCAGCACCTGCGCCGGGAAGAGGACGTCGTAGATCCGGATGACGCCTTCCTCGTAGAGCACCCGGTCGTCCACGAAGGGCGACCCGCGCCGCAGCGTGTAGTTCAGCGCGTAGTGCAGGTCGTGGTACAGGTTGGCGCCCGTGCTGATGACGAAGTCGACCAGGCCGCGCTCCATCAGCTCGATGATGCAGCCGCCGAGGCCGGCGGGCGTGAGGGCGCCGGCGACCGTCAGGCCGATGGTCGTGTCGTGCCCCTTCGCGAGCATCTTGTCGGTGAAGATGTGGCAGGCCTCGCCGAGGCGCGCGGCGTTGAACGCCTGGAAGCCCTCGTCGATGAGCGTGCGGATGTCACGGCTGCCCTTGGGCCGGTAGTAATTGATCGGCTTGCCGGACAGGAACGAGCGGCGCGAACGTTGGGGTGAACCTGGGGCGCGGTGCGGCACGTCGGAGGAGCCTCCGGAAAAAGCGTTTCCCTAGGGTAGCATTTGCCTGTGACTAATGGGTGGCCGAGGCCGGCCGATAGAACGGACGCCCGTGGATGACCTGACCTTCGCCGCGCGCCGCGCCACCGCCGGCCTGGCTGCCCGTGGCGACCAGGACCTGGAGGCGCAGTTCCGCAACCTCGTCCAGTCGCCCCTCCGCGCGGGCATCCTCCGCTTCATCAGCGCCCGGCCCGGGCAGGCCTTCGACATCGAGACGCTCATGCAGACCTTCGGGCGCATGCGGCTGGACGTCGACAACTGCGTGCGCGAGCTCGTGGAGTTCGGCGTGGTCGCCCGCCGCGGGGGCCCGCGGCCCACCTACGCCGCCGCCCGCCCCGAGGGCGAGGCCGCCGCCCGCCTCCTCGACGCCTTCCTCGAGCACCGCGCCGTCGAGGGCATCGAGGACACCTCCCCGTCGGTCCAGCGGTTCCGCGAGATGATCGGGCGCGACGAGAAGATGCTCGCCATCTTCGAGTGGATCCGCACCGCCGCCAAGTCCGACATCTCCGTGCTCATCCTCGGCCCCACCGGGTCCGGCAAGGAGCTCGTCGCGCGGATGATCCACGAGCTGTCGCGGCGCGGCACGGAGCGGTTCCAGGCCGTCAACTGCGCGGCGCTCCCCGACACGCTCTTCGAGTCGGAGATCTTCGGCTACGAGAAGGGCGCCTTCACCGGGGCCCACGACCGCAAGCCCGGCCGGCTCGAGCTGGCCAACAACGGCACCCTGCTCCTCGACGAGGTCGGCGACCTCTCGCTCGTCGCCCAGGCGAAGATCCTGCGCGTGCTCGAGGAGCGCCGGTTCGAGCGGCTCGGCGGCAACCAGTCGATCCAGGTCGACTTCCGGCTCATCTCGGCGACCAACAGGCCGCTGGACCTCTTCGTCCGGGAGAACCGCTTCCGCGAGGACCTGTACTACCGGATCAACGCCTTCTCGATCCGCCTGCCGTCGCTCCGGGAGCGCACCGTGGACATCCCGGTGCTGGCCAACCGCTTCATGGCCCGCTACTGCGCGGCCAACGGCATGGCGCTCGACGCCAAGGAGTTCGCGGCCGACGCGCTCGAGCAGCTGAGCGCGTACCACTGGCCCGGCAACATCCGCGAGCTCGAGAGCACGGTGTCGCGGGCCGCCCTGTCCGCCCCCGGCCGCGTGATCCGCGCCGCGGACATCGAGTTCCTCCACGGGTCGCCGGACGCCCGTGCCGAGGCCACCTCCGCGCGCCTGCCCTCCCTGCGCGAGGCCGAGCGCGCGCACATCCTGCGCGTGCTCGACGCCGTCGGCTGGAACAAGCTCGAGGCGGCCCGCGTGCTCCAGATCTCGCGCGGCACGCTCTACCGGAAGATCGACGAGTACGGCCTGGAGCCGGCTCCGTCGACGGGGCCGAGGCGCCGCGGCCGCCGCGAGTAGGCCTCCCCGGGCCGCGCCGTCCGGACCGATGCTCGCGAGGGCGTTTGATCGGCGAGACGGTCGAGGTGCCGGCCTCGCGGCGGACGCCGGTGGCCGCGTCGATGCGGCGAAGCGACCATCCCAGGTGTCCCGGCGCCAGCATCTGTGGCTGCTTCGCTTCGGCCGAGACGTCACCTCCGAGGCGAGACGCCCCGACCGCGCCCGCCGCACTGATGCCGCAGAGCAGCCTCCCACAGCGGATCCGCACCCGTCACCCGGTCCTCCATGCGTCCTATAATCGACGTCGTGAATCTCAGGGGGTTCGAGGGATTGCCGGGCGGGGACTTGATCGCCGATGGTCTGAGCGACATCGCGGCCAACCGCGAGACGATTGCGTCCCTGCTCGTCGAAATCGGGGCTCCACGCCTGCGCGAACTCGGCATCGCTGTGACGTCCACGAATGCACGCCCTGAACACCGCTTGTACGCGCTGCTGGCTCGCGAGTCTCATGACACCGCCCATTCCCGCTACAACGCGTTGGTCCGGCGACTGGTGAGCTTCGAGCGGGCATTGGCATGCGTGAGTTAGCCGACGCCGATCGTATCGCGGCCTTCATGCGCGCACTGGCGCGAGTTGCCCGAACGCCCGGCCGTGTCTATCTTACGGGCGGCGCGACGGCCGTGCTCCACGGCTGGCGCGACGCCACGATCGACGTAGACATCAAGCTCGTGCCCGACGCCGATCCGCTGCTTCGCGCGATTCCCGCCATCAAGGAAGCGCTGCACCTCAACGTCGAGCTCGCGGCGCCGGACGACTTCATCCCCGTCAAGGAGGGATGGGCGGATCGCAGCCCCTTCATCCGGCAGGAAGGCATGCTCTCCTTTCATCACTTCGACCTGTATGCGCAGGCCCTCGCGAAGATCGAGCGCGGACACGCCATCGATTCCCGCGACGTCGCCGAGCTGATCGACCGGGGCCTGGTCGACGCCGATCGACTGGTCGAGTACTTCGAAGCGATTCGGCCCGATCTCTATCGGTTCCCGGCGATTGACGCCGCGTCATTCGCCCGAGCCGTGGTCGAGGTCGTCACGGCCGCCAGACGGCGACGCGGATCAGCCTAGCTAGCCAGCGTCGTCCCGAACCCGTCCGCGACCCGACGATCGCTTCGCCATCGGCATCGTCACCGGCCGTCGCGTCAGGCCTCGCTTCATCAGCGGGGAAAACCCGCCAGAAGCTCCCGCCCGCGAAGTGGAAGGTCCTTGCTTCAATGAGGCCCCGCTTCATCAGCGGGGAAAACAGCCTTATGGGAATGGTTCACTTCTTGTCACTCGGGCTTCAATGAGGCCCCGCTTCATCAGCGGGGAAAACCGTGCGGGCGATGGCGACCGCACCACGGCGGGCGTGGGCTTCAATGAGGCCCCGCTTCATCAGCGGGGAAAACGGCACAGATGAAGATCTACGCCCTTCGTGAACTCGTGGCTTCAATGAGGCCCCGCTTCATCAGCGGGGAAAACCCCGCGGCGCTCGCGCTGACCGAGGACGCGCTGGTCAAGGCTTCAATGAGGCCCCGCTTCATCAGCGGGGAAAACGCTCGCGGACCTCGTATTCGATGCAGGTGCCCGCCGGGCTTCAATGAGGCCCCGCTTCATCAGCGGGGAAAACAGCTATGACGGGGACTTCCCGCCCGAGCTGGGCCTGCTTCAATGAGGCCCCGCTTCATCAGCGGGGAAAACTGGCCGGTGGTGCGCTGCGCCGCACCCTCCTCGGGCAGGCTTCAATGAGGCCCCGCTTCATCAGCGGGGAAAACATCATCGGCCCGGACGAGAGCGCGCACGGGTCGATGCTTCAATGAGGCCCCGCTTCATCAGCGGGGAAAACCTCATCGGCGCGCGCGCGGAGGCGGTCGGCCACCTGCTTCAATGAGGCCCCGCTTCATCAGCGGGGAAAACCGCGTCGCTGCTGCTGAATCCGGACCGGTTCTTCTTGCTTCAATGAGGCCCCGCTTCATCAGCGGGGAAAACGACCAGGGACGGGCCGGGCTTGATACCGGCTCCCGTTGCTTCAATGAGGCCCCGCTTCATCAGCGGGGAAAACACGCCTTCACCGCCCGCGCCGTCCCGCTGTGAACGCCGCTTCAATGAGGCCCCGCTTCATCAGCGGGGAAAACGTTAGCGATGCTCTACACCCCCCGCGTCTGCCGGCTGGCTTCAATGAGGCCCCGCTTCATCAGCGGGGAAAACCTGGCCGGCACGCTCGACGACGGGATCGGCGAGGACACGCTTCAATGAGGCCCCGCTTCATCAGCGGGGAAAACAGCGCCGCGGCACGGCGGGCCGGCGTCATCGAGGACGGGCTTCAATGAGGCCCCGCTTCATCAGCGGGGAAAACGAAGCTCGATCGCGAGCTGAAGGAGATTGAGAAGCAGCTTCAATGAGGCCCCGCTTCATCAGCGGGGAAAACCGCCACGACCGACCCGATGCGCGTTGGCGCGAAGGCCGCTTCAATGAGGCCCCGCTTCATCAGCGGGGAAAACGTCTCGGCGTCGTAGGTACCCTCCGACGGCGGATGCTTCAATGAGGCCCCGCTTCATCAGCGGGGAAAACTTGAGCTGCTCGGCGAGCTTTGGCGCGAACGCCCCGCTTCAATGAGGCCCCGCTTCATCAGCGGGGAAAACAGGCGATCCGCGTGTTGGAGGACCGGATCGCCGGCCTGCTTCAATGAGGCCCCGCTTCATCAGCGGGGAAAACTCTTGAGCCACTGGCCCATGGGGACGGACTTGAGAAAGCTTCAATGAGGCCCCGCTTCATCAGCGGGGAAAACGTCACGCGGCGCCGGAGGGCGGCGACGGCCTCAAGGCTTCAATGAGGCCCCGCTTCATCAGCGGGGAAAACTGGGCCAGCCAGCAGATCAAGGCGCGGATCAAGGTGCTTCAATGAGGCCCCGCTTCATCAGCGGGGAAAACAACCCGGCCACCGTCGTCGGCAACCTGGGCGGCATGCTTCAATGAGGCCCCGCTTCATCAGCGGGGAAAACAGGGAGCGGTCGTCGGCGTTCGGGGCGGTGGCGGCTGAGCTTCAATGAGGCCCCGCTTCATCAGCGGGGAAAACGAATGTTGCCGTGCGTTTGGCGCACGGCGATCACGCCGCGCTTCAATGAGGCCCCGCTTCATCAGCGGGGAAAACAGTGCAACAGAATTCACTAATCTTCTCGCAATGTTCGCGCTTCAATGAGGCCCCGCTTCATCAGCGGGGAAAACGACGGCGTGGAATCATGTGTGTGGCGTGTTCGCGTCGCTTCAATGAGGCCCCGCTTCATCAGCGGGGAAAACTTCTAATACTTACTCAGGTGTAAGAATTTGGGCATGGCTTCAATGAGGCCCCGCTTCATCAGCGGGGAAAACTGGCGTAATCGTTTGCTACTCTCATATGCGGTCGAGCTTCAATGAGGCCCCGCTTCATCAGCGGGGAAAACATCGCTGTCGTCACCAGCCACAGCGCCGACCCGATCGTGCTTCAATGAGGCCCCGCTTCATCAGCGGGGAAAACAACTCGTAGAACTCTCGGGTGGTCATGACCGGACGCGCTTCAATGAGGCCCCGCTTCATCAGCGGGGAAAACCATGGACAAGGCGACCGCGCTGGGCTTCGTGTTCGAGCTTCAATGAGGCCCCGCTTCATCAGCGGGGAAAACTTCGACATCCCAGCCGCGTGGGCCAGGAAGGCGCTGCTTCAATGAGGCCCCGCTTCATCAGCGGGGAAAACGCCGGGGATGCGCTCGGGGAGAAAGACGGTGGGGCGATGCTTCAATGAGGCCCCGCTTCATCAGCGGGGAAAACGTGGCCACGTAGAACCGCACCAGCGCGGAATAGACCGTGCTTCAATGAGGCCCCGCTTCATCAGCGGGGAAAACGCGGCGGACGAGGCGAACCCGGACGAGCTGAGCCTGTGGGTGCTTCAATGAGGCCCCGCTTCATCAGCGGGGAAAACGACACCGCCCCGATTGCAGGAGTGGCGTAAATGCCGCTTCAATGAGGCCCCGCTTCATCAGCGGGGAAAACATCAGCTCATTTTCGACGCCACGTATGCGCAGGCCGAGCTTCAATGAGGCCCCGCTTCATCAGCGGGGAAAACGGCCCAAAAAGAATGAGGGAGAGAATGGGAGGGTAAAGCTTCAATGAGGCCCCGCTTCATCAGCGGGGAAAACCAGCTTCGATTCGACCGTCGATTCCATTCTGGCAGATATGGCTTCAATGAGGCCCCGCTTCATCAGCGGGGAAAACCCCGAATGTCGCGGCTGCGGCACACCGCGCGCGTGCGGCTTCAATGAGGCCCCGCTTCATCAGCGGGGAAAACACTCCTCAGCCTCCGGGGGAACCGACAGAGGCAATGGGCTTCAATGAGGCCCCGCTTCATCAGCGGGGAAAACGGCCCCTCTCGCAAGTGCCTCCCTGTCAGTAACCTGCGCGGTCACTTGCGAGCGGTCCCGGTCTTGGCGTCGGGTGTTGGACTGGTGCAGCGGGAGCGAACTCTCAAACCATCTCCTCCCAACAGGATAGCGCCTGCGAGCGCCGCCCGGGATTTCGGACTACCCCCGCCGCTCGCATCGGGCCCGGCGCCGCCCCCCCGAGCTCGACGCCGCCCCGCCAGCATCAGCGACCTCCATTCCCGTGTCGATGACCCGGCCGGTTACCGTCCCGAATCCGGGCGCCCATTATCACCTATCACCGCGTCTCACCGCGTCTCGAACCCCGGATAACCAGACAGCTCGCCGGACACATGCCGCGCCAGCAGACGCGCCTGCACCTCCAGCACGCGGCGGTAGCTGATGCGGTACCCGAACACCGGGTGCGTCACGAGCTGGTCCATCCGCTGCTCGTAGGCCCGGATGAACGCGCTCCGGCCCTTCTGCGTGAGCGCAACGGCGCCGCCCGCCCGAACGAAGCTGTCGCTCGTCACCATGCGCGTGTTGAGCGCCGTGAGCACCGCCGAGTCGGCGACGAGAGGCCGGAAGCCTTCCATCAGGTCCAGAGCCAGGGCTGGCCGGCCGAACCGCATCTGGTGGTAGAACCCCACGAAGGGGTCGAAGCCAACCGCATGGCAGACGATCGTCAAGTCGCGCGCCAGCAGGCTGTAGGCGAACGACAGGAGCGCGTTCACCGGGTCCCGCGGCGGACGCCGGTTGCGGCCCGCGAAGTCGAAGGCCCGCACGCCCTCGTCCTCCTCCACCTTCACCATGCCGGCAAAGGCACCGAAATATATGGCCGCCGCCGAACCTTCGATGCCGAGAAGCGCCTCCAGCGACGAGGCGAACTGGGCGCGCGTCACCAGCCGCTTCAGTCCGTCGAGCACGCGAGCGGGCGGCTCGACGTGGTTCCGCTGCAGCAGCGTCCGCTGGTTGCGGATCTTGCTCGACACGACGTCGCGGGCGAAACGGAGGCAGAACGGCTCGTCCTCGGCCCGCCGGAACTGCTCCCGGCGCAGGAACACGTTCTTCAAACCCAGCCCGCTCGTCACGCCGTAGAACCACCCTCCCATCGAGAAGTGGGCAATCGGCTTCTCCGCATAGCAGAGCGCCTGGATCGCGGCGCCGGTGATTGCCACAGGCCCCAGCAGGTTCAACTGGGTGATCTCGTTCAGGCGGATCTCCTGCACGAGCTTGCCCTTCTCCTTCACTTGGAGCCGCTCGCCGGACTTGCCGATGCTGAGCGCGTAGCCGGTGACATAGGCCGGACGCAGGTCGTCCCGCGCCGGCACCAGGCGCCGCACGTCGTCCAGCCGGAGTTGCGGGCGCTCGGCCTCCTCGTCGCGCAGATCCTCGAAGAGGGCGAGCTGCGGATCGCGGAACTGCTCTTCCAGGCCGACCGCCGCCAGCGTCTCGTCCGGCAGGCAGATGGGCGCCAGCGAACACCGGACGCACTTCGGGCTGTCGACGAGCGGCGGCGGGATCCGCCCGGACAGCGCCGCCGCGCGGGCATCAGCCAGCGCCGACTCGACCTGCTGGACCACCGCCTCGGTGATTGGCACGCGGACGCGCTGCCGCGTCTCGTAGTAGTACAGGAGCCCCTCGTCGCACGTATAGCCGTTGTGCCGGAGGACGAGCGCCTGGGCAGCGATCTGGACGACGTCTGCCGGCCACGCCTCGGGACCACTCTCGTTGGCGCGTGGGGAACCGCGCTTGTAGTCCACCGGCGTGGTGCGGCCGCCTTCGGCCTCGATGAGGTCGAGCTTCGCGATGAGCCGCAGCGGCTCGCTCGACAGCATCACGGCGCGCGCCTTGAAAGTGACGTCCTCGAGTTCGTCGTGCGGAGGCAGGTCGTCCTCCCGCTTGTCGGCGCGCTCGTGCTTCTGCGCGCCGTCCACGGTGTCGCTGCTGTGACGGAAGACGCCGTCCACCCATTCGTAATAGAACAGGCGCGGGCAGTAGACGAACTCGTTGAGCATGCGCGCCGGCAGGTAGTCCGGCAGTTCGACGCCGCCACGAAGGCGGGCCTTCACCGGCTTCCCGGTGACATCGCCCAGACCGGGCGGCGTGTGCGGCAGCGGGTCGTTCATGCGTGCTCCTTGGCCGGGGTCGTGGCGGAACGCGAACGTGACCGCACGGGCGCGGTGCCGTCGACGACGATGCACGGGCTGTCGATCGGGGTGTAGGCCCGGCCGAGGGCGGTGATGACGCGGTCGCCGCGGCCCTCGACGGGCCCCAGGTCCACGAACAGGACCTGGTCCTCGGTGTGATGGATGAGCTTGCCGAGCGCGTGTCGGCACCGGACGAGATCCGTCGGGGAGAACTGGCACTCGAAGACCGAGTACTGGAGGTGGTCGCCGAATCCGCGCATCACCTTGTGGACGCGCCGGAGCCGCGTGTCGTCAGAGATGTCGTAGGTGACGAGGAACGTGTTGCGCACCGAGCACACTCCACGCTCCGGGGGTGACCGGGATGTCGGCCGTTCCGGGGCCGAGCTTTACCCGGCCCTGATGATGTCAGATAATGAATACACTGACATCACATGGTGACGGCATGAAAACGCTGACGATCCGAAACGTCCCGAGGCAGCTCGCCGATGCCTTGGACCGCGAGCGCAGCCGGAGCGGCGAATCGCTCAACCAGACGGTCCTGGACTTGTTGCGGCGGGCGCTGGGCCTCGGCGCCGACGCCCCGCCCGGCAACGGCCTCGCCGCGCTGGGCGGTACGTGGTCGGCGGATGACTTCCGTGACTTCGAGACGGCCGCCGGGCCCTTCGAGGCCATTGACGACGACATGTGGGCGTGATGCGGGTCTGCCTGGACACGTCGGCATACAGTCAGTTCAAGCGCGGCGACGCGCGGGTGGCGGAGGTCCTCGACCGCGCGACTGGCGTCGGTGTGCCGGCGGTGGTACTGGGGGAGCTCGGGGTGGGCTTCCGTCTGGGGCGGCGCCGGCACGAGAACGAGCGCGAGCTCGCAGCCTTTCTTGCGCACCCGGTCGTGGAGCTACTGGCGGTGGACGACGAGGTCGCGGGGATCTACGCGGACATCGTGCTGGACCTGCGCCGTGCGGGGACGCCGGTGCCCGCCAACGACATCTGGATTGCGGCGACGGCGGCGCGATGGGGAGCGCCGGTGTTGACCTTCGACGTGCACTTCCAGGCGATCGCGCGCGTGGGCACGGTGCTGCTGTCTGCCTCGCCCTGAGGACGTGCGCGCTGCGGCAGCGTCGCACGCGCCCCCGCGTGTCGTCCAACCGATACGACCGCTTCCCGCTTGAACTCCCCCCCTCGGGCAGCTATGCTCTGCCCCTCTGCGTCCCATCCCCCCGGGACACTCGTTCGTGTGACCCCGCCTGTCACAGTTGTCTTCCAAGCTGGCAGCAGAGCCGTTGCGGCGCGACTCGGGATCGGCGTCCTCCGAACCGGTAAACGCGGCACGCCGGTCAGACGTCCAGCGGGGAGGAGACTTCGACTGTGGAGTACGACGCGTTCTTCGCGGCTGCCACGGGACTTCCAGGGCCGTTCCCCTATCAGCAGCGTCTCGCCCGCGAAGAATGGCCCGATCTGCTCGACGTTCCGACGGGGATGGGCAAGACGGCGGGTGTCACTCTGGCGTGGCTCTACAGGCGCGGGTGGCGTCGAGACCGTCCGCGGAGTGCGGCCGCCCCGGACACACCCCGCCGACTAGTCTGGTGCCTGCCGATGCGCGTGCTCGTGGAGCAGACCGAGCGCAACATCAGAGACTGGCTGGGCGCCCTCGGGCTGCTCGGGCACGCGGGCGAGGGCCGGGTATCGGTTCATGTCCTGATGGGCGGAGCAGAGGACCTCAGGACCTGGGCCGAGTACCCCGAGGAGGACGTGATCCTCATCGGCACCCAGGATCTCCTCCTGTCTCGAGCACTCATGCGTGGCTACGCGATGAGCCGCTACCAGTGGCCTCTCCACTTCGCCCTGCTGCACAACGACGCGTTCTGGGTGTTCGACGAAGTGCAGCTGATGGGCGCTGGCGTCGCGACATCGGCGCAGCTCGACGCGTTCCGACGCACCTTTCCGCTGGCTCAGCCAAGCCGGTCGCTGTGGGTGTCGGCGACCCTCGCTCGCTCGTGGCTGGCCACTGTCGATCTCGAGCCCCACCTGTCGTCGTTACGCACGCTGACTATCGACGAGGGAGACGTGCGACGTGCGGGCGACCGCCTGAACGCGGTCAAGCACGTCGAACGCGCGTCGCTCGTACTCGACAAGGAGGCCACTAACAAGAAGGGCCTCGAGGACTACCTCACGGCACTTTGCGACATCGTCCTCGGCGCGCACCGTTCGGACTCACAGACCCTCGTCATTCTCAACCGGGTCGACAGGGCCCAGGAACTCTACCGCCGGCTGCGGGGGCGCCGTCCGACGTCGTCCGACCTGCTCGTGCATGCCCGTTTCAGGGCTGCCGAACGCGCCGAACAGGCACGCCGACTTCGCGACGACCCGGCAACCGATCGGATCGTCGTGGCAACCCAGGCCATCGAGGCGGGCGTGGACCTCTCGTCGAGCGTTCTCGTGACAGAACTCGCGCCGTGGCCGTCGATGGTGCAGCGCTTCGGGCGCTGCAACAGGTACGGCGAGCACAACGCCGTTGGGGGCGCTCGAATCATCTGGCTCGACACAGCTGACGGGGCCGACGTCGCGCCTTACGAGGCCGAGGCACTGGCCAGCGCACGGGCCAAGCTGGAGACGTTGGCCGGTGCCGGACCACGCGACCTGCCCCGAACGGATGAGGACCGGCCACTTACGGCCGTGGTTCGGCGCAAGGATCTGCTGGACCTCTTCAACACCGATCCGGATCTCTCCGGGTTCGATGTCGATGTCTCCGATTACATCCGGGACAGCGGAGTCCCCGGCCTCCGAGTGTTCTGGCGCAACGTCGACAACCCTAATCAGCCAGGTGTGCAGCCGGGTCCCCATGTGCTGGAATTGTGCCCCGTATCGATCGGCCAGGCCCGGGGATTGCACAAGCGAGGGGCGTGGCAGTGGGATGGTCTGGACGGTGTCTGGAGGAAGCTGGATCGCGATCCGCGACCCGGCACGACGCTGCTGCTCCGGGCGAACGACGGCGGGTACGACCGCGAGATTGGCTTCGATGCCGGCAGCCAGAAGGCTGTTGGCCCTGTCGCAGCTCAGGCCACGCCTGAGGCGGACTATGGTCAGGACTGGCGCTCGACCGAGCGACAGGCCGTGCGCCTTGCCGACCACCTCGCTGATGCGGCTCACCACGCGCGATTGTTGTGCGAGGCCCTCCTGCAGGTCGACGATCAGGATGCGGTCGTGCAGGCCTCCCGCTGGCACGATGTCGGCAAGGCGCATCCGGTCTTTCAGGAAACGATGCACCGGTGCGCCGAAGCGCCCGCGGACCTGCTCGCGAAATCGCCCTGCAACGGAAGGCATTCTCGACCGTTCTTCCGACACGAGCTCGCATCGATGCTCGCGTGGTTGGACCAGCACGCCGACCATTCGAACCGCGATCTGGTTGCGTACTTGATCGCTGCTCACCACGGAAAGGTCCGAATGAGCCTCCGCTCAATGCCAGAGGAACAGGCGGATAGCGGCATCCTGCGCTTCGCGCGAGGGGTCTGGGAGGGCGACATCGTCGGCGCCGTGGCCTTCGACGGCGAGTACAGCGGGGAGGTAAGGATGCAGCTGGGGCTGATGGAGATCGGCGACGGAGAGCAGGGGCCGTCATGGACCCGCCGGACGTTGGCGCTGCTCGAGCAGCAAGGTCCATTCAGGCTGGCGTGGCTGGAGAGCCTGGTACGCCTCGCCGACTGGCGGGCCTCCGCCGCCGAGCAGCTCCACGGGGACACGAACGATGCCTGAGATCGTGCTCGGCGGCTGCACGACGACACCACTGGCCGGCTACCTCAAGGGGCTGGGCGTGCTGCGGCTGGTCTCACAGCGGGACCCGGGGGCGCGCGGGGCCTGGCGGGGACGGACGATGGTGCTCTGGACAAGCCTCTCCGAGGAAGACCTCGATCGGTTCTTCGTGGAAGACTATCGCCCGACTCCCGTGATTGCGCCTTGGAACGGGGGAAGCGGATTCTACGAGAACGACAACACGACGGCCCTCGACGCGCTTCGCGCCAGTCACGACTCTCGGCTGGCAGCCTATCGCGAGGCCCTCGCGCGGGCGGAGGTCACCCTTCGCGGGATCGACAGACGCAGCAGTCCGAAGGACACCGCAAAGGTAGCCTTGCTCAAGCGCCTGCGAGGTAGCTTGCCAGAGGACGCGTTGGAGTGGTTCGACGCCTCCGTCGTCCTGAGTGGGGACGCGGCACAGTATCCGCCGCTCCTCGGGACGGGTGGCAACGACGGACGACTCGACTTCACCAACAACTTCATGCAGAGACTGGTGGAGGTTTTCGGCCTCTCCAGTGCCGGTCGGGCGCAGTCCTCAGGGCACTGGCTGCGGCTCTCGCTTCGCGGAGAGCCCGCTCCAGGTCTGATCGGGAAGGCCATAGGGCAATTTTCACCCGGACAGGCAGGCGGCCCGAACGCATCAAGCGGCTTCTCGGGCGATGCCCTCGTGAACCCCTGGGATTTCGTCTTGATGATCGAGGGCGCCTTGCCGTTCGCGGCCGCGGCCGTTCGCCGCAACGCGGACGACCCAGACGGGGTCCTCGGTTATCCGTTCACGGTCAGGGCAGTAGGCGCGGGTGCCGGCAACCTTGGGGAAGCGGACGGCAGATCGTCGCGAGGGGAGCTCTGGATGCCCCTGTGGCGACAACCCGCCTCCTACCATGAAGTCCGGGCGCTGCTCGGCGAAGGCCGGGTCGCGTTAGGCAGAAAGCCGGCTCGAGACGCACTCGATTTCGTACGGGCCGTCCAGCACCTAGCGGGTTATCGCGGCGTCGACCGGTTCCAGCGCTATGGACTACTCATGAGGTCGGGCAAGGCATACCTCGCCACCCCGCTCGCAGAGCTCACGGTGTCGCGAGTCCCCGTCCGCTCATTGATCGACGAGCTCGACGAGCGCGAGTGGTTGACCAGGTTCCGTCGCTTCGCTCAAGGCGAAAACGCGGCTGCGCGGTTCAAGAGGCTCCGCCGTCGGCTCGAGGACGCAGTGTTCGAGTTCGCTGGACGGGAGCCTGAGCCGTTGGAGGTCCAGGGGCTACTCACGCTGCTTGGTGAGGTCCAGAGTGCTCTGGCACAGAGCCGGACGGCCCGCGAGGAGGTCGCGCCTGTGCCTCGCCTGTCGGAGCGCTGGGTGACCACGGCTGACGATGGAACAGCCGCGTTCCGAATCGCGCGCGCCTTGGCTGGGCTCGGCGGCTACAGCAAGGCATTACTGCCGATTCGCGCCCAATTATTCCCCATCGATGCGCGCAGGAACGAGTGGCTGGAGGCCGCGAAGAAAGCGCCTGGGCCGCCAAGCGGCGATCCCGCCAGCCACCTGCGGATCCACCGAGTGGCCCCTGGCAACCTCACGACCACGCTCGTCGACCTCCTTGAACGCCGGCTCTGGCTGGGTGAGCAACTGGGCCTGCCAGACAAGCCACTCGATGGGCCGGCCGGTGTCGATCTCGACGACGTGGCAGTGTTCCTCAGTAGCACAGCAGCCGACACGCGAATCGTCGGATTGCTGCGCGGCCTGAGCTTGTGCCGCATTCCCGGCGACACGGAGCGTTTGGCGGGCGCGACAGCGGTGCCAGCGGCGTTCGCACTGCTCAAGCTCTGCCTGACGCCGGATTCTGTGCTGCACAGCCTTCGACTTCTGCGAGACGACAGCCGGCTCCCCGTGGCAGCGGGGCTCGTGGCACAGCTGGCGGCCGGCAACGCCGGCAACCGCGCCGTTCGTCTGGCCTGGCGCCGACTACGGGCATCCGGGCTGTCGCCGCGTTTCGACGGCGCAGCTCTGCCTGTGTTGGCCGGAATTGCACCCGGACGCGCGGCGGCAGCGCTCCTGATTCCGCTGCGATTCGGCGCCGTCGGGGCTCTCGCCCGCGAGGTACTCGCCGTCGGGAACGACAGCGCCGCGTGAGATGTGACCTTTCGCAAGGAGATCCGACCATGAGCCTCGACCTGTCTGCCCTGTCCGACGCGCCACGCCTGTTGCTCGAGGCGTCGCTGAAGCCACTACAGGGCACCCGCTTCCAGCCGACGGGGTTTCCAGAGATCGGAGCTGCGCAATACGACGGCCCAGACGGCACGCCTATGCTGCTCGTGGAGTCGGCCCAGAGCGTGGCGAATCGCCTGGAACAGGTGTGCTGGGACACGGTCGCGAATGACTGGATCCCGGCGCTGAGAGGCCTCTCGGTCGTCAGGGTGGTCGACAAGCAGGGAGCCCCCTTGACGAACTCCGTCGTCGAGTCACACAGGATCAACTCCCCGTACATTCTCGAGGGCAAGGACAAGGGTGTATTTGATCGGCTCAAGTCGGAAGTCGCAGACATGACCGAGGGAATCGTCGACCTCCGGAAACTTGCCGGTGTCCTCCTTCGGCTCGATGCTAACGCCTTGCTGCACGGTGTGTTCCTCGCGAAGAAGGAGCTCGCCGGCGGCCGGCTGCGGCTGCCCCGCGCGCTGTCTGGCTTCATCGAAGCGCGAAACGTTCGCGTGGCCGCAAGCGGCGGTGTCAAGAACGACTCGGTGAACCCGAGCGGCGACACAGCCAAGGGCTTTGGCAATGTGCCGTTCGCGCGCGACGAATTCGTTGCGTCAGAAACCACGGCGTATTTCAACCTGGACCTCGCACAACTGCGTGGTTACGGGTTGTCGCAGGAGGCGTATCGGCTCCTCATCGCGCTGGGACTCTTCAAGATTCGCGCCTTTCTGGAAAACGGGCTCCGCTTGAGAACCGCATGCGACCTGGAGTGCACCGCGATCACGATCAAACGACCGGAGGGGTTCGTCCTGCCCACACTGGCGGAACTCGAGGCGAGCCTGCCCGAACTGATCACGGCCGCCGCTCCGTCCGCCGGGTTCGAGGTCACCACGGTCACCTACGGGAAATAGCGATGCTGTCGCTTGCCTTCACGTTCCTGGCTGGCCGGTACCACGCTACTCCCTGGGACCGGCATGTCAACGAAGGGGCTATCCCTTGGCCCCCTGAACCGTGGCGGGTCGTCCGAGCGCTCATCGCCACGTGGCATCACAAGGTGAAGCAGACGGGACGCCATGGCGAACCGGTACTCACGGAGCTCGTCGAGGCGCTTTCCAGCCAGGCACCGCACTACGTGCTGCCGCCCGCCAGTCACAGCCACACGCGACACTACATGCCGCAGTGGAAGGCGGGTGACACGTCGCTGGTGTTCGATGCCTTCGCCGCCGTGTCGAGACAGCAGCCGTTGTATGTGACCTGGCCAGACATCGAGCTATCTGGCGAGCAGCTGGCGTTGCTCGACGACCTCCTTGCCGTTATGGGCTACCTCGGGCGCGCGGAGTCGTGGGTCGAGGCGACACGGGTGAACACTGCGCCTGCGCCTACGTGCGTTCCCGGCGAGGAGTCGTACGACAGCAGCACTGGCGAGGTGCACGGTGAGCTGTTCTCCCTTCTGGTGCCCCTGCCAGGTGCGGATTACCAGAGCGTCCGGCGCCGTTTCACGGATGACGCGAAAGCCATGAAGCGACTCCGCTCGACGTTGCCCGAATCCCTCCTCGACGCCCTGTCCGTGGAAACGTCTGACCTGCGGAAGCACGGGTGGAGTCAACCGCCTGCCGCACGCAAGGTCAACTATGTGAAGCCCACCGACGCGCTGCGCCCGACGCGCACTCGGCGCCCCGACACACCGACGAACTTCGACAGCGTGCAGTACGTGATGACCGGCAGGCCACTTCCCCGTGTGGAGGACACGCTGCGCATCGGCGAATTGCTGCGCCAGGCCGTCATGAGCCGCGTTCGGCAGGAGCTCGGCGATGACGCGATCCCTGCGGCGCTCTCAGGTCACGACCTGCCCGACGGCAATCGCCATCAGCACGCGTTCTATCTCCCATGGGACAGCAACGGCGACGGCCGCCTCGACCGCTTGCTCGTGCACGCGCCGGGCGGGCTCGCCCCGTCCCTCGCTCGCACGCTCGGAGAGCTGCGACGCATCTGGAGCCGTGACGGGGGCAAGTGGCAAGTAGCCCTTGAAGGCATCGGGCATGCCACTATCGGAGAGCCACTGACCGCAACCGCCCTGACCTGGAGTTCGGTGACGCCGTATCTCCATCCGTGGCACCTCAAGCGCCGATTCACCGTCGAAGACCAGGTGCGGCGCGAATGTGGTGAGCGCCGACTCCCGGAGGTCATCTCCATCGAAGCGCTGCCAACCGTACCTGTGGGGCACCAGTGGCGCCGCCCAACCGACTTCGCCCGCTTCCGCGACAAACCCGGGCTCCGGCAGCCAGATCGCCGCGGGAGCCTCTTCCGGGTCACGTTCGCCAAACCGGTCCACGGCCCCCTCGCCCTGGGATTCGGCTGCCACTTCGGCCTCGGACTGTTCCGGCCTGCGTAGGTCGTGTCGCTCGAAGGGTCGTCCCGCTCAAGGATATGTCGATTAAGTCGTTTAGAGTCATACTCGCGTTCCAAGGCCGTATTTGTCAGGGTCGCGTAGGATCCATCTGAGCAATTGCATGCAAATCGCGTTGATTCTAGGTTAGTTTTTCGCGACTTGTCTCGAACGCTTCCAGCGTGTCCGGAGGCCGATCTGCTGTCACTCTTTCGCCTTGTCGTATGACAGTAGCGTAAGGTATGCTCCGCTCGATTCGGGGATCCCCACCCCAGTTCTCAGGCCCAGCGTGAACGACAGCCCCACGGCCCACCGCCCATCCGCGTCGCTGGCCCGCGCCGTCGATGCGGCCCGCCCGGCTCCCGGGGCCCCGGGCGGCGCCCGCGCCCTGGCGGGGCCGGCCGGCCGCGCCGCGGCGATGACCGCAGTCGTCGCCGGGATCGGGGTGGCCCTGATCGCGGGCCTCGGCGTCACGGGCGCCTGGGTCGCCGCGGTGATCGCCGCCGCCGCGTGGCTCGCCTGCCGCATCGACGCGGCCGTCCGCGCGCGGCTCGAGGACGAACGGCGGCGGGGCCGCGAGACGGCCGGCCTGCACCTCGCCACCATCGAGGCCCTCGCGCTCGCCATCGACGCGCGGGACCGGACGGCGCCGACACACATCGGGCGCGTGCGGCGCTATGCGACGGCGCTCGCGCGCGGCCTCGGGATGCCGGACGACGAGGTGCAGGGCGTGCACATCGCGGCGCTCCTCCACGACATCGGCACGCTGGCGGTGCCGGACCAGATCCTCGGCAAGCCCGGGCCGTTGACCGCCGAGGAGTTCGAGAAGGTCCGCGCGCACCCGCAGGTCGGCGCCGGAATCGTCGGCGCCGTGCCGTTCCCTTACCCCGTCACCCCGCTCATCCTGGGCCACCACGAGCGCTGGGACGGCAAGGGCTATCCTGATGGCCTCGCGGGCGAGGCCATCCCGCTCGGCGCGCGCATCCTCGCCGTCGTCGACTACTACGACGCGCTCACCTCGGACCGGCCGTACCACGCCGCGATGGCGCCCGAGGCGGCGCTGGCGGTCATCAACCAGGAGGCCGGACGCGCCCTCGACCCCACGGTCGTGGCCGCGTTCGTCCGGCTGCTGCCCGCGCTGGCCGCCGAGACGGCCGCGATCGAGGCCGCCGCGCCTGCTCCGGGGCCGCGCCCCGGCGAGGCCGTCCTGGACGACATCGCGCGCGCACACCGCGAGTTGCACGCGCTCTACGAGATGGCCCGGACGCTCGGCACGAGCCTCGGCGTGGCGGACACCATGGCGCGCATCGCGTCGAAGCTGGCCGGCCTGGTGCCTGTCGAGGCCTGCGCGCTGTTCCTGGCCGACGAGTCCGGCGAGTCGCTCTCCTGCCGCGTCGCCACCGGCGCCGACGCCGGCGCCGTGGGCGGGATGACGATCACGAGCGGCCGGGCCCTCGCGGCGTGGGTCGGGCGGAACCGGCGGTCCCTCGTGGGCGGGGGCGCAGGCGCCGCCCTCGAGGCGGCCGGCCTCGCAGCGCGCGGCACGTCGTTCGCCTCGATACTCGTCGCGCCGCTCGTCGACGGCGAGCGGTTCTTCGGGGCGCTCGCCGTGTACCACGCCGCGCCCGGCGCCTACACCGACGACCACCGGCGCCTGCTCGACCGCGTCTCCGAGCAGGCCTCGGCCGTGATCCACAACGCGATCGTCTTCGAGCGAACCGAGCAGGACTCGCTGACCGACCCGCTCACGGGACTGCCGAACACCCGGTTCATGGTCACGCACCTCGCGCGGGAGCTCGCCCGCGCCGAGCGCCTCCGGTCGGAGGTCGCGCTGCTGGTGATGGACCTGGACGGTTTCAAGGACGTCAACGACGGGCACGGGCACCACGTCGGGGATCGCGCGCTCCGGGAGGTCGCGGCCCTCCTGCAGGGCGCCATCCGGCCGTACGACATCTGCGTCCGCTACGCGGGCGACGAGTTCATCGTCGTCCTCGCCGGCTGCGGCCCGGACGAGGCCGAGCGCAAGCGCCTGGAGCTGCAGCGCGTGATCGACACCGCCCGCTTCGAGGCGGCGCCCGGCGCGTGCCAGCCGCTGGCGATCAGCGCCGGCGCGGCGATCTACCCCATGGACGGCGACACGTACGAGGCGCTCCTCGCCGCCGCCGACAGCCGGATGTACGAGGACAAGGCCCGCCGCAAGCAGCTCGCCGCGACGGACGGCGGGCAGGCCTCCGGGCCGCGCGACGTGGCGCCGGCCGGCCGGCGCGCGGGCCTCGGCATCGTGTCGCGGCGCCGGCGCCCCTCTCAGGCGAACCGCTCGAAGTCGATCGCCGCGGCCGGCACGCCGGCCGCCAGCAGCAGCGCCGCCGCGTCGGCGACGAAGGCGCGCGGCCCGCACAGGTAGGCGTGCGCGCGCGCGCCCGCCAGGATCCCCTCGACCAGGCGCCTGTCGATGCGGCCGGTGACACCAGCCCACCCGTCGCGGGCGCGCGTCACCGTCAGCCCGAGCTCGATCCGCCCCTCGGCGGCGAGCGCCTCGAGCTCCTCCCGGTAGGCGAACTCCTCGGGGGCGCGCGCCGAGTACAGGAGCGCCACCCGCCCGCCCCAATCCTGCTCGAGCAGGCGCCACAGCATCGCGCGGAGCGGCGCGATGCCCGTGCCGCCCGCCAGGAAGATCACGGCAGGCTCCGCCGGCGGGGCATCGAGGACGAAGGTGCCGAAGGGCCCCTCGAACGCCACCTCCCCACCGGGAATCACCCGCTCGAGATGCGGGTCGGGCGAACCGGTGTCGTCCACCTGCACGAGCAGCTCGAGCAGCCGATCGCGCGCGGCCTGCCCCGGCGAGCAGGCGATCGAGTAGGGCTTGCGGACGGGGGAACCGGGCAGGCCGGCCATGACCGCCTGCCCGGCCTGGAAGGCGAGCGGCTGGTCGCCCAGTTCGAGCTGGATGATGCGGGTGCGGGGCGTGGCCCGGATCACGTGGCGGGCCGGGAGGACGAGCGGCACCGGGGGATCGTAGCAGGAGTCGCGGGGAGCCCGGGGCGCGGCCCGCTACATGCCCATCGCGTGGAAGCCGGCGTCCACCATCAGCACCTCGCCGGTGATGCCGCGGCTGCCGGGCCCGAGCAGGAACACCGCCGTGTCGCCGACCTCCGACGCCTCGATGGCGCGCTTGAGCGGCGCGCGCTCGCGGACCACGCCGAGGATCGTGGAGAAGCCGCCGATGCCGGCCGCGGCCAGCGTCTTGACCGGCCCGGCGGAGATCGCGTTCACGCGGATCTGGTCGGCGCCGAGATCGGCCGCGAGGTAGCGAACCGACGACTCGAGCGCGGCCTTGGCCACCCCCATCACGTTGTAGTTCGTGAACACGCGGTCGCTGCCCAGGTAGGTCAGGGTGACGATGCTGCCGCCGCCGCGCGCCTGCATGAGGGGCCGCGCGCCGCGCGACAGCGCCACGAGCGAGTAGGCGCTGATGTCGAGCGCCATCCGGAACCCCTCCCGGGAGGTGAGGCTGAAGGGCTGCGTCAGCTCGTCGCGGTTGGCGAACGCCACGCCGTGCACGAGGAAGTCCAGCCCGCCGTGCTCGCGGGCGATCTCCGCGTAGACCGCGTCGATCTCCCCGTCGTTCTGCACGTCGAGCGGCAGCACCCGGGGGCGCGGCGAGAGCGTGTCGGCGAGCTCGTTGACGTGCTCCTCGAACCGGCCCTGGTAGGTGAGATAGAGCGTCGCGCCCTCTGCCGCCGCCGACTGCGCAATCGCCCAGGCCAGCGAGCGCTTGTTGGCGACGCCCACGATCAGACCGACTTTCCCTTCGAGCTGCATCACGCTCCCTCTGGGTTCCTCAGGTTCCGGGTTCCTCGGGTTCCTCAGGTTCCAACTTCTGACTTCTAACTTCTGACTTCTAACTTCTAACTTCTAACTTCTAACTTCTAACTTCTTACTTCTTCTTGCCCCGGCGTCGCCGTCCCTGGCCCTGACCTTGCCCCTGGCCCTGCCCAGGGCCGCGGCCGCCGCCCTGCCCCTGGCCGCCGCGGCCGCTGCCGAAACGGTTCTGCCCGCCGCCGTGCTGGCCGCCGCCGCCGCGCCGGCGGCCCTGACCCTGGCCCTGCCCTTGCCCCGGGCCGCCCGGACGGGCGCCGCGGCCGGAACCGGGCTGGCGGACGGTGAAGTCGGGCAGCGTCCGCGTCAGCGTCTGCTGTCCCTCGTGCCGCGGGAGCTGCGCGCGGAACAGGCGGCGCCGGATGGGTCCTTCGTCCGGGAACTCGTCGACCGGCGGCTGGTCGGCGGCCTCGTGGCCGGCCGGCGCGCCGTCGCCGTCGTCGGCCGCGGCCTCGTCGGTGGCCGCCGCGGCGCGGGGCGCGTCCTGGCCGGCCGGTTCAGGCGCGGTCGGGGGCGCGGCGGCCGGCGCCTCGGGCGGGGCGGCTGGCGTGTCGTCGGGCTCGTCGTCGAGGCGACTGGCGATGCGGGCGGATGGGGGATTGAGGCCGTCGAGCACCTGGGTGAAGAGGGCCGTGTCGGCCCTCTTGCGGCGCTGGGCCGGGATGCGGGCGTGCTTGTATTCGTGCTCGGTGTCGCACGAGACGCACCGCGTCTGCTTGATGGTGTCGTCGATCATCGCCACGACGGCGTGATCGGTGATGCGACGCTCGCGCGGACAGTAGTCGTCCAGCGCGTCACCGGGCCGAAGCCGGCGTTCCTGCATACACTCCCCCGAAGACCGACTCTCAGAACACGCGTGTGGGCGGGGATGGTGGGCGCCGCGGACGGCGCCCGGCGCCGACATCCGGCACCGGTCAACCTGGAAATCAGGAGGCGAAACCGTTGGGGCGCAGGTGTCAGCAGTCTAACAGAGCCCCTCAGCGCGAGCAAGCCGAAAGCCAGGCCCGGGTCTCGGCGAGCATCGCGGCCACCTGCTCCGGGTGCGTGGACTGCGGCGTCCGCTTCGTCGCGACCGAACGCTCCGGGGTGATCGCGTCGCGCACGTCGTCGGCGAACTCGGGGCTCGCCGCGCGCCACTCCTCCATCGTCAGGCTCTCGAAGCCGCGGCCCTCGGCCAGCAGCCGTCGGACCAGGCTGCCGACGATCTCGTGCGCCTGCCGGAACGGCACGCCGCGCGCGACGAGGTAGTCGGCGACGTCGGTTGCCAGGAGCAGGCCCGACGCGGCCGTGCGGCTCACCGACGGCCGCAGGGTGAGGCGGCCGACGACGGCGGCCGTCGCCTCGAGCGACACGGCGAGCGTGTCCTCCGCGTCGAAGACCGGTTCCTTGTCTTCCTGCAGGTCCTTGTTGTACCCGGTCGGCAGCCCCTTCATCGTCGCGAGGAAGCCGGCGAGGTGGCCGATGGCGCGGCCCGACTTGCCGCGGACCAGCTCGAGCGGGTCGGGGTTCTTCTTCTGCGGCATCATGCTGCTGCCGGTGGCCGACTGGTCGGCCAGCTCGAAGAAGCCGAACTCCTCGCTCGTGAAGAGGATGAAGTCCTCGGCGATGCGCGAGAGGTGCACCATCGCGACGGCGACCGCATGGAGAAAGGTCGCCGCGAAGTCGCGATCGGACGAGGCGTCGATGCTGTTGGCGACGACGCGCGAGAAGCCCAGGCGCCTCGCGAGCGCGGCGGTGTCGACCGCGTAGCTCGTCCCGGCGATGGCGCCGGACCCGAGCGGCAGGGCGTCGGCCTCGGCCGCCGCCCGGGCCAGCCGGTCGTGGTCGCGCCGCAGCGCCGCGGCATGGCTCAGCAGGTGGTGCGCGGCGAGCACCGGCATCGCGCGGCGCAGGTGCGTGTAGGACGGCATGAGCGCGCCGCCCGCCTTCTCCGCCTGGTCCGCGAAGACCGAGACGAGCGCGGCGACTCGGGCCTGCAGCAGCGGGATCCGGCGGCGCAGGTAGAGCCGGAGGTCGAGCGACACCTGCTCGTTGCGCGAGCGGCCCGTGTGCAGGCGGCGGCCCGCGTCGCCGATCCGCCCGACGAGCTGCCGCTCGACGAAGCTGTGGACGTCCTCGTCGTCGCCGGTGACCCAGCCCGGATCGCGGCGCCCCTGCTCGAGAATCGCGGTCAGCGCGAGGCGGATGGCCTCGGCGTCGCCGCCCGACAGCACGCCCGCCGCCCCGAGCGCCTCGGCCCAGGCCAGGCTGCCCGTCACGTCGTCCTCGAACAGCCGTCGATCGAAGCGGAACGAGACGCCGAAGTCGAACGCCGCGGGGTCGGGCGCCCCGTCGAACCGGCCGGACCAGAGGTGCTTGGACATATGGGGGAATGGTGATCGTGAGTAATCAAGAATCAAGAAGTAAGAATCAAGAAGGTTGCTGAATTCTTGATTCTTGATTACTCAGCGCTAGGCTTCTTCCTGGCCGCCGTCTCGACGGGCAGTCCGTAGATCTTGATGAACCCCGCGGCCGCCGCCATGTCGAAGACGTCGCCTTCGTCATAGGTCGAGAGGCCGTGGTCGTAGAGGCCGTATGGGGACGTGCGGCCGACAACGCGGCAGTCGCCCTTGAAGAGCTTCAGGCGAATGACGCCGGTCACGCGCTCCTGGACCTTCTCGACGAACGCGTCGAGGGCCTCGCGCAGCGGCGTGAACCAGCTGCCATTGTAGACGAGGTCGGCGTACTCCACGGCGACGGCCTGCTTGAACCGGCTCATGGCCGCGGTCGTCACGAACGCCTCGAGCTCCCGGTGCGCGAGGTGCAGGACGACGGCCGCGGGCGCCTCGTAGACCTCGCGCGACTTGATGCCGACGAGGCGGTTCTCGACCATGTCGAGCCGCCCCACGCCGTGCGCGCCCGCAATGGTGGACAGGCTGTCGATGAGCTCGGCGAGCGGCATCTCGACGCCGTTCACCGTGACGGGCACCCCCGCCTCGAAGCGGATTTCCACGAAGGCAGGCTCGTCCGGCGCCTTCTCCGGCGGCTTCGACAGCGCCCAGATCTCCTCGGGCGGCTCGAGCCAGGGGTCCTCGAGGACGCCGGCCTGCACCGACCGCCCCCAGAGGTTGCGGTCCATGCTGTAGGGGCTCTCGAGCGTCGCCGGGATCGGGATGCCCCGCTGGCGCGCGTAGCCGATGGCGCCGGTCCGCGACAGGCCCCACTCCCGGCCGGGCGCGATGATCCGGAGCTTCGGCGCGAGCGCCCGGGCCGAGACCTCGATGCGGATCTGGTCGTTGCCCTTGCCCGTGCACCCGTGGGCGATCGCGGTGGCCTGCTCGAAGGCCGCCACCTCCACCAGCTTCTTGGCGATGAGGGGCCGGCCGAGGGCCGTCGCCAGCGGGTAGTGCTTCTCGTAGACCGCGTTGGCCTTGAGCGCCGGCAGGATGTACTCGCGGGCGAACTCCTCCCGCACGTCGAGCACGTGCGCCCGCACCGCGCCGGTCGACAGCGCGCGGTCGCGCACCTCGTCGAGCTCGCGGCCCTGGCCGAGATCCAGCGTGACCGTGACGATCTCGGCCGCGTACTTCTCCGCCAGCCACGGGATCGCCACCGACGTGTCGACGCCCCCCGAGTAGGCCAGCACGATGCGTTCTGCCATTGCCCTGCTTCCCCGAATCCGGCGCCCGCGGGCGCCGCCTACTGTCCCGCCAGCGCCTCGAAGCGCCGCACGACGCCGCGCGCGCGCCGGGCGTCCCGGCACACCACGAGGATCGTGTCGTCGCCGGCGATGGTGCC
This sequence comes from Vicinamibacterales bacterium, assembly GCA_050250645.1. Taxonomy (GTDB): domain Bacteria; phylum Acidobacteriota; class Vicinamibacteria; order Vicinamibacterales; family UBA2999; genus JBFWVR01. Next base: position 194,276 of record JBFWOG010000004.1, read on the forward strand.
GACGACATCCTCCAGCCGCGCGCGGTCGATCGCCAGGCTCAGCAGCGACGCCTGGCCCGGCCCCGTCTTGATGACGACGAGCTGCTCGGCCGCGTCGATCGAGAGCAGGAACTCGCCGAGCGCCCGCGTGAGGGCCGTGAGCGCCGTCGGCGGCGGCGCCGCCTCGGCCGCCGCCGGCTGGTAGGCGCCGTCCGACGCGCGCTTCACCAGCCCCAGCGCCTTGATGTCCCGCGACAGCGTCGCCTGCGTCACGACAAAGCCGCGCGCCGCCAGGCGCTGCCGCAGCTGCTCCTGGTTGCGCACCGCCTCGTGCGCGACGACGTCCGCGATGGCCGACAACCGGCGGGCTCTCATAATTATGCGTATATTTGAATCAGTATACATGAGAAGCCCGCCGTGTCATCTCCATTGGTGATTGACGGCCGTCCGTTCGGGCATGTATAGTTATTCTTCTGGACGAATAGTTTTTCAGCCTCGAGACACCCATGCGCCCCGTCCCCGCCCCGTCCCACGACGCCCAGGCCCCGGCCGCCGCCGTCCGCGTCGCCGTCGTCGGCGCCACCGGCTACGCCGGCCAGGAGCTCGTCCGCCTGCTCGCCAGGCACCCCGTCGCGCGGCTCGTCCTCGCCACCGCCTCGCAGGCCACCAGCGCGCCGCGCCGCCTGCCGGGCCTCGCCCGCATCTTCGACGGCGAGATCCGGCCGCTCGACCTCGCCGAGGTCACCGCCGCCGCCGAGCTCGTCGTCCTCGCGCTGCCCGAGAAGGCCTCCGCCGAGGTCGCGCCCGCCTGCCTCGCCGCCGGCCAGCGCGTCATCGATCTCTCCGGCGCGTTCCGGCTCACCGACGACCGGGCGCGCGCGGCGCACTACCCCGCGACGGGCCCGATGCCCGCCGGGGTGGCCTACGGCCTCACCGAGTTCGAGGCCCCGGCCATCCGCGAGGCCCGCCTCGTGTCGAACCCCGGCTGCTACCCGACCGCCACGCTCCTCGGCCTGCTCCCGCTGGTCCGCGCGGGCCTGCTCGCCGACCACACCGACATCGTCGTGGACGCGAAGTCGGGCCTGTCGGGCGCGGGCAAGGCGGCGAGCGACCGGACGCACTTCTCGGAGAACCACGGCAGCGTCGCCGCGTACAACCCGTTCGGCCACCGGCACACGCCCGAGATGGAGCAGGGCCTCGGGCGGCCCGTCACGTTCGTGCCGCACCTCGTGCCGCTCGACCGGGGCATCTTCGCCAGCCTCCACGCGCGGCTCGTGCCCGGGACGACCGCGGCCGACGTGGCGCTCGCGTTCGAGACGGCGTACCCGGCCGCGCCCTTCGTCCGCGTGGCCGGCGAGACGCTCCCCGAGATCAAGCACGTCGCCTGGACGAACTTCTGCGACGTCGGCTGGAAGGTGGACGAGCCGACCGGCCGGGTGTTCGTCGCGTCGGTGATCGACAACCTGCTCAAGGGCGCCGCCGGCCAGGCCGTGCAGAACTTCAACGTCATGTGCGGCGTCGACGAGCGCGCCGGGCTGGTCTGACGTGGCGCGCACCAGGACACGGCGGGCGCCCGTGGTGCTCAAGCTGGGCGGCGAGCTGCTCGAGGACCCGGGCCGCCTCGCGGCGATCGCGCGGGTCATCCGCCGGCAGGCGGCCGGCGGCCCCCTCGTCGTCGTCCACGGCGGGGGCCGGGAGATCGACCAGGCCATGGCGGCCGCCGGCATCCCGAAGCGGCAGGTCGACGGCCTGCGCGTGACCGACGAGGCCACGCTCTCCGTGGTCGTCGCGGTACTGGCGGGGACGGTGAACACGCGGTTCGTGGCCGCGATCAACGCGGCCGGCGGCCGGGCCGTGGGCCTGACGGGCGCCGACGCGGGCGTCGCCCCGGTGCGGCCGGCGCCGCCGTTCCGGGCCACGTCGGGCGAGACGGTGGACCTCGGGCTGGTCGGCCAGCCGGTGGCCGCGCCGGCGCCGCCGCTGCTGGCCGCGCTGACCGCGGGCGGCTTCGTCCCCGTGATCGCCTGCATCGGCGCCGGGCGGGGCGGGCGGCTCTACAACGTGAACGCCGACACGCTGGCCGGCAGCCTCGCGGCGCGGATCGGCGCCGCCCGCCTGGTGATCGCGGGCGCCACGGCCGGTGTCCTCGACACGGGGGGCGCGACGATCCCGGTGCTCGACCAGCGGGCCGTGCGCGCGCTGGTGCGGTCGGGCACGGCGAGCGCGGGCATGGTGGCCAAGCTGGCCGCGTGCCGCGCGGCGGTGGCCGCGGGGGTCGCGGCGGTGGCAATCGTGGACGGCCGCGAGCCGGCGGCGCTCGGGCGCGCGCTGGCGGGAACGGCCATTCGTGGAACGGTGATCCAGAGATGAGCGACGTCCAGGCCCTCGACGCGCAGCACGTGCTGCAGACCTACAAGCGCCAGCCCGTGGTGTTCGTCCGCGGCGAGGGGACGCGCCTGTTCGACGAGGGCGGCCGCGGCTACCTCGACTTCATCTCCGGGATCGGCGTCGTGGTCCTCGGGCACGGGCACCCGGGCCTCGCCCGCGTGGTGGCCGAGCAGGCGGCCACGCTCATCCAGACGTCGAACCTGTACCATCACCCGCTGCAGGGCCGCCTCGCGGCCAAGCTGGCCGCGCTGTCGGGGCTCGAGCGCACGTTCTTCTGCAACAGCGGCGCGGAAGCCGTCGAGGCCTGCCTCAAGTTCGCGCGGCGCTACTGGTACACCCAGGGCGTCACCGACCGCACGGGGTACGTCGCCCTCGAGCACGGGTTCTCCGGGCGGACGATGGGCGCGCTGTCGGTGACGGCCAACGAGGGCTACCGGGCGCCGTTCGAGCCGCTCATCCCCGGCGTCACGTTCGTCTCGCCGGACGACCCGGCGGCCATCGAGGCGGCCATCACGGAGCGCACGGCGGCGATCATCGCCGAGCCGATCCAGGGCGAGGGCGGCGTGCGGCCGCTCCCCGCGGAGACGGCCGCCGCGATCGCACGCGCGACGCGTCGCACCGGGACACTGCTCATCGCCGACGAGGTGCAGTGCGGGCTCGGGCGCACGGGCGACGCCTTCCACTTCCCGGCGCTCGGCCTGGCCCCCGACCTCGTGTCGGTCGGCAAGGCGCTCGGCGCCGGCGTGCCGATCGGCGCGGCGCTGGTCTCGGCGAAGGTCGCGGCGCAGGTCATGGCCGGCGACCACGGCAGCACCTACGGCGGCAACGTGCTGTCGAGCCGGGCGTCGCTCTACGTGCTCGAGCAGCTGACGGGCACGGCCGACGCCGTCCCGTACCGGCCCGAGCACGGCGGCCTCATCGGCCACGTGCGCGAGGTGGCGCCGGTCTTCGAGCGGGCGCTGGCGGACCTCGCCGCGGCGCACCCCGCGGCGGTGCGCGGGCTGCGCGGCGTCGGCCTGATGCGCGGGCTCGACCTCGCGGTGGACGCGGCGGCCGTCGTGGACCGCGCGCGCGAGGCCGGCCTGCTGGTGAACCGGACCGGCGGCTCGGTCGTCCGGATGCTGCCGCCGCTGACGGTGACGGCCGGCGAGATCGCCGAGGCCGTGGGCGTCCTCGACGGCGTGCTGGCGGAGGTGGGGGCATGAGCGTGCAGGGAACTCTCGACAAGCCGGCGGCCCAGGCGGGGCCGGGGCCGACCGCGTTCGCCGCGGTGGCGGTGGCCGTGCCCGGCCGCTCGCCCATCCTGCTGCGGACGGCGGACGTGTCGGAGGCGCCGGCCATCCACGCGCTCATCGAGGCGCACCTCGCCGAGGGCCACCTGCTGCCGCGGACGCTCGACGAGCTGACCAGCCGCGCGACGGGCTTCGTCGTGGCGCTGGTGGACGGCCGGATCGTGGGCTGCGCCGAGCTCGCGCCGCTCAGCGCGACGGTGGCGGAGGTGCGGTCGCTCGTCGTGGGCCGCGAGGCGCGCGCGCTCGGCCTCGGCATGCGGCTCGTCGCGGAACTCGACCGCCGCGCCCGCATCGACGGGTACCAGAAGCTGGTCGCCTTCACGCACCAGCCGGGCTACTTCGTCCACATGGGCTTCAGCATCGTGCCCCACCTCTGGGTGCCCGAGAAGATCGTCCGCGACTGCCACACCTGCCCGACCTTCCGGCGCTGCGGGCAGCAGGCGGTCGTGCTCACCCTCGACCCGCGCCCGGCGCGCCCGATCTAGCGCGGCGCGCCCTCCACCGGGCGCCCGGCCGCGAGACGGCGGCCGGCGCGGCCCGTGGCCAACGGACCACCCACATCGGGACCGACACGTGACACACACGCATCCCCGGATCACTCGCATCGACGGCGGCATCACCGCCGCGGCCGGCTTCCGCGCGGCAGGGCTGTCGTGCGGGATCAAGCCGTCCGGCAAGCCCGACCTCATGCTGCTCGCCGCCGACGCGGCGGCGAGCGCGGCCGCCATCTTCACGACCAACCTCGCCAAGGCCCCGCCGCTCGTCGTCTCGGCCGAGCACCTCGCGTCGGGCGAGGGCCGGGTGGCCGTGATCGTGACCAACAGCGGGTGCGCGAACGCCTGCACGGGTCCCCAGGGCCTCGCCGACGCGCGCGAGATGGCCGCCCTCGCCGCCGCCGCCGCGGGCTGCGACCCGGCCCAGGCCCTGGTCGCGTCGACGGGCGTCATCGGCGTGAACCTGCCGATGGACAAGATCCGCCGGGGCATCCCGTCGGCGTGGGCGGCGCTCGCCCGCGAGGGCCACGCCGACGCGGCGCTCGCGATCATGACGACCGATCCCTTCCCCAAGGCGTGCGCCGTCGAGGTGGCGTTCGCCGGCGGCACCTTCCGCGTCGGCGGCATGGCGAAGGGCTCCGGGATGATCGAGCCGCGGATGGCGACGATGCTCGGCTACCTGGCGACCGATGCGGCCGTCCCGCCGGCGCTGCTGCGCCGGGCGCTGGTGGACGCGGCGGCCGACACGTTCAACGCCATCACGGTCGACGGCGAGAGCTCGACCAACGACTGCGTGTTCGCCCTGGCGAGCGGCGCGAGCGGCGTGGCCATCGACGAGGCGTCGCTGCCCGTGCTCGCCGACGCGCTCAGGGCCGTCTCGCGCGAGCTCGCGCTCGGCATCGTGCGCGGCGGCGAGGGCGCGACCAAGCTCGTCGAGGTCACCGTCACCGGCGCGGCGACGACCGACGACGCGCGGGTGGCGGCGCGGGTGATCGCGAACTCGCCGCTCGTGAAGACCGCCGTCCACGGGGGCGACCCCAACTGGGGCCGCCTGGTGGCCGCGGCCGGACGCAGCGGCGTGCCCTTCGTCCTCGAGCGCGCGCGGGTGACGGTCGGCTCGCTGGTGCTCTTCGACCAGGGACAGCCCCACGACGAGCGGGCCCCGGCCGCCGCCGAGCACCTCGCCGGCACCGACGTCACGCTGGGGGTCGACCTCGGCACGGGCGGGCCCGGCCGCGCCGTCATGTACACGTGCGACCTCTCGGCGGAGTACGTGCGAATCAACGCCGACTACAGGACCTGACCATGGGCGCTTCGATGCGGACACTGGACGACGGCGTGCCGTCGCTCGCCTCGCGGAACTTCCTCTCGATCCTCGACCTGAGCCACGACGAGCTCGGGCAGGCGATCGCGCTCGCCACGCGCCTCAAGACCGAGCGGTCGCTGGGGCTGCGCGCGCCGACCGCGCACGCGCTCGACGGGCGGCACGTCGGGCTGCTCTTCGAGAAGCCGTCGCTCAGGACCCGTGTCACCTTCACGATCGGGGCGCGGGAGCTCGGCGGCGACATCGTCGAGATCCCCGCCGACGTGATGCACGCGGACCGCGAGCCCGTCCACGACGTGGCCCGCAACCTCGAGCGCTGGGTCGACGCCGTCGTCATCCGCACGTTCGCCCAGGAGCGCCTGACGTTCGTGTCGCGGTCCACGAAGGCCCTGCACGTGATCAACGCCCTCTCGGACGAGGAACATCCGTGCCAGGCGCTCGCCGACATGCAGACGCTCGCCGAGCTCTGGGGCGGCGACTTCGCCGGCAAGACCGTGGCGTTCGTCGGCGACGGCAACAACGTGGCCACCTCGTTCGTGCACGCCGCCGTGATGCTGGGCGCGTCGGTCAACGTCGCCACGCCGGAGGGCTACGAGCTGCCCGAGGAAGTGGCCGCCGAGGCCGCGCGCGTCGCCACCGGCGGCGCGGGCCTCCGCGAGTTCACCGACCCGAAGGCCGCGGTGAAGGGCGTCGACGCGGTGTACACCGACGTCTGGACGTCGATGGGCCAGGAGGTCGAGTACGCCGAGCGCAAGAAGACCTTCACGCCCTACCAGGTCAACGAGCCCTTGATGGCCCTCGCCGGCCCCGGCGCGGTGTTCATGCACTGCCTCCCCGCCCACCGCGGCGAGGAAGTCACCGACGAGGTGATCGAGTCGCACGCCTCGGTGGTGTTCGACCAGGCGGAGAACCGCCTGCACGCCCAGAAGGCGCTGCTGCTCATGCTGCTCAAGTAGGACGCGGGGGAGCGGGGCTGCAGGGACCCGCGCCTACCGCCTCGCCACCGCCTCGACCCACGCCGCCAGACGCTCGTCCGGCATCAGCCCCTGCGCCGCCATCACGTAGTCGAGCCCGTCCAGGCGCTCCCGGATGCCCTTCTCGATGCCTCCGTACGACAGGAGCAGCGGGACGATGAGCACCCGGCGTCCCCCGGCCGATCGACGCGACACGAGCTGGCGCAGCGCCTCGGCGGCCTCGCCGCGCAACGGCTCCGGGGCGTCGTCCCGCACGGTCAGGGTGTCGATGCTGGCGAAGGCGGCGGCGCCGGCCATCCGGGCCGCCAGCACGCGCATGTCCCCCAGCCACCGTTCGTTGTCCGCGTCCGGCACGGGACCGTGGGCCACCAGGACCAGGGCCTCGCGTGCCGGCGTCGTGCTGATGGACCGCGCCCGGTCCAGCAGGATGTCCGCAACGATGGCGTGGTGGTCGAGCGCGCCAACCATGCGGATCGGCACCGGCGCATCGACGGGGCGCATGTTGGCCGCGGCATCGACGGCAGCCGCGTCGTGCCCCCCGTGTCCGGCGCCGTGTCCGTGCGCCATCTTCGCGAAGATCTCGAGATCGCGCGGCCTCTCCTCGGTGAGGCCGAACAGGTACTGCGTGCTCCGGATGACGGAGCTGTGCGAGGAGATGAAGAGCGGCACGGCGACGATCGACGTGGCGCCCCGTTCCGCGAGCCTGTCGATGCCGGCCTGGAGCGTGACGCGCGAGGCCATCCCGAAGGCAACCTCGACGGGCCGGTCGGGACTGTCGATTCGCCCGGCGAGCGCCCGGACGTGGGCGTTCCACTGCTCCGATCCGCCGTGCGCCATGAGGAGGATGCCCTCCCCGCCTGCCGCCGGAGCCGGCGACGCCAGGGCAAGGAGGACGACTGTTGCGACGGCGATGAACGGTCTGCACATGATGGTTTCCTCCCCGGGTCGTCACTGACGGGTCCACGACCAGCGCACGCCGAATCGCGCCGTGCGCCCCGCTTCTGCGCGGTAGATGGCGGCCGGCGCGCCGTTTGCGCCGATGGCGCCGGTGTTGGGGTCCTGGCTGCCGGCGAGGTTGTCCACCGCCGCGAAGGCCGAGAGTCCGCCTGCCACTCGCTGCGACAGGTAGAGGTCCCAGAGCGCGAAGGCGTCGCCGGTGGTGTCCGGGTCGCCATGCGACACGATCCACGCGCTGTAGAACGTCCCGCGCAGGTTGGCCGAGAAGCCCGCGCGGTCGGAGCGCCACCCGAACCGGACGTGCCCCTGGTGCGGATGACGGCCGGTCAGCTCGACGCCGCTGTCGGTGTCGCGCGCGTCAAGGTAGGTGTAGGCCCCTCCGATCGTCGCCCGCGGCGTCAACGCCATCTCGCCGTCGAGTTCAACCCCCTGCGTGACGGCGTTCGAGACGTTCCTGTAGGTGAAGAGCAGGCGCCCGAGGGTCGGACGGAACGCGGGGTCCAGCCCCTCGCTCGCGAGCACGGCCTCCAGTTGGGCGGGCGACGTGATGAACCCGAGGCTCACCGAGTCGATGAGCGCCCGGACGTCGTTGTGGAAGACGTTGACGCCGAGGCGGGCGCGTCGGCCTGACGTGACCAGCTCGGCCCCGACCTGCACCGAGTCCGCGTATTCCGGTTCCAGCGTGGGGTTGCCAATCACCTGGTAGAAGTTCGTCGGGTTCAGGAAGCGGTAGTACAACTGGCCGAGGTCCGGCGCGCGGAACCCGCGGCCCCAGGACGCGCGCACGTTGACACCGTCGGCGAGCCGCGCGTTCCCCGCGACCTTCGGCGACAGGGCCGTGCCGAAGGTCGAGTGGTGGTCGACCCGCAGGCCGACGGTCGTCGTGACCCGGTCGGCGAGGCTCAGGCGGTACTGGGCCCACCCGACCGCCGTCGTCTGGTGCACCCCTTCGTCGAAGGCAATCCGGTTGACACCGGCGTACTCGTCGCGTGTCCACTCCGCGCCAACCTGGACCTGCTGCCTCGCGTCGGGGTACCACGACAGCGACGCGTCGAGCCGCGCAAGACGCTCGTCGAGCGATCCGGGCTCGAGCGCGGTGCCGTCGGCGAGGGCCGCGGTGGAGTCCTCGTCGAACCGCGCGTGGTAGCCACGCGCCTCCAGGCCGACGGCCGGGCGCGGCGCCCAGCGAAGGGTGATCCCGGTGTTGAGCGCGGCGTCGCGGATGTCGTCCGACTGCGGCCCCAGCTCCCCGGTGGAGCGCCCGGTCGTCGTGTTGCGATAGCCGGTCGCGAGCGCCTCGATCGTCATGGCCTCCGCGAGCGCGCCGCTGACCTTCGCGAGTGTGTCGACGCGCTCGAAGGGCGCGCCTGTCGTATCGAAGGTCGTCGGCGTCAGGTCGAAGCCGTCCTGCTGGTGACGCTCGAGCGTGAAGAGCCCCGACCACCCGCCGGCGCGCGCGCCGACTGACCCGCGCGTGTTGACCTCCCCAAGACTGCCGCCGGAGACCGCCGCGGAGAGATCGAGCGGTGCCGACACGTCACGGGTGATGAGGTTGATGACGCCGCCAATGGCGTCGGACCCGTACAACGCCGACGACGCCCCTTTCACCACCTCGATGCGCTCGAGCCGGGCGGTGGACTGGCGGTCCAGGTTCACCACGCCGCGCTTGATCCCGCGCGCGCCGACGAGCGGCATGCCATCCACCAGCACCAGGACCTGGCGGGAGTCGATGCCCTGGATCTGCTCGCCCGCCGCGCCGGCCGTCTCCGATCCCCGGCGTGTCAACACGCCGGGCAGTTCGCGGAGCACCTCGGCGACGGTCTGCGCGCCGCTGTCCTCGATGCGGGCCCGGCTGACGACGTCGACCCGCGTGTTCAGCGCCTGCCGCAGCTCGTCCTGCCTGGACGCGGAGACCACGCGTACCTCCTCGATGACCGGCGCTGGCTCCAGCGTCAGGGCGACGGGGCCCTCTGCCGGCAGAACCACACGGGCCCCCGCGGCCGCGAAGCCGGGCGCGACGACTGTGACGTCGTACGCGCCCGTCGCAAGGCCCGGCACATGGAACCGGCCGTCCGCTCCGGTTTCGACGACCACGTCGAACGCGCCACGTTCCGCGCGCACGATGACTGTGGCGGCCTGGACGACGGCACCAGTGGCGTCGCGCACGAGGCCGATCAGCGCCGCGGGTTGCTGGGCGCCGACGGCGCCGGGCACGCAGACGGCCGCCAGGACGAAGAGAAGAATCCGCGCCCACGACGCGCGGGTCGCAACGTGGGAGCGCAGTCGACGACCAGTGCGGTGTGTCATTGCCATGACCTTTCGTGATGGAGCGCCGCCTGGGCCTTCGGCCCGACAGGTGAGGGCCTGACGGACGGCGAGCCCGCCCCCTCGCCCAGCTTTCCGAGCCAGTGCAACGCGCTATGGGGATTCGTGAAGGTCGCCGCCGGGCAGCCGAGCATCCTGTGCCCCTCCAGGGCCAGCAGGCTGTCGACGGCCGCGCGGGCCATCGCGTCGGGAATGACCCAGGCGAGTGCGGCGGCCGACCCGCGGCCGCCGCGGCGACGGGCTGCGACCCACCGCAGCAGCTCGTCGAGCGAGGCCAGGGCCTTGGCCCCGATTCCCCCCGCGACGAGCGTCAGGAGGCGGGGCTCGTCCGACTCGAACCGCGCAAGCGCCTGGGCCTGATTGGGAATGGGCGTCCCGGGCCCGTCGGCGACGCCGACGACGACCAGGGGCCAGTGGGAGTCCTCGATGATGACCATTTCGTCCCCAGGGTCAGTGCGCGACGCTCGCGTGGTCGCGCTCATGGACGTGTGCCGGGCCGTCGTGTCCTCCGAGAAAGTGGGCGTCGGCCTCACGCAGCAGCCGCGAGAGCCGAACGAAGTCCTCGGCCGACAGGTCGAGGCGGAGCGGACCGACACGCAGGGTGAAGTGGCCGCACGCGCAGCGCGACACGCCCCAGGTTTCGCCGTGGTCGGTGGATGTGACTGAAAGCATGTTGGTCACCTCGTCGAAATGAGATCCAGTCTCAACTTCTTCTGCTCACACGTGCGCCCCAGGAGAGGGCGCTCGTGTTGTGCGGGATGTCAGGCGGCCTGGCGGGCCGCGGGAGTGGAGAGACGGCCGCGGCGACCGCGCCAGGCGGTGAACCGGCGCCACGCCAACGCCAGGCCGGTCCAGACAAGGACGCAGCCGCCCGCCGACGCGAGGCCGGCGATGATCTGTCCCGGCAGGCCCCACAGTTCTCCCGTGTGGCCGAAGCGCATCCACGTGCGAAGGCGCTGGGCAGCGGGGGTGGCGTCCCACGGCGTCCACTCCACGACCGCGGCCGTCGCCGCGTCCACCGTGAGGGTCGACCGCGCCCGGGAGTTGAGCCGGCCGCGCTCGTTCATCGTGAAGCTGATGTCGCGCCCGGCTCCGTCGGGCAGGCGCATCGCGATGGACCGCCACGTGGGCATCTGCTGTTCGGCGACGGCCCACGCGGCATTCACTCCGCCTTCGCCGCCTTGATGCTTTGCGGCTTCGGCGAGACGCGGTCCGATTTCGCCGCCTTGAGGCTTTACGGCTTCGGCGAGACGCGATCCGATTTCGCCGCCTTGAGGCTTTGCGGCTTCGGCGAGACGCGGTCCGCGCGTGCCACCTCGAGGCCTGGGGGCTTGTTCGCGGTCACCGGCGCCCGGTCTGCCGGGCGGGGCGGGGCGCTCGATCCCGGTGACGGCGTAGATGACGTCGTAGGTCTTCGGGAAGGAGATGCACATGCCGGTGAAGGTCAGGACCACGATGACGGGGCCCGCCCAGAGGCCGATCACGTTGTGCCAGTTGAAGTCGCGCGCCTTGCCCGAGAGGCCGCCCCGGAACAGGGCGACGGCCCTGACCGCGCCGGCGGACCAGGCCCGCGGTACCCAGATGTAGAGGCCGGTGAGCGCCAGGACGAGGAACGCGGCGTTCGACACGCCGGTGACCCACCGGGCGGAGGCGCGCCCCTCGCCCTCGACCGCCAGCCAGCGGTGCCAGTCGGTGTTCAGCCGGAAGAACCGCCGCGCGAACGACGCCTGGTCCACCTCGCCGAGGATGGCGCCGGTGTAGGGATTCACGTAGGCCGTCGCCTGCGGCCCGCGGCGGCGTCCGCCGGGTGCCGCCGCACCGGACGGCTCCGCGCGCGGCGCGAGCGTGACGGCCACGGCCGCCGCCGGGTCGTGCTCCCGGGTGAGGCCGGTGGGCGGCTCGCCGGGCCGCGCGGCGGCCACGCGCGCGAGGATCGCCTCCGCCCCCAGCCACTCGCCGCCGGCCGGCGGCGTGACGACGCGCATGTCGCGCTCCGCCCACGCGAGCACCTGCGGCTGGAGCGCAAGGGCGGCGCCCGTGAACGACATGACGAAGATCACGGCGCCGGCGACGACGCCGGCGACGAGGTGGGTCCAGAACAGCAGCGTGCGGAACGGCATGGCGGTCTCCGGCGGCTGGCCGACGTCAGGCCTCGGCCCAGCGGCGCAGCAGGTTGTGGTAGACGCCGGTGAGTTGCACGGCGGAGGGATGGTCGGGCGCGTCGTGCGCGAGGCGGCGGATCGCCGTGTCGAGGTCGAACAGCAGCGTCCGCTCCCCGTCGTCGCGCACGAGGCTCTGGATCCAGAAGAAGGCGCAGACGCGCGCCCCCCGCGTGACCGGGCGGACGTGGTGCAGGCTGGTCGCGGGGTACAGGATCAGGTGGCCGGCCGGCAGCTTGACGGTGTGCACGCCGTAGGTGTCCTCGACGACCAGCTCGCCGCCGTCGTAGTCGTCCGGCGCGCTGAGGAAGAGCGTCGCGGACAGATCCGTCCGCACCGGCTGGCCGGTGCCGCGGACGTGCCGGATGGCGTTGTCGACGTGGCTGCCGAAGGCCTGTCCGCCGGTATAGCGGTTGAAGAGCGGCGGGAAGATCTGGCGCGGCAGGGCGGCCGTGACGAAGAGCGGGTTCTGCTGGAGCGCGCCGATGACGAGCCGGCCGACCTCTCGCGAGGCCGCATGGCCCTCCGGGATCTGCTCGTTGTCCTTGACGCGCGCCGACTGGTGGCCGGCCGTGACACGGCCGTCCACCCACTCGGCCGCGTCGAGCTGCTGGCGCACGTCGGCCACCTGCGCGGATGTGAACACGTCGGGAATCTGGATCAACATGACTGGCGGGACGCGGCGCGTCCCCACTCCTCTCGTGGCGATGGGCGGCCCGGGCCGGCGCGGCCCGGGCGCCGGGTTCAGAACCGGATGTCGGTGGTGACGCGCGCGGAGCGGCGCGGCCCCGGGATGTAGTGCCCGCCGCCGACGCGATCCACGTACTGCGCGTCGCCGAGGTTGTCGCCGATGAGGCGCAGGGTCAGGTGCTCGCTGACGCGCCACGCGGCGGTCGCGTTGACGAGCCAGTAGCTCGGCACCTCGGTGGTGTTGGTGGCGTTGCGGTAGACGCTGTCGCGGAACTCGACGCCGCCGCCCAGCGTGACCCCGTGCGGCACGTCGACGGTGGTCCACAAGCTGGCCGCGCCCCGCGGCGTGAGCGCGAGGTTCCCGTCGATCTCGCCCGGGTTGGCCGAGGCGACGACCGCGCTCGACATGAACGAGGCATTCGCCAGCACCGACCACCAGGGCGCGAGGGAGCCGGATACGCCGAGCTCGACGCCGGTGACGCGCTGCTCACCGTCGAGCACGAAGGGCTCGCCCCGGCCGTTGCGGGTGCGGGCGTTGGTCTTCTCGGTGCGGAAGAGGGCCGCAGTCAGGCCGATCCGGTTCGAGGCCAGGTCCCACTTCGTCCCGAGTTCGTAGTTGATCGTCCGCTCGGGGTCGAGGTTCACGTAGTTGGCCGATGCGGGATCCTCGCTGAGGCCCGTGCCCGTGTTGCCGGCGTCGTAGCCGGGGTCGAACGACGTGCCCACGCCCGCGTAGAGGCTGCCGTTGGGGCGGGGCTTGTAGACGAGCCCGGCGCGCCAGCTCACGACCGACTCGGTCTTCTCGATCGCGGTGGACGTGCCCTCGGCGCGATTCGTCGACGTGTAGTCCACATGGGCGCGGTCCCATCGCAGGCCGCCCGTGGCCTCGACGTGGTCGCCGAGCGGCACGGTTTCGAACAGATAGGCGCCGAGCGTCGTCGTCGTCGCCTCGTTCGGGTTGCCGAGGTTCTCGGGCAGCGGCCCGAACGGGAGCGTCGACGGATCCGGCGCGTAGAGGTCCACCTGGGGCTGGTTGCCCGTCTGGGCCTGGTTCCAGGTGGCGCTGCCCTCGCGCACGAACTCCACGCCCGCCGACACCGTGTGGCCGGGCAGCCGCGCGGTGAGGCTCGTCTGGTTCGTCAGCAGGTCGTTCTCGAGGTGGCGCTGCTGGAGCTGGCGGTTGGGCGGGCGCGGCGCGGTGATCGCGTGGTCGCGCACGGTGCGGCCCCACCGGCTCACGTTGCGCAGCAGCGTGGCCTGGGTGACCTCGTGCTCGATCCGCGCGGTCGCCATGTCGCTGGCGATGTCCTCGTAGTCGTAGTTGCGGAGGCCGTAGAAGTTCCCCTGGTCGACGCCGGGCTCCGCATCGAGCGCGGCCCACGGCAGGCCGTAGTCGGGTACGTTGTCCTGCCGGGTGTGCTGCGTGGCGAACGTGACGCGCGTCGGGCCGCCGAGCCCGAACGCCACGGACGGCGCCACCGCCCATCCCTCGTTGTGCACCACGTCACGGCCGGGCACGCCCGTGTCGGTCCACATCGCGTTCAGGCGCACGGCCGCGCCGGCCACGCCGTCGAGCGGCTGGTTGAGGTCGACGGTGCCCCGGCGGTAGTCGGCGTTGCCCAGGCCGACGGTCGCGCTGCGCGCCTCGGACGGGCCGGGCGCCTTGGTGGCGAGGTTGATGGCGCCGCCGGTCGTGCCACGGCCGCCGAAGGTGGAGGCGGGGCCCTTCACGACCTCGACCTGCTCGAGGTTGAAGGCATCGCGCGTATACGCGCCGACGTCGCGGACGCCGTCCACGAAGATGTCGTTCTCCGCGCGGAACCCGCGCATCGTGAGCTTGTCGCCGGGGAGGCCGCCGCCGCCCTCGCCGGCCTGGTAGGTGATGCCGGGCACGTTGCGCAGCACGTCGCGCAGCGTCGAGGCGCCCTGGGCCTCGATCACGGCCCCCGGGATGACGGTGATGGTCTGCGGCGTGTCGAGGAGCGGCTCGGTGAACTTGGGCGAGGCGGGGCGCGGCAGCTCGCCGCGGACGGCGACGAACTCCGAGACCTCGACGTCGATGGTGACGACTGCCGGGCCGGAGAAGCGGAACCGGAGCGCGGTGCCCATGAGGAGTTCGGCGAGCGCGTCGTTCGGCGTCATGACGCCGTGGACACCGGGCGACTGGGTCGCGCGGACCTGCTCGCCGTCGACGACGATCTGGACGCCCGTCGCCGCCTCGAACGCGGCGAGGACCTCCGGCAGCGGGCCGGCGTCGATGTCGAAGCGGCGGGTCTCGGCGACGGGCGCCTGCGCGGCGGCGGTCCAGGCCGGCGCGAGGGGCGCGGCCGCGGCATCTGGCACGCGACCGCCGAGGGCCGCGGAGCAGACGAGCGCACCGACGGCGAGGTAGGGAACGCGGCGGGGCTGGGTGGGCGTCGCGGCCCGGGCGGGCGCGGGTGGATAGCGGCGGAAGATACGAAGCGGACGAGCCATGGCACCTCTCGAGGCGTGCGAGGCGCGACGGCGCGGCTCCGGTAGAATGCGGAGGCCGGACGCGTCATGCGCACGCGCGTGTGATCAAACGGTTCTGACGGACCCTTGCGTTCGGCATCCCGCCGGGTGTTGCCGCACCCGGCGGGGCCTTCCTGGCTGACTCTCGTGGCGGCTGTTGCCCTGGCCGCGGAGCGGCCACGCCCCCCGCGAACCCAGAAATGAGATCCAGTCTCAACTTCTGACAAAACGAAGTCTAAAGCCGACTCGAACGGTCGGTCAAGAGAAACTTGAGATAGAGTCTCAAGATTGAGGGACGCGGTGGGACGAGGACACTGTCGGACTCGCTCCGCTCGCTGGGACGCGCGGGGATTGAGACTGTAGGACTCGCTTCGCTCGCTGGGGCGCGATGGAATCGAGACTGTGGGACTCGCTCCGCTCGCCGGGATCCGAGCGAGGACGAAGTCCGAGTCCCAGCAAGGGCCGAAGGCCCGAGTCCTAGCAAGCGCGAAGCGCGAGTCCCAGCGAAGCCCCGCAGGGGCTGAGTCCCAGCGTCCCTACTGCCGCGCGCGGATCGCGACCGGCAGTTCGCCGGGGCGCAGGTTCTCGAAGTACAGCTGCTGGCGGCCGTCGGGGCGCGTCGACACGAGCACCGGCGTCGGGCTCGCGACGACCGACCAGCCGGCGGGCAGGACGACCGTCGCGCGGGGCGCGGCGAGCGCGGCGTCGAAGGCGAGCGTGCCGGCGTCCACCTTGTAGCGGACCGGGTCGGTGAACGCCTCGTGCACGCGCAGCCGCGTCGAGCCGTTGCGCGGCACGGGCGCGAACGACACCACCACCACGCGCGCGCCGGCCGCGACGGGGGCGCCGGGCACGAGGCCGCGGCGCTCGAGCTCGCCGCCGGTGAACACGTCGACCTTGAGCGGCTCGCCGGTGTCGAGCGACGTGGCGGACGGCGACGCGACCGTGGCGCCGTCGGGCACGACGTCGAAGTACTGGCTCGCGCCCAGACGGCCCTCCGTGTAGTCGTGCTGCAACTGGAACGCATGCGCCGCCGGATCACCGAGGTCGTAGACGGCCTCGCGCGCGTCGTGCGCCCGCTCGGGGTCCCCGCCGGCGCGGCCCGCGGCCGGCGGGCGCGCCTCGGTGGCGTCGCCGGGCGTGAAGGGCTGCAGCCCGGGCTCCGCGCGAATCACCAGCGGCGCCGCACCCGGGCCGGGATTCATGAAGCTGATCATCACGCGGCCGTCCTCGGTCGGCATGATCTGCGACGGCACGTTCAGGCCGGCGAGCCGGTACCCCTTCGGCAGCACGACACTGTTGCGGCGGATGCCGAGCGAGCGGTCGAACACGATGGCGTTGCCGTCGCGGTAGTAGCTCTTCGCGTCCTCGTACGTCTTGATGATGAGCAGCCGCACCTGCCCGCCCTCGGGCACGGGCTGCCGCAGGTGCACCTTGATGTAGTCCGTGTCGAGCGCGGCCGACGGGTGGCCTTCCTTCTGCGCCTGCGCCCCGCCGACCACCTCCATCTTCAGCTCCTCGCCGGTCGCCACGTCGATCACCGACTCGTCGGTGGCCACGCTGCCCTTGCGAATGGTGTTGAAGAAGAACGGCCGGCCCGGGGTCGTCGCCGTGACCTCGTAGAGGATCAGGAACTTCCCGCTGCCGGGCGCCTGGAGCTCGTAGCGGGTGTAGTCGTCTTCCTGCGTCTGCCGCGCCTCGGCCTGCGCCAGCACGGGCGCCGCCGCGGCGAGGAGACCGAAGAAGGCGAAGGCGACGGGACGGACGAGGTGGAGCGCTGATCTCGGGGTCATGCGGCGGATTGTACCCCGCGGGTGCGCCACGGGGGTGCGCCACGGATCTACACTTCCCCCATGTCAATCGACCTCAACTCCGACCTGGGCGAGGCGTTCGGGCCGTGGCCCATGGGCAACGACGAGGCCCTGATGACGGCCATCACCTCGGCCAACGTCGCCTGCGGCTTCCATGCGGGCGACCCGTCGGTGATGCGGCGGACGGTGGCGCTCGCGTCCCGGCACGGCGTGGCGCTCGGGGCGCATCCCGGCTTCCCGGACCTGGTGGGGTTCGGCCGCCGCGAGATGGCGGCGACGCCGGCCGAGGTCGAGGACCTGGTGCTCTACCAGGTCAGCGCGCTCGCCGGCATCGCGGGCGCCGCCGGCCGGCGCCTGCAGCACGTCAAGGCGCACGGCGCGCTGTACAACATGGCCTGCCGCGACCGGGCGCTCGCCGACGCGCTCGCGCGCGCGGTGGCCGCGGCCGATCCCGGCCTCATCCTGTTCGGCCTCCCGGGCTCGGCGCTCCTCGAGGCCGGCCGCGCGGCCGGGCTGGCCGTGGCCGCCGAGGCCTTCGCGGACCGGGCGTACGAACCGGACGGCTCCCTCGCCTCGCGCAGGAACCCGGGCAGCGTCATCCACGACCCCGACACCGTGGTCGCCCGGGTGGTGCGCATGGCGCGCGATCACGAGGTGATCGCAACCGACGGCTCCGTCATCCGCTTCGAGGCCGACACGATCTGCCTGCACGGCGACACGGCGGGCGCCGCCGCGCTGGCCGGGCAGATTCGCCGGGGTCTCGAGGCGGCGGGGCTGGCGGTCCGCGCGCTCGCCCCTGCCGGCTGACGCCGTCCGGCGACACGTTTTCTGTAATCGGCCGCACAAAAGTGGACGGCGCCGTGCAACGCCGGCGGCGAGAACACGCGGAATTTCGCGTCCTGCGAACCCGGCACGCAGTCTGCAATTACCGTCGGCGTCGCCAGCCTGTTATTTGCGGCAGTGGTGCCGTAGATGCTGGGGGGAGCCAGGCTGGCGGCGACTCTCCGGGCGGAGGCCGTGTTGGGAGACAGGGCTTCCGCCCCTTCTATGTACACGGAAGGAGATTGCAGATTGCAGATTGACGATTGCAGATTGACGGGTGCAGGCCGAGAAGCCCGAGCGCCGGATGGCGGCCAGGAGTCGGACGCCTCAATCTTCAATCTGCAATCGCCAATCTGAAATCTAAATGGTGGCCCCTTCCGGGTACTGCAGCGCGAGGCGCATCTCCTTGGCGAGGCTGTCGACCGTCGTGACCTGGCCCTTCCAGGCGCCGTTGGTCTCGAAGCGCAGCGCGCCGATGCGGCGGCCCCACGGCGCGATGACGCGGCCGATGGCGCGGTAGTCGGTCCGCTCCGCGTGCAGCTGGTCGACGGCCCGGATCACGTCGGGCGCGACGCGGATGAACGCGCGCAGCGCCGTCGCCGACTTGATCGAGTACTTGCGCCCGTGCCACGCGGCCTCGAAGACCGTCGCGACCTGCTTGAAGTAGTTCACGAAGAAGCGCTTCGACTCCTCGCGGAACTCCCCCGCCTTGCGCGCCCCGCCGAGCGCGGCCTCGGCCGCGAACAGCTTCTTCAGTTCCTGCGCGAGCGGGGCCTGCGCGACCCGGCCCTTCCCCACGCCGAGCAGCTTGATCTCGCCGTGCAGCGGCGACTCCTCGCGGTCGTTGAGGGCGCGCACGACGTCGTGGGCCGCGGCCAGGGCCTCGTCGCGGTAGAGCTGCCGGCCCGACAGCGACACGAGGTGCGACGCGTTCAGGCGCGTGTGCTTCGCGTTGATCGTGACGAACATCTGGACGATGTGGTCCTCGGGCACGCGGTCGAAGATGATCGCGGGCACCGAGAACGGCTCGTCCCCGAAGCGGTCGATGTCGGCATGCAGGGCGAGCAGCCGGTGCTGGCCGTCGATCGCGCGGAGGATGCCCTCGCGCTCCGGCACCTTCAGCCGGCCGACGACGGCGCCGGCCTCGACGGGCTCGAAGGCGAGCTTCTCGTCGCACGAGATGATGACCGCGCCGGGGATCGAGGGCAGGTCGCGCGCCTGGCGGCACTGCTCGTAGTACTGGACGAGCTCCTCGATCTTCTTGCGGATGATGTGGCGCTGGTAGGCCTTCTCGCTCGACGCGATGCGCCGCTCGAGGAGGTCCCAGTTGATCTTCGACTGGGCGCCCTTCCGCCGCCCCCCGCGCACGGGGGCCTGCCCCTGGTCCACGTAGCTCAGGACCTCGAAGCGGACGAGTTTGTCGATATCGCTCGCAGTCAGGGAGGCCTGATAGAATTGCACCCCGAACTGCTGCATTCGGATCGCGGCGACACTGATCATAAGAGTCCGTCCGGAATGTCCGAAATCCTACGGATTCTATCGGCGCCCCGGGGACGCTTCAACGATTATCAGCCCCCGGACGGTCCGCAATCCGTCCGCCAGGCGTCTTTCATCCGTCCGTAATTCACGCTTCTGCAAGGAGTTGCACACATGGCCCTCGCGCCCCCGCGGCCCGGCCGCCTGCCGGGCTTCCTGGCCCTCCTGCTCCTGGTCCTCGCCGCCCCGGCCCTCGACGCGCGCCAGGCCCCGGCCACCCGGCCCGACCCGGCCTACGCCGCGGCGGTCAAGGAGTGGACCACGAAGCCGGAGTTCATGAGCCCCCTCGTCGATCACCTGCCCGTGCGGGCGGGCGTGCCGACGCCCAAGGACGTGCTCGGCTACTACGTCGGCGAGCCGAAGAAGCTCACCTACTGGGCCGACCAGCAGAAGTGGTACCGCGCGCTCGAGCAGGCGCTGCCCGGGCGGGTCAAGACGAGCGTGATCGGCACCTCCGAGGAGGGCCGCGAGATCATGGTCGTCTACGTGACGAGCGAGGCGAACCTCCAGGCGCTCGAGCAGAACCGGCAGAACCTCAAGCGGCTCGCCGACCCGCGCGGCCTGAGTGACGCCGAGGCCGAGCGGCTCCTCGCCTCGACCAGGCCGATGTACAACCTGAGCGGCGGCCTCCACAGCGGCGAGACGAACCCGTCGGAGATGCTGATGGAGCTCGTCTACCGCCTCGCGGTCAGCGAGGAGCCGTACATCCAGAAGGTCCGCGACAACGTCATCGTCTCGGTCATCCCGACGACGGACGTCGACGGCCGCGACCGGTACGTGGACTGGTACTACGCCTACAAGATCGACGAGCCGGCCGACGGCAGCGTCAACTACGGCGGCCCGCCCTACTGGGGCAAGTACGTCTTCCACGACAACAACCGCGACATCAACTACGGCGTCGACACCCTCCGCACCTATCTCGAGTGGTACCTCCACTGGGTGCCGCCGATCTGGCACGACATCCACGAGGCGCAGACGCTCCTCTACACCTTCAGCGGCCAGCCGCCGCAGAACGCCAACCTCGACCCGATTCTCTACAGCGAGCTGCCGTTCTTCGCCAACTACGAGGTGAACAAGCTCACGAGCTACGGGATGCCCGGCGTCTGGCACTTCGGCTTCGTGGACATGTGGTCGCCGGGCTACCTCGCCTTCGCCGCGAGCAACCACAACGGCATGATCCGGATGTACGAGGTCTTCAACCAGGGCGGCGCCAACACCAAGAAGGCGCGCCTCCGCGGGTCGCAGACCGAGCGCGAGTGGTTCCGTCCGCTCCCGGCGCCCGCCGGCGAGGTCGACTGGTCCATCAGGAACGCGATCAACTACAGCGAGACGGCCGCGCTCACCGCGCTGGAGCTGACGTCCCAGTTCCCGCGCATGGTCGTCGAGAACTTCTACAAGAAGACCCGGCACTCCATCGAGGACGGCGCGACGAAGGCGCCGTACGCGTTCGTGCTGCCCGCCGGCCAGCCGGACCAGGGCCAGGTGGACCGCGTCGCCAACCTCCTCCGCCGCCAGGCCATCGAGGTCGGCCGCGCCTCGGCCGAGATCACGGTCGGGGACGCCACCTACCCGGCGGGGTCGTACGTCATCAAGCTGAACCAGCCGTACGGGCGGCTCGCCAAGACGCTGCTCGAGAAGCAGAACTACCCCGACGCGCGCCTCATCACCTACGACGACAGCGCCTGGACGATGGGCCTCGCGAGCAACATCGAGGTGAAGACGATCGCCGACAAGGCGATCCTCGACGCGCCGGCGACCCTGCTGACCGCGGACGTCAGGACGCCGGCCACGATCTCGGGCGGCCCGGCCGCCGCGGTGTGGGCGGTCAGGCACAACGGCAGCCTCAACCTCATCACGCTCCGCTACCGCCTCAAGGACCTCGGCTTCAAGGGCGCCACCAAGGCGTTCGCGGCGGGCGACGAGGAGTTCCCGGCCGGGTCGTTCCTCATCGCCGTGAGCGGCGACCAGGGCGCGCGCGTGCGGAAGGAGGTCGAGGCGCTCGGCCTCGTCGCCGCGGCCCTGCCGCGCATGCCCGACGTGGAGACGGTAGACGTGGACCTGCCGCGCATCGCGATCTACACGACGTGGCAGAACACCGAGAAGGTGGGCTGGGTGCGCCTCGCGTTCGACCGCTGGGAGATCCCGTTCGACCTCATCCACAAGGACCTCGTCCAGCCCGGCGCGAACCTCCGCAGCAAGTACGACGTCATCGTCCTGCCGCACCAGGGCAACGGCGCCAAGAGCATCGTCTACGAGACGCCGAAGCTGGACAAGCCGCTGCCGTACCAGAAGAGCGAGCGGTTCAAGAGCTTCGGGATGTACACGCAGACCGACGACACACGGGGCGGCATGGGCCTCGAGGGCGCGGCCGAGATCGCCAAGTTCGTCGACGACGGCGGCGTGCTGCTGTCGTTCGGCGTCGCCAGCTACTTCCCGGCGGAGTTCGGCATCGCGCGCCAGGTGGACGCGTCCGAGCCGGGCGCCGGCTTCTACGCGCCCGGGCCGTACGTGCAGACCGAGATCCGCCAGCCGAACCACCCCGTGCTGTACGGCTACACCGGCACGCACATCCCCATGCGCTGGGCCGGCGGTCCGCTGCTCAGGGTGCCGGGCGACCCGTCGCCGTTCGGCCCGGCCAACACCGCCAGCACCGAGAAGGCGACGACGCTCGTGCGCTTCGAGGGCGGCGAGAAGGGCGTGCTCTCGGGCCTGATGCGGAACCCCGACCAGCTCCGCAACCGCCCGGCCGTCGTCGACGCGCCGGTCGGCAAGGGACGCGTGATCTTCTACGTGAACAACCCGATCTACCGGTGGCAGACCTTCGGCGAGCACGAGCTCGTGTTCAACGCGCTGCTCTACTGGAACGACATGCCGGAGCCGGCGGCGCCGGCCGAGACCACGACCCCGCCGCAGTAACGGGCACCCCACATCGCAACGGGACCGGGCCGGGCTGCCGACGGGCAGTGCCGGCCCGGTTCGCGTACCGCACCGCCGGGGAGCACCGCGTTGGAGCACTATCGTGGAGCCCCCCGTGGAGCACCCCCGGCTGCTATACTTCCGCGATCACCCTCGTTACCACGCCCGTCCGCCGCGGCGCGCCCAGCCCCGGCATCCGCCAACGCCCATGCTGCACACGATCCTCGCCGCCACCCTCGTCCTCGCGCAGGCGATCACCGCGTCGTCCGCCTGGATGCCTCCCGCCGAGAAGACCGCGAAGCAGGCGCCGATCTACGTCACGATCGAGAACCCGACGATGTACGACATCTACATCGTGAAGGGGAAGACCGACGTCGCGAAGTACGTGGAGTTCCACGAGTCGGACGGTTTCGGGGGTGACGAGCCCGTGAAGGACTTCACGGTGCCGGCCTACGGCTCGCTCGACATCCTCTCGCGCGGGCCGCACATGGTGCTGACCGAGCTGAACCGGGCGCTGAAGATCGGCGACAAGGTCACGGTGGTGCTGACCACCGACGGCGGCGTCGACATCGAGGTCGTCGCCGAGGTGCGGAAGCCGTAGCGGGTTCCGCGCTCACTCCCACCACTTCGAGAGGTGCGGCCCCGGGCTCCCCGGGTAGTCCGCGTAGTGGGAGACGTCGTTGTACAGCATGAGCCGCGCCCGCACCGGGCTGCGGAAGTCGATGATGTTCAGCGAGCACGGCAGCTGGTCGAGGCAGTCGCGGTACCCGCGCGGGTCGAACCCCAGCAGGCTGGCAATCACCAGGCGCAGCGTCGCCTTGTGCGAGACGACGAGCACCGACCGGCCCTGGTGCGCCTGGACGATGCGCCGGACCGCGGGCAGGGCGCGGGCCATGACCGACAGGCCCGCCTCTCCCCCGTCGGGCGCGAAGGTGAACGGGTCCTCCTCCCAGCTCGCGTAGTCGTCGGCGAACCGCGCCTCGACCTCGCCGCGCGTCAGCCCCTCCCAGACGCCGTGGTCGATCTCACGCAGGGCGGGCACGGGCGCCGGCGCCAGGCCGTGCGGCGCCCCGAGGAGCGCCGCGGTCTCGAGCGTCCGGCCCATGGGGCTCGCGTAGACGGCCGCCAGGGGCGGGCCGGCGAGCCGCTGGGCCAGGCGCGCAGCCTGGTGCCGGCCCTCCTCCGAGAGCTCGACGTCGGTCGCCCCCGCGAAGCGGTCCTCCCCGCTCGCCATCGTCGCGCCATGGCGCACCAGGAACACGCGGGTGGTCGTCGGCATCCACCGATCATATCGGGTTGCCGCGGCGGGCGGCGCAGAGTGTATCCTGCCCGCTCACCTGCAGCCTGACGCCCGACCCCGACGAGGGACTCCATGACGCGCGCCTGCCCCCGGCTCCTGCTCGCTGCCGCGCTGTCCTGCGCGGCCGTCGCGGTCCACGCCGCGCCGCCGATGGGCGGCACGATCTTCATGGACCCGGACATCATCACGTCGGCCGACCAGACGACGTTCACCGGCATCACCTACGCGGGGACGGGGCCGCGCCTGATGTACGACAGGCGCGTGGCGGCGTTCGTGACCTACAACGCCTTCCTGTTCAACGCGACTTACAGCGACTTCGCCGCCGCCGTCGAGGTCCAGGTCAATCCCGAGTTCGGCACGCCGGAGGCCGCCCTCGCGCAGGCCGACAAGTACGCGCGCGTCATCGGCCGGCTGCCGAAGGCGCTCCGCACCGACGTCCAGACGGTCTGGATTCACCAGGGCGTGCAGCCGTTCGGGGGCGGCAACCACAACCTCCTGATCCACATCGGGCAGTCGGTGGAGTACGAGACCCAGGGGATCCTCGAGGAGACGTTCGTCCACGAGGCCGCGCACACCTCGCTCGACGCCGCGCACGCGAACGCGGCGGGATGGGTCGCGGCCCAGCGCGCCGACCCCGACTTCATCTCGACCTACGCGCGCGACAACCCCACGCGCGAGGACATCGCCGAGAGCTTCCTCCCGTTCCTGGCGGCGCGTCACCGCGCCGACCGGATCACGCCGGGCGCGCCGACGGGGTTCCGGATCGAGGCGGGCAGCGCCAGCGGGCTCGCGAACCTCGCGGTCATGGCGGTCGACGGCGCGACGCGCGCGGTGACGGTCAGCGCGCCCCCGGGCACCTACTTCGTCCGGGTGCGGGCGCAGAACGCCTGCGGGACGGGCCCGGCGTCGAACGAGGTGGTGCTGGCCGTCCCGTGATCGGCCGCGCTCAGCGACGCGCGGCGGTCACGAAGACATCGGGGTCGGCAATCGTGAGCCGCGCGATCTTGCCGCCCTCGCGGGCGAACGCGATCCTGACGCTCGGCACGCCCGACGGGAAGAAGACGAGGTCGCCGGCGTGGATGAGGAAGCGGCGCGTGGTGCCGGGCCGCAGCATCCCGAGCTGGTCGTTCCGGACGTCCACCTCGAAGCGGTCGCGCTCACCGGGCCCGAAGACATAGGTGCCGACGAGGGCGGCCCGGTCGGCGGCCTCGAGCGGCGCGCTCGGGGGCCGGACGTCGGCGCCGCCCACGGCCTCGAGATACGCCACGACCGGCTCGGCGTCCTTGCCGCCCGCGCGCGCGTGGAGCATCAACGGCAGGCCGTGCGGCCCGAGCGTCCCCTGGATCCCCGGGCTCGCCGCGACGAAGGCCTTCACGACGTCGAGCTGCCCCATCATCGCCGCCGAGAAGATGGTCGGCCGCGCGCCGTGGGCGAAGAGCACCTCGGCGATGTTCCGGCGGCCGGTGTGCGCGGCCGCGCCGAGCCCCGTCTCCCAGTCGCCGAAGCCCCAGTCCCACGACGAGCGCGCGAGCGACGGCTGGCGCTCGACCAGGCGCGTCACCTCGACGACGTCGCGGTGGCAGAGACCGACGAACGTGCTCACCAGCGCGTCGTCCACGCGCGGGAACACCGGGGACAGCGCGGGCGCTGCCGCCTGGGCGGGGGATCCGATCGAGGCCGCGGGACGTGACGAGGCGGCGAGCACGCCCCAGGTCGTCGCGGCCGGGAGGCTCGCCAGGAAGCCGCGTCGGGACAAATCAGGCATTGGTCACTCTCCACGGCGGACTATGCCTGGAGGCCGGCCCGGGAGGCCAGCGAGGACCACCACGGGCGGCGTCCGGGATTCCGTCAGGGCGGAAGCGACTGCAGCGGCTAGACTTAGGGGATCGCCTGAGGCGCGTCCGGCGTCGAGCGTGGCGCATCGGGGCGCCGCTCGATGACGTGCAGGCGCACGGCGGACGCGGTGCGATCCGCCAGGAGCTCGTCGGCGCCGGGCAGGTCCGGCCCGGCGCGGGTCACGCGCGTCACCCACAGGTGGGTGTCGTCGTCCAGGCGGATGAGATGGGCCAGGAGGCGGTATCCGCCCTCCGCCTGCTGGAGCTGGCCGAACACCAGGTACTCCGCGCCCGTCTCGCGGCGGATCGCCGCGGGGTCTCGCTGCGCCCGGGGCAGCCTGAGCAACGGCGTGTTGCCGACGATGCCGACCCGGTCGGGACCGAGCGCCGTGAGCCGCTCGACGACGAGGTCGGCGGCCGCGGCCGCGAGCCGGTCGTACGCCGGATCGCCGGTCTCGTTGTCGAACACCGCCACGGCGACAACGGGCCGCGTGGCGGCCGGGGCCGGCCAGGCCAG
Source organism: Vicinamibacterales bacterium (assembly GCA_050250645.1). Classification (GTDB taxonomy): domain Bacteria; phylum Acidobacteriota; class Vicinamibacteria; order Vicinamibacterales; family UBA2999; genus JBFWVR01. The sequence continues at coordinate 220,088 of JBFWOG010000004.1, forward strand.
CCAGCCGAGCCCTGCCGCAGCGACGATCGCGGCGGCCACGCCCCACCACCATCGGCCCGCCGCGCGGGGCCGCGGGGCGGAAACCTCGGAAGCCGCGGCGGGCGCGACGGCCACACCGGCGGCGGGCGGGCCGGCGGCCGCGGCGCCGACGGCCTCGATCGGCGCGATGAACCGGTAGCCGCGCCGGGGCAACGTCTGGACGAAGCGCGGGTTCTCGGCGTTGTCGCCGAGCGCCGTGCGCACCTGGCCGATCGAATACGCCAGGCCGCGGTCGAAGTCCACGTGGGTGTCGCCGCCCCAGATGTGCGCCTTCATCTCGTCGCGCGTCACGAGGGCGCCGCCGCGCTCGAGCAGCAGCCCCAGCGCGCGCGCCGGCTGCGGCTCGATCCGGACGCGCACCCCGTCCCGGCGCAGCTCGCCCGTCCCGGGCACGAACTCGAACACGCCGAAGCGGAAGGTCATCACACGAGGGTTCCTGGGGTTCCGGAGTTCCTGGTGTTCCTGAGGTTCTTGATTCTTGATTCTCGATTCTTGATTCTTGATTCCGGCTCCTACTTGATCACGAGGAGCCGGTAGTTGGCCGGGTGGACGAACTGGATGCCCTGCTCCATGAGGATCGCGTCGTCCTCGATCGGCACGCGGAGCTTCTTGCCGCCCCACTCGGCGATTGGCGAGTAGGCGAAGAACTCGAAGGAGAACAGGTGGCCGGTGTGCAGGGTGAACGTGGACTGCAACGGCTGCCACGTGGTCATCGACGGGCCGATGCCGTGGCCGGTGTTGCCGACGGGGTGGAAGCCGTAGACGACGTCGGTCCTGTCGTCGGCGTTGGGCTTGTTGAACTCGATGACGCCGTAGCCGGCCGAGCGGAGCGCCTCGTCCATCTGCTTCATCGTCTCGTCGGCGCGCCGGCCGGGCTTGATGACGGGCTTGAGCACGTCACGGACCGCGACGGCCTTGTCGAACGCCGCCTGGATGCTCGCGGGCGGGCGCACCTCCCCGTCGCGCAGCACGTAGGCGACGCGCTTGACGTCGGTCGCGAAGTTCATGAGCTGGACGCCCCAGTCGATCATCATCACGTCGCCGCGCTGGACGAGCCTGTCGCTCGACGTGGCCACGATCCCTTCCGGGCCGGTGACGTAGACCGACGGCATGTCGAAGGCCGAGCCGAGGCCGCGCTCGAGCAGGCGGTCCTGCATCCACCACGCGACGTCCTCGAGCGTCGTCACCCCCGGCGTGATGACCTCGTTCGAGAGCGCGCGCTCGGTGAGCTGGATGGCGAGGCCGGCGGCCTCGCCGAACGCGACGATCTCGGAGGCGACGCGGCGCGACCGGAACTCGCTCACTAGCCGCTCGGCGCTGACCATCCGGGAGGCGTAGGGCTCGCCGAGGACGCCGGCGAGGTGGGCGTGCATCGTGAAGGTGAGGCCGTCGGCGGGGCCGAGTTCGTCGGACATGTTGACGCCGATCCGCTTCGGGTCGCGCGCCTTGACGAACGCCGCGAGGTTGGCGGCGGGCTCGAAGATGTCGTAGGCGCCCGAATCCTCGAGCAGGTATCCCTCGGGCCCCAGGGCCGCGCGCTCGATGCGCGCGCCGCCGCGGTCGGTGAACACGTAGAAGCCCGTGCCGGACACGTAGCCCCGGCCCAGGTCGTTCCAGAGCGGGTCGGTGTGGTTCTCCTTGACGGCGACAATCCACATGTCGATGCCGGCGTTCCGCATGGCGAGCGGCAGCACCTGCTCGAACTTGTCGAGGCGGATCTGGCGCTCCATTTCCCAGCGGCGCCGGGCTTCCTGCGCGCCGGCGGCGGCGGGAGCGGCAAGGACGGCGACGAGGAGAGCGGCGGTCAGGCGTGTCATGCGGTCGATTCTACCCGCGAGACATCCCGTTACATCACCGGAGCCGGTTTTTGGGGCACACTGGCCGCTTCCAGACGCACCCCGGCCATACCCGCAGACCAGCCGATGTTCCAGATCCGCCCCCTCATCCGACTGCTTCCCTGCCTGCTCGCCGTGCTGGCCGCCCTGGCGGCGCCCGTGCCCGCCGCCGCCCAGGCCCCGCCCGACTACGACACGGCGCGGCTCACCCGGCGGCTGCCGGCGACCCGGGCGACGGGCCCGATCGTCATCGACGGCACCCTGGACGAGCCGTCGTGGCAGCTGGCGCCGCTCGCCAACGGGTTCATCCAGAACGACCCGGACGAGGGCGAGGCGGCCACGTTCGACACCGAGGTCCGGCTGCTCCGCGACGACGAGGCGCTCTACATCGGCGTGCTCGCGCACGACGGCGACCCGTCGGCCATCATCGTCAACGAGCTCAAGAAGGACTTCAACACCGGGTCCGGCGACGCCTTCGGCGTGATCATCGACACGTTCAGGGACGAGCGGAACGGCTTCATGTTCGTCGTGAACCCGGCGGGCGCCAAGTGGGACGCCCAGATGTCGAACGAGGGACGCGAGACCAACAGCAACTGGGACGGCATCTGGGACGTGCGGACGTCGATCACGGACGCGGGCTGGCAGGCGGAGATCCGCATCCCGTTCCGGACCCTGAAGTTCGGGCCGGACGACACGCAGACGTGGGGCATCAACTTCCAGCGGCGGCTGCGGCGGTTGAACGAGAACAGCTTCTGGTCCCCCATCCAGCGCTTCTACCAGCTGCAGCGGGTGTCGATGGCGGGCACCCTCGAGGGGCTCGACGGCCTCCGCCCCGGCTCCAACCTGCGCGTGAAGCCCTACGTGGCGGGCAGCTCGTCGTGGATCGGCGATGCGGGCGCGGCCGGCGACGTCGACGCGGGCGTGGACGTCAAGTTCGGCGTGACCTCGGGACTCACGTGGGACTTCACGGTCAACACCGACTTCTCGCAGGTGGAAGCCGACGAGCAGCAGGTGAACCTGACCCGGTTCAGCCTGTTCTTCCCGGAGAAGCGCGAGTTCTTCCTCGAGAACTCCGGCGTCTTCCAGTTCGGCGTCGGCAGCCAGCGCGGCGGAGGCGGGGGCGGGGGGCGGCAGAACGCCTCGCAGGACATGCTCCTCTTCTTCAGCCGCCGCATCGGGCTCTCCGACGACGGGGGCGCGATCCCGATCCTGGGCGGCACGCGGCTGAGCGGGCGCGCGGGCGCGTACTCGGTCGGCGCGCTCAACATCCAGCAGCGCGCCTTCGGCGACCAGGCGTCCGCCAACTTCAGCGCGCTCCGCCTGCGGCGCGACGTGCTCGCCAACTCGGACATCGGCGTCATGGCGCTCAACAAGGCGTCGGGCGGCGGCGACTACAACCGCGTGCTCGGCGCGGACGCGAACTTCCGCTTCTTCGGGAAGCTCGACCTCAACCTCGCCGGCGCGCGCACGTTCTCGCCGGCCGCCGGCGCGGCGGGCGAGGCGGACGACACCTACTCGAAGTCGAGCTTCGGGTACCGCGACAACTTCTGGGACCTGCGCGGCGCCTTCCAGACGATCGGCCGCGGCTTCAACGACGAGATGGGCTTCGTGCCGCGCCGCGGGGTGAACAACGGCGAGCTCTTCCTCGGCGCGCACATCCGGCCGAAATGGGCCAGCGGCTGGCTGCGCGAGACGTTTCCGCACTGGCAGATCGAGAACTTCTCCAAGCGGGGCGGGCTCGGCCTCGAGTCCCGGTACGTCGACTGGCACCTGCCCCTGACCTTCCAGGACAGCACCTTCATCGAGATCGGGGTCAATCCCAACGTGGAGGAGATCCGCGAGCCGTTCACGATCAACAGCCGCCGGGGCATCCACGTCGCGCCGGGCCGCTACACGTTCAACGAGTACTTCGTCCTCGCCAACACCAACAACTCGGCGCCCCTGTCGTTCAACCTCCGCTACTCCACGGGCGACTTCTACGACGGCTACCGGCGCGGGTACACGGTGGGCGCGACGGCGCGCATGAACGCGCACCTGAACGCGTCGGCCAACGTCTCCATCAACGACATCGAGCTCTCGGAAGGCGCGTTCACGACGACGCTCGTGACGGGGCGGGTGAACTACTTCCTCAACACCAAGGTGTTCCTGAACGCACTGCTGCAGTACAACACCGACGCCCGGCAGTGGAGCTCGAACGTCCGCTTCAACGTGATCCACCGCCCGCTGAGCGACATCTTCTTCGTCTACAACGAGCGCCGCGACTCGCGGTCCGGCGACCTGCTCGACCGGGCGCTCGTCGCGAAGGTCACCTACCTCGTAGCGTTCTGACCCGCGCCTACTTGAGGACCGGCGCGAACACGCGCCAGGCGCCGGCGAGCCGGACGCCCGACAGGCGCCGGTTCTTCCACACGACGAGCGCGTGGAGCGCCCAGGCCAGCGCCGCCGTCGCCGCCAGCGAGGCCGCGAGCGGCAGGCGGCCCTTCAGCGGGTACGCCGCGAGCCCGTAGACCATCTCCACGTGGACCCAGTAGACGAAGAGCGATGAACGGCCCATCGTCTCGACGGCGCCGCTGAGTCCGCGGGACAACGTGGTGACGGGGCGCGGGAGGGAGCGGCCGGCCGCGGCCAGCACGCGCGCGGGCGCCGTGGGCGCCGGGTCCGCCCCCGGCACCCAGAAGACGTAGTGGGCCCACGCGGCGGCCACCAGGGCCACCGACAGTCCAAGCCGCAGGCCGAAGAAGGCCGGCGAGTCCGCCCAGAAGTCCGCCGTCGCGAAGATCGGCGGCTGGTACGACGCCCACAGCGACCCGAGCGCCAGCCCCAGGCCGCCGGCCAGGAACCCCGCCTGCAGCCAGTCGTGCGACCGCCGCCCCCACGTGGCGGCGACGCCCTCGCCCACGGCGACACCCGCGAGCAGGAAGGCCGCCCACGGAAAGAGGGGGAACAGCGACAGCCCGCCCGCCGGCCGTGCGTAGGCCTCGATCGGGTCTGGCAGCGCCGCCAGCGCGGGCAGGTGCCACACGGCGGGCGTGGCGAGGGACACGGCGGCCGCCGCCGACGCCGCCAGCGCGATCCGGCCACCGCGAGTGCGGCCGGCCTGCCAGAGCACCGCCCCCGCGACCATCGCGGGGCCCATCGCGTTCAGGATGTCGACGCGCAGCAGGTTGACGAGCGCGCCCCACCCGAGCAACTGGGCCTGCACGCGGAAGAGCAGCGCCAGCAGCAGGATCTGCCAGCCGCGCCGCCGCAGGCCCGAGGCGACCGCCGACGGGGCCTGCCCCGCCGCGGCGCGCCGCTCACCGGCAAGCGCGATGCCGGCGCCGGCCAGGAACAGGAACAGCGGCGCCGCGAGGCCCCCGGCGAACACGGCCGCGTAGTACGCCGCGCCGGCCCGGTCCGCCGGCCGCGTCCACGCGTCGACGACGTGCGCCTCGACCATCAGGATGATGGCGGCGCCCCGCAGCCAGTCGAGGTACCGGAGTCGGCTCAGGGGCGGACCTCGAAGGTCGTCTCCAGGGTGATGTCGGTCCTGAGCGAGTGCCAGACCGAGCAGTACTTCTCGCGCGACAGCTGGATAGCGCGCTCCACGGCGGCGGTGGGCACGTCGCCCGAGACGACGTAGTGCAGCGTGAACGCCGTGAAGCGGCGGGGCGGCTCCTCGGCGCGCACGCCGGTGAGGCTGGCCTCGAGGCCGGTGACCTGGTGCCGGCCCTTGCGGATGATGTCCACGACGTCGATCGCCATGCAGCCGGCGAGGCCGACGGCCACCGCCTGCATGGGCGACGGCCCGGCGGCGCCCTGGCCGTCGAGGGTCATCGAGACGTCGCCGCTCGTGGCGGCGAACCGGAGGTCGCCCTGCCAGACGAGGGCGGCATGAACGGGAGGCTTCGACATCCCCACAGGCTACCAGAAGGCCGGCTGGGGTTCCTGGCGTTCGGGCATTCAGGCAGGCCGGGGGGCCCACACGTGCCCGGCGGCTTCGAGCGCGGCGCGCGCCTGGTCGAGCGCCGCTTCCCTGACGAGCACGTAGTCGGTGTCGTAGGTCGACACGGCGAAGATCGAGACACCCGCATCGGCCAGCGGCCGGGCCAGGCTGGCGAGGACACCCGTGAGGCCGAAGTCGAGCGGGCCGGCGACCTCGATCGCGCGCCAGCCGCGTTCGGCCATGGCGCTACGTGGCACGGCCGAGTCCTCGCACACAATCGACAGCTCGCGATCGGTTCGTGCGATGGAGAGGAACCCGCGGGCGGGCACCCACGCCGGCAGCGCCGCCCCGGCATCGAGGCGCACGACGGCGAGTCGCCCGTCCAGGGCGCGCAGGGTGAGGGAATGACCGGCGGCCACGCCGGCACCCTATCACGGAACGTGAGGAACCCGAGGAGGTGAGGAACCCGCGGTCAGTCCGCGATCACCACCGTGCGGACGCTGCGGTGGTTCCGCACGAGCTCGGCGGGCAGGAGCTTGCTCAGGTAGACCTTGGACTCGGCGTTGTCGATCGGGTTGCGCTCGTACTGGACGACCTGGAAGTGCAGCTGCGCGAGCACGCCACGCATGTCGTGGAAGCGGTTCTTGGTCTTGACGAGCACCTCGTGGAAGCCGAGCGCGATCGCCCACGCTTCCGACTCCTCGGTGAGCGCGCGGAAGTGGCCCTGCCCGCGCCAGTCGCGCCGCGTCCCGCCGATCCACGAGTAGAGGATGCGCCGGCCGTCGAAGTCCACCGCGCCGTCCAGGCGCGCGACCAGGTCCTGCAGCTTCGGGTTGTCCTCGTCCGCGCGCAGTTCGTGCACGATCTTGTAGGACACCGGCACCCGCATGCCGTCGCCGAGCGGCGCCTCCGCCATCAGGATGAGCGACTCCCGGTCGCGCAGCCGCTCGATGATCTCGTTCGCGGTCTTGCGGCGGGGGAACTCGCCGAAGAACTCCTCGATGTACTGGATCTCGAGCGCGCCGGTCTCGAGCGGGTACTGCTTGATCAGGTATTCCAACGGGCGTGGGCTCCGCTGCGGATTATAGCCCCTCGAGCCGGCCCGCGAGGAACCGGCGCTCGGGCGCCGATCCGGCCAGCGCCAGGGCCTCCCGGTAGCAGGCGGCGGCCCGCGCGGGCTCGCCCGCCTCGCGCCAGAGCCCGGCCAGCGCCGCCGGGCGCAGGTGATACCGGGCGAGGGCGGGGTGGGCGCCGATGGCCTCGATGGCCCGGATGCCCGCCCGCGGCCCCTCGAGCCGCGAGAGGGCGATCGCGCGGTTGAGCCGCGCGACGGGCGAGTCCGTCAGGGCGACGAGCGCGTCGTAGAGGGCCACGATCTGCCGCCAGTCGGTCGCCTCCCACGACGGCGCCGCGGCGTGGCAGGCCGCGATGCCGGCCTCCAGGTGGTAGGCGCTGACCTCGGGGCCGGACGAGGCGCGGTCGAGCGCCCGGAGCCCCTCGGCCAGCAACCCGCGGTCCCAGGCGCCGCGGTCCTGCGCGGCCAGCACGAACAGGTCGCCCGCCGCGTCCACGCGGGACGGAAAGCGCGACGCCTGCAGGGCCAGCAGCGCCAGCAGCGCCCACGCCCGCGGGGCGCCGGTCGAGGGATGGCGCGCCACCAGCCGGGCCAGCCGCAGCGCCTCCCCGGCGATGTCCTCGCGCACCAGCGCGTCCCCGGCCGTCGCCGCGTACCCCTCGTTGAACATCAGGTAGACGACGGCCAGCACCGCATCGAGCCGGTCGGCCAGCGCGGGCCCCTCCGGCATGCCGAAGGCGGCGCGCGCGTCGCGCAGCACGCGCTTGGCGCGGACGATCCGCTGCTGCACGGCGCGCGGATCGGCGAGGAAGGCACGCGCGATCTCGCCGGTGCCGAACCCGCCGGCGACCTTGAGCGTGAGCGCCACGGCCGCGTCGCGCGGCAGGCCCGGGTGGCAGGTCAGGAAGATCAGGCCGAGCTGGTCGTCGACGAGGGGCGGCGGCTCGCCGGCGAGCGGCGGCGCGGCGGCCGGCGCCACCCCGCCCCGCGCCAGTTCCGCGGCCACGGCAGGCGCCTTCTCCGCCGCCGTCCTGTCGCGGCGCAGCCGGTCCAGCGCGCGGTTGCGCGCCACGGCGAACAGCCAGGCCGCCGGGTCCTCCGGCACCCCGCGGTACGGCCAGCGCTGCAGCGCCGCGACGAGCGCGTCCTGCACCGCCTCTTCCGCAAGCGCCAGGTGCCGCCCGCCGAGCACCCGCGTCAGCGACGCGACCATCTGCCCCGCCTGCCGCCGGAAGAGGTGAGACAGAACGTCCATGGGAAAACCTGAGGGGTGAAACTTGGGGAATCAAGAATTAAGAATCAAGAATCAAGAAACACGAATCGAGGACCGGGTGTTTCTTGATTCTTGATTCTCGATTCTTGATTCCTCAAGATCTCCCTACCCCGTGGGTTCGATCTCGCGGATCTCGATCGTCCCGAAATCGAGGTGGGGATGGTCGGTGGAGAGGCGGACGGCCTCGTCGTAGCTGCCGGCCTCGATGATGAACAGGCCGCCGATGACCTCGCGGGCCTCCGCGTAGGGGCCGTCGGTGACCGACGGTGCGCCGGCCCGGCCGGTCAGCACACGGCCCTCGCCGTCCTTGAGCTTGTGACCGCTGACGGCGTGACCCGCCTGCTCGACCTTCGCGCGCCAGGCGATGTAGCGCGCGATGATCGCCTCGATCTCCGCCGGCCCGATGTCCGCCGGCAGCGCGTCAGCCGCCTCGTGAAGCAGAAGCATGTACTGGGGCATCTCGGTTCCTCCTTCTGCTCATAGACGGATGAGGGCGGCGGGGATCGACATGCCGCCAAGGTGCCAAGGGTGCCAAAGGTGCCAGACGTGCCAGGGGTGCGCCGCCAAGGTGCCAAGTGCCAAAGGTGCCAAGGGGGCCAAGGGTGCGACGCCAGGGTGCCAGGGTGCCAAGCGTGCCGGGCGTGCGTCGTCAGCGTGCCAAGCTTGTGACGAGTGGTCTTACTCGCGCGTCATCTCGCAAGCCGACACCCTGGCGGTGCCCCCTAGCGGCGCACCCCTGGCACCTTTGGCACCTTTGGCACCTTTGGCACCCTGTTAGTACTCCATCCCCAGCACCCGCCCCTCCGCGTCCACGTCGAGCTTGTGCGCCTGTGGCACCTTGCCGAGGCCGGGCATGAGCATCATCGAGCCCGCGATGGCGACGACGAAGCCGGCGCCGGCCGAGAGCGTGACGTCGGAGATCGTCAGCGTCCAGCCGTCGGGGGCGCCCATCAGCTTCGGGTCATCCGAGAACGAGTACTGGGTCTTGGCGATGCACACGGGCAGGTGCGCGTGCCCGAGGGCCGCGAAGCGCTGCAGGCGGCTCTTGGCGGCCGGCTTGAACACCACCTTCGCCGCGCCGTACACCTTCGTCGCCACGGCGGTGATCTTCGCCTCGAGCGACTCGTCCGGGGTGTAGATCGGGCGGACCGCCGCGAGGTCGGTGCCCTCGGCGGCCTTCACGATCTTCTGCGCGAGCTCCGTCATGCCCGCGCCGCCCTTCGCGTACCCCTCCGACAGCGCGGCCTCGACGCCCTGCGTCGCGCAGTAGTCGAGCACCGCCTGGAGATCGGCGTCGGTGTCGCCGGGGAAGCGGTTGAGCGCGATCACGGCCGGCACGCCCCAGCGGCGGATGTTCGCGAGGTGCCGGTCGAGGTTGGGGAAGCCCTTCTCGACGGGGCCGTCCGGGCTGCCGCCCTGCGCGCGCAGCGCCTTGAGCGTGACGATCACCGCCGCCGCCGACGGCACGTGGCCCGTCATCGGCATCACGATGTCGAAGAACTTCTCGGCGCCGAGGTCGGCCGCGAAGCCCGTCTCGTTGACCACGTAGTCCGCGAGGTGGAGGCCCATGCGCTGCGCGAGCACGCTGCTCGTGCCGTGCGCGATGTTGGCGAACGGCCCGCCGTGCACGATGGCCGGCGCGCCCTCGGTTGTCTGCACCAGGTTCGGCAGGATTGCCTCGTTCAGCAGCACCATCATGGCGCCCACGGCCTTGAGGTCGCCGGCCGTCACGGGCGTGCCGTCGTAGCTGAACCCGACGACGATCCGCGCGAGCCGGTCGCGCAGGTCGGCGCGGCTCTCGGCCAGCGTCAGGATGGCCATGATCTCGGACGCCGCCGTGATGACGAAGCCGGTCTCCCGCGCCGGCCCGCTCTCGCGGCCGCCGAGGCCCGTCGCCACGCGGCGCAGCGCGCGGTCGTTCATGTCCATGGCGCGCGGCCAGAGGATCTCCTTCGGGTCGATCCGGAGGTCGTTGCCGAAGTGCAGGTGCGCGTCGAGGAGCGCCGCGAGCAGGTTGTGCGCCGACGTGATGGCGTGGAAGTCGCCGTTGAAGTGCAGGTTGATCTTGTCGAGGGGCTCGACCGACGCCTGGCCCCCGCCGGTGGCGCCGCCCTTCATGCCGAAGACCGGGCCGAGCGACGGCTCGCGCAGCGAGGCGACGGCGTTCTTGCCGATCGTCACCAGCCCCTGCGTGAGGCCGATGGTGTTCACGGTCTTGCCCTCGCCGCTCGTGGTCGGGGTGATGGCGGTCACGAGGATGAGCTTGCCGCGTCGCTTCGGGAACCGGTCGAACAGGTCCAGCCGGATCTTGGCGGTGTAGCGCCCGTAGGGCTCGAGGAGGTCCTCAGGAAGGCCGAGACGTGCTGCAATCTGCGAGATGGGTTGCATGACGCCTCATTCTACTGCCGCGTCCGAACGCGTGTTCGGACCCTTTTGGTCCGGTTTTCGAGGATCGGGAACCATCCGCGGATAGACGCGGATGCACGCGGATGCATCAGGCCCATCCCGGAAGCGTCGGCGCGTCCCGGCGGCGTGCCCAGTTCACGCAGCGCGAGCGGCGCCTGCCACATTCAACCCTCGTGGGGCGGCGCCTGCCCCCAGAGGGGGCCGCCGGCGGACGTGGGACGGCCGGGCGCAAGACCTCGTGAGGTCTGGTGCTGGTCTTGTGCCCGGCCGTCCCACGTCCGCCGGACGCGCCGCTTCGCGGCGCGGGCGCCGCCGCGTGTGTTGTCCGCGTTCATCCGCCTGCATCCGCGGATCGTTGCCTTACGCCGTCAGGCGCGGCGGACTCGCGCCAGGCTTGGTGCCGGCGCGGCGCGCCGCGGGTCAATGGCCTTGATTATCTATACATAGATGATCTAAGTATTGATCCCATGAGCCGCGACCCCGTCGACTTCCTGCCGGGCACCCTCGAGAGCCTGGTCCTCAAGACCCTCAGCCGCGGGCCGATGCACGGCTACGCGGTCGCGCGCTGGATCGAGGACGCGACGGACCAGGCGCTCGCCGTCGAGGAGGGCTCGCTCTATCCCGCGCTCTACCGCATGGAGAAGCGGGGCTGGGTCGAGGCCGAGTGGGGCACGTCCGAACTCGGCCGACGCGCCAAGTTCTACCGCCTCACACGGACCGGCCGCCAGCAGCTCAAGGCCGACACCGCCGCCTGGACCACGTTCGCCGGCGCGGTCACCCGCGTCCTCAGCGAGGCCTGACATGAGCATCCGCCGCCGCCTGCGCTCCGCCCTCTGGCGGGTCCCCGTCGAACAGGAGGTCCGCGAGGAGCTGGCCCACCACGTCGAGCTCCGGACCGCGGAGCTGATCGCCCGCGGCTGGCCGCCGGCCGAGGCGCGCGCCGAGGCGGAGCGGCGCATCGCCGGCACGGCGCCGGGCCTCGCGCGGCTCGCCGAGGCGCGCAACCGACGCTGGCGCGTCGCGGAGTGGTGCGACGCGTTGGCGCAGGACACGGCCTTTGCGCTGCGCCAGTGCGGCCGGCAGCCGGGCTTCACCGCCGCCGCGGTGCTGACACTCGCCCTCGGCATCGGCGCGACGACGGCGATCTTCAGTGTCGTCGACGCCGTCCTGCTGCGCCCCTTCCCGTTCGCGCATCCCGAACGGGTGCTCGACGTCTACACGACCTCGGAGGGACAGCCGAGCAACACGTCCGTCGGCGCCTACGCCTACTTCCGGGAGCGCGCGACCACCCTCGAGCACCTGGCGGCCGTCCAGTACCTGAGCTTCAACCTCGCGGAAGGCGGGAGCCCCGCGCGCGTCATCGGCGCGCGTGTCACGTCGAACTTCTTTCCCACGTTCGGCGTCGCCCCGACCCTCGGACGCGTCTTCACGGCGGACGACGACCAGCCCGGGCGAGACGGCGTCGTGGTCCTTGGCCACGGCCTGTGGACGCGACGCTTCGGGGCGAACCCGGCCATCGTGGGGCAGGACATCCACCTGAACAGCGAACCGCACACGGTCATCGGCGTGATGCCCCCCGCCTTCGATGGCGTGGGCCCGGGCGACGACCTCTGGGTGCCGCAGGCCTTCACGGCCGCCCAGCTCGCCACCTTCGACGCCCACTACCTCGATCTCGTCGGCCTCCGCGCGGACACCGCGACAGACGCCCAGGTATCCGAGGAACTGGCGCGGCTCGCGCGGCAGCTCGAGCAGGACCACCCCGAGGACAACGTGGCTCGCGGGGCCGCGGCGGAGTCGCTCACCGAGCGCGTGGTCGGCGACTCACGCCCGCGCCTGCTGGTGCTGCTGGCCGCCGTGGTGCTCGTGCTCGGGATCGCCTGCGCGAACGTGGCGAACCTGACGCTCGCGCGGCTGGCGGCGCGGTCGCGCGAGCTTGCCCTGCGTGCGGCCATCGGCGCGGGCCGTGGCCGCATCGTCCGCCAGGTGCTGACGGAGAGCCTGGTGCTGTCGGCGCTCGGCGGCGCCATGGGCGTGGCGGCCGCGTACTGGACGCTGCCCGTGCTCGTCAGGCTGGCCCCGGCCGGCGTCCCGCGGCTGGACATGGCGCGGCTCGACGGCACGTCGTTGCTGGCCGCCCTCGCGCTCGCCGCCGTCTGCGCGGCCGTGGTCGGTGTGCTGCCGGCCTGGCAGGCGACAGGCGGCGGCCACGGCACGCTTGGCGATGGCCGTGGCGCGGCCGCGGGCGTCCTGCGCCCCCGGCTCCGGCAGGTGCTCATCGGCGCGCAGGCCGCGCTCGTGCTCGTGGTGTTGTGCGGCGCCGCCCTGCTCGTGCGCAGCGCCATCAACCTGCAGCGCGTGCCGCTCGGGGTCGACCGCACCGGCGTCGTCATGGGCCGGGTCACGCTCCCCGTGGCGGACTACGACCCGGCGCGGACCTACCAGGCATACGTGCGCCTGCTCGACACACTGTCGGCACAGCCGGGCGTGGCGACGGCCGCGCTCGACTCACACGCGCCGCTGATGCCGGGCGGGGGCGCGAACGGCCTCATCCCGGAAGGCCGCCCCGTGTCGGCGGCCAACGCCATCGTCTCCAGCCTGCACGTCGTGACCCCCGGGTACTTCGAGGCCATGGGACTCCCACTCGTCGCGGGACGGGGATTCACGCGGACCGATGTCCGGGCGTCCCAGCTCGTGATGGTCGTGAACGAGTCGATGGCCAGGACGGCATGGCCGGGCGAGGACCCCGTCGGCAAGCGCGTGGCCTGTTGCGAGAGCGCGGAAGGCGCGCCGGTCTGGAAGGTCGTCGTGGGCGTCGTGCCCGACGTGCGGCTGCGCGGGCCGGCGACCCCGGCCCAGCCGGAGTTCTACCTCCCCATGGCCCAGGTGCCGCCGGATGCGTGGTCGTGGATCCAGAACTCCATGTCCATCGTGGCCCGCGGAGCGGGCGCGGAGACGGGTCCGCTGGCCGGCGCCATCCGCGAGGCGGTGCGCGCGGTCGACCCCACGGTCCCGGTCTACGCCCTGGCGACGATGGACGAGCGGCTGGCGGGCGTGCTCGCCGGTTCCCGGTTCAACACGCTGCTGATGACGATGCTCGGCGCGGCGGGACTGGTGCTGGCCGCGCTCGGCATCTACAGCGTGGTCTCGTGGCTCGTCGCGCAGCGGTCGCGGGAGATCGGCGTGCGGATGGCGCTCGGCGCCTCGCCGCGCCAGGTGACTGCCGCCGTCACGGGCCTCGCGCTGCAACCAGTGTTGCTGGGGCTGGCGGCCGGCGTCGTCGTCGTGCTGGCCGGCGGCCGCGTCATCGAGAGCCAGCTCTTCGCCGTCGACTCGCGAGACCCGCTCGCCCTTGGCGTCGTCGTGGGGCTCCTCCTCGCGGTCGCGGCCGCGGCGGCCCTCGTGCCGGCGTGGCGGGCCGCCTCGATCGATCCGGCGACGGCCATCCGGGACTAGCCCTCTCACGATGGAAGGGGCACCTGCGGTGCCATCCGCGGAAGGACGCGGATCGACGCGAACGGTCTCCGGCGGCGGCGCCCGCGCCGCGAAGCGGCGCGTCCGGTGGACGTGGGATGCGCGGGCACAAGACCCGCACGAGAGCCCACCGAGGTCTTGCGCCCGCGCATCCCACGTCCGCCGGCTGCCCCCTGCGGGGCAGGCGCCGCTCCGTAGGAAACGCGGCAGTCCCCGCGCGCCGTGTCACGTGGCTGCACCACCGGAAGACGCCGACGTTGCTGGCGTGGGCTCGATCCGCGTCGATCCGCGTCCATCCGCGGATGGTTACTCGTGGTCCCAGGCCGTCAGGCCTGGCGTCCGGTCAGCGCGGGCTCGGCGGACTCCCGCCACGCCTCGTCCCAGCGGCGCGGGGGGTTCACGAGCAGCCATCGCCGCGCCTCGCCAAGTGACGGCACCTGGTCGGGGGCGCCGGTCGCGAGCGCGACGAGAATCGCGGCGAGCCCGTCCGGGTCGCGGAAGGCCACCCCCTCGTGGCCGGGCCGCAGCGCCTCCGCGAGCACGGGGGCGTAGTCGAACGCCGCAACCGGGACGCCGGCGCCGCGGAAGTCAGCCAGCTTCATCGGCAGGTCGAGGCCGGACGAGGAACGGTGCAGGCAGAGCCCGAGATCGGCGCTCCCCGCCAGCACCGGGTAGTCCCCGGGCTCCAGCCACGCGGTTCGCACGGCAAGCTGCCTGAACGTCCGGCGCGCGACGCGCGCCTCGAACGCCGCCCGCATCGTCCCGCGCCCCGTCATCAGCACCACCAGCCGCGGCGCCGCCGCCTCGCCGGCGCCGGCCAGGGCCGCCAGCCGACGCTCGGCGCGCTCGAGCGACTCGAGCAGCAGGTCGAAGTCCTCGTCCGGCGTCCAGCTCGTCGGGCAGACGACGACGGGCATGCGTCTGGCGCCGAGCCCGAGCTCCGCGGCGACTCGCTGCCACACCGCCGCCGACGCCTCCAGCCCCGGCTTGGCAAAGAAGGCGGGCGGCCGGTCCCGGACGACCGTCGCGTGCACGCCGGCCTCGCGGCCGAGCCAGGCGGCCAGGGCCTCCGACACCGCGAGGTGCACGTCGGCGCGCCGCGCCCAGCGCCGCTCGGCCCGCGCGAGCGCGCGGACGGCCCGGTGGTCGTCTCCCAGCTTGACGGCCAGCACGGTGTGCGACAGGTTGTGCCAGTCGATGGCGAGGCGCGCGCCGCGCAGCCGCGCCGCGAGCCAGGCCACGGCGAGCGTGGGCGATGCCGGCGGGTTCTGGACGAGAATCAGGTCGGGACGCGGGATCCGGAGCAGGCACGCGAGGAGGCCCGCGGCCTGGCGCACGCCCCGGACCGCCGAGAGGAGCACGAACCACCGGCGTCCGTGGCGCTCGCGCGAGCCGAAGGCGCCATCGGGCAGGCGGTGGCACCGGATGCGGGACTCCGCGGACACCGCCGGCTGCACGGGGGCCCCCTCGAGTCCGATCAGGTCGACGTCTCCCGCGTTGACGGCCAGCGAGAGGGCGTGATACTGCATTCGCGGGCTTCGGCCCAGATCCCCGAGAACCACGACAGCAGTACGCATGTGACCCCTTACCTGCTCCTGGTGGCCGCGGGCCTTGCCCTGGGCCTGCTGCTCACCCCCATTGTCGGACGAGGGGCATCCGCGCTCGGTCTGGTAGACGCCCCCGGGGGTCGAAAGGTTCACTTGGCGGCCGTCCCCACGGTCGGGGGGCTCGCCGTCGTCGGCGCGGCCGCGCTGGCGGTGGCCCTGGTCGGGACCCTCGTGCCCCTGCCGGCCGTGGCGGACGCCGCGGCCCTCGCGCCGCTCCTCGCGGGCGGACTGCTCGTCTTCGGCGTGGGACTGGCCGACGACATCCGGCCGCTGTCGCCTTGGACGAAACTGGGGGTCGAAGTGGTGGCCGCGGGGGTGGCGATGACCGGCGGCCTCCTCGTCGAGCGGGTCACGGTGGCCGGGGTGACCTGGCAACTGGGCCTGCTGGCCTGGCCCGTGACGCTGCTCTGGATCGTCGGCCTGACCAACGCGTTCAACCTCATCGACGGCGTGGACGGCCTGGCGGCGGGCGTCGCCGCCATCGGCGGGTCGGCCTGCACGGTCATCCTGGTCCTCCGCGGCCATGCGCCGGAGGCGCTCATCCTCTCGGCCCTGGTCGGCGCCGCCCTCGGCTTCCTCGTCTACAACTTCTCCCCGGCCTCGATCTTCCTGGGCGACGGGGGCAGCCTGCTCTTCGGGTTCGTGCTGGCGGCGACGGCGATCACCGGGTGGCAGAAGGGCGCAACGGCGCTGGCGGCGGGCGTGCCGCTGCTCATCTTCGCGCTGCCGATCGCCGACACGGCGAGCGCATTGGGCCGGCGCCTTCGCGGGGCCGGGGACCTCTCGGTCGGCGCCGCGCTGCGCCAGGTGGTGCAGCCGGACCGCGGCCACATCCACCACCGGCTGCTCGCGCTCGGCTGGTCCACGCGCGGCACGGTCGTCTTCCTGTACGCGGTCACGCTCGGGCTCTCGCTGCTGGCGCTGGTGACGGCGCGGTTCGAACAGCCGTGAGCCGCGTGCTCCTCGTGCAGCCGTCGCTGCAGCCGCCGGGCGGCGCCAATGCGGTCGCCGCGTGGTTCCTGCAGGCGCTCGTCGCATCGCACCACGTGACGACGCTCACGTGGCAGCCGGTGGACGTCGGCCCGATCAACCGCTTCTTCGGCACGTCGCTGCGCCCGTCGGACTTCGACACGATCGTCGTGCCGCGGTCGTGGACGGCCATCCCGGACGGCCTGCCCGTGCCGGCCAGCCTGCTCAAGTCGTCCCTGCTGATGCGCTACACGCGCCGCGTCAGCGACGCGCACGACGTCATCGTCGGCGTCGACAACGAGGCCGACTACGGCCGGCGGGGCATCCAGTACATCCACCACCCGACCTACCTGCGCCCGCGGCCCGAGGCCGACATGCGGTGGTACCACAGGCCCCGGTCGGCGCTCGGCCTGTACTACGCGCTGGCCGATCGCGTGTCGGGCTTCTCGCTCGAGCGGCTGAAGGCCAACGTGTCGCTCGCCAACTCGGACTGGACCGCGGCGAGGGTCCGGGCGCTGCTCGGCATCGACGTGCGCACGCTCTACCCCCCGGTGGCCGACCCCGCGCCGGCGCCGCCGTGGAGCGAGCGTGCGCGTCGCTTCCTGGCCGTGGGACGCATCTCGCCCGAGAAGGAGCTGGAGCGGGTGATCCGGATCGTCGCCGGCGTCCGCCGGCACGCGCCCGGCGTCACCCTGACGATCGTCGGGACGCCGGACCGCCACGCCGGGCGCTACGGCGCGCGCGTCCGGCGAGAGGCGGCGGCGCACGGGCCCTGGATCGACTTCCGCCACGACGTGGCGCACGACGAGCTGCGCCGGCTGATGGCGGCGAGCCGCTACGGCATCCACGGGATGCGGGAGGAACACTTCGGGATGGCGCCAGCCGAGATGGCGCGCGCCGGCATGCTCGTGTGGGTGCCGGACGGCGGCGGCCAGGTCGAGATCACCGGCGACCCGGCCCTGGCCTACGCCACCGAGGAAGAGGCCATCGACCGCATCGCGGCGACGATCGCCGCCCCCGCCCGCGAGCGTGAGCTGTCAGCGGCGATCGCCGCGCGCACCGCGCGGCTCTCCCCACGGAACTTCATGGAGCAGGTGCGGCGGGAGGTGGAGGAGTTCCGGGAGTAGGGGGCCGCCGGGGGCATTGCCCCCGGCGTTGGGCCTCGGCGCTGCGCGCCTCGTTGGGCCGCGCTTCGCGCGTTGGGCCTCGACGCTGCGCTCGTTGGGAACCGACGGTGCCCCACTCCCGGATCCGTCTGCGGCCCCAACGCGCCCCGAACGTAGTGAGGGGCGCGGCCCAACGACGACCGAAGGTCGAGGCCCAACGCGGCGCCGAAGGCGTCGCGGCCTCTAGTACCTCCACCACGGCGTCGTCATCCCGTCCGGCGCGTTGCTCGCGATGTGCGCGGCCATCTGCTTGAGCCGCTCGGCCGTCGTCTCCGGGCCCGTCCAGCAGTGGCCCTTGCCGGCGCCGTAGAGGAAGAAGCCCTCGTAGTGGGGGTTCTCCGTCCGGGCCATGAACGCCTCGAGGTCCTGCGTCGAGTTGTTCAGGAAGAAGTTGTCGGCCGCGCCGGTGTACACGTGGACCTTGCCGACGAGCTTCGGGCCGACCGTCGACCAGTTGCGCTTGAGGTACTCGACCAGGTCGTAGTTGTCCCGCCAGTAGCTCGCGACGGCGGGGTCGATCACGCCCGTCTCCTTGTCGAAGAGCGGCTTGAAGAAGCCGTCCGGGCCGAGCGGGCCGAAGACGGCCGACCAGATGTCGAGCTGCTCGCCCGAGCGCCCCTTCGTGCCGTTGGCCAGCTCCCAGCGGTTGCGCTGCGCCGAGGTCAGCCGCACGTGGCCGTTCACCTCCCGCGTGTTGATGATGGGCACCTTGATCCAGCCGCGCTGCCGCTCGAAGGCGTTGGTGTCCTCGTACACGTTGATGCCCTCGACGTCGGTGAACGTCACCGAGTCCGGGCAGTAGGACCACACGCCGCCGTAGTAGTCCGGGTAGAGGATCTGGTGCGCCAGCGAGATCCAGCCGCCGGTCGAGCCGCCGTCGGTGATGCGCGCCCAGGTCTGGGCGATCGTCCGGAACCGCCTGTCGATCTCCGGGTAGAGCTCCTGCATGATCGCGTCGCCGTACGGGCCGACGTTGACCGAGTTCACCGCGTAGCTGTCGTCGAAGTACGGCGCCGGGTGCTGCAGGGTCACGACGATCATCCGCGGGAAGTCGTCCTTGATCCACTCCCGGTGCAGGTCGCCGCCGGGCTCGAAGCCGAGGGGCGGCGCCAGGGAGAAGTGGCCCTGGCGGTAGAGCACCGGGTAGCGCACGGTGCTCGTCGCGTAGTCGCGGGGCAGCAGCACGGTGGCCCCGAGGTAGATCGGCCGGCCCCAGAACTTCGTCAGGATGTCGCTCTGGATCTTGATGCGCTGCACCCACTCGGTGTCGGGCGGGACGACCACGGGCGGAATCACCTTGTCGGCGACGAGCCGGATGGTGCCGCCCGCCGCCGGGTCGATGTGGACCTTCTGGACGGCGCTGTACATGTTGCCCGGCGACCGGTTCCAGTGCTGGCCCTCCCACTGGTCGTCGTGCATCCACACCACGTGGCCGTCCGCGCGGCGGAACTCCGAGTAGACGTTCACGAACGCCTGCACGAAGTAGTCGCCCGCCGGCAGGTCGGCCATCGACGCCACGGGCGCCCCGTACGCCGTCTGGTCGTCCAGGACGACGGGGGCGCCGGGCGCGAGCTGGTCGACGTCGCGGCCCCAGAACGGCGAGCCCGTCCGCCCGATCTGCAGGCGCGGCTCCTGCTCGTTGGTCGGCGCCACCATCACGTACGCCCGGCCCGTCACCGGCTCGCCGTGCGCGGCCGGCGCGAAGGACACCTCGAACCGCGGACCGCCGGCGCCCTGCGCCCCCAGCCCGGCCCCCGCGGCCGCCAGCGCCACCGCCACCCCGACCGCCGTCATCCACTTCGTCGTCACGTGCGCCTCCTCAGGTGCCGCCGGGCGATGGGCCGCCGCGCCCCGGGGGCACGGCCATCGCCGGCTGGCCGATTCTGTCATGCCGGGCCGTCCCGGCGCGACGCCCGGGACGTCCGGGGACCCGGCGGCGTCTCAGCAAGGGTGTTCCGCGTCCACCGCCTGACCACGGCGCTGCTCGTGCCCCGGCCCCTCGACGAGACGTTCCGGTTCTTCGCCGACGCCGGCAACCTCCAGCGCATCACGCCCCCGTGGCTGGACTTCCGCATTCTCACCCCCCTGCCCATCGAGATGCGACCCGGCGCCCTGATCGAGTACCGGCTGCGCCTGCGCGGGATGCCGATCCGGTGGCGGACGGTCATCGACGCCTGGGAGCCCCCGGCCCGCTTCGTGGACCGGCAGCTGCGCGGGCCCTACCTGCTCTGGCGGCATACCCACACCTTCGAGCCCGTCGCCGGCGGCACGCTCTGCCGGGACCAGGTGGACTACCGCGTCCTCGGCGGCTGGCCCATCGAGCGCTTCTTCGTGCGGCCCGAGCTCGAGCGCATCTTCACCTACCGCCAGCGCGCGACGCTCGAGGCGTTCGGCGCGCCTCCCGACCGCTCGATCGGCGTCACCATCCGCTGACGCGTTTTCGCCGGGACGGGGCCGGCCCCTCTGCCAGAATTGGGGGCTCATGCAGGACCTCGCCACCGGCCCGGTCACCCGCCACCTCCTCAAGACGACGAGCTTCATGCTCGTGGGCATGGTCTTCCAGACCCTGTACGTCCTGGTGGATCTCTACTGGGTCGGGCAGCTCGGCACCGAGGCGGTCGCGGCCGTGGGCCTGAGCGGCAACCTCATGTTCGTGGTCCTCGCCGTGTCGCAGATGCTCGGCGTCGGGGCGACGACCCTGGTGTCGCACGCGGCGGGGCGGAAGGACACCCAGCGGGCGACGCTGGTGTTCAACCAGGCCCAGGTCCTCTCGATGACGGCGGGGCTCGCCTTCTTCGCGCTGGCGATGGCCGGGCGCTCGGCGTACGCCGCGGCGCTCAGCGCCGACCGCGCGACGGCGGCCGCGGCCGAGGCCTACCTCTTCTGGCTCGTCCCGGGCTTCGCCCTGCAGTTCGCGATCGTCGCGATGGGGTCGGCGCTCAGGGGCATCGGCGACTTCAAGCCGGGGATGATCGTGCAGTCGGGCGCCGTCATCCTCAACATGATTCTCTCGCCGATCCTCATCTTCGGCTGGGGCACGGGACGCCCGATGGGGGTGGCCGGGGCGTCGCTCGGGACGCTGCTGTCGATCGCCGTCGGCACGGTGTGGATCACCACGTACTTCCGCGGCCACCACGCCTTCCTGCGGTTCGACCGCGCGCTGTGGCGGCCGCGGCTCGCGACCTGGCGGGAGATGCTCGCCATCGGGCTGCCCGCCGGCGCCGAGTTCTTCCTGATGTCGATCTACCTGGTCATCGTCTACGTGGTGATCCGCCCGTTCGGCGCCGCGGCGCAGGCGGGGTTCGGCATCGGGATGCGGGTGGTCCAGTCGGGGTTCCTGCCCGTGGTCGCGCTCGGCTTCGCCGTCGCGCCGGTGGCGGGCCAGAACGTCGGCGCGCGGCTCCCCGGGCGGGTGATCCAGACCTTCCGCGCGGCGGCCCTGATGGCCAGCGCCGCCATGCTGGCCTTCGTCGGGCTCGCCCACCTGTCGCCGGCCGCCCTGGTCGCCTTCTTCAGCGACGACCCCGGCGCGATCGCCGTCGGCGCCGAGTACCTGCGCATCATCTCGTGGAACTTCGTGGCCTCGGGCCTCATCTTCGTGAGCTCGTCGATGTTCCAGGCGATGGGCCACACGCTGCCGTCGCTGCTGACCTCGTCGGTGCGCATCGTGCTGTTCGCCGTCCCCGTGTTCATGATGTCGCGGCGGCCGGACTTCGCGCTGGCGTGGATCTGGTACACGGCCGTCGCCTCGGTCACCCTCCAGATGGCGCTCAACCTCGTCCTGCTCGAACGGGAGTTCCGCGGCCGGCTCGGGGTGTCCCTGGTGGCGTCGATGAGCGAGTCAGACGTGAGGACTTAGAGTCCGACGCCGTGCAGAACCGTGCAGGGCGCGGGGCCGGGGCGGGCCGGCCGCGTGGCGGCGGAGGGGTGCCGGGAACCCGGCGCTCCGCCGGCCGCTGGATCGGTCATAATGCGCCCCATGCGAATCGCCGTTCTCAAGGAGAGGGCCGAACGCGAACATCGTGTGGCGCTCGTCCCGGAGTCCGCGGGTCGGCTCGTCAAGACCGGCGCGGACGTCGTCGTCGAACAGGGCGCAGGGGAAGCCGCCGGGTTTCCCGATGCGCAGTACACCGCTGCCGGCGCGCAGGTCGCCGGCTCGGCCGCCGAAGCGCTCGGCGGCGCCAACCTCATCCTGAAGGTGCAGCCGCCCGACACTGGTGAAGCGGATCAGCTGCCCTCGGGAAGCGTCCTCATCAGCCTCCTCCCGGTCGCCACGGTCGGGCCCCTCCTCCAGCAGCTCGCGTCGCGCCAGGTGACGGCGCTCGGGCTCGAGCGGGTGCCGCGCATCACGCGCGCGCAGTCCATGGACATCCTCTCGTCGCAGGCGACGGTCGCCGGCTACAAGGCCGTCCTGCTCGGGGCCAGCGCGATGCCCCGCCTCATGCCGATGATGACGACGGCGGCGGGGTCGCTGACCCCGGCCAAGACGTTCGTGATCGGCGCGGGCGTGGCGGGGCTGCAGGCCATCGCGACGTGCCGCCGGCTCGGCGGCGTCGTCTCGGCGTTCGACGTGCGTCCGGCCGTGAAGGAGCAGGTGCAGTCGCTCGGCGCGAGCTTCGTCGAGGTGGGCGTCACGGCCGAGGGCCAGGGCGGCTACGCGCGGGAGCAGACGGCGGACGAGCAGGCCCGCATGCAGCAGGCCCTCGCCGACCACATCAAGGACATGGACCTCACCGTCTCGACCGCGGCGATCCCCGGCAAGAAGGCGCCGGTGCTCATCACCGAGGCGATGGTGCAGTCGATGAAGCCGGGGTCGGTCATCGTGGACCTGGCGGCCGAGACGGGCGGCAACTGCGCCCTCACGCGGGCGGGCGAGACGGTCGTGACGCCCAACGGCGTGACGATCCTCGGGCCGGTGAACCTGCCGGCGACCATGCCCTTCCACGCGAGCCAGATGTTCAGCCGCAACGTCCTGACGCTGCTGCAGCACCTGATCAGCAAGGAAGGCACGCTCGTCATCAACCTCGACGACGAGATCACGGGCCCGATGTGCCTCGCGCACGCGGGCCAGGTGCGGACCTAGGACACGGGGGATGCCATGACCACAGAAGCCCTCATCGCAGCCATCGTGCTCTTCACGCTCGCGACCTTCCTGGGCGTCGAACTGATCGGCCGCGTGCCGCCGACGCTCCACACGCCGCTCATGTCGGGCGCCAACGCCGTCAGCGGCATCACCATCGTCGGCGCGCTGATCGTCGCCGGCGGCGACCACGGGTGGATCTCCACCTACCTCGGCTTCGTCGCGATCGTCTTCGCGATGATGAACGTCGCCGGCGGCTACGCGGTCACCGACCGCATGCTGGGCATGTTCAAGAGCAAGAGCGAGGTGAAGAAGTGATGCCCCTCTGGCTCTCGCAGATCCTCTATCTCGTCGCGGCCGTCCTCTTCATCGTCGGACTCAAGCGGCTCAACTCCCCGGCCACCGCCAAGCAGGGCAACATCATCTCCGGCGTCGGCATGCTGCTCGCGCTCGTGGTGACGCTCTTCGACCAGGGCATCGTCTCGTACACGGTGATCGTGGCCGGCATCGTCGTCGGCACGGGGCTCGGCCTGTGGGCGGCCTACGCGGTCGAGATGACCGCGATGCCGCAGATGGTGGCCCTCCTGAACGGCTTCGGCGGCGGCGCGTCGATGGTCGTCGGCGGCGCCGAGTTCCTCAGGTCGCTCGAGGCCGGCCAGTCGATCCCGACCCCCACCGGCACGGTGATGCAGCTCTCGCTCATCATCGGCGCGGTGACGCTCAGCGGCTCGCTCGTGGCCTACGCGAAGCTCCAGGAGCTGATGAGCGGCAAGCCCATCACCTACCCGGGGCAGCAGGTCGTCAACGCCCTGCTGTTCCTCGTGATGCTGGGCCTCGCCGGGTGGCAGGTCTCGACCACCGTGCCGGTCATGGAGCCGTTCTACGGCGTCATCGCCCTGGCGCTCGTCCTCGGCGTGACGCTCGTCATCCCGATCGGCGGCGCCGACATGCCCGTCGTCATCTCGCTGCTCAACTCCTACTCCGGGCTGGCGGCGGCGATGACCGGGTTCGTGATCAACAACGAGGTGCTGATCATCGCCGGCGCGCTCGTCGGGTCGGCGGGCATCATCCTCAGCCAGCTGATGTGCAAGGCGATGAACCGGTCGCTCGGCAACGTCATCTTCGGCGCGTTCGGCGCGGCCACCGCGTCGAGCAAGAAGACCGGCGAGGGGCTGTCCGCCAAGTCGATCACCGCCGAGGACTTCGCCGTCCAGCTCGCCTACGCCCAGAAGGTCATCGTCGTGCCCGGCTACGGCATGGCGGTGGCGCAGGCGCAGCACCAGGTGCGGGAGCTCGCCGACCTCATCGAGAAGCGCGGGGGCACCGTCAAGTACGCCATCCACCCCGTCGCCGGCCGCATGCCGGGCCACATGAACGTGCTGCTCGCCGAGGCGAACATCCCCTACGAGAAGCTGTACGACATGGACGACATCAACGACGAGTTCGACGAGGCGGATGTCTGCCTCGTGATCGGCGCCAACGACGTCGTCAACCCGGCCGCGCGCAACGACCCGGGGTCGCCCATCTTCGGCATGCCGATCCTGAACGCCGACCACGCGAAGATGTGCGTCGTCTTCAAGCGCTCGATGGCCGCCGGCTTCGCCGGCATCGAGAACGAGCTGTTCTTCGCCCCGAAGACCTGGATGCTCTTCGGCGACGCCAAGGCCAGCCTGTCCAAGCTGATCTCCGAGGTCAAGCAGGTCTGAAATCTTGTGATCTCGTGATCTTGTGATCTTGTGATTTGGTGCGCACGGCACCACGAACCCGGGCGGCGGCCAGCCATTGGCCGCCGCCCTTTTTTCGTGCCGCCACACCACCGCCTCGACATCACCGAATGGATCACCAGGCAAATCACTAGATCACTAAATCACCAAGTCACTAAATCACCAGATTCCAGATCACAAGATCACGAGATCACAAGATCACCAAATCTCGGCATTTATCTTGCCTCCTCCCCACCGTCACGGCGCGATCGCGGCCTGGACCTCCCGAAAGTGGGGGCCTGGGTGTGTCCCGGTGTCGGCGGCCTGGCCAAGCGGGTCGGCGGACCGACCGCGCGCCAGCAGTCCGCCCGAGAGGAGCCGCCGTCCCGATGCCCACCAAGCCATCGATCTACGACCGCACCACCCGCGCCCTCGAGGCGTACGACTGGTCCCGGCCGCTGTTCGTCCAGGCGAGCCCGCAGCCCCACTTCGACGAGGTCGTCGACCTCGTCTCCGAGCGGCTCGGCCTCGACCCGGCCGGCACGGGGCTGCTCGTGGGACCCACCTACCGGCACGGCGACTGGCCGCGCAGCGCGGCCCTGGTGAATCCGGACGCCAGGCTCTCGGAGGCCACCGCCGCCTGGCTCGCCCGCGCGGGCGGACCGGCGCCGTCGGTCGCCGTCGTGACGGTGTCCGCGGAGGTGCGGGACACCTATGACGCCATGCGCTGGACCGGCAACGTCGCGTGCTTCGCCGACGCCCTCGCGCCGGTGCCCGTGGTCATCGTCGAGGCCGGCGGGCACCTCGAGACGGTCGCCGGCTTCTACAACCTGCGGGTCCGCCGGGTCGGGCCGCACGAGGTGTTCGGCAGCGTGGTGCTCAGCGACGCCGAGATCGACGGGTTGTACCGGGCCGCGCTGGGGCGGCCGGATGGACATGTCGTCGAGGTCGGGCGGTTCAGCGGCGGCAGCGCCGCCGTCCTCGCGCTGGCGGGCCGCGACAGCGGCCGGCCGGGCGTCGAGTCGATTGACGTCGAGCGCCTGCCCGCCGCCGATTACCTGCTGCGCCGCGCCGGGCTGCACGACGAGATCCACTTCATCACCGCCGCGGGCTCGTCGATCGCCAGGCGCTGGGCGCACCTGCAGGCGTCGCCGGGCGTCGGCCTGCTCTTCATCGACGCCGACCACAGCTACGAGGGCGTCGTGGACGACCTGACGCATTGGCGGCGGCACCTGGTGGACGGCGCCGTCGTGGCCCTGCACGACGTCGGCGTCGGGTTCGGGGTCACGAGGGCGGTCTACCACCACCTGTACCGGGACCCGGCATTCGGGCGCTTCGAGCAGCACGACTCCCTGCTCGTGTGCCGCTACGACCCCGCGGCCGCCTCCCGCTCGAGGGTGGAGACGTCCTCGACGAGCTTCGCCATGTCGTAGGGCAGGGTCCCGTTGTACACCCCGCGCAGCCGCCCGCGCGCGTCCACGAGCAGCACCTTCTCGGTGTGCAGGAACTGCGCGGTGGCCGGCTGGGCCGGGTCCAGCCGCCCATCGTCGGCGAAGTACGACTCGTGGGCCAGGCGGTAGATCGTGTCGGGATCGCCCGTGACGAGCTTCCACCGGTCGGGGTCGATGCCGCGGTCGGCGCCGAAGGTGGCGAGCGCCTCCGGGGTGTCGTCCTGCGGGGTCACGCTGTAGGACACCAGCACGACACCGGCATCGTCCGCGACGGCGGCCTCCACCGTCGAGAGCTGCCGGACCATCGTCGGGCAGATGCCGGCGCACTTCGTGTAGATGAACGAGGCCACGTGAATGCGGCCGGCCAGGTCGTCGCCGGTCAGCGGCTCGCCGGTCTGCGTCACCAGCGCGAAGTCGCCGACGACGTGGTCGACGTCGCGCGCCCAGCGCGGCGTGAAGTCGGCGCTGTCGTAGAACGGCAGGCCGTCGCCGGGCTGCCGGTCCGGCTCGGTGGCGCACGCGGCCGCGACCGCGGCGGCCACGACGAGGGCTGCAAGGGGGTACCTGCGCATCACATCTCTCCTTCCCGCCCGAGCGGCGCACAGGGCCGCGCGTTGACGTAACCGTAGCGACGGCCGTTCCGGACCTCGTAGTTCAGGTACAGCTCCCCGTCGGGCGTCCAGGACTGCTGCAGCCCTTCCTCCCGGCCGTCGGCGTAGTGGCGGATCTCGTACAGCTGGCCGTCGCGGTACCACGCCCGGTACTCGCCGTCGTAGACGTCACCCGCGTAGTGCGCCTCGACGCGCAGCGTCCCATCGGGCCACCACTCGCGGTGCACGCGGCTGCCGGCGGGTGTGGTGTCGGCGGCGGCGCCGGCGCCCATGGCCAGCAACGTGAGCAGCAGGACCGGCACGTACCGCATGGCGTCCTCCTCGCGTTCGGGCCGGGCCGCGTCGCGGGTCCCGGCGGGTTCAGCCCCCCAGCACATCGACATCAGCCCACGCTCCCCCGGCTGCCGCGGAAGCAGCCGGAGATGTAGGGCGGCTCACTCGTCGTGTGGTAGTGGTAGATGCCCTCCGGGAACTCCGGCGTCGCGCGGACGTGGCCGTGACAGACGTCGAGGTCGGCCGGGGCGCCGGCGCCCGCGTCCTCCGGCCCGTAGACCGGGAAGCCGTCGAGCAGGACGCCGACCAGCCGGTCCTTCCCCGCGGCCGTCAGCCAGAGCGGCTCCACGTGGTAGTGATACAGGTCGCCCGGCGCGGGGTGGCCATTGAAGCGGTCGAACGTCCGGATCTCGGCGGTGAGCGGCTGGCGCTGCGCGGCGTACTGGTTGAAGAAGACGACGCCGTTGACCGCGACGCCGATCGGCCCCATGGGCGTGTCGGTGGCCGACCCGATCGCCGGACTGGCCGGCACGCGCAGGGTGATGTCCTGGGTCGCGATGCGGTTCGGGTTGACCTGCATCCCCGCGCCGGGCGCCTCGTACATCGCGCTGCCCGTCCCGAAGTAGGGACTCGGGTGATCCGGCACGTCCGGCGTGCGCAGCACGACCTCGTCGCCGTCGAGCGCCACGGTGACGCCGTTGCCGAAGGCCGCGTACCAGCCCGGCAGCGACGTGGCGCCCGCCGTAGGCGACGCGCCCGGGCTCGTGGAGGCGATGGTCGTCGGCGCGACCGGGTTCAGCTCGGCGAGCCCCGTCGTCGAGTTGCACGCGACGGCGAGTGCCGTGGCGGCGACGAGCGCGGCGGGCAGGGTGTGGTGTCTCATGGCGTCGGCCTCCTCACCCCTATGAGACGTGCCGCGTGTTAAGCGCCCCTGCGCGGCGGGCGGTCCAAACGTAAAGGAAGGGTAAAAGTGCCCGCGGCCGCGCCGCGGCGGGCTAGAATCGCCCCCGACCGCATGACCACGTCCACGCGCCTCCTGCTCGTGGAGGACGACGAGAAGCTGACCCGCCTGCTCTCGGAGTACCTCGAACCCCTCGGCTACGCGGTGGACGTGTCGCACGACGGCCGCGACGGGCTCGCGCGCGCGCTCGAGGGCGGCTACGACGCCGTCGTGCTGGACGTCATGCTGCCGGGGCTCGGCGGCTTCGACGTGCTGCGCGAGCTCAGGCGCACCTCGCAGGTGCCGGTCCTCATGCTGACCGCCCTCGGCGACGAGGTCGACCGGATCGCGGGCCTCGAGATCGGCGCGGACGACTACCTGCCCAAGACCTTCTCGACGCGCGAGCTGCTGGCGCGCCTGCGCGCGGTCCTGCGCCGCTCGGCCGCCACCCAGGCGGCCGCGGGCGACCCCGAGCCGGCGCCGATCGCGGTGGGCCCGATCTGGATCGATCCCGGCGCGCGCACGGCGACCTTCGACGCGCAGCCCCTCGTCCTGACCCGCGTCGAGTTCGACCTGCTGGCCTCGCTCGCGCGCGCCGCCGGCCGCGTCCGGACCCGCGAACAGCTCCTGCTCGACGCGGCGGACCGCGACTTCGAGGCGTTCGACCGGTCGATCGACGTCCACATCTCCTCGCTCCGGCGCAAGCTGGGCGACGATGCGAAGCAGCCGCGCTTCATCGAGACCGTCCGGGGCGTCGGTTACCGCCTTCGCCTCGGCGACACGCCGTCATGAGGGCCGACCCGCGCACGTCGCTGGGCGCCCGCATCTTCCTGCTGGCCGGCGTCAACCTCCTCCTCATCGCGATCGCCGGCGTCGCCGCCACCGGCCTGCGCTTTCCCCACAACCTCCGCGACGTGATCCTCCAGGCGTCCGGCGACCGCGTCCGCGATCTCGCCAGGAACGTCGTCGACGCGCTCGAGCGCACGCCGGCGACCGGCCGGGACCCCGTGCTCGCCAGCTTCGAGGCCGCCTTCGACGGGCGGGTCCGGCTCGTCCTGGTCACCAACGACGCCCAGCGCGTCGCGGGCGCCCGCCTCGCGCTGCCGCCCGAGGTGCAGGAGAGCGTCATCAACCCCAATGCCGGCGGTCCCCCGCCCCGCCGCGCGCCGCCGCCGCCGCGCCGCGGCGGCCGGGAGGGCCAGCGGCCGCCGGGCGGGCGCGCCGGGCCGGGTCCCGCGGAGGCGACCGAACCGCCGCCGTTCCTCGTGATCGCCGACAGCGACCCGGCGTACTGGATCGGCATCCGCATCCCGATTCGCGCGGCCGACTCGGCGGCGCCGACGCCCGGCACGCTGCTCGTCGTCCCCGACGCGCTCGTCACCAACCCGCTGCTCTTCCCGACCCGGCCGATCGCGTGGACCCTCGTCGCGATCGCGGTCACGGTGATCTGCTGGCTGCCGCTGCTGCGCAACCTGACCCGGAGCCTGGGGCGGATGGAACTGGCGACGGCGCGCATCGCCGAGGGACAGTTCGAGACCGCGCTCGACGTGCGGCGGGGTGATGAGGTGGGACGGCTCGCGCGATCGATCGAGCAGATGGCAGGCCGGCTCGACCTGCTGGTGAGCGGGCAGAAGCGCTTCCTCGGCGACACCGCCCACGAGCTGCGTTCGCCGCTCGGGCGGATGCAGGTCGCGCTCGAGCTGCTCGAGCGCCGGGCCGATGCCGACGACAGGCGCCACCTGTCGGACCTCCGCGAGGACGTGGACGAGCTGACGCGCCTGACCGACGACCTCCTCGGCTTCGCCCGCGCGGAGCTCGGGGCCCGGACGGTCGCCCCGGTGCCCGTCGCCGTCGGCGAGGCCGTCGCGCGCGCGGTGCGCCTCGAGGCGCGGCCGGACGTGACGATCGAGGTCGACACCCCGCCGGACCTCGAGGTCCTCGCGGACCCGAATCTGTTCGTCCGCGCGCTCGCCAACATCCTGAGGAACGCGGTCCGCTACGCCGGCGCGGCGGGCCCCATCGCGGTGCGCGCCGCCGCCAGCGGCGCCAGCGTCGAGATCGCCGTGGCGGACCAGGGGCCGGGGGTGCCGCCCGAGGACATCGGCCGGATCTTCACGCCGTTCTTCCGCGTCGACCCCGCCCGCGGCCGCCGGAGCGGCGGCGCCGGCCTCGGGCTGGCCATCGTCAAGAGCGCGGTGGACGCCTCGGGCGGCCACGTGAGCTGCCGGAACCTTTCCCCCGGCTTCGAGGTGCGGCTGTCGTGGCCCCGGGTGACCGGCGAGCGCGACTAGCCGTCCCTTGCCGGCCCCTCCCGCGGAACCGCGCCCGCCAGGACGCCTGGAGACGGAACGCCGGTTGCAGTCGTCATAACTCTGTTAAGCTTTCTCCAGAGGGCCGGTTCGGTGGATCTCGCTGAGGCCGACACATGAAAACCCTTGTTGCCGTAGCACTTACAGCCGCAATCGCTTTCCCGTCGGTTCCCGCCTCGGCCCAGGCGCCAGGTGACGGTGCCAGCCGCGCCGGGGCCGTTGCCGGTGAGCCGACAGCTCCCGGACGGCTCGACCTCTCGCCCGGCCAGTTCGACCTCGCGCCGGCCGCGGCCATGCCGCCCTCGCCGTTCGCGGCGATCGGGCGCGACTTCCGCCACTTCTTCTCGACCGACACCGCGCACCTGCTCGTGGCCGCGGGCAGCGCCGCGATCATGGCGCGCATGGTCGATCAGAAGGCCGTGGAGGAATCGCAGGAGCACCTGAGCCGGAGCGTCTTCCGCGCGGGCAACCTCGGTGGCAGCTTCGTCGTGCAGGCCGGCGCCGCGTTCGGCACCTGGGCGATCGGCAGGGCCACGCACAACGCGGGCGTCGCGGCGCTGGGCAGCGACCTGGTGCGGGCGCAGATCCTGGCGCAGGGCGTCGTGCAGGGCGCGAAGCTCGCGACGCGGCGGCAGCGGCCGGACGGCAGCAACCGCTTCTCGTTCCCCTCGGGCCACACGGCCAGCGCCTTCGCCACCGCGGGCGTGCTCAAGAGCCACTACGGGTGGAAGGTCGGCGCGCCCGCGTTCGGCTTCGCCACCTACGTCGGCACGGCGCGCATGTCGGCCAACAAGCACCACCTGAGCGACGTCATCATGGGCGCCGCGATCGGCCTGGCCGCCTCGCGCACGGTGACGGTCGGCTCTGGCGGCCACCGCTTCGACCTGGCGGTCTCGCCGACGGCCGGCGGCGCGGCGGTCACCTTCACGCGCCGGCCCTGACAGGCCCTGCGGGCCATCCGCGGATGGACGCGGAGGCGTCACGCTGGGGCGCTCCGCGCCCCGCACGGCTGACCGGGTCTCACACCACCATCAGAGGCGGCGGTTGCACCCGGAGGGTGCAACCGGGTGAACGAAGGGGCCAGGACGAGCGCGCCTCGATAGTCATGCGCCAGCGCGTTCGTCCTGGCCCCTTCGTTCACCCGGCAGCGCCGCTTCACGGCGCTGCCGCCGCCCCCCGCGGACATCGGTCCGCGTCCATCCGCGTCCATCCGCGGATGATTTCTCCGTCCGTCGTCTACAGCACCAGGCGCGAGCCGAGGTCGGCGGCGAACGCGAGTTCGAGCGGGGTCACGCTCTCGAGGTCGAGGCAGGTCTGGATGACCTCCTTGAACTCGACGTCCACCGGCCTGGCCGACTCCTGGAAGATCGCCGACGCCTGCTCGAGGTCGCGCGCCCGGCTGTAGATGTAGAGGTGATCGACGCCCCCGTCGGTCGAGAGGAACACCGCCTCGTCCGACATGGCCTCGGCCTCGAGCGACGCGAGCACCTCACCCGCCCGCGATCGCAGGGACGCCATCCACTCGCGTACCTGGTCGGTCTTGCCGTCGAGAATCCGGATGCGGATGCACTGCAGTTGCACGGGGGCCTCTCGCCGGAACTCAGGTTCCTCAGGTTCCTCAGGTTCCTCAGGTTCCTCAGGTTCCTCGGGTTCCTTGGGTTCCTTGGGTTCCTTGGTTCTTCCTGGGTTCTTGATTCTTGGTTCTTGATTCTTGATTTCGGCGCAGCCGACTAGGGCTGGAGCGATGCCGAGTAGGCCGCGATCGCGATCATGTCGTCGATCGAGAGGTCGCGAACGGCGGCGTCCATCAGGTCGGACCAGGCGCCGTCGCGCGCGCCGGTCTTGAGGTCGAACAGCTGCCGGACCAGGTAGCTCGGCGAGCGGCCGGCAATCGGGGGCACGGGGCCGAGCCCCTTGAGGTCACTGCCGTGGCACGTGCCGCAGGCCACCGTCCTGCCGCCACCCGTCGTCACGAGCGCGCGGCCGCGGGCGATGCTGCCCTCGGGGACGTAGGCGACGAAGCCGGACGCCGCGTCGCGGACCGCCGCGCGCGCCGGGTCCTCGGGCATCTCGATGATGCGCGACCCGATCGGCTCCGTGCCGCCGCCCGGCGCCGCGACGTGCACGCCGCCGGCGACGATCGTCTGCGGGACCGTGGCCGTCTCGACCACGCGCAGCCACTCCTTGAACGGCAGCGCCGAGAAGTACGCGGCGGCGGCTTCGAGCTCCGCGTCGGTGACGGCCTTCGCCACGCGGATCATGGCCTTCGGCGGCCCCATGGCGGGCTCGGCGCTCTTGCGCGCGCCGCTCGCGAACTCCCGGGTCTGCTGGATGATGTAGGCCGCCGGCAGGCCGGCGACCGCGGCGTTCTCCGGCCGCCCCTGCCCGTTCGGGTAGTGGCAGTACCCGCAGGCCACGAGGTCCGGCTTGCGGCCCTTCGCGACCGACTCCGGGGGCGGTGGGTGGTCCGCGGGGTGCCAGTCCGGCGGGCTGAACGCGTCACGGATCTGGGCGAGCGTCAGCGCGACGTCGCTGCCGGGCACCCGCTTCGGCTGGCCGTCGTCCGGCGGCGCCTCGATGCCCGGCGTGTTGATGGGATAGGCCCAGGCCGGGGGAGCCGCCGCCGCCTGCGCGGCCAGCCGCCCCCCGGGCGCCGTTCCGAGTCCGACGACGCCCGCCACCACGAGCGCCATGAAGCCGACCGTCTTCCGCATCACGCCTCCTGACGAGTCACCAAGGCGCCCATCATAGGCCACAGATGCCACAGATGCCACAGAGGCCACAGATGACGAGAAGGCCACAGCCATCGCTGGCGCGGCCACAGATGGCACAGATGGCACAGATGCGCAGATGGAACTCGAGGAACCCGAGGAACCCGACGGGCGGCGGCGTGCCAGCCGCCCGTCGGCCCGGCTACTCGGTGGGAATCTCGTCCTTGTGGATCGCCAGGAACTGGTCGAACGACTCGAGCGCGGGGTTCAGGCGCCGCGTCTCGTCGACGTTCCGGGCGGCGCAGTACTGCTCCTCGAAGTCGGCCTTGAACTGGAACATGTTGCCGAGGTCCTCGGCGCCGGGGAAGCCGAAGCTGCGGAACACCTCGGGCGGCACGGCGTTGTAGTCCACGGGACGGCCGAGGGCCTTCGTCAGGCCCGCTGCCATCTCGGCGCCCGTGAGGTGGCCGCCGGAGATGCCGACCGTCTTGCCGATGTACACCGGGCCGGCCTTGAAGATGGCATAGGCGCAGCGGCCGATGTCCTCTGCCGCGATCCCCGGCAGCTTCTTGTCCCCCATCGGCATCGTGATGGCCAGCCGGCCGTCGGGACCGGGCTTCGGGCCGAGGCCGAAGTGGATGAGGTTGTCCCAGTAGAACGACGTCAGCAGCAGCGTCGCGGGCAGGTCCGCGAAGAAGGCATCGGCCTCGCCCTTGGCGTCGAAGTGCGGCACGTTGTACTTGCCCATCAGGGTGGGCATGCGGCCGTTGCCGACCGGGGACCACCGGCGCGTGTCCTCGAGCGTCGACCAGATGACGTGCTTGAGGCCCGCCGTCCGCGCCGCGTCGGCCATGCCCTTCGCCTGCGCCAGCTCCTTCTCCGGCGAGAAGTGGTCCCAGAAGAACGTGACGCAGAACGCGCCGTGCGCGCCCTCGAAGGCCTTCGCCAGGCTGGCCGGGTCGTCGACGTCGGCCGCCACCACCTCGGCGCCGAGCCGGGCGAGCGCCTGCGCCTTGTCGGACGACGTGTTGCGCGTCACCGCGCGCACCGCGAACGGGCGCTCCGGGTCGGCCAGCGCCGCGCGGACCAGGCCGCCGCCCTGCGCGCCTGTTGCGCCCAGCACCACGAGTATCTTCTTGTCGCTCACTGCCTAACCTCCAGGGGACGGGACGTCGGTGCCGCATCGCGGCCGGCGGGAAGAACCGAAGATCACTATATGCGCTGCCTCGCCCGGCCGGCAACGTCCCGGCGGTCAGCAGTCCGTCAGCTCGCGCGGCGCGATCGAGGCCCGCAGGGCATTGAGCACCGCGAAGACGTCGATCACCTCCTGGGTCACCGCGCCGGCCACTGGCGGCAGGTAGCCCGCGGCCGCGACCAGCATCGCCAGCACGCTGAGCGCCATGCCGCCCACCGCGGTCTGGAGCGCGATCCGCCGCATGCGGCGGCCGATGTGCAGCAACTGGTCGACGCGCTCGAGCGAGCTGTCAAGGATGACCGCCCCGGCCGCCTCGGCCGTCACGTCGCTGCCCTGGCCGAACGCGATGCCGACGGTCGCCGCCGTCAGCGCCGGCGCGTCGTTGATGCCGTCGCCCATGAACACCGTCGGCGCGCGCGCCGTCTCCTCGCGCACCAGCGCGAGCTTCTGCTCGGGGCTCTGCCCCGCGTGGACGTCGGCAATGCCCACCAGGCCCGCGAGGTACCGCACCTCCGAGTCGCGATCGCCCGAGACGAGCAGGATGCGGTCGAACTGGTGCCGCGGGCCCAGGTGCCCGATGAACGACCGGCCCTCGGCGCGCGGCTCGTCCCGGAAGCGGCACGTCCCCGCGTACGCCCCGTCCACGAGCACCACGCACTCGAGGCCGTCGCCCGGCGGCGGCAGCGCGGCCGCCAGCAGGGGCGACTCGGCCTGCAGGTGTCCGCGGCTCGTCACCGCCACGCCGCGGCCGTCGATGACGCCGACGAGGCCCCGTCCCGGCGGCTCCCGCACCTCCGAGGCCTCCGACAGCGCCAGCCCGCGCTCCCGTGCCGCCTCGACGACGGCCGCGGCCAGCGGGTGCCGCGAGTAGCGCTCGAGGCTCGCGGCGAGCGCGAGGACGTCGTCCCCGGCGCCGGCCGCCGGCGTGGCGAGCTCGGTCAGCTTCGGCGCGCCGTAGGTCAGCGTCCCGGTCTTGTCGAAGATCGCGGTCCTGCACGTGTCGACGCGCTCGAGCACCGCAGGGTCCCTGATGATGATGCCTTTCCGCGCGGCCAGCGAGACCGAGGCGATCACCGTCACCGGGATGCCGATGAGGAGCGGGCAGGGCGTGGCGACCACCAGCACACTCAGGAACCGCACGGGATCGCCGCTGGCGGCCCAGGCCAGGCCCGCGATGGCCAGCGCGATGGGCGTGTAGATCGCGCCCAGCCGGTCGCCGAGCCGCCGGATGGCCGGCCGCCGCTCCTCGGACTCGCGCATGACCTGGACGATCTTCGCGTAGCGCGAGTCGGTCGCCGACTTCTCGGCCCGCACCGTCAGCGCACCGATGCCGTTCACGGCGCCCGAGAGCACGGACGACCCCGCCGCCTTCGGCAGCACGTACGGCTCGCCCGTCAGGTAGGACTCGTCCATCGTGCTGTGCCCGTCGACGACCGTGCCGTCGACAGGGCAGGTCTCGTGCGGAAACACCACGAGGCAGTCGCCGGGCGACACGGCGTCGAGCGCGACATCCCGGACGCCGCCGTCGTCGCGCCGGTGCGCCACGCGCGGCATGCGGCTCACGAGGGCGCGGAGGGCCGACGAGGCGCTGCCGACCGCGTAGGCCTCGAGCGCCTGGCCGCCCGACAGCATCAGGACGACGAGCGCCCCCGCGAGGTACTCGCCGAGCAGCACCGCCGTGATGATCGAGAGGCCGGCGAGGAGGTCGGAGCTGAACTCGCGCCGGGCCAGGCGGCGCGCGAGATCGACCACCAGCGGGACGCCGCCCGCGGCCAGCGCCGCCAGCAGCGGCACCACGGACCACGGCTGGCCGAGGACGCCTCCGGCCGGCGCGGCGCCGAAGCGCAGCGCGAGGTGGGCGGCGATGGCGGCCAGCGACACGACGGCGATGACCGCCTCACGCGAGACGCGCGTGTGCGGCAAGGGCTCCGGCACGGCTGTTCCCAGTGTGACACGACCGCGGGGCCGCCGGCGGCGCGTCCCCGTGACGGGACGGGAGCAACTATGAGAACATGTTCAGTGAACATGTTCACCAAGAGTCAGGCGCCCGCCGGCCGGCAGGCCCGCAAGGCCGCCACGCGCGCCCGGGTCCTCGACGCCGCCCGCGCCATCCTCGAGCGTGTCGGGTTCGAGGCCACCGGCATCCGCGACGTCGCCCGCGCGGCCGGCGTGGCGCCGGGCACGGTCCTCCTGCACTTCCGGGACAAGCAGGACCTGCTGCACGCCGCGCTCTTCGACGACCTCCAGCGCACCTGGACCGCCGCCCGCTCCGCGGCCCGCCGCCGGTCCCTGCGGGCCGACCTCACCCACCTCGCGCAGGCGTTCTTCGACTACTACGCGCGGCGGCCCGTCCTGTCGCGGACCCTGCTCCGTGAGTCCCTGTTCGCCGCACCTCCCTGGAGCGGGCAGTTCGCCGGACAGGTCGCCGAGGTGCATGCGCATGTCGCCGGGCTCGTCGCGGCCGCCCGGGCGCGAGGGGAGCTCGTCCCCGCCGCCGACCCGGCGCTGGTGGCCGGTGCCTTCGTCGCCTTCTACTACCTCGCCTTGCTGGCGTGGCTGCAGGGCGGGGCCGCCGAGCCCCTCCGCGTCTTCGCGCCCCTGCTCGCACAGCATCTCGACGGGCTGCGGCCGGCCGCCGCCCGCGCAAGGAGTCCCCGGCGATGAGCGGCAGCACGATCTTCCGGAACCGGCTGGAGCGCGAGCGGATGCGCCGATGGCGCGACCGCTTCGTCGAGGCGGCGCCGGTCGCCGTCGAGGAGCGGGAGGTCCACACCGCCTTCGGCGAGACGGGGGCGCTCGTCGCCGGCCCGCCCGACGCCCCGCCGCTCGTCGTGCTCCACGGCGCCCTCGCGTCGGCCGCGCACGTCGTCCCCGAGCTCGACCGCCTGCTGACGACGCGCCGCGTGCACGTGCTGGACGTCGTGGGCCAGTCGCCGGCCAGCGCGGACCGCCGGCTGCCCATGGACGACGACTCGTACGGCCGCTGGTTCGCACAGGCGTGCGCCGGTCTCGGGCTGGGGGATGTGGATGTCTACGGCGTGAGCTGGGGCGGCTTCGTCGCGCTGCGGGCCGCCATGCTGCCCGGGTCGCGGGTGCGCCGCCTCGCGCTGCTGGTACCGGCCGGGTTCGTGTCGGGGCCCGCGTGGACGGGGCTGGTGAAGGTGGGGCTGCCCCTCCTCCTGTACCGGACGTTCCCCTCGCGGCATCGCCTTCGGCGGGCCGTGGCCTCGCAGTTCACGACACCGACGCCGGAGTGGACGGCCTACTTCGGCGACGCGCTCCGCTCGTACCGCCTCGACGTCCGCCTGCCGCCGCTGGTGACGGCCGCGGACGCCGCCAGGATCACCTGCCCTGTGCTCGTGTTCGGCGCCGAGCACGACCTGTCGTTCCCCGGCCGCGCCCTCGTCGCCCGCGTGCAGGAGCTGCTGCC
This sequence comes from Vicinamibacterales bacterium, assembly GCA_050250645.1. Taxonomy (GTDB): domain Bacteria; phylum Acidobacteriota; class Vicinamibacteria; order Vicinamibacterales; family UBA2999; genus JBFWVR01. The sequence goes on from JBFWOG010000004.1 coordinate 257,557, forward strand.
CCACGCCGAGACCGAGCTGCTCGAGGGCTCGTTGCACTGCCCGCCGCAGACCGCCGCCTTCCGCGCCCGGATGGCCGGCCGGATCGAGCGGTTCCTCGGCGACCCTGCCCTCGAGCCGACGTCGTGACGTCCCCCTGGACGCCGGCGCCTGTCGGCGGTTGTAGAATCGGCCCACCAATGGCCCATTCCCACGAATCCTGGTGGTTCAAGAGAACCGGGGTCATCAACCTCGTCCTGGTTCTCGGCATCCTGGCCGTCATGATGGGACTGGGGCCGTTCGACCTCCCGGACTGGTCCGTGGTGGTGCTGCTGGTCGCAGTCATCCTCATGAGCATCGGCTTGACCGCGAAGCGGATGCGCGTCGAATCGCGTCTGGCGCGCAAGATGTGGAGCGCCCTGACGCGGAGGTCGCAATGAGTTCAGGGCATCGAGGGCCGCGATAGCGGCGGGTTCTCGCTAGTAGCGATCGAAGATCGCCTGGATCGCCGCCAGGTCGCGGGTGCGCGTGAGCGACAGCATCAGCAGGATCCGGGCCTTGTTCGGCGGCAGGTGCCGGGCCAGCACGCACGCGAGCCCGCCGCGCGGGTCGCCGACGATGCGCCCGCCGGGCACGTGCGACGCGAGGACGACGGGCACGCCGGCCGCGGCCGCCCGCTCGATGGCCGCCCGGGCGCCCGCGCTCATCCGGCCGCCCGCGAAGGCGGCGACCACGACGCCGGCCGGCGATCGCGCCAGCGCCCCGTCCATCAGCCCCGCGTCGAACCCGGGATAGTCCGCCAGGACCGGCACCACCGGCAGGTCGTCCCGCCCCTCGAGATCGAACGCGACCCGGTCGCCGGCCGCGACGGGCCGGCGGTAGAACACCACGCCGTCCGGGTCGACGAACCCGAGGTAGCCGAGCTCGGGCGAGCGGAAGGTGTCCACGCGCCTGTTGTCGGTCTTCCACACGTCGCGCGCCGACGCGATGTTCTCGTTCAGCGCGACGAGCACCCCCATCCCGCGGGCCGCGGGACTCGCCGCGACCCGCACCGCGTTCAGCAGGTTCGCCGGGCCGTCGGCCGAGACCTCCGTGGACGACCGCATCGATCCGGTCAGCACCACGGGCCGGGGATCGTCCACGGCCAGCTCGAGGAAGAACGCCGTGTCCTCGAGCGTGTCCGTGCCGTGGGTCACGACGATGCCGGTGAGCCCGGGGTCGGCCAGCAGCGCGCGGATCCGGCGGGCGATCGTGAGCCAGTGGGCCGGCGTGATCTGCGACGAGCCGACGCGCGTGATCTCCTCGACCGTGATGTCGGCGACCTCGGCAAGCCCCGGCACCGCGCCGACGAGCGACTGGCCGTCCTGCATCGACTGGCCGGCCCGGCTCGCGATCGTGCCGCCCGTCGTCAGGATCGCCACGCGGGGCGTGGCCGCCGGCTGCGCGGCTGCGGGGACGGCAGCGGCCAGCGCCGCCAGCAGCACCGCCACCGCGCCGGGCCGCGCCCTCACTGGCCCGCCGGCCCCGCCGCGGGCGCGACGTGCTTGTAGACCGTGCCGCCGCGCATCACGAACGTCACCCGGCGGAGCGCGGTGATGTCCTGCAGCGGATTGCCCTGGACCGCGATGATGTCGGCGTCCATGCCGGGCGCGAGCGCGCCGATGCGGTCGGCGAGGCCGAGGGACGCCGCGTTCTCGGAGGTGGTCTGGACGAGCGCGTCGCGCGCCGGCTGGTCGGCGGTGAGCACCCGGTAGATGGTCTCCTCGGCGTTCCGCCCGTGGGCGCCGGCCCCGGCGTCGGTGCCCATGAGGAGCCGGAGCCCGCGGATCTTCAGCGCCCGCCCGAACATCTCGAGCTTCATCGGGATGCCCTTCTCGGTGAAGGCGAAGCCCTCCTCGTTGAAGTTGCCGACGCCGAGGTACTTCGACTTGTTGTCGAGGTAGTTCTGGGAGACCAGCCCGATGTTGGGCTCGAAGAACGTGCCGCGCTCCGCCATGAGCCGCATCACCTCGTCGGTCGCCTGGCTGCCGTGGGTGACCGTGGTGCAGCCGGCGAGCGCCGCGGCGCGCATGGCGCTGGCCGCGTGCGCGTGGACCCACGAGCGCAGGCCGAGCGCCCGCGCCTCGCCGCACGCCGCCGCGATCTGCTCGTCGCTCATCGTCTGGGTGCCGCCGACCCGGATGCTCGCCGACGCGAAGAGCTTCACGAGGTCGGCGCCGTCGGCCTTGAGCTGCCGGACGAACGCCCGAATCTCGTCCGGCGTCCCCGTGTTCTCGTCGATGGGCCGGATCGACGTGAGGAGGCGCGGGCCCGGGAAGACGCCCCGGGCGATGGCGTCGCGCACGTCGACGTCCGAGGGCGACCCGATGCTCTGCAGCGTCGTGTAGCCGGCCATCAGGGTGACCCAGGCGTTCTCGGCCTCGTAGAGGATCGACTGCTCGGGCGTCTCGCCGCGGCTCGAGGCGCGGCCGTCCTTGCCGAAGTGCGTGATCAGGTGGACGTGCGTGTCGATGAGCCCCGGCAGGAGGGTCAGCTCCCCGAGGTCGTAGGTGACCGGGCCCGGCCGTCCCGGCTCGATCGCGACGATCCGCCCGCGCTGCACCGTGATGACGGGGCGATCGATCGACGCGCCCTTCCCGTCGAACGCCGACGCCGCGCGAATGGTCACGGGCTGGTCCTGGGCCGCCGCCGGCACGGCGATCGCGCCCGCCAGGGCCAGCGCGACGAGCAGGGGTGCGATTTTCATGGCGAGCAGTATAGTGGCGTTCGTGCCACTCGCATCCGAACGCCACCGCTTCGACATCCCCGACGATGTCACCTACCTGAACTCCGCCTACATGTCGCCCCTCAGCCACGCGGCCATCGCCGCGGGCGAGGCGGGCCTGGGCGCCAAGCGCCGGCCATGGACCATCACGGCGCCCGACTTCTTCGAGAACGCCGACACCCTGCGCGGGCTCGTCGCGGGCCTGCTCGGCGCGACGGCGCGCGACGTGGCGCTGGTGCCCGCGGCCAGCTACGGCATCGCCGTCGCGGCGGCGAACCTGCCCCTCGCCGCCGGCCAGCGCGTCCTGCTGCTCGACGAAGCCTTTCCCTCGATGGTCTACGCCTGGCGCGAGCGCGCGCGGGAGGTGGGCGCGACCATCGAGACGGTGCCGCGGCCCGCGGACGACGACTGGACGCGGGCGGTCCTGGAGCGGATCGACGAGCGGACGGCGGTGGCGTCGCTGCCCCACTGCCACTGGACCGACGGGAGCCGGCTCGACCTGGCGGCCATCGGCGCCCGGCTCCGCGAGGTCGGCGCCGCGCTGGTGGTCGACGCGACGCAGTCGCTCGGCGCGCTGCCGTTCGACGTGGGCGCAATCCAGCCGGACTTCGTGACCGCGGCCGCCTACAAGTGGCTGCTCGGGCCCTACAGCCTCGGGTACCTCTACGCGGCGCCCGCGCGCCAGCAGGGGCGCCCGATCGAGCACGGCTGGATGACGCGGGAGGGCGCCGAGGACTTCGCCGGGCTGACGCGCTACCGCGACGCGCTCGCCGGGGGCGCGAAGCGCTACGATGTCGGCGAGTTCTCGAACTTCGCGCTGCTGCCCGTGGCCATCGCGGCGCTCGGCGAGATCCACGCGTGGGGCGTGCCGGCGATCCAGGAGACGCTTTCCGGCCTCACGGCGGCCGTCGCCGAGCGCGCCGCGTCGATCGGCCTGCGCGCGGTCGCCGCCGACAGGCGGGCCGGGCACTTCATCGGCCTCCGCGCGAGCCGGCCGCTGCCGCCGGACCTGGTGGCGCGCCTCGCCGCCGAGCGCGTGTACGTCTCGGTCCGCGGCCCCGCCGTCCGCGTCGCGCCGCACCTCTACAACCACATGGGGGACGTGGACAGGCTCATCGAGGTCCTGGCCCGTACCCTCGGTTAGGGCCAGGGCGAGGAAATCAAGAATCAAGAATTTAGAATCAAGAAAGGTGGCGACAAATCAACTTCTCGTCGCCGCCCTCCTTTCTAGCTTCTTGATTCTTGATTCTTGCCTACTCACTCTCGTCATCAGATAGCGAGCAACACAAGGGCGTAGGCGATTGCTCCCGCGGCGAAGGGCCAGAAGCGGCTCTGGCGTTCCTCGGGCAGTTCTTCCTTGAGGACGTTGAGCAGGACACCGCCGGCGAGGAAGGCGAAGAGCAGGTCGACCACGGGGGCCGAGAGCGCGACGGCGAGACCGACGAGCCACCCCGCGACGATCGCCGCGGCCAGCAGCCAGCGGACACGCCGGTAGGTGTCCTGGTGGTCCTCCCGCAGGGCGAAGTCGTTGACCAGGAAGTGGAGCGCCATCGCCACGAAGTACGACGCCAGCCCGGTCGCGCTCATGTCCTCGCGGTGCACCAGCAGGTACCCGATGAGCATGTTGTAGACCACGAACGACGCGACGTGGATCCAGAACACGAGCTGGCTCGCCGCCGTCTCCGACGTCCGCGCCGCCATCGCCTGCCGCGCCGCGCCCTGGCGCTGGGACACCGCCACCATCCGCTCGAGGCCGTAGAACGCCGCCAGGCCGAGCAGCGCCACGAGGTACGCGTGGTGCTCCACGTACGGCACCAGGCCGAAGCGCGCCGCGAGCCGCGCCTGCGCCTCGCCGAGCTCCGGCAGCACGTGCACGAACACGTACGCCACCGAGATCCCGCCCGCCAGCGAGAGCCACCGGCTCCGGGGCGTCCCCTCCAGGAAGTGCAGCCTCCCCCCGTACACGTGCACGAGCACGAAGCCACAGATGAGGGCCGCCGACGGGGCCACAGATAGCACGGATGACACGGATGGCACAGATGGAAGACTCAGCACAGATGCGCAGATGACGAAGGATGCACAGATGGCATGCGATGGCTCAGTACGGCCACTCCTCGTGCGCGAGCGGCGCCCGGTTGAGCTCATCCCGGTAAGTCCTCCACGAAGGCATCAGCCCGTCCATCAGCTCGCGAAAGCGATCTGTGTGGTGACGCTCGATGAGATGCACCATCTCGTGAACTAACAGATACTCCAGGCACCCGACCGGTTTCTTGGCCAGCTCGAGGTTGAGCCAGACGCGCCGCGCCTGCGCATTGCAGCTGCCCCAGCGCGTCTTCATTCGCTTGATGCGCACGTCAGCGATCGTCCTGCCAACCCTGGGCTCCCACTTGGCCACGAGGGCGGGGAGCTGCTCCCGGAGCCTCCGGCGATACCACCGTTGCAGGACTGCATCACGTTCCTCGCGGTCTGCTCCCCGACGCACGTGAAGGCGCATGGTGACGTTGCTGGGCAGGTGGACGCCGGGCCGACCGGCGCCTTCGACGACGTCGAGTCGGTAACGCCGCCCCAGGAAGTAGTGGCTCTCCCCAGTGATCAGCTCACGCTGAGACTGGCGGTCCTGCTGCTCGAAGTCGCGCCTCTTCCGGCGGATCCAGGCCAGTCGCGACACGACAGCCAGGCGAACGGCGTCATCACTCAGCCTTCGCGGTGCAGCCACCCGCACGCGGCCGCGCGGAGGGTAGACGCCCACGTGCAGATGCTTGATCTCCCGACGGATGACCTCCACGAGGATGCCGCCGACCTCGATGTGCCGGCGCTCAGTAGTCACGCTGCGCCTTCACGATTTCGAAGACTGCGTCCACAAGCGCGTCGTCGTCCCCAAGCATCTCGCGGATGGCGTTCCGGATCTCCCGCTCCTTGAAGCGGTTGCCGCGCCAGTCCGCCTTCTTCACGTTTCTGATCGCGCGATCCACGGCCAGCGCGAGCTCCTCGCGATCGGCGACGGTCACCACCGGCGCGCCGCCGAAGGGCGCCTCCGGGCGCTCCCTTACCTCGGCAGGAACGGGATGGTCGAGGTTGTCATACAGAGCCCGCAGGGCCGCCGTGTCGATCCGCGCGGGATACGACGAGGCGGACTCCGGGCGGCTGGCCTGCTTCGTCAGTTCGACGATCCGTGCGAGATAGGCCTTGTAGTCCAGGGCCTCCTGCCTGCGCTGGGCGATGAGGGCGTCGAGCAGGGCCGACATCTTCGAGTAGTACTTCGGGTTGACTGCCATCTCGTCCACGATCAGGCGGCGGACGTTGTTCTCGATGGTCTCCGCCATCGCCTCGCGGTTCTCGCGCAGTCCTGTCGGAAGCGCCTCCACGGCTTCCGGACCGCGTTCCACGATCAACTGCACGAGTGTGAGGTCATCGAAGGCCGACAGCGTCTCGCTCTCTTCGGCGCGGATGTAGGCGTCGAGCAGGTGGCGCATCGCTGGCTCGTAGACCTTCATGTCCACGTAATCGCCGCTGGCGAGCTTCACCTCCTCGCGGACCTTCTCGTAGTGGTCGACTTCGGATCGGACCGCCTGTGCCTCGGCATCGCTGTAGCCCGACTCGCGCATCTCATTCGCCAGGTCCGCGTAGGCTCGCAGGAACGCCCCGACCAGCTTGTACAGCGCGACGCGTTTCGGCTCGTTCTCCTTGAGCTGCGCGGCATTGCCGCTCTCGGTGGCGCAGAAGTAGCGCAGGTAGGCCCGGGTATCGCGCGGCGGCTCAACCGGCTCGCACAGCGCCTTCACCGCCTCGCGCGTTTCCTCCAGGCGGTCGCGGCCCTGCTGCAGGCGATCCTTGAGCAACCCGGCCACGTCAGCCTTGTCGTAGCCCTCGAAGGCCTCGCCCGTGTAGTCCTTGATCGAGGCCTCCAGGGACCGGAAGAGGTCCTTGTAGTCGATGACGTAGCCGTATTCCTTGTCCTCGCCGTCCAGCCGGTTGACGCGGCAGATCGCCTGGAACAGGCCGTGGTCCTGCATGTTCTTGTCGATATACAGGTAGGTCGCTGGCGGCGCGTCGAACCCTGTCAACAGCTTGTCGACCACGATCAGCAGCTTCATCTGGCCGGGCTCTTCGATGAACCGCTTCTTGACCTCCTGCTCGAAGCGCTCCACCTTTGTCATCGCCGTGTCTTCGGACTCGCCGAAGTGGCTGCTCAGCATCTTCCGGTAGATGTCGTACTGACGCAGCTTTTCGGTCAGGCCCTCGCCCGTCTCCTCCCCCTTGATGTCCGACGGCTGTGGCCGGTACGAGGTCACGATGGCGCACTTGCCGGCAAGGTCGGTCTGCTGGAACAGCTCGAAGAAGCGACAGGCCGAGTAGATGCTGCCGGAGACCAGAATGGCGTTGCCGTGCCCGCTCTTCAGCCGATCGCGGGTGGCCATGTCCATCAGGATGTCGGCGACGATGACCTCCAGGCGGCTGCGCGCGGAGAGCACCTTCTGCATCGTGCCCCACCGCTGCTTGATCTGGGCCCGGGCGACGTCGGTGAGCCCCGAGGTCTTGAGCTCGAACCACTGGTCGACCTTCGCCTGAGACGTGATGCGCTGATCGATGTCGCGGGCCTCGTAGCGCAGGTCGAGCACGACACCGTCGCGCACCGCCTCGTCGTACTTGTAGGTGTGAATGTAGGGACCGAACGTCTCGATGCTGCGCCGCTTGTCACTCTTGAGGAGCGGCGTCCCGGTGAAGCCGATCAGCGTGGCCTCGGGCAGGAGCGCCTTCATCGCGTCGTGCAGCTTGCCCGACTGGGTTCGATGGCACTCGTCGACGAAGACGAACAGCTCTCCCTTGGCACGGAAGCCCTTCGGCAGGCTTCGCCTGATGTCCTCGACGAACGCCTCGACATCGCCTTCCTCCGAGGCGCCGAACTTGTGGATCAGCGAGCAGAGCAGCCACTCCGTGCTGGCGTTCAGCACGCGGACGAGGTCGGCGCCGCTCTTCGTGCGGTAGATGTCCTCGCTGACGCCCTTGAAGACCTTCTCGATCTGCTCGTCCAGCTCGGTGCGGTCCGTGAGGATCAACACCCGGCTGCCCGGGACGTGCTCGCGGATCCACTTGGCCAGCCAGACCATGATCAGGCTCTTGCCGCTGCCCTGGGTGTGCCAGAGGACGCCGCCCTCGCGACGCGCGACGCTCGACTGCGCCGCCCGCACGCCGAAGTACTGGCTGTGGCGGCAGGTCTTCTTGATGCCTGCGTCGAAGACCATGAAGTCGTGCACGACCTCGAGCAGCCGCGCCTTGCCGCACATCTGGCCAAGCTCGCGCAGCAGCGGATGGTCGCCCGCCTCCGGAGGGGCGTCCGCCTCCTTCCAGCGCAGCCAGTACTTCTCCGGCGTCTCGATCACGCCGTAGCGCAGCCCTTCCGTGTCGTTGCCGGCCATCACGAGCTGCACCGTGGTGTAGAAGGGCCGAATGAACTCCTTCTTCTGGCTGTCCAGGTTCTGGCGGATCCCCTCGCTCACCGACACCGTGGAGCGCTTCAGCTCCAGCACGCCCAGCGCGATGCCGTTGACGTAGAGCACCAGGTCGGGCCGCTTGGTGTGCACCCCGAAGACCGTGACCTCTTCGGCAACGCCGAAGTCGTTGTTGTCGGGGTTGGCCCAGTCGATCAGCCACACCGTCTGCGTCTGCTCGCCGACATCCGGCCGGACCTTCACACCGTAGCGCAACAGGTCGTAGACCTCTCGGTTGGCGTCGTAGAGCGTCTTGCTGCCGCCAAGTGCCGCGGCCTTGCCCAGCTCGAACAACACCTTCGCGATGAGCTTGTCGCTGTGGCCCTGGCGCTTCAGCCAGTCGGTGAGCAGGCCTTCCTGGATGTTGGCGTTGCCCTCGCGGTCCTTCCAGTGGCCCAGGCAGGCGTAGCCGAGCGCATCCTGGAAGAACGCCAGCACCCGCCTCTGCGTCTCGATCTCCCGCTGGCCGACGGGACCGCTCACAGTGCTCCCGTCCTCTCACGCGGGTCATAGAACAGGTCGACGTAGTCACGATAGACGAACCGGCGGTTGCGCTTCTGTCCGGTCATCTCATGCAGCACGCCGTGCCTCACGAATTGGGTCACGAGGTTGTTGGCCGCGGGGTAGCTTGTCTGGATCAGGTCCCGGATTGCGGGCACGGCGACGATCGGATGCTGGTACAGGTGCTCGAGCACGCGGTGGCCGTTACCCGCAGCTCGGCCGAACCCATCGGTGATGACCTGCCGGTGACGCTCGCGCAGGGAGAGGATGCGCCGGGCCGTGTCGGTGGCCTGCTGGCTGACCTCGTAGACGCCTGTCAGGAAGAACGCGAGCCACTCCTCCCAGGCGCCGCGGTCCCGGACCGCCTGCAGCAGGTCGTAGTACCGCTGCCGGTGGCGCTTGAAGTAGTGCGACAGATACAGGACCGGCTTGACCAGCACCTCCTTCTCGCACAGCAGGAACGTGATCAGCAAGCGGCCGACACGGCCGTTGCCGTCGAGAAAGGGGTGGATGGTCTCGAACTGGGCGTGGGCCAGGCCAATGCGGATCAACAGGGGCAGCGGCGAGTCGGCGTGCAGGAAGCGCTCGAGTTCGCCCAACAGGCGGGGTACCTCGTGCGGCGGCGGAGGCACGAACGTCGCCTCGGCCAGGGTGCAACCACCGGGGCCGATCCAGTTCTGGCTGGTACGTGGCTCGCCGGGCGTCAGGTGCTGGCCGCGGACCCCGTCCAGCAGCCGCTGGTGAATCTCCCGGATCAGGCGCACCGAGACGGGTAAGGTCTCGAGCCGCGCCAGCCCGTGGTTCATGGCAGTGACATAGTTGATGACCTCCTCCACATCGTCGGGCCGATCCGCCGAGAGGATCCGAGCTTCCGCCGCCAGCACGTCCTGGAGCGAGCTCTGCGTGCCCTCGATCTGGCTCGACAGCACGGCCTCCTTGCGGACGTACATGGCGACGAAGAGGTCAGGATGGGGGAGGGTCTGGATGGACCCGTCCAACCGGCCCAGCGCGCGATCCGCCTGGGAGAGGAGGCCTTGCAGCTCTCCCTCCAGCCGAACAGGCGGGGCCGGCGGCAGCGGGGCCGGCATGAAGGCCCGGTACCCCTCCGGCTGCCGGACGTAGCGGCCGGCGCGGTGGGGGGCATCGGCGAGGGTCACAGATCCGGCTGCCTTTCGTATGGGTCGAACACGACGCCCATAGTAAAGGCAAGCTTTATCATGGGCAAGGCCTCAAGTCATGTGAAAGGCAGGATTCCAGAGCCGCTCGGCGGGTCCCTGCCGTCGCAGGTCGTCAGGCCGCTACCTCAGGCTTCACGAGCCGCACCCGGCCGGTGAGGAGCTGCTGCATCATGCCCTGCTTGATGGCGCGGGTCTTGTCACGGCGGGCTTCGAGCGCGGCGATCTCGGCGTCCATGTCGGAGAGGACCGCGGCGATGGCGGTTTGTTCTTCGACTGCCGGAAGCGGAACCTCTGCACTCGAGATGTGGCCTCGATTGGTCGCGTACACTTTCGTCCCAGCTGCGAGACGACGGAGGTGTTGCCGAAACGCGGGGCAGAACTGCAGAAAGGCCTTAAAGCCATCCACCAGAGCCGCCTTGTCGAATCTTGCGGCAATCGTGTGCAGTCCTGCCACGATCTCGGCGTCAGACGCGCCGGTGATCTCCACGGACTTCCCGACGCCATCGAGGTCCTCGGACGCATCGACGAACACCAGGTCGCCATCCTTCAATCGGTCGAGTGTCCGAGCGCGCTCTTCCGGCAAGCTCGGCATGACGCGGTCCGATGGGCTCAGCCGCACTTGCGTGGATGTGTGAATGTCGCCGTAGTGCAGGTACTTTGTCGGCCCTTCGCTGGTGAGCTCGGCGCGGGAGTTCGTCCCTGTCCGCAGATACGTCACGTGCTCCCCCAGCCGCCTCGTCTCCCACGGCCCTCTGAAACCAGGCAGGCGGGTCTTGCCGGTGAGGAGTTGCTGCATGGCGCCCTGCTTGATGGCCCGCTTCTTGGCGATCAGCGTCTCCAACGCCCCGAGCAACCCATCCACATCCGACAACGCCTCGGCGATGGCGCGTTGCTCGGGGGCGGGCGGCAATGCCAACCTTACTTTCCGGATGCTGGACAGGTTCAAGCCAGCCTTGGCACCCACGTCCATCGACGCCACAAAGAGGCGTTGAGGGCGCTCGGACGCCAGGTAGTAGGCGATGAACTTCGGGGAGACCCAGGTTGGATCAAGGCGGATCAGCGCCAAGTGTTGATTGATGTAGGCAGGTTTGTCCACGCTGCCATCGACGTATGCCACGATGCCAATGTCGGCAGTGATTGACACAAGCAGGTCGCCGTCTTGAACGCACGTGCGCTCGCGTTCGGCGTCCCCAGAGTCTGAAAGCTGCACGAACTTCACGTCTGACACGTCGAGGTATATTTTCTCGCGCGTCAGGTTGCCAATTCGAAGGAATGGATTGCCACTCTCGGCGTAGTACCTAGCCCAGCCCCGCGATCCACTAGTGATGAATGGCTTGCTGCTGCCGATGTCACTACTCTCCCAATCCTCCGGAATGATGCCGACCTCTGTCCGCTTATACCCGGACAGGACGGCATGCGAATCACCGGTGCGCGTCTGCGCATTGCGCCGTTTGATCGCCGCGCTCATGCCCACGCCAGCCCCATCTTCTTCAGGTGCTCCTTGACCTTGGCGCCGAACGCCTCCACGTCCTGCTCCAGCGCCGGCAGTGGCTTGGCATAGCGCTCCTCCAGCTCCTTCACGCGCGCCGCCAGGCGCTGGGTCAGCCGCTCGACCTCGCCCTCGATGGCGGCGCGGATGCTGGCGAGCCACTTGTCGTGAACGACGAGCGTCTTGATCTCGGCCTCGGTGAGCTTCGCGTAACGGCCAAGCACCTTTGCATCGAGTCGGTCCTGGGCGTCCTTGACGGCCTTGCCAGCCGCGGACTCCGCCTCGATCAGCTTCAGGCAGCGTGTGAGGACCGCCCGCTCGTCGTCGCTGTCGGCTTCACCTTCGATGGCCTCGAGCCGAGCCTTCACACCGCCCTTCGTCACCTTGTCCTTGTCGTTGGTGGCCCCGGCCAGCAGGCCCTCGTCGCCCTCGCCCGCCGCGGCGTGCTCCTCGACGAACTCCTCCAGCTCGCGGGCGGCGGTCTCCTGCTCGCTCTGCAGGGCCTCGATGGCGGTCTGCTCCTTCACGAAGAAGCGCGCGACGACGAGCGCCGTGGACACGAGGTCCATCTTGTACTTCCTGCGCTTGACGAGAAGATCCGGCGCCTCCTTGATCTTCCGTTCCTTGTCCTCGACGATGCCGCGCGGCCGCGCCGCCTCGATCCAGCCCTCGCCCGCAACGAGGTAGACGTCGTCCTGCATCGTCTCGGCCCAGTAATCCATCAGCCGCTGGTAGACGTCGTAGCGGTCCAGGAGCGGCAGGTCGGCGAAGCGCGCGAGCAGGTCTTCGGCGAGCTTCTGGATGACTGCCTTCGGGACGTCGTCGATCTTCAACTTCTTCAGCCGGGGCTCGTGGGCCTTCCACCAGTCCTCGAAGATAGCGTTCATGCGGCCGGCGTAGGCATCGAACTCGGGGTGCTCGAGGATGGTGGTCTTGACCGCGCGGGTCTCGACCAGGGCCTCGCTGTAGCCCTCGCGGCTCCCGCTTTCGAAGAGCGCCTCGCGCAGCGAGGCCAAGACGTCCCAGTAGTCCGACAGCGCGTCGATGTCGCGGTCGGGGATGCCGCCGTTCAGGTGCGCGTCGAGGTCGTGCAGGTCTTCGGGCTCGCTGGAATCGATATAGCGCGGGATGTTGAGGTTGTAGTCATTGGCCGGGCTCGCAATCTCGGCGAGCGGCACCAGGCGCGCGTAACGCGGCACCTCGCGCTGGTGGTTGAAGACGTCCACGATCTTGTGGATGTCCTGCGAGCGCAGGCGGTTCTTGTTGCCGTCCTTCAGGAACCCCTTGCTGGCGTCGATCATGAAGATGCCGCCGGTATCCGGGTCGCGGCGAGCATTCGCGTGCTCCTTGTCGATGACGACAATGCAGGCGGGGATGCCGGTGCCGTAGAACAGGTTGGCGGGCAGGCCGATGATGCCTTTGATGAGGCCACGTCGGATCAGCGCCTTGCGGATCTCGGCCTCCCTGTTACCGCGGAAGAGCACGCCGTGCGGCAGGATGATCGCGCCCTTGCCCTTGCTCTTGAGCGAGGCCACGAGGTGCAGCAGGAAGGCGTAGTCGCCATTCTTTGCCGGGGGGATGCCGAAGGCGAAGCGGCCGAACTCGTCGTTGGCCGGGTCCAGGCCGCTCGACCAGGCCTTGGCCGAGAACGGCGGATTGGCCACGGCGAAATCGAACGTCCTGAGGCTGCCGTCGTCGTGCTTCGAATTCGGCGCGGCCAGCGTGTTGCCGCGCCACAGCTCCGCGGTGGCGTGGCCGTGCAGGATCATGTTCATGCGTGCCAGCGCCCAGGTGGCGACGTCCATCTCCTGGCCGTAGACGGTGATGCCGCGCGGAGCCTCGTCCGCGGCCTTGAGCAGGAGGGATCCCGAGCCGCAGGTCGGGTCGTAGATGGTCTGATCCTGGCGGGTATCAGGCCCGATGCCGACCACCTGGGCCATGATGCGCGAGACCTCGGCCGGCGTGTAGAACTGCCCCTTGCTCTTGCCACTCTCGGTCGCGAAGTGGCGCATGAGGTACTCGTAGGCGTCGCCGAGCAGGTCGTCGCCCTCCGCGCGGTTCGCGCGGAAGTCGAGGCCGTCGAAGATCGCCACCAGCTTCGAGAGCCGGTCCTGCATCTCCTTGCCGCTGCCGAGCTTCCCATCGTCGTTGAAGTCGGCCTGGTCGATGACGCCCTTGAGGTCGTTGGCTTCCGCCAGGCGGCTGATGATCTTGTTGATCTTCTCGCCGATCTCCTTGTCGCCCTTGAGCTTCACCATGTCGGCGAAGCTGGCGCCCTTCGGCACGTCGATCACCGACGCGCGTCCGCTGGCAGCCTTGTCCGAGACGTACTTCATGAACAGCAGCGTCAGGACGTAGTCCTTGTACTGCGAGGCGTCCATTCCGCCGCGGAGCTCGTCGCACGACTGCCAGAGGGAGGAGTAGAGCTGGGACTTCTTCAGGGCCATGGGTCAGGCTTCGGTCGCGAGCACGGAGGTGGGTCTGCTGCCGGCACGCACAGCACAAGATCACAAGATCACGAGATCACCAGATCACGAAATTCGCGCCGTAACCTCGACCTCAATCTTCATCCTCGGATCCGACAACCCGGCCTGGATCATCGTCGCCGCGGGCCGCGCGTCCCCGAAGTAGCGGCGAAGGATCGGCCAGCAGGGCTCGAAGTCGGCCGCGTCCGGCAGGATGTAGCGGACGCGCACGACGTCGGCGAACGACGCGCCCGCTTCCGTGAGGGCCGACGCGATGTTCTTCAGGCACTGCTCGGCCTGCGCCGTCACCGAGTCGTCGATCGTCATCGTCGCGTAGTCGAAGCCCGTGGTGCCCGACACGAACACCCACTCGCCGTCGACGACGGCGCGGGAGTAGCCGATGTCGCGCTCGAAGGTCGATCCGGAAGTGATGAGTCTTCTGGGCATCTTGTGATCTCGTGATCTCGTGATCTTGTGACTTGATGTCGCGATCTCGTGATCTGGTGATCTATCTGGTGATCTATCTGGTGATCTATCTGCTGATCTAGCCTGCGGCGGCGATGACGTCGGCGATGGCGCGTGAGACGGCGGCCGGGCGCTCGCGGGGCATGAAGTGGCCGGCGCCGGGGACCATGCGGCTGTCCACCACCCTGGGCAGCAGCGCGCGCTGGCCGGCCGACAGGTCGGCGCTCCGCGGAGCGAAGGGGTCGTCCGCGCCGTGGAGCACGATGACGGGGACGTCGATCGGCGGACGTTCGGCCAGGCGCTTCTCCACCGCCTCGAATCGCGGCTCCCCCGGCGCGTTGAGGTGCCGGTGCCGGTAGGAGTGGATCACGACGGGCACGAAGTCCGGATTGTCGAACGACGCGGCCGTCTCGTCGTAGGTCTGGTCGGCGAACTTCCAGGTCGGCGACCAGCTCTTCCAGAGGTACTTGCAGAAGGCGTGGCGGTTCTGCTCGAGCCCGAGCCGCCCGTCCTCGGTGTTGAAGTACCACTGGTACCAGCCGCGCTCGATCCCCTCGGGCGAGCCGCCGACCGTCCGCGTGATGGTGTTCTGGATCGAGTAGCCGCCGATCAGGACCGCCGCGCGGACCCGCTCGGGATGGAGCGCCGCCGTGATTGACGCGGCGCGGCCGCCCCAGTCGAAGCCGCAGAGCACGAACTGGCCCAGCCCGAGCGCGTCCGCCAGGTCCACGACGTCCTGCGCGATGGCCGCCTGCTCCGCCATGCGCGGCGCCGCCGGATCGCGGAAGCGGGTGGGGCCGTAGCCGCGGAGGAAGGGCGCGAGCACCCGGTGCCCCGCCGCCGCCAGCGGCGGCGCCACCTCGTCCCACGCCCGGGCATCGTCCGGGAAGCCGTGCAGCAGGATGATGGGCAGGCCGGTCGCCGGCCCCATCTCCTCACAGGCAATCGAGAGGACGGGCGTGTCCACCATCCGGAGGCGCGCGCCCTGTGCCCACGCGCGCGGCGCCCCCGCCAGGTCCAGCGCGGCGCCCGCGCCGGCCATGCCAGCCAGCTTGAGGAAGGTTCTGCGGTCTTCGGTCATATCAGGTTCGTCGGGTTCGACAGGTTCGACGGGTTCGTCGGAGGCGGCGGTTCCTGGGGTTCCAGGAGTTCCTCACGTTCTCAATCTGCGCATTTGCCTCATCTGTGCATCTGCGGCCGGCGGGTTCGTCAGGTTCCGTCGGCCAGCGCCCTCAGTTTCAGCATCGTTGCCCAGTTCCGGCCCGTGACGCCGTCGCGGAGTACCTTGCCGGCTTCGGTCATGAGCGGGCTCTCGAGCACGCCCGCGGGCATCCAGACGTAGGCGGCGCGCTCGCCGAGCGCGAGCGACTCCGGGGACCAGTCCCGTCCGGCCAGGGGCTCGAGCGACGGCCGGAGCCCGGCGTCGGCCAGCACCAGCACGAGCAGGCGGCTGTGGTTGTCGGCGATCGCCACGAGCGGGTTCGCGTCGATGATCGCCCCGAGCTCGCTCGCGGTCAACACGGTGACCCGCGACTGGACACCCAGCTCGGCGGCGATGGCGCGCTCGATCCGCGCCGCCGATCCGTCCCGCAGCCGCCCCGGCGCCGTGTAGACGAGGTTGCCGCTGTTCAGCAGCGTGCTCACGCCGGTGTAGCCGAGGCGCTCGACCACGGCGCGCAGGTCGGCCATCGCCACGCGCTTGGCCTTGCCGACGTTGATGCCGCGCAGGAGCGCGACCTGGCGCTCCCCGCCCGCCGTCGCGTCGCGCCGGCCGCCTATGGCCGTTCCTCCGCGATGCGCCGCTCGAGGGCCCGCCGCGCGCCGGCCGCGTAGGCGCGGCACCCACCGGGATCGACGAAGGCCTCCGGGCCGGCGCCGGCGTCCCTCCGCGCGATCTTGCGCGCAAGCCCGGTCGCGCCGGGATGCGTCGACACGATAATGTCGCAGCCGAGCGCGCCGACCGTGTCGATGCTCTTCATGAACACGGGCGTGATGTCCGGGCGCCCGTCGCCCCCGGTGAACCGGAACCCGTCGGCCGACACCGCCGTGAGGCTGTCGGCGTAGACGACATCGACGCAGCGGTCGCCCTCGCAGCTCCGCCACGACCATGACGTGCCGCCTGGCGTGTGCCCCGGCGTGAGGTGCGCGGTGATCGCCAGTGGGCCGACGCGGATTGTCTCGCCGTCGGCGACCGCGCGTGCCCCGACGACCGGGGGAAACGCGTTCGCCTCCACGCCGATGCCGTACTGGGGGTCGTCCGGGGTCGGTCCGCCGCCGGCGAGCGCGCGGACGCCGGCCGCGCTCATCGCGACGGTCGCGCCGCTCAGCCGCTGCAGCGCGGCGATGCCGCCCACGTGGTCGTAGTGCGCGTGCGACGCCAGGATGAACCGCACGTCCTCGGTGCGAAAGCCCAGGGCCCGGATGTTGGCGTCGATACGCGCGGCCGATTGCGGCAGCCCGCCATCGAGCAGCACGTGGCCCGCGTCAGAAGTGACGAGCAACGCGGACAGGCCCGCGGTTCCCACGTAGTAGGTGTTGCCGAACAGGCGGAAGCCCTCCTGGGCGGCGTTCCACTCATCGCAGTCGAAGCATGCCTTCGGCGGGTCGGGCCGGAGCGTGGGGGCGGCCTGCGTGGCCAGTGCGAGCGGCAGCAGGATCGAGGCGGACAGGCGAATCATCATCACGGTCGTTTCAGCTACCAGAAGGGTCCCATATCAGGCACCAGGGCGGCGGAGACGTGGACACAAGTGACGCCACGAAGGGCACGATGAACACGAGGGAGCGGCACGAAGGGTCGCCTTCCTCGGGGCTGTGGCACCCCTTTGGAGCCGTTCTTCGTGGCGGGCTTCGTGCCGTTCGTGCGCTTCGCGGGGTGTCTTGTCGTCCCGTTCCACCAGGCACGCTGGTGCTGTCTCCGCTATGAAGCGCCTTGTTCGTCCCGGCCGGGGACGACGGCCATTATGTTCCGGGGCGGCCTGGACCGGTATCGAAAGTGGGTGTGACCCGCGGTGGCGCCCCGCCGTTGGCGATCGCCTGGCCCAGCCAATCCGCCAGGTCCGCCACGCCCGGCGCGATGTAGGCGGGCCGCGCCGCCACGAGCTCGTCACGTCCGCCGTACCCCCACTCCACGCCGACCGCCAGCGTCCCGTGCGCGTGCCCGGCCTTCACATCGTCGGCCCGGTCGCCGATCATGGCGGCCCTCGCCGGGTCGGCGCGCCGCGCGGAGAGGGCCGCCGCGACGAGGTCGGCCTTGTCGAACGCGCGCGCCCCGGGGTCGGAGCCGCGCACCGCCTCGAAGTGCCCCGCCAGGCCGAAGTGCTCGAGCACGCGGCGGGCCGACGCCACGGGCTTCGCGGTCACGACCTGCAGGCGGCCGCCGGAGGCACCGAGATCGGCGAGCGCGCCGGGGATGCCGGGGTACACGCGGTTCTCGAACACGCCGATGTCGTTGAAGCGCTCACGATAGGCGGCGATGCCACGGTCCATCGTGTCGCGATCGAGCGGACCGAGCACGTGCGCGAAGATCTGCGACAGCGGCGCGCCAATCAGGCTGCGGATGTCGTCCTCGGGGACCGGCGGATGGCCCAGCACGCCCAGCGCGTGGTTCACGGACCGCACGATCCCAGGCGCCGAGTCGGTGAGCGTGCCGTCGAGGTCGAAGAGCAGGAGCATGGCGGGACAAGCATCGTACTACGCCCACCGCGCGCGTCGTCGCCTGCCTACTCCCGGAGCGCCTCGGCGGGTTCGATTGACAGGGCCCGCCTGGTGGGCAGCCAGCAGGCAGCGGCCGCGGTGACGAGCAGCACCGCCACGGCAAGGCCGAAGCTCAACGGGTCCCGGGGGCTGGCGCCCGCCAGGAGCCCGGCCATCAGGCCGGACGCCCAGAGACCGCCTGCGACGCCGAGGGCCGCGCCGAGGGCTGCCAACGCCAGGCCGCGCCCCATCACCAGGCGACCGACATCCCGAGGGGTCGCGCCGAGGGCACTTCGGATCGCGAACTCGCGCGTCCGCTCGGCCACTACCCGCCAAAGCACCGCGAGGATACCGGCGGCGGCGAGCAGGAGGGCCAGTGCGCCGAACGCCGACATCAGGGTCTGCACGAAGCGCTGCCGGCTGAACTGCTCGCGGTAGAGATCGGAGACAAGTTGGACGTCGCCGAATGGCAGCGACGGATCCACGGCATGGATTGCCGAGCGCACCTCGGCTACCAGGGCCCCGGGTTGGTCCGCCCGGACGACGAGTGTCCGCGTCGCGAAGGTCCGCCGCGGCAGGGGGCCGGGCTCGCCGGCCGGCGCCCGGGCCGAGGCCTGCCCCCATCGAGACGCGATCGGGTAGTAGATGATGTCCGTGGTCGACATCGGCCCTTCGAGCGGGGGCCGCACGTCGCCAGCGACGCCGACGACCGTCTGCCAGCCATCGTCCGGAGACTCGCGGAAGCGGCGGCCCACAGCGCGACCGTCCGGAAAGAGGCGGGCGGCGAGGGATTCACTCAGGACGACGGCGTTGGCCACGCGATCCTGCGCGTCGAAGGGGCGGCCGTGTCGCATCGGAATGCCCAGCACGCGGAAGTAGTCAGGGGACACGAGGTTCAACGCGTAGCGCATGTCCTCCGGGCCCCCTGGGCCGCCGGGGCCGTCTGTCTCGAAGCGAGCCACGCCAAAACCACTGCCTGGGAGCGCCAGCAGGCTCGCTCCTGTCTCGCGCACGCGGGCATCGGCGCCGAGCCTGGCGCGCACCGCGTCGAGCAGATCGGTGCGCGACGTCTCGTCCGGGTAGCGGTCCGTCGCGAACCACATCGACACGGCCAGGACCCTGTCGGTGTCGAAGCCAGGCTCCGCGGTCTCCAGTCGCTGCACCGTGCGCGTCATCAGCGCCGTGCACGCGAGCAGGGCGACGGACAGCGCGACCTCAGCGACGATCAGCCCCCCGGACAGTCGTCCTGTTGCGCGCGTCCGGCCCGCGGGGAGACGGCGCAGCACCCGGTCCAGTTGTGGACGCGATCCGCGGATGGCCGCGAGCACGCCAATGGCGACCGCCACGCCAACCGAGAGCGCGATTGCCGCGACGAGCACGCGCGTGTCGATCTCGACCGTGGTGGTGGCGCGCGACACCAGGTCGGACGGCGCCGCCAGGAGGACGCCGGCGACCATCCAGCGCGCGAGCACCAGCCCGGCCACGCCCGCGATCGCGCCTGGCAGCAGGGCGTCCGCCAGGATCTGGGCGACGAGGGTGCTGCGGCCGGCGCCGAGCGCGGCGTGCACGGCGAATTCCGGCTCGCGGGCAGCCGCCTGCGCCAGGGACAGGTTTGCGACGTTCGCGAGCGCGACGAGCAGCAGCGACAGGACGGCACCTGCGAGGGCAAGGAGCGACGCGCGCGTCGTGTCGGACAGGTAGGCCACTGGCATGGCCCTGATGTCCAGGTACCATCCGCGGCCGAGGGGCATCTCGCTCTGAAGCACGTCGGCCCGGGCGTCGGCCAGCCGCTGGGCCTCGCCAGCGCTCACGCCGGCCCGCAGCCGGCCGACGCCGAAGAACCGCGACATCTGCCGGCTGTCGTCCCCCGCGAGCGGGTCGAGGTCCACGGGCAGCCAGGCCGCGGCCTCGACCTGCAGGCGGAACCGGCGGGGCATCACGCCGACGATCGTGTAGGCGCGTCCGTTGATGTCGAAGACGCGGCCGAGCGCGTCGGGATCCCCGCCGAATCGCTCCCGCCACAGGCTGTCGCTGATGATCGCGACGTCGGGCGAGCCCGCGCGGCCCTCGCCGGCGGCGAAATCGCGGCCGAGGGCCGGCGTGACACCGAGCATCCGGAAGAGGCCCAGCGACACCGAGCCGACGACCAGGTGCGCCGGATCGCCCGCACCCGTCAGGTCGACCTGGCTGGACGTGTATCCCTCGAGGGCCTCGAAGACCGACCCGTCGTCGCGCCAGCCCGTGATCCGGCCCGGACTCAGACCGCTGCCAAAGCTGGCGTGCGGACGATCGAGGCTGGACACGTCGACGAGCCTGTCCGCGTCCGCGAACGGCGGACGCCGCAGCAGCATCGTGTCCACGACGGTGAACATGGCCGTCGTCGCGCCGATGCCAAGCGCGAGCGTGAGCACGATGACGAGGGATTCGAGGGGCCGGCGGATCAGCCGGCGGGCGGCAGCACCAAACAGGGCCATCGTGACGCATCCTCCCAGGCCACTTCGCCCCCTGCGGAATCGCCGGGACGACGCAGGACACCGGGGGACGTCCGCGGATGGCGGGAGCCTACCACATCGCCGGGCGTCATCGCCGCGACGGGGGCACGCCCGCCACTGGCGGGGGCGGCGGCCCGTCGGCCGGCGCGAACGACCGGTCCAGTCCGCCCGCCCGGGCCCACCGGTCCACGAGCGCCGCGGAGTACCCGGCGTCGTCGCGCAGCGTGTCGAGCAGTTCCCCCGCGGACAGCTCGCGGACCGACAGCCCCCACGGCGTGCGCACGAACCGGGTGTGGCCGACGATCACCAGCATCTCGCCGGGGCGGTTCCGCCGCACGTAGAGGCGCTGGTTGAACGGGCTCCGCCCCGCCGACGCGGCGTAGCCGGCGAGGAACACCTCGCGCCCGACCGGCTCCGGGAAGAGCCGGCACGGCAGCGCCTTCGAGTTGGGCGGCATCTCGCACCACGCGACCCAGCTCGCGCCGTCCGGCTCGACCTCGGCGGCGAACACCGGGTCGTCGTGCACGTGGACCCCGGTCCCGAGCGGCAGCGGCGCGTTGGTCAGCATCGACGTGTCCGTGAGCCACTGGACGCCGCCGAGCGTCACGGCGACGCTGCCGTGGTTCGCGATGCCGAGGTCGCGCATGTGCCCGACGATGCGGACCGCGTCGAACCCGAGCTGGCGGGCCAGGGCGTGGAAGGCGCCGCTCGTGGGCCAGCAGGTCCCTCCCGCGCCGTCCTCCAGCCAGGCCTCGAAGAACTCCGCCGCGTCGCCCCCCGGCATCGCCGCGCCTTCGGCCAGCGCGATCATCTTGCGCAGGTTGTCGAAGGGCACGTGCCGGCACCAGGCGGCATACAGCGCCCGGAGCCCCGCCAGGTCGCGCGCGCGCGGCCGGGACAGCCCGAGCCGCCCGCACACGCGGGCGGCGAGCGCCGGCGCCAGTGCGCGTTCCTCCTCCATGACCAGCATCGATCCGATCTCCGTGGATGGCGGCCGGCGGGTATCGCCGGCGCCGGAGATCTGTTTGCCGCGGGCGGGACACCGGTGTCAGGGCGCGGGGCGCGTCACAGCCAGCCCGGGGCGTCGACCGTCAGCTCGCCGGGACTGCTGCCGGTGTTGACCGTCGACGCGGGCTCGAAGAGGAGCACCTCCGCCTCGCCGACCGCCTCCGGGCGGTGCTCGACGCCCCGGGGCACGATCAGGAACTCCCCCTCGCCCACGTCCACCGTCCGGTCGCGGAAGTGCATCAGCAGGCGTCCCCGCACGACGAGGAACAGCTCGTCCTCCGCGTCGTGGTGGTGCCAGACGAACGCGCCCTGGAACTTCGCGAGCTTGACGTGCTGGCCGT
This sequence comes from Vicinamibacterales bacterium, assembly GCA_050250645.1. Taxonomy (GTDB): domain Bacteria; phylum Acidobacteriota; class Vicinamibacteria; order Vicinamibacterales; family UBA2999; genus JBFWVR01. Next base: position 279,419 of record JBFWOG010000004.1, read on the forward strand.
TGAGCGCGCCGACGATCTTCGGATCCCAATGGGTCGAGATGCGGGCGAACTTGTCGGCGAGATTCACGACGGACATGGGACGTCCTCCGGTTGTGGTCATCGCTCTGCACCGGCCGGCCCGTCGCCCGGCACGGCCCGCGCGTCGGGCGCCTCGCCGCCGCCGTCGGTGGGGGCGCCATCGCCGGCCTGGGCCGCGCGCGCATGGGCGGCCTCGTCCTCGTCCGACTCCACGTCGAGCGCCGCGAGCGCGTCGGCCTTCTCCTTGATCGCGGCGGCCAGCGCCTGTTTCTCGGCCGAACCGGCCGCCTTCGCCGCCGCCCCCAACTCGGCGATCTCGGCCCGCAGCCGTTCGCGCTCCGCCTCGCGCTTCGCGGCCCGCTCGGCCTTGTCGAACACGAGCGGCTCCGGCCCCGGGAGCGGGGTCTCGGCGGGCGCGGCCCGCGGACGCGGAATCACGGGCGCCGCGGCGTCGAGCCGGCGCTGGTTCATGAAGTGCGGCGACACGATCTCCACGCCGGCTCCGTGCAGGGTGTCGAGGATGGCCCGGTACAGGTTGGATCGCGTCGAGAGCAGGCTCCGGACCTCGGTCAGCAGCCCGCTCACGCGGTAGGTGATCGCGTCGTTGCCGAGCTCGAGGATCTGCACGAACGCCTCCTCGAGCCCGGCGTCACCGGCCGCGGCGACGAGCAGGGGCTCGACCCGGGCATGGTGGATGTCGTAGCCGAGCGAGAGCGTCGCCGAGACGATGGTGCCGGAGGGCCGGACGACCTCCACGGGGTTCGAGATGACGTAGGTGTTCGGCAGCGAGATGAGCTCGCGATGCTCCGTCTGCACCTCGATGTCGAAGAGTCCCCGCTCCGCCACGCGGCCGAAGTGCTCGCCGATGCGGATGAAGTCGCCGATCCGGAACGGCCGCGTCATCCGCAGCATCAGCCCGGCCATGAAGTTGGAGACGATGGTCGGCGACGAGAAGGCGATCACCCCCGACAGCAGGACGCCGACGAGGGCAATCACCTGGTTGCGCGTGCCGTCGCTCACCGGCAGGCTCAGCAGGACCACGAGCGCGCCGACGACGGTGAGCCCGAGCATCACCAGCTGCCGGGGCAGCTGGCGCTCCTTGCCCATCTGCTGGTGCCGGCCGAGGAGCGCCCAGTTGGCGGCAAGGAGCACCAGCAGCACCCCGGCCACGGCGCCGGCGAGCGGCATCAGCACCGCGGCCTTCTCCAGCACCCGTTCCATCGTCGCCCCGCTCCCTCCCTGCGGCCCCGGCGCCCTCGGCCGGGCGCCTACTTGATCGCGATCACCATCGAGTCCGGCCCGACGAGGTGCTCGACGCGCGTCGACGCGAAGCCCTCGGCCTTCATCCAGCCGGCGCAGTCGGCGCCCGTGTAGTCGAACCCGCCGGGTGTCTCGATCAGCATGTTGAGGCTCATGAGCAGGCCGAACGCGTTGGTCGACCTGTCGTCGTCGATGATCGAGTCGTAGACCACCAGGGCGCCCCCGGGCGGGAGGGCGAAGTAGGCCTTGCGGATGAGCTCGCGCTTCGCGGGCAGGTCCCAGTCGTGCAGGATGTGGCCCATCAGCACGACGTCGGCCTTTGGCAGTTCCCCCGCGAAGAAGTCGCCCGGGACGAACCTGACGCGATCCGCGACGCCGACCGCCGCGACGTACTCCTCGAAGATCGGGCCGACCTCCGGCAGGTCGAAGCCCATGCCCTGCAGCGTGGGATTGGCCAGCGCGATCTGCGCCGCGAGGTCGCCCTGCGCCGTGCCGACGTCGACGAAGGTCTTGTAGTCCGCCCACGGGAACGCCCGCGCGATCGTCATGTTGGCGCCGTGGCTGATCCCGGTCATCGCCGCGAGGAACTCCTTGAGGCGCGCGGGGTCCGCGTAGAGCGTCTCGAAGAGCCCGGGGCCGCCGCCCTTGAACTCGTTCTGCGGCGCGCCGGTCCGCAGCGCCTCGGTCAGGTGTCCCCAGAACGGGTACAGGCGGTGGTTCGCCATCTCGAGGATGCCGCCGATGTACGAAGGCTTCCGGCGGTCCAGGAAGAGGTCCGTCTCGGGCGTGTTGCCGTACGTGTCGCCGTCGCGCCGCAGGAAACCGAGCGCCACGAGGGCGTCGAGGAAGTCACGGGCGCCGCGCGCGTGGAGCCCCAGCCGTCCCCGGAGCGCCTCGAAAGGCTCGGGGCCGTGCGCGAGCTCGGTGAAGACGCCCATCTCGATGGCGCTCAGCAGCGTCTTGGAGGCGAAGAAGGCGAGGCCGGTCTGGAGGATCGTGTCGGGGACGGGGGGTGGCATGAGGACTCTCCGTGGATGTCGGTCGGCGATCGGGGCCGGACGGGCGTCGTGCCTGTCCCGCCGTGTCGGGTGTGGTGCGCGTGGGCGGATTGTGCCACACGCGACCGGCGCCGGCCAGTGCGCCGGCCGGCTCAGTCCGCGACGCCCGGCGCGCGCGCCACGCCGGTGGCGCGCTCCGCGAGCCTGTCGATCATGCCGCTGAAGATCACGCGGTGGATCGGATAGAGCGCGTACCAGTAGATCCACCCTGGCAGCCCGCGGGGCGCGAAGAAGGCGGTCTGGGACACCACGGACCCGCCCCCCTCGCGCGGCGCCGCCTGGAACTGCAGCCAGGCGCGGCCCGGCACCTTCATCTCGGCCCGGAGGCGCAGCAGCCGCCCGGGCTCGACCGCTTCCACCCGCCAGAAGTCCAGCGCGTCGCCCACCCGGACGTCGTCGGGATCGCGCCGCCCGCGGCGCAGGCCGACGCCGCCGATGAGGCGGTCGAGGAAGCCGCGCACCTCCCACGCCCAGTTCATGTACAGCCACCCGCGCCGCCCGCCGAGGCCGGTGAAGGCCGTGTAGACGTCCTCGGGCGGGGCCGCCACGACACGCTGCCGGCGCTCGACGATCATCCCCTCCTGGTCGGAGAGGATCACGGGCGGCACGTCCGGCTGGCTGGTGCTGAGCGCGTCACGCCACGAACTCTCGATGTGGCTCGCGCGGAGGCGCGCGAGCGCGCGGGCCACCGACGCGCCGTAGCCGACGGGGGTGATACCGGGGAAGAGTTCGCGCGACGCGGGATCGCGGACGACGTTCTCGTTGCGGAGCCCCTCGATGAGCGGGCGCGCGATGGCGCCGGGGATGGGGGTCACGATGTTGACCCAGTACGAGGACAGGCGCGGCGTCAGGACCGGCACCGGCACCATCCAGCGCCGCAGCCCCCGCACCTTGGCGTAGGTCAGCATCATCCCGCCGTAGGTCACGACCTCGGCCCCGCCGATCTCGACGATGCGGCCGGCGCTGGCGGGCACGGCCAGCACCGCCACGAGGTAGTCGAGCACCTCACGCACGCCGATGGGCTGGGTGCGCGTGTAGACCCACCGGGGACACACCATCACGGGCACGCGCTCGGTGAGGTACCGGATCATCTCGAACGAGAGGCTCCCGGACCCCACGATCACGCCGGCCCGGAACTCCGTGACCGGCACGCCCGACCGGCGCAGGACGTCCCCGGTCTGCTGCCGGGAGCGGAGGTGTTCCGAGAGGCCGGGCGACGCCTCCGCCAGCCCGCCGAGATAGATGATGCGCGCGACGCCGGCCGCCGCCGCGGCGGCGCCGAAGGACTCCGCGGCACGGAGGTCGCGCTCGTGGAAATCGGCACCGGCGCCCATGCTGTGCACCAGGTAGTACGCCACGCGCACGCCGCGCATCGCCGGCGCCAGGCTCTCCGGGTCGAGCACGTCACCGGTCACGACCTCGACGTCGTCGCCCCAGTCGCGGCCCTCGAGGCGCGCGGGGTCGCGCACCAGGCACCGCACGCGGTGGCCCTGCGCCAGCAGCCGCGGCACGAGCCTGCCGCCGATGTAGCCCGTCGCGCCGGTCACCAGGATGGGCGGGGCGGGCCCGGGCGGGCCCTGCGCCGTCGACGGGCCCTGGGGCCCCGTCACCGCCCGCCGTTCGCGAGCGTCCGCTCGATGCGCCGGTCCGGGATGAGCCAGACCGCGGCCACGAGGACGTACAGCGCCATGGACACCCACGGGGCGCCGGCCACGGCCGCGACGATGGCGACGAAGTAGGCCACCGGCGATGCCTTGCCCTTCCAGTCGCCCCCCACCGCCTGCTTCAGGACCGAGCCCGGTCCCTGCGACGTGATGATGGTCTGCTGCAGGATCCAGTACGCGATGGCGGCCATGAGCATGACGACGCCGTAGGCGGCCGCCGTCCCCGCCGCGAAGTGATTCTCGCCCATCCAGCCTGTCGCGAACGGGACGAGCGACAGCCAGAACAGCAGGTGCAGGTTCGCCCAGAGCATCGGGCCGGAGACGCGCTTCGTGGCGTGCAGCATGTGGTGGTGGTTGTTCCAGTAGATGCCGAGGTACACGAAGCTCAGCACGTAGCTCAGGAACACCGGGTAGAGCGGCAGCAACGCGTCGAGACCGTCACCGTGGGGCACCTTCATCTCGAGCACCATGATCGTGATGATGATGGCCAGCACGCCGTCGCTGAAGGCTTCGAGTCTGTTCGTCTGCATCGTCAGGCACCTGTGGGCGCATCCGGGTCCCGCCGGCCCGGCCTCGGGGCCGGCGCCGCGCCGCGATCCGCGCGCGCCACCATCCTACGCCGGCAGCGGCCCCGCGGCGCCCTCGAGCGCGCGGGTGACGTCGCGGTGGCGCGCGTCGACGGCCCGGCGGTCGTCCTCGTCGGGCAGGCCCTCGCGCGCGCCGCGGGCCACCATCATCGCGTGGCGCCGGAGCGCCTCGCGGTCCGCCGGCCGCGTCGCGACCTCCGCCACCACGGCGATCGTCTCGAGCAGGCGGACGGTGACCGCCGCGCTCGACCGCGAGTACTGGCGGATCTGGTTGAACGCCGCGTCGGTGATCGCCGCGAACGTCACGGCCGGGGCGACGACGCGCAGCCGGCCCTGCCGGTCGCGGCGCCGCGGCGACGGCATGTCGCGGGCCGCGAGCCGGCACAGCGCGGAACCCAGCCGGTCGATGCAGGTCACGGCCGTGAACGGGTCGTTCACGCCCGGCGAGAGGGCGCGGACGGCGATCTCGACGAGCTGGTTGATCTCGAACTCCAGGTCCTGCCCCGGCGTGCGCTGGCTGCCGAGGACGAAGGCCGCGTTCACCCGCGTGCGGAGGTCGTCGGTCACGCGCTCGGCCGGCCAGGCCCGGACCAGGCCGCGGCCCGCGATGACGTAGTGCCCCGGGCGGCGCTCGACGCGGAAGACGAGGTCCTCCGCCTCGGCCAGCGTCATCAAGGCCTCCGCGTCGAGGAACTGCAGGTAGCCGTCGCCCTGCGCCGGGATCGCGGTGGACTCCTGCTCGAAGCCGGCCGGCAGCGAGGTCTCGGGGGCGTCATCCCCCGCGGGCACGCCCTCGCCGAGACGCTCCGGGAACAGCGTGTCGATGCCCGACGCCAGCTCGGTGCCGACCCGGGCGACGATCTCGTCGGCCTGGATCGAGACCGAAACGTGGTGGATGAAGTAGATGAGCACCCAGAGGCTCACCGCCGCGAAGACCACCGCCAGGGTGACCGACAGGTGGGGCACGAAGTCGCCGTCGCCGCCGCGCAAGATCGTCCGCAGCACCAGCAGGCAGTAGAGGAACGTCGCCACGAAGGTGCCGAGCACCACCTGGTTGGTGGTGTCCCGCATGAAGTTGCGGAGGAGCCTCGGGCCGAACTGCGAGGAGGCCAGCGACAGCGCGACGAGCGTCATCGAGAAGACGACGCCCGCGATGGTCGTCATCGACCCCGCGATGGTCGAGAGCACCGCGCTCGCGCCCTCCGCGCCGCCGGAGTACGCCCACCCGAGCGCCGCCGGCAGGTCGCCCGTCACGCCCTCGTCGATCCGGACCGTCGCCAGCGCGAGCGCCACCGCGCCGGCCGCCATCAACGCGGGCAGGAACCAGAAGCTGGACCGGAGGCGATCCCAGTACTTGAGGAGCAGGGCTCTCACGGCGGTGGCATCTCTCTTCCAGGGGGACGACGCCCGGGAATTGTGTCACACCGTGGCTGGGGCCAGCCGCGCGCGGCCCGGCAGCGTCCGGCACGCCTGGGCGCCTCGCCGTCCCGGGCGGGGACGGCCGGCACGGCCCGCCCTACCGCGATCGGTAGGGCGCGAATTCCCGCGCGAGGGGCGGACTCGCCGCCAGCGCGGCTTCGAGCGCGGCTGCCGCCTGGCGCCCGAGCGCCGCGTCCCCGGACAGTCGGGCGATTCGCGCGAGCAGGACCGCGTCGAAGGCCCGCACGCGGAAGGCGTCGGGCTTGCGCTGGAGCGCCTTGCTGGCGAGGTCGCGCGCCGCCACGAGGTCCGACATCGCGCCATCGCCGCCGGCGGCCTCGAGCGCGCACAGCTGGATCTCCAGCGCCGAGGCGACGTACCACGGGGCGTCGGGATCGGCGTCGAGCGCCTGGCCGATCGCGGCGCGGGCCGAGGCGAGCGCGTCGCCCGGCGAGGCGCCCTGCCGCATGCGCCCGCGCGCCTCCACGACGCCGGCGAGCGCCACGAGCTCCCAGGCGTCGGCGTCCTCGGGGTTCACCTGCCGCATCTGACGCGCGAAGGCGCGAGCCCGCTCGACCAGCGGGCCGACGGCGCCGCCCTGCCCCAGTTCCCACCGCGCCTCGGCGAGCTCGACGCGGGCGGAGTGCGCGTAGAACTGCGCGCGGTTGCCGGGGTTGATGGCGAGCGCGCGGCGGAGGGAGACCCGCGACCGCTCCAGCACGGCGCGCGGGTCGCCGCCGTCGGCGACGAGGACCGCCGCGCGGGCGAGGCCGACCTCGGCGCGGTTCACGTACGGTGTGGCGTACGCCGCGTTGACCGCGATCGCCCCGTCGATGGACGCGTCCGCCCGATCGAGGGCGGGCGCCGGGTCCTCGCCGCGGTCGAACTGGGCCAGGCCGATCCGGTACCAGCTCTGCGCGGCGTTGTTGAGCGTCGGCGCGTGGTTGGGGTTGCGTTGGAGCGCCGCCTCGTACGCGGCGACCGAGTCGCGGAGCAGGGGCAGGGGATCCCGGCCGTGCCCGGCCTCGTAGAGGGCCAGGTCCTTGAGCGCGATGCCGAGGTTGCCGAACGGCAGCGCGTTCGCCGGGTCCCGGTCGCTCGAGCGCCGGTACTCCAGGATCGCGGCCTCCATCGTCCTGCGCGGGTCGAGGCCGTTGAACCGCTCCCAGTCACCGAGGTAGGCGTAGGCGTTGGCCAGGCTGTTGTGCAGGCTGGCATCGTCCAGCCCCAGGTCCGCCGCCTCCTGGTAGGCCGCGATGGACGCGGCGAAGGTGGCGCGCGGGTCGGCGCCGGTGTCCAGTTCGCGCGCGCCGCGCTGCTGGAGCGCCGTGCCGAGGTGCAGGTGGGCCGGCGCGCTTGACGGGTCGATCGCGATCGCGGCGCGCGCGCTCGTGATGGCCTGCTCGAGCGGCGGCAGCGGGTCGCCGCCGTGCCGGCGCTGCCACGTCCCGAGGTTCCAGTAGGTCCGCGCCATGTCGACGTGTGGCTGCACGAGGTCCGGGTCGGCGGCGATCGCCTTGCGGCACGAGTCGAGCGCGGCCTCGACCGCCTGCGGCACCCCGTCGCCGATGTCCAGCTCGAGGCCCATCTGGATGCCGCCGAGCGCGCAGAGGCGGCCATAGGGCACGGGGTCGCTCCTGGCCGCGTCGGCCGCGCGCGTGTAGAGCCCGATGGCCTCCGCAATCGACTGCCGCGCGCCGGCGAACTCCCCGGTGCCCGCGAAGCCGACCGCGCGCTCGAGCGCGACGTCGCCCTCGAGCAGCAGCGTCTCGTACAGCCATCCCACCTGGTCGCGCGCCGCGGCGGCCTTGGCCACGGCGCCGTCGAGGTCGCCCTCGAAGAAGTCGATGAGGCTCGCCGTGTAGGTGGCGAAGTCAGGGTCCTGTTGGCCCATGCGCAGGTAGCGGACGGCCGGGTCGCGGAGGGTCGCCTGTGCGTCGGCCCGGCGCCGCGCCCGCTGCTCGGGGTTGCCGACGCTGTCGATCTCGAGCAGCGCCTCGCGGTAGAGCCGTCCGTACGCGAGCCCGAGGCTCCGCGCGACTTCCGGCGGCCGGTAGCCCACATCCCACGCGCGGGCGAGCGCGTCGCGGGCGCGCGCGTTCTCGCCAAGCGCGAGGTGGCCGGCACCGACCGCGTAGTAGCCGGGCCCGTAGGCCGGGCCGTCGGCGGCCCCGACGCGGCGCTCGACGTCGGCGATGCGCGCCCGGACGCGCAGGTTGGCCGGCCTGATGTCGTGCAGCGGGAGCGCGCGCTCGATCCGGAGGTCGAGGCCGAGTCGCTCGACCTGCGCGCCGAACCGCTGCGCCGCGTCCACCTCCGCCCGGGCCGCCGCGCGGCTCGCGTACCAGTAGAGCCCCTGTGCCCCAACGAGCGCCAGGACCACGCCGGCGGCCGCGGCGCTCGGCCAGTGGCGGCGCAGCCGGCGCCGCAGGATATAGGTGACGCTGGCCGCGCGCGCCAGCACCGGCTCGCCCGCGAGGTGGCGCCGCAGGTCGTCGGCCAGCGCCGAGGCCGACGAGTAACGCGCCGCCGGCTCCTTGGCGATCGCCTTCAGCACGATCCGGTCGAGGTCGCCCGTCAGGGCGCGGGCCAGCCGCTCCGGGGTCGACTGCCGTGCCGCCGAGGCCTCGCCGACATCCACCGCGGTGGACGGCGTGCCGTCGCCGGACGTTCCTGGCGGGGTGGACGGCCGCCGCCGGCGAAGCGTGTCGCTCGGCCTGGGCGGGATGACCTCGGCCACCGCCCGCACGACGTCCTCGTGGCGATAGGTGGTCGGCTGCTGGGGACGTACCCCGGTGAGCAACTCGTACAGCATGAGGCCGAGCACGTACACGTCGCTCGCGGTGGTCACGGGCAGGCCGAGCGCCTGCTCCGGACTGGCGTACTCGGGCGTCATGCGGTCCGTGCCGGGCGTGGTGTCGCCGCCCGCGGGGGACGCGGGGGCGGACGCGTCGAACAGCCGCGCGATGCCGAAGTCGAGCAGCTTCGGCACGCCGTCGGCCGTGACGAGCACGTTGCCCGGCTTGAGGTCCCTGTGGATCACGCCGCGCTCGTGCGCGTACTGCACGGCCCGGCAGAGGGTCTCCGCCAGGCGCACGCGGTCGGCCACCGACAGGCGCGCCTGGTCGCAGTACGCGCCGATCGGCTGGCCGTCGACGTACTCCATCACCAGGTAGGGCAGGCCCGATCGGGTGGCGCCGCCGTCGAGGAGCCGCGCGATGTTCGGGTGGTCGAGGTCGGCGAGGATCTGGCGCTCGACGCGGAACCGGCGCACCAGCTCGTCGTCCGCCCAGCCGCGGATCAGCTTGATCGCGACGGCGCGCCGGAACTCGTCGTCGTCGCGGTGGGCCAGGTAGACGGTGCCCATGCCGCCGCGTGCCAGCTCCCGCTCGAGCCGGTAGGGTCCAATCGTCGGGTCGACCGCGGGTCCGTCGTCGGCGCCGAGCGCCGCCGCCACGTGGGCCACCGCGTCGACGAGCTGGGCGTCCGAGACCTGGTCGGTCTCGAGCAGCGCGGCGACTTCCGCGGCAATCGCCGGCTCGGCGGCCCGCACGGCGTCGAGGCGGGCCTGCTGGTCCGCCGGCGGCAGGTCCGCCACGTCGTCGAACAGCGCGCGCGCGCGCCGCCAGTCGGCCTCGTTCACAGCTCTCCCGCCTTCCCGCCCGGGCCGGTGCGACCGGGCGGCGCCGGCCCCTCCCGCCGGTGTACGCGACGATTCGCGCCCGTCCGGCTCACGGGGTGGCGAGCGCCCTGCGCAGCCAGGCCTTCGCGAAGCGGAGGTCGCGGTTGACGGTCGAACGCGACGCGCCCATGGCGGCCGCCGTCTCGTCGTAGTCGAGGCCGCCGAAGTAGTGCAGTTCGACGACGCGGGCCACGCGCGGGTCGAGGGCGTGGAGGCGCGTGAGGGCCTCGTCGAGGTCGAGCACCGCCTGCGACGCCTCGCCGAGCGCCACCGAGACGTCGTCCAGCGAGACGTGCACCTCGCCGGCCCCGCGCTTCTGGCGCAGCCGGCGCTTCGCGTGGTCGATGAGGACCTGGCGCATGACGGTGGCCGCCAGCGCGAAGAAGTGCAGGCGGTCCCGCGCGTCGATCCGCCCGCCCATCATCTTCACGTAGGCCTCGTGCACCAGGCCCGTCGGGGGCAGCGTGTGCGCCGCGCGCTCGGAGAAGAGGTGGCGCCGCGCCAGGCGGCGCAGCTCCTGGTAGACGAGGGGAAAGAGGTGATCGGCGGCCGCCTTGTCCCCGTCGTGCCAGCGGCGGAGCAGGATCGTGAGGTCACCGCCCGAAGGCGCGCCCGTATCGGCTCCGGGGGGGAGGGGGTGCATGGCAGTCGCCTCGGCTCACGGCGATTGTGTCACACCCCCGCGCGCCGGGGGTGCGTGGCGCGCCGCCCGGCGGGGCACGTATCGTTTCGGCTCCTCCCCGCGTCCGGCAACCGCAACGGTGGATCAGCGGCCGTCGTCGCTCCAGAGGGCCTCGCGCGTGCCGTCGGGATAGATCGCCGTCACCGTGGTGGACATGCCGCGCCGGATGTACAGCAGTCCCCCGCGCGAGGCCGGGTCCACCGCGCGCGACATCCCCACGTCGACGAAGAAGACCCGGCCGTCGTAGCAGGTCCACAGCGTCGCCTTCGGCCGCCCGCCTGCCGCGTCGCCGGGGCACGGGATCGCGCCGGGCTGGTGCCCGTAGACCAGGTGCGCGGCCGGCAGCGCCGCCAGCACCCGGTCGAGCCGCGAGACCCCATCGTCGCCCGCGCCCGTGTCCGCCCACCAGTCCTTCCGCGCCTCGAGCACGGGGTCCATGGCAATCGCGTCGAACTGGCCGGCGTCGAAGCGGGCGGCGAGTTCGTCGCCCAGGTGCGAGGCGCTGCGTCCCGCGGCGTCGCCCGCGTGGCTGAAGAACCAGTCGCCGGCCACCGCGGCGAAGGGCCGCGTGCGGAGCCACTCGCCGTACGGCGTCTCTCCCGCCGCGACCCGCGCCGGGTCGAGTCCGGCCGCCAGCAGCTCGGCGTGGAACGCCCGCGCCTTCGGCCCGTCAGGTGCCGCGAGGAACGCCGCCTCGTGGTTGCCGCTCGTGACGATCACGCGCCCACCCTTGCTGGCGGCGTCCGTCTCGAGCGCGCGGAAGAGGTCGATGGCGGGCAGCGACTGGCTCCCCTTGTCGATGACGTCGCCCGTCACCACGAGCGTCGCCGTGCCGCCAGCCCAGGTGTAGGGCCCGTCCCCGGCGACGAGCCCGGCGCCCTTCAGCGTCCTCAGCTGCGCGTCCACGTCGCCATGCACGTCGCCCATGGCGTAGATGTCCAGGGCATCGTCGAGGATCGCGATCGCGGGATGGCGCCGCCAGTCGCGCGCGCCCTCGGGCCTGGCAGCCGTGTCCGCGGGCGGCGCCCCAGGCGCCGCCCCGGCCGGCGGCGCCGGCGCCGGGCCGCCACAGCCCACGAGCGCAAGGCAGGCCACGAACGCCAGCGGACGGAGGGAACGAAGATTCGCCATACGGGTACGATACGACGTCCGTGCGCTCAAGTCACAAGATCACAAGATCACAAGATCACAAGATCACGAGATCACGAGATCACAAGATTCATGGAACTGACAGCGCGAAGGCGACGATGCTGCTGCCGGACGGCGCGCCGTTCTTGCCGCCGCCGCACGCGATGACGACGTACTGGCGGCCGTTCAGCATGTAGGTCGACGGCGTCGCGTTGCCGGCGGCCGGCAGCGTCGTCTCCCAGAGCAGCTTGCCGGTGAGCTTGTCGTAGGCGTGGAACTTCCGGTCGAAGTTCGTGGCGCCGATGAACACCAGCCCGCCCGCGGTCACGACCGGCCCGCCGTAATTGTCGCTGCCCGTGTTGGTCAGGCCCTTCGCGGCCAGCTCGGGGAACTCCCCGAACGGGATCTTCCACCGGATCTTCCCCGAGTCCAGGTCGATGGCGTTCAGCGTGCCCCACGGCGGGGTGATGGCCGGGTAACCGTCGGGGTCCAGGAAGATCGACTCGCCGTCGCTCCGGTACTTGAGCCTGGCGGGGTCGCTGGCGACCGCCGGGTCGGCCGCCTGGTCCTTGCCGGTGCGCAGGAACTCCACGAGGTCCCCGATGTTGCGCGAGCCCATGTCCGGGAAGCCCGGCATCCGGCCCGTGCCCTGCCGGATGAGGGCCGCCAGCTCCTCGGGCGTGTACTTCTCGGCGACGTGCTCGAGCGAGGGGCCCGTCGCGCCGCCCTTCCGGTCCTCGCGGTGGCACGTGGCGCACTTGCTCGCGTAGAGCGCGGTGTCGTTGTTGGGGATCAACTTGATGATCCACGGCATCTCGTTCGAGTTCACGTAGAGGAGGGCCGTGGCGGGATCGAAGGCCGCGCCGCCCCACTCGGCGCCGCCGTCGAAGCCGGGGAAGACGATCGTGCCCTCGAGGGAGGGCGGCTCGAAGAAGCCGGACCGGTACTTGCGGAACCGCGCGAGCACGTCGGCGTGCGCCTCCGGCGTCCGCGTGGTCAGCATCGACTCGGTCAGGCCCTGGCGGGCGAAGGGCTCCGGCAGCACGGGGTACGGCTGCTCGGCTGCCAGCTGCTCGCCGTCGATCGACGAGCCCGGTACCTTGCGCATCTCCACGGGGAAGAGCGGCGTGCCCGTGCGCCGGTCCAGGACGTAGACGTAGCCGTACTTCGTGACCTGCGCCACCGCCTGGACGTCCCGGCCCTCGCGCTGGACGGTGACGAGGCTCGGCGCGGCGGGAAAGTCCCAGTCCCACACGTCGTGCCGGATGCCCTGGAAGTGCCAGACGCGCTTGCCCGTCCGCGCGTCGAGCGCAAGCACGCTGTCGGCGAAGAGGTTGTCGCCGTGGCGCGTCACGCCGTAGAAGTCGAACGACGCCGACCCGGTCGCGGCGAACACCATGCCGAGCGCCGGGTCCACCGTCACGCCCGCCCAGGCATTGGCGCCGCCCGCCAGCTCGTAGCCGTCCTTCGGCCACGTGTCGTAGCCGTACTCGCCGGGGCGCGGAATCGTGTGGAAGATCCAGCGGAGCTTGCCGGTGTGCACGTCGAAGGCGCGGATGTGCCCTGGCGACCCGGGAATCGTCTCGGGCACCGACGAGCCCATGATGATCAGGTCCTCGAAGATGGCGCCCGGCGTGCTCGCGCTCACGCTGAGCCGCTCGGCCGGCTGGTCGAGGCCTTCGCGCAGGTCGATGCGGCCGCCGTCGCCAAAGGCCGGGATCGGGCGGCCCGTCCCCTTGTCGAGGGCATACAGGAAGTTCCTGTAGCTGACGAAGACGCGGTCCTCGTGCACGGTCACCCCGCGGTGCCGGAAGCGGGGCGACGTGGCGGCGCCGCCGCTCGGGTCGAACTTCCAGATCTCCCGCCCGTTGGCCGCGTCGACCGCCACGACCTTCAGGGTCGGCGTCGTCGCGTACAGCACGCCGTCGACGACGACGGGGTTGCTCTGCATCTCGGAGGCCGTGAAGGCGTCGTGCGAGTCGTAGGTCCAGACCCGCTCGAGCCGGGCCACGTTGGTGGTGTCGATCTGGGCCAGCGGCGAGTACCGGATGTTGTCCACGCCCCCGTGGAGGGGCCATCCGGCCGTCTGGACGCCAGGGGCCTGGGACACGGCCGCCGCCCAGGCGGCCAGGGAGAGGGCAATCAGGGTGCGCACGCGGGCATTGTAGTCCCCGTGGCCGCGCCCGCTCGCGCCGGGGACGCGGCGCCCGGCCTCCGGTCGTGACAGGTCGGCGCCGGGACGCGAGGCCGCCGGCTACGCGGACGGCAGGCGCGTGCGGAAGTACTCGCGCCAGTCCTCGGGCAACCCGGCCTCGACGCTGGCACGCGCGAGCAGCGCCGGGTCGGCATCGTCGGCGGAATAGAGCGCCGCGACCTGCGCAATGGACAGCGCGGCGTCGTCCCGCGCGAGCAGCGTGATCGCGGCGCCCGCCTCGACCTCGCCCTCCTGCAGCACGCGCAGGTAGAAGCCGCTCCGCCCGCTGGCGAGGAAGCGCTTCACCATGTCGAGCCGGTCGAACCGGACGCCGAGCTTGTAGCAGGGCATGCGCGGCTGCGTCACGGCCAGCTCGGCGGAGCCGACCCGGAGTCGATCGCCGACGCGGACGTCCGACTCGAGCAGGCCTGCGACCGTGAGGTTCTCCCCGAAGGCCCCCCAGGCCAGATCGGCGCCCGGGAGTTCCTCGCCCCAGGGCCCGTAGTGCTCGGACGGGTAGGCGTAGACGGCCTTGTCCACGCCGCCATGCACGGTGAGATCCGATTGCTCGTCGCCGTCCAGGTTGAGCGTCCTGATGGCCACGGGACCCGGGACCGGCGACTTGAAGATGGATGTCGTGACGGCGCGGCCGTGCCAGGTGAGATCGCGCAGGCGCCCGACGTTGACCGAGATGACTGTCATGGACCTCCACGATTGTGACACGCGAGCGGCGATCTCAGGTGGCGCGGACGGTTCCGCCATCGATCGCGTCCCGGACCGCCTGCCGAAGCGCCGCGATGTCGAACGGCTTGCCGAGCAGGTTGGTGTCCGGGGCCAGCACGCCGTTGCTGGTGAGCGCATCCTCGGCGTAGCCCGACATGTACAGCACCCGCGTCCCTGGGCGGGACGCCAGGACCCGGCTCGCGAGTGCCGGGCCGCGCATCTCGGGCATGATCACGTCGGTCAGCAGCAGGTCGATGCGACCGGAATGGGAGGCGACGTACTCGAGGGCCCGGCCTGGGGTGTCCGCTCCCAGGACGGTGTAGCCGGACAGTGCGAGCGTCTGCTCGATGAACGCCAGCAGGCTCGTCTCGTCCTCGACGACGAGGATCGTCTCGGTCCCGCCGGCCACGCGGTGCACGGGCGCCGGCAGCTCGTCCAGCGGCGCCCAGACGCGCGGCAGGTAGATCCTGAAGGTGGCGCCCTGGCCCGGCGCGCTCTCGACCCGGATGTGACCGTTGCTCTGCCTGACGATGCCGTAGACGGTCGCCAGGCCGAGCCCGGTGCCGCGTCCCGGTTCCTTGGTCGTATAGAAGGGCTCGAACAGCCGCTCCAGGGTCTCGCTGGTCATCCCCGATCCGGTGTCGGTGACCACCAGCACGACGTAGTCGCCAGGCTCGATGCCTGCGTGCTGGCCGGGCTGCGAATCCCCTGCCGTCACGTTGGCGGTCTCGAGCACCAGCCGGCCGCCCGTCGGCATGGCATCGCGGCTGTTCACCGCCAGGTTCAGGAGGACCTGCTCGATGTGCGTCGGGTCGGCCCGGACGTGGCCCAGGTCCGCCGCCAGTGAGACCTCGAGCGTGATGTCCTCCCCGATGAGACGGGTGAGCATCCGCGTGAGGCTCGCCAGCACGGCGTTCAGGTCGAGCACGACGGGCCGGCTCACCTGCCGCCGGCTGAACGCGAGCAGTTGCCGCGTGAGCTGGGCCGCGCGGTCGGCCGCCCGGCGGACCTCGCCGAGTTCGGCGCGGATCCGTTCGTCGTGCGCCGGCAGGTCCTCCGAGGCCAGCTCGGTGTTGCCCGAGATGACGGTCAGCAGGTTGTTGAAGTCGTGCGCGATGCCCCCGGCCAGGCGGCCGATGCTCTCCATCTTCTGCGACTGCCGCAGTTGTTCCTCGAGCGTCTTGCGCAGGCCGATATCGGTTCCCGCGCCGACGGCCCCCACGACGGCGCCGTCCGGATCGACGATCGGCGTGAGCGTGAGAAAGACCGGGAACGTCGAGCCGTCACGCCGGGACACCTCGAACTCGCCGCTCCAGGTGCGCCCGGCGAAGACCGAAGCGAGGATGGCCCGCGCGGCATCGCGGTCTTCACCGACCGTGACCAGCTCGACCACCGGGCGCCCGGTGGCCTCCTCGCGTGTCCAGCCGTACAGGGTCTCGGCGAACCGGCTCCAGAAGAGCACCTTCCCGTCCGCGTCCGTGGCGATCACCGCCTCGCCGATGACGTCGATCAACTGGGCCTGGAAGCGAATCCGCTCGTCGGCCTTCCGGCGGGCGGTCACATCCGCCACGCGGAGCAGGTAGCCGGGCGGGGTCGCCTCCGGCAACTCCGGCCCGGCGACGACCTCGGCGTCGTACGATGTGCCATCGGCCCGGGAGATGCGGACGAGCTGGGGCGGCCCCCCGATCGTGCAGTGGCAGTCGGCGGGGAGGAGCGCCCGGATCGGGAGGCCCTCGAGGGCCTCCGGCGGCCGCCCGAACCGCTCGACCGATCGCGAATTCGCGTAGCGAATCACGTGGTCATCCGGGCTGACGATGAGCACGCAGTCGGACAGCCCCTCGGCGAGCGCACGGAACGTCCGCTCGCGCGCCCGCAGGGCACGCTCGAACTTCCGGTGCGCCGCGACCCGTGCGCCCGCGCCCCCGAGAACGACCACCGCGAAGACGCCAAGCCCGGCCAGCACGACACGGCGGAGCGTCCAGAACCCCCCGACGCCGGGATGCCAGCGCCGGTAGATGACCAGGTACTCGGCGGACCCCACGAACCCGCGCACCGACTCATCGAGACGGTCCCGCAGCGACTCGCTGCGGCTGTGGACCGCGATCGCGCGCTTGACCTCGAGCAGCGGCGGCTCGAGTTCCACGATCTCCTGGTCGAGGCGGGCCCGGCGCGCCAGCGCCCAGACGACCGGGGCGGGGTACACGAGGACATCCACGTCCCCCGACAGCAAGCGGAACAAGGCGTCACGGACGTTGTCGAAGACGACCGGCTCGCGATGCGTCAAGTCGGCGACCAGGCGGCCACCGACGTTGGCCTCGACCACCGCGATGGGGCCGGTGACATCCACAAGCGAGGTGACGCCGCGGTTCGCGCGGCGCACGAAGGCGCTTACCTCGAACGTCTCCACAGGTCGGGTGAACAGGAACGCGCGCCCTTCGACGACCCCCAGGTTGGGAACCACCTCGACCTCGCCGGACGCGAGCGCCGCCTGCGCCTCCACGTAGGAGGGATAGACCCGGTACACGGGCTGCAACCCCGCGCGCGCGGCCACGGCCTCGAACAGGTCGATCGCGAATCCCGTCGGGCGGCCCGTCCGGTCCAACTGGAAGTACGGGGGCCAGTCCGACAGGACCGCTACGGTGACGGGATCGGCCGGTGGGGACGAAGGCGCAGCACGGCCAACGGGGCCGGTGCCCACGAGCACGAGAAGACCCAGGCAGAGCCGGCCGGCACGGACGAACCTGCGTGTGTGTCGCGACTGGGCACCGTTCATGAACCAACGTCGCCGTCCCGACGATATCACGCCGGAGCCACGGCGCCGGCGCCCCCTGTTCGTCCGCTTGGGGGTGCGACCCCGGCCATCGGTCAGGCGATCTCGATGCGCCCCCGCGCGGTGCCGAGCGTCGCCGCGAGCGAAGGCCGGGGACCGGCCGTGACCTGCAGGTCCACGCCGAGCACCGCGAGCGTGCGCCGCACACCATCCGGGTCGGGATGGACGGCGCGCTGGCGGGCGCCGGAGGCCGGCGGGCCCAGGCGGATGCCGGCGTCCGCGGCGCGGGTCCGCGGCGTCACGGCGCGGCCGCGAAGAGGCGTTGCCAGTAGCCGACGTCGATCCATCGCCCGAACTTGGTGCCCTGCTCCTCGAAGTGCGCGACCTTGCGGAAGCCCAGCTTCTCGTGCAGCGCCACGCTCGCCGGGTTGGGCAGGGCGATGCCGCCCATCACCGCGTGGAACCCATCCGCGCGGAGCGCCTCGAGCAGCTCGCCGTAGAGGCGCGAGCCGATGCCGCGCCCGCCCTGGTCCGGCGCCAGGTAGACGGTGGACTCGGCCGAGTGCCGGTACCCGATCCGCGCCTTCCACCGCGACGCGTACGCGTAGCCGACGACCGCGCCATCCCGCTCGGCCACCAGCCAGGGCAGGGGCGCCGCCTGCACGTCCGCGAGGCGGCGGGCCATCTCGGCCACCGTCACCGGCTCTTCCTCGAAGGTCACGATCGTCGCCGTGACGTAGTGGTTGTAGATGCCCGCGAGGGCGGCGGCATCGGCAGCGGTCGCGGGCCGGACGGTCAGGCCGGCCGGGTCGTGGACGGGCATGATGGGACGGGGCGTCACGCGGCCGGGCGCCAGCGCCCGCGCGAGCGCGGCCGGCGCCGCCGCGCGTGGCGCCATCATACGCCGGGCGGGGCGCCTACCGGGAAAGGGCCACGAGGGCCGCGAGCTGGTCCATCGCCTCGCGCATCCCGTGCTCCATCCCCGACGCGAGGGCGGCAGCGCGAACCTCGGCCGACGGGTACTCCTCCCGGGAGACGAGGTGCGTCCCGCCGTCGCGCGCCTCGAACGTCACCGTCACCACCACCTCGCCGGCCGGCATCTGCTCGAAGGCCTGCGTGTAGACGAGGCGGGACGGCGGGGTGACCTCGCGATACGTCCCCGAGAACGCGATCTCGTCGCCGGTGCGGTGCCGCAGCACGTAGCGGTACCGCCCGCCCGCGCGGACGTCCGCCTCGCAGCTCCTGACCGTCACGCCGTGGGAGGCCGGCGCCCACCACCGGGCGACCAGCTCGGGCCGCGTCCACGCGTCGAACACGACGGCCGGCGGCTGGTCGAACACCCGCGCGATCACGATCTCCCGATCCCCCCGCAGCTCCATCGTCGTGACGTGCGCCGGGGCGGCCTTACCGTCGCTTCCTGGGACCATGGCCCTTCCCTTTCGTCGCGAGCTCGCCGAGGAGCCCGTCGAGTGCCGTGAAGCGCGCATCCCACAGCCGCCGGTACTGTTCCAGCCAGGCGTGCAGCTCGCGGAGCGGCTCGGGGCGCAGTTGGTAGACGCGCTGCTGGGCGCGCGGCTCGACGTCGACGAGGCCGGCCGCCTTGAGCACCCGCAGGTGCTTCGAGACCTGCGGCTGGTTCAGCCCGAGGCGCGCCCCGATCTCGTTGACCGGGCGGCCCCCCGAGCCGAGCAGCTCCACGATCCGGAACCGGTTGGGTTCGGCGAGCGCGGTGATGGTCTCGAGCACGGGCAGAAATATGCCCCAATAGGCATATTCCCGTCAAGGCATATTCGTGCCGCGGGGGCTCAGGCCCGCGTCACCTCGTATCGCACCTCGACGAACGCGGTGCCATACGCCCGCGCGGACACGAGCCGGAGGGGTGGCGTCGTGATGGCGCGCGGCAGGAGCGGCGCGCCGGCGCCGAGGGTGACCGACGCGATCTGGACGATGAGCTCGTCGAGGAGCCCGGCGTCGTGGAACTGGCCCACGAGGTCGCCGCCGCCGCAGAGCCAGATGTTGCGCCCGCCCGCGGCCGCGACCATGTCCCGGTGCACCGGGGCCACCGCCCCGCTGACGAAGCGGATGTCGGCGCCCGGCACGGGCCGGAGCGTGCGCGACGTGAACACCCACGTCGGCTGCTCGTGCGGCCACGGCTGCGCCGGGCGGCCCTCGGGGAACACGTGGTGCCTCAGCAGCCACTCGTAGGTGCCCGACCCCATCGCGACGGCGCCGACCTCGCGGATGAACTCCTCGAAGCTGGTGCCCGCCCCGTGGCCGAACTGCATCAGCCAGTCGAGCGAGTGCCCCGGCGCGGCGATGAAGCCGTCGAGGCTCGACGCCGTGTAGTACTGCGTCTTCACCGGCCGCCTCACTGGCCCGCGGACTGGTCGAACATCCAGCCCATGATCCACCAGCGCGTGCCGTCGTGGAACAGCGTGACGCTGTTGACGCCCCGCTCGAAGGGCTCGCCGCCCTCGGTGCGCGCCGAGGCATAGCTGCTCCACACGTGCGCCATGTTGCCGGACCGCCGGACCTCGCGCGCCGTCTCCCACTCCCAGAAGCCCTCCTTCCGGGGCGCGTTGGCGCCGTGGTACTCGGCCAGCGTCATCACCCTGACGGCGGGACGTCCCGCGTCGTCGACGCGCGCGATGGCGACCCACGCATCGGGATGGTGCAGCGACCGGTCGCGCGCCGTGTCGGCGACCCCGCCGGCCGGCCCCGACACCA
Source organism: Vicinamibacterales bacterium (assembly GCA_050250645.1). Taxonomy (GTDB): domain Bacteria; phylum Acidobacteriota; class Vicinamibacteria; order Vicinamibacterales; family UBA2999; genus JBFWVR01. The sequence goes on from JBFWOG010000004.1 coordinate 299,331, forward strand.
CCTCGTAGTAGGCGCGCATCACGCCGTCGATCGTCGACACGTCGTCGGGCCGCGCCGTCTGCGCGGATGCGGGCATGGACGCGAACAGGATCAGGGCCACCAGGCCGGTCAGGCGTGCACTCATGGGACGGCTCCTCGGGAGGCGCGGGGCGCCAGCGCGGTGAATTCTCTCACGGGACGCCGCGCCCCTGGCCGTCCCGTCACCGCGAGCCGCGACGCCCGGCCGCGCGCAGCCGCCGCAGCAGGATCGGCCGTCCGAAGACGGCCACGGCCACGAGGGCGGCCAGGAACACGAGCGCGAGCGGGTCGGTCTCGACGAGCCGGACGACGAGCGCCACCGAGGCCGCCGCGGCCGCGACCGCGCCGGCGCCCGTCACGGCCGGCGACCCCACGCGCGCCCGGAACGCCAGGCCGCACACCACGGCGAAGGTGAACAGGAACGCGAGGCTGGCGGCCTCCACCAGCGTCGTCAGCGTGCCGACGACCGCCAGCACCGCCGCCATCGCGCCGAGTCCGATCACCGCGCGGTCGGGGATGCCCGCCGCGTTGGTGTGGCGGAACAACCCCGGCAGCTCGCCGTCGCCGGCCACGGTGCGCGCCAGCCGCGCGGTGGCGAAGAGCGTGGAGTTGATGGCCGACCCGGTCGAGAACGCCGCGGCGATGGTGACGATCACCAGGCCCGTGGTCCCCAGCGCCTGCCGCCCCGCGATCGCGAGCGCCACCTCCTGGTGGCCGACGACCTGGTCGGCGCCAATCAGCATCGCGGTCCCCAGCGCGACCACGACGTAGACGCCGATGACCACGGCGATGGCCGAGAGCACGGCGCGCGGCAGCGTCTCCCGCGGCCTGTCGATGTCCTCGTAGTCGTAGGTCAGGAGCTGGAAGCCCTCGTACGCCATGAACACCGACGCGGCCCCGAAGAGCGCCGCGCCGATGCCGGCCTCCGGCACGCCGCGCCCGAGCATCGGCGGGTTCCAGGCCGCCAGGCCCCAGCCGGCCAGCCCCACCAGCACCGCCAGCTTGAACCACACCAGGAACGTCTCGACGCCGCCGGCATCCCCGACGCCCCGCAGGTTCAGCGCGATGAAGGCCGCGACGATCGCGACCGCCGCCGCCCGCGGGAACCACGGTCCCAGCCCCGCGACCTCGCCCAGGTACTGGCCGAAGGTGAACGCGTACACGGCGTTGGTCAGCACGTAGCCGACAATCAGCACCCACGACAGGCTGCCCGCGAACTCGACCGCGTCGACCTTGCGGAGGAAGGTGAACGCCCCGCCGCCCTCGCCGTAGTGGTCCGCCAGCTCCACGTAGCTGTATCCCGACGCCAGCGCGATCAGCCCGGCGGCCACGAAGCTCAGCCACGCCCACGCGCCGGCGATGCCGATGACGACGCCGAGCGTCGAGAAGATGCCCCCGCCGACCATGCCGCCGACGGCCATGGACCACGTGGCGTTGAACCCGAGCTTCGACGCGCTCACGCCGCCGGGACCCCGCCTTCGGTCTCGAGCGCCGCGCGGTCCCACGCGCCAAGGTTCGCCGCCGCCTCGTAGGTCGACTGCAGGAACGCCAGCAGCGTGTCGTCGGGCGACGGCGACAGCCGCACGGCGTCGTACGGGAGGATGAACTCCCCGAGGTCCGCGCTGAAGAACGCCGCGTCGGGCGCCACGGCCGCCTCGGCGAAGCCCGGTGGCGACGGGTAGGCGTAGGAATAGAACGCCGCGCACGGAATGGGGCCGCCGCCGGGCCAGAAGCCGGCGCTGCTCACCTCGTGCGAGTAGGCCTCGCGCGTCACGCGGTCCGGCAGGTTCGGCACGCCGCCGGGGTGCACGGGGGCCCGCCGCCCGGAGAAGCGCGTGACCGCCAGGTCCGGCGCGCCCCAGAAGAAATGGACCGGGCTGCACTTGCCCGTGAACCGCGCGCGAAATCGCTTGAACACGCGGTCGGCCTGGACGAGCACCCGCCAGAACCGGTTGGCGTACTCGGGATCGTAGGTGCTGTGCCCCTCGTCCTCCGCGAACGGCACGGGGTCGAGCACCTCGTTCGGCATCGCGTGGATGCCCACGGTCACCCCGAGCGCGAGCAGCGCGTCCATCACGCGGCGGTAGAAGACGGCGACCGACTGCGGCTCGAGCGGGACGCTCCCGGCGCCCCCGTCGCTCGTCTCGATCGTCAGCACGTGGTCGATGAAGTCGAAGGTGATCTGGAACGTCCGCGCGCCATGCGGGATGGGGCCGGTCGTCAGTCCGCGCGACGTCACGTAGAGCGACACGTGCCACGAGTGGTTCGTCCACTCGGACTGGCTGAGGCGGATCTTCCCCACGATCTGCAGCCACATGTGCAGGGTGGCGTACGTGTCCCGCCACGCCTCCAGCGGCAGTTCCGGCCACTGCGCGTCCCGGCCGCTCACGACGCGTCCCGCCCGAGGATGGACAGGTACTGCCGCCAGGGGCCGACGGCCGCGGTGTACTGCCGGGCCATGACGCGCGACACCTGCCCGAGGTGGCCGAGGTCGTGCGCGACCCACGTCGCCAGCAACTGCCGCATCGTCACCGCCCCGAGCGCGGGATGCCGGCCGGCGCGCGCCATGTCGGCCTCCGTCAGGCCGAGCGCCGCGAGGCCCTCCAGGCTTTCCGCCCGCGCCGCCGCGAAGTTCTCGAGGAGCGTCCCGAGCGCCACCCCCTCCGATGCCGCGAACATCGCCTCGCGGTCGAAGGGCCGGAACGGCACGGTGTCGCCGTGCTCGAGGATGTGCCGCACGCGCGGGAGCCAGTCGTGGCGCTCGCCCTGGATGAGGTGACCGACCACGTCGAACGGGCTCCAGGTGCCGGGCCCTTCGGTCGCGTCGGTCCAGGCGGGGGGCAAACCGGCGAGCAGGCCGGCGAGAACGGCCGGCGTGCGCTGGAGGATGGGCAGGGCGTCGTCGAGTCGGTAGTCCACGGTGCCTCCGGGATGGGGCCACGGCGCACGCGCACGAGATCGCCCCTGGGGACGCGGGCGGCGCCTCAGGCCGATTGTGTCACAGCGTGCCGGGCGCCTCCGCGCGGCCCCGGGCGAGCCAGACCGTATGACCGCCGCAGCCGGGGTCGTCGGGGCAGAACGCCTCGACAGCGAACCCGTTCGCGGCGAGCAGCGCCTCGTACTCCGCGGGGTCCAGGCTGGCGTGGTACAGCGGCTCGCCGCAGTAGGCGCCGATGGCCTCGCCCGCCTCGGTGCCGCTCGTGAACATCAGGGGCGCGCCGCGCCGCGCGTGGGCGGCGAAGCGCGGGAACATCGCGCGCTGATCGTCGGCGTGGAGGTGGAAGAAGCTGTCCCAGGCGAGGACGCCGTCGAACCGGCGGCCGAGCGACAGCTCGCGCATGTCACCCACGATCCACTCGCCGCCGGGGAACCGCTCGCGGCAGAGGCCGATGAGCGTCGGCGACTGGTCGACGCCGACAACGGACCTCCCGGCCTCGATGAGGTAGCGGGCGATCGGCTCGGCCATGCCGCAGCCCACGTCGAGGACCGTGCCCGCCGGGGGCACGAAGGCGAGGAACCGGTCGAGCCACTCCTGCTCCTGGAGCGACCGGCCACGGTCCCGGTCGTACGACAGGGCGTGGCGCTCGTAGAGCGCCTTGATGGCGTCGTGGCTCATGGGGCAATTGTGCCGTGGCGAGGCGGCGGGCGGTCAACCCGCGCGCACGGCCCACCGCAGCTTCGCGGACGCCGCGCGCCTGTTCGCGCGCGTCTCCTCCATCGTCGAGCGCACCACCTCGGTGGCCACCGCGGCGTAGACGCCTTCGCGGTGACCGGCCTGGAACGCCTTCTTCACGCGGCGGTCCTCGCCGGAATGGAACGTCAGGATGGCCACGCGGCCGCCGGGGGCGAGGCACTGCGGCAGCACCCTGAGGAGCGCGTCGAGCGCGGGCAGCTCGTCGTTCACCGCGATGCGCAGCGCCTGGAAGGTCCGGCGGACCGACATCTTCACGTCGGTCTTCGTCAGGCCCGGATCCATCGCCGTCAGGCCCATCCGCACCACCCGCTCCAGCGCATGCGTCGTCGCGGGCTGGTGCTCGACGAGCAGGTGGGCGATGACGGCGGCGTGGGGTTCGTCGGCGTTGTCGTCGAGCAGCCGCGCGAGCCGCGCCTCGCCGAGGCGCGCGAGCAGGCGCGAGGCCGGCTCGCCGCGCGCCGGGTTCATCCGCATGTCGAGCGGCCCCGGCGCCTTGTAGCTGAACCCGCGGTCCGGGTTGTCGATCTGCATCGACGACACGCCGAGGTCCGCCAGGATGATGTCGGCCTCGGTGGCGTCGTGGGCGGCAAGCGCCCTGGGCAGGCCGGCGAAGGTGCCGTGGTGGGCCACGAACGCCTCGGGACCGAAGCCGGCCTTGCGAAGCGCCGCTTCCGTGCGCGGCAGCTCGAACGGGTCGAGGTCCAGCCCGATCAGCCGGCCGCCGGGCTGGAGCCGCTCGAGGAGGGCGCGCGCGTGCCCGCCGCCGCCGAGCGTGCAGTCCACCGCGACGTCACCCGGGGCAGGACGCAGGCACTCGAGCACCTCGTCCACCATGATCGGACGGTGCGATCCCGCGGGCGTCTTGCCGGACGCGAGGATCTTCTCCACGTCCCCGGGGTAACGGTCGGGATTCAGTTCCTTGTACTTGTCGTGGAACACGCGCGGGTTCCGGCCCGGATACCTCGGGCGCCGCGCCCGGGCGGGCGGTGGCTCGGCGTCGCCGGCACGAGGGCCCCGGCCTGTCGTGTCGCGTTCGGACATGCCGCGGCAAGGATACTACCGGGCCGCCGGGAGGGCACGCGCGACGCAGGCCGCGCCGCCCACGACGACGGCGCCGAGGTAACAGTCCCAGACCAGGCCGTCCCCGCCGATGCCCGGCGGGTCCACCAGGTTCGTGGTGCGACGGCGACACTCCGCTGCAGGCGCACCACCGTCTCCTACATCAACCCCAGATACCGCTCCCGCAACAGCCGCATGTGGTGCAGCTCGTGCCCCGCGATGTGGAACGCGAGGCCGCGGGGTGTGGCGCGGTAGCCATTCACCTCGCCCGCGCGTGTCCACGCCTCCGGCGACAGTCCGCCGAGCAGCGTGAGCGTCGCGGTGCGTACCGCCTGGTAGTCGGCGAGCAGCGCGTTCCACGCGCGGTCCTCGCCACGCGCGTGGCCGGCGTAGACCTGCTCATCGAAGCCGGGCAGCGGCGCGGTCTCGCCGCGCGCCAGGCACAACGCGCGGTAGGCGAAGATGCGCTCGTCGTCCACCACGTGGGCGACGACGTCCTTCACGGTCCACTTGCCGGGGGCGTAGCGCAGGCCGGCGATGCGCGACTCGGGCAGGGACCGCAGCAGCCGGAGGGTGGCCGCCGCCAGCGCCTCGAGCACGACCACCGCGTCGGTGCCGTGGACGTAGTCGATGTCGGTCTGCGCGTAGTCGGCGTACTCGCCGGGTTCGGGCCGGCCGGACGAGGGGCGGGGCGGGGCGGGCACACGGACCCGGCCCACGCGCCCGAGCGCCTCCAGGGCGGCGCTCACGGCGTCGGCCACCTCCGCCGACGCCACCATCGCGTCCTCGTCCTGCACGCCGCCGAGCAGCGGCAGCGTCACCGACGCCTCCTCGACGACGTGCGCCGACATCGTCGTCAGGGTTTCGCGGAGCGCGCCGTCGGCGTGATACGCGCGCGGTGAGGCGTTCCAGACCGCCACGGGCATGTCGATGAACGGCTCGAAGCCGACGAGCCAGTCGAGCGCGTTCTTGATGACGCCGGTGACGCCGTGCGCGTACTCGGGGCTCGCGACGATCAAGGCGTCGGCGGCACCGACCTCGGCGTGAAAGGCCGCAACCGCGGCCGGCAGCGTGGCCTCGAGATCCGGATTGAAGAGCGGCAGGCCCGCAACCGCCCGCGAGACGGTGATGCGGACGTCCGGCGGCGCGAGCCGCGACGCCGCGCGCAGCAGGGCGGAATTGACGGACGCGGCCCGGAGGCTGCCGCAGACGGCGAGGAGGTGCATGTGGAATACCTGCAGGCGCGCGGGCTGGTGTCCAGACTCCAGCCTACACCGGAGTGGCCGGCGGCCGACGTTCCCGCGCCGGGCGACGGCCAGGGCATGTGGCGGCACCCGCCGGGCGCGTCGGCGGCAGGGCCTCCGCGGCGGCGGCCGCACGCGGCCATGATCCACGGCGCGGCGCAGGGCCCCCGGTCGCCGCCCGCTCGCTCAACGGCCCGCCTCGTCCGCGTGCGCGAGCGCCGACGGCGTCCGGCAGCCGACGATCGCCGGCGCCTCGTGGACGAGCGCGTCGTTCTCGATCGCCGCGACCATGAACAAGGCGAAGTCGACGCGGCGCGTCTTGTTGCTGGCGAGGATGGGGTCGCCGACGTGCCGGCTCCACACGGGCAGCCCCTCGCTGTCCCCCTCCTCGAGGTCACTGCCGCGGACGACCGTCCAGCGCGTGTCGCTCGCGAAGATCCTCCGGCACGCCTCGACCTGGTCGTCCAGGTCCGCGAACCGCGCCAGCCGCGCGATCCGGCCGAACGCGGCCACCATCCACCGGAACGTGCGCGGGTAGACGTCCAGGCCGTCCTTCGTGATGTGCCATCCGCACGAGAACACCAGCCGGGCTCCCGGCGGCGCGAGATCCAGGACCGCCTGCGCCGTGCCGGTCGAGTACTGCTGCACGCCCCACGGCACGAGCACCGTGAGCACGGCGTCGCAGCCCTCGACGGCGCGCCCGATCACCTCGCGGTCGTTCGTGGCGCCCGGCAGGACCGTGATGCGGCCCGCGAAGCGGTCGAGCTTGCCGACGCTGCGCTCCCGGCAGACACCCACCACCTCGTATCCGCGATCGAGGCAGTGCTGCACCATGTACTGCCCGAGCTTCCCCGACGCGCCGACGATGCACACCTTCATGCGGCGCGCCCCGGGGACGAGTCAGCCGGCGACAGGGCGGTGCCGGGCGCGCAGGCGGTCGGACGGTTCATGTCTCCTCCTTCGGGGTCGGCACGCGGACGGCCCACGCCTCCCGCGAGCCGATCATATGCGACCGGCCGCGCGGGGCCTACGCGCCTGGACGCATGGTGACAAGCACTTTGCCGATTGGCTCGTCGTCCATCATGTGCCTGAAGGCCTCCCGGATCTCGTCGAGCGGGTAGGCGCTGTCGATCACCGGCGTGAGCACCCCGGCCGCGAGCAGCTCCTCCAGCGTGGCCATGGCCTCGGCGCGCGTCGGCGCGGGAAGGCCCGTCCGCTGGAGGTGGGGCGTGAAGGGCGAGCGCGCCATCAGCCCGAGGAAGTGCGGCACGAGCCCGAGCGCCCGCCGCCCGGACACGCCGTAGTGCTCGTGCCCGATGGGCACGTACCGGCCGCCGGGCGTCAGCGCGGGCGCGAAGTCCGCGAGCGGGCGCGTGCCCGGGACGTCGAAGATGAAGTCGTAGCGCACTCCGCGCGTCGTGAAGTCCTCGCGCGTGTAGTCGACGACCTCGTCCGCCCCGAGCGACCGGAGCATGTCGAGCTTGCGGGGGCTGTCCACCGCCGTCACGTGCGCGCCCCACGCCTTCCCCACCTGCAGGGCGATGCTGCCGACACCGCCGCCGGCGCCATTGACCAGCATCCGGCGGCCACGCAGGAACGCCCGGCCGCCCCGGAGGTTCATGAGCGCGATGTAACCCGAGCTCGGCACGGACGCCGCCTGCTCGAAGCTCACGTTGGCCGGCTTTGGCGCCAGCCACTCCGGACGCGCCGCCACGAACTCCGCGTACGCGCCCCCGTTCGTCCACTGGTGCGCGCGCATCGTCTCGCCGAAGACCGCGTCGCCTTCCCGGAGCGTGGTGACGTCGCGACCGACGGCGGCGACGACGCCGGCCATGTCCGTGCCCGGCACGGGGTTCCTGGGCCGGAACAGCCCCGCCCCCATCAGGCGAAGGACGTACGGCCGGCCGAACACGACATGCCACACGTCCGGGTGCAGCGAGGCGGCGTGGACCCGGACCAGGACCTCATCGTCCCCGATCGCGGGCACCTCCACCTCGCGGGGCTCCAGCGCATCGAGCGAGCCGTACCTCGCCTGGACGATCGCCTTCATCCTCACCGCGGGCCCCGGCCTCGCGCCCGCCATCAGGTGCCCGCCCCGAGCAGGGCCACCACGCCGACCACCGTGCCGAAGATCACGTAGCCGGCCAGCGCCCCGACGGCGACGAGCAGGACCCGGCCCCACGGCCGCCTCGGGTAGTCGGCCCCGAATCGCGCCTTGACGTAGCGGGCCTGCGCCCGGCCCGACGCGAAGTACCAGACGATGACGAACGTCGTCCCGATGACCCGGCCGAGCGTCACCGCCGTGTCGACGTCCGAGACGACGACGTTCAGCACGACGTAGAGCGCCAGGACGCCGAGGCTGGCCTCGAACCAGGCCCGGGACGCCCTGGCTTTCGCGGGCTCGCCGAGCGCCTCCCAGTTGAGCGCCTGGAGGTAGGCGCCGAAGGCGGGCGTGAAGATGAGGCTCCAGTTCGCCGCGGCGTTCGGGTTCCAGATGGCGGTATCAGGATGGTCGGGCGGGGCGTCGGTCACGAAATCTCCTGGCCGGGTCATCGGGCCCCCGTTCCCGCCGGGAGCCGCGCTGGCCTCAGTACAGATAGGGTACCAGCGCCTTCGTCGCCCGCCGGTACTCCGGGTAGTCCGGGTACCTGGCATCGAGCAGCTTCTCCTCGGCGCGGACGCGGACGAGGGCGATGGCCGTGGCCGCGGCGCCGAGCAGCAGCGTCAGCGCCGCCGGGTGGCTCAGGACGCCCGACCACACGAAGAGCAGCGCGGCCGCGTACATCGGGTGCCTGATGAACCGGTACGGACCGCTGCTGATGATGGCGTCGCCGCCGGGACCGGCCGTGACGCGAAACGTGCCGGCGGCGAAGGACCGCCGCGCCCACACGAGGACGCCGACGGCCACGGCCTGCGCGAGGATGACCGCCGGCGCCGCCGTGAAGAGGTTGCCCGTGGCGGCGAGCGTGACAATCGTCGCGATGACGAAGAGGAGCGGCAGGACGGAAGCCATCATGGGACGAGTCCTCGTCGGGTGTCGGCTGTTTGACGGTGTCTATGGGCGGGACGTTCCCAGACGGCCGACCACTGCGCCGTTCGGTGGTGCTCCACGGTGGTGCTCCGCGACCGCGTCACACCTGCGCGTCAGGGTCACATCTGCGCACTTGCCTCCATCTGCGCATCTGCCTTCATCCGTGCATCTGTGTTCCGTGCATCCTGGGCATCAGATCTCCATCAGGTCCTTGCCGACGATGATGCGGCCCTTGAAGAAGCGGCCCGCCGCGGCGGACCACATCTCGTCGGTGATGGACGGGTCGCCGCCGGGCACGAAGTGCGACAGCACCAGCGTCTTCACGCCGGCCGCCGCCGCCACGCGGCCGCAGTCCTCGGCGACGGTGTGACTGTCGCGCAGGTGCTTCTCCAGCGTGGAGGCGTTGGCCACGCCCCGGGCGATCTGGCTGATCGCCGGCCCCCAGATGGCCTCGTGGACCAGCACGTCGGCGCCCTGCGCGAGGCGCTCGAGTGCCGGCGATCGCGCCGTGTCGCCCGAGATCACGATCGAGCGATCCGGCCCGTCGAACCGGTACCCGAAGGCCGGCACGATCGGCGGGTGGTCCACCAGGGCCGCCGTGACCTTGACGCGCTCGTCCTCGAGCACCACCCCGCCACCGGTGAGGTCGTGGGCATGGACGAGGGGCCCGAGCGGGACGCGCCCCTCGTCCGCGATGCGCGTGTCGATGTCGAACGCGTTCATCTCGAGGGAGAGGGCCGTCATCCGCTCGAGCGGCGGTGGGCCCCACGTGTCCACACGGGTCTTCAGTCCCGCGGCCCACGCCAGCAGCAGCAGGGTGCCGTAGTCGGCGTTGTGGTCGGAATGCTGGTGGGTGATGAAGACGTGCCGCAGGGTGGCGAGGCGCACGTCGGCGAGCGCGAGCTGCCTGGCCACGCCGTCCCCGCAGTCGACGACGTACGGGACATCGTCCACGAGCACGACCTGCGAGGTGGCGGCCGCCAGCTTCTTCGGCGTCGGGCCGCCGCCCGTGCCGAGCAGGATCAGCCGGGTCCGCGGCTGCCAGGCGAGCGCGCGCGGCGCCAGCACCGACGCCGCGCAGACCGTTCCCGCGGTGGTGAGCCACTCGCGCCGCGTCATCGACACCGTCACCCCCCGTCCTCGTGCCCGGTCGTCCCCGCCGCCCTGACCGGTGCGCATCATGGCACAGGCCGGCAGGCACCGCCACTCAGCCGCCAGGCGTCCGCGCGGCCTTGCGCGCCACGAGGGACACGACCCCCGGTGGCAGCGACGCCGGTCCGTAGCCGGGAACCGTCCGCACGGCGAAGCCGATTGCGCGCAGCTGGTCGGCCAGCGCCGGCGGATCGATCAGGACGAACGGATGCACCTCGGCGTCCCGGCGGTAGGCACCGTCGACCAGGCGGAACGTGGTGATGGTGCGCGTCACGAGCTCGGCGCCGGGCTCCCGGCGGGTCTCGGCCACGACGGCCCAGTCCTCGCCGGTTGCGCCCGACCGCGCGGTCCCGCCCGGCGGCACGCGGTCCGGCCCCGCGACGTCGAACAGCAGCACCCCGCCGGGGACCAGGGCCTCGTGGACGCGCGCGAAGAACCGGTGCCGCGCGGCCTCGTCATTCGCCGGGTCGAACACGTAGTTCAGGACCTCGCCGACCGCGCTCACGGCAACCGACGGCGGCAGTGCGGCCGACACGAACGACCCGACGTGGAACGTCGCCCGCGGCGCGCGCCGTCGCGCCAGCGCCACCATGGCCTCGGACACGTCGTGGCCCACCACGTCGAAGCCCGCTGCCGAGACGGCGGCCGCGAGGATGCCGCTCCCGCAGCCGAGGTCCACGATCGTCCCACGGGCGTGGCCGGCGGCGCGCAGTTCGTCCAGCAGGGCGCGCGCCGCGGCGCGCGCCACGTCACCATGCCCGGCGTCGTGGATGTACGCCAGGTCGTCGCGGTACGGGTCGGCGGCACCGGGGTCTCGCGGTGTCGACATGCCGCTCACCGCCCTGCCAGCCGCGCCGGCATGGGCGCGCTGGCGAAGCCCCTGTATGCCATCGGCGCATCATACCCCTGCCTCCCGGGGCGCGGCGCGCGTGGCCGGTCGGGCGCGAGGCGAGCCACGACGCGTCCCGCAGGACGAGCGGGTCGGCGACAACCGGGCTCCCGCGCGGCCCCGGCGCGGGCTACCCGAGCAGGCGGAACAGGATGAGGACCAGCGCCACGGCCCACGTCGTCCCGCAGATGGGGAAGATCCGATCGGCAAACCACTTGGGCAGGAAGATGTCCGACACGGAACCACGCTCGGCGCCAAGCCGCTCGGCCAGCAGCGTGAGCGGGCAGATCCACCCCGCGGCGGCCAGGACGATGCCCTCGACGGCGACCAGGCCGACGGCCACCCAGGTCCAGGTCGTGATGCGATCGGCCACGCCGCTCCAGAGCGCGAACAGGACACAGGCGCTCAGCACCCAGAAGATGAGGGTGTGGACCAGCTTGATCTGGACGATGGTGACGCGTGCCATCCAGTGGGCCGTGCGCCTCTACCGGGACGCCAGCGGCATCGACGCCAGGAACAGGGCCGCGCTGGCGATCACGATGAGTGGACCCGGGGGCAGTCCCGTGGCGGCCCCGGCGAGAATGCCCGTCACCGCCGCGAGCATGCCGGCGGCCGTCGCGCCCCACGCGTACTCCCGCAGGTTCCTGGCGGCGTTCCGGGCCGTGGCCGCCGGGACGGCGACGAGCGCCGCCGTCAGCAGGCTGCCCACCACCTTCACCCCGAGCGCGACGATCACGGCGATGAGGAGCAGGTACAGCAGGTTGTGCCACCGGACTCGCACGCCCGCCGACGCGGCGAGATCCTCCGACACGTTGACGAGCACGAGCGCGCGGTAGCGCCACCAGATGACCAGCGCCAGCGCGGCGCACAGCCCGGCCGTGACCCAGGCATCCGTGACGGTGGTCCGGGCGATGTCGCCGACCAGGGCGGCCTCGGCCTGCTGGATCGGCAGCACGAGGAAGGCGATCGCCACGCCCGTGGCGAAGACGAGGGCGGTGAGGGTCTCCATCGGCAGCCGCGTCCGTTGCTCGAGCAGCCAGATCAGCCCGACGCCGAGGATCACGAACGGGAACGCGCCGAGCGACACGTCGAAGCCGAGCACGAGGGCGAGCGCGACGCCGGGGAGCGTCAGGTGCCCGAGCGGGCCGGCGACGAGCGCCATCCGCCGGCCCAGCATCAGCGAGCCCAGGTAGCCAGCCGCCCCGCCGATGCTGAGCCCGGCAGCCAGGCTCGGGACGAGCGAGGCATCCATCATCCGGGGTGCTCTCCATGCTGGTGAAACGCCACCGGACCGCCGTACATCTGCTCCATGACCGCCGCCGTGAGGACCTCGCCCGGCGCGCCGTGGCAGATCGGCTGGCGGTTGAGGCACAGCACCGTGGTGCAGAGTTCGCTCACGACGACGAGATCGTGGGTGACGAGCAGCATGGTCAGCCCGCGGTCCCGGTGCAGGCGCGCCAGCAGGCGGTGCACGGTCTCCTCGCCGCCGGCGTCCACACCGGCCGTGGGTTCGTCGAACAGCAGCACGTCCGGGTCGCCGGCGAGCGCCCACGCGATCAGCACGCGCTGGAACTGGCCCGACGACAGCACGCCCATCCGCTGCCGCGCCAGGCCCGCATCCAGCCCCACGGACTGGAGCAGCGCGGCGACGTCCGCGCCGCGCGGGCGCTCGAGCGTGAAGAAGTCACCGACGCTCACGGGCAGGTCGCGCACGTAAGGCACCCGCTGCGGCACGTACCCGATCCGCGTTCCGGCGGCCCACTCGACCGTCCCCGTGTGCGGCACGAGTCCGAGCAAGGTGCGCAGCAGCACGGTCTTGCCCGCGCCGTTGGGACCGAGGATGGCGAGCAGCTCCCCGCGCCGGACGGCGAAGGACAGGTCGTCGAGGATCACCTGGCCGCGTATCTCGACGCCGACGCGTGACACCGTCAGGACGTCGCCTCCTGCCGCGGGCCGGCTCATGACAGGATTCTACTGCGGAGCCTCCCCTACCTGGGGAGCTCCACGATCCGCGCGTCGAGGTCGCCGCCGCGCACGTGGAGCCGCGCGAACGCGATGGGCAGCGCGAAGCGCCGGGGGCCGACGCTGCCGGGGTTGACGTAGAGCACGCCGCCCCGCCGCTCGACGCCGGGACGATGGGAGTGGCCGTGGATGACCGCGTGGTACCCCTCGGCGGCGGGGTCGATGGCCAGCGCGCCGACGTCGTGGATCACGAAGAGGCGCGCGCCGCCGACGTCGACCGTCGCCGTCTCGGGCAGCATCGCCGCCCAGGGCGCGGTGTCCACGTTGCCGCGAATGGCCACGACGCGCGCAATCCGCCTCAGGGGGTCGAGCACCTCCGGCCGGCCCATGTCACCCGCGTGGACGATCAGGTCCACGCCCGCCAGCGCCGCGACCACCTCGGGCCTGAGGAGCCCGTGCGTGTCGGAGATCAGGCCGACGACCGTCTCACCGCTGCCAGTCATCTGGATCCCGGGGCCCTGCCCGCCGGCGGCCAGGCGCCCACCGGGGCGGATTGTGCCACAGGCGGGCCCGTCCCGCGCCGCAGAGCTTGGCGCCTCCCCGCCGCCAAAGGTGGTTGCACTCGCCCGCGAATGCCCTACAATCGGCCAGCTTGGGGATCTTGAGTAAGTAAGAAGTCAGAAGTCAGAAGCAGGAAATCGGAAGACAGGATCTGAAATCTGAGAGCTGACATCTGAGGTTTCTTGATTGGGAGTGAGACTCATGGGAACGACGCGCACACTCGCCGCCCTCGCGGCCTTGCTGCTGGTGCCGGCCATGGCCGTCGCGCAGGGCGCCAACGCGGCGGTGGCCCCCGGGTCGCCCGACGCGGACAACCTGCCGATCTACGAGATCGATCCCACGTGGCCGCCGACGCTGCCCAACGACTGGATCCTCGGCGACATCCGGGGCCTCTTCGCTGACGACAACGACCACCTCTGGGTGATCCACATGCCGTCGAGCCTCACGCCGCAGGAAATCGGCGCGCAGGTGGACCCGCCGATCGCCGACTGCTGCTTCGCGGCGCCGCCGGTCCTCGAGCTCGACCCCGACGGCAAGGTGCTGCAGGCCTGGGGCGGCCCGGGCGAGGGCTACACCTGGTTCGACCAGGAGCACGGCATCTACATCGACCACAACGGCTTCGTGTGGATGGGCACGAGCAACGGCTTCCACGTGATGAAGTTCACGAAGGACGGCAAGCACGTCATGACGATCGGCGAGCCGGGCGTGAACAAGGGCAGCAACGACCCCGACCACCTCGGCGGCCCCGCCAACTTCTACGTCGAGCCGAAGACCAACGAGATCTTCATCGCCGACGGGTACCGCAACAGGCGCGTGGTCGTGTACGACGCCGCCACCGGGAAGTACAAGCGCCACTGGGGCGCCTACGGCAAGGTGCCGGACGACACCGAGAAGTACCAGTACCCCGTCGACCCGAAGAACCCGCCCCAGCAGTACTCCACCCTGCACGGCATCGTCGGCACCAAGGACGGGCTGATCTACGTGTCGGACCGGCGCGGCAACCGCATCCAGGTGTTCCGGCAGAACGGCGAGTACCTGATGGAGCGCTTCGTGCGTCCCGAGACCGGCGGCTCGGGCTCGGGCTTCAGCCTCCAGCTCTCGCGCGATCCCGGGCAGAGCCTGCTCTACCTGATGGACGGCACCAACGAGCGCGTCTGGATCCTCCGGCGCAAGGACCTGAAGATCCTCGACCGCTTCGGCCGGCCCGGCCGCCAGGCGGGCGAGTTCATCCGCGCCCACATGATCGCCATCGACTCGAAGAACCGCATGTACACGGGCGAGGCGGGCAACGGGCGCCGGATCCAGCGGTGGATCCTCAAGGGCACGCGGCCGGCCTCGAGCGTCACGCCGCCGCCGCAGCAGTAGTCATCCGCAGGCTGGTGGGCCTTCGCGGCCCGCCAGCCGCCCCTGCCACGCGTCTCGCGGCGGCCCCCACGGCGCGGCGTGCCCGCGCCGCCGCCTCACCGCGAACCGGAGTCGCGTCGCAGCAGGCTCACCTGCGTCTCCAGCCACGCGAGCGCGGCCTCCTCCTCGTGGAAGATCATGGTGGTGTACGACGCGAAGACACCATGCTGCCGGGCCGAGCCGTACTGCGCGGGGCTCGCCACCAGCACCGCGGCGGCGAACGGGCGCGGCCCGACCGCGGGGATCGCGAGGCTCTTCATCCGATCCGACAGCTCACGACCCGTGAACTGGATCTGCGCCAGCCGCACGTCCGCCAGCGAGCCGTCGCACCTGGCGAACTCCGGGGCGGCCATGTACGCGCTCCACAGGGTGTCGAGATCGGTGGCGGTGACGGGCCCCGTCCATGTCGAGATCACCAGGCGCTTCGCGAGATCGAAGGTGTAGCGTATCGGCATCGGGGTCACCGCTTCTTCGCGACGACGTGGAACAACTGCCAGTGCTTGGGGTTGCGCACGTCCGGCGGGTCGTCCCGCTCCTCCTCGCGCATGGTCTCGATCGCGAAGTCCGCCAGCAGCGCCTCGACCTCCGCGCGCGAGTGGTGTACGCGGTCGGCGCGTGACGCCCAGGAGTCGCGCGTCCCGAAGAACTGCCCGGCGAACCGGCCGCCCGGCCGGATGCCCTGGACGATGCGGGCCCAGAGCGCCGGGAAGTCGCGCGGCGGACAGAACGGCAGCGCGAAGCTCGCGTTCACGAGGTCGCACGGCGGGATCACCGTCGCGGAGAAGTCCGCCTGCACCGTCGTCAGGTTCGCCTTGAGCGCCTCCGGCACCCTGGGCCACAGGTGCGGGAACGCATCGGGGTGACCATCGGTGGCCACGACGCGCCAGCCGCGGTTGAGCAACTCGAGCGCGTCGCGCCCCTCCCCTGCCGCGAGGTCGACGGCGAGCCCGCCGGTGACGCCTTCCCGCGCGAACGAGTCGAGCGCCTCGGTCAGGGTCTCGCGCGCGCCCTTGCCCAGCACGGCGCCGAAGTAACCGGGCCAGTCCTGCACCTCGGAGTAGTCCTGCGCCTTCATGGGCGGCAGGTGCGGGCCGGCGTCGCGTGGCTGATTGGGATTGTCCATGGTGTCCATCACGACCGGCGGAACGCGGGTGCCCGGGGCGGCGTCAGTCCTGCGGCGCCGGGGCGCCGAAGTAGAGCATGTTCCTGGCCTCGGACCGCGCGACCGCGATGTCGAGGACGCCGTCCTCGTCGACGTCGCCCACCGCGAAGCCGTAGGCCGTGCCCTCGCCGTCCCCGAACGGCACCGCAACGAACGGGCCGGGGCCATCGTTGAAGTAGACGATGGGGCGTGACTCGACGAAGCCCACGATGACGTCGACGCGCCCGTTGCCGTCGACGTCGGCGATCGCGACCGCGTACGGCGTCGCGTCCTGCCCCCCGAGCGGCTCGGCGTCCGCGTAGCTGCCATCGGCGCGGCCCCTGAAGATCTCGGGCCCCATGCGCTCGTCGATGGCGACGATGTCGGGCACGTGGTCGCCGTCGAGGTCGGCCGCCCAGGCGCTCCGGATCGCGGCGTCGGCCGGACCGAAGGGCCGCCGCTCGCCGAATCCCCGGGACTGGTCGTTCAGGTAGACGAAGCTCTGCCCGATGTCGCGGTGCGGCACGACCAGGTCGGGCGCGCCGTCGCCGTTCACGTCCGCCATCGTGATCGTCGTGGCCGAGCCCATCGACACCACGGCGCACTCCTCCGCGAAGGCCCCGCCCTCGACGCCGAAGCAGGCGTAGCTCGGCACCGTGTGGTCGCCGCCGCGGTTGGCGAGCACGGCATCGGGATGCCCATCCCCGTCGAGGTCGCCGACGGCGACGTGCCGCGTGGACCACTCGGGCCGCCCGAACGTGGACCCCACCGTGAACCGGCCGGTGCCGTCGTTCAGGTGGACCACCTTCGGATCGGGGTCGTCGTTGCTCACCACGACATCGAGGTCGCCGTCGCCGTCCATGTCGATGACGACACCCGAGTAGGAACGGTCCGGCGTCGGGCCGATCGGATAGGCCGGCGCGAGTCCACCCGCGCCGTCGCCGAGCCGCACCAGGTCCTGCAGGGGCCAGTGCCGGCCCTTCACGAGCACGACATCCAGGTGGCCATCGTCGTTCAGGTCGCCGAGGCTGACGTTGGCCGACGTCTCGGCGGTGTCCTCGAGCGCGAGCGCGCGCGTGAACTGCCGCGCGCCGCCCGGTGCCGTCGCGGGCGCCGGCGGCGGCGCCTGCGCGCAGGCCGCCGCCATCACCAGGCCGGCCGGCGCGGCCAGCCGGAACGCGATCCCGTTGCTCCTCATCGTCACTCCCCCGGCGCCGCCGGCGTCACCGCGCGCTCTCGCGCACCTGGAACACGTTGCCTTCCGGGTCGTACCCGTCGCAGGCCCGGAAGCCCCGCGCCTCCCACTCCCGGGCCTTCGGCCCGACGCGCCCGCCGAGCGCCTGTGCCGCGCGCCGCGCATCGTCGATGCTGCCGACCGGCAGGCACAGCTTGATGGGCGTGTCCTCCCGCACGGTGGGCGGTTCGGTGATGCGGATCGACGCCGCGATGGTCTTCGGGATGCCGTGGACGACGACCTGGAAGCCCGCGCCCTCGAGGACGACGAGGTCCGAGGCGGACTCGATGGGCGTCATGCCGCCGACTTCCTGGTAGAAGCGGGCCATCCGCGTGACGTCGCTCGCGAAGACGACGATGCTCGGGGCGGGTGTCGTGGACATCTGGACCCTGTGGTTCCGGGGGTTCGTCGTGCGGGCGCCGGCGTGGCGCGGCGTTCAGGCTATCACCATGCCGCCGGGAAGAGACCCGGCGCGTGCTCGGGCCGGATTGGCGGCGCCCCTCGGGCATTCGCTATCATGCCTGCCGTGACCTCTCTCGTCCCCCCGGCTGCGCCCCGGGACCGCGACATCGACAGCCTGCGCGCGCAGGTGGCGGAGCTCGAGGCGGGCCTCGACGCGCGGCGCGCCGAGGTCGCCCGCGGGCGCGCGGACCTGCAGGCCTTCGGCGTCCGGTACCGCCAGCACGTCGGGCTGCTCCACGAGGAGCTCGACCGCATCGAGGCCGAGATCGCGGAGCTCGAGCTCGGCGCGATCACCAGGCGCCTCGAGGAGGCCGGCCGCGAGCCCGGCGCCCCGCCGCCGGGCCCGGCGCCGGAGGCCGCGCCCCGCTTCACGACCGACGCCGTCCGCCGGCTCTTTCGCGACGTCGCGAAGGCCCTGCATCCCGACCTCGCCCCGGATCCGCTCGACCGCGATCGCCGCCACGCGCTGATGGTCGCCGCCAACCGGGCGTACGCGCTCGGCGACGAGGAGCAGCTCCGGGGGATCCTCCAGGCCTGGGAGCGAAGCCCGGACGCCGTGCGCGGCGACGACCCGGAGGCGGTGCGGCTGCGCCTCGAGCGGCGGGCGGCGCAGGTCGAGGAGGAGCTCGAGGCCCTCGACCGCGAGCTCGCGGAGATGCGCGACTCGCCCATGTGGAGGCTGAAGGCGATGGTCGACGAGGCCGCGGCGAAGAACAAGGACCTCGTGAAGGACATGGTGCGGCGCCTGAAGCGCGACATCATGGCGGCGACGAACCGCCGCGACGCGATGCGGTCGTGAGGGCGCGGCCGGCAGCGCGAGGGAACACGACGCGGGTGGGAGATGTCTGAGGCCGAGCTGTACGGCCCCATCAAGCGGTACCTGGAGGCGCAGGGCTACGCCGTCAAGGGCGAGGTCGGGGACTGCGACATCGTCGCGGTCCGGGGCGACGAAGGGCCCGTCGTCGTCGAGCTGAAGGCGCAATTGAACCTCGCGCTCGTGCTGCAGGCCGTCGACCGCATCCGCGTGTCCGACGCGGTCTACATCGCGTTCCGCATCGGGAAGCGCCACAGCGCCTCGTGGCGGTCGCGCGAGAAGCAGGTGACGAGCCTGCTGCGGCGCCTCGGCCTGGGCCTCCTCACCGTGTCCACCCGCGGCACCGTCGTCGCCGTCATCGACCCGGCGCCGTACCGCCCGCGGCCGGACGTGCCGCGGCGGCTCCGCCTGCTCAAGGAATTCGCCGAGCGCGTCGGGGACCCCGAAGTCGGCGGCTCCGCGACGCGCGAGCGCCTCACCGCGTATCGCCAGGACGCGCTGCGCTGCGCGGGGGCGCTGGCCACCGGACCGCTCAAGGTCAGCGTGATCCGCGAGCGGACGGGCGTGGAGCGGGCGGGTCCCATCCTGCGCGACAACCACTACGGCTGGTTCACGCGCGTGCAGCCGGGACACTACGAGCTCACACCCGACGGACACGCCGGCCTGGCGCGGTGGTCCGGCGCCCACCCGGGCGTCGTGAGGACCCGGGCGCTGGATGCTCCCGCGGTGGACAAAGCCTAGCCCGCCGCAGGCGGCGGCGGAGGCGCGGCGCCCGCGCCAAGGAGAGGCCACCTGGCAGCGTTCGAGGGTGGCGCGGCCGGCGCAGCGGCCGTGGATACCGTCAGGGAGACGGCGGACCTCGGTTGAGGGGACCGGATGCCGGTCGGGCGACCAGCATCCGGTCCCATCGCGATGTCAGTGGTCGTGGTGCGCCGGCGCCGGCACGATGCACGGCTGGTTGCTGGTGACGAACGTGTTGCGGCGCCAGGTGTTGCTGCCGCACGCCACGTTGTCATCGCGCATGTCGACCCCATCGAGGTTGCCGAGCGCCGAGTTACGTTCGACCGCGTTGTCGTCGCCGCCCCAGATGTGGATGCCGCCCTGGAAGTTGCCGCTGGCGAGGTTGTCCCGGACGCGGTTGCCGGTCGGAACGGAGAAATAGGTGAACCCGCCGGAGATCGAGATGCCGTCGCCGAAGTTGGCGGTCGACACATTCTCCTGCACGAGGTTGCCGCTCCCCCCGATGATCCCGATGCCCGCCAGGCCGCCGGCGCCGCCCGTGCCGTTGCCGGCGGTGATGTTCCGCCGGATCTGGCCGTCGTCGGAGTTGCCGATGAGCATGCCGAAGCCGAGGTTCGCCGAGAAGACACTGTCACGCACGCTCAGGCCCGTCACCGTCGAGTCGACGAACGTGCTCGTCATCACGCCGTTGAAGTTCCTCGTCGAGGTCACGCCGCGGATGCGGCCATGGTCGACGTTGTCCAGCCTGATCCCGTGGTTGAAGCGCGTGACGACGCCCGGCCCCTCGAGCGTCACGTCAGTCAGGCGCTCGGCGGCCGAGTAGACGAGGACGCCCACGCCGCCGCCGCTCCCGTACAGCCGGTGACCGTCCAGGTCCAGCCGCACGTGGCTCGCCTGGATCGTGACGCCGTTTCCGCCGCACGTCAGATCGGCCGCCAGCACGTAGGTGCCGGGCACCGTGATGGTGTAGTCGCACGTGGTGATCTCGGTCGCCGGGGCCTTCGCGCCCTTCTTGTCCTTGTCGCCATGCTTGTCGCTCGCCTGCGTGGACGCGGGGAGCAGGACGAGGGCGAGAATCGCGGCCGCGCTGAGCAGGCCGGCGCGGGAGGTGGGGGAACTGAACATGGGGTTGCGTCTCCTTCAGGAACGACACCGGCCTCAATCCGAAGGCCGCCGTGTCGCAGCCACGGCCCGTATCATATCGGTTCCCCAGGAGCGCGAGACGCCATCAAAGCCTTTGGAATCAATAACTTGTCATGATCGGCCCATGATCGACTCACGATGTCCTCATGGTTGTGTCACGTCGTCAGGCCGTCGCGGCCAGGCAGCGGATCGGCGCGCCGCGAGGCCGGCCGGGCGGTCCTGCCCAGCACCTGCACCACCGCGGACGGGCCCTCGTGATACCGGCCCTCGGACACGTATCGCTCGACCTCCCGGAGGATCTCGAAATCAAGTCCTGACAGTTCCTCGCGGAGCCCGTCGGGCGTCATGCAGAAGGCCGGATCCGGCGGGCCGCCGGTGCCGCGTCCGACCTGCGCCGGCGTGTACGCCTCGAGGATCATGACGCCGCCGGGCATCAGCGAGCCCGCGCACTTCGCGTGGACCGCCCGGCGGACATCCGGGGGCATGTGGCCCCAGATGGACACGATGCCCGCCCAGTGGCCCGGCTCGAAGACGAACTCCGCCAGGTCGCACGTCCGCGTCTCGATGGACACGCCGCGCTCGGCCGCGAGCGCACGGGCCCGATCGAGACCGACGGCCGACTGGTCGACCGCGAGCACCGCGTGCCCGCGCGAGGCGAGATACACGGCATTGCGTCCCTGCCCCTCGGCCAGGCACAGCACCGGACCCGGCGGGATCTGGACGGCCATCTCGACGAGAAAGTCGTTCGGCTCGGCCCCGTACGCGAAGCCCTCTTCCTTGTAGCGTTCGTCCCACATGCGCGATTACCTCTCGTCACACGGGCCTCGATGCCGGGCCCGCCAACCACTGTGCCACGCTTCGACGCCGTCAGGGGCTGGCGACGCCTGGCGCCCGCCCGGGTGGCGTCGGGACCGGCAGCGGCGCCGCGGCGCTCACGCGCGCCAGGTCAGGCGCGAGGCCCGCGATGCCCAGGTAGTAGCCGAGGATCGGCGAGACGCCGTAGCCGAGGAACGGCACCGGGAAGCTGCCGAGCGCCGCGGCGACGAGCGTGCAGGCGAAATAGGCCGCCAGCGTCGTGCCCGCCGCGCGGTCGGGCGTCAGCGCCAGAACGATCGGCGGCGCCACGAGCGCGAGCACGCTGGCGCCGCCCCACACCCGGCCCTGCGCCACCGCGAGGCCAACGCTGCCCTCGACATGCGGCACGGGCGCAAGGGGGTCCGCGCGCAGCAGCGTGACAGCGGCAACCAGCACCACCGCCGCAGCGGGAATCGCCGCCGCGCGTCCGCGCGTGGCCACGGCCAGGACGGTCCATCCCGCCGCGAACGCCCAGGCCTGCGCCGCATCCGGCTGGAGCAACAGGATGCCCATGACGGCGAGCGCCGCGGCCGCCGACACGACTGCGCCGGTCCGCGACAGCATCACGAACAGCGGCGGGATGACGATGGCGCCGGCGTGGAGGGCGAGGGGGCCGGCGGGCACCCATCGCCGGACGCCGTCGATGCCGGGGAATGCGAGCGTGGCGGCCAGCAGCGCCAGCGCTCCCGCGAGGAGCCATGGCGTCGCTCGCCTCCGGGAGACGGCCCGCGGGTGCCACCGCCCTGCCGCCCAGGCCACCCCCATCCCGGCGCCAGCCGCAGCGAGGTCCGCGCCCCAGAGCGCGGGCGGCACGTCCACCCGCGACATCACGGCCGCCCCGATGAGGACCGCCGGCAGCGGCGCGGCAAGCAGGCCCAGGTCCAACGCCGAGGTTCGCTCGCGGTGCACCGGACCTCCCGGCAGGGGCGCCACGCGGGTCGAGGGAACCGGCATCGACGGTGCGTCCAGGGGGGCCGGCTACGCGACCGACGCGTTGGCGGCCGCAACGGCCTCGACGGCCGCGGTCACGGAGGCGACCTCGTCCGCGGCCAGGTCCAGGGGATAGATGTGCTCCCAGCCGTCCGGCGACAGGATGACGGGCGCGCCGGCCACACCGTGCAGGCCGAGCCACTCCCCGTCGAGCGCGACCTGCGCGGGCAGCGCCCGCTGGTCGCCGGTGACCATCGCCGCGACGATGTCGGCGACGGCGTGGGCGGTGGCAATCTCGGTCGTCCGCCCCGCGGTGAAGTGCGTGAAGAACGGCTTCACCACGGCGCGCAGGTCAGGCGGCAGCGCCTGGACGAGCCTGTACGCATCGTGGACGCGCCCGCCGCGCACGAGATCGAGCATGGTCGTCTTGTGCGCCCGCACCTCGTCGGGAAGGCTTGCCAGCGCCCGGCCGTTCCGCGCGCGCGCCACGAACGCGTCGGTGTCCGCGTCGGCGACGCCGCGCACGCGCACCTGGCTCCAGGCGGGGACGGCGTGGTCGCCGTGCTGGCCGAACATCATCGCGCGGACCTGCGGCCTGTCGACGCCGAGGTCGGCCGCAATCTCGGCGCGCAGGCGCAGCGTGTCCGACCAGGCGCCCGCCCCGAGCACGCGGTGGCGGCCCAGTCGCCCGGCGAACACCTGCACGCCGAGCTCCACGGGGTTCGACTGGACGATTACGGTGGGCGGCCCGCCGGCGCGGCCGGCCAGCGCGTCGGCGTAGTCGATGAACATGCGGTAGTTGGTGTGCCCCAGCGCGGCGCGGTCCACCGGGGCCTTCGGGTCGGTGGAAATCGTGGCGCCGGCGAGCATCACCACGAGCTCCACGTCGATCCCGGACGGCTCGATCACGACCTCGATGGCGGGCGCGCCGTCCCCGAAGGCGTCCTCGAGGTCGCTCCGCAGCCCCCAGAGCTCGTCGGCGCTCGGTCCGCCCGCGTGGCCGACCAGCTGGAGCCGTTCGGTGCCGGGCAGCAGGCGCCGTTCGAGGACCTGGGCGGCGAGCTGCCGCCCGCAGCTGCCGGCCGCGCCGACGATCGCAAGGCTCATGCGTGGTCTCCTCCCTCGGGTGTCTGCCGGCGCCGCGCGCGTGGCACGGGGCAGTCGAGTGGACCGTATCGACTGATTCACTACCACGGACGGCAGTGTCGAACCGCGGATCGACGGCCGCGACGACGGAGCGGCCGGGGGTGATTCGTGGCGTACACGCCACTAGCCGACCGGGGCCGCGCCGTGGCCTCCCGCGTGGCCGTCGTGCCAGTCGAGCACGCGGCGCGCCCGCAAGGTGACCCAGCGATTCGGGGCGCCAAGGGGGCCGGCGGCCTCCTCGTGCAGGGTGTTCCGGTGCCGCACGTCCAGCCGCCACCGCCCATCGTCGTCCCGGCGGCCGCGCACGATCGCGACGGCCTCCTCCGCGCGGGCGTCCGGCGCCACGCCGGCCGCCCGCAGGTAGTCGAGCGCGCGCAGCACATCGTAGTGCCAGAGCGGCGGGAACGCGAACGCGGCCCACAGCGGATCGATGACCTCGCCCGTCGACAGCCGGCGCAGGAGGCGGCGTTCGAGGAGGTACTCGTGGGCGCGCTCCCGCGCGCCTGTCACTGCCGGCATGGCGCCAAACGCCGTCTCGAACGCCAGCAGCCCCTCGAGCACGCAGATCGTCGTGTGGAAGGACGAGCGGACCGAGCCGCGTTCCGCCTCGCAGTTCCAGCCCCCGTCGGCGAGCTGCTCGCCGAGCAGGCGCTCGACAAGGCCGTCGCGCCGTTCGCCG
Organism: Vicinamibacterales bacterium; assembly: GCA_050250645.1. Taxonomy (GTDB): domain Bacteria; phylum Acidobacteriota; class Vicinamibacteria; order Vicinamibacterales; family UBA2999; genus JBFWVR01. The sequence continues at coordinate 323,490 of JBFWOG010000004.1, forward strand.
AAGTAGGCGCCGAGCGCGAGGACGCGGCCGTTGATGCACGGCTCGACCTCGCCCTCGAAGAAGGGGGCGTCACCGAACTCGGGGCCCCATGTCACGCGGTCCCGCACGCGCGCGGCCGCCGCGCGCGCCCCGGCGCTCGCCGGGTCGACGCCGAGGTCGCGGAGGAACACGAGCGTGTACATGGTCGACCACCACAAGGGCGTCGCGACGCCGTCGCCCCACTGGCCGTCGGGGCGCTGCAGGTCGAGCAGCTGCCGGCCCCAGCCCTCGGTGGCCACCCGTGCGCGCTCGGCGGCCACCACGTCGCCGGGCGCGCCGGCAAGGTCGCGGAGGACCTGCCAGCGGACCGCAGGGTCGGCGTCGAGCAGCCAGTCGATGACCGGATCCGAGGCGAGCCGCGAGGGCGTCGTGCGCGGTGGGGACGTCATGCGATTCGTGGTCCGTGGGGCATCGCGGCCCCGACGTGGCCGGCGCGGCCAGCGGCGCCGGGCGAGCAGCAGTGCGGCGGCCTGCCGCCATCATACGTCTGGGCCGTTCACGCCGGCGACAGCCCGGCCCCTGGATTACGCTAGGACCAGCTCGTGGCCCGGGGGCGCCGGACCGCGGGCGGAGGCGCCCGTGAAGGCGAACTGCTTGTGACAACCTTTCCCACGTCGAACCAGGAGACGCTGCTGCGGGAGCACCTCGGGACGAAGGTGTACATGGGATCGCACCCGGCGCTGCGCCCCTACCTGCGGCACGCCCTGCGGCCGCAGGAGTTCGGTGACCGGGTGTGGCCGGCGGCCCTCTGCGCGATGGCCCATGTCGCGGTGGAGCCGTCGGATCGGGTCCTGGAGATCGGCTGCGGCTGGGGCATTGTCGGCATCCACGTGGCGAGGACCTTCGGCGCGCGGGTGACGTGCACCGACGCCGACCCGCGGCTGCGGCCGTTCGTCGAGGCCCATGCGGCGCTGAACGGTGTGTCGGTGCCCTTCGAGGTCCGCTCGTTCGGTGAGCTGGCGGACAGGCCGCTCGACGCCGACGTCATCGTGGGCTCGGACATCTGCTACAGCGAGGAGGTCGTCGGTGAACTGGCGCGGCTCGTCGACGCCGCCGCCCGGGGGCGGGTGAGACGGGTCGTGATTGCCGACGCGGCGCGCCCCGACTTCGGCAGCCTCGTGCAACACTGCCAGGCGCGGTACGACTGCGCGCTGTCGACCTACGAGGGTGAGCGCGCCTCGACGCGTGTCAGCCTGCTCGAGATCTCGCTGCCGGCCGCCGCCGGCCCGCCGGCTACAGCGCGCTGATCGTCACGTAGTAGCCGTCCGGGTCGCGCAGCGAGAACTCGCGCGTGCGGGTGTTGGGGTTGAGATGCGGCTCTTCCTCCAGTCTCGGGACGAGCCGGCGCGCGCGCTCGAGCGCGGGCTCGAAGTCGTCCACGCGGAAGAACAGGAGGAGGCCGTTGCCTGGCGCCGCCAGCCCCGGGCTGGCGAGCGACGGGTGTTCGTGCGCGCCCCAGGCGTGCAGGCAGAGCAGGACGGTGCCGTCCTCGTCGAGGATCTGGCCGAAGTAGTCGTGGGCGGGCGGCGCCTCGGGCTGGCCGAGGAGTGCCTGGTACCAGCGCGTGCTGGCGGGCACGTCGGCCACGCCCAGGATCGTCCACGTTCGCTTCACGATCCCCCCTCAGGCACCGTTACTTCCGTACCTCGTAGCGAAGCGCCACCATCCCGCTCCGGTACCCCTTCACCTCGGCGAGGTGCAGGGTGACATCCCTGTCCAGCCGGTCGAAGAACGGGATGCCTTCGCCGATCAGCACGGGCATGATCGAATAGCGCACCTCGTCGGCGAGACCGAGGCGAAGGCACTCACCCGACACCTGGCCGCCCCCGACGAACCAGATGCTAGCGTAGTCGCGCCGGAGCCGGTCGTTGACCAGCGGCGCGAGGCTGCCGGCGTAGAACTCGACAGTCGGCCTGGCCTTCGCGAGCGCGCGGCTGGTGAGGACGATGACCGGCTTGTCGCCGTAGGCCCAGCCGAGCCCGCGGGCCTCGAAGTCGAGGGCGGTCTCGTACGTGCGCGAGCCCATGACGTAGCAGTCGATCGTCTTCAGGAACGCCGAGACGAACTCCGGGGTCATCGTCTCCCCGTCCTCGAAGGTGTCCTGGACCTCCATCCAGTCGACGCGCCCGTCCTTGCGGGCGATGAAGCCGTCGAGGCTCGCGGCCATGTGAATCGTCACGCGGGAATGATCGTGTGGCATGGCTCGAGGTCCTGGCTCCGGGTGGGGCGGCAACGCGCGGCCGCCCTCTCGCTCGACGCGGCTGGCGGGTATCAGACGTCGATCGAACCGCGGAAGCCCCGCGCGGCATAGTACGACTCGGCGCCGTTGTGGTAGACGAAGACGAGGCCGAAGCGGCGGTCGCAGAAGAGCGCGCCGCCGAGCGCCCGGACGCCCTGGGGCGTCCGGACCCAGCTCGACGTCTTCAGGTCGAATTCGCCGAGCGCCTGCAGCGCCCGGTACTGCGCCTCGGTGAGCAGCTCGACGCCGAGCGAGGCCGCCATCTCCACGGCGCTGCCGCGGGGCTTGTTCTGCTTCCGCGCATCGAGCGCCGCGCGGTCGTAGCAGAGGCTGCGCCGGTCCCGGGGGCTCTCCGCCGAGCAGTCGCAGAACGTCACGCGCTTCGACGCCTTGTCGCGGCCGATGACGTCGGGCTCACCACCGGTGCGCTCCATCGCCAGCAGCGTGTCGAGGGCCCCGGGGTTGGCGTCGAGCCGCTCGAGCACCGCGCTCCACGCGATGCCCTTGTGGCGGCCGGGATGCTGGTCGAACCGATCGGCGAGCGTCGCCATCAACGACGCCTTCTCTGCTGCCTTCACGTGTGGCTCCCCTGCCGGCGCCCATCACGCTGCCCCGCTGGCTCGGCAGCTCCCAGGCGGCGCCCGGCGGCGACATGGTACCGCGTGGGGGCGGCGCGCGACCAGTGAACCGTATCGACCGGCTCAGTACAACGGACGGTGGTGCCGAAACGCGGATCGACGGCCGCGACAGCGGAGCGGCCGGTAGTGATGCGGGGCGTACACGCCACTAGGACGCCCGGACGCGCGCCCGCATGTCCGCGTACGCCGCGGCGATGAGCGCCGCGAGGGCCGCCGGCTCGACGTCGCGGGCGGGACCGACCTTCACGTGGCGCATCCGCTTGCCCGCGCCTTCCAGCAGGCCCGCGGGATCGGCCAGCTCCGCGCCGCGGAAGAACCCGACGTTGACGTGGCCGCTGAAGGCGTTGACGTAGCCAAAGGCCGCCTCGCCCACGCACGCGGTCGGATGCCCGTCGTGCAGCACCTCCCGCACATCGTCGCCGCAGCCGCGCATGACGTCGAACCAGCGGCGGGCGATGGCGCCGAGGTCGCCGGCGTGTTCCCGCAGCCAGGTATCGACGGCGGGGTCCCGCCGGGTCGCGGACGGGAAGAGGAACAGATCCGTCATGGAGACCTGCGCGTCCCTACTTGTCCACCCGGGTGACGGGTCCCATCCAGGCGTCCGGCGGGCCGGCCAGCATCGGCTGCAGCTTCGCGACCGCCGTCTGGTACAAGCCACCCTCGTCCCCGTAGATCGCCTTCGCGTCGGCCTCGGTCTCCCACACGCTGAGCGAGGCGATGCGGTCGTTCGGCGCGTCGACGAGCAGGAAGTTCTGGATGAAGCCGCGGTAGTGCGCGGCGGTCGGCATGACCTCCTCGCGCAGCAGCCGCGCGGCCTCGTCGAGCTTGCCTGGCTGAATCCGTATGCGAACGTTCATTCCGTGCATTCACACCCTCCTTCCGTCGGCCACGCGACGACCTATATCGGCACGGCCTCGACGATGCTCGCAATCGACGCGGTGGGGACGACCCGCTGGAGGCGGAAGCCCGCCTTGGCGAGGAGCGACGCGTACTCGGCCTCGGTTCGCTCCTGGCCGCCCGGGAGCACGAGCATCACCATGTCCAGCACCTTGCCCTGGTGCGGCGTGTCGCCGGGCGGCAGGACGGTCTCGACGATCAGGAGGCGGCTGCCCGGCGGCATCGCGCGTCGACAGTGGCCGAGGATGGTCAGGCACTGCTCCTCGTTCCAGTCGTGGATGATGTGCGACAGCACGTACGCATCGTGCCCGGCCGGCACGTGCTCGAAGAAGTCGCCGGGCTCGATCGTGACGCGGTCCGCGACGCCGCGTGCCGCGAGCAGGGCCGGGGCGTCGCGCACGACGTGCGGCCGGTCGAACAGCACGCCGCGCGGGCCGGGGTACCGCGACAGGATGGCGGCCAGCATGTTGCCCGTGGCGCCGCCCACGTCGACCACCGATCGCATGCCCGAGAAGTCGTAGGCCGCCGCGACGGCTGGCGGCTGCGAGCCGTGGATGCCGACCATGGCCCCGCTGAAGTGGGACGCCGCCTCGGGGTGCCGGGCCAGGTATTCGAACACCGGCATGCCGTTCGCCTTCTCGAAGCCCGTCTTCCCCGTTTCCACCGAGTACACCATCTCCGCCCAGCTGTTCCAGAAGGCCGGGCTGCCGAACGTCATCACGGTGGCCCTGGCCGCTCCCGGCGCGCCGGACTGGAGGGCCTCGCCGAGCGGCGTGAGCGCGAACCGCCCGCCGTCGCCCTCGGTGAGAAGGCCAAGACCGGCGAGCGTCCGCATCAGGCGGTGGAGGGATGGCGCGTGGGCGCCTGTCGGCTCGGCGAGTTCGGCGGCGCTCATCGGCCCGCTGGCCAGGTGGTCGGCAATGCCGAGCCTGGCGGCCGCGTACACGGTCGCCGAGACCCAGGACGCCACGCCCATCTGAATGAGCTGGGCATGCGGCGGCACGGCCTGTGTCCCCTCGGCGTGGATGTCGTTCATCGAGGCCTCCCCTGATGTCCGGACGGGCCCCCCGCCGCGCGGACCGCGACGGGCGGGTGCGCGCATGATGCCACAAAGAGGGAGGACGACCCCGCCTCTGGCCGTCTCAGGGCGCGTCACGCGGCGGAGGGGACGGTGCCGCGCATCGCAGGGCGTCGCCCGGCCCCAGCCTGGGCGAGCACTCCCCCGCGACCAGGTGGGCAAGGCTCAGGAACAAGGGCGACGGAAGTGTGTCGACCTCGAACCACCCGACCTCGGCCACTTCCTCGGGCGCGCGAATCGCCGCCTCGGCGTCGTCCGGCTCGCCGCGCATCCAGATCGTGATGTAGTGCCGGTCCTCGGCGACGAACACGTCGTTGGTCATCGCGACGAACGTCAGATCGGACGCCGTGACGCCGGTCTCCTCCAGCAGCTCCCGCCTCGCGCACTCGGCCGGCGTCTCGCCGAACTCGAGGTGCCCCCCTGGCGTCGACCACGCGCCTTCGCCGTGCGCGCCATGCCGGCGGATCAGCAGGACCCGGCCGTCACGTATGACGATGCAGCCGACCCCGACGTGTGGAACACGTGACCACTTGGACTTGGACACTTCACGCCCCATCGCGATGACGCCCGCTCCGCATCAGCGCTCGGTCGTTCCCGGCGCAGACGAGGCAGATACTATCGCGCCCGGCCGATGGCCTGTGAGGCCATGTCCAGGCGCGCGAGCGAGACCGCGAGGGTCCGCAATATCCTGCCGGTGCCACGGCGGCATCACGAACGCGTGCGGCGAAGGCGGTAGAAACGAGGCTGTGCGTTCCTCACGAAACGGGGTGCCCCGGCCAGGTCGAACGGCTCTTCGTCAGTGACACCCCATCCGCCATAGGCCTGCTCGATCTCCTGCCTGTCGATGCCTCGGGGCAGGGGTCCCCTGCGACCCGGCAGGAAGGCATACATCAGGATTGTGGCGTCCTCGGCGGCCACCGCCGTGACCTCGCGGCCGACCGCGCGCACCTGCTCGGGCGAGAGACCATGCACCACGCCGAAGTCCATGACGAGCTGGAATGCCGGGCTGACGCCCGCGGCCGCGAGCGCCGTCACGCTTCCGTCCACGAACCGGACGTCGGCGCCGGCCTTCCGCGCGCGTTCGCGGGCCGTGCGCAGGGCTCGCGGCACGACGTCGATGGCCGTCACGTCCCACCCCCGCCGGGCCAGGCGGACCGACCAGAATCCGGTGCCGCATCCGAGGTCGAGCGCGCGCCCATAGGGCGCCTCCCGAAGGCCCTCCTCCCGGTCGAGCAGCGCAACGGCCTGTTCGCCAATGGGAAGCGACGGCATGCGCTCCCACGGCGTCAGGCCGACGAGGTACTGGAACTGGTAGAAGAAACTCACTGTGGCACCCCTTCCTGCCATGGCGGCCCACTCGTCGGTGGCCGCAACGTCTCGGTAGCTCCGCCAGCGAAATCGCGAAGCAACACACGAGCTTCCGGCGGGGCCGAGGCCAGGGGGCGAGCCTCTCCTGTAATCCGCCGGGATCCCATCTTCTCTACGGGCAGCCGCGATTGTCGAGGGGGGATGACGCCAGCTGTGGAGTTGATTCCACCAGGCATCTGCGCGGAGGGTGCGAGACCCGGGGTTGCACTATACTGCCGCCACCATGCCCAAGTTCATGTCTCTGGCGGCGTTGCTCGTCGTTCTGGCCATGCCTCACGTGGCCCACGCGCAGTCCGATTCGCTGTTCATCGAGGACCTGACCTGGGAAGAAGTGGCGGCGGCCATCAAGGCCGGCAAGACCACCGCGCTGTTCTATACCGGCGGCGGCGAACAGAACGGCCCCCACCTGGCGTTCGGCAAGCACAACGCCGTGGCGCGTGCTGTCGTGGAACGCATTGCGAAGGAACTCGGCAATGCGCTGATCTATCCCGTCCTGCCCTACTCGCCTGCCGGCGACCCGTCGAAGAAGGAGGGCATGCTGGCCTTCCCCGGGACCAGCAGCCTCACCGACGAGACCTATGGCATGGTGGCCCGCGACATCACGCTGAGCGCGGCGACGGCCGGCTTCCGGGACATCATCCTGATCGGGGACCACGGCGGCGGGCAGGACGTGCTCAAGCAGACCGCGGCGACGCTCGACGCCAGGCTGCGGCCGTCGGGCACCCGGGTCTTCTACTGCGACGACCTGTACTACAAGTCCCGTGACGAGTTCTCCGCGTATCTGCACGAACACGGCGTGACCGGGGAGGGCCATGCGGGCGTGGAGGACACCTCGGCGATCCTCTACGTCAAGCCGGAATGGGTCCGGAAGGACAAGATCGCGGGCAAGGACCCGGCGAAGGGTGTCGAGGGCGACCCGCGGCAGGGCACGGCGGCGCTCGGCAAGGTCCAGCAGGACCTGAAGGTCAAGGTCGCGGTGGCCCAGATCCGGGCCCAGGTCGCCAGCCACGACAAGCGGTAGCCGACCGCGGCGCTCGAGCCGGGCAGCGGCAGGTAGCCAACGGGGGCGGTCGACCGACGGGTCGACGCCCCCGTTGTCGTTCAGGCTCGGGCGTGCCGTGATCTACTTCGCGGGACCGAACACCGCACCGTGCGCGAAGGCGGGACCTGTCGCGGCGTGCGGCCAATCATGGCGGGCGTAGCGGATCCCCGGAATTCCGGCGCCGGTGGCCGGCAGGTCGCGCGCGAGCTGCAGCTTCCCGGTCCCTGGATCCATGTCGATCAGGCAGACACCACCGGCGAGGGTTCCTCCGCCGGTCATCACGATGCGTCGTCCGCGGCGACAGACCGGTACGGACCTATTCGTCGGGACGCGCCTCGAAGGCCTCGCGCCTGCCATCGAACCACTTCTTCATCGCACTCGGGTCGGCCATCAGGGACTTCATCGCGTCCATGGCCTGGAGATGCGCCGGGTCGGCCTTTCGGAACATCTCCAGGCCATGCGCCTTGCTGAGCGCAGCGATCTCGTCGAACGAGTCGGCGCTGAACTCCAGGTCGCACGCGCCACCCAGTTCCCGGCAGGTCATGCGCTTCATTGTCACCCCCCTTGAGTCCTTTGTCGCTTCCTCCGCCGCCCCACTCGGTGCGACTCCGGCAACTTACGTGGTCGATTCATGGCCTGAGGCGCGCTGGTCGCCCCCTGTCGTTTCCGGGACCACCAGCGACGCGAAGTAGCAGACCGCCACGAACAACAGGTAGATCGAGAGCGAAATGCACAGCATCTCGGCTCTGTCCCCCAGGAGTCCGACGGCGGCGCCGATGCCTGTCGCGGCCAGCCTCAGGCGTCGGCTATCCGACGCGCTTCCACGTGAGGGTCCTGGTCACCGGCTTCCCAGCGACCGTGGTCTGCAGCGAGATCGTCAGCCTGTTGCCCTCGACCTTCATTTCTCGGCTCACTACCAGGCCAACGCTCTCGGCCGACAGGGCCCCTTGCAGGCGCTGTGTGACCACGCTCGACGAGTCGTTCACCTCGTACCGCCCGAAGTAGGCATCGTATCCGCCGACGGCACGGCTGTTGTTCGCCTCCGCGGCGCGGGTGTCCGCGGCCTCGCTACCGGAGCGCTCGCGCTTCATGAACTGCGCGGCGAAGTGACCTGAACGATCGTAGATGAGCATCGCGATCGGGTCCGAACCCAGTGAGGGCTCGATCTGCTGGTAGAGTCCCCGGACGTGGTGGAAATTCGGTAGCGGAGCCGCCGCTGGACAAGTGAAGCGGCCATCGCACATCGTTCCGTGAGTTCTTCGGGCAGAAGAGCACACACGGAGGGTCGATGACGATGG
>JBFWOG010000005.1:0-307391 GCA_050250645.1 Vicinamibacterales bacterium
ATGGCACCATAGACCATGGCTGGCTGCTCCTTCTTGAGTGCTCTGTTTCCGCAGAGCGACACTCCGTTTGTGGAGCGCAAGCTACCACGCTAGGTAGCAGCCAGCCGCTTCATCTCATCTCCGTGTCTCCGTGTTCTCCCGGGGGCTTTGTGCTGATCCGCAGGCGCAGCCGCCTCTGTGCGCTCTGTCTTCCGTCGTTCGTCGCCCCGCCCGGCTACTCGCTCCGCATCGTCACCGCCGGGTCGATCCGCGCCGCGCGGCGCGCCGGCAGGTAGCACGCAAGCACCGTCACGACCGCCAGCACGGCCGGGAGCGCGCCGAAGGTGACCGGGTCGCGCGGGGCGACGCCGTAGATCTGGCTCTCGACGATGGTGCTGGAGGCCCAGGCGGCCGGGAGGCCGACCACGAGCCCGGCGGCGGCATACCGGAGCCCCTGGCCGACGACGCCGCGCGCGAGGCGGCCCGGGGCCGCGCCGAGCGCCATGCGGATGCCGATCTCCCGCTCACGCTGGCGCACCTGGTAGGCGACCACGCCGTAGAGGCCGACCACGCTCAGCACCAGGCCCACGCCGGCGAACACCGCCAGCAGCTGGGCCAGCAGCCGAGGCCGGGCGACGGCATCGACGAGCAGGACGGGCAGGGGCTGGAGGTCGGCGACCGGCACGCCGGGGTCGATGTCGTGCACGACCTGACGGACCGCGGGCGCGAGCGACGCCGGCGAGCCCGTGGTGCGGACGACGATGTTCATGGGGAACATGAAGGTCTGCTGGAGCGGCCGGAAGATCTCGGGCGACGGGGCCTCGTCGAGCGCCACGTGGCGCACGTCGCCGACGACGCCGACGACCTCGAGCTCGGACTCGCCGGGGCCGCTGCCGCCGTACTGGACCACGCGCTGCCCGACCGCCGCGGCCGGCCCGCCGAACAGGCGCCTCGCCATCGTCTCGTTGAGGATCACGACGGCCGGGGCGTCCGCCCGGTCCGCCTCCGTGAAGCGCCGCCCGGCCAGGAGCGGGATGCGCATGGCCTCGAAGTAGTCTGACCAGATGAAGCGCCAGCCGGTCTGCGGCGCCTCCTCGCCCGCGGCGAGCGGGACCCGCGCGTCCCGGACGGGGATGGACCACGCGTAGCCGCTGAGCGGCAGGTGCCCGATGGCGCCCACGGCGTCCACCCCCGGCAGGCTCCGGAGCCGCCCGGCCACCTCCGCCAGCAGGGGCTCGCCGGTCGTGAGCGAGCGGTACTTCGACGTGGTCTGGAGGCGGAACATCAGCACGTCACGGGCATCGAAGCCGGGGTCGACGTGCTGCAGGTTCCACAGCGAGCGCAGCATCAGTCCGGCGCCGACGCCCAGGACGACGGCGAGCGCCACCTGCGCGGCGACGAGCGCGCCGAGGGCGCGGCTGCGCGCCGGGGTGCCTGTCGTCCGCTGCTCGCGGAGCAGCGGGGCCACCCCGGGCCGCACCGCCACCGCGGCCGGTATCGCGGCCATCAGCACCGCGATTGTCACCGACACCACGAGGACGAGCCCGAACACCGGGCCATCGAGGGCGATGTCGCCCTGGCGCGGGATCTCGGGCGGGATGCGGGCGACGAGCGCCGGCAGGAGCAGGGCGGCGATACCCAGGCCCCCGAGGGCCCCCGTCACTGCGAGCACCGCCTGCTCGGCCACGAGCTGACGGACCAGCGCGGCGCGCGACGCCCCGAGCGCGGTCCGCACCGCGAGCTCGCGGGCGCGCTCGACGGCGCGGCCGAGCACGAGCGTGCCGAGGTTGGCGGCGGCGAGCAGGAGCACGAGGCCGACGGCGCCGAGCAGCAGCAGGAGCGGCGGCCGTGCCTCGCCTGTCAGCGCGTCGATGAGGGGCGCGGCGCGCATCGTGCGTCCCCAGTCGTCGGGCCGGTGCAGGGCGGCGCGCATCGGGTTCGCCATGGCCTGCAGCTCGGCGGTGGCAGATGCCGCGCTGGCGCCGGGCGCGAGCCGCGCGACGGCCTGGGAGAATGTCGTCGTGTGCTGCGCCGTGCCCGGCGCCCAGGGCAGCGGCAACCAGAGGTCCGTCTCGCTGCCGAAGAGCTCGAAGCCGGCAGGCATGACGCCGACGACCTGGTACGGCGCCTCGTCGATGAGCACGGTCCGCCCGATGACGGCCGGCGAGCCCCCGAAGCGCCGGCGCCACAGCCCGTCGGACAGGACCGCCACGCGGTCCCGGCCCGGCGCGCTCTCCTCGTCGCGGAGCGCCCGCCCCAGGGCTGCCCTGGCGCCGAGCAGCTCGAACAGGTTGGCCGAGACGCGCGCGCCGGTCACCTTCATCGCCTCGCCCCCATCGTCCGGGGCCATGGCCATGAGCCAGCCGGGGGCGAAGGACGCGACCTGGTCCAGTGTGTCGGCGTTGTCGCGCCAGTAGCCGACGTCCTCGCTGGAGACGAACGCGCCCGGCCAGACGGCCACGAGGCGATCGGGTTCCGCGAAGGGGAGGGGGCGTAGCAGGACGCCGCGGACCACGGAGAAGACCGCCGCGTTGGCCCCCGCGCCGAGCGCGAGCAGCAGGATCGCCGCCGCGGCAAAGCCGGGCCGGCGGGCCAGGGCACGGACGGCGAGCCGCAGGTCATGGACCCTCATGGGCCCTTGGACGCGCTCGGGAGGCCTGGCGTTTGCAGAAGAAACGGGAGAACCCGGTTCGTGAGAACGAACCTGTCGAACCCGTCGAACCCGACGAACCTGACGAACCCTATTCCTGCTTGCGCTTGATCGGCGTGTCGTCCCTGTTGCCCCACTCCTCCCACGAGCCGTAGTAGTTGTGGAGCTTGCCGAGGTCGTGGCCAATGAGGGCCAGCGCGAAGAGGTCGTGCGAGGCCCGCATGCCGATCTGGCAATAGGTGATGACGTCGTCGGACGGGCCGACGCCGCGGTCGCGGTAGATCGCGGCGATCGCGGCGGCGCCCTTGAAGGTCTTCCGCTCCGGGTCGAGGAAGTCCTCCCAGTAGACCGGCACGGACGACTCGATGTAGCCGGCGCGGCGGATGCCGCGCAGGTCCTTGCCGTCGATTTCCGCCTGGGTCCGCGCGTCGACGATCTTCACGCCTGGCTTGCCGATGGCCGCGATGACCTCGTCGGCGGTCGCGACCTTCACGGTGCCGGGACCCACGTGGAACGTCCCGTTGGCGTACGCGGGCACGGCGGTGCTCGTGGGGCGGCCGTCAGCGGCCCAGGCGTTCCACCCGCCGTTCAGCACGGCCACGTTGGTGTGACCGTAGTAGTTCAGGATCCACCACAACCGCGTGGCATAGATGCCGCCGCGGTCGTCGTAGGCGACGACCTTCGTCGTGTTGGAGATGCCGAGCCCGCGCATCAGGGCCTCGAATTCCCGGGGCGTCGGCAGGAAGGTCGGCGGCCGGGTCGCGACGCGAATCGCGTCGTTGTCGAGGAGCACCGCGCCGGGGATGTGCCCGTCGGCGTAGCCCTGGCGGCGCATGTCCACGATGCGGACCGCCGGCGCCGACGTCATGCCGGCGAGCCAGGCCGTGTCGACGAGCAGTTCCGGCCGGGCATATCCGCCGGAGGCGACCTGCGAGACGAGCGCGAGCGCGATGACGAGAGGCATGGGGGAATTCTGGCACAGGCGCGGGGCCGGAAGGGCACCCAGCGGAAACGGAGGGTCCCCCTTCTCGCTGCCGCCGGTCCGCGGCCTACCGCAGCCGCGCGAGGCGCGCCGTGATGCCGATCGGCGGCTCCGGGCCTTCGGGCGTGCGCGCGAGGGCCGCCTCGTAGGCGGCGATGGCGCCGGCCCGATCGCCCTGCGCCTCGAGCGCCACGCCGCGGTAGTAGTAGCCACTGGCTGCATCGGCGGCGGCGGCGATCAGGGCGTCGGCGCGCGCGGCGACCACGTCGGGCCGGCCCAGCAGCTCGGCGGCCCGTGCCGACGCGGTGAGGCCGGCCGTACCGGCCGCCGGGGGCGCCGGTACCGGCGCGGGCGTCGTCGCCGCCTCGAATGGCGCGGTGGCGAACCGGACGCGCACGAGCGTCCCGGGCGCCGGGAGCGCCCCCGCCGACAGGGCGATGACGACCTGCTCGCTGTTGCCGGCGCCGAAGTCGAGCGCCGCCTCCGGCGCGCGGACCACCGTGACGACGTTGGCCGGCAGCAGGGTGGCGGTGCCGTCGGGCGTGATGGTCTCGACGCTGATGGCCGCCTGCCAGGCCTCGAGCGGCATGGGCGGCGCGGTGACGGCGGGCGCCGCTGCCGCCGCATCGTCGATGGCGCCATTCCAGGGCCGCCCGGCGTCCGCGGCCTGGCGAACCGTCTCGCGCAGGCGGGCGCGCGGATCGTAGAGGCGGACGACGAGCGCATGGTCGTCGCCGGGGCCCGCGGGGACGAACGTGAGGCGCGCCGAGAGCCTGGCGGGACCGGCTGGTTCCGTCGGCGCCGCGTCCCCGGCCTGCTGCGCGCCACCGTCCGGCGCAGCCGTTGGGCCGCGCAGGACGACGGCCGCCCCGGCGAGCGCCAGGATCACGAGCGCCCCGCACAGCCACAGCGCCACCCAGTTCGCTGCTGGCGGGGGAGGCGTCACTGGCGGTGGGGTGCGTGGTGTCGTCACTTGAGCCTCACCGCGTGCAGGCAGTCGCCGTGCCGTCCGTCGCCGGAGACGGGGAGCGGCCGGCCGTCCTCCATGCGCCGCTCGCCGGCGTTGATGCCGGTCCCCGTCCGCGACTGGCAGAAGGTGGTGCCCCAGGTGTCCGGCCAGGTGTAGGGATAGCAGTGGCGGTCCCACCCCTGGTAGTACGTGGCGCCCGAGTAGGTCATCACGCACCCCTGGTCTCCGGCGTGCGCGCCGCCCCAGAGCGCGGTGAGGCCGGGCGGGCCGCCGTTGCAGCCGGCGATGCGCCAGTCGCCGTGGTGCTGGACGCCCACCGCATGGCCCATCTCGTGCGCGACCGTGCTGTCCCACGCCTCGCTCGGGTGCCCGTCGATCTGCGCGGTGTCGAGGTCCACCCGCGTCACCGTGTTCGGCGTGCCCACGTTCGGCCACACGCGCCCGAGGGTGCCCTCGGCCAGGCTGGCGTCCACGAGCTTGAGGCCGCGCTGCTGGCCGGCCGACGCGTAGCCGCGGTTGTAGTTGGCGACGCGATCCTCGTCGAGCTCGCCCTGGTCGACGACGAAGGTGATGATGCCGCTCGCGCCGAAGGCGCCGGTGCCGCGGCCGATCGTGTCGAGCACGAAGAGCTCCCGCGTGCCCGGGTCGAGCGACACCCAGTTGCCGTCCACCATGAAGCCGCGGTACTCCTCGTAGTTCGAGAACCCGTCGCCCGCGGGTGTGCCGTCCGCGCCGGGGTCGGCGTCGGCCGACGCGGGACGATCCCAGATGCCGGTGTTCCGCTCCCACGTGTCCCAGATGCGGTTCTCGTTCACGTCGAGCGGGACGGTCACGTAGGCCCTGCCGTCCTCGTCGAGGCACTCGTACCACTCGCCGTCGACGTTGACCTCGGCCTTGAGGCGTCCCCACGCGCCGTAGTCCATCGCGAAGACGCGCACCGCGGCGCTCGTCGCTGTCGACGTGGTCTCGATGGTCCACCCGTCGGCGGTCTGCACCGGGGCCGCGAACGCCGTGGGCTGGTCGGTGTGGAAGCGGAGGTCGAGCCCGGTGCCGTCCCCGCCCGCGTTCAGCGCGTATCCCTTCTCGCGGCTCACGTCGTAGAGCGTGAAGCGGAACTTGCCGGCGACGCCGAGCGCCTCGTCCACGGAGGCGCCGATGGTGACGTCCTGGGCGAGCTTCGGACGCCAACCGGCGTCGACCCTGTCGATGTGGCCGTTCAGCCGGAGGCGGCGGTGCACGTTCCAGTTGACGGCGACAACGCTGCCGCTGCCGGCCTCGAGCTCGCGGCGGGACGAGCCGGTCATCACGCCGTCGGCGAGCGCGCGGCGACCCTCGACGAGGAAGCGCTGGCTCGGGTCGAGCGGCGCCCTCACGGCGGCGGCGACCCGATCGACGGTGAGGCCGCCGCCGAGGCGCGCGACGCGCATGAGCAGGCTGCAGTCGCCGGCGACGAACTGCCCGGTCGACTCCTCCGCGGTGACCTCGTCCCGGCGGTGTTCCTCCCGGATGGTCAGCGTGTAGCGCAGGGAGGGGATCAGGCTCGCCTGCAGGCAGTACGAGCCGTCGGCCAGCGTGGGGGCGAGCGGGTCGTCGTCGACGAGCGCGTGGTAGACGAGGCCGAAGACCATCGCGGTGCCCCGGCCGGACCCGGCGGCCAGCATCTGGACGGCGCCCCCGAGGTGGCTCTCGCCGTCCGACACCTGGCCCTCCCAGGTCGTCCCGTCGTCCTCGAGCCACACGAACTCGCCGGTGAGCCGCCCGGCCGCGTCGTGGACGTCGGCCCGGCGCGCCTCGCCCGCGCGGATGCGCAGGTCGCGATGGTCGAGGAAGGCGCCGTCCCAGTCGGCGGCGCCGAAGGGCACGGCGGGCGTGAAGGAGAACTCGACCGTCGCGGTGCCCTCCCAGCGCAGGGGGATGGCGGGACCGGCCGGCTGGCGGGCGGCGACGGCCGGGCCGAGCGTGGCCGCGGCCGCGAGCCCGAGCCCGAGGAGCCATGTGAGCCGGAGATTGAGTCGATTCGGGGGCGGCATGCGGTTGGGTCCTGCAGAGTTTATGACCGGATCGGGGTCCGGGATGTCAAAATACGCAGCCAGTCATGAGCCCGACCACATTCCAGCCCTCCTCCAAGCTCCCGGCCATCGGCGTCAGCATCTTCTCGGTGATGACGAAGCTCGCGAACGAGCACGGCGCGATCAACCTGTCGCAGGGGTTCCCGGACTTCGGCTGCGACCCGGCGCTCGTCGAGGCCGTGGCGAAGGCGATGCGCGACGGGCACAACCAGTACCCGCCGATGCCGGGCGTCCAGGCGCTGCGCGACGCGATTGCGGGGAAGGTGGCGCACTGCTATGGCGCGACGGTGGATCCACAGTCCGAGGTGCTCGTCACGAGCGGGGCCACCGAGGCCCTCTACTCGACGCTGACCGCGTTCGTGCAGCCGGGCGACGAGGTGGTGCTCTTCGAGCCCTGCTACGACTCGTACGTGCCGGCGATCCTGCTGTCGGGCGGCACCCCCGTGTTCGTGAGCCTGCGCTACCCGGACTACCAGGTGGACTGGGACGAGGTCGCGCGCGCGATCACGCCGAAGACGAAGGCGATCCTCGTCAACACGCCGCACAACCCGACGGGCATGACGTGGACGCCGGAGGACATGCGGCGGCTCGCGGCGCTCGTCGACGGGAGCGGCATCCTGCTCATCGGCGACGAGGTGTACGAGCACATCATCTTCGACGGCCGCCGGCACGAGAGCCTGCTGCGCTACCCGGACCTCCGCTCGCGCGCGGTCGTGATCAGCTCGTTCGGCAAGACCTTCCACACGACGGGCTGGAAGGTGGGCTACGCGGTGGCGCCGGCGCCGATCCTGGCCGAGGTGCAGCGGGTGCACCAGTTCGTCACCTTCACGGTGCACTCGGCCTCGCAGATCGCCTTCGCCGAGTTCGTGACGCGCGACCCGGGCGCCGCGGCGCTGCCGGCCTTCTACCAGGCCAAGCGGGACCGCTTCCTGCGCCTGCTCGAGGGCTCGCGCTTCGCGCCGCTCGCCTGCAACGGCACCTACTTCCAGCTGATGGACTACTCGGCGATCACGTCCGACCGCGACACGGACGTGGCGATGTGGCTCATCAAGGAGCACGGCGTCGCGGCGATCCCCTGCTCGGCGTTCAACTACAAGGACGCCGGCGGCCCGGTCCTCCGCTTCTGCTTCGCGAAGAAGGACGAGACGCTCGAAGCGGCTGCGGGGCGCCTGCAGAAGGCGTAGGCGCGCCCCGCCGCCGCTTCGGACTCCCTGCGGTCGCTGGGACTCGGGCCTTCGGCCTTCGCTGGGACTCGTCGCTACGCTTCTCGCTCGGACTCAGGCCTTCGGCCTTCGCCGGGACTCGTCGCCATGCGCCTCGCTGGGACTCGGGCCTTGCGGCCCTCGCTAGGATCCCAGCGAGCGAAGCGAGTCCCAGCGAACGCAGTGAGTCCCAGCGCCCGGAGGGCGTCCTACCGAGCCTCCATCCAGGCGAGGCCTATTGTTGCGCCCAGCCCCGGCGCAGCTCGGCCCGGTCCACCTCGACGCCCCGCAGGTACACCGCCGAGATGTTCCGCGTGTTGGTGATGTCGTCGAGCGGGTTGCCGGCCAGGATCAGGAAGTCGGCGCTCTTGCCCTCGGCGAGCGTGCCCAGGTCGTCGAGGCGCAGCCACTCGGCGGCGGTCTTCGTCGCCGCGACGAGGACCTCGGCGGGCGTCATGCCGGCCGCCACCATGTCGGCCATCTCCTGGTGGGCGTTCCAGCCGCCGCTGCTGTCCGTGCCGAAGGCGATCTTCACGCCGGCGTCGCGCAGGGCGACGAGGTTGCGCGCCTGGATCTGGAAGGCGTCGCCCGCGGTCGGCGGGAGCTTGGCGTTCGCCTCCTGCATGCGGGCGAGCTCGTCGGGGGCGACGCTGGCGGCCGTCCAGGACAGGTCCTCCGGGACGCCGCGGCCCGGCAGGTTCGGGATCAGCACGACATCCGGGTGCGCCTTGAAGAGCGCGATGACCTCCTCGTCCACGTCGGTGTCGCGGATGCTGTGCGCGAAGGCGTCGACCCCGGCGCGGAGCAGGCCCTTGGCGTCCTCGAGGGCGAAGATGTGGGCGGCGACGCGCAGGCCGTTGGCGTGCGCCTCCTCGATGACCGCCGTGTAGATCTCCGGCGGCATCTTCGTGTACTGCCCGTTCCTGTCGTCCACCCAGATCTTGATCAGGTCCACCTTGTTCGCCGCCTGCTCCCGGACGGCGGCCCGGGCCTCGTCGGCCGAGGTGACCCAGTAGGGGATGTCGGTGCGGCCCGGCTCCGGCATGGTGATGCCGCGGCCGGCGGTGAGGAGGCGGGCGCCGTTCGGCACGACCTCGCCGCGCACCTCGAGCGCCAGCGGCACGTTGTCCTGGCCCATGCTGATCACGGCGGCCACGCCCCAGTAGGCCTCGCGCTGCAGCTGGTCGATCATCGGGTCGCGCTCGCGCGCGATGTGGGTGTGGGCGTCCACGATGGCCGGCATGACGGTCTGGCCGGCGAGGTTGACGCGGCGGGCGCCCTCGGGCAGCACGAACCCGCCGGTGCGGCCGATGCGCGTGATGCGGCCGTCCTCGACCACGAACGCCGCGTTGTCGATGGGCACACCGCCGTCCCCCGTGATGAGCCTGGCGCTCTCGAAGACGGTGACGTTGGTCGCGGCGGGCGTGGTCTCCCCGCCGCCGCACGCGGCCGCGACGATGGCCGCGGCCGACAGCAGGCCGACGGCGGCCGCGCGGCCCGGCTTCATCCCCATTCGACGCATGGACATCCCTCCCAGGAAGACAGGTCTGGCACCGGGCGGCCCACCCGCCAGGTGTCCGCCGATTCTAGTGGAATACTGCCAGTAGATCAGACCCGGAGGACGGAACACCCGTTCGGTCGGGCCGCCGCCGCGGCGCGCGCCAGGGCCCCACCCCCGTCCTCTCTGTGTCACAATCCCCCCGGCCGGGGGGCCACGGGTACCCCGCCGGCCGGCACGGCTCGACGTCCCACCCGACAGAGGCCCTCATGAAGAAGCTCGTCCTTGTCCTCCTCGCCGCGTCGGCCGTGGCCTGTTCGTCGCCCGCGCCGGCGGATCCGGACCTGGCGCGCTGGGAACAGCGCGCCGCGACCGTCGAGATCACGCGCGACGACTGGGGCATCGCCCACATCTCCGGCCCGACGGACGCCGACACGGTGTTCGGCATGATGTACGCGCAGGCCGAGGACGACTTCAACCGCATCGAGGTCAACTTCCTCAACTCGCAGGGGCGGCTCGCCGAGGCGGAGGGCGAGGGCGAGGTCTACCGCGACCTGCGGATGAAGCTCTTCATCGACCCCGCGAAGATGCAGGCCCTCTACGCGGAGAGCCCGCCGTGGCTCCGCGCGCTCATGGACGCGTGGGCCGACGGGCTCAACTACTACCTGCGGACGCACCCCGAGGTCACGCCCCGCGTGATCACGCGCTTCGAGCCGTGGATGGCCCTGACGTTCAGCGAGGGCAGCATCGGCGGCGACATCGAGCGGATCAACCTCGCCGACCTCGAGGCGTTCTACGGCGGCGCCCCGGGGGCGACCGCGGCCCGCGCGCCCGGGCCGCCCGACTCCGGCCTCGTGATGCCCGAGGAGCCGACCGGCTCGAACGGCTTCGCCATCGCCCCGGTCAACAGCGTCTCCGGTCACGCGCTGCTGTGGATCAACCCGCACACCTCGTTCTACTTCCGCGACGAGCTGCAGGTGACCAGCCAGGAGGGCCTCAACGCGTACGGCGCGGTGACCTGGGGGCAGTTCTTCGTCTACCAGGGCTTCAACCCGCGCGCCGGGTGGATGCACACGTCGAGCGGCGTGGACAACATCGACGAGTACGCCGAGACGATCGTCCGGAAGGACGACGGCATCTACTACAAGTACGGGGACGAGGAGCGCAAGGTCACCGAGGAGACGATCACCGTGCCGTTCAAGACGGCCTCCGGCCAGGACCGCAAGACGTTCACGGTCTACCGGACGCACCACGGGCCGATCGTCCGCGCGGCCGACGGCAAGTGGATCAGCGTGCGCCTCATGGAGGCGCCGCTCAAGGCCCTCACGCAGTCCTACTCGCGGACCAAGGCGACGAGCCTCCAGGCGTTCCGCGACACGATGGAGCTGCACACCAACTCCTCGAACAACACGGTCTACGCCGACGCCGACGGCAACATCGCGTACTTCCACGCCAACTTCATCCCGAAGCGCGACCCGCGCTTCGACTGGTCGAAGCCGGTCGACGGCAGCGACCCGGCGACGGAGTGGGGCGACGTCCTGTCGATCGACGAGAGCCCCAACGTCATCAACCCGCCCAACGGCTGGATCCAGAACACGAACAACTGGCCGTTCTCGGCCGCGGGCGCGAACAGCCCGAAGGCGGCCGACTACCCGTCGTACGTCCAGGTGGGGGGCGAGAACCCGCGGGGCGTGCATGCCGTCCGCGTGCTCGACGGGCGGACGGACTTCACGCCCGAGACCCTGCGGGACGCGGCGTTCGACAGCTACCTGACGGAGTTCGAGCTGCTGGTGCCGCCGCTCGTGCAGGCCTGGGACCGGGCCGCCGCGGGCGACCCGCTCAAGACGAAGCTCGCCGCGCCGGTGGCGATGCTGCGCGACTGGGACCGGCGGTGGGCCGTGGACTCGGTCCCGACCGCGGTCGCGGTCTACTACGGCGAGGACCTCTGGACCCGCGTCACGCCCGCCGCGCGCGCGGCCGGCGTGTCGGTCTACGAGTACATGGAAACGAAGGCGACGCCGCGCGAGCGGCTCGAGGCGCTGGCCGCGGCGGTCGACACGCTGGCGGCCGACTTCGGGACGTGGCAGACGCCGTGGGGGGACATCAACCGCTTCCAGCGGCTGACGGGGGACATCGTGCAGCCGTTCGACGACAGCAAGCCGAGCCGTCCCGTCGGCTTCACCTCGTCGCGGTGGGGCTCGCTTGCCTCCTTCGGCGCGCGGTCCTACAACGGCAGCAAGAAGATCTACGGCACGAGCGGCAACAGCTTCGTCGCGGCCGTCGAGTTCGGCGACCGCGTGCGCGCCATCGCCATCACCGCCGGCGGCATCAGCGGCGACCCGGCGTCGCCGCACTTCAAGGACCAGGTGGACCGGTACG
Organism: Vicinamibacterales bacterium; assembly: GCA_050250645.1. Lineage (GTDB taxonomy): Bacteria > Acidobacteriota > Vicinamibacteria > Vicinamibacterales > UBA2999 > JBFWVR01. The sequence goes on from JBFWOG010000005.1 coordinate 11,730, forward strand.
CGACCGGTGACCTGCGCGAGGTGTACTTCTACCCCGAGCAGCTCGCCGGCCACACCGAGCGGACCTACCGGCCCGGCGAGCGGAAGTAGGGGCCGCGCCCGGCGCGCCATGCACGGGCGCCCCGCCCTCCGGCGGGGCGCCCGTGGCATGTACGGCCCTGGGGCTAGTCCCGCTCGATCGCGACGACCGCGGGCAGCGGCACGCCGTGCGACCGGTGCGGCCAGTTGCTCCCCTTCGGGGCGTCGGCGCTGGAGCGGCGCGTCCCGTTGACCTCGCCCGGGTGCTGGACCGAGAGGAAGAGCGTCTGTTCCTCCCGCGCCCACGACGGGCCGGTCAGCTCGCTCTCGCACGGCGCGCTGGCGAACTGGAAGGCGCTGCCCGCGTGCGGCCCGGACGTCGGCACGAAGAACATGCCGTTGTTCATGAACGTCGAGTAGCGCGCGTCAGCGTTCAGGCGGCTGGTCGAGATGTCGGTGACCACCCAGAGGTTGGCCGCGCTGTCGAACACCAGGTTGTCCGGCGCGGCGAAGACGTGGCCGGCCTGGGCCGCGTCGTTCGGGCCGCCCGCCTTCCAGCGCTGCCACGTGAACGTCGTGCCGGTGCCGTCCGCGCTCGACTCCGCGATGCGCACCAGCTCGCCGTAGATGTTGTTGAAGAGGCTGTTCTGCGCCGTCGCGTTGGCCGTGAACGCGATGTAGATGCTCTTGTCGACGGGGTGCACCTCCACGTCCTCCGGGCGCCCCGTGGGCGTCGAGCCGATCAGGTTGCTCGCGCGGTAGGCATCGATCAGGATGTTCGCCTGCGACCCGTACACGCCCCCGAGCGTGGTCGCGCCCGACGGCACCGCCGGCATGGACGAGCGGGGATAGGGGTCGAGCGCCGTGCCCGGCGCGAGTTCCTGCCACTGGCCGCTGCCGTCGGCGCCGAACTTCGCCGAGTACAGCGTGCCGCTCGCCAGCAGGCCCTTGTTGGCCGCCGAGCCCGGGACGTAGCGGCCGGCGGAGACGAACTTGTAGACGTGGCCGTTGGTGCGGTCGTCGCCCATGTAGGCGACGACGTGCTCGTTGGCCGCGGCGCGGAGGGACACGTTCTCGTGGCGGAACCGCCCGAGCCACGTGTGCTTGACCGGCACCGACGCCGGGTCCTGCGGGTCGATCTCGACCACCCAGCCGAAGTGCGTGCCGTTCTTGTCGAAGGGGCCGCCAACCGTGCCCCGGCCGTCGGTCACGAGGTTCTCCGGGACGTAGTCCTGGTAGTTCTCCTCGCAGGTGAGCACGGTGTTCCAGGGGGTGTGGCAGCCCGAGCAGTTGCCGAGCGTGCCGCCGACGTTGGCGACCCCGGCCAGCGCCGGACCGTCCGCGATCATCAGCGTGTTGGCGGTGATGCGCCGGTTGAGGTCGCTGTCCATCACGACCCAGCTGCCGCCGGGGTTCTTGCGCAGGTGGACGACGCTGTTGCCGACGTCGAAGGTCAGGTCCTCGAGTGTCGGCACGCCGCCGACCACCCGGGCGAACGCCTGGCCGTAGTTGTCGGTCGCGTCGCCGACGTACTCGTGGTTGACGAACAGCAGGCCCTCGGTGCCGTCGGCGTTGCGCGGCACGAACGCCGTGAAGTCCGCGTTGAAGCCGAAGCGCTCGCCGGCCTTCGTGAACCGGTCGCCGTAGGCGAGCACGACCTGGTACCGGAACCCGCCCGGCAGCGTCAGCGCGTCGCGATCCGTCGGGGCGATCGGCCCGAAGCTCATGAAGCTGCCGGCGGCGGCGGCCGCGGTGGCCCCGGCGAAGGGCATGGCGCCCCGCGCCTCGACGATGGGGCCGAGCGGGCCGGCGGAGGCGCCGGCGACGGCGCCGGTCACGCCGGCTCCGAGATACTTGAGAAACAGGCGGCGGTCGGTGGCAACGGGCATCTGGTGTCCTCCTCGACAGGGATGTCTGTCCGGAGGTCACACGCTATCGGTCCGTCATGACGACGGACCGACCGTTGCCTGACCGTGCTGCGAAAACGGCGCGACGATGGCGCGACGCGTTACCGGACCGTCACGCCGATCCGGACCCAGCGCGGCGGCGCCGCGACGCCCGGAATCTCGACGTAGCGCTCGTCGAGCAGGTTCGACACCTCGCCGAAGACCTCGACGCGGCCGATCGGCCGGGACACGCGCGTGTCGAGCAGCCAGTAGCGCTGGCCGTCGTAGCGCGCCCGGTACTCGACGCGCTGGCCCCAGGCGATGTCGAGCGGCAGCCGCACGCTGCCGTGGGCCGCGAGGGAGTGGGGCGCGTACTCGAGGAGGTACTTGGAGAGCAGGTCCAGGCCCTCGGGGGTCACCGAGAGCCACGCGTAGCTCAGGCCGACCGCGGCGTCGCGCGGCCCGCCGAGGGCCTTCTCGACGCCGAGCTCGACGCCGGCCGTGTCCACCGCGCGCACGTTCGTCGTCCGCCACTTCGCGGCGGCGCTCGGGCGGACCCAGTCGATCACGTCGGCGTCATGGCGGCCGAACACGGTGACGCGCGCCGTGAGGCCGGCCGCCGGGGTCCAGTCGAGGCCCGCGTCCACGCCCGTGCTGTGCTCCGGATCCAGCGCGCCGCTCCCCTGGTGGTTGGGATCGGTGTAGTACAGCTCGGTGAAGGTGGGGACGCGGAACGCCCGGGCCGCCGACGCGCGGAGCTTCAGGGCCGGTGTCAGCCACCAGCCGGCCGCCAGCGACGGGCTGACCGCGGTGCCGAAGTCGGTGTAGTGGTCGACGCGCACCGACGGCAGCACGGTGAGCGCGCCGGTCGCCGGCCACTGCCACTCGGCGAACCCGCTCGCCCGGCCGACGGCGTGGTCGCCGAGGTTCGACGACCGGATCCAGTCCCCGCCCCCGTCGGCGCCGATCGTCAGGCGCCCGGCGCCCGTGTCGCGCGACAGGCGCAGCGTCGCCGCGGCGGCGTGCGTGCGGTGGACGTTCTCGGCGAAGCCGGGCCGGCGGCGGTCCCACCGGAAGCGGTCGCCGTGCGTGCGGTAGCTCAGGTCGACGATGGCCGACCAGGCGCCCGCCTCGAACCGCCGCTCGACGCCGCCGAAGACCTGGTTGGTCCACTCGTAGGAGGGGGAGTTGCCGTAGAAGCCGTTGGCGCCGAAGGCCTTCCGCGTCACCCCGCCGAAGAGCCGCGTCCCGGCGACGACCGAGCGGGCGCTGACGGTCGCGATGTCGTAGTCGCGGTCGGCGGTGAAGCCGTCGCTGTGCGACACCTCGCCGGCGAGGAGGTGCTGGCCGCGCGACCCCAGGCTGGCGGCGGCGGCCACGGCCGCGGCGCCGTACTCGCCGGCCGTCACCGTGACGGTGGGGCGGACCGCGGCGGCGCGGGTGATGACGTTGATGGTCCCACCGAAGGCGTCGGCGCCGTGCACCGAGGAGCCGGGGCCGCGCAGGATCTCGATCCGCTCGATGGCGGCGAGGGGGACGGGGATGTCGCCGTTGTGATGGCCCGACTGCGCGTCGTTCAGCCGCTGGCCGTCGACGAGCACCAGCGTCTGCCCGAACTGCGCGCCGCGCAGCGCGAAGTCGGTCTGGACCCCCGCCTCGCCGCGCGCGCGCACGTCGATGCCCGCCGCGAGGCGCAGGACGTCGGCAATCGACCGGGCCGGCAGCCGCGCGATTTGCTCGCGCGTGATGACGTCGATCGCCCGCGCGACGTGCGGGAAGGGCACCTCGGTGGCGGTGCCCGTGACCACGACCCGCTCCTCGACCGGGGGCGGTGCTGGTGACGGGGACGGGGCGTCCTGGGCGAAGGCCAGGGCGGGCGGACAGGCGAGCAGGACGAGGACGGCGGCCGAGGCGCGGATGGTCATGATGGGGACGACAGGATCTCTCGAAGGTACGGTTTGAGCCCGCGGGCCGCCTGCCACTGGCGGGGGTACCCGAGGGAGACTTCCTCGAAGCGGACGCCGTCCAGCATGCGCGTGCTCCGCATGTGGAGGTGCCCCGAGACGACGACCGACAGCGGGAAGCGCCGGTGCCAGTCCTCGGTGGCGCGCGTGCCGCACCACAGGGAGAAGCGCGGGATGCGCGGCAGCACGGCGAGGTCGCGCCGGAGGGGGAAGTGGTTGACCAGCACGACGCGCGCCGACGGATCCACCGCGGCGAGGCGCGCCTCCGTGACCGCGACCCGCGCGCGGCACCAGTCGTCGCGGCTCGCGAACGGGTCCGGCGCCAGCAGGTCCTCGTCCAGGCATCGTATCCCGGACGCCGCCGCCCAGCCCAGCGCGTCCTCGCGCGAGACCTCGTCGGGGCGGAAGCTGTAGTCGTAGAGGACGAACGTCGGGGCAATCACGGTGCGGTCGTCGCCCGGCCACCGCTCGTACGGGTCCTCGGGCGTCAGCACGTTCCGCTGCCGGCAGATCTCGACGAGCTCGACGTACCGGCCGACGCCCCGGTCGGCCGGGGGCGCGTCGCGCGGCGTCCACAGGTCGTGGTTGCCGGGCGTCCAGACCAGCCGCGCGAAGCGCGGGCCCAGCGTGTCGAGGACGAACGCGAGGTGCGCGGGCGTCTCGCCCGTGTCGCCGGCGATGATGAGCCAGTCGTCCGGGTGGGGCTCGAGCGCCTCGACGGCCCGGCGGTTGTCCGACCGCGCGACGTGGAGGTCGGCGGTGGCCCAGAGCTTCACGCCGGCGCCCCGGGCACGACCGGCCGCACCCGGACGGGCAGGTCGGCGCCCGACCGCCGCACGGCCAGCGCCAGGCGGTGCGCCGCGTCGGGGGTGGCCTGCCAGAACTGCCAGCTGGCCTCGTCGTCCCCGAGCTCCGGGACGAACCGGACCGTGCGCGCGCCGTCCGGGTGGCGGGTGAAGGCGAACTGGTGGAGCGGGATGGCGAGGCCCAGGCCGCGCGCCTTGATGTAGGCCTCCTTGAGCGTCCAGTAGTCGAAGAACGCCGGGGGCTGCTCGTCGGGCGGCAGGCGCCGGAGGTCGCGGACCTCGTCGGGCGCGAAGAAGCGGCCGGGGATGTCGTGGGTGATCTCGCGGCCGGTGAACTCGACGTCCACCCCCACCTCGCGTCCCACCGTGACCGCGCAGGCGACCAGACCCCGGGTGTGCGAGAGGTTGAAGACGAGGGGGGGCGCGCCCGGCGGCAGGCCGGCGATGTCCGGCCGCCCGTGGGGGCCGAGCGCGAAGCGCCAGGCGTCCGGCGGGACGGCGACGTAGCGGGACAGGGTGGTCCGGACGAGCGCGCGGCCGACGAGGAACTCCGTGCGCGCGCCGTCGTGGCGGAACCGGGCGAAGCGGGCGGCCTCGTCCGGCGCCAGCAGCCGCTCGTAGCTGGCCAGGCGCCCGGCGCCGGCCGACGCGGTGTCGACGGTCCAGACGTGCACTTCGTCGGTCGGGGCGGGCTCGATCATTGCGGCAGACAGTGCGATCATTATTCCATGTGGCGGCTGGGCCTCGTCCTCGTGGTGGCGCTGGGGGGCGCCGCGGCCGCCCAGGGCCCCGGCGCGCAGGCGCCGCTGCCCGACCGCGACGGGTTCCTCGCCGCGGCGCGCGAGCGGATCGCGAGCAACCAGCAACTGCAGAGCCGCTACACGTACAAGGAGCGCAAGGCGGACCTGCGCCTGAACCCGTTCGGCCGCATGGGCGCGGGTCCCGTCGAGCTCTACGAGGTGTTCCCGGACCCGGCCCGCGGCGTCAGCTACCGGCGCCTCGTCGCGAGGGACGGCGTGCCCGTGCCGGCGGCGGACGTGGCCCGGCAGGACCGCGAGTTCCTGGCCGGGTACGAGAAGTGGCGGACACAGATGGCGCGGGAGGGCGCCGACCAGGCGGCGGCCCGGCGCGCGGAACTCGAGCGGGTGCGGCGCGAGGAGGCCGAGACGTCGCGCGAGGTGCTCGCGCTCTTCACCTTCGAGCTCGCCGGGCGCGACACCCTCGACGGCGAGCCCGCCATCATCGTCCGCTTCGACCCGGTGCGCGACCCGAAGCCACGCTCGCGCGAGGCGAAGGTGGCCAGCCGCTTCGCGGGGCGGGCATGGGTCCACGAGACCGACCACGAGATGATGCGGCTCGAGGCGGAAGCCATCGATGACGTGTCGTTCGGGTGGGGGATCATCGCGCGCCTGCACAAGGGCGCGCGCGTGGTGGTGACCAGGCGCCGCGTCGGCGCCGCGTGGCTGCCGGCGGTGACGACCTTCGAGGGCACGGGCCGGGCGCTGCTCTTCAGGAAGGTCGTGTTCGACTACACGCACGAGTACTTCGACTACGAGCCGTTCGACCCTACCGACCTGCCCGCGCGGCTCGCCGCGTCCGCACCACGTAATAGATGACGCCCGCCAGCAGCACGCCGCCGGCCAGCACGAGGCCGGCGGTCGCGCCGTTCTCGCGGAGCAGGTCGACCGCGTGGTCGCCGTAGCGCACCGCCAGCCAGCCCTCGCCGAAGTACCGCACCCCGCGCCCCACCGCGATGGCCGCGACGAAGCGCCAGGGCGACACCCCCGCCGCGCCGGCCAGCAGCACGAACAGCTTGAACGGCGTCGGCGGCGGGAGCAGGGCCGGGACCATCACCGCCAGCAGCCCGAACCGCTGGTACAGCCCCACCGCGCGGTCGACCAGCCCGGCGCTGAAGCGCTTCCGGAGGAAGACCTCGCCGCCCTTGCGGGCCACCAGGAAGAGCGCGAGGCAGCCGAGCACCGACCCGAGGGTCGACATCCCGGCGTAGTACGGCATCAGCGCCGGGTACTTCGTGCTCAGGTAGATGATGAGCAGGTCGTTGACCTGCGGGAAGGACAGGAACGACGAGTCGAGCGCGGCGACGACGAAGAGGCCGACGCCGCCGAAGCCGGTGGCCCAGTCCTGGATGGTGGCGAGCAGACCGGCCAGCATCAGGCGGAGGGCCGCCGGCGCGGATGGGGGAGGGACGCGGCAGAGCCCGCGGCGCTGAAGGTGAATGGCATGTCGGAACGAACCGCCGGCCATTGTACCGCGTCGGCCGCGGCCCGGACGAGGTGGATATACTCCGGAGGGGGTGCTCCACGGGGGTGCTCCACGATGGCGCTCCGCGATGGTGCGGCAGACGAGTGCGGCACGATAGTGCGCCACGCCGGCGCGCCGCGGGGGGCGGGGGAAGGACGATGAGCCGCTACGTGATGGCCCTCGACCAGGGCACGACGTCGAGCCGCGCGATGATCTTCGACCGCGCCGGCCGCATCGTCGCCAGCGCCCAGCAGGAGTTCCCGCAGATCTTCCCGGCGCCGGGACACGTCGAGCACGACCCCGAGGCCATCTGGACGTCGCAGGTGGCGACGGCGCGCGAGGCGCTCGCGCGGGCCGGCATCGGCGCCGAGGACCTCGCGGCGCTCGGCGTCACCAACCAGCGCGAGACGACGATCCTCTGGGAGCGCGCGACAGGCACGCCGGTCGCCAATGCCATCGTCTGGCAGAGCCGCGTGACCGCGCCGATGTGCGACCGGCTCAAGGCCGCGGGCCACGAGCCGCTCATCCGGCAGAAGACCGGCCTCGTGCTCGACGCCTACTTCTCGGCCACCAAGATCAAGCACCTCCTCGACGGCACCGATGGGCTGCGGGCACGCGCCGCGCGCGGCGAGGTGCTGTTCGGCACGGTCGAGTCGTTCCTGATCTGGCGCCTCACGGGCGGGCGCGCGCACGTCACCGACACCGCCAACGCGAGCCGGACGATGCTGTTCGACATCCATCGGCTGTGCTGGGACGACGAGCTGCTGGCGCTCTTCGACGTGCCGCGGGCGATGCTGCCCGAGGTGCGCAGCTCGAGTGAGGTGTACGGCGAGACGCTGCCGGCGCTGCTCGGCGCGCCGGTGCCCATCGCGGGCGCGGCCGGCGACCAGCAGGCCGCGCTCTTCGGACAGGCCTGCTTCGCGCCCGGTACTGCGAAGAACACCTACGGCACCGGCTGCTTCATGCTGCTCAACACCGGCGGCACGCCAGTGCCCTCGTCGAGCGGCCTCGTCAGCACCGTCGCGTGGACGCTCGGGGGCCGGACGACCTACGCGCTGGAGGGCTCCGTGTTCGTGGCCGGCGCGGCGGTGCAGTGGCTGCGCGACGGCCTGCGGATCATCGAGCAGTCGGCCGACGTCGAGCGCCTGATGGCCGAGGTGCCCGACGCGGGGGGCGTGTACCTGGTCCCCGCCTTCGTCGGCCTCGGCGCGCCCTGGTGGGACCCCCACGCCCGCGGGGCGATCGTCGGGCTCACGCGCGCCTCGTCGGCCGCTCACATCGCGCGCGCCGCCGTCGAGGCCATGGCCTACCAGACGCGCGACGTCCTCGCGGCGATGCAGGCGGACTCGGGCCTGGCCCTGGCGAGCCTGAAGGTGGATGGCGGCGCGACGGTGAACGCGGCGCTCCTCCAGTTCCAGGCCGACCTGCTCGACGTGCCCGTCCGGCGCCCGGTCGTCGGCGAGACCACCGCGCTCGGCGCCGCCTACCTCGCGGGCCTGGCCGTGGGGTACTGGGCCGGCCTGGACGACGTGAGCGCCAACTGGGCGCTCGACCGGGAGTTCCAGCCCGACATGCCGGCCGCCACGAGAGACGCGCTCTACGACGGATGGACACGAGCCGTGGGCGGCGTCCTTCGTGGACAGTGAGTAATCAAGAATCAAGAATCAAGAATTAAGAACCAAGTTTCTTGATTCTAAATTCTTGATTCTTGGTTCTTCTGGTTTGTTCCCTACGCAGCAGGGAACAACAACTCCGCCGCCCACTGGTTCCTCGCGGCCATGTGGTACACGAGGGCGCGGGTGAGGTTGGGGACGTGCGCGGCGGAGGGGACGAAGAGGGAGCAGACGACGGCGCGCTCCTCGTCGAGGGCCCAGCCGCCGAGCTGGTGGCCGTCGGCCTGCACCCGCTCCGCGGCGTTCAGCTTCTGGACGATCGTCGGGTCCGGCTCGACGGGGATGCCGAGGCGCACCAGCAGCCCGCTGCCGAGGCCGGGGTGCGCGAACGAGGCGTCGAGCGCGAGGGTGGCCCGCGGCGCGCCAGGGCGGAAGTCGAGCTCGGCCGTCAGGCCGGCGCGCGAGTTGGAGGCCGTCACCCAGGGCCGGGGCTCGAGGCGCACCAGCTCGGCGAGCTCGCGGGTGGTGAAGGCCGAGGCGCCCTCGCCGCGTTCCTCGTAGATGGCGAGCACGCCCAGCATCTCGTCGAGGTCGCTGCGCCGCCCGGCGGTCGGGTGCTCGGAGGCGTCCACCTCGGCGCCGAAGACGGCGGCCAGGGGCTCGGCCTCGGTGTGGGCGTCGGCGACCTGGAGCGCCATGGCGTGGAGGGCGAGGGCGCGCGCGAGCGGCCAGTTGTCCTCGGTGGCCGAGACCGACGCATGCAGGCAGACCTTGCCGGCGCCGGTGTCCGCGACGTAGGCACTGAGCGAGCCCAGCCGGTTCACCCCGGCCAGCCGCTCGAAGACCTCCGCCGACGCGGGGACGCCGGCCAGCAGGTCGGTCTCGATGTGGACCGCCTGGACGGAGACGCCGTCCAGCTCGCGGGCCGGGGTGGCCCAGACGCGCTGGGCGAGGGGGCCGGCCCACCAGGCGAAGCGGTCGGCGTGCCGGACGGCCCAGCCATCGTCAATCTGCATGCGCTCGTAGAGGAACTCGATGATGCGGCGTGCGGGATCCATCCCCCCAGTCTATCCGGGCCGCCCTTCCCGGGCCGAGAGCGCGTAGAGCGCAATCGCCGCGGCCGTCGCCACGTTGAGCGAGTCGACCCGGCCGCTGGTCGGGATACGGACGCGGTGGTCGGCCTCCGCCAGCGCGGCCGGCGTGAGCCCGGGCCCCTCGGCGCCGACGACGAGCGCCACGCGGCCGCCCGGCTGGAGGGCCGGCAGCGGGTCGGCGCCCGCCGGCGTGAGGGCGACGAGGGCCAGGCCCGCGGCCCGCAGGCGCCCGAGCGCGCCCGGCCAGGCGCCGGCGTCGACGAATGGCACGCCGAGGGTGGCGCCCATCGACGTGCGGATGGCCTTGCGGTAGAGCGGGTCGCCGCAGCCGGGGCCGAGCACCACGCCGTCCACGTCGAAGGCCGCGGCGCTGCGGAAGATGCCGCCGATGTTGTCGGGGTTGCTCACGCCCTCGAGCACGAGCACGCGGCGGAGGCGCTGGAGGGGCAGCGCGTCGAGTGGCGCCGGCGCCGGGCGCTCGGCGAGCGCCAGGCAGCCGCGGTGGATGTCGAACCCGGCCACGCGGCTCATCACCTCGCGGGACGCGATGTACACCGGGGCGGGCGCGGCGGCGAGCAGGGCGCCCAGGCTGGCGGCGGCCGCCGGCGTGACCAGCACCGAGCGCGCGCGGAGCCCCGGCGCCTCCAGGAGGCGCGGGAGCACCAGCCGGCCCTCCACGACGAACAGGCCGCGCGCCATGAGCTCGCCCGGCGCCGCGACGAGGTGGTAGTCGGCGATCCGCGGGTCGTCGGCGGAAATAATTTCGGTCACCGCGCCGGTATTGTAGGCTCTTGTCTCATCCGGCGCCGGTCCCCCGGCCACGCCGCAAGGTGCCTACGTGAGCCGAATCGTCGACTTCTACCGCGGGCGGGCGCCGGACGACGCCGGCCGGACGATCGTCAGCGTCTGGGGCTTCGATGCCGAGATGCTGGAGTGGCGCCACGACTTCATCCAGTGGCTCTTCCCGTTGCGCAGCCCGAGCGGGGCCAATCCGTCGGCCCCGGTCCTCACCGACGACGACGTCCGCGCGTTCCGCGAGGATCCCGCGCTGCGCGCGCGCCTCGGGCGCTCGCTGGACCTGATGCTCTGCTTCTACGGCTACGCGCGGGAGGGCGACGGCCCCGCGACGCGGATCGTCGAGACGCCCGACGCGGCGGCGCGCCGCGAGAACTGGGTGACGCCCGGCAACCACAACTTCCTGCGCCTCACCCGCATCCTCCGGAGCCTCACCCTGCTCGGGCTCGGCGCGGAGGCAGCGGCCCTGCACGGCGCGCTCGCCCGGCTCTACGAGGGCGAGGCCGGCCCGGTCATCGGGCCCCGGACGTTCCAGTTCTGGCTCGAGGCGGTCACGGCGCCGGACGCCGGCGTGGCGCGCGCCCCGGGCGCCGGCAGGGACTGACGGCGGAATGCCGGCGGGTCAGGCGCCGTCGTCGCGCCACTCGTTCTGCTGGACGACGGGCATCTGCAGCGCCCGCTCGCGGTCGAGGTCGAGCGAGCCCACGTGGAGCGAGATCGGCGACTGCACCCACTTGTAGATGGACCGCGTGAAGAGCGTGGTGAAGCGGGAGGCATAGCCGGCGAGGGTTGCCGGCGCGACGTCGGGGAAGAGCGAGGCGAGCGCGCTGGCGACCTCGGCCGGCGACATCTTCTCGCCGGCGTAGAGGTGCAGGCAGGCATCGAGGACGGGGAACGGCATCAGCTCGTGCTCGGCGACCTGGGCGTCCGCGAGCTCGGGGCCGGGGTCGGTCGCCAGCGTCGCGGCGATGCCGGCGAAGCCGAACCGCTCGTGCAGCCGCTCGAGCAGGGCAATGACGACCGTCTTGGGGACGTTGGCGATGACCGAGAGGGCGCCCTCGAGGTCGCCCCCGATCGTGGTGTAGCCCACGGCCTTCTCGCTCATGTCCCCGGTCTGGAGGAAGAGGGCGCCCGACGTGTTGGCCCAGTTCCACATCCGCTGGCCGCGCAGCCGGGCCTGGATGTTCTGGCGCGTCATCTCGCCGGGCTCGGCGCCGGCGAGCATCTCGCGGGCGACGGCGAGCTCGCGCTCGTAGGCGTCGTGGATGGGCACCGTCAGGAGCGGCACGCCGAGCTCGGCGGCGAGGGTGTGGGCGGCCGACCGGGTGCCGTCCTGGGAGTGCCGGCTCGGCATGTAGAACGCCTGGATGAGCGCGCCGGCCGCGGTCGCGGGCGCGCCGGGGGCGTCCCCGCGGATCAGCTGCGCGGCGCGCCACGCGACGAGCAGGGTGAGCATCGAGTCGCGGCCGCCCGAGAGCGCGATGCCCAGCGAGCGGAACGCGCGCGACTTCTCGTAGTAGCTGCGGATGCCGAGTGCCAGCGCCTCGAAGAGGTCGTCGAGCGCCCGCTCGCGCGGGTTGCGGTCGGACCGCGCCGGGTCGGGCAGGAAGAAGCTGCCGCCGGGCGGCGGGGGATAGGCCAGGTCGGTCGGGGCGGCCGTGGCGCCGGTGCTCGCGCGCGCCGGCACCGGCGGATGGGCGAGGCGGAAGGCCTCGCAGTCCATCCGCCACGTGGTGTTCTCGGTCCGCAGGCGGCGCGTCCGGTCGAGGTCGACGACGGCGGCCCACCAGCCCTCGCGGTAGCGGGGCGCATCGAGCGCGAGCCGGCCGTTCTGGAAGACGAAGCCGCCGCCGTCGTAGACGAGACCGTCCTGGCCGCCCACCGCATTCGCGTAGACGAGCGTCGCCTGGTTGTCGGCCGCCCGCGTCGCGAGCATCTCGCGCCGTGTCGCGTCGATGCCCATCCGGTACGGCGAGGCGGACACGTTGACGACGATCTCGGCGCCGCCGTAGCAGCGGCGCCGCATGGGCCCGTCCGGCGACCAGGCGTCCTCGCAGACCTCCACCGCGACCCGGCCGAAGTCGAAGTCGAAGACGAGGTCGCCGAGCGGCACGCCGTCGGCGTCGAGGGCGAGGCCGGCGCCCCCGCGCGAGAACGTGCGCGCCTCGTAGAAGACGCTGTAGGTCGGCAGCTTCTCCTTGGGGACGAAGCCGAGCACCTGGCCGCGGTGCAGCACCGCGGCCGCGTTGTAGATCTGCCCGGCGACGCCCACCGCCACGCCGAGCACGATCACCACCGGCAGGTCGGCCGTCTGGCCCGCGACCTGGCCCACGGCGCGCCGCTGGCCGTCGAGGAAGCCGCGCCACTGGACGAGGTCCTCGGGCGGATAGCCGCCGATGACCTGCTCGGGGAACGCCCCGAGCGCCACGCCGGCCGCGGCCATCTCGCGCGCAACCGCGATCACCCGCGCGGCGTTGGCCTCGACCGCGCCGACCGTGGGGCTGAGGCTTGCCGTGGCCAGCTTGACCAGTCGCATCGCGTCCAGCTTACGACAAGTCGAGGCGCATGGCCGCGGCGCTGGCGGGGCAGGCGGAGGTGAACTCGACCGAGTCCCGGACCTCGGCCGGCACCGCGTCGCGCGCGACCGCCCGGAACCCGGCGCGGGGGAAGAACCCCTCGGCGGTCTCGGTCAGGAGGAACACGGCCCGGGCGTCGAGGCGGCGGGCCAGGGCCAGCGCCTCGGCGGTGAGGAGCTGGCCGAGGCCCTGCCCCCGCGCGCCCGCGTCGACGGCAACCGACCGCAGCAGCGCGTACGGGGGATGCCGCTCGATCGCCGCGCACCCGATCACCCGGTCCCGCGCCCGCGCGACGAGCAGCGTGTCCGCGCAGGCGTCGAGCCCGTCGAGCGGCAGCCCGCACGCCGCCAGGAGCGTTCGCACGGCCGCCAGGTCGCCGGGCCCCGCCTCGTCAATCGTCATGCCGCCCCTCCACGCGGCGCCCCCGGCGCCGCCCCTTGCCAGTGGACCGTATCGACTGATTCAGTACTATGGATGGCAGTGTCGAACCGCGGATCGACGGCCGCGACAACGGAGTGGCCGGTGGTGATTCGGAGCGTACAACCCACGAGACTGCCTCCATGTCCGGACTGACTGCTGACGCCATTATCAAGCGCCTCGGCCTCCAGCCCCACCCCGAGGGCGGGCACTACGCGGAAACCTGGCGCGACCCCGCGCCCGCGGGCGGGCGCGCGCACTCGACCGGCATCTACTACCTGCTGCAGGGCGGCAACGGCTCGCGCTGGCACCGCGTGGACGCGGCCGAGATGTGGCACTACTACGCCGGCGCCCCGCTCGCCCTGCGCCTGTCGGCCGACGGCGCCGGCTGCGACACCCGGACGCTCGGCCTCGACTTCGAGGCTGGCGCGCGGCCCCAGATCGTCGTCCCCGCCGGGTGGTGGCAGTCGGCGCTCAGCCTCGGCGCGTGGACCCTCGTCGGCTGCACCGTCGCCCCGGGGTTCACGTTCGAGGGGTTCGAGATGGCCGAGGTGGGGTGGGAGCCACACGGAATCTTGTGATCTGGTGATCTGGTGATCTGGTGATCTGGTGATCTGGTGATCTTGTGATCTTGTGATCTGGTGATTTGGCGGCCCGGGAGGGACCCGGAGGGAGCGGGGCGGCGTCCTAGGCAGGATGATGGACTTCGCGCGGCAGCTTGCCATTGGCGTTCCCGTGTTCGTCGTCGTGGACTTCCTGTGGATCGGGCTCGTGGCCAACGGGTTCTACAAGCGGGAGCTTGGGGACCTGGCGCGGCGGTCGGGGGAGAACTTCGACCCGCGCCTGGCGCCCGCGGCGCTGCTCTACGTGCTCGTGGTGATCGGGCTGGCGGTGTTCGTGCTGCCCCGGGCGCGGTCGCTCGGCGAGGCGGCCCTCTACGGGGCGCTCTTCGGGCTCATCTCGTACGGCGTCTACGACCTGACGAACTACGCGACCCTGAACGGCTTCACCCTGCGGATGACCATGGTGGACATGGCGTGGGGGACGACGCTCTGCGCGGTGACCGCCGCCGCCATGACATTCGGCCAGCGCTAGCCCGGCGACACCGCCGCGCGCGGCCGGCATCCAAGCCACGGAGGTCCCCGCATGTCCGCTCCCTACTCGCGCCCGCTGCCCGAACCCGGCCAGGCCCTGCCCGGCCGTGACACCCCGATGCCCATTCCCGCGCGGCACGCCGTCACCGGGGGACCGCTCGTGCCAGACGAGACGGGCCTGGCGCACCTGGTCGTCGGCATGGGGTGCTTCTGGGGGGCGGAGCGGCTGTACTGGGAGACACCCGGCGTCGTCTCCACCGCGGTCGGCTACGCCGGCGGGACGACCCCGAACCCGACCTACGAGGAGACGTGCAGCGGCCTGACCGGACACACCGAGGTCGTGCGCGTCACCTACGACCCCTCCGTCGTCTCGCTCGAGTCGCTGCTGCGCATCTTCTGGGAAGGCCACGACCCGACGCAGGGCATGCGCCAGGGCAACGACATCGGCACGCAGTACCGCTCGGCGATCTTCGTGCCCGGCGCGGCGGAACTGGCCGTCGCCGAGGCCTCGCGGGCGCGGTACCAGGCGGAACTCACCGCCCACGGCTACGGCGCGATCACGACGGACATCGCCCTCGAGCCGCCCTTCTACTTCGCGGAGGGCTACCACCAGCAGTACCTCCACAAGAACCCCAACGGCTACTGCGGGCACGGCGGCACCGGGGTGAGCTGCCCGGTGGGGCTTACGGAAGTAAGAAGTAAGATCTAAGAAATAAGAAATACGAAGTTGGGGCGCGGCTAGTCGCCATTGCCGAGGGCCTGCTCGCCGAGCAGGCGCGACGGGCGGGGCTTGGGGCGGCGCTTCAGGCCGAAGCGCTTCACGGCGTGCTCCTCGATGTGGGCGATCGCCTCCGGGATCGAGTCGGTGACCAGCATCAGGTCGAGGTCGCGCGCGGAGATCGTGCCGGCCGTCAACATCTCGCCGAGCAGGTCCGTGAACGGCTTCCAGTAGTCGCGCCCCATCAGCACGACCGGGAACTGCTTGATCTTGCCGGTCTGGATGAGCGTGAGCGCCTCGCAGAGCTCGTCGAGCGTCCCCAGCCCGCCCGGCAGGACCACGAACGCGTACGAGTACTTGAACAGCAGCACCTTGCGCACGAAGAAGTAGTGGCAGGTGACCCACCGGTGGAGGTACCGGTTGGGGAACTGCTCGTGGGGCAGCGTGATGTTGCACCCGACCGACCGCCCGCCGCTCTCGTACGCGCCGCGGTTCGCGGCCTCCATCACCCCGGGGCCGCCTCCCGTCATCACCGTGAACCCCGTGCGGGCCACGGCCGCGCCCACCTCGCGTCCGAGCTGGTAGTACGGGTGGTCGTCGGCGAAGCGCGCCGACCCGAAGACCGTGACGCACGGGCCGACGAAATGGAGGCCGCGGAAGCCGCGCAGGAAGTCGCGCCCCGCCCGGAGCAGGAGCGTCAGCTCCTGGAGTCGCGAGTGCGGGCCTTCGAGCAGGACGAGGTCGGAACTGTCGGGGGACTCCACCGCCATGAGGCATTCTACCGCCCGTCCCCGGCCGATCCGCGGGCGGTCTTGCTGATGGCGGCATCTCGGACGACAATCATCCGGATGTTTGCGACCGTTGTCACCGCCGTTCTGCTCGCTCTCCAGGTTGCCACGCCCCCCGGCACGGCGCCCGCGCACGGGAGGGTCATCGATGTCTCCGGGGCCGCCGTGCCCGCGGCCACCGTCGTGCTCGTCGACCGGGAGGGCGGCGAACACAGGCCCGCGGTCGCGGGCGACGGCACGTTCGCCATCGCGCCGGGGACGGTCCGCGTCCGCGCCGAGGCGCCGGGATTCGCCGCCACCGACCGCCAGGTGACCGCGGCGGGCGCCGGCGCGCTCGTGCTGGTGCTGCGCCCCGCGCCGTTCGCCGACGCGCTCGTCGTCACGCCGAGCCGCGGCGCCGAGCGGCTGCCCGGCGCCGCGAGCGCCACGATCGTCACGGCCGCGGAGCTCGCCACCACGCCGGCCGGCGCGCTGGACGACGTCCTCCGCGCGACGCCGGGGTTCAGCCTGTTCCGGCGCGCCTCGTCGCGCGTCGCGAACCCGACGACGCAGGGCGTGACGCTGCGCGGCGTGTCCGGGTCGGGCGCGAGCCGGACGCTCGTGCTGGCCGACGGCGTGCCGCTCAACGACCCGTTCGGCAGCTGGGTCTACTGGAACCGCGTCCCCTCGGCGGCCATCGACCGCGTGGAGGTCGTGCGCGGCGCGGCGGGCGACCTCTACGGCGCCGACGCGCTCGGGGGCGTCATCCAGGTGCTGACGCTGTCGCCGTCGCGGCCGCTGCTGCGGGCGACGGTCGAGGGCGGCTCGCACGGCACGGCGCGCCTGTCGGCCTTCGGCGGCGGCCCCGTCGGCCGCTGGCAGATCGCGGGCTCCGGCGAGTGGCTCGGCACCGACGGCGTGCCGACCATCGCCCCCGAGGTGGCCGGCCCCATCGACGTCCCGGCCGGCAGCGACTACCGCACGGGATTCGTGTCCGCCGGCGGGGCCGGCGAGACCTGGCGCGCGGCGGTGCGGCTGAGCGCCTACGACGAAGACCGCCAGAACGGCACGCCCGCCCAGGTGAACTCCACCGCGTGGCGGCAGGGGAGCGGCGAGTTCGGCGGCCTGGTGGGTGGCGGGGCCTGGGAAGCGCGCCTGAGCGGCGGCAGCCAGGACTACTTCCAGACCTTCAGCGCCGTGGCGGCCGACCGGGCCTCGGAGCGCCTGACCACGGAGCAGTGGACGCCGAGCGACTTCGTCGCCGGGAGCGGCCAGTGGTCCCGTCCCCTTGGCCGCCACTCCCTGCTCGTCGGCGCCGAAGCCAGGCGGACCGAGGCGACCGTGACCGAGTACCGCTCGCTGCCGAGCGGCGTCCGCCTCGGGCCGAACGCGTTCGGTGGCACCGAGCGCGCCGCCGGCGCGTTCGCCCGCGTGGGGCTCGCGCCGTCGGATCGCCTGACGGTCAACCTTGGCGGCCGCGTCGACACCTGGCACTCGGAGCCGCTCGACGCCGCGCTGCCGTCGCAGGACCTCTCGTACTTCAGCCCGCGCGCGAGCGCGGCGTACCGGGCGGGTGCCGTCGCCATCCAGGGCGCGGTGTACCGGTCGTACCGGACGCCGACGCTCAACGAACTCCATCGCGGGTTCCGCGTCGGCAACATCGTCACCAACCCGAACCCCCTGCTCGAGTCCGAGACGCTGACCGGCGTCGAGGGCGGCGCGCTCTGGACCGGGCGCCGGGGCTCGGCGCGGGTCACCGGGTTCTGGAACACGCTTGACGGCGCGATCGCCAACATCACGCTGTCCGTGACGCCCGCGCTCATCACGCGGCAGCGCCAGAACTCCGACGAAATCCGCGCGGCGGGCGTCGAGATCGAGAGCGAGTTCCGTGTGACGGACACGCTGCGGCTGACAGGCCTCGCCGTCTTCACCTCCAGTCACTTCCGCGGGTCGGTCGCCTCGCCCGAGATCGAGGGCAACCGCGTGCCCCAGGTGCCCCGCGTGCAGCTTGGCGGGGGGCTCACATGGAGCGACCCCCGGCTGCTCACGGTCGCGGTGCAGGCGCGCGGCACCGGGCAGCAGTTCGACGACGACCAGAACCGTTTCGCCCTGGGCGCCTACGGCGTCGTCGACCTCATGGTGAGCCGGGCGATCGGGGACTCGGTCCAGGCCTTCGTCTCGGTCGAGAACCTGTTCGACCGCGACTACGACACGGCGCGGACGCCGCTCCGGTCCATTGGGTGGCCGAGGTCGGTGCGGGTGGGCGCGCGGGTCGCGCTGCCCTAGGGCCCCGCGGCGCCGGGTGCGGCGCGGGCCGCGTCACGGCCCGAAGATCCGGCGGGCTGCCGCCAGCGCCCGTCCGAAGTACTCCGGCAGCGGCGCGCTCGTGCACCCGAGCTCGAGAATGATGGCGCCCGCGTAGCGGACCTCGCGCAGGGTGTGCGTGATCTCGCCCCAGTCGATCGTGCCGTCGCCCGGCGGCAGGTGGTCGTCGAACCGCCCGTGGTTGTCGGTCGCGTGCACGTGCGCGAGGCGCGGGCCGGCGACGCGCAGGCAGTCGTGCCAGACGTGGCCGAGCGTCGTGTGCCCGGTGTCCAGGCAGACGGCGACCGACGGTGGCAGCGTGTCCAGCACGTAGGCGAACTCGTCGGGGTGACCGCCGATGAGGTGGGGCAGGGGCGTCTCGACGGTCAGCGTGAGCTCGTGGACGGCGAGGGCGCCGGCCAGCTCCTCGAGCGCGCTCCGGCAGTTGGCGAGGCGCCGCGGGACGTCCTGGCCCTCGCGGGGCACGTCGCTCGGGTGCACGACGACGTAGCGGCCGCCGACCGTCTCGAGGGCCGTGGCGGCGGTCAGGATGGCGGCGATCGCGCCGCGGCGGTGGTGCGGGTTGTCCGCCGACAGGTCGAGCAGCCCCCCGAACGGCGCGTGAATCGATGCGGCTGCCATCCCGGCGTCGCGCAGCCGGTCGCGCACGGCGAGCGTCTGCGCGGGGTCCCACGGCGCGAAGTGCCGGGGCGGCGTCCCGATCTCGACGAGCGGGACGCCGGCCGCGGCGAGGGCGTCGAGCACCTCGAGGATCGGGCGTTCGACGCAGCCGCCCGTGGCGATCCCGATCGGCCAGCTCATGACGGGTACTGCTCCCGCAGGCGGTCGCGGACCTCGCGGAGGTCGCGCCCGCAGCCTGCGCGCGGACAGAGGCCCTTCTCCTGGGCCGACACGCAGTTGAGGTCGACCCACCTGTCGAGGCCGGTGGCCACCAGCCCCGCGAACACGCGCACGTCGAAGTCCGCCCGGGTGGCGGCGTCCATGCGCCGCTCCCAGCGGTCCCCCCAGCCATGGTCGCGGGCATACCGCGACCACACCAGCCCGGCGATGTGGCGCGGGTGCCAGCCCGCCGCCAGCAGGCCGCGCGTGAGGTGCTGCAGGTGCGCCGGCTGCAGCAGCAGGTCGTTCGGCTGCCTGAGCGCGGCCGACAGGCACGGGGGCCAGTCGGCGACGCCGACCAGGTCGTAGGTGTCGGGCCAGCGCTCCGGCGGCTCCGGCGCGACCGCGTAGAAGTCCGCGTGCGCGCGGGCGAGCGCCGACCCTGCGTAGTCGTCCAGCAGCCGCCCGAGCCCGTCGGCGCAATCGGGGATGTGCGCCTCCTCGCGCGCCGCCGCCGCGGCGCCGGCCGCCGTGCCCCGGCCGCCGGCCACGAGGGCCTGCCAGTCGTCCCCGTCCCGGCGCGGCAGCGCGACGAGCGGCGGCAGCGTCGCCACGCGCGCGCCGACGATGTCCGGCCTGAGGCGGTGGAACTGGTAGCCGCCGAACGCGAGGCGGATGTGCCGCGCGTCGAGCGGGTCGCCGGCGAACGACAGGTCGATCGAGACCGCCGCATGGCCGGCCGGGCCGACCTCGCCGACGACCGTGCCGTTCACGACGACCGGCACCGTCGACGCGCCGGCAGCGCCCGCGAGCACCAGGTGCGCCGCGTGCTCGAGCACGAGGCCGAGGCCGGTGGCCGCCCGCGCGACCCGGGCGTCGATGGCGGGCCGCGGAAACGCCACCGCGCGCCGGGACTGGGTCGCGAACCACGCCGGCACGCCGGGGGCCAGCGCGGCGAGGCGGTCCACGACCGGGGCGCCGAGCGGCACCGCGGCGGTGAAGTGATACCCGCGGCCCGTCATCAGGACGATGGGCTCGAGGCCGAAGCGCTGGAGCACCGCGCGGGTGGCGCGGTAGGCCGGCTCGAGCTTGAAGAACACGTCACCGGGATGCACGAACGGCTCGCCGGGGTCCGTCGTGTTCTGGTAGTCGAGGTCGAGGTGCACGAGCAGGCTCGCCGTGTCGTCGAGCGACCGCGCGACGTCGCCGCCGCGGGCGAGGGCGTCGGGCAGGGCGCCCGGCGGGAGGCGGGCGCACCCGTCCCAGGTCGGGAACCGGCTCGCGCCCGGCTCGAGGACGGCGATCGTCGTGGCCGTGGGCGCCCCATCGGCGCCGGTGTCGAGGTACTCCGCCATGCGCGCGCGCACGGCGGGCAGGCCGTAGTAGTCGACGAGCGGCATCGGGCCCGCGGACAGGGCAGGCATGGCGCTATGCCTCCCCGGACCGGCCGTCGACGAGCGCCTGCACGGTGCCGCGCAGCCGGACGTGGCCGGCGAGCCACTTGACCTCGGCGGTGGTGGCGAAGGCGCTGGCCAGGCATGCGTGGGCCGGGACCAGGTCCGTCCAGGACGCCACCAGCAGCGTCGGCCGCAGGACGAGGATGTCGTGGCCGCCGAGCGGCACGAGCGCGGTCGCCGACACGTAGCCGAGGACCCGGAGGTCGGCCTCGGCGGCGGTCTCGAGCACGCGGGTCAGGAGCGCCGCGTCGACGGCCGCGGCAAGCAGCGCGAGGGGACTCCACCCCGGCGCGCCCGCGACCCGGATGGCCGGCGCCTCGTCGGTGAGCAGAGTGCAGGCCTGCCCCTCGTCCCAGACGAGCTCGGTCAGCGGCCGCTGTTCGGACGTGGGCGCCGGGAGTGCATGCATGCCGCGTCCCCCTCGGGCGGCAAGGTGCAACGGCCGTACCTCGGGCGCGACGCCGAACTGCCCCGGAAGGCGCGCCGGTCGCGGGGGGCGGGGCGCCCGGCGCGGGGCGCCGCCGGACTTCCGTCGCCGCCTGGCCCCGGGGCCGCGCCTGGCGCGTCCTGGCGCGCCGGGACTCAGAAGGCGCGCAGGTACTGCGGCGGCACCGGGGCGGGGTGCCCGAGGGCGCGGGCGGCGTGGATCGGCCAGTACGGGTCGCGAAGCATCTCGCGCGCGAGCAGGACGAGGTCCGCCTGGCCCGTGCGCACGATCTGGTCGGCCTGCGCCGGGGACGTGATGAGGCCCACGGCTGCCGTCGGGATGCCGGCCCCCGCGCGGATGGCCTCGGCCATCGGGACCTGGTAGCCCGGACCCACGGGGATCGGCGCGCGCGGCACGTTGCCGGCCGAGCTGCAGTCCACGAGGTCCGCGCCGCGCGCGGCGAGGCGGGCGGCGAGCGCGACCGAGTCCTCCGAGGTCCAGCCGCCCTCCACCCAGTCCGAGCACGACAGGCGCACGGACACCGGCTTGTCATCGGGCCATGCCTGGCGCACGGCATCGAGCACCTCGAGCAGCAGGCGGATCCGCGCGTCGAACGACCCGCCGTAGCGGTCGTTCCGCTGGTTCGAGAGCGGCGAGTAGAAGCTGTGCAGCAGGTAGCCGTGGGCCGCGTGGATTTCCGCGACGTCGAAGCCCGCGTCCCGCGCGCGCGCCGCCGCGTCGCCGAACGCCCGCACCACGCCGTCGATGTCGGCGGCGCTCATCTCGCCTGGCGTCTGGTAGCCGTCGGCGAAGGCCATCGGGCTCGGGCCCACGATGGGCCAGGCGCCCTCGGCCGCGGCAAGCGGCGTTCCGCCCTCCCAGGGGCGACGCGTCGACGCCTTCCGCCCGGCGTGGGCGAGCTGGATGCCGGCCGCCGCCCCGTGCTGGCGGACGAACCGGGCGACGGGCGCGAGGCGCTCGGCCTGCGCGTCGGTCCAGATGCCGAGGTCGTGCGGGCTGATGCGCCCGGCGGCCGTCACGCCGGCGGCCTCGGTGAAGACCAGCCCCGCGCCGCCGACCGCGCGCGACCCGAGGTGCACGAGGTGCCAGTCGGTCGCGAGGCCATCGGTGCAGCTGTACTGGCACATCGGCGAGACGCCGACACGGTTCCGCAGCGTGAGGCCGCGCAAGGGCAGTGAGTCGAAGAGGTGGGCCATGGCTCGTGTCCGGAGGGTGAAGGCGCCGCGTGCCGTCAGGGCCGGCGTGTCGCCGGCACGGCGTGGGGCGGGGTGAACGTGATGGCGGGCGGCCGGGTCATCGTCCGCCGCTGCTGGCGTCGGTGGCCTTGCGCGCGACGTAGCCCCGGCGCGACCGCACGCGGTAGTCGCCGCCCCGCACCGAGACGCGCAGCGTGTGGTACTCGCCGTCCGGCTTGCGGGTCCGCGTGAAGCCGATCATGTACTGGTGGTTCAGCTCGTCGGCGATGCGGGCCGTGGCGGGCCCGAGATCGGCGGCGGTCGAGATCACCTCGGTCGACCCGCCGCTCTGGGCCGTCATCTCCCGGAGCGCCCACGGATTCACGCGGGCGCTCGGGCGCGCGTCCGAGGAGTCGATGGCGATCGCGTAGACGAAGGCGTCGCTGCGCAGCAGGTCGGCGCGCAACTGCACGACGGTCGTGTCGCTGGCCGTGTCGGCGCCGTCGGACACGAGCACGACGGCGGCGCGCGGGTGCCGCCGCGCGTCGAAGAGCGGCAGCGCCGCCTTCACCGCGTCGTAGATCGCCGTGCCGCCCGACGGGGTGACGTCGTCGAGCCGCGCGTGGAGCCGGGAGCGGTCGGTCGTCCAGGAGGACGCGACGAGCGGCCGGTGGTTGAACAGCACGAGGGCAGTCTCGTCCTCCGGCTCGAGCAGGTGGTCGAGGAACTCGGCCAGGGCCGCGCGGGCGTCGACGATCCGCTGGCCGAACATGCTGTCACTGGTGTCGAGGACGAGGCAGAGGCTGACAGGGACCCGCTCGCGGGAGAAGTGCGCGATCGGCTGGGGCAGGCCGTCCTCGGTGACCACGAAGTCGGTGGCGTCCAGCGTCGCGACGAGCCGCCCGGCGGCGTCGGTCACCGTGACCGGCGTCGTCACCAGCTCCACGTCCGCGCGGAAGACCCGCGGGTCGGCGGCCCGCGCCTGCGCGGCCGCGGCGACGCGGGGCCGGCCGCCCGCCCAGATGCCGGCGGCCGCGGCGCCGACCCGGCCGAGGAAGCGCCGACGGGGCGTCATGGCCTGAGGCATGGCACCCGGGTAGGATAGATCAGCGTCTGACAGAGCGATACCGAATGTCGTCCACCCACCCGGCCGATCCGTCCGGCACCGCGGTCGTCCTGTTCGACGGCACGTGCGCCTTCTGCGAGGGGGCCGTGCGCTTCATCGCCCGCCGGGATCCGGCCGCCTACTTCCGCTTCGGCGCCTCGCAGTCCCCGCGGGCCGCCGAACTGCTCGCGGCCCACGCCATCAGCCGGGAGAGCGCGCGCAGCATCATCCTGGTTGAGGGAGGGCAGGTCTACCTGCGGTCCACCGCGTCGCTCAGGATCGCCCGGCGCCTGCGGTTCCCGTGGAACCTGGCCGGCGTGCTGCTGGCGGTGCCGCGCCCCCTGCGGGACGCCGCCTACCGCGTGGTCGCGGCGGTCCGCCACCGGCTGGCCGGCCGGTCGAACGCGTGCGAGATCCCGCCGCCCGAGATTCGCGCGCGCCTGATCTGAGGGACGCGCGGCGCGGCCCGCGGCGGTGTCAGGCCCGCGCGCGCCGGAGCGCGCCCGCCTTCAGCCCCGCCGACGCGAGACGCCGCCGGTCGGGCTTCGGGAGCGGCAGCCCTTCCCGCTGGCCCACGCCGAGCCCGGGACGATGGAACTGGCCCCGCGCGTCGCGCACCAGGAAACGGCTCCTGACGAGGACCGAGAGCGCGCGGCGGCAGTCGTGGGCGTCGAGCCCGAAAAGGCGGGCGGCCTGCGGAATCGTGAGACGCAGGCAGGGCATCTCCTCGAACTCGGCGGTAATCCGATGGACGGGGTCGGGTGGGAAAGCGTAGGCCATGGACACACCCTCCGGGACGTGGCGACGGACGTGCCGAGTGACAGGGCGGGGACCTTCGTCGAGGTTACCCCCGCGACGACCCGCGGTCAAGCCAAGTTGCGCGGTGTCCTGCGGCCTCCTGGCGGGCGTGCTAGAGTCTGGAGAGGGGGCCGGATCCGCGTGGTGCGGTGGCGCCCTTCGCGAGGTCGTATGAAGGTGATGGTGAAGCTCACGGTGGCCGCGGCCCTCGGGTGCGCGGTGATGTTGGCGTCGACGCTCGGTCTCGACGCGCAGTCCAAGTCGATCTGGGACGGGGTCTACACGGCCGAGCAGGCCAAGCGCGGCCAGGCCGCCTACGACGACAACTGCTCGACCTGCCACCTGGCGGACATGTCCGGCGGCGGGGACGGCATCGCGCCGTCGCTGGCCGGCGCGGACTTCCTGAAGGCCTGGGACGGCAAGACCATGGCCGACCTGCTCGAGAAGGCCGAGATGATGCCGCCCGGGATGGAGGCGTCGGTCACGGGGCCGCAGCGCGCGGACATCCTGGCCTACGTGCTCAGCCACAACAAGGTGCCCGCCGGCCAGGCCGAGCTGGGGCACGAGGCGGCGGCGCTCAAGTCCATCATGATCAAGGCCGCGAAGTAACGTCCGGATTGCCCGGCCGGGAGGGCCGCCGCCGCCGGCGGTCCTCCGGATTTGCCCCGTTTCTGTTTGTCCTGCCCTCCGCTTCCCCCCCGAGCACGACCGGCCGCGAAACCGCGGCTGGCACGCTTTCTGCCGTGGCGGCCTGCCCCATCGGATGTATACTGCGCGGGAAATTGCCTCAGGTTCGCCTGAATCCCGGGAGAGTCAAGAGATGTCGCGAGTTCCAGCTCGATCGTGGACGGCGCTAGTCACCCTCGCCGTCGCTGTCGTGTGGTTGGTATCCGGAGTCGCCGGTCAAACCCCCGCACAGAACCCTGTCGCCGTCGGCACCGCCAACGGCGAATGGCCCATGTACACCGGTAACCTGGATGGATCCCGCTATTCGCCGCTGGATCAGATCAACGCCGGCAACTTCAACGAGCTCGAGGTCGCCTGGAGTTTCAAGACCGCCAACATGGGCACGTTCCCCGAGTACAAGCTCGAGGGCACGCCGCTCATGGTCGGCGGCCGGCTCTACGCCACGGCCGGCAACCGCCGGGCCATCATTGCTCTCGACCCGCGGTCCGGCGAGCTGCTGTGGATCCAGAACAGCATCCGCGAGGGCCGTCGCGCGGCCGAAGCGCCCCGGCAGCTGTCGGGCCGCGGCCTGTCCTACTGGACGGATGGCCGGGGTGACGAGCGCATCGTCTACGTGACGCAGGGCTATCACTTGGTCGAGGTCGATGCGAAGACGGGGCAGCTCGTCAAGGGCTTCGGCACCGACGGCATGCTCGACCTGAAGGACGGCGTCGTCTACGGCGAGAACACGCCGGTCGACAAGACGAGCGGCGACATCGGCCTGCATTCGACTCCGCTCGTCGTCAACGACGTCGTCATCGTCGGCTCGGCGATGAGCGAGGGCATGACCATCGAGACGCACAACAACGCCAAGGGCCTCGTCCGGGCGTTCGACGTGCGGACCGGCCGGAAGATCTGGCAGTTCAACACGATTCCGCGGCCCGGCGAGTTCGGCAACGACACGTGGCTGAACGACTCGTGGAAGGACAACGGCAACACCGGCGTCTGGACCCAGATGACGGTGGACCCCGAGGCGGGCATCGTCTACCTGCCCGTGGAGTCGCCGGCGTCGGACTTCTACGGCGGCCACCGCCCGGGCGACAACCTCTTCGGCGAGAGCCTGGTGGCGGTCGACCTCAAGACGGGCGTCCGCAAGTGGCACTTCCAGTTCGTGCACCACGCCATCTGGGACCACGACATGTCGTCGGCGCCGCTGCTGATGGACATCACGGTGGCGGGCAAGCCCATCAAGGCGGTGGCGGTGCCCAGCAAGCAGGGCTGGCTCTACGTCTTCGACCGCATCACGGGCGAGCCCGTGTGGCCGATCGAGGAGAAGCCGGTGCCGCAGGGCGACGTGCCCGGTGAGTGGTATGCGAAGACGCAGCCGTTCCCGACCAAGCCCGCGCCGTACGCCCGCACGTTCATGAGCGTGCCGGACGACCTCATCGACTTCACGCCCGAGATGCGCGCGAAGGCCCTCGAGGTGATGAAGCGCTACAAGTGGGTCAACTCGCCCTACGTGCCGTACATCGTGGGCGACGCGAACGGCATCATCGGCTCGCTGAACCTCGGCAACACCAACGGCGGGACCAACTGGCCCGGCGCGGGCTTCGACCCCGAGACGAACATCGCCTACCTGCCGGCGTCCGAGAACATGCTGACGACGGGCTCGCTCGTCGAGCCGCCGCCCGGCTTCTCCGACATCCGCTACGTCGCGGGCACCAAGGGCCGTCCGTTCCGCATCGCGCAGGCGGCCGGCACCGGCACGTCGGCCGACTCCGACCCGAACGAGCGCCGCGAGCGGCCCGCGCCGCGGGCCGAGGCGCCGGCGCCGCCGAGCGACGGCCCGGGCTACGTGCCGCTCTCCGTGGACGGCCTGCCGATCATCAAGCCGCCGTACGGCATCCTCGCGGCCATCGACGTGAACAAGGGCGACCTGCTCTGGAAGGTCGCGCACGGTGACACGCCCGACAACATCCGCAACCACCCGGCCCTCAAGGGGATGACCATCCCCAAGACCGGCCAGGGCGGCCCGGTCGGCCTGGTGGTCACCAAGTCGATCGTCGTGATGGGCGACCCCCAGGTCACCACGACCGACGACCACCCGCGCGGCGCCATGCTGCGCGCCTACGACAAGAAGACCGGCGCCCAGGTCGGCGCGGTCTACATGCCCGCGCAGCAGAGCGGCTCGCCGATGACCTACCAGATCGACGGCCGCCAGTACATCGTCGTCGCGATCAGCGGCGGCAACTACTCGGGCGAGTACATCGCCTTCCGCCTGCCGGCCGACATGGTGGGCAGCGGCAACGGCCAGAACTAGCCCTTCGGTCGAAGGGACGTTGAGTACCACCAAGGGCCCGCCTGGTGCGGGCCCTTGGTCTATCCGAGGTGTCATGAAGGGAAACGTTGCAATCGTAGTGGCGACGGCCGCGCTCGTCGCGAGCGTCGCCGGCGCCGTGGGACGCGCGCAGGGCGCCACGCAGTCCACCTGGGACGGCGTCTATACCGAGGCCCAGGCGTCGCACGGCGCGGAGGTCTACGCCGAGAACTGCGCGAGCTGTCACGCGGGCAACCTCGCGGGTGACGGCTTCGCGCCCGCGCTGACCGGCGGGCCGTTCCTGAACAACTGGAACGGGCTGACGATCGGCGACCTGTTCGAGCGGATCCGCACCACCATGCCGCCGGACGGCCCCGACAAGGTCAACCGCGAGGACAAGGCCGCGATCATCGCGTACATCCTCAAGGTCGGCGGGTTCCCGGCGGGCGACAAGGCGCTGGCGGACCGGACCGCCTTCCTCAAGTCGATCACTTTCGACGCGTACAAGCCGGGGCGCTAGCCCCGGGTGTCGTGCGTGGCACGGGCCGGCGGCAGCCGGCCTGGCCACGCGCCGCCCTCCGCGCCGCCGCCAGGCCCGCGGACCGCGCCGTCCCGCCGCGCCCCTGAGGGATAATCCAGCCAGATGGCCGAGGCCGCGTTCGTGCCCGCGCCGGGGTGGGTGCTGCCGTTCGTGGCGCTGCTCCTGTGCATCGCCGTCGCCCCGCTCGCCGCCCCCCGCTTCTGGGCGTCCAACTTGAGGAAGCTCGTGGTGTCGGTCGCGCTCGGCGCGCCCGTCGTGGCCCTGTACGTGGCACGGGACCCCGGGGCGATGGTGGACGCGGGGTGGGACTACGTCTCGTTCATCGTCCTCCTGGGCAGCCTCTTCGTCATCTCCGGCGGGGTGCTCCTCGACGGCGATCTCGAGGCGACTCCCGCCGTGAACACGGCCTACCTCGCGGCGGGGGCGCTGCTGGCGTCGCTCGTGGGGACGACAGGCGCCTCGATGCTGCTCATCCGGGCGCTGCTGCACACGAACGCCGAGCGCCGCCACGTGGCCCATACCGTGGTGTTCTTCATCTTCCTCGTGTCGAACGTCGGCGGCTGCCTGACGCCCCTCGGCGACCCGCCGCTGTTCCTCGGCTACCTGGCGGGCGTGCCCTTCTTCTGGACGCTGCGCCTGTTCTGGCCGTGGCTCTTCGCGACGTCGGCGCTGCTCGCGGTCTATTTCGTGTGGGACACCCGGGTGCACCGGCACGAGTCGCCCTGGAGCCTGAAGGCCGACCGTGAGCGCCGGCGGCCGCTCCGGCTGATCGGGGCGTCGAATCTCGTCCTCCTCGGCGGCATCATGGTGGTGGCCGCGGCCCTCGACCGCCCCTGGCGGGAGCTGGCGATGCTCGCCCTCGCGGCCGCGTCGCTCCAGTGGACGCCCCGGCACGTGCGCCACGCGAACCACTTCTCGTTCCATCCGATCCTGGAAGTCACGGCGGTGTTCGTGGGGATCTTCGCGACGATGGTGCCCGCGCTCGACCTGCTGCGGGCGCACGGGGCGGAGCTGGGCGTCCGGGAGCCGTGGCACTTCTTCTGGGCCACGGGGGCGCTGTCGTCGCTGCTCGACAACGCGCCGACCTACCTGACGTTCCTCGCCCTCGGGCAGGGCCAGCACCTGGCCCCGGAGGTCGCCGGCGTCCCGCACGCGATGCTGACGGCCATCAGCCTCGGGGCCGTGTTCATGGGCGCCATCACGTACATCGGCAACGGGCCGAACTTCATGGTGCGGTCGATCGCCGAGAGCCGGGGGGTGGCGATGCCGGGCTTCTTCGGCTACCTGGCCTACAGCGCGGCGGTGCTGCTGCCGCTCTTCGTCGCCGTCACGCTGATCTTCCTGGTGTGACGCCGCCGGCCTGGCGGGTCAGTCGTCGCCGGCCGGCCCGCGCCCCCGGCGGGCCTTGACCTCGGCGCGGCGCTTCTTCGACACGAGGCGGCGCTCCCGGGCAGCCCGGCCGGGCCGGGTGGGCCGCCGTGTCTTCGGGCGCCTGGCGGCCTCGCCGACGAGCGCGGCGAGCCTCGCGCGCGCGGCCTCCCGGTTCTCGCCCTGCGTCCGGTACTCGCGGCTGTCGATGATGACCACGCCCTCGGCGGTCGCCCGGCTGCCGGCGAGCGCGAGCAGGCGGGCCTTGACGTCCGGGGGCAGCGACGAGGCACCGACGTCGAACCGCAGCTCCACGGCGGTGGCCACCTTGTTGACGTTCTGGCCGCCGGGACCCGAGCCGCGCACGAATCGCTCTTCGAGCTCGCGCTCCTCGATCCGGATGGTGGGGGTGATCTCGAGCATGGCCGTGCCCCCAGAATACCTCGCCGGGCGCCCCGCCGGGCACGGAGCCGGCCGCGCGAGGCCGGGGGCTAGCGCACCTGCTCGCAGCGCTCGTAGCGCAGGGTCACGCGGGCGCCGGTCCGCGTCTCGGTGATCGTCGAGACCGTGACCTTGCCGAGCAGGTACGAGTAGGACTGCTCACGGTGCCCGATCTGGGTCTCGTCGAAGGTGTCGCCCCGCTTGACGTGCGCCAGCAGCTCCCGGGTGCCCTCACGATCGAACTCGGCGGTCAGCGCCTTGAACGAGCACACCTTGTTGTAGGTCCGGTTGCTGCCGACGGCGTCGACCTGGGTCAGGGGCGGGATCTTGATGAAGATGTCACCGGCGGCGGCGAGGCCGGCCGCACCGGCGGCGAGCGAGATGATGGTGGCGAGCACGACTCGAGACATGGCGACCTCCGTCGACCGTGACGCGTCCGCTACTCGGCGGTGGCGATGACCGGGGCGGCGCCGCGCCGGAGCTGGCTGGCGACGATGTAGACGGCGGCCAGGGCGATGAGCAGCACCATGGCGGACCCGACGTTCACGAGGCCGGTCGTGGGATACCACACGATGGCGTAGCCGAGCGAGCCGGCCAGGAGCGTGTAGTAGGCGAACGGGAAGAGGGTCTTGCGGATGACGACGCCCTCGCGCCCGGTCAGGCCGACCACCGCGGCGGCGGCGACGACGTTGTGGACGCAGATGATGTTGCCGGCGGCCCCGCCCACCGCCTGGATGGCCACGATCCACGTCGGGTCCACCTGGATGCGCTCGGCCACGCCGAACTGGAAGAGTGAGAACATCATGTTGCTGACCGTGTTGCTGCCAGCCACGAAGGCGCCGAGGCCGCCGATGAGGGGCGAGAAGAAGGGCCAGGCCGACCCGGCGACGGCCGCGATGCTCTCGGCCAGCACGATGGGCATCCGCTCGTAGCCGGCGGCCCCGCCGCCCGAGTTGATGAAGACCTGGACCATCGGCACGGTGAAGACGAGCGCGGCCGACGCGCTGACGATCACCCGCGACGAGATGCCCACGGCGTGCCGGAACGCCGCGGCTTCCATCCGGTGGAGCACGAACGTGATGGCCGCGACGAGGATGAAGATCGTCCCCGGCAGGTACAGGGGCTGCACGCTGGCGGAGATCCCCGTCCCGAAGATGTCGGTGATGGCCAGCGTCTGGGCCTGCAGCCAGGCGCTGATCGGCAGCGAGCGCAGGCGGGTGATCACCAGGAAGGCGCCCACCAGGATGTAGGGCGACCACGCGAGCGCGAGGCTCATCGGGCCGTCCCGGTGCCCGATGTCGCGCACCTGGATCGAGCCCGTCCACTCCGGCTCCCACTTCTCGCGGGGCTCGAAGTCCCAGTGGTCGTCGCCCCGCGGCATCAGGAAGCCGCGCTTGGCGGCGGGCACGACGATGGCCAGGCCGACGAGGCCGCCGAACATCGACGGGAACTCCGGCCCGAGGAGGTTGGCCATCAGCACGTACGGGATGGTCATCGAGAAGGCCGCGAAGAGCGCGAACTTCCAGACGCGGAGCCCGTCGACGAACGACCGGCTCGGCCCGAAGAAGCGCGTCATCAGCGAGACGACGAAGAGCGGGATCAGCGTGCCCGCGACCGCGTGGATGGTCGCGACCTTCGCGCCGATGAGCGCGAGGAACTGGCTCCAGTCGGTGTAGCCGAGCGTCGCGGCGAACTGGCGGACCGAGTCGTCGGCCGACAGCCCCGTGCTCACCCCGACGAGGATGGGGGTCCCCACCGCGCCGAACGAGACGGGCGTGCTCTGGATGACCATGCCCGCCACGACCGCCGCCATGCCCGGGAAGCCGAGGCCGACCATCAGGGGCACCGCGACGGCCGCGGGCGTCCCGAAGCCGGCCGAACCCTCGATGAAGCTGCCGAACAGCCAGGCCACGATGATTACCTGGATGCGGCGATCCGGCGTGATGTCCGTGAAGCCCTGCCGGATGGTCCGGAGCGCCCCGCTTTCCTGGAGGACGTTCAGCAGCAGGATGGCGCCGAAGATGATGAAGACGAGGGACGCGGCCGTCACGAGGCCATTGATGGTGGCGGCCGCCACCTGGGCGGCCGACACCTGCCAGACACCGAGGGCCAGCGCCACCGCGACCGCGTAGGAAATCGGCATGGCCTTGGCGGCCGGCCAGCGGAGGATGACGAGGAACACCGCCACCACGGCGATCGGCATCAACGACAGCAGAGCCAGCGTCCCCAGTCCCACATATCCTCCCGGTTTGCGGTGGTCGAGTGTCGCGAAGGTGCGGCAATCCTAGCGTCCGGCGGCCGACGGCACAAGGCCGAATCCGCCAGGCACCACGCCGCGGCGGTCGGCGAACACGACAACGGCTGGCGGGAACTCGACCAGGGGCCGGTACTCGACCCGCGCGCCGACGCGTGACGGCGTCGCGGCACCGCGCGTCCTTGGCACCGGGCGCGCCTCGATGGCATAGTGGTCGCGCGATGTGGAACACCCGCGTGGCACGCGCGTGGCCGGAGGCGTCGTGCGCCTAGCGCCCCCCTCTTCCCGTCCTGTCACGCCCGACACGTCGTGGCGAATCGTCCTCGAGGCCAGCGCGGCCGCGGCCCGGCTCGATCGTGACGGACGTCCCGCGGCGTTCGGCCTCGGGACGGGTCGCGCGCTCGTCGAGGTCGATGACGGCGCGGCCGGTGCGGTGATGGCGTGGGTGCCGGGCACGGGGTGGCAGTCGCGGCTGCCGGCTGGGGATCCGCGCGCCGAGTTCCTCGACCTCTACCTGCCACTCTGCAGCGCCACCGCGGCGCGGCCGCTGACGCTCGGACACCTCGGGCAGAGCCTCGACGGCTTCATCGCCACCGAGACGGGCGACTCGCAGTTCGTGACCGGCAGCGGCAACCTCCAGCACATGCACTGCCTTCGCGCCCTGTGCGATGCGGTGGTCGTCGGGGCGGGCACGGTCGCGGCCGACGACCCGCGCCTGACGACGCGGCTCGTCGAGGGGCCGAACCCGCTCCGGGTGGTGTTCGACCCGGCGCGCCGCGTCGGCCCGGCGGCGCGCGTCTTCACTGACGGCGCCGCGCCGACGCTCTATGCCTGCGAGCGGTCCCGCGTCGGGCCCGGCGAGACCCGCGTCGGCCACGCGGAGATCCTGCCGGTGGGCGAGGGCGACGATGCGGCCCGGGACCTGGTCGCGGCGCTCAGGGCCCGAGGGTGCGCCCGGGTGTTCGTGGAGGGCGGGGGGGTGACGGTCTCCACGTTCCTGGAGGCCGGCCTGCTCGACCGGCTGCAGATCGCCGTCGCGCCCGTCCTGATCGGCCGCGGCCGCCCGGCCGTGCGGCTGGCGCCCCGCGCCAGCCTGAGCGACTGCCGCCGCCCGGCCTACCGCGTCTTCCGCATGGGCGGCGACGTGCTGTTCGACTGCGACCTGC
Organism: Vicinamibacterales bacterium; assembly: GCA_050250645.1. GTDB lineage: Bacteria > Acidobacteriota > Vicinamibacteria > Vicinamibacterales > UBA2999 > JBFWVR01. Next base: position 44,619 of record JBFWOG010000005.1, read on the forward strand.
GGGCCCGGTCGTCGGCGGACGGCGACGCCCGCGACGGGGCGCCGACCGTGACGCGCGTCATCTAGGGCGACGTCCTCCCGGCGCCCGCCACCCCGGCCGCCTTCAGGCTCCCGCCCCCTCGCGGCGGAAGACCGCGAGGTCGTAGCCCACCCACCCGTTGGCGAGGCACTCCTGGAGCGCGGCGCCCCCGAGCAGGTGCCCGAAGCGCGTGCCGGCCAGCGGCAGCCGGCCGAACAGGGCGACGAGAGCCGACACCACCCGGTCGCGCGGCCGCCCGAGCTCGAGCCACGGCGTCAGGTCCGTCGTCGACTCGCGGGCGAAGCCCGCGTGGCGGGCCAGCGCGTCGAGCTGCTCCCGGTCGACGAGCGTGTTGACCCGCCAGCCCGCGGCGAAGCGTTCGACCGCCCGCGCGGCGCGCGCCGTGCCCGCCGGCCGGCGCATGTCGTCGCAGATGACCAGGAGTCCACCCGGGCGCACCACCCGGGCGCACTCGGCCAGCAACGCCGCCGGATCGGGCCCATGGACGAAGGACTCGATCGCGTACGCCAGGTCGACGGCCCCGATCGACGGCGGCAGCGCCGTGAAGTCTCCCTCGAGACAGGTCACGCGCTCGTCGAGCCCCGCAGCGTGGATGCGCTCCCGCGCCAGGCGCGCCTGCACGGGACTGAGGGTGAGGCCAGAAACGAACAGGGTGCCAGGGGTGCACTTCCAGGTGCCAGGGGTGCCAGGGGTGCCAGGGGTGCCAGGGGTGTCAGGGGTGTCAAAGGTGCTCTGCGTAGCCGACGAACCTGTCGAACCTGACGAACCCGTCGAACCCGTCGAACCCGACGAACCCGACGAACCCGCAAGATAGACCATGCTCGCGCCCACGCCGCATCCTAGGTCCAGCAGGTGGTGGGGGCCGGGGCCCAGGGTGGGGAGGAGCGCGAGTATCTGGTCCTCCACGAAGTGGAAGGCCCCGGCGCGCGAGGTGATGCCGGGGCCCCACACGGCGCGGTGGATGGCGCCGCCGCCCTGCCCGAATTGGACGAAGCCCGCGGTGCTGCGATCGTAGAAGCGGCGGACGTCGTCGGGCGCGAATCGCGGCGGCATGGCAGGGCTACCGTCCGGGGTGGAGGGCGGCGAGGTCCACGTGCCCGACCACGAGGCGGGAGCGGCCGGCGTCCACGTGCGCGAGGCGCCGCGCGCGCCAGTCCGCGATGGCGGCCGCGCGGTCCGGGGCGACCTCGCTCGACGCGTCGGCCCAGCCCGTGATGAGCACGCGCTGCACGGCGGCGTCGGCCTCGCCCAGCCGCCAGTCGCTCGTCGCGGTGTGCACGGCGAAGCCCGCCGAGGCGAACGCCCGCTCCGCCGCCGATGCGGCCCCCGGCCCCGCCGCGCCGCCGCCAAGCCCCTTGTCGCGGGCCTGGTGCGCGTTGAAGAGCTCCCGCACCATCTCGTCCTCGGGCTCCGCCGGGAGGCACCCGGATCGCCCGTCGTAGGTGATCGTGAAGAGGGCGTGTGCCCCCGCGCGCCGGCACTGGTCCGCGAGCCGCTGGAGCCACGCGTCCGAGACGAGATCGAGCAGCGCCGAGGCGGTGACGAGGTCGCGGCCCTCGAAGATCGCGTCCGTGTCGAGCGTCCCGAGGTCCATCCGTCGCGTCGTCACGTCGCACGCCAGGCCGGCGCCGCGAATCGACAGGCCATCGTCGGCGGTCTCCACCTCGTGGCCCCGGCCGACGGCCCACACGGCGGTGCGGATCACCAGGTGGCGGAGCAAGGCGTCACTGTGGTCGACGACCAGCCACTGCTGGCGGGGCGGCAGGCGGTCCGCCAGGTGGCGCAGGTTCGAGCCGGCGCCGGTGGCGAGATCGAGCACGCGGACGGGCGCGCGGCCTGCCAGCGCGTCGAGCACCGGCGCCTCGACGGCGGCCTGCCGCGCCGCCGCGTCGGCGGCCTCCCGGATCCGGAGCCATTCGGCGAGCGAGTCATCCATGGTGTTCGAGCCGTTCCAGTGCGGCGCGCATGGCCCCCGCGGCATCCGCCCACGAGGGGAGCGTGGCGCCCCGCCGGCGGGCCGCCTGGGCCATCGTGCCCCGAAGGGCGGGTTGGGTGATCGCGCGCGCCAGGGCCCCGGCGAATGCCGCCTCGTCGCCCGGTGGGACGAGGAGGCCGGCGTCGGCGCCGACGAGCGCCTCGATGGCGCCGGTGCGCGTGCTGACGACCGGCAGGCCGTGCGCCAGCGCCTCGGCGACCGCCATGCCCCAGGTCTCGCGCAGCGTCGCCAGCGCGAAGAGGTCTGCCGCGGCGTATTCCGCGGCCAGGGCCTGCTCGTCGAGGTCCCCGGCGAAGCGGACACGGTCCCCGATGCCGAGGTCCGCCGCGAGGCGGGCGACCCGACCAGCCGTCGCCGGGTCGCGCGTGAGGCTGCCGGCGCAGGTCAGCGTCCATGCCCCGGGAGGCAGCGCGGCGAGCCCGCGAAGCAGGATGTCGTGGCCCTTGCCGCCGTTGAGCGTGGCGACCGACAACACGCCGACCGGCCCCGCGCCGGCCGGCCTCGGGACGGGCGGGCTGGCGGGGACGTCGGTGCCGGGTTCCACGACGGCGATGCGCCCGGCGGCCAGCTCGTACCCGGCGAGCAGCGCCGGCGTGCCGGGTCCGGTGACGACGACGAGGGCGGCGGCGTGGAGGGCCCGCGCCTCGGCGGCGGCGACCGCCGCGCGCTCGCCGGGCGGCACCGTCGGGTCGGCGCTCCTGGGCAGGTGCACCAGGGCGACGAGACGGAGCCGCGAGGCCTCGGCCTCCACGACGTCGGGCATCGCGCTCATGGCGAGGCCGTCGATGATGACGATCGCGCCGTCGGGCAGGGCCGCCAGCACGGCGCGGGCGCCGGCCAGCGCCGCCGCGTCCGGCCGGGGGAACGCGCCGTCGATCTCGCTGATCGCGACCGTCCAGCCGAGCGCGGCGAGGCCGGCGGCGATGCGGCGGTCGTAGATGTAGCCGCCCGTCCGGGTGGTGATCCGGCCCGGGACGACGAGCCACGCGCGGGGCATGGTCAGGCGCGTCCGACCCGTCCCTCGTACCCGGCCGAGGCGACGTGCGACTCGTGGAGGGTCACGCGAATCGTCTCGATGTCCCCCGCGCCGGGGCCGAGCTCGCCGTCCGCGATGGCCGCGTCCAGGGCGTCGAAGACGTGCCGCGCGATGAACTCCGTGGTGGTGTTGCGCCCGGCGAAGGCGGGCACCTCGTCCAGGTTCCGGTAGTTGATCGCGCCCAGCACGCGGCGGAGGACGTCGGTCGCCCGGCCGATGTCCACGACGATGCCGTCGGCGTCGAGCTCGGCGCGGCGGAACTCCGCGTCCACCACGTAGGTCGCGCCGTGCAGCCGCTGCGCCGGCCCGAAGACGTCACCCTTGAAGCTGTGCGCGATCATCACGTGGTCGCGCACCGTCACGCTGTACATCCAGGCATCCTTCCGCGCGGCGTGGTCGCCGCGATCAGTACGTAATCCGATGGCAGAGCACGCCCCGCGGGCTGTCCGCGAGGCGCGCCATGGTCGCCGGGAGATCGGCGAAGGCGGACTCGCCGGTGATGAGCACGTCGAGGACGGGGTCGGCCAGCAGCGCGAGCGCGAGCGCCATTCGCCGCCGCGTGTCCCAGCGGCTGCGCTGCGAGGCGGCCACCGCGCCGACCTGCGACGAGCGGATCGTGAGGCGCCGGGAGTGGAACGCCCCGCCGAGGGGCAGCGTGGCCGCGCGGTCGCCGAACCAGCTCAGTTCCACGACCGTCGCCTCCACCCCGGCCAGTTCCAGCGCGAGCGCCAGGCCGTCGCCGGACCCGCTCGCGTGGATGACCACGTCCCGGTCCCGCGCCGCGCGCGCGGGCGTGACGAAGCGCGCGCCCAGGGCGCGCGCGACCGGTTCGCGGCCGGGGTCGATGTCCGCGAGCTCCACGTCGCACCCGCCGATCCGCGCCGCCAGCCACGCGGCCAGGCACCCGACGGTGCCGCCCCCGATGACCGTGATGGTGTCGCCGACGTGCGGCCTGGCGTCCCACAGCCCGTTGAGGGCGGTCTCCAGGTTCGCCGCCAGCACGGCCCGGGCGGCGGGCACCTGGTCGGGCACGGGGTGCGCGGCGGAGGCGGGGACCACGTAGCGCGTCTGGTGCGGGTACAGGGTGAAGACGGTGCGGCCGACGAGCGCGGCGGGGCCCTGCTCGACCTCGCCGACGCTGGCATACCCGTACTTGACCGGCGCGGGGAAGTCGCCCGCCTGGAACGGCGCGCGCATGCGCGCCCACTCGCTCGGCGGCACGTGGCCGCCGAAGACCAGCGACTCGGTGCCGCGGCTGACGCCGCTGAACCGCGCGCGCACGACAAGGTCGCCGTCGGCCGCGGGCGGCAGCGTCTCGTCGCGTATCTCTCCGCGTCCTGGCGCCGCGACCCAGAACGCCCTGGCGGCGTGTGGCATGTCCGTTCGTGTCGGCCCGCGCTGGCGGGCCCGCCCCATTCTGTGTCGGGTACCGGGCTGGTTACAATGGCGCGTCCCCGGCCTCCGCATGGAAGCAGCCCCGCGCCGCCCCCTCGGCTCCACGCCCGTCGCCGGCTTCCTCGCGGCGGCCGTCGCGTCGGGAGCCCTCCTGGTCGCGCTGGCGGCTGCCATCGGTCCGCTCGTGGGCGCGTCGGCGGCCCTCCCGCTGGCCGGCGGTGCCGTGTTCACCGCCGCCCTGGTCGTCGCGGCGCCGGGGTTGCGGCGTCACCATCCGTTCGGGCGCCTTGGGGCGGCCAACGCCGTCACCCTGGTCCGCCTTGCGCTGGTGGCGCTGCTCGCCGCCCTCGCCGGAGAGCCGGCCGGCGCCGCGGCCGCGTGGGTGGTCGTCGCTGTCACGGTCGTCCTGGCGGGCCTCGACGGCCTCGACGGGTGGCTCGCGCGGCGATCGGGCCTCGCAAGCGCCTTCGGCGCGCGGCTCGACATGGAGACCGACGCGTTCCTGGTCCTCGTGTTGTCGGTCCTCGCCTGGCACCACGGCAAGGCCGGGCCATGGGTGCTCGGCTGCGGCCTGATGCGCTACGCGTTCGTGGCCGCCGGATGGGGGCTGGCGTGGATGCGCGGTCCGCTCCGCCCGACCCTCCGGGGACGGACCGTCGCCGTGACGCAGTTCATCGGCCTGGCGATCGCCATCGCGCCGGTCGTGCCGCGCCCGTGGAGCGCCGCCGTCGCGGCGGTCACGCTCGCCGTCCTCGCGTGGTCATTCGGGCTGGACGTCGGGCGCCTGTGGCGCCAGCGCGCCGGCTGATGTCGCGCGCTTCCGGTGATCGGTGGCCGCGGTCGGGCCGCCGAACGCGTCGAGCAGCACCGGGACCAGCGTGTGCATCCGCCCGATTGCCGGCCGCGCGGGCACCAGGCCCGGCCGGAACCCGTGCCCGGCCAGCCGCGCGAGCACGTCCTGGCGGCTCGTGATGACGTGCACCGGCACGTCATGCGGCGCCCCCGGGCCGCTGACGGCGGCGGGCGGCTGGTGGTCCCCGATGACGATCATCACCAGGTCGTCGCCGGCGTGCTCGCGGATGTACCCCGCAAGGGCCGTGTACTCGTACGCCATCGCGTGCGTGTAGCTCGGGCGCAGGTTCGTCAGATCGGGCTTGTCCGCCAGCACCCGCGCCACCTCCGCGGGGTCGAAGGGGTTGTCGAGCACCGTGGACCAGTCGGGAAGGTACGGCGCGACGGGACCGAAGGGCGCGTGGGTCGTGCTCGTCGGGAAGACCACGAAGAGCGGGGCGCGCGCCGGGCGGTCGAACTCGAGCTGGTCGATCTTCGCGAGGGCGTACTGGTCGGGGATGCTCCACCAGCCGAACTGCGGGCCCGTATAAGCGAGCAGGTCGCGGCCGTAGATCTGGTCGAAGCCGTAGAATGCGCCCTCGGGCCAGGCCTGGCGCATGCCCGGCATGAGCGCGACCGTCCGGTAGCCCTGCCGCGAGAACTCCGTGACGAGTGTGTCGCGGCTCGACGCCATGAGCGAGGTGTAGGCGTACTGGTCGCGCACCTCGACGCCCGAGATCAGGCTCAGGTGGGCGAGCCAGGACGAGCCGCCGAAGGTCGGCGACTCCACGTAGGCCGTGAGCGCCGTGCGGCCGGCGGCCGCGACGGCGTCGGCCAGCGCCGCCCGGCTCTCGCGGAGGCCGTCGGCCACCTCGGGTGTCTCGTACGTGATCGCGCCGTACGACTCGACGAAGACCAGCATCACGTCGGCGCCGTCGAGGCGGCCGAGCGGCACGTCGAGCGCCGGGCTGGCCCCGAGGACCGGGGCGACGGGGCCGCCGCCGAAGGTGGCGAGCACGTAGCGCGCCTGGCGCGCGTACGCCGGCGTCACCGGGTCCGCGAACGCATCGTCGCGCGGTGCGAGGCCCTCGGCGCGCTGGACGCCGAAGAGCGCGATGACCAGCGCGGCCACCGCCGCCAGCGCGAGTCGGGGACGGCGGGATGTCATGGCCGAGGCCAGCCACCCGAACGCCAGCCGCGCCAGGAGGAACGCCGCGCCAATGGCCGCCACGGCGCCGACGACCACCGCGGCGATGAGCCACGCCGGCGCGGCACGGGCGAGCATCGCGGTCACGTTGCCCAGGTGCTGCGAGTCCCAGTAGAGGTTGAACTCACGCCCGTAGAGGCCCGGTGCCGTGACGTCCAGGTAGTGCCCGAAGACCAGGACCACCCAGACCGCCGGCAGCACGCGGCGCGCCAGCGCGCCGGCCCACCGGTGCGCCACCGCGAGCAGGAGGACGACGATGGCCAGTTCCACCGAGAAGGCGGCGGCCCAGGTGATCTTGGGGGTGGGCCAGACGTTGGCGAAGGTCAGCGAGGCGTTCAGCAGGACGAGCGCCGCGGCCGCGGCCGGCCAGGTGACCCAGGGGGACGGGGACGTGTCGGTCTTCACGATTCGGTAGGGCCTTGCCGCCCGGCTACACCGAGGACAGGAGGTGGCCGAGCTTGTCCTTCTTCGTCTTCAGGTAGCGGCGGGTGCCGTCGGTCGCCGCGATCTCGAGCGGCAGGCGCTCGGTGACCGTCAGGCCCTCGCCCGTGACGGCGGCGAGCTTGCGCGGGTTGTTGCTGAGCAGCCGCACCGACCGCACGCCGAGGTGCCGCAGCATCTGCATGGCCGCCCGGTAGTCGCGCAGGTCGGCGGGGAAGCCGAGCCGCTCGTTGGCCTCGACCGTGTCGCATCCCTCGTCCTGCAGCGCGTACGCGCGGATCTTGTTCGCGAGGCCGATCCCGCGGCCTTCCTGGTTGAGGTAGAGCAGGACGCCGCGCCCCTCGTCGGCGATGCGCTGCAGGGCCGCCTGGAGTTGGGTGCCGCAGTCACAGCGGCCCGAGTGGAAGATGTCGCCCGTGAGGCACGAGGAGTGCACGCGCGTGAGCACGCCTTCACCGTCCCCGATCGCGCCGCGGACCAGGGCCACGTGCGTCTGGCCGTCCAGGCGGTTCTCGTAGACGTGGATGTCGAACACGCCGTAGTCGGTCGGCAGGGTCGAGGAGGCCACGCGCGTGACGGCCGGGCGGCGAAGGACGGTGTTCAGGAGCGACGAGGCGTGCGTGCGGACCCACAGGAGCATGGAAGACACCAGACGGGCTTTACCGTAACATCCCATCGTAGAAGGGGATAGGAACGGTGTCAAACGGGCGTCGCGCGCCGGGCCGCCGCCGCGCGTCGTGGCGGGCCCTGGCGCCGCTCGCGGGAGGCCCCGCGACTACGGGGTAAAATGCGGCGTGCCTGAACCGTTGCGCCTGGCTTTCCTGGGCTGTGGCTTCATCACCGAGGTGCACAGCCGGCACCTCCGGAAGCTCGGCGGCCAGTTCCGGCCGAGCTATGCCAGCCGCGACGAGCACAAGGCGGCGCAGTTCGCCCGGCGGCTGGGCGGCGAGGCCCACTACGGCAGCTACGACGCGGCCCTGGCCGATCCCCGCGTCAACGCGGTCACGATTGCCGTGCCCCCGCGCTTCCACCTCGACCTGACGCTGCGTGCCCTGGAGGCGGGCAAGCACGTGCTGGTCGAGAAGCCCGCATACCTTCGCATGGCGGACTACCGGACCGTGGCCGAGGCGCGCGACCGCGCCGGGCGCGTCATTGTCGTCGGCGAGAACGACCACTACAAACCCCTGGCCGTCTGCCTCCGGCGCCTCGTCGCCGAGGGGGTGATCGGCGAGATGGTCTTCGCCCACTTCACGACGATTGCCCGGCGGCTCAAGACGGCCGACGACTGGCGCAACGACGAGACCATGGCCGGGGGCGACGCGTTCTTCGAGGAGGGCATCCACTGGCTGCACGTCGCCGGGAGCCTCGGCCCGCGGATCACCGGAATCCACGGGTATCGCCCGGCGCCGTCGCTCGCCGGCCCCGACCGGCGCGTCAAGAGCATGATGGTGGCCTTCCGCTACGACAACGGCGCCGTGGGCGCGCTGTACTACTCGCGCGAGATCCCGTCGCTCTTCCGGGGGCTGCGGCTCTCGAAGCTCTTCGGCCGCGACGGCATCATCAGCTTCGAGTCCAACGGCGCGTTCGTCATCGTGCGCGGCCGCCGCGGGCCGCGCGTCATCGTCCCGGGCCTGCGGGACATCCGCGGCTACCAGGCGATGTACCGGGACTTCGCGCAGGCGATCCGGGGCGGGACGCCGCCCGAGATGGGCCTCGAGCGGGCGATCGCGGACCAGGCGCTGATGGACCAGATCTACGCGAGCGCCGGCTGAGCGCGATGGGCGGCCACCACTTCGACATCGTGATCGTCGGCAGCGGCGCCGGGGGCGGCACGCTGGCCCGCGCGCTGGCCGGCAGCGCCGCCCGCGTCCTGCTCCTCGAGCGGGGCGACGGCGTGCCCGAGGAGCCCGAGAACTGGGACCCGTGGGCGGTCTGGCGCGACCTGCGCTACCGGGCCGCCGACCGCTGGCTCGACGCCGAGGGCGAGGCGTTCCAGCCGTACACGCACTACAACGTCGGCGGCAACACGCGGTTCTGGGGCAGCGTGCTCTACCGGCTGCGGCGCGAGGACTTCGGCGCGCTCGAGCTCGAGGACGGGCTCTCGCCCGCCTGGCCGATCGACTACGCCACGCTGGCGCCCTACTACGACCGGGCGGAGCGCCTCTACGAGGTCCACGGCGAGACCGGCGCGGACCCGACCGAGCCCGCGCGCGGGCCGTACCCCTACCCGCCGATCCCGCACGCGCCAGGCATGGCGTCGCTCGTCGAGCGGCTGCGGGGGCTCGGCCTGCATCCGTCGGCGCTGCCGCTCGGCCTCAGGCGGCCGGGCGAGCCGGGCGGCTGCGTGCTCTGCAACACGTGCAACTCGTTCCCCTGCCGCATCCAGGCGAAGAGTGACGCCGCGGTCTGTTGCGTCGGGCCCGCGGTGCGGGCCGACAACGTGACGCTGTGGACGGGCGCGCGGGCGACGCGCGTGTTGACCGACCCGTCGGGACGCGCGGTGGAGGCCGTGGAGGTGGAGCGGGGGGGCGAGACGCTGCGCGTCGGCGCCGGCCTGGTGGTGGTGTCGTGCGGCGCGGTGAACTCTGCGGCGCTGCTCCTGGCCTCGGCCACCGCCGCGCACCCGGCGGGCCTGGCCAACTCGTCGGGCCTCGTCGGCCGCCGCTACATGGCGCACCTGGCGACGATGATGCAGGGGTTCCACCCCTTTCGCGTGAACACGGACGTCTTCCAGAAGACCGTCGCCCTCAACGACTACTACTTCGGCGGCCCCGGCGGCGGGCCCCCGCTCGGGCAGATCCAGTCGCAGGGCCGCACCCACGGGGTGATGGCGCAGACCGTCGTGCCGTGGATCCCCCGCTGGGCCTACGACGCCTGGGTGGCGCGCGGGGTCGACTGGCTCGTCATGTCCGAGGACCTGCCCGTGGCGGAGAATCGCGTGACGCTGGAGCCGGACGGGCGGATCCGGCTGACCTACCGCCCGAACAACGTCGGCGCCCACGAGCGGCTGGTCGCCGAGATGCGGCGGCTGCTGCGACGCCTGGGCTTCTGGCTGTCGGTCGCGCACTCGCACAAGACCCGCAACACCACGCACCAGTGCGGGACGGTCGTCTTCGGCACGGACCCCCGGCAGTCCGTGCTCGACCCGTTCTGCCGGTCGCATGACGTCCCGAACCTCTTCGTCGTGGACGCCTCGTTCTTCCCCTCGTCCGCCGCGGTGAACCCCGCGCTGACGATCATCGCGCAGGCGCTGCGGGTCGCCGACCACATCCGCGAGACGCACCTGGGGGACAGGAGTCCGGGACCTGTCTGACGATCCGCGGAGGCACGCGGATGAACGCGGAGGGGATCACGCTGAGCCCGCCTGTGGCTGCAGTGACGGACAACGTGAGGGCGGGGGCGACACGCCCCGGGGACTGTCGGAGCCGGCGGCTGCCCGTTCCGGGCAGCCGGGTGCACGGGAGAGCGCCGGACGAACACGCACCCCGGACGCCTACGCGTGCTCGTCCGGTGCTCTCTCGTGCGCCCGGTCGCGCCGCGGCGCGGCGCGGCCGCCGGCCGCTCAGCGTGACGCCTTCCGCGTCCATCCGCGTCCATCCGCGGATAAGATCCCCGTGGGGCCCTGCCGGGCCAGCAAGGAGATCGCGCACGTGAGAGCCCGCTCGTTCAGCCACGTCGGCATCACCGTCAAGGACTTCAACCGCTTCGTCCAGTTCTACTGGGACGTGTTCGGCTGTCCGCTCGTGGGCGTCGCCGACACCCCGCCGGAGCGCGTGCGCAGCTTCTTCGGCGTCGATGCCGAGGCGCCCACGTGCAAGATCGGCTGGATCCGCGTCCCCGGGGGCGCCGTGCTCGAGATCTTCGAGTTCCAGCCGCAGCTGGACGCGGTCGAGGTGCCCTGGAGCCGCGTCGGGCAGACGCACTTCTCGTTCAACGTGCGGAACACCGACAAGTGGCACGACTACCTGGTCGCCAAGGGCGTCGAGATCGTCTGCAAGCCCGAGCGCTCGCCCCGCGGCCACACGTTCTTCTTCGCCCGGGACTGCGACGGCAACCTGATCGAGCTGATGGACCTCGGCTACATGCACCACGTCCTGAACTGGCTCGGCCCGCTCGGGGGCTGGCTCTTCAGGCGCGGCATGTACAGGCAGTACTACGGCGACCGCGTCACGCGGTCCTGACCCCCACAGGCGGGCGCACCGCCGTGCCTACTTCTTGTCTTCCGGCCGCCGCCGCCAGGCGTGCGCCGCCAGGGCGGCGAGCTGGCCGGGGGTGAGCGGCGGGGCGTCGGCGGCGCCGAGGTTCATCTCGACGTGCCGCGGCCGGCGCATGCCGGGAATCGTCGTCGTCACCGCGGGGTGCGCGAGCACGAACCGGATCGCGGCGTCCGGCAGGCTCAGGCCCCATTCGCCCACCAGGGCCTCGAGCGGCGCGAGGCGCCGCATCGTCTCCGCCAGGTGCGCCGGGGTGAAGTACGCGTTCCTGAAGTCGCCCTCCGGCCACGTGGCATCGGCGGTGAGCGTCCCTGTCAGGCTGCCTTCGTCGAAGGGCACCCGCGCAATCACCGCGACGCCCAGCCGCGCGCAGGTGGGGAAGAGGACGTCGGCGGCGGACTGGTCGAAGATGTTGTAGACCACCTGCACGGCGTCGACGAGCCCGGTGTCGAGCGCCGCCAGGACGTTCTCGGGCATCCACCGGTTCACGCTGATGCCGAAGGCGCGGATCAGGCCCCGGCGCTTCAGGTCCTCGGCCGCGCGCTGCCACCCCGTGTCGGCCGCCCAGCTGTCGTCCCACACGTGGAGCTGCTGCAGGTCGATGGCCTCGACGCCGAGGTTCTCGCGGCTGCGCTCCGTGCAGCGGATGACGTGGTCGTACGGGAAGACCCGGCTGACGGGCGTGGTGCCGCGGCCCGGCCACACGCCGTCCTGCGGCGGCACCTTGGTGGCGGTGTAGAGCCGGGCGCCGGGATGGCGCCGGAGCAGGGCCGCCAGGAGCCGCTCGCTCTTGCCGTCGCCGTAGGCCCAGGCCGTGTCGAAGACGTTGCACCCGCGCTCGACCGCCAGGTCCAGGGCCCGCGCCGACTCCTCGTCGTCGCTGCCGGTCCAGGCGCCCATGCCCCACATGCCGTAGCCGACGGCGGAGAAGTCGAAGTCGATGCGCGAGACACGTCGATGCTGCATCGTGCCAGTCTAGCCGCTCAGGCGCCCTGGCGTGGGAGAGGCCCGCGGGGACCGGGTCCGCGGGGCGGGCGGACTCAGTCCGGCCGGCCGCCGGAGGGCCCGGTCGGCTCGGCCAGCGCCGAGCGGAACGTGGTGCCGAACATGTGCCAGGCCGTGACGAAGAGCGCCGCGAGGATCGGACCGACGATGAAGCCCGTCGCGCCGAAGAGCAGCAGGCCGCCGAGCGTGGAGAAGAAGATGAGCAGCTCGTGCATCTTCGTGTCCTGGCCCACGAGGCGCGGCCGGAGCAGGTTGTCGACGCTGCCGATGATGAGGGCGCCGAAGAGCGCCAGCGCGATGCCGCGCCCGACCGACCCCGTCGCCATGAGGACGATGGCGGTCGGACCCCAGACGATCGCGCTGCCGATCCCGGGGATGATCGACAGCACCGTCATCACCGTGCCCCAGAAGATCGCGCCCTCGACCCCGATCGCCCAGAACGCCAGCCCGCCGAGCGTGCCCTGGGCCGCGCCGATGAGGACCGTGCCCTTGAGCGTGGCCCGGGTCACCGACACGAAGGTGCCCAGCATGCGCTGCTTGTCCGCGTCGGTGAGCGGCAGGTAGGCCGTGACGCTGGCCAGCAGGTTCGGGCCGTCGATCAGGAAGTAGAACATCGTGTAGAGCAGCACGATGAAGTTGAAGACGAACACCGCCGTCGCCCGCGTCGTCGCCGACAGCGCCGAGAAGAGGAACGCGCTCGTGCTGCCGACCAGCTCGCCGGCCTTGGTGAGGATCTGCGCGCGGTACGGCTCGATGTACGTGTAGCCCGGCAGGTCGCGGAGGCGGCTGTCGACCTCGCCCGGCCCGTCGACCAGGAGCTGCAGGCGCGGCCGGACGGTCTCGGTCATCCGCAGGGCCTCGTTCGCGCCCGCCCCGAGCACGGCCAGCAGGGGCGCGATCACCAGCACCAGCAGCAGGAGCAGGGTCGCGATGGCCGCGACCGGCTCGTGCCCGCCGAGGCGCCTCACGATCCACGTGTAGGCGGGGTAGACGAGGCCGGTGAAGATGGCCGCCAGCAGGATGGTCAGCAGGAACGCCTGCACCATCGCGATGAAGGCCGCGGAGATTGCGATGACGAGCACGAGGAGGAACGCCTGGCGGAAGCGGGTCTCTATCATCGCGGGAACTCGACGGGCGCGCAGCCCGGCCGTCCCGAGCCTGACACGGATTTCGGCCGGGGCGCAAGCCGACGCCAGGCGGCGTCGTGACGGGGAGCCCTGGGGGGGCGGGCAGGCGAGCGACGCGGACCAGGAACGCCACGGCGGGCTCCGGGTACCGCAGGTGCGAGGTCGGGTGCGTGGGCGGAGCCGCGTGCCGGACGGGGCCGACCGCGCGGGCGTGGCCCCGGCAACAGGACGGGGCCACGGACCCGGCCGGACGGCGCTAGGCCTTGGCCTTGGCCTTCGGCTTCGCCTTGGTCTTCGCGCTCCGGGCGCGGGCGGTCGTCTTCGGGGTGACCCCGAGATGCGCCACCTGCTCCGCGTCGGGCGTGACGAGCTGGAAGAGCGGCGTCGCGACCTTCAGGTCGAGCTTGACCAGGCCGTGCCCGAACTGCACGTCGACGTGGTCGCCCGACCGGAACATGACGCATCCGATGCCCCACTCGTCCCGGGTGCGGTGCTGGATGTACTGGCCTTCTTTCACGGGTGTGTCCTTCCTTCGTGCTGGCCCGTGGCGGGCGAGCAGCGGCCGATGGGAGTGGGCGCGGAGAGACGTGGAGCCGGCGGTCGGACTCGAACCGACGACCTGCTGATTACGAATCAGCTGCTCTACCAACTGAGCTACGCCGGCCAGGCGTGACGGCGCGCCTCAACGACGCGCAGACCCACGATATTACCACAGTCGAGCCGCCATCCGCAGGCGGCCGTCCGCCTGCGCTCGGCGGCCACCCAGGGCGGGTCGCTACGCGGCCCGGGCCATGACCAGCATGAACCGTCCCGGGTCCGCCACCCAGCGGTTGGCCGGCTCGAACCCCGCCGCGCGCAGCGCGCCCTCGAAGGCGCCCACCTCGTACTTGTACGAGCTCTCCGTCCAGATCGTCTCGCCGGGGTCGAGGTCGAAGACGATGCCGGCGGCCGGGATGGCGACCCGCTGGCTGACCTGGCTGACCAGGTGCATCTCGACGCGCGAGGCCTCCCGGTTCCAGACGGCCTTGTGCGCAAAGCGGCCGATGTCGAAGTCGGCGCCCAGTTCCCGGTTGAGGTGCACCAGCAGGTTCTTGTTGAACGCCGCCGTCACGCCGAGCGGGTCGTCGTAGGCGAGCTGCAGCTCGCGTTCCGACTTCACCAGGTCCGCCCCGATCAGCAGGTGATCCCCCGGCGCGAGGGCCGCCCGCGCGTCGCGGAGGAACCGCGCCGCGCCGCCCGGGTCGAAGTTGCCGATGTTCGAGCCGAGGAAGAGCACCAGCGCGTGCTCTCCACGGCCCCGCGCCCGCGACGCCTCGACGAGGCCGGCCTCGTAGGTGCGCTGGTGCGTGACGACGGCGATGCCTGGCAGCTCGCCGAGGCGGTTGCCCGCGTTCTCGAGCGCGAGGGCGGAGACGTCCACGAGGTGCACCTGGCGCGTGCCCGTGGCCGGGAGCACGCCCGCGCGCAGCAGCCGCTCCAGCTTCTCGCCGTTGCCGGGCCCGAGCTCGATGACGACCGGGGGCGCGCCGGCGAGGCGCAGGATCTCGGCGCCGTGCGCGGCGAAGAGCCCCCGTTCCGCCCGGGTCACGGGGTACCAGGGCAGCAGGCAGATGGCGTCGAAGAGCGCCGAGCCCAGCGGGTCGTACAGTCCGCGCGAGGGCAGCTGGCGTGGCTTCTCGAGCAGGTACTGCCGGACCTCGGCCGCGAGCGCGGCCCGGGCCTCGGTGGCCGCGTCGGCCCGCGCCGTCTCGGTGACCTGGCTCATGCCGTCCCCCTGACCGTCCGGAACGTGGCGTAGACGTGCGGGTAGTGCGCGCGGAACCAGTTGCGGAAGCTCGGGCGCAGCAGCTCGCGGGCGGTCGCGGTGGACGCGCCCTTCATGACGAAGTGCTGCCCGTCGAAGAAGTCGGCGGAGTACTCGGGGTAGCTGTCGATGGGGACGAAGCCGGGGAAGCCCGCGAACACCGTGGCCGTCCACTCCCACCCGTTGCCGAGGGTGTCGTCGAGGCCCCAGGCGGAGCGGCCCGCCGGGTGGGTGCCGACCGGCTCCGGCTCCCAGCTCGCGAAGTCGAAGACGCCGCGCGTCGCGTCCGGCGGCGCATCGCCCCACGGGTACCGCCGCGGCGCGCCGTCGGGCGCGCCGTACATCGCGCGCTGCATCTCGGCCTCGGTCGGCAGCCGCCGGCCGCGCCACCGGGCGTAGGCCGACGCCTCCGCGTGGCTCACGTAGACCGGCCAGCGCTCGGGGAGGGGGAGCGACTCGAACATGCCGTGCCACCGCCACTCGCCGGCCTCGCGGCGCCAGAACGGCGGGTGGCTGGTGCCCGAGGCTTGGACCCACGCCCAGTCCTCGGGGCTCCACCACTGCGGGTCCTGGTAGCCGCCGGCATCGACGAAGGCCATGAACGCGGCGTTGGTCACGTTGTGGCGATCGATGCCGAAGTCCGGCACCGTGGTGGTGATTCCCGGAAACTCGTTGTCCCACCCGAACGGGACCTCGCCCCGCGCCGCGCCCAGGGGCACCGTGCCGCCCGGCACGACGATCTCCTCGGGCGTGGCGCCTGGGCCGTCGGTCACGACGCGGTAGCCGGCGGGCGCGCGCTTCATCGCGTGCGGCAGGCGGTGCCACATGTAGAGCAGCGTCTCCTGGTGCATGGCCTCGTGCTCGAGGATCGCGTGCACGGCCTCGGCGCCGTCCATCAGGGGACGGCCGGGCTGGTCGAGGTCGGCCTCGGCCAGCGCCTGCAGCACGCGGCGGTCGGCCTCGGCGACGAAGCGCCGCACGGTCTCGCGATCGGGCCACGACGTGTGCGCGTCGGCGGCCGCAGGCGTCCCGGCCCCGTCGACCTCGGGATCGATCCCGCGCGCGAACAGCCGCTCGAGCCCCTCGTCCACGCCGGGCTCGCCCAGGCCGCGCTTGACGAGGGTGTTGAGGCTGAAGGCCGGCAGGTGCCCGTCGTAGAAGACGACGGGGTGGCGCAGGGCGATGGGCTGGGCGTAATAGGCGTCGGGGACCAGCAGGTCGAACAACTGCGCGGTGCGCGCGCGATTCCTCCGGTACCAGTCGAGCGCCTGCCCGCGGTCGATGCCCGCTCCTGTCGTCAGCATGGTTCTCCCTTCGAAGCTCGTCGGTAACCGCATCGGCCTGACGATTGCAGTATAGATGCCACTCACCACCCTGGAGGTTTCATGTCCGCGCGCTACGATCTCGTCGTCATCGGCACCGGCACGGCCGGGAGCACCATCGCCACGACCTGTCGCCGGGAGGGCTGGTCCGTCGCCGTCGTGGACCGCCGGCCGTACGGCGGCACGTGCGCGAACAGGGGGTGCGACCCGAAGAAGGTCATCGTCGGCGCCGCGCACGCCTTCGACCAGGCGCACGCGTTCCTCGGCAAGGGCCTCTGGTCGGAGGGCCTCCGGATGGCCTGGGGGGAACTGCAGGCGTTCAAGCGGACCTTCACCGATCCGGTGCCCGAGTCCCGTGAGGAAGCGTACCGCACGGCCGGCATCGATCGCTACCACGGCACCGCGCGGTTCACGGGCCCCGCCACGGTCGAGGTCGAGGGCACGACGCTCCACGCCCGCCACGTGGCCATCGCCACCGGCGCCACGCCACGGCGCCTCGACGTGGCCGGGGCGGAACACGTGCGCACGTCGGACGACTTCCTCGACCTCGCCCGCCTGCCGGACTCGATCGCCTTCATCGGTGGCGGCTACATCTCCCTGGAGTTCGCGCACGCGGCCGCGCGCGCCGGCGCGCGGGTGACCGTGCTGCACCGCGGCAGGCGGATCCTCGAGGGCTTCGACCCCGACCTCGCCGGCGCGCTGGCCGAGCGCAGCCGCCTCGCGGGCATCGACGTCGTGCTCGGCGCCGAGGTGACGGCCGTGTCGCCGAACGGCGCTGGCGGCTTCGATCTCGCCGTGGACGGCGCGGAGGGCCCGCGCACGGTGGCCGCGGCGCTCGTGGTACACGGCGCGGGGCGCGTCCCGGATCTCGGGGACCTCGACCTGCCCGCCGGTGGCGTGGCGCACGGCCGGCGCGGCGTGGCGGTCGACGACCGCCTGCGGAGCGTGTCGAACCCCACGGTCTACGCGGCCGGGGACGCCGCCGACACCGGCACGCCCGGCCTGACGCCCGTCGCGGGGCTCGAGGGACGCATCGCGGCCGCGAACCTCCTCGGCGGTGACGAGCGCCTCGACGCGGGCCAGGTCCCGAGCGTCGCGTTCACGCTGCCGCCGCTGGCGCGCGTGGGCCTGCTCGAGGCGGAGGCCCGCGAGCGGGGCCTCGCCGTCGAGGTGAAGCACGGCGACACGTCCGGCTGGTTCTCGTCGCGCCGCCTGGGGGAACCCGTCTCGGCCTTCAAGACCCTCGTCGAGACGGGCACGGGCCGGCTGCTCGGCGCGCACCTGCTCGGCCCGCACGCCGACGAGGTCATCAACGTCTTTGCCCTGGCCATCGCCCGGGGCCTGACGGTCGCCGACCTGAAACGAGTCACCTGGGCCTACCCGACGAACGGCTCGGACATCAGCTACATGCTCTAGGGCCGCACACCAGACGAACCCGTCGAACCAGACGAACCCGTCGAACCTGACGAACCTGACGAACCTGTCGAACCTGACGAACCTGTCGAACCCGACGAACCTGTCGAACCCGACGAACCCGACGAACCCGTCCTAGCAGTCGAGGCACCGCGGTTCGTCGAAGATTTCCTTCTGCTTGTCGGGATGGTCCCGCGCGTAGTCGATGAGGCAGCGCACGGCCTTGCCGATGTCCGGGAGGCCATGCGTCCGGGCCATCTCCTCGAGAAAGAGCGCCTTGTCGGAGCCGAGCACGAGCGTTTCCTTGCGGTCGTCCTTCATAGCCGGATTATCGCACCGGCAGCCCTGCGGCCCCCGGCCGGGTTAAACCCCCCGGCGCGCGGCCCGCTCTAACGAGGCAGGACTCTTCGAGGGAGGGAGGCATGACGCGCACGGGACAGGCACTGGCGGCACTGATGGTGGTCGTCGCCGCGACGGCGACGCCCCTGGCCGAGACGCGGCAGGCGATGTTCGAGGGACGCCCGGCCTTCGGCGCCGGGCTCGAGCGCGGCTACTACGTGTGGCGCGACGGCGACCGCTGGCACGTCCGCTGGACGACGACGGGGCGGCCGCAGACCTTCTCCGGCACCGTGGTGGCCGCGGGGGGCGACATCGCGGACCTGGACCGCGTGGACCTCGAGCGCGAGGCCAGGGTGGTGAGGACCGGATCGCGGCCCGTGCTCGAGCGCGGGCCGCGCGGCCGGCTCCACGTGGAACCGCGCCCGACGGTGGCGGTGGTGCCGGCGGGCGGCGACCGCGTGGAGCACGACGACAACGTCATCCGGTTCCACGCGCGCACCGACGCCGACATCGACGGGTTCGACTTCACCCCGGCGCCCGGCGTCCGCGAGCTCCGCTTCGTGCTCGAGGTCGACGGCCAGAGCCGGGCCGTCGACGTGGAGGTCGGCCGCGACAACCGGCGGCCCGACGGCAACCCGTTCACCGTGGCGCTTCGCTAGCGCCCGCCGGCCGACTGCGCTACCATGGGATGTTTACGGGGGCGGCGCCTGCCGCCTCCGTGAACCATCCCGAGGAATCATGCAGCCGGACGCGCCCGAAGCGGGCGCCATCGTCGTCCGCGGCGCCCGCACCCATAACCTCAAGCGCGTCGACGTCACGCTGCCCGCCGGGCAGCTCATCGTCGTGACGGGCGTGAGCGGGTCGGGCAAGTCGTCGCTTGCCTTCGACACGATCTACGCCGAGGGCCAGCGCCGCTACGTCGAGTCGCTCTCCGCCTACGCCCGGCAGTTCCTCGAGCGGATGGAGAAGCCCGACGTCGACCGGATCGACGGCATCTGCCCCTCCATCGCGATCCGCCAGAAGAACAGCATCCGCAACCCGCGGTCGACGGTGGGGACGGTCACCGAGATCCACGACTACATGCGGCTGCTCTTCGCGCGCGTCGGCCGCACGTTCTGCCGGCAGTGCGGGCTGGAGGTGGAGCGGGAGACCGCCGAGGTCGTTGCCGACCGGCTGATGGCGCTGCCCGAAGGCACCCGCGTCCTGCTGGGCTTCGAGATGCCCATCGTCGCCCTCGAGGAGGACGAGGACGCCCCGGACCAGGACGAGGTCAGCGACGGCGCGGCCGATGACGGCGAGCCCGCCCCGGCGGAGAAGGCCCCCCGCAAGACCCGGACACGCAAGACGGCCGCGGCGGACGAGACGACCGGGCCGGCGTCGTCTGTGTCGTCCCCGTCGTCCGTGTCATCGGTGCCATCCGTGTCATCCGTGTCATCCGTGTCATCTGTGTCATCCGTGTCATCTGTGGCCGCGATGATCGACGGGCTCCGCCGGAAGGGGTTCGGGCGGCTGCTGGTCGGCGGCCAGGCCGTGACGTTCGAGGACGTGGATCCCGCGGCGCTGGCGGACAAGCCGTCGCTGCACGTGGTCGTGGACCGGATGAAGATCGGGCCCGACGCCCGCGCCCGGCTCACCGACTCGGTGGAGATCGCCTACCAGGAGGGCGGCGGCGGCGCCTGGGCGCTCCAGCTCCCCGACGACGAGTCGGGCGAGCCGGTGGCGCACGTCTTCTCGGAACGCTTCGAGTGCCGGCCCTGCAACATCACCTACGAGGACCCGCAGCCGCGGCTGTTCTCGTTCAACAACCCCTTCGGCGCGTGCCCGACGTGCCACGGCTTCGGCAACATCATCGAGCTCGACATGGACCTGGTCGTGCCCGACCCGTCGAAGTCGATCGGCGAGGGCGCCATCGAGCCGTGGACGAAGCCGCACTACCGCTCGCACCTCGCCGAGCTGAAGCGCGTGGCCAAGGGCGGCGCGGTGCGGCTCGACGTGGCGTGGGCCGAGCTGACCGACGACGAACGGCGGCTCGTGGTGGAGGGGGACGGCGGCGACTACGAGGGCATCCGGGGGTTCTTCCGGTGGCTCGAGCGGAAGAAGTACAAAGTGCACGTCCGGGTGTTCCTGAGCCGCTACCGGGGCTACCTGACGTGCCCGGACTGCGAGGGCACGCGCCTGCGCCGCGAGGCGCGCGACGTGCAGGTCGGCGGCCGGACGATCGACCGCGTGTCGTCGCAGACGGTGCGCGAGGCGCAGCGCTTCTTCGACGCTCTCGAGCTCAGCGAGAAGGAGCGGGGGATTGCCGAGAAGGTGCTCGCCGAGATCCGGCGGCGGCTCGGCTTCCTCGCCGACGTCGGGCTCGACTACCTGACGCTCGACCGGCTGTCGTCGACGCTCTCGGGCGGCGAGTCGCAGCGGATCAACCTCGCGACGTCGCTCGGCTCGGCGCTGGTCGGCACGCTCTACGTGCTCGACGAGCCGTCGATCGGCCTGCACACGCGCGACAACCAGCGGCTCATCGACATCCTGCGGCAGCTCCGCGACCAGGGCAACACCGTGCTCGTCGTCGAGCACGACGCCGACATGATCCTCGTGGCCGACTACCTCATCGACATGGGGCTCGGGGCGGGGGAGCACGGCGGGCGGGTGGTGTTCGCGGGGACGCTGGACGGGTTGCTGCAGGAGCCGCGGTCGCTCACGGCGAAGTACCTGCGCGGCGAGCTGGGCATCCCCGTGCCGCACAGCCGGCGGAAGGGGTCGCCGCAGCGGCTCCGGCTGCTCGGCGCGCGGGAGCACAACCTCAAGGACATCGACATCGAGTTCCCGCTGAACACGCTGACCTGCGTGACCGGGGTGAGCGGGTCGGGCAAGTCGACGCTCGTGCACGACGTGCTGTACGCCGCGCTCAAGCGCGCGAAGGGCGACTGGGACCGCAAGATCGGCGCGCACGACCGGATCGAGGGCTACGAGTTCGTCAGCAACGTGGTGCTGGTGGACCAGGCGCCGATCGGGCGGACGCCGCGGTCGAACCCGGTGACCTACCTGAAGGCCTTCGACCCGATCCGCGAGCTCTTCGCGTCGACGAAGGACGCCAAGGCGCGCGGGCTCACGGCCAGCCACTTCTCCTTCAACGTGCCGGGCGGCCGCTGCGAGGCGTGCCAGGGCGAGGGCGAGGTCCGCGTCGAGATGCAGTTCCTCGCCGACGTGTTCGTGCCGTGCGAGCAGTGCGACGGCCGGCGCTTCAAGGCGCAGGTGCTCGAGGTCCGGTACCGCGGCAAGAACATCACGCAGGTGCTCGACCTGACCGTGCGCGAGGCGCTCTCCTTCTTCGCCGCCACCCCGAAGGTGCTGCGCCGGCTCCAGGTGCTCGACGAGATCGGGCTCGGCTACCTGCGGCTCGGCCAGCCCGCCACCACGCTCTCGGGCGGCGAGGCCCAGCGCATCAAGATTGCCGCGCACCTCGCGTCGCACGCGGGCGAGCGCGTCCTCTACATCCTCGACGAGCCGACCACGGGGCTCCACTTCGACGACATCGCGAAACTCCTCGCCGCGTTCCGCAAGCTCCTCGACGCCGGCCACACGCTGGTGGTGATCGAGCACAACCTCGACGTGATCAAGACCGCCGACTGGATCATCGACCTCGGCCCCGAGGGCGGCGACGGGGGCGGGCAGGTCATCGCGATGGGGACGCCCGAGCAGGTGGCCCACGTGCCGGCGTCGCACACCGGACGCTACCTCCACGAGGTCCTCAGCTCCGGCAAGCTGCTGCAGACCGTCACCCGATGATCGCGCTCCTGCTCGCGGCCAGCCTCGCCACCCAGGTGTCGTTCGAGGCCGCCGTCGCGGCCCTGGCGGCGCCCTCGGCCGCGGCGCGGCTCGACGCCCTCGCCGCGCTCGAGGCGTCGGGCTACCCGGAGGCGCTCGCGCCGGTGGCGGCCCTCGCGCGCGACCCGGACGACGCCGTGCAGCGCCGCGCGCTCGCCGCCCTCCTCGGGCTGGCGCGGCCCGGGCGCGTCGCCGGCGGGCCGGCGCGCGCCTTCGACGAGGCGGTGACACCGGCGGTGTCCGTGCCGCCCGGGGTGTTCGACCCGGTCGCCGTCGCGATGGGGGACGCCTCCCCGGGCGTCCGCATCGACGCGGCCTACACCTTCGCGGTCCTCGCGGGCCGTCCCGCGCGGGGCGTGCCGGCGCCCGCGCTGGCGGCGGCGGCGCGCGCGCTGGGCGTGATGCTCGGCGACGGCGACGCCGGCGTGCGGGTGGCGGCCGGCCGCGCGGCGGGGCACCTCTTCCGCGCCGACCTGGCGGCGGTGCCGCCCGCGGGCCCGATGCCCGCGCCGCTGGCCGACGCGCTGGTCGCCGCGATGAACCAGCCGGACGAGACGGAGGAACTCGTCGCGATGCAGGCGCTCGGCTTCGCGCGCGAGCCGCGGGCCCTCGTCGCCCTGACCGAGCGGTACCGGTACCACGCCGCGGAGGGACACCGCCTCGGCGCGGCCGGCGCCCTCGACGCCCTGGCGCACCTCGCGCGTCCCGAGAGCGTGCCGCTCTTCGAGGCGCTCCTCGCCGGCGGGTCGCCACTCGAGCGGCGGCTGGCGATTGAAGGCCTGGCCCGGATGGGCGACCCGGCGCGGCTGCCGGCCCTGGCCGCGGCGGCCGCCGGCGCGCGCGACGGGCAGGTCCGGCTGGCGCTCCTCTTCGCCCGCGAGCGGCTGCTCGGCGACGGTTCGGCCGCGGGCCTCCGGGACGCGCTCGGCGACAGGCGCCTCGGCGGGCAGGCGGCCGACTACCTGCGCGAGCTGGGCCTGGCGCCGTGAACCTGCGGCGCGACTTCTACGCGCGCCCCACGCTCGACGTCGCGCGCGACCTCATCGGCAAGCTGCTCGTCCACCGCACCCCCGAGGGCACCTCCTCCGGCCGCATCGTCGAGGTCGAGGCCTACATCGGCGAGGACGACCCGGCCTGCCACGCGGCGGCGGGCCGCACGCCGCGCAACGAGCCGCTCTACGGACCCCCGGGAGTGGCGTACGTCTACCTGAACTATGGACTCCACCACCTGGTGAACGCGGTATCGGAATCGGACGGCTACCCGGCGGCCGTGCTGATCCGGGCCCTGGAGCCGGTGGAGGGGCTGCCGCTCATGCGGCGGCGCCGGTCGCGCGCGCCGTGGCGGGCGGGCAAGGGCGCGGTGCCTGACTGGGACCTGTGCCGCGGGCCGGGCAACCTCACGCGGGCCATGGGCATCACGCTCGCGCAGAACACCGCCGCGCTCACGCGCCTGCCCCTCGTGGTCCGGGACGAGGGCGGGACCGCCGGCGAGCTGGCGTACGGGCCGCGAATCGGCATCTCGGCGGGGCAGGACCGGCCCTGGCGGATCGTCGAGGTGGGGAGCCGCGCGGTCTCGGCGCGGCGGCTCACCCGTAGTGCAGGGCCTGGTTCGGATTGAGCGACGCGGCCCGCCCGGCGGGGAAGTGGCCGACGGCGCCGCCGGCGGTCCCGCCCGCGCGGCTAGTCGGACGGCCCGGCCGGCACGCTGGGATCCGGCTCGTCGGGCGCCGACTCACCGGAGGTGACGGCCGGGGTATCGGGGCCGCCGGCCGCGGCCGGGAGGTTCGCGACGTGCATGGTGAGCTGCGGGAACGGGATGGAGATGCCCCGGCGGTCGAGTTCCTTCTTGATCCGGCGGCGCAGCTCGCGGCCCACCTCCCACTGCTTGAGCGGGATGCACTTCAGCCGCACCTTGAGGGTCACCTGTGAGTCGGCGAACGCGTCGACGCCCATGACCTCGAGGGGCTCCAGGATGCTCGGGCCGTACTTCGGGTCCCGCCGCATCTCCTCGACGACGTCGATGAGGGCGGCCGCGACGCGGTCGGTGTCCTCGGCGTAGTCGACGCCCATGTCGATGACGTAGAACGAGAACTCCTTGGTGAGGTTCGCCAGCGTGGTGACCGACCCGTTCGGGAACACGTGGACCGTGCCCTGGAGGTCGCGGAGCACGATCGTCCGGAGGTTGATCTGCTCGACCGCGCCGCCCACGCCGTTCACCTGCGCGACGTCGCCGACCCGCACCTGGTCCTCGACGATCATGAAGAACCCCGAGATGAAGTCGCGGACGAGCGTCTGCGCGCCGAAGCCGACGGCGAGGCCGAGGATGCCGGCACCGGTCAGCACCGGCGTGATGTCGATGTCGAGCTCGCGGAGGATGATGAGCACCGAGATCGCCCAGACCATGGCGGCGAGGCCGCCGCGCAGGAGGCCGGTGACCGTGGCGGCGCGCCGTTGCCGCTCGACCGCGTCGTTGCCGGTGCCCGACGACATGTCGCGCTGCACCCGGTCGATGATGGTCGAGATGAACTGGTTCATCAGGAAGGCGACGGTCAGGATGAGCGCGATCCGGAGCCCGGTCTCGGTCGCCCACTCGGCGAGGTCCTGCGGGTGGAGGCCGACCTTGAGGTTCACCCCGGCCAGGTCGAGGGCGGGGAACGCGAACACCGCGAGGCTGATCGCGAACGTCACGAGGCGGATGACCCGCACGGTGACGCGCACCACGTTCGTGCCGACCGTGTCGCTCGCGTGGATGTGCTTGAAGAGCTGCCGGGCGATGCGCGCGGCCCCGAGGGCGATCGCGATCGCGAGCGTGATGGCGATGCTCATCGCGAGCGTCACCTCGGGCCAGTTGGCGGGGAGGGTGGTGGCGGCGGTGCTGGCGCTGTCCTGCATTGGCTCCTGTCGGTTACCGGGCGCCCCGGCGGGCGGAACGCTGCCGCTCCACCGGCACCCGGAAGGTCTGGCGGCGTCCCTCGCGGACGACGGCGATGGTGGCGGTGCTGCCGATGGGCGCGTCGGCAATGGTCCGCATGAGTTGTGACGTGTCGCGGATGGCCTGGCCGTTGACCTCGACGATGACGTCGCCGGGCCGGATGCCGGCGGCGTGGGCGGGCGACCCCTGGATCATCCGCGTGATGAGGACGCCGTCGGTCTCGGGCACCGCGAGGTCGCTCGCGAGCCGCGACGTGAGGGGCGCCACCTCGAGGAAGCCGATCGACCCGCGGCGGACCTCCCCGTACTTGATCAGGTCGTCCACGATGCGCCGCACGAGCACGCTCGGCACCGCGAAGCCGATCCCCTGGTAGCCGCCCGACTGCGAGAAGATCGCCGTGTTGATCCCGATGAGCTCGCCGCGCGCGTTGACCAGCGCGCCGCCGGAGTTGCCGGGGTTGATCGCCGCGTCGGTCTGGATGAAGTCCTCGTAGGTCGTCAGGCCCACGTTCGACCGCCCGAGCGCGCTGACGATGCCGAGCGACACGCTCTGGTTCAGCTGGTACGGGTTCCCGATCGCCATGACCCACTCGGCGACCCGGAGGCGCGTCGAGTCCCCCCACGGAATAACGGGGAGCCCCGTCGCGTCCACCTTCAGCAGGGCCACGTCGGTGTCCGGATCCACGCCGACGATCGTCGCCTTGAACGTCCGATGGTCCGCGGTCGACACCGTGACCTCCGCGATGCGGCCCTCGCCGATCACGTGGAAGTTGGTGACGACGTAGCCGTCAGGCGAGATGACGACGCCCGAGCCCAGGCTGGACGCGTAGCGGTCGCGCAGGCCGTACGCCCCGTCCATGTCGCCGAAGAACTGCTGGAAGAACGGGTCGCTGAACAGGGGCGACGTCCGCTGCCGGACGACCTGCACCGACGAGATGTTGACGACCGCCCCGACGGTCCGCGCCGCCACCGACGTGAAGTCGGGGCCGGGCGCGAGGACCGGGGCCGCCTGGCCGGCGCCGGCCGCCGGCAGGTCGCCGGCGCCGGGATCCGCGGCCGGCGTCCGGACGTCGCCCGCCACCGGCGGCGCCTCGCCCGCGCCGGCGAGCGCCTGCTGGTGGGGAGCGAACCGGCCGGACAGCACCAGCCCGGCGGCCAGGCCGGAGACGAGCAACAGGGATGCGAGGGTGACACGGGTGAGCATGGCAGAGGGCCCGCAGGCTTGGGGGGCGACGCGCCCCGCGATCCGAGTGGCGGCGCGAGCCGCTAGCCGACGGCGACGCGCCGGGGCGACGACCCGGGCGCCTTCGGCACCACGATGGTCAGGACCCCGTTGGCCAGGTCCGCCGTGATGCCCGCGGCGTCGACGGTCGGGGGCAGCGCGAAGGTCCGGGCGAACTCGCCGTGGCCGCGCTCGACCTGGTGGTACTGCTCGCACGGCGCCCGCGAGTCGCGCCGCCCCTGGAGCGTGAGCCGCCCGTCGTGCAGCTCGATGCGGATCTGCTCGCGGGCGAGCCCGGGGAGCTCCGCCGTGATCAGGAAGGCGTCGGCCGTCTCGCAGAGATCGACAGCTGGCATCCATCCCTGCGGCCCGGCCGCCGCCAGGCGCTCGAGCCGGTGCTGGATGGCAAGCATGTCGCGAAGCGGGTCCCAGCGCGCGAATGCCACGATCCGAATCGTAGCACGATTGCCCGAAGCCGGGCCGTTCTGTGCTACGATCCACCGGTTGTACCCGTGCGCGCGGACCGGCGCCATGCGCCGCACGTCCCCGCGCCGTGCCGGCCCTGCCCATCGACGGCGGGGCCGCGCGTTCCCGACCGAGGCATCATGGCTGACACCCTGCAGGCGACCCGGCTCAAGAAGGGGATGATCATCAAGCTCGACAACGAGCTGGTGCGCATCCACGACCTCATGCACGTCACCCCCGGCAACCTCCGGGGCTTCGTCCGCATGAAGGGCCGCAACCTCCGGACGCAGACCATGATGGAGACGAAGCTGCGCTCCGAGGACGTGCTCGAGCGCGCCGTGCTCGACGAGAAGGAGATGCAGTACCTGTACAACGACGGGGACGGCTATCACTTCATGGACACCACGTCCTTCGAGCAGATCCACATGACGGCGGACTCGCTCGGCGACGCGGTCGGCTACCTGAAGGCCGAGTCCACCATCAAGGTCGAGTTCTACGGCGAGGAGCCCGTCGGCGTGGAACTGCCGCCGACCGTCGACCTCAAGGTCGTCGAGACCGTGCCCGCCATCAAGGGCTCCACGGCCAGCGCGCAGATGAAGCCCGCGACCCTCGAGACCGGCATCATCGTCCAGGTGCCCCCGTTCGTCGGCGAGGGGGAGCTGATCAAGGTCAGCACCGACACCGGCGAGTACCTCTCGCGCGTCTAGCCCGCCGGCCGCCACGGCCGGCCGGCCTCGCGTTCGCGATCGAGCAGGCGGCGGAACACGCCGCCCCTCGCCAGCAGCGCCTCGAACCCTCCGCGCTCCACCACCCGCCCCTCCTCGAGCACCACGATCTCGTCGGCGCGGACGAGCGCCTCGAGGCGATGGCTGACGAGCAGCACGGCGTGGCCGTCGGCCAGCCGCCTCGCCTGCTCCGCGATGAGCCCCGCCGTCGCCGGGTCCACCTGGGACGCCGGCTCGTCGAGCAGCACCACCGGCGTGCCGGCGAGCAGCACGCGCGCGAGCGCCAGCCGCTGGCGCTCGCCCCCCGACAGGCTCGCGCCCTGCTCGCCAATCCACGTCCCGAGTCCCGCGGGCCACGCCTCCACCGTCGACCGCAGGCCGGCCCGGTCGAGCGCGTCCACCAGCAGGCTGTCGTCCGCCTCGGGGCGGGCGAGGCGGAGGTTCTCGGCCAGCGTCCCCGTGAAGATGTCCGTCCGCTGCGCCATCCACGACACGCGGCGGCGGAGCGAGGGCTCGTCGTACGCGTCGAGGGCCCGCCCGTCCAGCCGCACGCTGCCGGACGGCGCGTCGTAGAACCGCAGCAGCACCTGCACGAGGGTGGACTTGCCGGCGCCGCTCTCGCCGACGAGCGCGACGAGCCGTCCCGGTTCGAGGCGCAGGTCGACGCCGGCGAGCGCCGGTCGTGACTCGCCGGGGTAGGTGAACGTGAGGCCCGACACCTCGAGCACGCCCGTCCCGCCAGGGGGCGGAAGCGCGGCGGCCGGGGCGGGGCGCGGCGCCGCGGGCGGCGCGTCGAGGCCGGGGACCCGGGTCGCGGCCGTCCACGTGCCGGCCAGCGCCTGGATGGCCGCCGGCAGCGGCGCGACGGCCTCGAAGCTCGCGAGCGCCACGAGGGCGGCGACGGCCAGCTGCACGCCGGTCACGTCCCCGGCGACGACGCGCGGCGCGATCCACGCCACGACCGCGACTGCCGTCAGGTCCGCCAGCGCCGCGGCCGCCGACGCCCCGAGCGAGCGCGCGCGCTCGGCGGCGTGTTGCGCCCGCGCGAGCCGGCCGTCGAGGCGGGCGAGGTCGTCCGCGTGCGCCGGGCCCGCGCCGAAGGCGAGCAGGTCGGCCGCGCCCTGCACGCCGTCCACGAGCCGCGCGTGCACCTCGGCCCGCAGCGTCACCCGGGCCGCCTCGGCGCGGGCGCCGAGCCGCCACGCGGCGAGCGGGACGACGAGGCCCGCGAGCACGAGGCCCGACACGGTCACGAGCGCGGCGCCCCCGTCGATGCGGCCGATGATCCCGGCCGCGAGCATCGTCACCAGCCCCGCGCTGGCGAGCGGCCCGGCCACGCCGACGTAGGCATGGTCGACCGTGTCGACGTCGGCCACCAGCCGGGCGAGCAGGTCGCCGCTCGCGTGCCGGCGCCAGGCGGCCGGCACGAGCGGCGCGAGCGCCAGGAAGGCGTGGATGCGGAGGCGGGCCAGCAGGCGCAGCGTGGCGTCGTGCGAGACGAGCCGCTCGACGTAGCGCGCGATGCCCCGGCCGATGCCGAAGAAGCGGACGCCGACGATCGCGACCTGCAGGGCGGCAATCGGGGGACGGCGCGCCGCCGAGGCGATGAGCCACGCGGACGTGCCCATGAGCGCCACGGATGCCGCGACGGTCACGGCCATCAGCAGCGCGCCGGCGGCCAGCCGGGCGGCGAGGGGCTTCGCCAGGCGCGCGAGCCCGCGCGCGACCCTCACGGGACCCGCCTCCCGCCGGCCATCCGCACCACCCGGTCCGCCGCGGCCAGGGTCGCCCGGCGGTGCGACACGAGCAGCACGGTCCGGCCCATGCGCGCCTCGGCGAGCCCCGCGACGACGGCGGCCTCGGTGTCGGCGTCGAGTTCCGAGGTCGGCTCGTCGAGCAGGAGCAGCGGCGCCGCCTTCAGGTAGGCGCGCGCCAGCGCCAGCCGCTGCGCTTCGCCGCCCGACAGGCCCGCCCCGAGCTCGCCCGTGCGGGTGGCCAGGCCGCGGGGAAGGCGGTCGACGACGCGGTCGAAGGCCGCCAGCCGCATGGCGCGACGCACTTCGGCCTCGGACGCCGCTGGCGCGCCGAGCCGCAGGTTGTCGAGAAGGGTGCCGTGGAAGAGATGGGGACGCTGCGGGGCCCAGCTCACCGCCGCCCGCCACGCGTCCGGCGTCCACGCGTCCAGCCGCACGCCGTCGACGAGCACCGCGCCGTCGGCCGGGTCGACGAAGCGCAGGAGCGCCGCGAGGAGCGTGCTCTTGCCCGCGCCGCTCGGTCCGTCGAGCCCGAGCAGTTCGCCTGCCGCGACCTCCATCGAGAATCCGGCGAGGGCCTGTCCCCGTCCCGCGCCGTAGTCGACGCGCACGTTGGTGAACGACAGGCGGGGGGGCTTCGTCAGGTTCGTCAGGTTCGTCAGGTTCGTCGGGTTCGTCGGGTTCGTCGGGTTCGACAGGTTCGACAGGTTCGTCCCCAGCGCGTCGTCGAGCGCCGCGAGCTGGCGTCCGGTCTCCTGTCCCGCGAGGCCGGCGTGGAACGACTGGCCGAGCGTCCGCAGCGGGCGGTAGAACTCGGGCGCGAGCAGCAGCACGGCGAGTGCCTCGGGGAAGGCCACCCGGCCGTAGAGGAGCCGCAGGCCGATCTCCACCGCGACGATGGCCGTGCCCAGCGTGGCGAGCAGCTCGAGCACCAGCGCCGACAGGAAGCCCACGCGCAGCACGTCCATCGTCAGCCGCCGGTAGCGCTCGGCCGTCTCGCCCAGGCGGACCGACTCCTCGGCGACGCGGCCGAACGCCTTGAGGGTGACCAGCCCCTGCACCGCATCGAGGAAGCGGGCGGTCAGGCGGGAGAGGTCGACCCACTGCGCGGCGGTCCGCTCCCGGGCGATGCCGCCGATGAGCCACATGAAGAGCGGGATGAGCGGGCCCGTGACGACGAGCACCGCGGCGGACAGGGGATCGATCGCGACGACCGCGGTGACGACGGCGACGGGAACGAGCACCGCGAGCGCGCGATGCACCTGGTAGCGCGCCACGTAGGCGTCGAGGGCGTCGAGGCCGGCCGTCAGCGTCGAGGTCACCGAGCCGGCCGGCAGTTGCTCGAGGCGCCGCGGACCCGCGCCAAGGGCGCGGCGGGCATGGGCATCCCGGAGCCGGGCCTTGAGCCGGACGAGCGTCTGGCTGGCCGAGGTGTCCGAGGCCCAGCCGATCGAGGCGCGCGCCACCGCGAGGGCGGCGAGCCATGCGAGCCCCCCCGCGGCCGCGGCCACCGGGCCGCCGCTACCGAGCCCCGCCAGCACCCCCGCGAGGACGACGGCCTGGGGAATGACCAGCACGCCCGCCAGGGCGCCCAGGCAGATGGCGAGGGAAGGGGACATCGGAATCCGGCAATCTGCTGACGTGCTGATCTCGTGAGGTCGTGATCTACCTGTGACTCCTCGCGATGATACGGACCATCTTGAGGTTGATCCACACGAACCGCCACATCTGCCACGGGATGAACGTGCGGAAGAACCGCGTGGCCGGGGTGGGCAGGGTCGCGTAGGCGTGCTCCACGGGGCGGACCGGGTCCGGAGGCGTGCTCATGGGATCACTCCGGGATGAGGCTCCAGCCGGGGCGGAGCCGGGCCTTGTACAGGAACAGGTGGTGGAGGAGGATCTTGATCCAGTGGCCGGCGAGGCCGATCTCGCCGAAGGTGGCGTCGAGGTCGCGGCCGTACTCCGGGTACCGGTCGAAGTCCGGGACGATCGGGAAGACCGTCATGGCGGCGGCGGTGCCGCGGAAGGGGTTGGCGCCGGCGGAGGCGACGCAGGCGGCGCCCATCTCGGCCATCGACGCGGTGTGCGTGGGCGCGGGCGCGCCGCCCATCATGTCGGCGATGCTGTGCGCGACGGCCTTGCCGATCATCGCCGAGGGCATGCCCGTGCGCGGCGGCGCCGGCGCGATCGGCGCGCCGCCCGGGGTCTTGCGGGGCTCCGAGATCGCGTGGGGCGGCGCGAAGGCGATGCCGCACGCGAAGAGCGAGCCGTATCGGGGCGACTGGTAGGTGCGCGGCCAGTCGCGGGCGGACCACTCGGCGAAGGGCCGCGCCGTGTAGTCCGCGTCGACGCGCATGAAGCCGTTCGGGGCGAAGACCTCCGGCGTGATGTCGGCGCCGCCCCGGTCCACGGCCGTCAGCCCGACCCCCGAGAAGGGCGGCAGCAGCATCGCGAAGTCGAACGGCGCCTCGCCGGCCTCGCCGTCCAGGGTCTCGTAGTGGCAGACGCCGGGCTCGACGCCGCGCACGTGCGCCCGCGTCGTCCAGGTCAGGCCGCGCTCGGCGAACAGCGACTCCGCGAAGATCTTGCTCGGCGTCACGTAGCCGCCGCGCTTCAGGTGCAGGCCGCCCATGCCGAAGTCGCCGAGCTCGTACTCGTTCGAGATCCAGGCGATGTCGGCGAGGTGGCGGACCCCGCGCGCCCGGAGCTCGAACTCGAGGTTGACGATGTACTCGAAGGCGGCGCCCTGGCACGTGCAGGCGCCGTGGCCCGTGCCGACGAGGAAGCGCTGGCGCTCGCCGGCCTGCATGCGGTCGACGGCGCGGCCGAGGGCGGCCGCCGTGTCGGCCGCGTGCGCCTCGGTGCACACCGAGAGGCTGTGCCCGGACGGGCCCAGCCCCGGCGTGGCGCCGAAGTTGAGCTTGGGGCCCGTCGCGTTGATCAGGAAGTCGTACTTGAGGGTCCCGACCTCGCCCTCGTGCCCGGGGCGCGTGGACTCGGTGACGACGTAGGGCGCCGGGTCGCCGGCGTCGCCCTCGGGGTGCAGGCGCACGGCGCGGGCCTGGTGGAACGCGATCCCCGCCCGCTCGTACACCGGCGCGAGGGGGAACGTGACCTGGCGCGGCGACATCAGGCCGACGCCCACCCAGATGTTGGAGGGAATCCAGTTGTAGTGCGGCTGCGGCGAGACGACGGCGACTTCGTCGGTGCGCGGCAGCCACTTGCGCAGGAAGGCGGCAGCGGTATGGCCGGACACCCCGGCCCCGAGGACGACGACGCGAGCCATGTCACCCTCCCTTCCACCGCGGGCCGCGCATGCACGCCGCCCGCCTCAGGTCACCACCGCGCGGCCACCAGCCACAGGGCCCGGCACGTCACCCGGTAGAGGAGCCGGTAGGCCGCCCGGTTCACGATGCGAGGGATCGTCATGTCGAACACCACGACGCGCCCGCCAAATCACGAGATCACCAGATCACGAGATCACCAGATGTCAGTATTCCAGGTGACTGCCGGCCGTGATCCGGCGCCGGAACACCCAGTACGTCCAGCCCTGGTAGGCCAGGACGACGGGCACGAAGAGCCCGGCGACCACGGTCATCACCTTCAGGGTGTAGGGGGTGGACGACGCGTTGTAGATGGTGAGGCTCCACCCGGGGTCGAGGCTCGAGACCATCACCCGCGGGAAGAGCGCCATGAAGATCGTGATCGTCGACAGCACGATGCCGAGCGAGGTCATCGTGAACGCCCAGCCCATGCGGTCGTGGTGGACGAACCAGCCGGCCGCGAGCATCGCGCCGAGCGCCCCGAGCGGGATGATGCCGGGGTTGATCCCGAAGCGCTGGAAGGCGTCCGTCCAGACGTAGGTCAGGATGACGAAGACGTAGACGAAGAAGGTGGCGATCGGCCCGATGCGGCGCGCCGCGTGGCGCGCGCGCGTGCGGATCGGGTCGGTGCTCTTGAGGTTCAGGAAGATCGCCCCGTGCGTCATGAAGACGGTGAGCGAGGCGAGCCCCGTGAGCACGGCGTAGGGGTTGAGGAGGTTGAAGAACCCGCCGACGTACTGGTGGTCGCCGTCGATCGGCACGCCCTTCAGCATGTTGCCGAGCGCGACGCCCCAGAGCAGCGCGGGAATCGCGCTGCCGGCGAAGATCAGCAGGTCGAAGGTGCGCCGCCAGGTGGGGTTCCGGTCCTTGCTGCGGAACTCGAAGGCGACGCCCCGCACGATCAGGGCGACCAGCATGAGGAACAGCGCCAGGTAGAAGCCGCTGAAGAGCGTGGCGTACCACTCGGGGAAGGCCGCGAAGATGGCGCCGCCCGCCGTGAGCAGCCAGACCTCGTTGCCGTCCCACACCGGGCCGATCGTGTTGATGATCCGGCGCCGCTCGTCGTCGGTCTGCCCGAGGAAGGGCAGCAGGATGCCGACGCCGTAGTCGAAGCCCTCGAGGACGAAGAAGCCGATGAAGAGCACGGCCACGAGCACGAACCAGAGCGTGTTCAGGTCGAACATGGCGTCCCCCTCAGGCTCCCGCCGGCGCCTCGAGCGCCGGCCCGGGGTGCAGTTGGACGGCGGAGGCGCCAGCCGTGGCGTACTTCGCCAGCAGGTAGACGTCCGCGACCATCAGCGCGCCGTAGATCACCGTGAAGCCGACGAGCGAGGTCAGGACCTCGCCCGCGGTGACCGCCGGCGAGACCGCGTCCACGGTCTTCTGGAGGCCGAACACGATCCACGGCTGGCGGCCGATCTCCGTGAAGATCCACCCCGCGGAGTTCGCCAGGTACGGCAGCGCGATGGCCCACGGCAGGAGCCGCACCAGCCTGGCGCTGCCGCCGACGCGGTCGCGCCAGACGTCCACGGTGGCCCACAGCGCGGCGAGCAGCATGAGCAGCCCCGCCCCGATCATCAGGCGGAAGGTCCAGTAGGTCCACTTGACCGGGGGCACGTAGTCGCCGGGGCCGAACTGCTGCTCGGCGAGCCGCTGCAGCTCGTTGATCCCCTTCACCTCGCCCTCGAACCGGTTGTAGGCGAGGAAGCTCAGGAGCCCGGGCACCTTGAGGGCGATGATGTCGCGCCGGGCCTCCTCGTCGCCGACGGTGAAGAGCGACATCGCGGCCGGGTTCTCGGTCTCCCACAGGGCCTCGGCCGCGGCCATCTTCATCGGCTGGATGCGGACCATGTACTGCGCCTGGTTGTGCCCGACCGCCATCACGGCGAGGGTGGCCACGAGCGCGTAGACGGCCCCGATCCGGAACGACAGCGAGAAGGCCTCGAGGTCGCCCTCGTCCCGCGACCGGTGCAGGTGCCACGCGCTGATGCCCAGGATGAAGAAGGCCGCCGTCGCCATCGCGCCGGCCAGCACGTGCGGGAACTGCACGAAGACGTGCGGGTTGGTCGCCAGGGCGAAGAAGTCGTTCATCTCGGCGCGGCCGTTGCGGACGACGTAGCCGAGCGGCTGCTGCATGAACGAGTTGGCGATCAGGATCCAGAGCGCCGACAGGTTCGACCCCACGGCGACCGCCCAGATCGTCCCGAGGTGGAGCTTGCGGGGCAGCTTGTCCCACCCGAAGATCCACAGGCCCAGGAACGTCGACTCGAGGAAGAAGGCGAGCAGGGCCTCGATGGCCAGCGGCGCGCCGAAGACGTCGCCGACGAAGCGGGAGTACTCCGACCAGTTCATGCCGAACTGGAACTCCTGCACGATGCCCGTCGCGACGCCCATCGCGAAGTTGATGAGGAAGAGCTTGCCCCAGAACTTCGTGAGGCGGAGGTAGACGTCACGGCCCGACACGAACCAGGCGGTCTGCAGCAGCGCAACCACCCAGACCAGGCCGAGCGTGAGGGGGACGAAGAAGAAGTGGTAGACGGTGGTGATCCCGAACTGCCATCGGGCGAGGGTCACGGCATCCATGGTGCGGCCTGCTCCCGTGCTGAGACGGATGAATCCACCGGGGACGTCGCAAACGACGTACCCATGGGGAGATCCGGCGAATTCGCCCCGGAATCCGGCCCGGGCGGGCGTGGTGCCCGGGAGCGGCTGCCGGGAAACCGGCACTCCGGGGGCGGCCCCGGGCGGCGCTCGGTGTAAATTGACCCCATGGACGTCGTGCGCACCCCCATCGTCGGCTGGATCGAGGTCGTCGTCGGCAGCATGTTCAGCGGGAAGAGCGAGGAGCTCATCCGTCGCCTGCGGCGGGCGCAGATCGCCCGGCAGCGGGTGCAGATCTTCAAGCCGGCGGTGGACACCCGCTTCGGGGAAGACCACATCGTGTCGCACAGCGAGCTGCGCATCCCGTCCACGCCGGTCGGGTCGGCGGCGGAACTCGAGGCGGCGGTGCTGCCCGACACGGAAGTGGTGGGGATCGACGAGGGGCAGTTCTTCGACCAGGACCTGCCCGGCGTCTGCGCGGCCCTGGCGGCCCGCGGGGTGCGCGTCATCGTGGCGGGGCTGGACCAGGACTACCTGGGGAAGCCCTTCGAGCCGATGCCGCAGCTGCTCGCCATTGCCGAGTACATCACCAAGACCCGGGCGATCTGCATGGTCTGCGGGAACCCGGCGAACCACACCCAGCGCCTCGTGGCGAGCAGCGACCGGGTGCTGCTCGGGGCGCAGGGGACGTACGAAGCCCGGTGCCGGCGGTGCTTCGACCCGGCGCTCGGCCAGCGCGCCGAGGCGGTGGACCAGGCGCCGCAGCGGGCCGGGTGATGTCAGATCTCGGCGCGCTGCTGCCGCAGGTCCTCTTCGCGCTCGGCGCGGGATTCCTCGTCGCGAACCTGCTGGTCGCGAAGGACCTGCTGCGGTGGGCCCGCCGGCGGGCCACGGCGGTGCTGGTCTGGCCGGCGCCGAAGCCCCCCTACTACGGCCTGAGCCTCGCCATCGGGGTGATGCTCGGGTTGCTCATCCTCTTCAAGGCGATCATCCAGCTGCGGCCGCCCACCTCGCTCTTCGGGGAGGTGATGATGTTCGTCTACTACGGCTACGCGCTGCCGCTCTCGACCCGCGTCGGCCGGGGGCTGTACGCGGACGGCATCTGGACGGACGGCGGCTTCATGCCCTACACGGAGATCGGGGGCCTCAGCTGGCGGGACGAACCCGACCCGACGCTGGTGCTCATCGCCCGCCGCCGCCCCGTGGCGCGCCGCCTGCGGGTGCCGGGCACGCGCCTCGGCGAGGTGCGCCGCCTGCTCCGCGAAAAGATCTCGAGCCACGACATCGAGTTCGACGGCGGCCCGGGCATCCACCTGGGGGAGCGGGATACCAGGGAAAGTGTGTAGATGAGATTTGGTGATCTCGTGATCTCGTGATCTCGTGATTTGGGATCTTGTGATCTTGTGATCTTGTGATTTGCGATCTGGGAATCGCAGCGAACGTCAATCGTCAATCTGCAATCTTCAATCTGCAATCTTCGTGATGCGGTCTATTGGGCCGGGCGGTGCTGTCCGATAGATCGATGACTGGAGGCCTCATGGCTGCGCGACCGACCTGGAAGGGCTACATCAAGGTCAGCCTCGTCACGATTCCGATACGGGTGTATCCGGCGACGGAGTCGGCGGCCACGATCTCGTTCAACCAGCTCCACGCCGAGTGCCAGACGCGGATCCAGCAGAAGAAGTGGTGCCCGAAGTGCGAGCGCGAGATCACCTCGGCCGAGGTGGTCAAGGGCTACGAGTTCGAGAAGGGCCGCTGGGTCGTCGTGAACGAGGAGGACATCGCGAAGGTCCGCGCGGAGTCCACGAAGGTCATCAACCTGGTGCAGTTCACCGAGGTGGACGCGATCGACCCGATGTACGTCGACAAGGCGTACTACCTGGCGCCCGAGGGGCCGATGGCGGCCGACGCGTACGCCGTCATGCGCGAGGGCATGCAGGGCAAGGCGGGCATCGGCAAGCTGGCCATCCACGGCCGCGAGTACCTCGTGGCGGTGAAGCCGCACAAGCAGGGCCTCGTGATGTACACGCTGCACCACGCCGCCGAGATCCGGACGATCGACCAGATCGACGAGCTGCGCGAGGTGCGCGGCTCGGTGAACCCGGCGGAGATGAAGCTGGCCCGCCAGGTCATCGAGAGCTACGAGGGCGAGCTCAACCTGGCCGACTACAAGGACGAGTACCAGGCCGGCCTGCGCCAGATCATCGACGCCAAGGTCGCGGGCGAGGAGATCGTCGCGCCCGCCGAGGCCGAGCCGCCGAAGGTCGTCGACCTGATGGAAGCCCTGCGCCGGAGCCTCGACCAGGTCAGCGCGGGCAAGAAGAAGACCGCCAAGGTCGAGGAGCCCGCCGAGGCCAAGGGGAAGCGCGCCTCGTCGAAGACCGCCGCCGCGAAGGGCGCCGGCGGCCGCAAGCGCAAGGCGTCCTGACGTCGCGGAGTGACCGCTGGGGCTCGGCCCGATTCAACGCTGCTTGGCCCAACAGCCGCCTAAGGTACAAGCCGACTAGGGCCTGCTGGCCATCTGTCGTGCCCGGTATGAGTCAACGCGGCGTTCAACCCGGTCAAGAATCGCCGTGCGGCCCGATTGCTCCAGGCCGACCATGGCCCCAACCGACGGGCTTGAAGGGGTGAATAGGTCGGGTTGCTTCGTCTTGTACCAGACAAGGCGATGTTCCGCGCACATTAGCTCAACGTGCTCTTCCCTCAAGATAGCGGCAGCTTCATCAGCGAAATCAGCGTCGTGCCCTCTATAGACAGAAACATGCGGTTCGAATCCGTATCGTTCGATGGGGAAGGACTTCTTCCACCAAACTTCCCGAAGGTGAGGGCTGTCCACGCGGAAGAACACGACTTCTTCGCCCGGATTGGAGAAGCGTCCAACGCCAGCGATCCTGAGGACGTCGTACTTGAGCTTGGCTCGTGCGTCTTCCAGGACCTTGCGAGGGCTGTCGCCTTCGTACGGTCCTCTAAGCGTGACGTGGATTGGTCCTTTGCCGTAATGGCCCGTAAGAATGTGTCGGACTCTCCACAAGAACGCATTGACCACAGGGTCGGTGAGCTCGAGTAGCAGGAAGTGCACAGCCATGGTGGCGCCCATCTAAAGAACCAGGTAGCGACGCAGCTCCGGTGCGATCCTTTCGTGGGTCAGCGCCGAGTAGAGAAAGGCTGACAGTGTCTCTGCGTGCTTTCGAACTATGTCCTTGCGCGTGCCCCCCTCCAGATATTCCTCGACGTTCTCTTCCTCTTTCCATCGCAGGAATTCTTCGTACAAGTCGAGAATTTGTGGCCACTGCCTGAGTATCGAGGCGTCTGCCAACAGATCCAGGGCGGACGCCAGTCGCTCAAGTGGCGGGCGACTGCAGAGTGCGACCATTGCGTCGGGTGTGTCGATTGGCTCAAGTATGACAGGTAGGACCGTGCTGAAGACCGTGACCATACGGCTAAACTTGAGATTAACGTTCTTCTTACGCCAAGGCTTAGTACTACTTTGTCACCTTCGCAGCGGGGCGTTGCGGCGGAAGCTGTCGAGCATGCCGAGTAGTCGCTGGTTGTGAATGACGTAGAGCAGGCCGAAGATCTCGCGGACCCAGCCGCGCACCACGGGCAACGTGGGGCGTGGCGTGTCGTCCCCGCGTCGGCCACGCTCGATCTGGAGGAAGGTGAAGGCCACGGCGGTGAGCACGACGTGGTGAGTCCAGCCGCGGTACGAGCGTCCCTCGAAGTGGTCGAGGCCGAGGTCATCCTTGAGTTCGCGATACTGCTGCTCGATCGGCCAGCGACTGCGCGCGAGCGTCACGAGGTCGTGCAGCGTCGCCGTCGGCGGCACATGCAGCAGGTAGTACTTGTGCACATCGGCCGGCGAGCGCTCGCAGAGCAACCAGCGATCGCCGCGCCCCTCGACCGGTCGGACGCGGAGCGCACAGAACCGAGCCCCGATCGGCTGCGCCGGATCGGCGCCCCACGTCACGGTCTCCCACGCGCCCGCCGGCGCCGAGGCCGCCAGATCGGCGGCACTGACCGGCCCGCCCTCCACGTCGACCACCGTGAAGACGAGATCGCCACGAATCGCCACGCCATACGCAAGCCCGAGGCGCTCCAGGCCCTCACGAAACGCCGCGTTGCGCCCGTAGTCCGCATCGACCACGACGCCGGTGATCGTGAAGCCGGCCTTCAGAATGGTGCGCACCTGGGCCAGGGCGATCTTCCACTTCTCGCGAAAGACCACGGTGTCCGGCAGGCCCACCCGCGCGCGCCGATCGGCATCGTCGGTCCACAACGCGGGCAGATACAGGTCGAACGCGAGGGGCCACGTGCGACCGTCGGCGATCAGCGCACTCGACACCGCCACCTGGCAGTTGCCGACCTTGCCCAGCGCGCCACAATACTGGCGCTGCACGCCCACCGAATCCGTCCCCTGCTTGGGGAAGCCCGTGTCGTCGATGGCGAGAATGCCGGCGCGCACCGGGACGGCGGCCCGCAGCTGCGTCCACACGCGCTCGGCCTCCCAGGGCGAGTCCGTGATGAAGTGCTGCAGCGCTTGGTACTGACCGGGATCACTCAACCGGCCATGCATTGCCTGCATCGACTTCCGCTCGCTGTCGTTCAACAGGCCGTCGAGGTAGCGACTCGCTGCCTCGCGTTGCG
Source organism: Vicinamibacterales bacterium (assembly GCA_050250645.1). Taxonomy (GTDB): domain Bacteria; phylum Acidobacteriota; class Vicinamibacteria; order Vicinamibacterales; family UBA2999; genus JBFWVR01. The sequence goes on from JBFWOG010000005.1 coordinate 84,278, forward strand.
GGCGGCGACTGAAGCACGCGCTGAAGCCGTCGAGGAACCGGCCAAGGCGCTGGAGCAGCGCCCGTGCAGGCGTCGTCTTCACCCGCGCAGCGTATCGAACCGCGCACGCGAGTACAAGAGGAAACCGTCAGCTCACGCCGACGAAACTGACAAAGTAGTATTAGTGCGGTCGTGGCGGCGTTCTTCGTAGTTGAGGCAGAGGGTGCGCCAGTATCGAAGAAGATCATTCAGCAGGAACAAAGGTCGGAAGGACTTCTTGCTGCGATTGTCTCGGTAGTAATTGTCGGCGACGAGGCGAAGCTGAACGGCAAATCGCTCGGGGTTGAGAAGGGGGGCGCTCTCAAGGACCATCAGCAGTCGAGTGGTGAACAGGTTGTCGCTGTCGTCGCGAGCCGAGCCTGTTGCTTCAATGAGATCTTTGATTGGGCAGATCTTCAGGAATTGACCGTCGTTGCTGAATTCCGGAAATCCGAGCGACGAGTTAAGCTGAATTAGCTCAGCGAAGAGCGTGTACTCGCGTAGGCGGCTTGTGTGTGAACGTGCCTCCTCTGATACGACGAATATGTCTAGGTCTGAGTGTTCGCCGGCCTCTTGTCGAGCCAACGACCCCGCGCAAAAAATGGAGATCGGCATCGACGAAGCGAGCGTCGTCGTCGCAAGGGCCGCGGACACCCGCTCCACCTGTTTGGCGGACTCTGAACGGCGTCTCGCAAGGGACTCGTGCTTCGCCAACATCTCTAGGCAGCTGCTCACTAATACCTCGAAATCAGAGCTTGCCACAGGTCCAACGGCGGCGTCAGCCATTATCGGTTTGGTTGCCGCCGTTCGCTGTCTCTCTTGCGCAGAATGGGCGTTGGCGTACGCCGGCATCCCGTCCGCCACACCCCGCCCGCCGCCCGGCACTCGGGCCTCCCGGTCCGCCCCGCGCCTCCATACGATGGTCCCATCCAGTGCATCCAGGAGGTGCCATGTCCCGCGTTGCCGCCCTTGCCCTCGCCGCCACCCTTGCCACCCTGCTCTCCGCGCCCGGCGAGACCCAGGCGCCCCCGCCCAGCACCTACGAGGCGCAGGTGGCACGCGCGTGGATCAGCACGCACGACAAGATCCTCGCGATGGCGAAGGACACCGGGTTCCCCGACGACAAGCTGGGCTGGCGCCCGCACCCCGACTCGCGGTCCGTGCTCGAGGAGCTGCGGCACGTGACGATCGGCCTCGAGATGTCGACGGCGAACCTGCAGGGGAAGCCCTTCGACTACGAGGCGCGCGACAAGGCGGACGCCGCGAAGCCGCAGACCCGCGCGTCGGTCGTCGCCGAGATGGAGGCCGCGATTGCCGCGTCGTACCCGCTGGTGAAGAGCGCCCCGAAGCCGCTCCTCGTGTTCTGGATCGAGCACCAGGGTGAGCACTACGGCAAGCTCGTCTCCGACTACCGGGTCCTGGGCGTCGTGCCGCCGATCAGCCGCCCGTCGGCCCGGAAGCACTGAGTCCTCGCTCGGGGCAGGCCCGACGCCGAAGGCATGAGCCGTCGCTCAGCGTCCTTCGGCGCCGTTCAGGGCTGGCCCGGGGGAGGGAGGTCTGGTTCGCGGGGCGCGGCGGCGCCGGGCTGGGCGCGGCCCAGGTGGTGTCCGCGCCCCGCGAGCCGGCACGGCAGGTGAGCGGGGCGCCCCCGGGACGGCGCGTCCGCCGCCGGGACGGCGGCATCGGGGACGTCGTGAGCGGGGCGGCGCCTGCGGCCGTCAGGCGAGGCCGAGCCAGCCGAGCAGGCCCATGCCGGTCGCGGTGGGGTCGCCGAGCCAGGCCGGGGGCGTGAGCCAGACGAAGGCGAGGATGGCGATCACCCAGATGTCGTAGGGGACCGTCGTCCGCTCGTCGCGCCAGAAGAAGAAGCGCCAGAAGACGCCCGACGGCATCGGCGCGTCGTTGAGCGCCAGGTAGGTGTAGTGGATGCGGTTGGCGACCGTGACCACCGACAGCGTGAGGATCACCCACAGCACGCCGGCCATCCGGTCGGTGAACGCCCCGATCATGAAGAGCACGATGCGCTCGGGGCGCTCCATGAATCCCACCTTGCACTTCTCGACGAGCGACTCGGCGCGGGCGCGCGCGTAGCTGGTCATGATCGAGAAGATGAGCGTGAGCGTCGCGACGAGGACGTAGTCCTTGCGGCCGAGGTCGGCGTACAGCCAGACGAGGCCCGTGAAGAGCGCGAGGTCGGAGAAGCGATCGAGCGTCGAGTCCCAGAAGGCGCCGAACTCGGACTGCTTGCCCGTGATGTGCGCGACCTTGCCGTCGATGAAGTCGAAGATGTTCGCGGCGATCATGATCACGCCGGCGAGCAGGAAGCGGTCGGTCGCGAGCATCCACGCGGCGAGGACGTTGATGAGGACGCCGATGAGGGTGAGGACGTTCGGGTGGATGCGGAGCGCCACGGCGGCCGCGATGATCGCCCGCAGCGGGAACATGCAGATGGCGCCGATCGCGCCCGTAAATGTCATAAACTCGGCCTTAGCGTAGCCGATGGCCATCCACGAACTCAAGGAGCAGATCCAGCGGCTGCCGGAGCAGCCGGGCGTCTACCTGTACTTCAACCGGGCGGGCGACACCATCTACGTGGGCAAGGCCCGCGTGCTCCGGGACCGCGTGCGCAGCTACCTCGGCGCCCGGGGCTCGAGCCCCAAGACCGACGCCCTGCTGGAGGAGATCGCCCGCCTCGAGGTCGTCGTCACCGACTCGGTCGTCGAGGCCCTGGCCCTCGAGAACAACCTCATCAAGCAGCGGGCGCCCAGGTTCAACATCCTGCTCCGGGATGACAAGAACTATCCCTACCTGCAGCTGACGACGGGGGAGGCGTTCCCGCGCGTCCTCGTCGCCCGCCAGGTGGCCCGGGACGGCCATTTCTACGCCGGCCCCTTCCTGCCGGCCAAGCTCGCCCGGCGGACCATGGCGCTCACGCACCGCCTCTTCGGGATCCGCTCGTGCAACGAGGTCATCACGGGCAAGCGGGGCCGGGCCTGCCTCGAGTACGACATCAAGCGCTGCCTGGCGCCCTGCGTCGACACGATCTGCACGGCGGAGCGCTACCAGGTCGCGGTCGACGACACGCGCCTCTTCCTCGAGGGGCGGAACCAGGAGCTGGCCGACCAGCTCCACGGCCGGATGATGGAGGCCGCCGCCGGCGAGCGCTACGAGGAGGCGGCGCACCTCAGGGACGCGATGCGCACGGTGCAGGCCGTCCGCGAGCGGCAGCAGAAGATGGCGACGGCGGAACTCGGCGACCGCGACGTCTTCGGCGTCAAGGTGGGCCCGGCCGGCGCGGCGGTGCTCGTCTTCATCGTCCGGGGGGGCCGCGTCATCGAGCGGCTCGAGCTCGTCGCCGACCTCGAGCGCGCGGACCTGCCGGCCGCGGGGGAGGTGGCCGGCGCGGCCGAGGCGAGCGTCCTCGAGGCCGCCGTCCAGCAGTTCTACACCGAGGCCATGCCCCCGCCCGAGGTGCACCTGCCCGTGGGCATCGCCGAGGCCGACGCCGTCGAGGCGTGGCTCTCGGGCCTCTCGGGCCGGCGCGTGCGCCTCGTCGTCCCCCGCCGCGGCGACAAGCGGGGGCTGGTCGAGCTGGCCGAGCGCAACGCCGCGCTGGCCTACCGCACGCGCGTGGACGAGACCGGCACCGCCAACTACGAGGCGCTCGAGATCCTCCAGGCCGCGCTCAAGCTGCCCGCCCTGCCGCGCCGGATCGAGTGCTTCGACATCTCCACCATCCAGGGCGCCGAGACCGTCGCCTCGATGGTCGTCTGCGAAGACGGCCGGATGAAGAAGGGGGACTACAGAAAATTCAGAATCAAGAATCAAGAATCAAGAAAGGAACGTCAGGAACCCCAGGAACGTGAGGAACCCGAGGAAAGGTTCCTGGACGACTTCGCCGCGATGGCCCAGGTGGTGCGGCGCCGGTACGCCCGCGTGCTCGAGGCGGGCGGGCCGTTTCCGGACCTGGTCGTCATCGACGGGGGCAAGGGGCAGCTGAACGCCGCGTACGGCGCGCTCGAGACCGTCGGCCTGTCGAACCTCATCGCGGTGGGGCTCGCCAAGCGCGAGGAGCTGGTGTTCACGCGCGACAGCGACAGGCCGCTCGCGCTCGACCCGCACGGGGCGGCGCTGCGCCTGCTGCAACGCATCCGCGACGAGGCCCACCGCTTCGCCGTCACCTTCCATCGCAAGGCCCGGACGATGCGCGACCTGCGGTCGGAGCTCGACGTGGTGCCCGGCATCGGGCCCCGGCGGCGCAAGGCGCTGCTGTCGGCCTTCGGCAGCGTCGCGGGCGTCCGGCGCGCGACGCGCGAGGACCTCACCCCCATCGTCGGGGCGAAGGCCGCGGACGCCGTGATCGCGCACTTCGCCGCGCTCGGCACGCCCTGACGGGGGCGCGCGCCCGCCGGTCGCCCGGGGCCGCCCCGCTGGTGTAGGCTTGGCCGGTTCCCAGGAGAGACCGTCCATGACCAACCGCGTGGTACCCATCGCCCTTGCCCTCGCCCTGGCCGCGACCGCGGCCGTGGCCGTCAGCGCCCAGCGTCCGGCCGACGCGCCCGCCACCGCCCCGTCCGGCACGCCCCCCGACAGCGTCTACCTCGAGGACCTGACCTGGGCCGAGGTGCGCGACCTCATCGCGGGCGGCACGACAACGGTCATCGTCGGGACCGCGGGGACCGAGCAGAAGGGCCCGCACATGGTGGACGGCGAGCACAAGTTCGTCATGCACTACATGGCCGACAAGATCGCCCGCGCGCTCGGCCACACCCTCGTGGCGCCCGTCATCGCCTACGTGCCGGAGGGCAGCTGGGAGACGGCGACGGGCCACATGGGCAAGCCCGGGACGATCACGCTGCCCGACGACCGCTTCATCGAGCTGCTGGTCGACGCGGGGCGGAGCCTCAAGTCGGGCGGCTTCAAGACGGTGCTGTTCATCGGCGAGTCCGGCGGCAACCGGAACGGCATGCGCGAGGCCGCCAACCGCCTGAACGAGACGTGGCAGGGCGCGGCGCGCGCCTTCTGGATCGACGACTACTACACCAAGTCGCACGCCGAGCAGAACCAGTGGATCACGAAGAACCTCGGGATCCCCGAGGACAAGATCGGCGGCCACGCCAACCTGCTCGACACATCGGAGCTGCTGCTCGTCGCCCCGCAGCACGTGCGCCGCGACCGGCTCACGGGCAACACCTACGAGGGCAACGGCGTGAGCGGCGACCCGGCCCAGTCGTCGCCCGAGATGGGCCGGATCTTCCTCGAGATCAAGCTGAACAACGCCCTGGCCCAGATCCGCTCGCTGATGGCCATGACCGGTGTTCCGCCGGCGATCCCGGCGCCGGCGCCGCCCGGCGGCGGCCGCGGCGGGCGCCCCGGCGGCCCGGCCCGGCCCGCGGGCCCGCCCGAGAAGACCATGCTGACCGCGCCGGCGAGCAAGACGCCGACCCATGCGCCCGACACCGTGTTCATCGACGAGCTGACGTGGGAGGAGACCCGCGACGCGATGAAGGCGGGCAAGACGACGGTGATCGTGCCGACCGGCGGCACCGAGAAGAACGGGTACCACATGGTGCTCGGCAAGCACAATTTCATCATCCGCCACTCGGCCGACCTGATGGCGCGCCGCCTGGGCAACGCGCTCGTCGCGCCTGTCGTGCAATACGTGCCCGAGGGCGACCCCGACCGCCAGAACCCCGGCGCGATCTCGCTGCCGTCGCCGCACTACGACCAGCTCCTTGACGCGGCGGCCCGGAGCCTCAAGACGCACGGCTTCACCGACATCCTGTTCATCGGCGACAGCGGCGGCAACCAGGCGGGCATGACGAACGTGGCCAAGGCGCTCAACGAGGAGTGGAAGGACGCGGGCGTCACGGTGTACGCGCTCACCGACTACTACGCGCTGAGCCGCGACTACTACCGCGCCTGGCTGCTCGCGGCCTACGGCTACGACGATGCGACGGTCGGGTCGCACGCGGGCATCAGCGACACGTCGCAGTTGCTCTACGTGCATCCCGCCGGCATCCGCAAGGACCGGCTCTGGCCGTGGGGCGGCCCGAAGGACTCGGGCGTGAGCGGCGACCCGTCGCGCGCGACCGCCGAGATCGGGCGGATGGGCATCGAGTTCAAGGTCAACGCCGGCCTCGCGCAGTACCGGACCCTCAAGAACCCCCCGCCCGAGCGCGGCCGGCCCGGCCGGGGCCAGTAGGGCCCGGACCTGCTGGGGCGGACGACCTAGCGGCACGGACCGGAAGAGGGGGCAGGCCCCTTTTCCGGGTCCCGACGGCCGCGCGCCGGGCGGAACCCGGAACCGGAGGAACCCCGGAGCCCCTGGAACCCGAACCTGCCTGTGCTACGCTCTAGGGCTTGGCAGGTGTCGATTTCGAGCAGATATTCGTGTCGTTTCTCGTGCTGATCGTCTCGCTGACGGTGCACGAGGCGGCGCACGCCTGGTCGGCGAACCAGCTCGGGGATCCGACGGCCCGGCTCCTGGGCCGGCTCTCGCTGAACCCGCTGGTGCATGTCGACCCCATCGGGACGCTCCTGTTCCCGCTCATCGCGCTCATGACGGGGCTGCCGCTCATCGGCTGGGCCAAGCCGGTGCCGGTCGACCCGCGCAACCTGCAGTCGCCGCGCCGCGACTTCGCGATCGTGGCGGCGGCGGGCCCCATCAGCAACGTGCTGATGGCCGCGGCGGGCGCGGTGGCGTTCAAGCTGGGGCCGGCCGACGGCGTGGTGGCTTACGGCCTGCTGCTCTTCGTGCTGGTGAACCTGCTGCTGGCCGTGTTCAACATGATCCCGGTGCCGCCGCTCGACGGGGGCAACGTGCTCATGGGCATCCTGCCGCTGTCGGCGGCGCGCGGGGTGGAGCGGCTGCGGCCGTATGGGTTCCTGATTATCTACGCGCTGATGCTCACGGGCATCCTGGGCGCGATTACCGTTCCGGTGCGGACGCTGGTGTTGACGTGGCTGCTGTGACGACGAAGAAGCGGGTGTTGTCGGGGATGCGCCCGACGGGGAAATTGCACCTCGGGCACCTGGTCGGGGCGCTCGACAACTGGGTGACCATGCAGTCGCAGTACGACTGCTTCTACTGTGTCGTCGACTGGCACGCGCTGACGAGCAACTACGCCGACACGAGCGCCATCGTCGGCGACGCGTTCGACATGGCGGCGGACTGGATTGGCGCCGGCCTCGACCCCGAGCAGAGCACGTTCTTCGTGCAGTCGCTCGTGCCCGAGCACGCCGAGCTGTACCTGCTGCTGCAGATGATCACGCCGATCCCGTGGCTCGAGCGCGTGCCGACCTACAAGGAGCAGATCGAGCAGATCGCCGACAAGGATCTCGGGAGCATCGGCTTCCTCGGCTACCCGTTGCTGCAGGCGGCCGACATCCTCATGTACAACGCCGACGTCGTGCCGGTCGGCGAGGACCAGGTGCCCCACGTCGAGCTGACGCGCGAGGTGGCGCGCCGCTTCCACAACTTCTACGGCCCGGTCTTCCAGGAACCGCAGGTGCTGCTCACGCCGACGCCGCGCCTGCCGGGGCTCGACAACCGGAAGATGAGCAAGAGCTACAACAACACGATCGACCTGTCGGATGACGCGGAGACCGTGCGGCAGAAGGTCCGGCAGATGTACACGGACCCCAAGCGCGTGCGCGCCGACATCCCCGGGACGGTCGAGGGCAACCCCGTCTTCACCTACCACGACGCCTTCAACCCGAACCGCGAGGAGGTGGAGGACCTGAAGGCCCGCTACCGCGCCGGCAAGGTCGGCGACGTCGAGGTGAAGACCAAGCTCGCCGCGGCCATCAACCTGCGGCTCGATCCCATCCGCGAGCGGCGCCAGGCGGCGCTCGCCCGGCCGGGGTACATCCGCGAGGTCCTCGTCGAGGGGTCCCGCCAGGCGCGCGCGACGGCCCAGGAGACGATGGAGCGGGTGCGCGCGGCCGTGAAGCTGCGCTACTAGGCCCGGGCGCCCGTGACTGACATGAGCGATTCGCCCGACAAGCCGCCGGTCCCCGGCGGCGCTCCCGACGACGGCTTCGAGTCCCAGCTCGACTCGATCCGGATCAAGCTGCAGTCGTTCGAGGGGCCGCTCGACCTGCTCGTCCACCTGATTCGCAAGAACCAGGTGAACGTCTACGACATCCCGATCGCCCTCATCACGAAGCAGTACCTCGAGTACCTCGACCTGATGCAGGAGCTCAACCTCGACGTCGCGAGCGAGTTCCTGGTGATGGCGGCCACGCTCATCCACATCAAGAGCCGGATGCTGCTGCCGCGCCCCGACCCGGCGCAGGAGGACGTGGAGGCCGAGGAGGACCCGCGCGACGCGCTCGTGCGGCGCCTGCTCGAGCACCAGAAGTTCAAGTCGGCGGCCGAACTGCTGCACGAGCGCGAGACGCTGCGCAGCGCCCAGTGGACGCGCCCCGACTCGCGCGTCGAGGCGATCGCCGGCGACGAGTTCGAGCCCGAGCTGGAGGTCGACCTCTTCAGCCTCCTCGGCGCCTTCCGCAAGGTGATCGAGCGGACGCGCGTGCGCCCGCCCGTGCCCCTGCCGCCCGAGGAGATGTCGATCGAGTCGCGCATCGAGCAGTTGCTCGAGCGCCTCTCCGAGACCGAGGCGTGCGGCTTCGAGGACCTGTTCGACGACGTGGCCGCGCGCGGCGACATGGTCGTGACGTTCCTGGCGCTGCTGGAGATGATCCGGCTCAAGCTGGTCCGGGTCTTCCAGTCCGGCGCCTTCGGCGCGATCCGCGTGTACAAGCGCGCCCGCCCGCAGGACGCCCCGCATCCGATCCACGACCCCGAGGACGAGTACCGGTCGCACCACCCGCTGCCCCCCCCGTCCCCCGAGGGCAGGGCGATTGCCGAACGCGAGCGACTCGAAGACTCCGAGGCACGCGAGGCACCCCAGGCACCTGAGGCACCCCAGGCACCTGAGGCACCTCAGGAACGCGTCGTCCCCGTCCGCCCGACGCCGCCTGCCGCGTTCGAGCCGCCGCGCTGGCCGTTCTGGCCGAACGCGGCGCTCGAGCCCGCGCGGCCCGTTACGCGCTCCGTCGTCGCCTCAGCACCCTTGGCACCTGAGGAACCCGTCGAACCTGTCGAACCCGACGAACCCGCGTTCTCCATCCGCCCGGCGCCGCCCCTGCCGCCCGAGCCGCCGCGCTGGCCCCTCTGGCCTGTCGCGCCGATCGCGCCCGTCCGGCCGGTCGCGCCGGAGCGGCCGCCGGGGCGTGAGGACGAGCGGCCTCGGGCCGCGTCGCCGGACGTGACCGCGGCCGCCGCCGCCGCTGGCGGCGCGCCCGCCGCCGCCGCTGGCGGCGCGCCCGGCGACGCCGCCGAGACCGGCGTCCCGCACGACACGGAGCCCGCGTCGATGACGCTCGCCGTGGACACTGACGAACCTGGCGAACCCGTCGAACCTGACGAACCCGTCGAACCCGACGAACCCGTCGAACCCGACGAACCCGACGAACCCGTCGAACCTGGCGAACCCGAAAAGGGTCGAGTCGAATGAGCACCGAGGATCAGAACGACATGCATGGCGAGCCGGAGACGCCGGACGTCGAGATGGCGGAGTCGCAGGAGCCGGTGTCCGAGGCCGTGGCGGCCGAGGACGTCGCTGGTGACGTCGCCGCGGGCGACGGCGATGAGGCGCAGACGGAGGCAGGGGACGGTCCCGGTCCCGACGGCGCGGCGGGCGCCGCCGATGCCGGGCCCGTCGAGCCCGAGGAGTCCGCGCATCTCGACAGCGGCCAGCTGATGGCGATCATCGAGGCGATCCTCTTCGCCTCGCCCGAGCCCATCACGCTCAAGACGCTGACGCGCGTCCTGTCCGACGAGCCGAAGGAGGACGTCACGGCAGCCTTCGAGGCGCTGCGGGCGGAGTACGAGCAGCGGCGCGGCCTCCACATCGCGCTCGTCGCTGGCGGCTACCAGATCATGACGCGGCCCGAGCTGCACGACTGGGTGCGGCGCCTCTTCCACGAGCGGACGACCCAGAAGCTGTCGGTCCAGTCCCTCGAGACGCTCGCCGTCATCGCCTACAAGCAGCCGATCACGGCGGCCGAGGTCGGCGAGATCCGCGGCGTCAACACCTCCGGCGTCCTCTCGACGCTGCTCGAGCGGCACCTGGTGAAGATCGTCGGCCGCAAGAACGTGGTCGGCCGGCCGTTCCTCTACGGCACGACCAAGGAGTTCCTGATCCGGTTCGGCCTGAAGGACCTGAACGACCTGCCGAAGGTCGAGGACATGGCGGCCGCGCTCGGTTGGGAGGCGCCGGCCGTGCTCACCGAGCGGCCCGTCACCGACGACATGCTGCCCCTCGACGAGGGGGATCTCGCGGCGATCGCCGCGAGCGGGCAGGCGTCAGGTGAGGAGGAGCCGTACGAGGCGCCCGTCGCTGCCACGCCGGACGCCGACGACGAGGCGCCCGCCGCCGACGGCGATGACGAGGGTGCCCCCGCGACGGCTGTGGGTGGGGACGACGACGAGGATGACGAGGACGAGGACGAGGACGAGGACGAGGACGAGGACGACCTCGATGACGATGACGACCTCGACGACGCGGACGACGACGACGACGACGACGAAGAGGACGACGACTAGAGTCCGGCGGCGCGGCGCAGCTTCGCGACCTCCTGGGGCATGAGTTCGCGCCACTCGCCGGGGCGCAGGTCGCCGAGCGCGATCGGCCCCATCCGCACACGGACGAGCCGCCGCACGGGGTGACCCACGGCGGCGCACATCCGGCGCACCTGCCGGTTGCGGCCCTCCCGCAGCGTCAGGATCAGCTTGGTCGTCTGGTCCCGTCCCTTGCCGACCGTGGAGCCGCGTGTCACGTCCGCGCCACCCGTCCGCCGCCCATCCAGGTGCACTCCCCGGCTCAGCCGCTCCATCGCCGCGTCGTCCGGCACGCCCTTCACGATGGCCTCGTAGATGCGCGGCACCTCGTGGCGGGGGTGGAGGAGGGCGGCCGCCAGGTCGCCGTCGCTCGTCAGCAGGAGCAGCCCCTCGGTGTCGTAGTCGAGGCGGCCAACGGGGTAGACGTAACCCACGTTCTTCAGCAGGTCCAGCACCGTCCGGCGCCCCTCGGGGTCGCTGCGCGTCGTCACGAAGCCCTTGGGCTTGTGCAGGAGGATGTAGCGCGTGCGCGGCGCGGCCTTCACGCGGCGCCCGTCCACGCGGATGTCGTCCTTCCCGGGCTCCGCCTTGGCCCCGAGCTCACGCACCGTCTCCCCGTTGACGGTCACCCGTCCCTCGAGAATGAGCTGCTCGGAGGCGCGCCGGGAGGCGACGCCGGCGGTGGAGAGGATCTTCTGGAGGCGAATCATTCGATCTCAGATTTCAGATTGCAGATTGCTGATTGCAGATTGCAGATTGAAGAGCTTGCTGTTGATTGTCTCATCTTGGCGGTCTGCTCGCCGAACCCGTCGAACCTGACGAACCTGACGAACCTGACGAACCTGACGAACCTGACGAACCTGACGAACCCGACGAACCCGTCGAACCTGACGAACCCGACGAACCCGTCGAACCCGACGAACCCGTCGAACCCGTCGAACCTGACGAACCCGACGAACCCGTCGAACCCGACGAACCTGACGAACCCGACGAACCCGTCGAACCCGACGAACCTGACGAACCCGACGAACCCCAGGAACCCAAGGAACCTGAGGAACCTGAGGAACCCAAGGAACCCTAGATCCGCATGAGCGCCCGCCAGAAGCCCACGAGCGTCCACAGGTCCGACGCGGTGGGCGGGCGGTCGACCTCGGCGTGGGTGATGAGGGTGCTGAGCAGGGCGTGGACCTCGGTGCGGTCGTGGAGATGGGCGGCGAGCAGCACCGTCTCGACCGACGGGATCACGTTGTCGTCGGCGCCGTGCAGCAGGAAGACCGGGGCCGTGGGCGGATCGGCGCGCTCCGGCGACAGGGCGGGGTCGCCGCCGAGGCCGATGACGACGGGGAGCAGGACCGGGCCGAGCTTGTCGACGGCCCGCTCGTTGACCCAGGTCATGTAAGTGCGCGCCGGCTCCGGCAGCGTGGCGGCGTACTCGCGCGCCCGGGCGAACTCGCGCTCCGCCGCCGCCCTGTCGACGAGCGTCAGCGACGAGGCGCGCAGGAAGGTCAGGATCCCGGTCCGCAGCGGCTCGACCTGCCCGGGGGGCACGACGCCGCGGTCGGCGATGCCGAGCAGGACGACGGCGACGCCGTAGTCGTGGGGCGGATGGATCGTCACGTGCTCCGCGCCGGTCACGTACTCGCGGGCCTCGCCGAGATCGGGCATGGCGGGCGCGTCGCCGGAGCACAGGTAGCGCATCACCCGCGGAAGGTCGCCGTGTCCCCCGAACGACAGCACGTACGCGACCTGGTCGCGGAGCGCGGGGCGGCCGGCCGCGACGATCGACAGCCCGCCGGAGAAGCTGATGCCGAGCATGCCCACGCGCCCGTCGTGGGCGAGGGCGGGCTGGCCGGCGAGCCAGCGCGCCGCGTCCTCGATCACGTCGGTGGATGCCGGCGTGATGCGGAACCGCTGCAGGTCCGGCGGGGCGACGGTCAGCACCGCGAAGCCCTCCGCGGCCAGGTCCTCGGCCATGCCGACGAGGCGCGTCTCGTCGATGCCGTCCATGTGGACGCCGGGCACCAGGGTCACCGCGCGCCGGATGCGGCCGCGCGCCGGCTGGTAGAGACGCCCGGCCACCGGCCCGTGGCGCGTGGGCACCTCGATGCGGGGGCCGCGTGTCACCGGCACGCTGCGCCAGGCGGCGAACGTCGCGGCGGCGCCGGGCAGGCCGGCGGCACGGACGATGAAGGCCAGCGCGTCGAGGGAGGGCAGGGCGGCGACGGTGACCGCCGTCGCGAGGACGACGGCCGCCAACGCTCCCCAGATGGCGCGCGGAAGCCTCACGCCGCGATGTTACACTGGGAGATTGTGAAGCCGCTGATCATCGCGATTGACGGACCCTCGGGCGCCGGCAAGGGCACGCTCGCCCGGGCCGTGGCCGAGCGTCTGCACTACCGCCACGTCGACACCGGGGCGATGTACCGCGCGGTCGCCTGGAAGGCGCTCCGCGACGGCCTCGACATCGACGACGAGGGCGTCATCGCGGTGCTCGCCGGCGAGGCCGCGCTCGACCAGGCGGGCGGCGCCATCACGATCGACGGCCACGACGTGACGCGGGCCATCCGGAACCCCGACATGGACAAGGCCGCGGCGCGCGTCGCCAGGCTCCCGGCCGTGCGGCAGGTGCTCGTGGCGCGCCAGCGCGCCCTCGGCGCCGACGGCGGCGTCGTCATGGAGGGCCGCGACATCGGCACCGTCGTCTTTCCGGACGCCGACGTGAAGATCTACCTCGACGCCTCCGCCGAGGAGCGCGCCCGGCGCCGCGCCGGTGACAGCGCCCACACCCGGTCCGGCGCCACGCTCGAGGGGGTCCAGAGCGAGCTGGCCGCCCGCGACCAGTCCGACACCACCCGCGCCGTCGCCCCCCTGACGCTCGCCCCTGGCGCCATCTACATCGACACCACGGGCATGCCGATCGCCGAGGTGGTGGAGAAGGTCATGGGGATTGTGGACGGAGTGAGTAAGTAAGAATCAAGAATCAAGAATCAAGAATCAAGAATCAAGAATCAAGAATCAAGAATCAAGAATCAAGAATCAAGAATCAAGAATCAAGAATCAAGAATCAAGAATCAAGAAAGGGCGCGGCCGGGGATTCCCAGCCGCGCCCTGTCCGTCTCGGCGTCCTTCTTGATTCTTGATTCTCGATTCTAGATTTCGCGTAGCGACTCGGTTTCGCGCAGCGACCCGGTTTCGCGCAGCGACCCGGTTTCGCGTAGCGACTATTCGTCGTCTTCCCGCGAGGCGGGGTCGAGTTCCCACCGGTGGTGGTCGCGCTCGGTGATCTCGTCGCCGCCCTGCAGTTCCTCGTCATCGTCGTACTCGATGCCGAGGGCGCGGCCGATCTCCTCGACGACGTCCTGGTCGGGAGTGGGGTTGTCGCCGCCGGGGGCCTCGTCGCCCACGGCCTCGGCCGAGGCCCAGTCCGCGTCGACGTCGCCGGCGGTCAGCTCCGGGCCGCTCGAGGTGTACTGGTGCCGGCGGTGGTCGAGGCCCTCGTGGCCGGACCGCGCCGCCGAGGCGTGGTTGTCGTAGTCGAGGCTCGACGGCGGGCCCACCTCGATGCGCTCGATCGTGCGGCGCTCGCGGTCGAGGGAGGGCGGCCGCTTGGCCTTGCCCGGGGCGGGGGCGGCCTTGGGCGGCGTGAGCGCGGCCTTGACCCCCGCCTTGACGGCGGCGGCGGTGACGACCGCCTGCTTGACCGCCCTGGTGGCCGTGCGCGCCGGCCTGGCGGCCTTGCGCGTGACCTTCCGCACGACCGTCCGGGCCGTCCTGGCCGCGCGGGTCGTGGCCTTGCGGGCCGCCTTGGTCGCGGTCTGCTTCTTCGCCTTCGCGGTGCGGACGACCGTCCGGGCCGTCCTGGCGGCGGCCTTGCGGACCGTCTTGCCGGCGGAGCGGGCCGTCTTGCGGGCGGCCTTCACGGTCTTCCTGGCGGCGATGACGGTCTTCCTGGCGCGGGCGGCGACCTTCGCGGCGGGCTTCGCCTTCGCCTTCGCCTTGGCTTTGGCCTTGGCTTTGGGCTTGGCCTTGACCTTGGGGCTGGCGCCCTTGCCCGACTTGCCGGCCTTCGCGGCCTTCGTCGTCCGGGTGGTCACGGGCTTCGCCTTGGAGCGGACACCGGCTTTGGCCTTGCGGGCAGCCGGCCGAGCAGCCTTCTTCTTGGCCATGGCCGAATCCTTTCGGTCTACCTTGACAGTTTTGAGCTAAGTAGTGTAATGTCTGTTGGTTACGCGAGCGTCAGAGAGCTTAACCGGCCCGAACGACGCGACCGAACATCCGCGGGGCGCCGGCCCCCGCTCATCCAGACCGGCAAATCGAGAAGTCAGGAGGACGCGCACGTAATGTCGCAAGACGAGCAAAACACGGCTGTAGAGCCGCAAGGCGCGTCTGCGCCGACGGCACAGCCGACGGGCCGGCAGACGCAGCAGAAGATCACCACCAAGCCCCTCTTCCAGGGGGACGACGACGTCGATTCGCAGGAATACGCAGCCCTGCTGGACCTCTACGATAACAGCTTCCGAAACATTGCGGAAGGTGAAGTCGTCAAGGGCACCGTGCTGAAGGTGTCCGAGAACGAGGTGATCGTCGACGTCGGCTACAAGTCCGAAGGCATCATCAGCGTCTCGGAATTCCTCGACGAGACCGGCACGGTCATCGTGCAGCCCGGCGACCTGGTCGACGTGCTGCTCGAGCGGACCGAGGACCGGGAAGGCCACATCGTGCTGTCGCGCGAGAAGGCCGAGAAGATGAAGATCTGGGACGAGGTCGAGAAGGCCTTCGCGGATCGGAAGGTCGTGATCGGCCGCGTCATCGAGCGGATCAAGGGCGGCCTCGCGGTGGACATCGGCGTCCGCGCGTTCCTCCCCGGCAGCCAGATCGACGTGCGGCCCGTCCGCAACCTCGACGCGCTCAAGGGGCAGGAGCTCCGCATGCGCGTCATCAAGGTGAACAAGAAGCGCGGCAACATCGTCCTGTCGCGCAAGGCGCTGCTCGAGGAAGAGAACGCCGAGAAGAAGAAGGCGACGCTCGAGACCCTGGCCGAGGGCAAGGTGCTCCGCGGCGTGGTCAAGAACATCACCGACTACGGCGCGTTCATCGACCTCGGCGGCATCGACGGCCTGCTCCACATCACCGACATGTCGTGGGGCCGCGTCGGCCACCCGTCCGAGCTCTTCAAGGTCAACGACGAGATCGACGTGGTCGTGCTCAAGTACGACCCGGCGACCGAGCGCGTCTCGCTCGGCCACAAGCAGCTCATCGCCGACCCGTGGACGACGGTCATGGACCGCTACCCGGCGGGCTACCGCGTGAGCGGCAAGGTCGTCAGCCTGACCGACTACGGCGCGTTCATCGAGCTCGAGCCCGGGGTCGAGGGCCTCATCCACGTCAGCGAGATGTCGTGGAGCAAGCGCGTCAAGCACCCCTCGAAGATCCTCAACGTCGGTGACTCGGTCGAGGCGATGGTCCTCGGCGTGGACCCGGCGGCCCGGCGCATCTCGCTCGGCCTCAAGCAGGTCGAGACGAACCCGTGGCACGAGCTGGCCGACAAGTACCCGGTCGGCACGAAGATCAAGGGCAAGGTCCGCAACCTCACCGAGTTCGGCGCGTTCGTCGAGGTGGAAGAGGACATCGACGGCCTCATCCACATCTCGGACATGTCGTGGAGCAAGCGGATCAAGCACCCGAGCGAGGTCCTCAAGAAGGGCGACGTGGTCGAGGCGATGGTGCTCAGCATCGACGCCGAGAACCAGCGCCTGTCGCTCGGGCTCAAGCAGCTCGCGACCGACATCTGGGAGGACTTCTTCGCCCGGCACCACGTCGGCGACACGATCGAGGGCAAGGTCGTCCGCATGACGAACTTCGGCGCCTTCGTCGAGCTCGACGAGGGCATCGAGGGGCTGATTCACGTCAGCGAGTTCGACGAGGCCGCCGGTGGCGACCGCATCGAGCTGGCGGTGGAGCAGACCTACCCGATGAAGATCATCAAGCTCAGCCCCACGGAGCGGAAGATCGGCCTCAGCATTCGCGCGCTGAAGTCCGACGAGGTCCGCGCCGACTGGGACACCTACTCGTCCTCCCAGGGCACGGGCGGCGCGACGCTCGGCGAGCACCTGAAGCACAAGTAAGCAACCGGTGACCGGGTCCCGGCACGCCGCCGGGGCCCGGCCCGCTCCACAACCGCCCATGACGAAAGCCGAACTCGTCGAGGAAGTGTCCCGGGTCTCGGACCTCACCAAGAAGCACTCCGAGGTCATCGTGGACACCGTGTTCAAGAGCATCATCGATGCCCTCCACAAGGGGGAGAAGATCGAGCTCCGCGGGTTCGGCAGCTTCCGGCTGCGGAAGCGCGAGCCCCGCAAGGGGCGCAATCCCAAGACCGGCGACAAGGTCGACGTGCCGCCCAAGCGCGTGCCGTACTTCAAGCCCGGCAAGGAACTGAAGGATCTCATCAACCGCGAGGTCGCCCAGGAGCTGGCCGATCCGCCGCCCGCCCCGGCCCCGCCCCCGGCGCCCGACTCGGCCGCCGGCCAGTCGTAGGACGCGGGGAGCGCGCCGCACCCGACCGTGGAACGCCTGTGGTCGCCCTGGAGGCATGCCTACGTGACTCGCGCCGCTGACCCGGAGGGCTGCGTCTTCTGCGGCGCCCCCGGCAGGGACGAGGGCCGCGAGCTGATCGTCCACGAGGGCGCCTCCGCCTACGTCATCCTCAACCTCTACCCCTACAACAGCGGCCACCTCATGGTGGTCCCGCGGCGGCACGTCGGCCGCCTCGCCGGCCTCGGTCCCGAGGAGCTCGCCGAGACGGCCGCCCTCACGCGGATCGCCGAGATGGCGCTGACCGAGGCCTACGACCCGCAGGGCATCAACGTCGGCCTCAACCTCGGCCGCCCCGCCGGCGCCGGCGTCGTCGACCACCTCCACGTCCACCTGGTGCCGCGCTGGAACGGCGACACCAACTTCATGTCCGTCGTCGGCCAGGTCCGGGTGCTGCCCGAGGAACTGCCTCGGACCGCCGAGCGGCTGCGGCCGATCTTCGCGCGCCTGTCCGGCGTCTAACCAAGCGAGTCCATGAACTTCGACCTGACCTCCGACCAGTCCGCCGTCCGGGACCGTGCCCGGGCCTTCGCCACGGGCACCCTCGGCCCGGTGGCCGCTGAGATCGACAGCACCGGCGCGGTGCCCGCGGCCCTGCTGCAGGACGCCGCCGGGGTGCTGCCAGCCGACCACGGCGGCCGCGTGGTGGCCATCGAGGAGGCTGCCGCGGTCTCGGCCTCGGTGGCCGCTCTCATGGCCCTGGGCCAGCCGGCCGACGACGCCGGCACCTGGCCGGGGCTCCGCGGCGTCGGCGACCAGGCCGGCGCCCTGACGCCCGCCGGCCGGGCCGGGCTGGCGGCGGTGGCCGTCGGCATCGGCCGCGCCGCCCTGGACGAGGCCCTGGCCGTGCTCAAGGCGGCGGGCGACCGCCCGACCGGCGCCGCCGACGAGCGCCCGCACTGGGCGCTGGCCGACGCCGCCACGGAGGTCGAGGCCTCGCGCCTGATGGTGGCTCGCGCCGCCCAGGCGGTGGACGCGGGCGGCGACGCCGCCGCGGCCGCCGCGGCCGCCCAGGTGTACGCCAACGGCTGCGCGCAGCGCGCCGTCGAGGCCGCGCTCCGCGTCGTGGGCCCGCAGGGCTACCACCGCGGCAGCCTCCTCGAGCGCCTCTCGCGCGACGCCCGGGCGCTGGCCCTGGTCTTCGGCACCGAAGAAGAGCCGCGGGGGGTCGTCGCCGACGCCACGCTGCCGACGTAGTGCCGGCGACGAAATCAAGAATCTAGAATCAAGAAGCTAGAAAATGAGACGGGCGCGGCTGGGGGTGGGTCCCCGCCGCGCCCTTCGTGTTTGTCGCGTTCGTTTCTTGATTCTAAATTCTTGATTCTTGATTCCTGGTCTTCCGTGGCGCCCTAGCCGATCAGGCTCGGCGCGAAGCGGAAGACCAGGAAGAAGAGGCTGAACCCCACGAAGAAGACGAGGCCCGCCCAGCTGAGGAGCCGCATGCCCGGGCTCGGCTGCAGGCTCGCCGGGGTGTGGTCCGACACGATCAGCCGGTAGTTCAACCACCCGTAGAGGGGCGCCGAGAGGAACGCGAGCGTGGTGACCAGGTCGATGAGCCCGGTCAGCGAGCTCGAGAAGGCGATGATGACGACCATCGCCGCGGCGCCGATGATGGCGATGCAGGCGGCATGCAGCCGGCCGAAGCTGCCGAGTGACGGGGCGATGAGCTCGAGGCCGCTGGCCAGCGTGCGCGGGTAGCCGTCGATGACCGTCAGGGTCGTCGAGAACATCGTCGTGAAGGCGGCGAGGGCGATGACCGGCCCGACCCAGCCGCCGAGCATCTGCTTGTAGACCTCGATCAGCTGGTTGGCGAAGCCGCCGCTCGAGTTCTGGAGGACGAGCCCCGAGCCGTACATCCCCATCGCCCCGAGGCCGACGAAGAGGACGGCCAGGAAGATCGTGAGGCCGTAGCCGAGGTTGAAGTCGAACTTCGCCTCTTCCCACGTCGTGCGCCGGCCGGTCTCCTGGTCGCGCGCCTTGATCCAGAGGGACTGGAACACCGAGATCTCGATGGGGGCGGGCATCCAGCCCATGAGGGCGACGAGGAACGGCACGGCGGCGGCGCGCCACGGCGACGGCCCTTCGAAGCCGGGCGCGACCGGCCCGTGGATGAGCGCCGCGATGAAGGCCGTGATGGTCGCGGCGGCCAGGACCGCCATGATGAGCTTCATCGTGCCGTCGAGTGCCTTGTAGTGGCCCCCGACGATCAGGACGAAGCAGATGACCATGATGATGGCGCTCCAGACGATGGCCGTCAGGGCCGTCCCGAAGAAGTACTGGGCGAGGCCGGCGGTGACGATGGTGACGCCGGCGACGGAGCCGACGGCCGAGAAGGCGGCCATCGCCAGGAAGACGTAGAGGAACCAGCTCCCCATGTCCCGGTAGCCGTCGAGCAGCGTCTCGCCGGTGGCGACCGCGTAGCGGTGGCCGTACTCGAAGAACGGGTACTTCAGGATGTTGCTGAGCAGCACGACCGAGACGAGCGCCCAGCCGTAGTCGGCACCCGCGCGGGTGGACTGGACCAGGTGCGAGACGCCGATGGCGGCGCCGGCCATCAGGAGGCCCGGGCCGACCGCGTGAATCAGCAGATGAAGGGGGGTCGACTTGGTGGTTGTGGTCATCGCGGGTGTGTACCTGCTACGAACGGGAACGCCCGCCGGTCATCCGGCGCGGGGCGCGCGGCAGCCGGCGGCGGGGCCCGGAATGGGCCAGGACGCGGCCGCTGCCGGTCTCGCTAGGCCTGCACATGGTAGCCGAGAGCCTCGATCTTCTGCTGGATCGCCTCCACCGGGGCCCGGCCGGGGTCGTGGGTGACCGACACGGTGTTGCTGGCGTGGGACGCGGTCACCTCGTCCACGCCGTCGAGCATCGAGAGCGCCCGCTTGACGGCGTTCTCGCAGCCGCCGCAGGTCATGCCCGTCACGGTCAGCGTCAGCTTGCTGGGCATCGTGACTCCTTTCGCCGCCATATTATCAACGACTCGCGCGCCTGTGCCGGCGCGGCGGTGCCCGATCGCTGAATTCTCGCCGGCGGCCGCCGGAGACGGTAGCATGCTGGGAGATGCCCCTGCCTGACCCCGTGGACCCGCGGCGGCGCGCCGACCGGATCCTGGCCTTCCGCGAGGAACTCGACACGCTGCGCGCGGAGGGGGCGTGTCCCCTGACCGACGTCCAGATCGAGGCCATCCACCGGCACCACGACGCGCTGCTCACCCGCCTCGTGGCGGCCTACGACCTCGATCGGTCGCCCGTGGCGGCCCGCCTGTCGCGCGGCCTGCAGCTCGCCTCGATCTTCGGCGCCGTCACCCTCACGGCGGGCCTGGCGGCGCTCGTCTCCCGCTTCTGGGGACGGCTCGACGTCCCGGCGCAGGTCGGGCTGCTGGGGCTCTTCCCCCTCCTGGCGCTCGTGGGCGTCGAAGTGGCGGCCCGGCGCGAGCGGACACGCTACGTCTCGTCCCTCTTCGCCGCCGTCGCGCTCGGCACCTGCTGGCTGGCGATCGTCCAGGTGGGCGAGGTCCTCGACGTGCCCCTGCAGCCGCCCGCGATGTGGGCCGGCGTGCTGTTCGGGCTCGCCCTCGGCGCGGCCTACGGGTTCCGCCTGGTGCTCGGCGTCTCGCTCGTCGCGATGGTCGTCGTGGCGAGCGGCACCGCGTTCTGGCTGGAGGGGTCGCTCTGGACGGCGGCGTTCGAGCGGCTGGAGCCGGTGATCCTCGGCGGCGCGGGCGTCTTCGTGCTGGCCCGCTGGCTCGGCGCCGGCGCGCCCGGCTTCGCGTCGACGACGCGGCTCACGGGGGCGCTCGTGGTGTGCGCCGGCGTCCTGACGTTGACGCTGAGCGGGGAGCCCAGCGTGCTCGCGTTCGCGCCAGGGACGATCCGGGGGATTTACCAGGTGGTGATGGTCCTCGTCACGGCCGGCGGCATCGTCATGGGCCTCAGGTCGGGGTGGCGGGAGACCTGGCTGATCTCGACGGTGTTCCTGCTGCTGTTCCTGCTGACGCGGTACGTGGACTGGTTCTGGGACGCCCTGCCGCGCTACGCGTTCTTCCTGGTGCTGGCCGGCCTCACCTTCGTGACGCTCTACGTGCTCGGGCGCCTGCGGGCGCGCGCGCAGCGGAGGGCCGCATGATTCGCGTCGCGCTGCCGGCCGCGCTCGTCGTGGCCATCGTCGCCGGGTATGCCGGCGTGGCCGCCTACAACAGGGGCGGCGCGCCCGTGTCGGTCATCACCCTGACGGAGCGGGAGATGGCGCTGCCGTGGGGATCGGTGGAGGCGCCAGGGGACGAGCCGAACCTGCGGCTGCGGCTGGTCGTGGACGAGCATGGGGAGGACGTGCTCGACTGGATGAACTGGCTGACGCCCGAGCGGCTGACGGAGCTCGGCTTCGACCTCTCGACGCCGATCGGATCACCGGACGCGCCGCGGGTGTACGGACGGGCGCTGCCGCGTCCCGCCTGGGTGGTGCTCGAGTACGACGGCCCGGCGTGGGAGGCGCGGGCGCTGCGCCCGGCGGCGATCGCGGCGGGCGTCCGGTCCGCGGGGAGCCGGCTGGTGCCGGTGGATGCCGGCCTCGACGTCGACGCGCTGACCGCGCGCTACCGCGACGGACGGCACCTGGTGGTGGGCGCCGTGGTCGGCCTCGACTTCGTGCCCGTCGGGCGCGGCGGCCCGCTCGTCCACGGCGTGCTGCGGTCGCTCGCGCCGGCGATGCTCACGGTGCCTCCGGGCGCGCGGGCCCCGCTCGACGGCCTCGAGCCCCGGCTGGCCGAGCGGCTGGCCGTGCCCGAGCCCGGGGACGAGACGCCGGCGGGCGGGCCCGCCGACAGCGCCGCGGGCGCCCCACGCTACGAGGTCGACGTCGCGATGGGGCGCCTGGGCCTTCCGTACATCAGCGCCGTGCGGCGCGTCCCGTAGCCCCGTCCCGTCGCGCGGCGACGGCGGGTATCATGGCGCGACCACGGCCGGCCGCCAGCGACTGCCGCTGGCCGCCAGGCGCCATGGTGTGTCGAGAAGCAGCATGCCGAAGCATCGGATTTACACGACGAGTGTTGCCAGCGTCTATCCCCACTACGTCGCCAAGGCGGAGAAGAAGGGGCGCACGAAGGCGGAGGTCGACGAGATCATCCGCTGGCTGACCGGGTACAGCCAGGAGGCGCTGGAGTCCCTCCTCGAACGGCGCACCGACTTCGAGACGTTCTTCGCCGAGGCGCCCGCGCCGAATCCCGCGCGCGCCCTGATCACCGGGGTCGTCTGCGGCATCCGCGTGGAGGACATCGAGGAGCCGACCATGAGGGAGATCCGCTACCTGGACAAGCTCATCGACGAGCTGGCCCGGGGGAAGGCGATGGAGAAGATCCTGCGGAAGTAGGAGCGGCAGGTCCGGCCCCGGGCGCCGGCTCGTGAACCGTGTTTCGGCGGCAGGGGGCCCGGCGTGGTCGGCGTGCCGTCGGGAGAAGGCGGGCGGAGGACGTGTCGGACCGCCGGACGGGGCTGGTCCGCCCGCCGCCGTCTTCGCCAACCGCTTCGCGATGCTGCGCGACCGGTTCGGCACGTCGTGGATGCTGCTCCACGAAGCCGAGGCTCCGACCTCCAGCTAGGTCCCGCCTCGCGCGGCCGTCAGCCGGCGGTGCTGCCCGCGGGCGCCGGCGCGTCGGCGGCGATCCGGGGGCGCGTGCCGAGCAGCAGCTCGATCGCGTCGGCGACGTGCTCGTCCGAGATGTGGTGATCCCCGCGCTCCACGCGCAGCCGGTGCGCCTGCATCAGCACGTCGACCGCGCGGAAGCCCTCGGGGGCCTCGAACTTGTAGCAGGCGAGCTCCACCTTGAGGCCATTGGGGTCGTGCAGGTAGATGGAGTTCATGAACCCGCGGTCGCGTTCGATGAACTCGATGTGCCGCGCGCGGAGGCGTTCGGCCGCCTGCGTGAACGTCGCCCGCGAGACGTTGAACGCGATGTGCTCCACGCAGCCGATCTCGCGCGGCGCGTGCCGCCCGGCATCCTGCCGCGACTCGTTGGTGAACACGGTCAGCAGCCGCCCGTCGCCCGGGTCGAAGTACAGGTGGTTCTCGTCGGGCTTGCCCAGGTTCGGCTGCTCGAACACGAACGGCATGCCCAGCACGCCCTGCCAGAAATCCACCGCGCTCTGCTTCGTGGAGCCCACGAGCGTGATGTGATGTACGCCTTGCACCTGCACCCGCTTCATCGGGGCCTCCTTGGGGGTCTGTGACGTCGGGCAGTATCCGGATTTTCGGGCCTGCCCGCAAGCCCGCCGGCGCGCGGCGGCGGGGCGCCTGCTCGCGGGGGCGGTCGCGCGGCAATCGGTGCGTGCGGAATTCCTGTTGCTTTGTAATGCAAAGTTCTTTGATAATACTGCCTGGCCGTTTCGTCGTTCGCCGGCGGCGCCGGCAGGGGGCAGCATGGACGGATTGCACATGGACAGCACATCGGGTCGGGACGCCGTCGGCGCCGGGCTTGCCGCTGGAGGCCTGCTGTTGGTGCCCCTGCTGGCGATGCAGGTCACCGACGAGGTGAACTGGGGACCGGGCGACTTCGCGCTGGCCTGGACGTTGCTGGCTGGCGCCGGCCTCGCGTGGCAGTGGGTCGCCCGCCGGACGGGCGGCGCCGCCCGCGCGGCGGCGGGCCTGGCCGTTTCCACGGCGCTCCTGCTCGTCTGGGTGAACCTGGCCGTCGGCCTCATCGGGGATGAAGGCAATCCCGCCAACCTGCTCTTCGGCGGCGTCATCGCGGTCGCCGTCGCCGGCGCCCTCGCCGCGCGCTTCGAGCCGCGGGGGATGGCCCGCGCGCTGGCCGCGACGGCCGCCGCGCAGGTCCTGGTGGGGGTGGTGGCGGCCGTCGCCGGCCTGGACGGCACGGGATCCGCCTGGTCCCCCGGCATCGTGATGGGCACGGTGTGCTTCACCGGGCTCTGGCTGGCCGCGGCCTGGCTGTTCCAGCGGGCGGGCCAGCAGACCAGGGGCGCGCGCGCCTAGGCGCGGCCCGCGCGGGCCCACGCTTGCGGCGGGCGCCGGCACGCTGGATGATGATGCCCGCAGCCGTCCAATGTCGCGCCCGTTCCTCACTGCCCGCTGGGAAGACCTCGTCCTCGTGAACTACGCGTGCCCGGCCGGCATCCTCGAGCCGCTGGTGCCCGAGGGCACCGTCCTCGACCCGTGGCAGGGCGAGGCGATCGTCAGCCTGGTCGGCTTCATGTTCCGGGACACGCGTCTCGGCGGCCTGCCGGTGCCGTTCCATCGCACGTTCGAGGAAGTGAACCTCCGCTTCTACGTCCGGAGGACCACGCCGGCGGGCGAGACACGCCGCGGCGTCGTGTTCGTGCGCGAGCTCGTGCCGAGGCCTGCCATCGCGGCCGTGGCCCGGTGGGTCTACAACGAGCCCTACCTGGCCGTGCCGATGTCCCACCGGTCGTCGCTGGCGGCGGCCACGGGCGGCGAGGTCGAGTACGCGTGGCGCCACGGGGGCGGGGCATGCCGCCTGGCCGCCACCGTCGCGGGATCCGCGGCCGTGCCCCGGCCGGGGGACGAGGCGGAGTTCATCACCGAGCACTACTGGGGCTACACGCGCCAGCGCGACGGCGGCACGCTGGAGTACCAGGTCGAGCACCCGCGGTGGCGGACCTGGACGGCGGTGTCGGCCGGCTTCTGGGGTGACGGCGCCGCCCTCTATGGTCCGGCGCTCGGGGCGGTGCTCGCGGGGGCGCCGCGGTCGGCGTTCGTGGCCGTGGGCTCGGTGGTGGCCGTGCACGCGGGCGTCCGGCTCGGGGCAGCCGGCTGACGCGAGGCCCATGGGCGGGCCGGGAGGGACGCGCGGGAGACGGCGCCGCGACCCTCCCTCGGGCGTCGAGCCGGTGTGCGGCTCGAGCCGGCGAGGGCGGGTCTCGTCTTCAGGATGTGCGCGCCGTGGGGGCGACTACGTCGAGGTGCGCCGGACTTCCTCGGCCCTCGGCCCCTTGGGGCCTTCCGGGCCCAGGGTGAACTCCACCGAGTCGCCCTCGCGGAGCATGTCGATCCCCTCACCGTAGATCGCGCTCTGGTGGAAGAAGTACTCCTTGCCGTCCTCGGCCTTGATGAAGCCGAATCCCTTTTCGGTCCGCAGCGTCTTGATCGTTCCCGTCAATATTTGCCTCTGCTCTCTGTGGCCCGGACTCCTGGTGCGTCGCTCGTCCACCCGGCGCCGGGCACCGTGGCCGGGTGGACCCTCCATTCTATCCCGGCCGCCACGCGCGCAGCGGATTATCGGCAAGAATCTTGGCGAGACCCCGCATCGGCGTGGCCGGCCCGGGGCGGGGCGGCCGCCCGTCAGGGCAGCCGCAGCGCCTCGGCCGGGGTCACCCGGAGGGCCCGCAGGGTCGGCGCGGTGCAGGCAATCACGCTCACGACGAGCATCACGGCCAGCCCGGGGGCGAGGGCGACCGCGATCACGGCGGCCCCCGACGAGGTGCCCCCCGCGTCCCGGAGGAATTCGTAGGCGATGCGCGCCGCCACGGGGGTCCCGAGGGCCGCGCCGAGCGCGACCTGCACGACCGCGCGCCGGGTCACCGCCAGCGCGATGCCGGCCCGTGACGCGCCGAGCGCCGCCCGGATACCGAATTCCCGCGTCCGCGCGGCCACGGCGAACGACATGATGGCGTAGAGGCCCGAGGCGGCGAGCGCCAGCAGCAGCACGACGAGCGCCCCGCCCCCGAGCGCCATGCCCGCCATGAGGTACCAGTCGTCCTCGAGCACCGTGTCGAGCGCCGCGGGCACGCCGACGGACAGGGCGGGATCGACCTCGCGCGCCAGGGCCCGCAGCCGCGGGGCGAACGCCACGGGGTCGCCCGCGACGCGAATCGCGAGGTGGACGGGCGTGGTGCCGGGCTCGAGCGGCAGGTACACCCCCTCGTCGCGGCCCGGGTTCAGCACGTGCATGCCCAGGTGCCCCACGACGCCGACGATCTCGCGCCACGGACCGGGCCGCCCGGTGCCGTTCGCCCCCTCGAAGCGGATGCGCACGCCGATCGGGTTCCGGCCGCCGAGCACGTTGTCCACGAAGGTGGCGTTCACGACGACGACGGCGGTGCCGCCGTCGCGGAAGTCGTGGGCGTCGAACGCGCGGCCGCTGATGACCGGTCGGCCCAGTGCCTCGAAGTACCCAGGCCCGACCCTCGCCACGCGGACCCGGTGGCGTGCCCCCGGGTCCGCGCCCGCGCCGCCGTCGGCCTCGATGGTCCGGACGGGGTGATCCATCCGCGGCAGCACGCTCGCCACGGCGACACCCTGCACGCCGGGTTCGGCCTCGAGCCGCGAGACCAGGGCGCGCTGGCGCTCGGCGTGCGCCGCCTGCTCCCTGGACCCGCTCGCGGCGAACCGGAGCTCCGCGGCGAGGTAGCGCGCGGCGTCGACGCCCGTCGCCGCCCGTCCGTCCAGCGACTGTCCCAGCTGGTACGACAGGCCGGCGGCCAGGCCCACCGTGGCCACGGCGATGGCGACGTCCGCGACGATGAGCACGCCCGAGGCGCCCCCGAATCCCCTGCCCGAGCGGCTGGCGCGCGCGTGCTGGATGTGGTGGCGCACCGAGCGTCCCGTGATCCGCAGCGCCGGCGCGATGCCGACGACGGCGGCACTGAGGACGGCGAGGGCGACCGTCCAGAACACGGTCTCGCGGCCGACCCCGAGGTCGATCCAGAACGGCATCTGCCCCCGCGTGGCGAGCCCGATCAGCAGGGCGGGAAGCCTGTCGATCAGCACGAGGCCGAGGCCGGCCGACAGCGCCGCCAGCACGAGGGACTCGGTGAACAGCTGGGTGACGATCCGCGCGCGGCTCGCGCCGAGCGCCGTGCGGACCGCCAGTTCCTCCGACCGCGAGGCCGTCCGCGCGAAGATCAGCAAGCCGACGTTGACGCAGGCGACCACGAGCAGGCCGAGGGTCAACGCCTGCGAGAGGTAGTACTCCGGCGTGGCCCGGATGCCGCCCCTCGGCCCCCCCATGACCAGGGCCGACCAGTACGAATAGGGCACCACCTCGGGCACGAGCGCCGCGCGGGCGTCCGCCGTCCCGGAGGCCTCCCGGTGCCCGAGCGCGGAGAGTTGGGCCTGGGCGCCGGCGGCAGACGCGCCGGGCGCCAGGCGGCCGACAATCACCAGCGGGCGATCATCCGGCGCGTCGGCGCGATTGCGGAGCGGCAGCCACAGCTGCTGGTTGGCGGGGAAGCGGAACGTCCGCGGCATGACACCGACGATGGTGTGGGGCACGCCCGCGATGGTCATGTCGCGTCCCACGGCCCGCACGTCGCCGGCGAACCGGAACTGCCAGAGATCGAAGCCGATGACCGCGACCAGCGGCGCGCCGGGGGTCTCGTCGGCGGCATCGAGCACGCGCCCGAGCAGGGGCGGCACGCGCAGCAGGTCGAAGGCGGCCGCCGTGACCTCGGCGCCACGCACCGGTGGCGCGAGCGCGTCGCCGGTGGCGACGTCGTAGTCGGCGGTCCGCGCGGCGCCGAGCGCGCCGAACGTGCTCAGGACCCCGCGCCACCGCCGCAGGTCCGCGAGCGTCGTCGGTTCGGGCCGCGATGTGACCGGATTCCAGTAGCGGAGCAGCTGGATGCGCCGGCCTTCGGGAACCGGCAGCGGCGCCTCGAGCGCGTTGGCGAGGTGCGTCGGGGCGAGCCCCACCGGGATGCCGACGGCCAGCGCGAAGACCGCCACCAGGGTCAGCGCCGGATGCTTCCCGAGCATGCGGAGGCCGAGCCGGGCGTCCTGGGCGGAGAGCCGCATGCCGCCCCAGCGCCCCGACGGGTCCTCCGGCCCCCGCGGCCGGCCGGCGGGCCGCCGGCGCTCGCGCAGGCCGGCGGCGACGAGGTCGGCCAGGGTCCGGAGCCGGAACGCCAGGAGCCGCATGGGGTCGCCCTGGCGGTCGAGGCAGCCCGCGTCGTAGGCCTCGCGCATCGCGGCGCCGAACCGGCGCCGGAACGGCGCGGGAAACGTCCGGAGGAGCAGGTCGAAGACCGGCCGGCGCGGGCGCGTCACTTCGAGCCCCGTGGCAGGAGGCGCCGCTCGCGGGCGAGCGCCAGCGCGCGGGCCAGGCGCGCCGACTCCTGGCGAAGGGCCGTGCGGCCCTCGTCGGTCAGCCGGTAGTAGCGGCGCGCGCGGCCCCGTGTCTCCGCGGGCGCACCGTCCGGCTCATCGACCTCGTCGACGAGGCCCTGTGTCATCAGGCGGCTCAGGATGCGGTAGAGCGAGCCGACCTCGGCGGTGACCGCGCCCCCGGAGTCGCGCTGCACGGCCTTCATGATCCCGTAGCCATGGAGGTCCTCGTCCGCGAGCGCCACGAGGACGTGCCAGTCCGTGGGGCTGAGCAGCGGCCCCGGCGCCCCGCGTCCCGCGCGGCTCACGCGCCCTCCGTGCGTATATCATCGGATTGCATATATGCACATTACATATAAAATGCCCCGTCCGCAAGCCCCGGGTCCAGGCCGGGTTGCGCCGGCCTCCGCCGGCGGTATCATGTCGGCGCCGCGGCGTGCCCGGACAGCGGGCCTGCGGCCGTGGCGCCGGCGAGCTCCCGTACAGCAGGAGGAACAGGGGATGGCCAGATCGAGGGCGGCGGCGTGTATCGGCGGCCTGGCATTGGTGGCGCTGGTCGCGGGATGCGGGCGCGGCGACGGGGCCGCGAGCCCGGCGGGGACCGCCGCAGCGGCGCCCGCCCCGGCGGTCCCGGCGGGCGAGCCGGATCTCGACGCGGTCCGCGCCGCGACGGAGCGGTTCCGCGACGTGAACGTCGCGCTGGCGGAGGGCTACATCCGCGACCCGTTCGACCTCTGCGATACCGCCGAGATGCTGGGGCGCCGCGCGGAACTCGGCGCCATGGGGGTGCACTACTTCCGGCCCGACCTGCTCGGGATCACGGCGCCGCCCGACCCCAAGGTCACCGGCACGGGGACCCACACGGACTTCCTGGCCCCCGCCATCCTGATCTACGAGCCCCAGGCGGACGGCTCCCTCGAGCTGGTGGCGGTGGAGAACCTGGTGTTCGCCGACGCCTGGGCGGCCGCCGGGCACACCGAGCCGCCGTCGTTCCACGGCGTCACGTACGACTTCATGCGCGACATCCCGGAGACGCCGAAGGACGAAGCGCACAAGTTCGCGACCCACTACGACCGGCACGTCTGGCTCTATCGCGAGAATCCCAACGGGGTCTTCGCCGCCTTCAACCCCAATGTCAGCTGCGCCGAGCATCGTGGCGCGACCGAGTAGTGCCGGCCGCGCGCACGGCCGCGGCCGGCGGCTGAGGCCGTCATGACCGTCATTCACCGGCTCGTCGTGGCGTCGTGCCTGGCGGCCGCGCTCTCGCCCTCCCTGGGCGCGATCGGCCAGCCGCGCGGCGCCGTGCTCGGCCGCCTGCCGGCGGCCCCCGACCCGGCGGCGCGCTACGTCATCTACCTGCACGGCCGCATCATCGAAGAGCAGGGACGCCGGCCGACCGACGCGCGGTGGGGTGTCTACGAATACGACGCGATCCTCGGGACGCTGGCGCGGGACGGCGCGACGGTCGTCAGCGAACAGCGTCCCTCGGGGACCGGCATCGACGCCTTCGCCGCGCACGTCGCGGACCAGGTGCGTGACCTGCTCGACGCGGGCGTGCCCCCGGACCACGTCTCCGTCGTCGGCTTTTCCAAGGGCGGCGGCATCGCCATCCGGACGTCGGTCCTCGTCGCGAACCCCCGCGTGAACTTCGTCTTCCTCGCGGCGTGCGGCGACGGGGACTTCAGCGGTTTCGACGGCCGCGTCTGGGGGCGGATCCTGTCCGTCTACGAGTCGTCCGATGACATCGGGCGCTCGTGCCGGGAGCTGTTCGAGCGGTCCACGGGGACGGGCGAGCGGTCCGAGATCGCGATCGCCGTCGGCGAAGAGCACGGCACGTTCTACCGTCCCCACGCCGAGTGGGTCGGGCCCGTGCTCCGGTGGATTGCCGCGTCGCGGTGACGGCGGCGCCCGCGGCGGGCACGGGGGCGGGCGTGGTCCGTCAGCGCGGCCGCGGGCGGCCCGGGATGCTGATCGGCCCGGCGGCGCGCACCTCGGCCCAGATCCGGCGGCCGACGCGGTCCGCCTCGGCGACGATCGCCTCCTCGTCCATCGTGAGGACCCTGCGGTCGCGCATGACGAAGCGGCCGTCCACCATCACCGACTCGATGTCGCCGGGATGGCCGCCGTGGACGATGGCCGAGACGATGCGCCCGGCCGGCACGAGGTGCGCCCGGCGCGTGTCGATCACCATGAGGTCGGCCTTCTTGCCGACCTCGAGCGAGCCGATCAGGGCGCGCTGGTTCACCGCGGTGGCGCCACCGAGGGTCGCGTCCTCCAGCATGTCCTCCGGCTGCGGGCGGGTGCCGGGCACCTCGTCATCCCGCCGGATGCGCTCGGTGAGCAGCGCCACGCGCATCACCTCGAACAGGTCGTTGGTGTTGTTGTCGGTGCCGTTGGCGATCGGGCAGCCCGCCGCGCGCAGGGCCGGGATCGGCGGGATGACGCCGCGGTTGGCCGCCATCTGCGCCTGGTGCGTGACGATCGTCCGCGCGCGGCCGAGCACGGCGATCTCCGCATCGTCCACGTAGCGGCAGTGGGCCGCGAAGAGCCGCGGGCCCAGGAAGCCGTGGCGGTCGAGGTACACCGCGGGCCGGACGCCATGGAAGCGCTCCATGAACGCGGCCTCCGCGCGGCTCTGCGTCAGGTGGATCGTGTAGCCGAGGTCGTGCTTCTCGGCGAAGGCCCGCACGGCCTGCAGCAGTTCGGGCGACGAGGTCTCGGCGAGCGCCGCGGCGGGGAAGACGCTGATGCGGCCCCCGTCCCTGCCGTGCCAGGCGCTGAAGAGGTCCTCGATGCGCTGGAGACCCTCGTCGCGGAGCCGCGCCGAGAAGCGGGGCGCCTCGCTCGCCGCGAGCCGCTCCGGGGACATCGGCCCGGCCACGTTCTCGCTGTCGCGCACCGACTCGGCCAGGACCAGCCGGAGCCCCGAGGCCGCCAGCGTCGCGGCATGGCCGGCGATGCCGCCCGTGTTCTCGACGATGGTCGTGGTGCCCGTGCGGATGGCCTCGAGCGCGGCCACGCGGATCATCAACTGGGCCTCGTCGCCGCGCAGGAGGCTCCCCGGCTGCACGGCGAGGTCGGCGGTGTTCGGGAAGCCGAAGTCCTCGTTGAAGCCGCGCGCGACCACGGCGCCCATGTGCGCGTGGCAGTTGACGAGGCCCGGGAGGATGGCGCGCCCCCGGCCGTCGTACACCGCCGCGCCGGGGTGGTCGGCCAGGACCTGGTCGGTCGGCCCGATCGCGACGATGCGATCGCCCGCCACCGCCAGGGCCACGTCGTCGCGCACTTCGTCGACCGTCACCACCGTCGTGTGCGTGAACACGGTGGTGCCGCCGGCCGCCGGCTGGGCTCCCGCGCGCAGCGGGTCGAGCAGCAGGGCCGCCGCGCCGGCGCCGGCGCCGACGAGCACGTCGCGGCGGCTGGGCCGGAGCGATCCACCTGCCGGTTCCGTCGGGGAGGTCGAGGGGCGCGCGGTCGGTGCTGACATGGCAGGATCCTTGGCGAAGGGGGCCGGGACGGCGCGGGTCGCCCGTAGGCCGCGCCCGTGTCGCGCCATCCTACACCGGGCGGCGCGAGGGCCGATGGTGGGCGGCATCCGGTGGATCCGGCCGGGCCGCGCGGCGGCCGGTTGAGGGGAAGGGAAGGAGCGGGGCCGGGGGAGGGTGGCGGAGGCGCGCTTGGCGCCCCCGCCCCGGTGTCGCGGCGAGCTAGGACATGAGCTGCTTGGCGATGGTCATCAGCTGCATGTTGGACGTGCCCTCGTAGATCTGGCCGATCTTGGCGTCGCGGTAGAGCTTCTCGACCGGGTAGTCCTTCACGAAGCCGTAGCCGCCGTAGAGGTTGACGGCCATCGAGGTGACGCTCTCGGCGATCTCCGACGCGTAGACCTTGCACATCGCCGCCTCGTGGACGAAGGGCAGGCCGTTGTCCCGGAGGCGCGCCGAGTTGTAGACGAGCAGCCGCGCGGCCTCGACGTCGATGGCCATGCGCGCGAGCTGGAACTGGACGCCCTGGAAGTCGCCGATGGCCTTGCCGAACTGCTTGCGCTCCTTGACGTACTTGATGGTGTGGTCGAGCGCGCCCTGGGCGAGCCCGAGCATCTGCGCGCCGATGCCGATGCGGCCCTCGTTGAGCGTCTCGATGGCCACCTTGTAGCCCTTGCCGAGCTCGCCGAGCATGTTGGCCTTGGGCACGACGCAGTCCTCGAACAGCAGCTCGCACGTGCTGCTGGCGCGGATGCCCATCTTGTCTTCCTTCTTGCCGACGGTGAAGCCCGGCGTGCCGCGCTCCACGACGAACGCGGTGATGCCGCGGTAGCCCGCCTCCGGGTTGACGTTGGCGAAGACGATGAACAGGTCGGCCTCGTTGCCGTTGGTGATCCAGAGCTTGCGCCCGGTGATCGACCAGCCGTCGCCCTTCTCGGTGGCGCGGGTCGCCAGCGCGAACGCGTCGCTGCCCGAGCCGGCCTCCGAGAGGCAGTAGGCGCCGATCGTGTCCGACGCCAGCTTCGGCAGGTAGCGCTGCTTGATGTCGTCCGACCCCCACCGCACGATGGCGTTGATGAACAGGGTGTTCTGCACGTCGACCATGACGCTGATCGAGGGGTCGACGCGCGCCAGCGCCTCGACGGCCAGCACCGAGTGGAAGAACGTCGCGCCGGCGCCGCCGTAGGTCTCCGGGATCTCGATGCCCATGACGCCGAGGTCGAACAGCTTGTCGATGAGGGACCGGGGGATCTTGGCGTGCTCGTCCATCTCGCGGACCAGCGGCCGGATCTCCTTGTCGGCGAACTCGTAGACGCTGTCGCGGAAGATGATCTCGTCCTCGGCCAACCGGGTGAGGGCGGGGGTCAGGTCGGAGGCAGTCTGGGTCACGGGCACCTCTATGGCAGCGATGAATGATGACGGTCGGGATGGGCCGGGACCCCGCCGTCCGCGCCTCGGGCCGCGGGGGGCAGCCGGCCGTGACAACCAGCCGGGGACGGCCGTCGTCAGAAGGGCAATGTTATCATCGAGCCAACGGGCGGGCCAGCCGCGCCCGGGAAGGCGGACCATGCGCAAGACAGCCGTTCGGTGGGCCGCCCTGGCGGCCGTCGTCACGCTTTTCCTGATCCGTCCGGCTGCGGGCCAGGCGCCCGCGGGCCAGGGCCAGCCGGCCCCCGCCCCGGCGCCGGCCGAGGGCGCCGCCGGCGACCAGCAGCCGGTCTTCCGCGGGGGCGTCAACTTCGTCCGGGTGGACGTCATCGTCACCGACAAGCAGGGCAACCCGGTCACGGACCTCACGCCCGCCGACTTCGAGGTCCTCGAGGACGGCAAGCCGCAGTCCGTCGAGACCTTCCGCCTCGTCTCGGTCGACACGTCGGCGCCGGTCGAGACGACCGGGCGGCCCATCCGGAGCCGCGCGGACGAGGAGCAGGCGGCGGCCAACGAGGACGCCCGCATCTTCGTCTTCTTCCTCGACGACTACCACGTGCGGCTCGGCAACAGCCTGGCCGCGCGGCGCCAGCTGGTCGACTTCGTCCAGCGCAACCTCGCGCCGACCGACCTGGTCGCGGTGATGTACCCGCTGACCCCGCTCGACGCCGTGACGCTGACGCGCGATCACGAGTCGGTCGTGCGGATGCTCGAGCGCTTCGAGGGCCGCAAGTTCAACTACGACCCGCGGAACTCGGCCGAGGAGCGCTACGCGCTCTACCCGGCCGAGCAGGTCGAGCGCATCCGCCGCGAGGTGTCGCTCTCGGCCCTCAAGGCGCTGTCGATCAAGCTGGGGTCGCTCCGCGAGGGCCGCAAGGCGGTGCTGGTCGTGAGCGAGGGCTACACCGCGGTGCTGCCGCCGCAGCTGCGCGACCCGGTCGCGACGATGCCCGGCGTGGGCAACCCGAACCGCTACAACCCGGGCGCCGGCGAGAACAGCAACCTCGAGGACCGCGCGCAGTTCTTCGGCGGGCTCGACGTCCAGCGCGAGCTCGAGAGCGTGTACGACGCGGCGAACCGCAACAACACGGCGTTCTACACCGTCGACCCGCGCGGCCTGGCGACCGGGGAGTTCGACATCAACGAGAACGTCGGGATGCGGATGAGCCAGGACCAGCTGCGCGCCACGCAGGACACCCTGCGCGTGCTGGCCGACCAGACCGACGGGCGCGCCATCGTCAACCGCAACGACCTCGCGAAGGGGATGGCGCAGATCGTCCGCGACTCGAGCGCCTACTACCTGATCGGCTACAACTCCACGCCGGCGCCCCAGGACGGCAAGTTCCACGAGATCAAGGTGCGCGTGAAGCGCTCCGGGCTCCAGGTGCGGTCGCGCAAGGGGTACTGGGCGCTGACCGAGGACGAGGTGGCGCGCGCGACGGCGCCCCCGGAGGTGAAGGCCGGGCCGCCCGCGCCGATCATGAACGCGCTCGCCGACCTGGCCGAGCCCACGCGGGGGCGCTACGTCCGGACGTGGCTGGGCACCCGGCGCGGCACCGACGGGCAGACCGAGGTCACCCTGGTGTGGGAGCCGATCCCGCCGTCCCCGGGCATCCGGCGCGAGAACGCGTCGAGCGTCCAGGTGATCGCGGCGTCGGCGGACGGGGACCTGGTCTACCGCGGCGACCTGGCCGAGGCCGGTGACGGCAGCGCCGACGGCGGCGCGGCCGGCCCGGTGCGGGGCGGCGCGTCGGTGCGCTTCGAGGCGCCCCCGGGCACGCTCGACCTCCGGCTGGCGGTGAAGGGCGAGAGCGGCACGATCGACGTGGACGAGCGGCGCGTCGAGGTGCCCGACCTCACGGCGCCGGCGGTGACGCTCGACACCCCCCGCGTCCACGTGGCGAGGAACGCGCTCGAGTACCGCGCGCTGCGGGCGGCGCCCGACGCCGTGCCCGTGGCCACGCGCGAGTTCCGGCGCACGGACCGCCTCGTCGTGCGGGTCGACGCCTACGGCCCCGGCGACGTGGCCCCGACGGTGACCTCGCGCCTGCTGAACCGCCTCGGCCAGCCGATGACCGACCTGCCGGTCGCGGCCCCCGCCGACCCGGCGGCGCCCTTCCTGGTCGACCTCCCCCTCGCCAGCCTGCCGCCCGGCGAGTTCCTGCTGGAGATCGCCGCCGCCGGCCCCGACGGCGCCGACCCCGTCAAGGAGCTGGTGGCGTTCAAGGTCGTCAGCTAGGGGACGGGGAAGAATCCAGAATCGAGAATCAAGAATCTGGAAACAGCGCACTCGCGCCGACAGACGAAAGCGGCGCCCGGGACCAGCCCGGGCGCCGCTTTTGCGTTTCTTGATTCTTGTTTCTTGATTCTTGATTCTTGAGGCCCGAAGGGCCTCAGGCATACATGCCGCGCATCTTCGTGACGGTGGCCACGCGGTTGATGGCGACGATGTAGGCGGCGGTGCGGAGGTCCACCTGGAACTTCTGCGCCGTCTCGAGGACGACGGTGAAGGCCTGGACCATCTTGGCCTCGAGGCGCTCGTTGACCTCGCTCTCGACCCAGAAGTAGCCGTGGCGGTCCTGCACCCACTCGAAGTACGACGCGGTGACGCCGCCGGCGTTGGCGAGGATGTCGGGCACGACGAAGACGCCGTTGTCGACGAGCACCTTGTGGGCGTCCGGCGTCGTCGGGCCGTTCGCGCCCTCGACGATCAGCTTCGCCCGGATGTCCGCGGCGTTCTCGAGGGTGATCTGGTTCTCGAGCGCGGCCGGGATGAGCACGTCGACGGGCAGCTTGTAGAAGTCGGCGCGCGTGATGCTCTCCGCGCCGGGGAAGCCCTCGACCGACTTGTGCTGCTGGGCCCAGGCCTGCAGCGCCGGGATGTCGAGCCCCTTGGGGTTGTGGACGACGGCCTTCCAGTCGTTGATCGCGACGATCTTCGACCCGCTCGCGTGGAGCAGCGAGGCGGCCACGCCGCCGACGTTGCCGAACCCCTGGATGGCGAACGTCGCGCCGTTGAGGTCGAAGCCGAGGTGCCGGGCGGCCTCGCGGGCGATGATGGCGCAGCCGCGGCCGGTCGCCTCGCGGCGCCCGAGCGACCCGCCCATCTCGACGGGCTTGCCCGTCACGACCGCGGTGGAAGTGTGGCCGACGTGCATGGAGTAGGTGTCCATGAACCACGCCATGATCTGCTCGTTGGTGTTGACGTCGGGCGCGGGGACGTCCTTCTCGGGCCCGATGGCGTCGATGATCTCGGCGGTGTAGCGGCGCGTGAGCGCCTCGATCTCGCGGCGGGACATGCGGCTGGGATCGCAGATGATGCCGCCCTTGGCGCCGCCGAAGGGCAGCTGGGCGACGGCGCACTTCCAGGTCATCCAGGCCGCGAGCGCGGTGACCTCGTCGAGCGTGACGTCGGGATGATAGCGGATGCCGCCCTTGCCGGGGCCGAGCGTGATGTTGTACTGGACGCGATAGCCGGTGAAGACCTCGATCTCGCCGTTGTCCATCTGCACGGGGCAGGCGACGGTGATCTGCCGCTTGGGGACGGTGAGCATCTTCCAGATGCCCGGATCGAGGTTGAGAATGCGCGCCGCCCCCTCGAACTCCTGGAGCATCGCGCCGAAAACGGTTCCCTGTGCCGCCATGTGAGCCTTGGTCCTTGTCCGTGGTGCCGGGCACGCCCGGCGTGAGTACGCAAACAGCCCAACGTAGCCCTGCGCGGTGGTCGATGTCAATTGGGTATCAGATGTATGATTTTTCTGTATCGACTTAAGCTCAGCAATAAGGCGGTCGCGCGCCCGGGGTGCTAGAGCCCGGCGGCCGCGCCCCGTATAATGGGGCGGTTATGAAGACCGTGCTGAATCCCGCCGAGACGCGCAAGCAGAAATGGCAGCGCGAGGTCCTCGAGCCGGCGCTCGCCAAGGCGCCGGAGCGGAAGGGCCCCTTCACCACGATATCGGGCCGCCCCATCGAGCGCCTTTACGCGCCCGAGGACACGGCGGCGCTCGACTACGACACGCAGATTGCCAACCCCGGGGAGTTCCCCTACGTCCGCGGCATCCACCCGACCGGCTACCGGGGCAAGCTGTGGACGATGCGCCAGTTCGCCGGCTACGGCACGCCCGAGGAGACGAACCAGCGCTACAAGGACCTGATCGCCGCGGGCGGCACGGGCCTGAGCGTGGCCTTCGACCTGCCGACGCTGATGGGCCGCGACCCCGACCACGAGCTCTCGCTCGGCGAGGTGGGCAAGTGCGGCGTCAGCATCACGTCGCTCGCCGACATGGAGCGCCTCTTCGAGGGGATCTCGCTCGCCGACATCACGACGTCGATGACGATCAACTCGCCGGCGCCGATGATCTTCGCGATGTACCTGGTGGTCGCGGAGAAGCAGGGGGCCGACTGGTCGACGATCTCCGGGACGATCCAGAACGACATCCTGAAGGAGTTCATCGCCCAGAAGGAGTACATCTTCCCGCCGCGCCCGTCGATGCGGCTCATCACCGACATCTTCTCGTTCTGCGCGAAGGAAGTCCCGAAGTGGAACACGATCTCGGTCAGCGGGTACCACATCCGCGAGGCCGGGTCGACGTCGCTCCAGGAACTGGCCTTCACGCTGCGTGACGGGCTCGAGTACGTCCAGTACGGCGTGGACGCGGGCCTCGACGTCGACGCCTTCGTGCCGCGGATCTCGTTCTTCTTCAACTCGCACAGCGACTTCTTCGAGGAGATCGCCAAGTTCCGCGCCGCCCGCAAGCTGTGGGCCGAGGCGATGGTGAACCGCTTCGGGGCGAAGAACCCGCGGTCGTGGCAGCTCCGCTTCCACACGCAGACCGCGGGCGTCTCGCTGACGGCCCAGCAGCCCTACAACAACGTCGTGCGCACCGCGCTCCAGGCGCTGGCGGCGGTGCTCGGCGGCACCAACTCGCTCCACACCAACTCGCTCGACGAGGCCCTGGCGCTGCCGACCAAGGAGACCGCGACCATCGCCCTCCGCACCCAGCAGATCATCGCGAGCGAGAGCGGCGTGACCAATGTCGTCGACCCGCTCGGCGGCTCGTACTTCGTCGAGCGGCTCACCCGCGAGATGGAGGAGGGCGCGCTCAAGTACTGGGAGACCATCGACGGGATGGGCGGCATGGTCGAGGCCATCGAGCTCGGCTACCCGCAGAAGGAGATCGCCGAGGCCTCCTACCAGTTCCAGCGCGCCGTCGAGACCCGCGAGAAGGTCATCGTCGGCGTCAACGACTTCGTCCAGACCGACGAGGAGCCGATCGAGATCCTCTACATCGACGACGCCGCGGCCGAGACGCAGCTCGCGCGGCTCGAGGCGCTGAAGAAGAGCCGGGACAACGACGCCGTCCGGCGCACCCTCGATGCCCTGCGCGAGACCGCGCGCGGCACCGGCAACACCATGCCCGCCATCCTCGACTGCGTCCGCGCCTACGCGACCGTCGGCGAGATGTGCGACGCGCTCCGCGAGGTGTGGGGCGAGTACGAGGAAGTCCCGATCATCTAGGGGAGCGTATCGACGAGTTCTTTGGGACCGGGCAAAGCGCTCGGGGCTGGTTTGCCGGCCGTTCCTGCGGAACGGCCGCTCCACATTCCGACCGGACATCCCACGAGGCCCCCGGGGCCGAGCATCCGACATGAGCCAGAAAATCCGCGTTGTCATCGCCAAGCCCGGCCTCGACGGCCACGACCGTGGCGCCAAGGTCATCGCCCGCGCCCTCCGGGACGCCGGCATGGAGGTCATCTACACCGGCCTCCGCCAGACCCCGGAGCAGATCGTGAGCGCCGCCCTCCAGGAGGACGCCGACGTCATCGGCCTCTCCATCCTCTCGGGCGCCCACATGCACATCTGCCCACGCATCATGGAGCTCCTCAAGGAGAAGGGGCTCGACGACGTGCTCGTCGTCATCGGCGGGATCATCCCCGGCGTCGACGTGGCCAAGCTCAACGAGATCGGCATCCGCGGCATCTTCCTCCCCGGGACGCCGATGCAGGACATCGTCGAGTTCATCACCAGGAACGCCCGCGCGCGCCTGGAGCCGGCCTGAGCGTCCGCGCTAATCCGCGCGCGCCGATCGGCCGATAGGGCGGGTAGCTGCCGATGGCCCATACGCTGCTCCTCGCCGACGACAGCCTCACGATCCAGCGGGTCGTCGAGCTGACCTTCGCCGGTCAGGACGTCAAGGTCGTGGCCGTCCGCGACGGCCAGCAGGCGATCGACAAGCTGGCCGAGATCCGGCCCGACATCGTGCTGGCCGATATCGCCATGCCGAAGGTCGACGGCTACGAGGTCGCGGCGTTCGTCGCCCGTACCCCGTCGCTGGCCGGCATGCCGGTCCTGCTGCTGTCCGGCGCCTTCGAGCCCGTGGATGATGCGCGCGTGAAGGCGTCCGGGGCCGCCGGCGTGCTCGTGAAGCCCTTTGAGCCAAGTCTTGTGATCAGCCGCGTCAAGGAACTCCTCGGGCTGGCCGCCCGTGACCCGCATCCCGCGTCGGGCCGGCTCGTCACCGCGCCCGGGGGGCCGCCGCACGCGCCCCGGACGCCCGAGCGCCAGGCCCCCGCGGCCCGGGCCCCCGAGCACGCGACTCCCGCGCCGCCCCCGGTGACGCCGGCCCCGGCGGACGCCGCCTGGGAGACCCTGCGCGCCGAGTCCGGACTCGGCCCCGACCCGGTCGAGAGCCAGGCCGCCGCCAACGCCGAGGACCTCGACCTCGACGCCGCGTTCGACACGCTCGACGCCAAGCTGGCGGGCCGCACGACACCCCGCGGCCGCGCGACGCATGCGCCGCCGGCGCCGCGCCTGCCCGCCGCCCTCGACCCCGCCCGGCACCAGCGCCGCGAGCCCGAGCCGGTCGACCACCGGCCGCCGGTCTTCGAGGTCTCCGGTGACTGGTTCGACACGCCGCTGTCGCCGGGAGCGGCCGCCGAGGCGGAGACCGCCGACCGGTTCGACGGGCTGGTCGAGGACCCGTTCGACGGCGACCTGGCGCACGAGTTCGGCGCGCCGGGGCCCGCGGCAGCGGCCCCGGCCCCGAGCCCGGACGCGGCGGCCCCGCCCGCCTCCGCGCCGCCCGCCGCAGCGGCGGGCGTGTCCCCGGACGCGGCCGGTCCCGCCCCCGCGGCGCCGGCGCCCTGGGCCCCCGCCCCGGTGCGGCCGGAGCCGCCGGCAGAGCCGCCTGCGGCCGTGGTGCCCCCGGAGTCCCCGTCCACGTCTCCCGCACCGGCGCCTGCCTCGGCCGCCGAGGCGCCCGCCGCCGATCCCGCCGTGTCGTGGGGGGCGACGTACGCCGGGCCTCCGCCGCAGGTGGCGGACGCGTTCGCGGCCCTGCTGGCCGACGAGCAGGGCGAGCCGCCGCCGGCGTCCGCACCGGCCCAGGAGATGGCGATCACCGACGACCTCGTGCGCGCGGTCGCCGACGAGGTCGCGGGGCGGATCGACGAACAGATGCTGGCCTCCGCCATCCGCGCGGCCGTCGCCGGCGTCGTGGAGCGCGTCGTGCGCGAGACGGTCGCCGGGCTCGCCGGGGAGACGGTCGAGCGGCTGGCGCGCGCCGAGGTGGACCGCGTCGCCCACGCGGCGGTGGAGGCGCGGGCCAGCGAGGTCGCCGAGCGGCTCGTGGCCGCCGAGATCGCCCGCATCCGCGCGGCCGCGGGGCCGCCGGCGCCGGGCCGCTGACCGGGGCCGACGACCACGCTTTCGTTCCAGCCGCCTTCCTAGTACGATCCCTGGGTTATGACCGTACCCGAGAAGCCCGCCCTCGAAGGGCTGGAGCAGAAGTGGACCGCCCGGTGGGAGTCGGACCGGACCTACCAGTTCGACCGCACGCGCCCGCGTGACGAGGTCTTCGCGATCGACACGCCGCCGCCGACCGTCAGCGGGTCGCTGCACGTCGGCCACGTGTTCTCCTACACCCACACGGACATCGTCGCGCGCTACCAGCGGATGCGCGGCAAGGCGGTGTTCTACCCGATGGGGTGGGACGACAACGGGCTGCCGACCGAGCGCCGGGTGCAGAACTACTTCGGGGTGCGGTGCGACCCGTCGCTGCCGTACGACCCGGCGTTCACGCCGCCCGACAAGCCCGCCAAGCAGGCGATCGCGGTCTCGCGGCCGAACTTCATCGATCTGTGCACGCGCCTGACCGTCGAGGACGAGAAGGCCTTCGAGCGGTTGTGGCGGCACCTGGGGCTGTCGGTGGACTGGTCGATGACCTACGCGACCATCTCGCGGGCGGCGCAGCGCGTCTCGCAGCTGATGTTCGTGCGCCTGCTCGCGCGCGGCCAGGCCTACCAGGTCGAGGCGCCGACGCTGTGGGACGTGGACTTCCGCACCGCGGTCGCCCAGGCCGAGCTCGAGGACCGGGAGGTGCCGGGCGCCTACCACCGCCTCCGCTTCCGCCGCGCCGGCGGGGGCGACGTGCACATCGAGACGACGCGCCCGGAGCTGCTGCCGGCGTGCGTCGCGCTGGTCGCGCACCCCGACGACGAGCGGTACAAGCCGCTGTTCGGCACCGAGGTCATCACGCCGCTCTTCGGCGCCCGCGTCCCGGTGCTCGCGCACGCCCTGGCCGACCCCGAGAAGGGCGCCGGCATCGCCATGATCTGCACGTTCGGCGACACGACGGACGTGACGTGGTGGCGCGAGCTGCAGCTGCCGGTCCGCGCCGTCATCCAGCCGAACGGCGCGCTCGGCCCGGTCACCTGGGGCGCGCCCGGCTGGGCGTCCGAGGACGCGGCCGCGGCGCAGGCGGCCTACGACGGCCTCGTCGGCCTCTCGGCGAAGAAGGCCCAGGCCGCGATCGTCGAGCAGCTCAAGGCGAGCGGCGACCTGGTCGGCGACCCGCGGCCGATCGCGCACAACGTGAAGTTCTACGAGAAGGGGGACCGGCCGCTCGAGATCGTCACGAGCCGGCAGTGGTTCATCAGGACGATCCAGTACCGCGACGAGCTCCTCGCGCGCGGGCAGCAGATCGACTGGCACCCCGAGTACATGCGGGCCCGGTTCGAGAACTGGGTCAACGGGCTGAACGGCGACTGGTGCATCAGCCGCCAGCGGTTCTTCGGCGTGCCGTTCCCCGTGTGGTACCCGCTCGGCGCGGACGGCGTCGTCGACTACGCGCACCCGATCGTCCCGCCCGAGGCCGCGCTGCCGATCGACCCGTCCACGGACGTGCCCGACGGGTACACGGCGGAGCAGCGGGGCGTGCCGGGCGGCTTCGTCGGGGACCCGGACGTGATGGACACGTGGGCGACCTCGTCGGTGTCGCCGCAGATCGTCTGCGGGTGGGAATCGGACCCCGACCTCTTCGCGCGGACCTTCCCGATGGACCTGCGGCCGCAGGCGCACGACATCATCCGGACGTGGCTCTTCTCGACGGTGCTCCGCGCGCACCTCGAGAACGGCAGCCTGCCGTGGACGAACGCGGCGATCTCCGGCTGGGTGCTCGACCCGGATCGCAAGAAGATGTCCAAGTCGAAGGGCAACGTCGTGACGCCCCTCGGGATGCTCGAGGAGTACGGCTCGGACGGGGTCCGCTACTGGGCGGCGCGCGGCGGCCCGGGCGTGGACACGGCCTTCGACGTCGGCCAGATGAAGATCGGCCGCAAGCTCGCGATGAAGATCCTCAACGCGTCGAAGTTCGTGCTCGGCGGCACGCACGCGGAGGGGCCGGTCAGCGAGCCGCTCGACCGCGGCATGCTCGTGAGCCTGGCGCGCCTGGTCGCCGAGGCGGGCGCCGACCTCGACGGCTACGAGTACGCGCGCGCCCTCGCCAAGATCGAGGGGTTCTTCTGGGATTTCTGCGACAACTACCTCGAGGCGGCGAAGTCGCGCCGCTACGGGGACTTCGGCCCGGAGGCCGCGGCGTCCGCCTCGGTGGCGATGCGGGCCGCGCTGTCCGCCCTGCTCAGGCTGCTGGCGCCATACCTCGCGTTCACGGCCGAGGAGGTCTGGTCGTGGTGGCAGGCGGGCTCCGTGCACCACGCGCGGTGGCCCACGGCCGCGGAGCTGCTGGCCGTGGCTGGCGACGACGAGGCGGCCGCGAAGGGCTACGCGCAGCTGTCGGCGGCCCTCGCGGCGGTGCGCAAGGCGAAGAACGAGAGCGGCGTGTCGGTCGGCACGGCCATCGCCACGGTGACGCTGTCGGCGCCGGCGGCCGTCGTGGAGGTCCTCCGGCCGCTCGAGCGCGACCTCAAGGCCGCGGCGCGGGCCGACGCGCTGGTCCTGGCGGTGGACGGGGACGCCGGGGCGGCGGAGCCGCGCGTCGCCGTCACCCTCAAGCCCGCGGAGGGGGCGTGACCCTGCCGGTCCTGCCGCCAGCGGCGTACCGCGACCTGGTCGCGCGCGCCCTCGCCGAGGACGTCGGCACCGGCGACATCACGAGCCGGCTGACGATCGACGCCGGCCAGCGCGCGCGCGGCGTCGTG
Source organism: Vicinamibacterales bacterium (assembly GCA_050250645.1). Taxonomy (GTDB): domain Bacteria; phylum Acidobacteriota; class Vicinamibacteria; order Vicinamibacterales; family UBA2999; genus JBFWVR01. The sequence goes on from JBFWOG010000005.1 coordinate 127,943, forward strand.
CTCGCCAAGGGCCACCTCGTGGTCGCCGGGCTCGCCGTCGCGGAGGAGGCGTTCCGGGCCGTGGACCCGGGCGTCGTGTTCGAGGTCCGCTGGGGTGACGGGTCGCTCGTCGAGGCCGGCGAGCCGGTGGCCATCGTCACGGGCGACGCGCGGGCGCTCCTCACCGCCGAGCGCACCGCGCTCAACTTCCTCCAGCGGCTCTGCGGGATCGCCACGCTCACCCGGCGCTTCGTGGACGCGGCCGACGGGCGGATCACGGTGCTCGACACGCGCAAGACCACGCCCGGCTTCCGCGCGCTGGAGAAGTACGCGGTGCGCTGCGGCGGCGCCACCAACCACCGGCAGCGGCTGGACGACGGCGTGCTGATCAAGGACAACCACAAGCGGCTGGCCGGCGGCGTCGGCCCGGCGCTCGCGCGCGTGCTGGCCGCCGGGCCCGGTGTCCCGGTCGTCGCCGAGGTGGAGTCGCTCGACGAGCTCGACGCCGTGCTCGCGGCCGGCGCGACGCGGGTGCTGCTCGACAACTTCAGCACCTACGACATCCGCATCGCCGTCGAGCGGTGCCGCGGCCGCGCCGAGACGGAGATCTCCGGCGGCGTCACCCTCGAGCGCATGCCCGAGCTGGCGACGACGGGCGCGACCTACGTGTCGGTGGGCGCGCTCACGCACTCGGCGCCCGCCTCCGACCTCAGCTTCGAGCTCGAGCCCGTCGGCTGACGGAGACCGCCGGCATGGCCCTGCCCGACGAGTTCCTGCAGCCGCTCGCGGACGTCCGCCCGCGCGTGCCGTTTCCCCTCGACGTCCGCTGGTATGCCAGCGTCGGCTCGACGATGGACCTCGTGGCGGACCTGGCGGCGGCCGGCGCGCCCGAGGGCCTCGTAGTGGTGGCCGACGAGCAGACAGCGGGCCGGGGACGCCGCGGCCGCGCGTGGAGCTCGCCGCCGGGCGCCGGGTTGTATCTCTCCATCCTGCTGCGGCCGGGCGCGGCTGCGGCGGATCGGGTGGCGCTCGTGACGCTGGCCGCGGGCGTCGGGGTCGCGGCGGGCGTGCGGGCCGCGACGGGCCTCGAGCCCGAGCTGAAGTGGCCCAACGACCTGATGGTCGGGCGGCGCAAGCTCGCGGGCATCCTGGCGGAGGGGATCGCGGTCGGCGCCGAGGGGCAGGCCGTGGTGCTCGGCGTCGGCATCAACGTCCAGCCCGCGGCGTACCCGCCCGACGTCGAGGCGCGTGCGACGTCGATCGAGGGGGAACTCGGCCGGCCCGCCGACCGCGGGCGGCTGCTGGCGGAGGTCGTGGCCGGCGTGTGTCGCACGTGCCACGACCTGTCGGCCGAGGGCGCCGGTGATATCCTGCGGGCGTGGCGCGCCGCGGCGCCGCGCGCCACGGGCGCGACCGTGGAGTGGGACGCCCCCGGCGGCGCCCGCACCGGCGTCACCGCGGGCGTCGACGACACCGGCGCGTTGCTCGTGCGCACGCCGGCCGGCATCGAGCGCCTCATCGCCGGCGAGGTCCGGTGGGTGACCTAGGGCGCCGCCCCTGTCTCGTCAACGAGCCCGTCCCGACCGAGCACGGCGAGGCCCAACGCGCCGGGCGGGCCCGGCCGGTTGCGCGTGTAGCCCGAGGCCCTGAATGCTGCTAGCCATCGACGTCGGCAACACCAACATCGTCATCGGCGTGTTCCAGGGCGAGGAGCTGGTCCACAGCTGGCGGCTGACCACGATTCGCGAGCGGACCGCCGACGAACTCGGCATCCTCGTGAGCGACCTCTGCGAGCGGCACCACGTGCCGGCGTCGGCGATCACGGGAATCGTGATGGCGTCTGTCGTGCCGCCCCTGACCGCGACACTGATGGCGATGGCGGTGAAGTACTTCGAGCGGACCCCGCTGCTGTTCGAGCCGGCGGTGAACGGCTGGATGCCGATCCGCTACGACAACCCGTCCGAGGTGGGCGCCGACCGCATCGTCAACGCCATCGCGGCGTTCGCGCAGTACGGGCGCGGGCTGCCGATCATCGCCGTGGACTTCGGCACGGCCACGACCTTCGACGCGATCTCGGCGGCGGGCGAGTACCTGGGCGGCGTGATCTGTCCCGGGCCGCAGATCTCGGCCGACGCGCTCTTCCAGCGCGCGGCGCGGCTGCCGCGCATCGAGGTGCGGCGGCCGGCGCACGTCATCGGCCGCAACACCGTCGGGTCGATGCAGTCAGGGCTCTTCTGGGGCTACGTCGACATGGTCGAGGGCCTGGTGCGCCGGATGAAGGTGGAGCTCGGCGGCGAGGCGGTCGTCATCGCGACGGGCGGGCTCGCCGCGATGGTCGCGCAGGAGTCCGCCGTCATCGAGCACGTCGACCTCGAGCTCACGCTGGTCGGGCTCCGGATGGTGTGGGAACGCCTCGCGTGAACGAGACCGATGCCCAGGGCTACTGCCGCGAAGTCGAGGCCCATCTCTGCCGGCGGAACGAGGGACACCTGATCCGGATCGTCGGCCCCGCCTTCGAGCAGGTGCTCGGCTGGCAGCGGGACGGGATCCCCCTGAAGGTCGTGCTGGCCGGCGTCGACCGCTACATCGAGCGCCGCAACCGCAAGGGACCGCAGCGCCGCCCGGTGCGGATCGAGTTCTGCGACGCCGACGTGCGCGATGCGTTCGACGACTGGCGGCGCGCGGTCGGTGTCTCGGTGCCCGCGGCGGGCGCCGGCGAGGCCGGTGGCGGAGACGCTGACGCCGGTGGCGGCGCCAGCCGCCGCGGCTCGCTCGCGGCGCACATCGAGCGTGTCGTCGCGCGCCTGACGCTGCTGCGCGGCAGCGAGGGCGCCGGTGGCGCGGTGGGCGAGGCGCTCAAGCGCGCGGCGCGCGCCGCCGACGCGCTGGCGGCCGGCGCCCGCGGCGCCCGTGGCGAGGCGCGCGAGCGCCTGGTCGCCTCGCTCGCCGCGATCGACGAGGCGCTGCTGGCCGCGGCCGCCGCCTCCCTGCCACCAGGCGAACGGACGGCGCTCGAGGCCGAGGCGGAGCGCGAGCTCGCGCCCTTCAGGGCCCGGCTGCCCGCCGACGCCTACCAGCAGGCGCGTGCCGCGGCCGTCCACCGGCTGCTGCGCGAGCGCTTCGGGCTGCCGAAGGTGGGCTTCGACTGAGGACGTCAGAAGTCAGAAGTGGGAAGTGGAACGTTGGAAAGTCGGCATTGATGGCATCTCTTGAACCCGGAAAGCTCGTGCGCCTGACCGTCGAGAAGCCGGCGGCTGGTGGCCGCATGCTCGCGCGCCACGAGGGCGGCCTCGTCCTCGTTTCCGGGACAATCCCTGGCGAGGTGGTCGAGGCGCGCATCGAGAAGGTGCAGCGGGGGACCGTCTGGGCGGCCACCGAGCGGGTGGTCGAGGCGTCGCCGGACCGGACGGCCCCCGCCGAGGCGGCGGCGTGCGGCGGGAACGTGTACGCGCACATCGCCTACGACCGCCAGGTCGCCCTCAAGCAGGCGATCATCGCCGACGCCTTCACCCGGATCGGCCGGCTGCCGCTGGAGGCGCCGCCCGCCGTGCGGCCGTCGCCCATCGACGGCTACCGGATGCGCGCCCGGCTGCACGTGCGCCGCGGCCGCATGGGCTTCTTCCGGGAGGGGACCCACGACCTGTGCGCCGCCGGTCCGACCCGCCAGCTCCTGCCGTCGACCCTCGAGGTGCTCGATCGGCTGGAGTCGGTCCTGCGCGAGCTGCCGCGCGCCGGCGTCACCGAGGTCGAGCTCTCCGAGAACCGCGAGGGCAGCGAGCGCGCGCTGCACCTGGAGTACCGCACCGACGGCGACGCGTCGCGGCTGCCGGCCGCGACGACGCTGATCGGGCTGACCGGGGTCTCGGCGGCGCCGTACGGGGCGAAGCGGGCCAGGGAACTCTGGGGGAGCGCGGTCGTCGGCGACCAGCTCGCCGTCCCCGGGGTGCCGGGGCGCCACGTGCGGCTCGAGCGGCACGCGCGCGCGTTCTTCCAGGCGAACCGGCACCTGCTCGACACGCTCGTCGCGACGGTGGCGGGCCACGTGCCGGACGGGCCGGTGCTCGACCTGTATGCCGGCGTCGGGCTGTTCGCGCTCACGCTCGGCGCTGGCGGCCGGCCGGTGATCGCGGTGGAGGCCGACCCGGTGGCCGCGGCCGACCTGCGCCGCAACGCCGTGGCGCTCGATGGGGCGGTGGTGGCGCGGCACCTGCCCGTCGAGGCGTTCGACGCCGCGCGGACACCGGTGCCGGCCGGCGCGACCGTGCTGGTGGATCCCCCGCGGACGGGCCTCTCGCGCGAGGCCATGGAGGCCGCGCTCGGCATGGGCGCGGCGCGGATCGTCTACGTGTCGTGCGACGTCGCCACGCTCGGCCGGGACGCCCGGCGGCTGGTGGATGCCGGCTACCGCCTGGTCTCGGTGGAGGGACTCGACCTCTTCCCCAACACCGCGCACGTCGAGACGGTCGCCGTGTTCGACAGGTAGGGTCTCCCGGAAGAAGCGATCCGCGGACGCACGCGGATCGACGCGGAGCAGCCCGACCAGGCGACGGCTGGCGCGCCGCTTCGCGGCGCGCCAACGCACCCTGCGGGTGCCCGGCCGTCGCCGTGGTGTGGAGATGGACGACCTCGTCACGTCGATCCGTGTGGACCGCCCCGCGTTCATCCGCGTCCATCCGCGGATGCCTTTCCGATCAGGCGCCGGCCCTGGCGGACGCGGCCTTCACGAAGCCCTCGAACAGCCGGCGGAACTCGCCCGTGCGCCAGAAGTTCTCGGGGTGCCACTGCACCGCGACGCGGAAGACGTCGCCGGGGGCCTCCATGGCCTCGACCACGCCGTCGGGCGCCGTCGCGGTGACGACCCAGCCGTCGGCCACCCGGTCCACGGCCTGGTGGTGGCGGCTGTTCACGTGGGTCGTGTCGCCGCCCTCGAGCAGGTCGCCCATCAGCGTGGCGAGGCGCGTGTCCTTGCTGATCCACACCTCGTGGGCGATCTGGTAGCGCGGCTCGCGGATGTTGTGCTCCACGGCGCCGTTGACCATCGACGGGATGTCCTGGACGAGCGTGCCGCCGAGCGCGACGTTGAGCACCTGCATCCCGCGGCAGATCGCGAGGATCGGCAGGTCGAGGCCCATGGCGGCCCGGACGAGCGCGATCTCGTGGGCGTCGCGGCCCGGGTCTGCCGGCGCGTAGGTGGCGTGCGGCGCCTGGCCATAGAGCGCCGGGTCCACGTCGCCGCCGCCGGTCAGCATCAGCCCGCCGGCCTCCGCCAGCTGGGCGTCGGGCGGGAGGTCGCTGAGCGCGAGCTCGTAGGGGTCGGCGCCCTCGCGCCGCACGGACTCGAGGTAGTCGGTCATGGCGCGGCACGGGGCGATGGCGATCTTGGGCATGGCGGTCTCCCGATTACATCCGGGGCGGCACGGCGACGCCCATGAGGTCCAGCACGCGGGTCAGCTGCTGCCGGAAGTACAGAACGGCGCCGGCGCGCCAGCGCCGCACGTCGGGGCGCTCCTCGTTGAGGATCGGCGCCTTGTGATAGAACCCGTTGAACATCTGCGCGAGCGCGAAGCCGTACTTCGCCAGCACGCCGAACTCGAGCGAGCGGACGACCTGCTCGACGACGTCGTCGAGGCGCGAGGCCTCGTGGACGAGCGCCCAGAGCTCGGCTTCCTCCGCCAGGGCGCCGGCCGGCTCGCTGGCCAGCGCCTCGAGCACCCCGGCCTCGGTGAGGCCGTCGCGCTCCTGGAGCTTCAGGAAGATGTTGTTGGCGCGGACCACCGCGTACTGCAGGTACGGCCCGCTCTCGCCCTCGAAGCTGAGCGCCTCGTCGATGTCGAAGGCGATGACCTTGGTGCGTGAGTACTTGATCATGAAGTAGCGCACCGCCGCGATGCCGATCATCTCCGCGATGCGCCGCTGCTCGGCGGCGGCGAGCTCGCCGTTGCGGCGGCCCACCTCGGCGGCCGCCTTGTCGATCACCCGGTCGAGCAGGTCGTCGGCCTTCACGCCGAGCCCCTTCCGCCCGGATACCTCGACGAACGGCCGCTTCGCGTCCTCCGAGTCCGCCGGCGGCGCGAAGCCGAGCTCCCGCGCCGTCTGGTGCGAGAGCGCGACCATCTCGTACGAGAAGTGGGTGAGCCGCTCGGCTTCCGCCGGGTGGCCGACCGCGACGAGCGCCTGCTTCAGCAGCTTCTGCAGGTACGACTGCCGCACGTCGATCACGTTGTAGGTCGCGGCCGCCGCCCCGAACGCGGGGTGCGCGGCGTCCGCCTCGTCGGCGCGGCTCGTCGTGGCCCACAGCGTGTCGCCCGCCAGGCGCGTCGCGAACCGGCGGTAGTGGAAGTCGCGGCCGAGCAGCCCCGACTTCCATAGCTGGTACGCCATGTCCTTGCCGACGTAGGTCACCGTGCCGTTGGAGCGGACGATCACCTTCTCGCGCTGCTCGGGGTCGTCCTCCGCGGCCTCGTCGGCCGGCGCCTCCGGGTCCTCCTCGATCGGCATGACCCAGCAGCCCGCGAGCCGGCCCTCCGTCTGCAGGAAGACCGCGCCGGTCTCCTTGAGCACCTCGAAGGCGCGCGCCCAGAACTGCAGCCGCAGGATGTCGCCCTCCCACGTCAGGAGGTCGTAGTCGATGTGCAGCCGGCCCATCGTCACCAGGTGCGCCCGGACGATGCGGTCGGCCACGAACGCCGCGATGTCCGCCGTGGGGCTCACGCCGTGCTCGATGTCGTGCAGCGTCGCCGCCCGCACGGCGAGCCGGGCCTTGTCCGCGTCGTACCACTCGGTGACCTTCGCGTAGAGGTCCCAGCAGTAGTAGTCGAACCGCGTCGTGTCCGCGACCTCGCGGATCGCCTCGAGGTCGAGCCCGGCGATTTCCCGGAAGCCGACGACGACGTCGGCGACCTGGACCCCCGTGTCGTCGATGTAGTTCTGGACCTCGACCGGCGTGCCGCGGAAGCGGAGCACGCGGACGAGCGTGTCGCCGAGCGCGGCGTTCCGGACGTGGCCGATGTGGGCGGCCTTGTTCGGGTTGATGGCCGTGTGCTCGACGATCGTCTTGTCGGTCCGCGCCGGGGCCGGCGGCAGCCCGGGGACGACGCCGAGGCGCTCGCGCAGGAAGGTCGGGCGATCGAGGAAGACGTTCAGGTACCCGTTCGGGGCGGCCTCGACCCGGGTCACGCCGGGGATCGGGCCGAGCGCGGCGGCGATCTCCTGGGCGATCTGGCGGGGCGCCTTGCGGAGCCGGCGCGCGAGGTCGAAGGCCACCGGCGTGCCGAGGTCGCCGAGCGTCCGGTTGGGCGGGTACTCGATCGCGATCGTCACGGCCTGGTCGTCGCCGAGGCCGAACGCGCTCGCGAGCACGGCGCGCACGCGGTCCCTGAGCCTGTCGTGGAGAGGAAGAATCATGATGGTGGAGGATGCCTGGTTGCGGTCAGCCGCGGGCTCGTCCCTGGGCGGACCGGTGGCGAGGCGGCGCGGGGCCGTCGTTGACTCGCCAATAGGGGTGCAGTACGCTCTTCGTCACGATCGTCATGGATCGAGCCGCCGGTCCGCCGCGCGGACGGCGCGCTCGAGATCGGCCGGCGTGTTCACGTTCGTGAGCAGCACGCCGTCCGGGTCGAACCGGGCGACCTCGCCGGGTTCGAGCGCGTGAACCTTCAGATCGCCCAGCGCGTCGGTGATACGCAGCGCGCCGCGATCGACACGCCGGCGGATGGACGCGGCCGCCCGGCGGTGATACACGCCGCAGAGCGGGTGCCAGCCGTCGGCCGTGCGCGGCACGACGGCATCGGCGTCCCGGCCCGACCGGAGCAGGTGCGCCAGGAATGCACCGGTCAGGAACGGCAGGTCACAGGCGAGGACGAGCACGCGGTCGTTCACCGCGGCCTCCAGCGCCGAGTAGAGCCCGCCGAGCGCGCCCGCATCCGCCACGGCATCCGGCACGAGCCGGGCGCCGGGCGCCGGGCCGGCATCGGGCCGGCCCACGAGCATGATGTCGTCGGCCGCCAGCGCGGCCAGCAAGGCGAGCTGGCGGTCCAGGATGGCACGGCCACCCACCGGGAGCGCGTGCTTGGCCCGCCCGCCGAGGCGGGCCGCCCGGCCGCCCGCGAGGATGGCTGCGGACCACATGAGAGCTGAAACCCGGGCTGCGGCCCACCGGCCGCAACCAACGCCTGTTACGTTATCAGAAGTGGCCCGCGCGCGTCATGGTTGATACCGGCATCGGCCGTCTCCTCATCGCCAGTCTCCACCAGGCCATCGGCGAGGTCTCGCCGACCCGGCTCGACTTCTACGAGCACTGGCTCACGCCCACGGGCATGCGCGACGGCCGGATGGGCCTCGCACCCTTCGGCGCGGTGCTGAGCTTCCTCCGCCGCGAGGGGCCCGACACCTACGGGCGCGTCATGGCGCACGCCGGCGCCTATTCGGCCGACTGGGCCTTCGCCGAGATTTCCTCCGTCGAGCGGGGCATCGTCCAGAGCCTGCCGGTCGGCCTCCGCGCCCGCGGCGCGCTCGGCTTCAGCCGGCGGCTGGTCCGCGCGACGTTCGACCGGTCGCGCGCGACCGTCCGCCTGCGCCGGGGCTCCGGTTCCTTCGAGATCCGCGACTCGATCTTCTGCACGCTCCGCGAGGCGGCCCCGGACCCGATGTGCGGGTTCTACGCGGCGGCGGTCGCCCGCTTCCTCGTCCTGTTCCACATCGACGCCGACGTGACGGTGCGCGCCTGCCGCGCCTCGGGCGCCCCCGGCTGCACGCTCGACGTGACGATCCGCGGCGCGCTCAGCGAGACGCCCGCGGCTGCGGAAGCGGCGTGAGGCGCGTCCTCGCGCTGCTGGTGGCTGCGGCCGCGTGGCTCGCCCCGGGCGTCCCGCCGGCCTCGGCGGCGCCGGCGCCCGTCACCCTCGTCATGCCCTTCGAGACCCCGGCGGGCGACGACGTGGACTGGCTCGCCGAGGGGTCGGCCGTGCTCCTGACCGATCTCGTCGAGGGCGCCGACGGCCCGGTCGTCCACCGGGACGAGCGGCTCTGGGCCTTCGACCGCCTCCAGTTGCCGCCGGCCGCCGCGCTCAGCCTGGCCACCGTCATCAAGGTCGGCCAGGCCGTGGGCGCCACCCGCATCGTGACCGGGCGCGTTGCCCGCGACGGCGATGGCATCGTCGCGCGCGCCCGGCTGGTCGAGCTCGACGGCGGCCGGATGACGCCCGAGGTGGAGGCGCGCGGCCCCGCCCCGGACCTGGTCGGGATCTACAGCCGGCTGGCGCACGCGCTCGTGCCCGCCGCGCCGTTGCCCGGGCGCGCGCCCCGATCGGCCCGCGCCGTGGAGCTCTACGTGCGGGGCCTCGTGGCCGACTCGCCCGACGAGCAGGAGGCGCTGCTCGCGCAGGCGCTCGAGGCGGGCGCCGACGACAGGGCGCGGCTGGCGCTCTGGGACACGCGAACCGACCAGGGGCAGTCCGAGGCCGCGCTCGAGATCGTGGAGGCCGTCGGCGAGCAGAGCCGCTGGTCGCGGCCGGCGCGGTACCGGGCCGCGATGTCGCTCATCGCGCTCGAGCGGCTCGGCGCGGCCTTCGAGACGCTCGACCAGCTGTATGCCGATGCCCCCTCGGCGGTCGTCGCCAACGCGATGGGCGTGGTCCAGCTGCGGCGCGGCCGCGGCACGGCGGGCACGGAGCGGCCGACCTACTACTTCACGCGCGCGACCGAGCTGGACCCCGAGGACGCCGACTACTTCTTCAACCTGGGATACGCGTACTGGATGGAGCGCGACGCGGCGGCGGCGGTGCACTGGCTGCGCGAGGCGGTGCGGCGCGACCAGGCGGACGGCGACGCGCATTACGTGCTGGGCGTCGCCCTGGCGCGGACCGGCGCCGACGCCGAGGCCGCGCGCGAGCAGGAGCTGGCCGCGCGCCTGTCGTCGGCCTACACGGCCTGGGACGCCCGCGCCGCCGCCGGACTCGACCCGGTGCCGGCCGGCCGCGAGCGGCTCGTCGAGTCGCTCGAGCGGCCCGGCGCGCGCGTGGCGTCCACGATCACGGCGAGCGGCCAGCGTGACCAGGCCGAGCTCGCCGCCTTCCACCTCGACGCGGGCCGCCGCGCGTTCGCCCGCGAGAACGACAGGCAGGCCGAGGCGGAGCTGAGGCGCGCGCTGTTCCTGTCGCCGTACCTCGCCGAGGCCCACGTGCTGCTGGGCCGGCTCGCGCTGCGCGCCGGCCGCCCCGCCGAGGCCGTGCAGGCACTGAAGATCGCGATCTGGAGCGAGGAGACCTCCGAGGCCCAGGTCGTCCTGGCCGAGGCGTACCTCCAGGTGCAGGAGCCGGCCGCGGCGCTCGCCGCGGTGGACCGGGCACTCGAACTCGACCCGTCCTCCGTCGAGGCGCAGGCCCTCCGGTCCCGTATCGGCCCCCGGCCCCCGCCGGGCGGCGGCGAGCGTGCTAAAATCTGACAGTTCAGGCGCTTGCCGCCATTTTTCGGGCGGAGAAACATGGCATCGACTACCGACGACGGGTTCCACGAGATCCAGCTGAACGGCAAGCAGCTGGTGTTCCTCTTCATGGCCGTGACGGTCGTGTCGGTGGTGATCTTCCTCTGCGGCGTCCTCGTCGGCCGGGGGGTCACTGCCGAGGCCGCGCCGGCCGACCAGATGGCGGCCGCCAGCGCGCCGGCCACCGACGTGCCGCCGCCCCCGGACGTGGCGCCGCCTGCCGTGGGCGAGAGCGGCGCGCCGGCGACGGCGAGCGAGAACCTGAGCTACACCGAGCGGCTCGAAGCGGCGCCGGGCGCCGACGAGCGGCTCGAGGCCGCGTCCGCGCCACCGGCGGCGGCCGAAGAGCCGGCGGCCACGGCGGCCGCGCCGGCGCCCGCCGCGCCGGCGCCCGCTCCCGCGCCGCCGGCCGCCGAGGCGGGTGGGGAACCCGCCGGCGCCGGCTTCGCGATCCAGGTGGCGGCCCTCAGCGAGCGGAGCGAGGCCGATCGCATCGCGGCGCGGCTGACGGGCAAGGGCTATCCCGCCTACGTGCTGGCGCCCGCGCCGGGCACGCCCGCGGTCTTCCGCGTGCGTGTCGGCAAGTACACCGAGCGCCGCGAGGCGGACTCGGTGGCCGCGCGGCTCCAGAAGGAAGAGCAGTTCAAGCCCTGGATCGTTCGCTAGCGCTCCTCTCCGGCGCGCTCCTCGCGCTGTCGTTCCCGCGGTACGGGCACGGCGTCGTCGCGTTCGTCGCGCTGACGCCGCTCTTCGTCGCGCTCTCGGGCTGGCGCGGCCGGCCCGGCGTGTGCCCCGGCGTGCCGACGCGCCGCGGCTTCAGCCTGGGCCTGATGACCGGCGCGGTGCACTTCGCGGGCACCGTGTACTGGACGGGCGCCACCGTGAGCACCTTCGGGGGCCTCGGCTGGCCGGTCGCGGCGCTGGTGGCCGGCCTGCTCGTCCTCTACATGTCCCTGTTCGTGGCGGCCGCCTCGGCCGCCTCCGCCCTGATGGTCCGGCGCCTCGGCGCGCGCGGCCTGCTGCTCGCGCCGGCCGCGTGGGTCGCGGCGGAATACGCCCGCGGCCACCTGTTCGGCGGCTTCCCCTGGATCCCGCTCGGCAACACGATGGTGACGCTCCTGCCCCTGGCGCAGCTGGCGAGCCTCGTCGGCGTGTACGGGCTCTCGTGGTTCGTCGCGACGCTGAACGCGGGCTTCGCGCTGGCGGCGATCGGGCGCGGGCGCCAGCGGGTCGCGGCCGCCGCCGCCTGCTTCGTGCTCGTGACCGGCGCCTCGGTGTGGGGCGCGGCGCGGCTCGGCGCCAACACGCTGGTCACGGGCGGCACCCCGGTGGTCGTCGGCCTCATCCAGGGCAACGTGCCGCAGGACGAGAAGTGGGACGCCTCGCGGTCGCGGGACATCGTGGACCGTTACCTCGCGCTCTCGCGGCAGGCCGTGGCCGAGGGCGCGCAGCTGCTGCTGTGGCCGGAGTCGGCCACGCCGTTCTACTTCGACGAGCAGCCCGCCGGCGCGGCGCTGGTGCGCTCGATGGTGGCGTCGCTCCGGACGCCCCTCCTCTTCGGCACGGACGAGATCGAGCGCGGCGCCGAGACCCACTACTACAACTCGGCCTACATGCTCGACGCCGCCGGCGCGACCGCCGCGGTGTACCGCAAGATCCAGCTCGTGCCCTTCGGCGAGTACGTCCCCTTCAAGGACGCGCTCTTCTTCGTCAAGCCGCTCGTCGAGGCCGTGTCGGACTTCACGCCCGGGCAGCAGGTGACGATGATGCCGGCGGGGGGCCACATGCTGAGCACGGCCATCTGCTACGAGGTGGTGTACCCGGAGCTCATCCGGCGGGGCGTCCTCGAGGGGAGCGAGCTGCTCACGACCATCACGAACGACGCGTGGTACGGGGACAGCTCGGCGCCCTACCAGCACTTCGAGCAGGCGGCGATGCGGGCGGTCGAGCAGGGGCGCTACCTGGTGCGCGCCGCCAACACCGGCATCAGCGGCATCGTCGACCCGTACGGCCGGGTGGTCGCCCGGACGGCACTCGGCGAGACGGCGGCGCTCGTCGGCGAGGCGCGCTTCGTGCAGTCGCTGACGCTCTATGCGAGAATCGGAGATCTGGCCCCGCAACTGGCGGTCCTGCTGACGCTGGCCGGGCTGGCGGCCGCGCTGTGGCGGCCCTGATTCCCCGAACGAAGGAGCCCTGAACCGTGGCTGTCATGATCGACGAGCTCATCCGCCGTGCCGACGACCTGCTCAAGCGGGCCCGCGATCTCCGGAGCTATCTTTGACGGGGCACATCCCAAGGACGAGCTGAGCCGCCTCGAGGCGGCGATCGCCAACCCGGACTTCTGGAAGGACCAGGCCGAGGCGCAGAAGACGCTGCAGCGCCGGCGGCGCCTGGCCGACGACCTCGAGCTCGGCGCGGCCCTCGCGCGCAAGATCGACGACATCGGCGTGCTGCTCGAGTGGGCGGGCGCGGGCGAGGACGTCGCCGCCGACCTCGAGCGCGCGCTCGACGCGCTCGACACCGAGGTCGAGGACGCCGAGGTCAAGCGGATGCTGAGCGGCGAGCACGACGCCGCCAACGCGATCGTCACCATCCACCCGGGCGCCGGCGGGGTCGAGTCGCAGGACTGGGCCGAGATGCTGCTGCGCATGTACCTCAAGTGGGCGGAGCGCCGCGGCCTGAAGCGCGAGATCGTCGACTACCAGCCGGGCGAGGAGGCGGGGCTCAAGAGCGCGACGCTCACCCTGACGGGCGAGAACGCCTTCGGCCTGATGGCGGCCGAGGCCGGCGTGCACCGGCTCGTGCGCATCTCGCCGTTCGACCAGGCGGCGCGGCGGCACACCTCGTTCGCGTCGGTCTACGTGTGGCCGGAGATCGACGACGAGATCGACATCGAGATCCCGGACAAGGACCTGCGGGTCGACACGTACCGGTCGAGCGGCGCCGGCGGCCAGCACGTCAACGTCACCGACTCCGCCGTCCGCCTGACGCACCTGCCGACCGGCATCGTCGTGTCGTGCCAGAACGAGCGATCGCAGCACAAGAACCGCGACGTCGCGATGAAGGTGCTCAAGTCGCGGCTGTACGACATGAAGCTGAAGGAGCAGCAGAGCAAACTCGACCAGATCGGCGGCGCGAAGAAGGAGATCGGGTTCGGGAGCCAGATCCGCAGCTACGTCCTGCAGCCGTACCAGATGGTCAAGGACCACCGCACGAAGATGCAGGTCGGCGACGTCGACCGCGTCCTCGCGGGCGACCTGGACGACTTCATCAAGACCTACCTGATGAAGAAGGCCTCGGGAACGCTGGGGGACGCCGCGCCGGAGGACGAGGAGTAGGCGCGCCGGGTGCAGATTGCCGATTGCCGGGCGTCAACGGCGGGACATGGCGGTGCGGCGGCTGGCGACGAAGATGGCCGTGAGTTCGTTCGCTTCCTGGCGTAGCGGTTCCAGGCTAGGTGGCGGCGCGAGCCCAGCCAGGCTGAGCATCTCCAGCCAGAACAACGCCTCATCCGATTCTTCGATTACGATCCCGATCTTGGCGACGAACTCGGCCCGTGAACGAGCGCGACACGCGGCGCGATAGTTGGCCGCCACCGAGGTCGCCGAGCGGAGAAGCTGGTGTCCGATGTGCCTGGCGTCGAGTGTCCCGGGTAGGCCGCGACAGAGTCGAATCGCGTCGACGGCGAACTGCCGGGTGCGATCTTGGAGTTGCTTGGGGTTCATCCAGACCCGGAGGTGCAACCGGCACGCCACCAGACCTCACGCACCGACCCCGTGATGGACAAGCCTGCACGCTCCGTCCAGTGCGTCCGGATTGCAGTTACTGCGAGCAATCTTCAATCTGCAATCTCAAAATCTGAGATCTGATCGTGCCGGCTGCGTGCCCTGGATGAAGGCCTCCGTGATCGCCCGCGGGGCGTCGGCGGGCACGGGCTCGCCGGTGGCCTGGTCGACGGTCATGAAGACGATGTTGCCGGGCGGGTCGAAGGTGGGCGGCTCGTCGGTGGCCTGGCGCGCGCGGGCGATGTAGGCGCGCATGAAGTCCATCCAGATCGGCAGCGCCGCGGTCGCGCCCGTCTCGCGGCCCACCTGCTTCTTCTCGTCGTAGCCCACCCACACCCCGACGGTGATCGAGGGGTCGAAGCCGACGAACCACGCGTCGGTGTAGTCGTCCACGGTGCCCGTCTTGCCGCCGAGCGGCCAGTCGAGGGCGGCGGCCGCGGCGCCGGTGCCCCGTGCGATCACGCCCTGGAGCAGGTTCGTCATCACGTACGCGGTGTCGCCGCGGATCGCGTCGCGCGGCTCGGGCCGGTTGTCCTCGAGGATCGCGCCCTCGCGGTCGGTGATCGAGAGCACCTCGTAGGGCTGGAGGCGCAGCCCGTGGTTGGGGAACGCCGAGAAGGCGCTCGTCACTTCGAGCAGGGTGGCCTCGCCCGCGCCGAGCGCCGACGACAGGTAGGGCGGGAAGGGCTCCGGGAAGCCGAAGCGCCTGGCGTAGGCGACCACCTGCGCCGGGCCCAGCATCTCCATGACGCGCACCGCCGGGACGTTGCGCGAGTCCTCGAGGGCGCGGCGCAGGGTGATGGGCCCCTCGTAGGTGCCGTCATAGTTGTGCGGCGCGTAGGGCGGCTGGTCGGGGCCGGCGTCGAACTCGGTCGGCGCGTCGATGATCTGCGTGGCCGGGGTGAGGCCCCGGTCGATCGCCGCGGTGTAGAGCAGGGGCTTGAACGTGGAGCCCATCTGCCGGCGCGCCTGGGTCGCGCGGTTGAACTGGGAGCGCCCGAAGCTGAAGCCGCCGACCATCGCGAGGACCTGGCCCGTCTTGTTGTCGATCGCGACGAGCGCGCCCTCGACGGCGGGCGTCTGCTCCAGGGCGACGACGGCCCGCCCGGCGGCGGCGTCCACGCTCGTGAGGGCGACCTGGATGACGTCGCCCGGCCGCACGAGCTCGCTCGCGCGGCTGCGCCGCGTCCAGCGGTACCCGTCGCGCCCGAGCGTCGCCGACAGCGCGCCGACCCGGAGCGTCGCGTCGGCGCCGTCGACCGCGGTCACCAGCGCGGGCACGATGTCGCCGTCGGTGAGGGGGCGGTTCCAGCGGCTGTTGGTGTAGGCGTCGAGCGTGGAGCCGGCGTCGAGCACGTTCTCCGTGGGCTTGCGCCAGCCCCGCCGCTTGTCGACGCGGCGCAGGCCGGCGTCGATCGCGGCGTTGGCCGCGCGCTGCAGGTCCACGTCGAGCGAGGTCCGCACCGTCATGCCGCTCTTGTAGAGCGCCGTCGCCCCGAACTGCGCCTCGAGGTACTTGCGGACCTCCTCGAGGAAGTAGGGCGCGACCGAGGAGTCCTGGCCCGGGTCGCCGTGGGTGATGATCGGGCGCGCCTGGGCGGCGGCCGATTCCTCGGGCGTGATGAAGCCTTCCTCGGCCATCCGCTGCAGCGCGTAGTTGCGCCGGCGCACGGCCGCGTCCATGTTGACGTAGGGGCTCTGGCGGACGTTCCCCTGCAGGATGCCCGCGATGAGCGCCGACTCCTCGAGCGAGAGGTCGCGGGCGTGCTTCCCGAAGTACAGCTCGGCCGCCGCCTCCACGCCGTAGGCGCCGTGGCCGAAGTACATCTGGTTGCAGTAGAACGTGAAGATCTCTTCCTTGGTGTAGCGCTTCTCGATCTGGATCGCGAGGAGCGCCTCCTTGACCTTGCGCTCCCACGTCTTCTCGTCGGTCAGGAACAGCTTGCGCGCCAGCTGCTGCGTCAGCGTCGAGGCGCCCGCCGCGAGCCGCATCTCCATCGCGTCCTTCGCGAGGGTGAGCAGGATGCGGTTGACGCTCAGGCCGAAGTGCTCGAAGAAGTCCGAGTCCTCGGCGGCGAGGATGGCCTGGCGGAGGTGCACGGGGATGTCGTCGTAGCCGATGACGACCCGGCGCTCGACCGCGAACTCGCCGACCGTCTGGCCGTCGCGCCCCAGGACGCGCGTGATCGTGCTCGGGACGTAGTCGTCGAGCGCCGAGATCTGCGGGAGGTCGTCGGCGTAGGCGAAGAGCACGCCGCTCAGCGTGCCGGCCAGCGCCGCGCCCACGAAGAGCGCGGCGAGGCCCGCATGCCGGGCGAGCTTGATTACGTATGTGGCCATCTCGTCCGATGTTCGGCCGCGGCGCGGCCGCGGTCAAGTCCCTTGTCGTCGGCCGGCCCGCCCGTCAGCCCGGCGGCCGCCGGCTCGGGCGCCGCGACCCGCCCGACCGGGAGCCCGACGAGGCGGCCGACCCGGACGAGCCGCGGCTGCCGGACGAGGGCGCGGCCGCCCGCCCGCCGCTGCCGCCGGAGGGCGCGCGCCTGACCGCGCCCGGCGAGCGCCGGCTCCCGCCGGCCGACGGCGCGGCCTCCCGGCCTGGCCCCGGCGCGGCGCGCCGGGGGGCGCGGTCCGGGCTGGCCGTGCGTGGCGTGAGGTCGCGCGGGCGCTCCGCCCGCGGGGTGAGATCGCGCGGCCGGTCCGCGGTGCGCGGCGTGAGATCCACCGGGCCGCCGGCCTGGCCCGGCGTCCCGGCGCGGCCCCGATCGCGGGTGGCCGGCGTCAGGTCCCGGGGCGTCGCCGCTGGCGAGCGGCGGCGGCCGGAGCGATCGACGAGGCCGGGTTCCATGCCGTCCGGCGTCGCGGGGAGCGTGGCCGACCGGGGCGCGCGCGGGTCGCGGGCGGCACCCGAGGTGCCGCGGACGCGCCAGTCGCGGGTCGCGGTGGACGGCCCCTGCCGTGGCACGGCGCCGGCCTCGCGGGACGGCCTGTCGGTGCGGCCGCTCGGGGCACCGGCGCCGACAGGCGCGGCGTCGAGCGTGCCCCGCCGGCCCGCGCGCGGCACGGCGCGGTCGCGGCCCTCGGGCCCGCCGGCGTCGGCGCGGCGCCCGCGCGGCACGGCCGAGCCGTCCGGGCGCGGGCCCTGGTCGCGGAAGGTGAGGTGCCGCTGGTCGAAGTCGCGGGTGCGGCGCGGGTCGACGGCCCATGCGCGGACGTAGCCGCGCCCGCCGAGCCGCTGGCGCGGGATGACCGTCCACGCGCGCCAGGGGTCCCAGCCGTACCGGGTGCCGATTGAGAGGCTGACCACGGGCCGGCCGTCCCAGCCGAGCGGGCACCAGCTCACGTAGCCGGTGGAGAAGCCCCAGCTGACCCAGGCCGGGCCCCACGTCCGGGCGGGAATCCAGTACCACGCGCTCCCCGTGTAACCCCACCGGCCGTAGTAGTGGGTCGGCCACGACCACGGGTCGCCGCCGTGCCAGGTCCACCCGTAGCGGGTCAGCCGCCAGCCCCCCTCGTAGTACGGCCGCCAGGTGACGCCGACCGAGGGATACCAGACGTAGCCGTAGGGGGCCAGGTAGTCCCAGCGGCCGTAGCGGTCGAGCGTCTGGCCGTACGGACGGAGCTCGGCGGGCAGCCGGCCCGCGGAGACCGTCGCCGCCACGCCCTCGACGCGCGACTGCGACCACCGCTCGAAGTCGTCCCACCGCGCGGTGTTGAAGCGCGCCAGGCGCGGCTCGCCGCCGGTGCCGTCGATCGACACCCGCTCGCCGCCGCGCACGACGAGGCGGCCGCCGGCCTCGTCCTGGAGCTCGGCGACGCCCCGCGTGACGGTGACCTCCAGGCCGCCGCGCCGGCTGTCGACGGCCAGGCCGTACTCGCCGCGGGCGTCCAGCAGGACCGAGGACGCGGGGGTGTCGAGCAGGTAGCCCTGGCTGGCGGCGGCCGAGGCGTGGAGGATCACGCGGCCCTCGCGCACGCGGATGCGCGTCGGGTCGAGCAGCTCGATTTCGGTGAAGTCGTCCAGGTGGAGGACCGAGCCGTCGCCGTAGACGATCTCGGCGCGGCCGCGGCCCGTGCGGACGCGGTCGCCGCCGACGAGCAGCGCGGGCGCGTCGGCCGCCTCGGCGACGCCGTCGTGATCGAGGTCGACGGCGCCGTCGACCCAGGCCAGGCTGGCCGGGGACTCGTCCGGGGTGCGTGCGTTCAGGTCCTGGGCCGAGAGGGTGAGTGGGAGGCAGCAGCAGGCCGCCGCCACGCCCAGTTGTCCGAGCCGGGTGAGCATGGTGACCTCGTCCGATTCAGGCAGGAGCCGGAGCGATCCGCGGAGCGGGGGCGGCTGGCATCTTTGAGTATAGCAGGTGAGCCCCGGGGAGACGCCCGCCTCGTGGCCGATCAGGCAGAACCCGAGGAATCCAGGCACCCGAGGAACCAGGGCCCGGGACCTGTCCCGGACCTGTCCCGGGACAGGCCCCGGCCGTTGCCCCTGGGGTGGGTGCGCCTCCGGGACTGATAGAAGATTGACAGTGCTTTGCTCAGGTTTCATACTTGAGGCATGAGCAAAATCATCGGGATCGATCTGGGCACCACCAACTCCGTGGTGGCGGTCATGGAGGGCGACCAGCCCACCGTCATTCAGAACGCGGAGGGCAGCCGGCTGACGCCGTCGGTCGTGGCCTTCAGCAAGACGGGGGAGCGGCTGGTCGGCCAGGTGGCGAAGCGCCAGGCCGTGACCAACCCGGAGAACACCATCTTCTCGATCAAGCGCTTCATGGGGCGGCGCTACGACGAGGTCAACGAGGAGATGAAGATGGTGCCCTACACGGTGGAGCGCGCCAGCAACGGCGACGTCCGCGTGAAGGCCGGGGACCAGGACCTCGCGCCGCCGCAGCTGTCGGCGATGATCCTCCAGAAGCTGAAGCAGGCCGCGGAGGACTACCTCGGCCAGCCGGTGACGAAGGCGGTCATCACGGTGCCGGCGTACTTCAACGACGCGCAGCGGCAGGCGACGAAGGAAGCCGGGCAGATCGCGGGCCTCGAGGTCATGCGGATCGTCAACGAGCCGACGGCCGCCGCGCTCGCCTACGGGCTCGACAAGAAGAAGGACGAGACGATCGCCGTGTACGACTTCGGCGGCGGCACCTTCGACATCTCGATCCTCGAGGTGGGCGAGGGCGTGGTCGAGGTGAAGTCGACCAACGGCGACACGCACCTCGGCGGCGACAACCTCGACCAGCGCATCATCGAGTGGATCATCGACGAGTTCAAGAAGCGCGAGGGCATCGACCTCGGCAAGGACCGGATGGCGCTCCAGCGGCTGCGCGAGGCGGCCGAGAAGGCGAAGATGGAGCTGTCGTCGGTCATGGAGACCGAGATCAACCTGCCGTTCATCACGGCGGACGCCTCGGGGCCGAAGCACCTCACCGAGAAGCTCACGCGCGCGAAGTTCGAGGCGCTCGTCGAGGAGCTGCTGCAGAAGACGGTCGGGCCGACCAAGCAGGCGCTGGCCGACGCGGGCCTCACGCAGAAGGACATCGACGAGGTCGTCCTCGTGGGCGGCTCGACGCGCATCCCGCGCGTCCAGGCGATCGTGAAGGACCTGTTCGGGAAGGAGCCGCACAAGGGCGTCAACCCGGACGAGGTCGTGGCGATCGGCGCGGGCATCCAGGCGGGCGTCCTCGCGGGCGAGGTCAAGGACCTGCTGCTGCTCGACGTCACGCCGCTCTCGCTCGGCATCGAGACGCTCGGCGGGGTGCTGACGACGCTCATCCCGCGCAACACGACGATCCCGACGCGCAAGAGCGAGACGTTCTCGACGGCGTCCGACAACCAGACGAGCGTCGAGGTGCACGTGCTGCAGGGCGAGCGCCCGCTGGCGCGCGACAACCGCACCCTGGGCCGGTTCCACCTGGTCGGCCTGCCGCCCGCGCCCCGCGGCGTCCCGCAGATCGAGGTGACCTTCGACATCGACGCCAACGGCATCGTCAACGTGTCGGCGAAGGACCTGGGGACCCAGAAGGAGCAGAAGATCACGATCACCGCGTCGAGCGGCCTGAGCAAGGACGAGGTCGACCGGATGATGCGGGAGGCCGAGTCCCACGCCGACGAGGACAAGAAGCGTCGCGAGGAGATCGAGGCGCGCAACCGGGCCGACCAGGCGGTCTACGGGGCGGAGCGGATGATCGCCGACGCCGGCGACAAGCTGCCCGCCGAGGACCGCAGCGCCATCGAGGCGGCGATCGGCGAGGTGAAGAAGGGCATCGAGGCCAACGACGCGGCGCAGATGACCCGGGCGATGGAGCAGCTCACCGCCGTCCAGCACAAGGCGGCCGAGTCGCTCTACAAGCAGACGGCCGGCGGCCCCGCGGCCGGCGACCCGTCGGCGGGCGCCGGGCCGTCCGCGGGGGCCGAGGCCGGTGGCGCGCCGGACGGCGACGTGATCGATGCCGAGGTCGTGGACGACGAGAAGAAGTAGGGAGTGGACTTCTACCTCGTCCTCGGCGTGCAGCGGGGGGCGCCCCCCGGGGAGATCAAGCGGGCGTACCGCCGGCTGGCCCGGCGGTTCCATCCCGACATCAACCCGGGGGACCGCGAGGCCGCGCAGCGCTTCCGCCAGATCCTCGACGCGTACGAGACGTTGATCGATCCGGACCGGCGGCGCCGGTACGACGCCGGCCAGGGCCAGGCGCCGGCCGAGGCCGGCGCGGAGGCGTTCGGCTTCGCGGGCTTCGACTTCTCCTCGCGCGTGCACGCCGAGCGGACGACGACGTTCGGGGAGCTGTTCGAGGAGGTCTTCGCGCGGCGGGAGCCGGCGCGGGCCGGCGAGGCCGGCGCCGACCTGCACGCCCGCGTCGCGCTCGACTTCGACGAGGCGTGGCGCGGCGTCGACCGCGCGGTCACGGTGACGCGGCACGAGGCGTGCCGTGCGTGCGCCGGGTCGGGCTTCCACCGGACGGCCGAGTCGCGGTGCGTGGCGTGCGAGGGCACGGGGACCGTGCGGTCGGTGCGCGGCCACATGGTGTTCGCGAAGAACTGCCCGCGATGCGGCGGCTCGGGCCGCCAGCGGCAGCTGGCGTGCGAGAGCTGCCACGGCCAGGGCGTCGAGCCGCGGACCGAGACGCTCACGGTGCGCATCCCGGGCGGCGTGGCGGACGGCGCCCGCGTGCGGGTGCCGCAGAAGGGGCACGCCGGGGTGCGCGGCGGCCCGCCGGGCGACCTCTACATCGACGTGGAGGTGCGGGAGCACCCGCTCTTCCGCCGGGACGGCGACGACCTGCACCTGAGCGTGCCGATCGCGATCCACGAGGCCGCCCTCGGCGCGCGCGTGGACATCCCGACGCCGGACGGCCCGGCGCGGCTGCGCGTGCCGCCGGGGACGCAGTCGGGCCAGCGCTTCCGGCTGCGCGAGCGCGGCGTGCCGTCGCCGCGGACGGGCCGCCGGGGGGACATGGTGGTCGAGGTGCGGCTGATGCTGCCGCGGATCCTCGACGAGCGCTCGAAGGAACTGCTGCGCGAGTTCGGCCGGCTGAACGGCGAGAGCGTCCGGGAATTCCCGGCGCCCGCGCCCGAGGCGTAGCGGCCGGGACCCGTCCGGCGAGCCAGGAGCACGATGCCCAAGAGAACCGGCAAGGCGTACTACATGATCAGCGCGGTGGCGCAGAAGTACAACATCCACCCGCAGACGCTGCGCCTGTACGAACGGGAAGGGCTCCTGAAGCCGTCGCGCACCGAGGGCAACACCCGCCTCTACTCGGAGGAGGACCTCGAGCAGCTCGAGACGATCCTGTCGCTCACGCGCGACCTCGGCGTGAACCTCGCGGGGGTGGAGATCATCCTCAACATGCGCGTCAAGATGGAGCGCATGCAGTCCGAGGTCAACGAGTTCATGGAGTACGTGAAGCGCGAGCTCGCGCGCGGGATCGACGACTGGGAGCAGCGGCTCACGACCGCCCTCGTCAAGTCGTCGCCGACCGACCTCGTGCGCGCGACCCCGCCGCCGGCGACGCCCGCGCCGGACGCCCCGCCGGCCGGGCGCCCGGCCCGCCGCCCGCGCTCCTGATCGCGACCCGCACGGGCGGCCCGCGCGGGTGGTAAGATTCCCGCGTGGTGCGCAGTCTGGAGACCCTCGCAACCGGCGCCGCCAGCCTGCAGGCGTACCTCCGCGACATCGCGCGCCACCCGCGCCTGAGCGCGGACGACGAGCGCGCGCTGGGCCGGCGCTTCCGCCAGCTCGCCGACGAGGACGCGCTCTGCCGCCTCGTCGAGTCCAACCTGCGCTTCGTCGTCGGCTACGCGCGCCGCTACGCCCACCTCGGCGTGCCGCTGCTCGAGCTGATCCACGAGGGCAACCTCGGCCTGCTGGCCGCCGCGCACCGCGTCGACCCGGAGCGGCCCGGGCCGTTCATCGACACGGCGGCGTGGTGGATCCGCCAGGCGCTCGTCGAGCGCCTCGGCGAGGGCGGGCGCACGGCGGCCGAGCGCGAGCAGGCCGAGGCGCGCCGCGCCGAGGCGCTGCGCGCGGACGTCACGCGGGCCGTCGCCGGCGGCGCCGACCGCGACCCGAGCGACCTGTCGCGCGGCGAGGTCGACGCGCTCGTCGCCCGCGCCGAGGCCGAGGCCCCGCGCCGGCGCGGCGCCAGGCCCGCCACGCGCGCGCTCGACCCCGGCGTGTTCGCCGAGGGCGCCGCGCCCGCGCTCGAGGACCCCGTGATGCGCGCCGCGTTCGTCGGCGAGCTCGAGCAGGCGCTCGAGTCGCTCGACCCGCGCGAGCGCGAGGTGGTCCGCCTCCGCTACGGGCTGAGCGGCGGCGAGCCGCGCACCGCCGGCGAGGTGGGCGAGCGGCTGCGCGTGCCCCGGGGGCGCGTCCGCCGCATCGAGACCCGCGCCGTGCAGAAGCTGCGGCGCCAGACCGCGCTCAAGGGCGCCCTCAACTGACGGCCGGGAGTGGAACGCGCGTGAACGAGTGTCCGATTTGCGACGGCAGCCGCTGGAAGCGCGTCGAGGTCGACGGCGTCGAGCAGGTCGTGCGGTGCGACTGCTGGCGCCAGTCGCTGACCGACAGGCTCATCGCCGAGGCGCGCGTCCCCGTGCGCTACGCGCGGTGCGAGCTCGCCAACTTCGAGCACGACATGGACTCGCAGCGCGAGGCGTGGCGCAAGGCCCGCGCCTTCGTCGACCAGTTCCCGGTCGTCGACAAGGGGCTCGTGCTCCTCGGGCCGAACGGCGTCGGCAAGACCCACCTCGCCGTGGGCATCCTCAAGGACGTCATCCGGGCGAAGGGGGCCAGGGCCTTCTTCTTCGAGACGCGGGAGCTGCTGCGCCTCGTGCGGGACACCTACAACCGGTCGGTCGCCGAGACCGAGATGGAGGTGCTCGGGCCGGTCCTGCACGCCGACGTCCTCGTGCTCGACGACCTCGGCGCGGAGCGCACGTCCGAGTGGGTGCAGGAGACGCTCGGCCTGGTCGTGAACACGCGGTACAACGCCCGCCGCCCGACCATCTTCACGACCAACCTCGTCGACTCGCCCGACAACACCGACCCCCGCTCGTTCATCTTCCAGCTCGGCGCGCGGACCCGGTCGCGGCTCATCGAGATGTGCGACTTCGTCGAGATCCAGGGCGTCGACGTCCGCGAGGTCGGCCCCCACGCGTCGGCGGCCGACATCGAGCGCTGGAACCGGACCTCGCCCGCCTCGCCCGACAACCTCCGGCGCGCCGGCGGCGGCCTGCCGCCCAAGTCGCGCGGCATGGCCCGGGCCCAGCTGCGCGACCGGCCCCCGGCCGAGCTCAAGTGGACCGGAGGCCGGGGAGGATCATGAGATTGGAGATTTCAGATCTCAGATGGCAGATTGACGGGCGGCCGGTCCCGTGCATCCCGGTGCCTCGCGTCGGCCCATGATCCCCCAGTCTGCAGTCGGTGACCTGCAATCCGTAGCGTGCAGCCCGCAATCTGCAATCTGCAATCTGAAATCTGAAATCTGAAATGGATTTGGGCCTTTACCTCCACGTCCCGTTCTGCAGTTCCATCTGCAACTACTGCAATTTCAACCGCGGGCTGATGGACGAGGGGCTGAAGGCCCGGTACGTCGCGGCGCTCGAGGCGGAAATTCTCGCGGCGGCGGAGCCCGAAACGGGCGCGGATACGGTATTCTTCGGCGGCGGCACGCCCTCGTTGCTCTCGCCGGCCGAGATCGGCGGGCTCATCGGGGCCTGTCGCGCGGGCTTCCGGCTGGCGGCCGACGCCGAAATCACCCTCGAGGCGAACCCCGAGACGGTGACGACGGAGCGGCTGGCCGCCTACCGGGACGCGGGCGTCACCCGGGTCAGCTTCGGCGTCCAGAGCTTCGCGGACGCCGAGCTCGCGCGGCTCGACCGGCGGCACTCGGCGCGGACGGCGGTCGACGCGTTCGCGGCCGCGCGCGCCGCCGGCTTCGACAACATCAGCCTGGACCTGATGATGTGGCTCCCGGGGCAGCGGGTCGACGACTGGCTCCGGTCGGTGGACGCCCTCGTGGCGCTCGGGCCGGACCACGTGTCGTTCTACCTGCTGGAGCTCTACCCGAACGCGCCGCTGCGTGAGGAGATGGCCCGCCGGGACTGGTCCCTGGCCCCCGACGACGACGCGGCGGCGATGTACCTGGAGGGACTGGCGCGGCTCGACGAGGCGGGCTACCGGCAGTACGAGATTTCGAACGCGGCCCGCGCGGGTCGCGTCTCGCGCCATAACCTGAAATACTGGCAGGATGGCGCGTGGCTGGGGTTCGGGTGCGGGGCCCACGGCACGCGCGACGGCGCGCGCTGGCGCAACGTGAGCGGCACCGCCGACTACTGCGCCCGGATCGAGGCGGGGAGCTCCGCCGAGGCCGAGCGCCGGACGTTGAGCGCGGACGAGCGTCTCGAGGACGCGCTCTTCACCGGGCTCCGCCTGACGGCGGGCCTGGACTTGCCGGGACTCGCGGCCCGCTACGGCGTGGACGTGTGGGACCGATACGGGGAGGGGCTGGCGCCCTTCGTCGACGCGGGATGGCTGGTGCACGAGCCGGGGCGGCGGCTCGCGCTGACACGCCAGGGGATGCTCCTGGCCAACGAAGTCATGATGGTTTTCATCGGCCGCCCAGTACGGTAAAGTAA
The DNA here is from genome assembly GCA_050250645.1 of Vicinamibacterales bacterium. Lineage (GTDB taxonomy): Bacteria > Acidobacteriota > Vicinamibacteria > Vicinamibacterales > UBA2999 > JBFWVR01. The sequence continues at coordinate 153,311 of JBFWOG010000005.1, forward strand.
CGACCTTTCGTGAAGGAGGCTGCTCAATGCTTCGAGGATTTCAGGTCTTCGTGTCGGGTACGGCGCTCGCGGCAATGACGCTCGCGGGCGGATCGGTGGCGGTGGCGCAGGACACGGCGCCGGCGCAGGACCAGCAGGCGGCGGCGCCCGAACCGGCGGAACCCGTCCTGACGCTGAACGGAGACGCCGCGATTGTCACCCTGCTGATCAAACCTGACAAGCAGGCCGACTTCGAAGACGTGCTCAACAAGCTGAAGGAATCGCTCAACAAGAGCGAGAAGCCTGCCCGCAAGCAGCAGGCCGCCGGCTGGAAGGTCTACAAGTCCTCACAGATGGCCCAGGGCAACGCGGTGTACATCTTCATGATCGACCCGGTCGTGAAGAACGAGGAGTACGACATCACGCGCCTCATCGCGGAGGTGTTCCCGGTCGAGGTCCAGGAGCTCTTCGTGAAGTATCGCGACTCGTTCGCCGGTCGCGCCATCAGCGAGCTCAACACGCTGATGCTGATGAAGCAGTAACCCGCCGTGCCCCGGGAGCCTGCGGTTCCCGGGGCGCGTCCCCCGCGTCCCCACCCGCCCGGCCGCCCTGCGGTACACTGATCTCCCGTGACCCGAACGCTCGTCCTGCTGGCCGCGCTCGCCGCCAGCCAGGGGCTGCCCGCGCCGCCCGCGCCCGTCCCGGACCCCGGTCCCGGCCAGGAGGCGTCCGCCGCCGCGGCGGCCGATCCCGACCAGGCGCCGCCCACGTCCGACCCCGCCGAGGTGACCTTCCCCGGCGAGGCCGGGATGCTGCTCGTCCCCGTCAAGCCCGACAAGACCGCCGACTACGAGGCCGCCATCGCGGCGCTCCACGAGGCGCTGCACGGCTCGGCCGACCCCGCGCGCCGCGCCCTCGCCGAGGGCTGGGTCGTCTTCAAGGCCGAGGAGCCGGACGGGAAGGGCAACGTGCTCTACGTGCACGTGCTGCGCCCGGTGGTCGCCGGCGCGGACTACCGCCCGTCGCGCCTGCTCGACGAGGCGCTGGCCGCGGCGCCCGGGGAGCTGCTCGGCAAGTACCGGGAGGCCTTCGCCGGCCCGCCGACGAAGCTGTCGCTCAGCGTGCTGGCCGACCTCGCGACCGAGCCGCCCCCGGCCAACGTCACGCCGGAGGGCCCGGAGACGCCTGTGCCACCGGGCAACCGCACGCCCGCCGGCAACCGCACCCCGCGGGGACCCGGGTCGCGCTAGCCGCCGCTCAGAAGCCGAGGTTCGCGCCGACGTAGAAGCGCTGGTAGGTCTGGTGGATGGGCGAGCCCTGCAGCCGGAACAGCCGGTAGTCCAGCCGGACGCGCAGGGGACCCGCGAGGCGGATCTTGGCCCCGCCGCCGATGTTCGTGCAGCCCGACGTCTCCTGCAGCGTGTCGAGGCGCTCGCGATAGAGGCCGGCCCCGGCGGTCCCGTACAGCGAGATGCCCGAGACGGCGATCGGCGTCTGGACCAGGACGTTGGCCGAGCCGGTGCGGAGGCCGGGCAGCCCCTCCACGAGGTCCTCGACCGCGTCGGCATACTCGAACTCGAAGCCGACCACGAGGAGGCCGAAGCCGCCGGCGACGCCGCGGACCGCGCGGTTCTCGGGCGTGGGGCTGATGCCGACGAACGCCGTGACGTCGGCGGCAGCGGGGACGGCGCTGGCGAGCACCAGCGCGAGGGCGGCGGCGAGGGCAGTGGGCGTCCGCATCAGTGTATGATCGCACGAACTTCGCGCCGTTTCACCCGTGTCCGTCCCCCCGGGGGACCATCGGCCGGCGGCCGCGAGGCCGTGCCGGCCCAGCGACGAGTTGCCATGCCAACCACCCGACTGCTCCTGGCGGGCCTTGCCCTCGTGATGGCCGCGCCCCTCACGCTCCTGGCCGACACGCTCGTGCTCCGGAACGGCGACCGCGTCCGCGGCGAGCTGATCCAGATCCGCAACGGCGTTGTCGAGTTCGAGGAGGCCCGCACGTTCGGCCGCGGGCGGACGCTGCGCGTCGACCGCGACGACATCCTCAGGATCGAGTTCGACGACGACCGCGGCGGCGGCAACCGGTACCAGGACGACGACCGGGGCGGCACGTTTCCGGCCGCGGGCCGGCCCGGCGGGATGCGCGAGAAGGTGATTTCAGTCTCGGCCCGCTCCGGGTGGACCGACACGGGCATCACGGTGCGGGCGGGGCAGTCCGTGTACTTCGAGGCGACCGGCCGCGTGCAGTGGGGCAAGGGGCGGCGCGACGGGCCGGCCGGCGAGCGCAACTCGCCCGAGAACGCGGGGCGGCCGATGCCGAACCGCCCGGCGGCGGCGCTCATCGGGCGGATCGGCGACGGCGGCAACGGCGTCTTCTTCATCGGGGACGACGCCGGGGCGGTCCGCGTGCGGGGCAGCGGGACGCTGTTCCTCGGCGTCAACGACGACTTCCTGGACGACAACAGCGGCACCTTCCGCGTCGTCGTGTACTACTGAGGCCGCGCGCGGCGGGACCTGGATGGCGGGGCGACACTACTACAGCGAGCACGCGGGGCCGCTCCGGGCCGAGCTCGGGCGCGCGCTGCCGCGGGACGTGCTGAAGGCGCTGCACGCGAAGGCGCCTGCGCGGCACCTGCTCGTCGCGGCGCGGCAGTTCCTGCTGCTCGGCGCGGCGACGTGGGCGCTCGTCCGGTTCGACCACCCGGCGATCTGGGTTCCGCTGGCGTTCGTGCAGGGCTTCACGGTCTTCAACTTCACGGTGCTGCTGCACGAGGTGGTCCACCACGCGGTGTTCGCGCGGCGGCACCCGCGCGCGGAGCGGCTGCTCGGGCTGCTCTACGCGGTGCCGAGCGGCATCTCGGCGAGCCAGTTCACGCGCTGGCACCTGGACCACCACGCCGAGCTCGGCTCGTTCGAGCACGACCCGAAGCGGCACCACCTGTCGCCGAAGGTGAACGCGCGCTGGTACAAGCTCCTGTACTGCACCCCGGCGCTGTTCCCGATCTACTTCCGGGCCGCGCGCCGCGAGTCGGCGACCTATCCGCCGGCGCTCCAGCGGCGCATCGCGGGCGAGCGGTGGCTGTCGATCGGCACGCATCTGGCGGTGCTCGGGACGATCGCCTGGCTGTTCGGCGGGGCGGCGGCGATGCGGGCCTACGTGGTCCCCGTGTTCTTCGTGTTCCCGATCGCCTTCACGCTCAACCGGCTCGGCCAGCACTACGACATCGACCCGGACGACCCCGCGAAGTGGTCCACGCTCGTGCCCGGGAGCTGGTTCTGGGACTTCTGGTTCCTGAACTCGAACTACCACCTGGAGCACCACTACTTCCCCGGGGTCCCGTTCTACCGGCTGCCGGCGCTGCAGCGCGCCCTCGCGCCCTTCTACGCCCGCCACCGCATCGAGCCGCGGGGCTACGCGCGGCTGATCAAGGGGTGGATCGTGGAGAACCAGCGGCCCCACACGAACTGGGGCTAGGGGCGGGCGGGCGGCGGAGGCGGCCCCGGGCCTTGTGATATCTTTCACTAGATGGACTTCAGGCTGAGTGACGAGCAGGACCTCCTGCGCCGCAGCGTGCGCGAGTTCGCCGAGACCGAGATCCGGCCGCACGTGATGGAGTGGGACAACGCGCAGCACTTCCCGACGGAACTGCTCCCCAAGCTCGCCGAGCTCGGGCTGATGGGCATCCAGTTCCCGGCCGAGTACGGCGGCGCCGCCATGTCGGCGCTGGACTACTGCATCTGCATCGAGGAGCTCGCCCGGGTCGACCCGAGCATCTCGCTGTCGGTCGCCGCCCATAACGGGCTGGGCGCCGCGCACATCTCGATGTTCGGCTCGGCCGCGCAGAAGGACACCTACCTCGGGCCCCTCGCGCGGGGCGAGAAGCTGGCCGCCTGGGGGCTCACCGAGCCGGGGTCGGGCAGCGACGCCGCCGCGATGCGCACGTCGGCGGTCCGCGACGGCGACCACTGGGTGCTGAACGGCTCGAAGATCTTCATCACGCACGGCAAGACCGGCGACACGCTGGTCGCCATGGCGGTGACCGACAGGACGAAGGGCCACAAGGGCATCTCGGCGTTCATCGTCGAGCGGGGGACGCCGGGGCTCAAGGCGGGCAAGAAGGAAGACAAGCTCGGGATGCGCGCCAGCGAGACCACCGAGGTGATCTTCGAGAACTGCCGCGTGCCCGCCTCGCAGCTCATCGGCGAGGAGGGGCAGGGCTTCATCCAGACCCTGCAGGTGCTCGACGCGGGCCGCATCGGCATCGCGGCGCTCGCCGTCGGGCTCGCGCAGGGCGCCTACGAGGCGGCGCGCGACTACGCGTTCGAGCGGCGGCAGTTCGGCAAGCCGATCGGCACGTTCCAGTCCATCCGCTGGAAGATCGTCGACAACCAGGCGCGGGTCGAGGCCGCGCGGCTGCTGACCTACCGGGCCGCGTGGCTCAAGGACCAGGGCCGGCGGATGACGCTCGAGTCGTCGATGGCCAAGCTGTACTCCAGCGAGATCGCCATGCGGGCCTCCGAGGACGCCGTCCAGATCCACGGCGGCTACGGGTTCGTGAAGGACTACCCCGCGGAGAAGTTCTTCCGCGACGTCAAGCTGACCACCATCGGCGAGGGCACGAGCGAGGTCCAGCGCCTCGTGATTGCCCGCCAGCTCCTGGCCAGTTGACCGTGGCGGCCGCAGGCTCCCTCGCCGACCGCGTGCTCGCCGGCGACGTGCGGGCGATGGCGCGGGCGATCTCCCTCATCGAGGACGAGTCGCCGGCCGCGGCCGACCTGGTCCGCGCGATCTTCCCGCGGACGGGCGCGGCCTACCTGGTCGGCGTGACCGGGCCGCCGGGCGCGGGCAAGAGCACGCTCGTCGACCGGCTGACCACCGAGACGCGCGCGGCGGGCGAGACGCTGGGCGTGATTGCCGTCGATCCGACGAGCCCGTTCACGGGCGGCGCGGTGCTCGGCGACCGCCTGCGGATGCAGTCGCACGCCGCCGACCCCGACGTCTTCATCCGCAGCATGGCGACGCGGGGCCACCTCGGCGGCCTGGCGCGCGCGACCAGCGAGGTCGCGCTCGTGCTCGACGCCGCGGGCAAGAGCCTCGTCGTCATCGAGACGGTCGGCGTCGGGCAGGACGAGGTCGACATCGTCCGGAGCGCCGACGTGTCGATCGTCGTGCTCGTGCCGGGCACCGGCGACGAGGTGCAGGCGCTCAAGGCCGGCATCATGGAGATCGCGGACATCTTCGTGGTGAACAAGGCCGACCGGGACGGCGCCGACCGGATGGTCACGGCGATCGAGTCGAACCTGGCCCTCCAGAGCTACGGCGAGGGCGAGTGGCGGCCGCCGATCGTCAAGACCGAGGCGACGACGGGGCGCGGGGTCGCCGAGCTGTGGCGGACCGTCGGGGCGTTCCGGGCGCACTCGGCGGGCGCGCGCGAGCGGCGCCTCAAGGCGCGCAACGAGTTCCGGCTGCGGGAGCTGCTGACCCAGCGCCTGCTCGACCACATCGAGCGCGACGTGCTGGGGCCCGGCGAGTTCGACGAGCTGGTGACCCGCATCGCGGCGCGGGAACTCGATCCGTACACGGCGGCGGCGGACATCCTGTCGCGCACCCTTCGCTAGCCCGGCCACCGGCCGGCCATCGTGGAGCCATGAGACTCGATCATCTCGGCATCGCCGTCCAGGACCTCGAGAAGGCGCTGGCCTTCTACCGTGACGCGCTCGGGCTGCACGTCGAGGCGCCGGAGGAGGTCGCGTCGCAGCGGGTCCGCGCGCACTTCATCCCGGTCGGGGACGCCGCGATCGAGCTGCTCGAGGCCACCGCGCCCGACTCGCCGATCCAGAAGTACCTCGACAAGCGGGGCCCGGGCATCCACCACCTGACGCTGCGCGTGGACGACATCGGCGTCGCGCTCGCGCGCCTCAAGGCGAAGGGCGTCCGGCTGATCGACGAGGCCGCGCGGCCCGGCGCCGAGGGCGCGCTCGTGGCGTTCGTCCACCCGTCGGCGGCCCACGGCGTGCTCGTCGAGCTGAAGCAGCCGGCGCCGCGCGTGCCCCGCTTCCGGACGGCGACGGCGCGGACGCTCGGCGACCTCGAGCTCGTGACGCTGTCCGACGGCTTCTTCGCGCTCGACGGCGGCGCGATGTTCGGCGTCGTGCCGCGGACGCTCTGGGAGCGCCGCCTGCCGCCGGACGACCGGAACCGCATCCCGCTCGGCATGCGGCCGCTGCTCGTGCGCGGCGACCAGACGATCCTCATCGACGCCGGCTGCGGCGACAAGATGGACGCGAAGAGCGCCGACATCTACGGGCTCGACCGGAGCTACCACCTCGACCACGCGCTGGCCGAGGCGGGGCTGTCGGCCGAGGACGTCGACCTCGTGATTGCGAGCCACCTCCACTTCGACCACGTCGGGGGCTTCACCGCCCGGGCGGCGGACGGCCGCCTCGTGCCCCGGTTCCCCAGGGCGCGCTATGTCGCGCACCGGGGGGAGTGGGAGGACGCGACGCACCCGCACGAGCGCAACCGGGCCAGCTACCTGCAGGAGAACTTCGTCCCCCTGCAGGAGGCCGGCGTGCTGACGCTCGTCGACGACGACGCCGAGATCGCGCCGGGCATCCGGTACCGGCGGTCGGGCGGCCACACCAGGCACCACCAGGTGGTGACGATCACGTCCGGGGGGCGGACGGCGGTGTTCGCCGCCGACATGTTCCCGACGTCGGTGCACGTGCCCGATCCGTGGATCATGGGCTACGACCTCTACCCGATGGACACGCTGGCGTTCAAGAAGGCCTTCGCGCGGGAGGCCATCGAGCGCGAGTACCTGATCTACTTCGAGCACGACCCGTCCCTGGCCGCGGGCATCATCCGCGAGCACGACGGACGTCGGACGGTCGAGCGCATCATCTGACCCCGGGCCCTGGCGCCCTTCCCCACAGGACACCCATGTCGGCACAACTCGGCATCATCGGCGGCAGCGGGCTCTACGCGATGGAAGAGCTCACCGATCGCGACGAGCGGCTGCTCACCACGCCCTTCGGCGACCCCTCGGGCCCGTACGTCCTCGGCACGCTGCGGGGCAAGCGCGTGGCGTTCCTCGCCCGGCACGGCGACGGCCACCGCCTGACGCCGTCCGAGCTGAACTACCGCGCGAACATCTACGGCTTCAAGCTGCTGGGCGTGGAGGCGATCATCTCGGCGAGCGCGGTGGGGAGCCTCAAGGAGGACTACCGGCCGCTCGACATCGTGTTCCCCGACCAGTTCATCGACCGCACGCGGGGGCGCGTCAGCACCTTCTTCGGGCGGGGCCTCGTGGCGCACGTCGGGTTCGCCCACCCGTTCTGCGAGCCGCTGCGGACGATGACGGCGGCGTGCGCCGAGGGCATCGTGCCGCGCGTCCACGACGGCGGCACCTACGTCTGCATGGAGGGGCCGGCGTTCTCGACGGTCGCCGAGTCGAACCTCTATCGCTCGTGGGGCGCCGACGTGATCGGGATGACGAACCTGACCGAGGCCAAGCTCGCGCGCGAGGCCGAGATCTGCTACACGACGATGGCCCTCGTGACCGACTACGACTGCTGGCACCCGGACCACGACAGCGTGACGGTGGAGATGATCATCGACGTGCTCCAGAAGAACGCGAAGGCCGCGCAGCTCGTGATCGCCAACGCGGTGGAGCGCTATGCGGGCCGCGCCGGCTGCGCCTGCGGCAGCGCCCTGGCCACCGCGATCATCACCCGGCCCGACGCGGTCCCGGCGGAGGTCAAGCGCGACCTGGCGCCGATCGTCGGGAAGTACCTGAAGTAGGCGGGCGCCGCGCCCGGCCCCCGGAACCCCGGACATCCCGAGAGGAGCACCCGAGCCCATGAATTTGGTCGTGACCGGATCGATCGCCTTCGACTACCTGATGTCGTTCCCCGGCAAGTTCACCGAGCACCTGCTGCCGGAGCACATGCACCGCGTCAGCCTGAGCTTCCTGGTGGACTCCATGGACAAGCGGCGCGGCGGCTGCGCGCCGAACATCGCCTACACGCTCGCCCTGCTGGGCGAGAAGCCGCTGCTGATGGCGACGGCCGGGCAGGACTTCGGCGACTACCGCGCGTGGCTCGACGCGGCCGGCATCGACACGTCGCTCGTGCGGATCGTCGACGGCAAGTTCACCGCGTCGTTCTTCTGCAGCACGGACGAGGCGAACAACCAGATCGCGTCGTTCTACACCGGCGCGATGGCCAACGCGGGCGAGCTGTCGTTCCGCACGGTCAAGGGCCTGTCCGGCGAGGCCCTCGCCATCGTCTCGCCGAACGACCCGGGCGCGATGGTCCAGTACGCGGAGGAGTGCAGCACGCTCGGCATCAAGTACATCTGGGACCCGGGCCAGCAGTGCGCCCGCATGGACGGCGCGCAGCTCAAGGACGGCGTCATCGGCGCCTTCATGGTCATCGTCAACGACTACGAGTTCGAGCTGCTGCGGCAGAAGACCGGCATGAGCGAGGCGGAGATCGTGGCCGAGGTGGAGGTCCTGGTCGTGACCAAGGGGGAGCACGGCTGCACCATCCACACGAAGGCGGGCACCACCGACGTCCCGGCCGTCACCCCCGACCGCATCGAGGACCCGACGGGCGTCGGCGACGCGTTCCGCGGCGGGTTCATGAAGGGCCTGGCGATGAAGGCCCCCTACGAGACCTGCGCCAGGCTCGGCAGCGTCGCCGCCACCTACGCGCTCGAGCACCTCGGCGGCACCAGCCACGCGTACACGTGGAAGGAATTCACGGAGCGCTACGCCAAGCACTTCGGGAAGCTCTAGCGGACTCGGCAAGGTAAGCAGAGAGGGCCGCAGGTTCACACCGCGGCCCTTTCTGCGTACCCGGACCTCGCCGGGACTCGTCGCCTTCGCGACTCGCTGGGACTCCGCGCCTGTGGCGCGTCGCCAGGACGCGGGCCTGACGGCCCTCGCTGGGATCCCAGCGAGTAAGGCGAGTCCCAGCGACCGAAGGGAGTCCCAGCGAGCGAAGCGAGTCCTGGCGAGCCGAAGGCGAGTCCCAGCCTATTCCACCCCCGCCGCCGCCTTCGCCCGGGCCGCCGCGACGATGCGGCTGTACTTGGCCTGGACGAGCAGCCACTGCGTCTCGAGCAGCCGGACCTGCGCGTCGTTGAGCTCGGCCGAGGTGATCACGCCGTTCTCGTACGACACCTGCGCGATCGACACGCTCTCGCGGGCCAGCTCCAGCGCCTTCTCCTGGGTCGCGACGACCTCGGCCGAGGCCTCGTAGTCGGTCCACGCCGACTCGAGCTCGAGCTGGGCGCCGTCGATCGCCGCGCCGAGGCCGGCCTCGGCCTGGCGGATCTGCGCCTGCGCCACCGCGCGCCGGGCCGACGCGCCCGGGGACGCGAAGAGCGGCACCCGGAGCGCGACGCCGACGGTGTAGCTCTGGTTGTCCGAGTTGAGGAGGCGGTTGATGCCGTCTTCCTGGTACTGCAGGTTGCCGGTCAGCGCGAGGCTCGGCTTCCACTCGGCGTTGGCCAGCGAGACGGCGTGCTCGGCCATCTCCTGGCGGGCGCCGAAGGCGCGCAGGTCGGGGCGCGACGGCAGGGCCTGGGCGAGCGCGTCGCGCGCGAGCGCCGCGGGACGGTCGTCGAGCGTGCCCTTGAGGACGAGCGGCTGGTCCTGGGGGAGCGAGAGCAGGGTGCGCAGCCGCTGGTGCGAGGTGTCCACGGCGGCCTGCGCCTGGATGCGCCGTGCGCGGGCGTTGGCAAGCTCCACCTCGGCCTGCAGCACGTCGAGCCGCGCCACCGTCCCCGCCTCGAACCGGGCCCGCGCCAGCTCCAGCCGGCGGGTCGACAGCGACACCTGCTCCTCGGCGACGTCCACGCCGCCGGCGGACATCAGCGCGCCGTAGAAGGCCTCGGTGACCTGCGCAGTCAGCTCCTGGCGCCGCCGCTCGCGGGTGAGCCGCGCCTCGTCGAGGCCGGCGGCCCGCACGCCGTAGGCGCTCGACAGGCGCCCGCCGGTGTAGAGCGGCTGGGTCACCGACACCGTCATGATGTTCTGCCGGGTGAATGCCGCCTGGAACGTCTGCTCCTCGGGCCCGAAGATGCCCGCGGGGATGCGGATGAGCGGGAAGCGCTGCGCCGGCGTGTACTGGAAGTTCAGGTTCACGTCGGGCAGGAAGTTGGTCCGCGCCTCCGTGACGCGGGCCTGGCTCTCGCGGACCTGCTCGTCGGCGACCTTGAGCAGCTGGTTGTCGGCGAGCGCGCGGTCGAGCGCCTGGTCGAAGGAGATCTCGACCGGCGCCCGGCCCGCGGCGGGCGGCCGCGTCTGGCCGAAGGCGCTCGCGGCCGACAGGAACCAGCCGGCGAGCGCGAGGAGGAGGACGAGGCCGGCGGTCCGCGCGGCGGGATGGAGCCGCGCCCCGGGCGTCTCGCGCCACGCCTTCACGCGGGCCAGCACCCGCGACAGGATGAGCAGCGACACCGGGACGACGAGCAGCGTGAGGGCCGTCGACGTGATCAGGCCGCCGATCGTCGCGATCGAGATCGGGGCGCGGAACTCGCCCCCCTCGCCCCGCCCGAGCGCCGACGGCAGCATGCCGAGGATCATCGCCATCGTCGTCATCAGGATGGGCCGGAGCCGGATCGGGCCGGCCTTGAGGATGGCCTTCTCGATGGGCATCCCCTCGCGGACGAACTGGTTGGTCATGTCCACGAGCAGGATCGCGTTCTTGGTGACGAGGCCCATCAGCATGACCATGCCGATCATGGGCGGCATCCCGATGTTGTTGCCGGTCACCAGGATCGCCAGGAGCGCGCCCACGATGGCGAGCGGCAGCGACAGCATGATGATGAACGGCTCGAGGAACGACTCGAACTGCGACGCCAGCACGATGTAGATGAACGCGACGGCGAGGATGAGCGCGAGGCCCATCGCCTGCGCCGACTCCTGCATCAGCTCGACGTCGCCCGCGAACCCCCACTCGAAGTTCGCCGGCATGTCGAGGCCCGCCATGACCGCGCCGACGTCCGTGGTCACGTCGCCGAGCGACCGGTTGTCGAGCTCGATCCCGATCTTGGCCTGGCGCCGGCGCTGCTCGCGCTCGATGCTGGTCGGGCCCACGCCGGGCTCGAGCGTGACGATGTCGCCGGCGCGCACCGCGACGCCGCGGGGGGAGTAGATCGGCGCGCGCGCGATCGCCGCGAAGTCGTTGCGGTACTCCGGCGCGAGCCGCACGCGGATGTCGTACTCCTGGTCGCCCTCGCGGAGCTTGGTCGGCACGACGCCCTCGACCATGCCGCGCAGCTGCATGGCGACGCCGGCGACGTCGAAGCCGAGGTCGGCCGCCATGCGCCGGTTGACGGACGCGACCATCTCGGGCTGCCCGCTCTCGAGCGTGCTGTCCACGTCGACCGCGCCCCGTACGCGCTTGATCTTCGCGACCGCCTCGTCGCTCAGCCGCTGGAGGGCGTCCATGTCGTCGCCGCGGATGTACACGTTCAAGGGGGCCTCGGACGGCGCGCCCTGCATGAACTCCGGGTCGGCGACCGTCGTCTTGATGAGCGACAGCCCGGCCAGCCGCTGCCGGACGTCGGACTTCATCGCCTGGAGCCCGCGCTCGCGCTCGTACTTCTTCGTCGTGCGGACCCGCAGGTTGGCCTTCAGCGGGTCGCCCTCGACGCCCACCGTGGAGAAGATCTGGCGGACCTCCGGCAGCTGGCGGACGACCTGCTCGACCTCGGCGACCCGGGCGGTCGCCTCCTCGAAGGACGTGCCCGGGGGCACCTCGACGTTGACCACGAACTCGCCGCGGTCCTCCGCCGGCACGAACTCGGTGCCCATCACCCCGAGCGTGGACAGGCTGGCGACGAAGACGACCGTGGCGATGCCGATGACCCCCCAGGGGTGCGCGATGGCCCACTCGAGCAGCCGGTGGTAGCGCGCGTCGACGCGGTCGTAGAAGGCGCCCCAGCGCTCGAGCAGCCGGCCCGTCCTGGTGCGGGTCCGCTCCTCCGGCGGGATGTAGCGGACGAACCGCGACGAGAGCATCGGGTCGAGCGTGAACGCCACGAGCAGCGACATCGCCACCGCGAAGGCGATCGTCAGCGCGAAGCTCTTGAAGAACTGCCCGACGATGCCCGTCATGAAGCCGACGGGGAGGAAGACGGCGAGGATGGTGAAGGTCGTCGCCATGACGGCCAGCCCGATCTCCGACGTGCCGTTCCGCGCCGCGGTCACCGGGTCCTCGCCGTGCTCCATGTGGCGGTAGATGTTCTCCCGCACCACGACGGCGTCGTCGATCAGGATGCCGATGACCAGCGAAAGGGCCATCAGCGTCATCATGTTGATCGTGAAGCCGACGACGTACATGAAGAAGAAGGTGGCGATGACCGACGTCGGCAGCGCGAGCGCGGAGATGAGCGTCGACCGCCAGTCGCGCATGAAGACGAAGATGATGAGGACGGCCATCAACCCGCCGAAGATGATGTGGTTGCGGACCTCCTTCACGTTCTCGCGGATGCCGTCCGCGTCGCTGTGCACGGGCCGGATCTGCAGGTCCGGGAACGTCGGGGCGACGCGCGCGAGCGTCTCCTCGATGCGGTCCGCGATCTCCACCGTGTTCGCGCCCGCCTGCTTCCGGACCGCGAACGACACCGCGTCCACGCCGTCGAGGCGCGTCGTCGACGTCCGGTCCTCGTAGCCGTCGACGACCGTGCCGACGTCCCGGAGGCGGACGGTCGAGCCGCCGTCCGAGCGCAGGATGACGTCCTCGATCTCGCCGACCGCGTCGAACTCGCCCTTGGTGCGCAGCGAGATGCTGCGGCCGTCCCGCTTGACGAGGCCGCCGGGGACGTCGAGGTTCTCGGCGGCCAGCTGCGCGGCCACCTCCGACAGCGGCATCCCGAGCGCCTCGAGGCGCCGCGGGTCCAGGTTCACCTGGATCTCGCGGACCTCGCCGCCGTTGACCTGCACCGCGGCCACGCCGTCAATCTGCTCGAGCAGCGGCTTGAGGTCTTCCTCGACCCGGCGCCGGGTGACGTCCGACGGCTCGCTCGAGCCGACCGCGTAGACCATGATCGGCAGCGCCGCGACGTCGAAGCGCTGGATCGTCGGGTCCTCGATGTCCTCGGGCAGCCGCGCCCGGATGGCGGCGACCTTCTCGCGCACCTCCGCGGTCGCCGCCTGGGCGTCCACCTCGAGGCGCAGCTCGACGCCGACGCGCGTGAAGCCCTCGGTCGAGGTCGAGATGACCCGCTTGACGCCGTTGATGCCCGACACGGCGTCCTCGATCGGCTCGGTGACGAGCGTCTCGACCTCCTCGGGCCCGGCGCCCGGGTAGACGACGCTGACGTTGACGAAGGGGAAGTTGACCTCGGGGAAGAGGTCGATGCCCAGCCGCGTCATCGAGACGATGCCGAGCACCATGAAGCTCATGATGACCATCGTCGCGAAGACGGGCCGCTTGATCGACGTGTTCGAAATCCACATGATGCGTGCTCCGGTGGGACTGCCGGACTTCTAGTTGAATGCTGCCACTGAAGGGGGCCGACCCACGACGGCCCTGGTCCAGGCCGCTGCGGCCGCGACAACGGCGCGGCCGGCAGTGAGTCGACGGGTACGTGCCATCAGTTCACGGGCACGGCCTTGACGCGGGCGCCGGCCGGAACCTGGCGGCGCGCGTCGGCCATGACCTGGTCGCCGGCCGCGAGGCCGGAGACGATCTGCACCTGCCGCCCGTCGGACAGCCCTTCCGAGACCGGCACGGCCGCGATCTGGTCGCCGGTCACCTTGATGACCACCCGCGCGCCGTCGCGCGTCGTGACGGCCTCGCGCGGCACGAGCACGGCCTCGTCGGCGCTCGCCACGACGAGATCCGCCGTCGCGTACATGCCCGAGAGGAGGGCCTGGCCGGGATTGGCCACTCGGACCTCCACGCGGAAGTGCCGGTTGCGCTCGTCGACCTCGGGCGCGATCGCCCGGAGCTCCCCGGTGTACGTCTCGCCGGGCTTCGCCTGCACGGACACCGTCGCCGGCATGCCCAGCCGGAGCCGCCCGGCCTCGAGCTCGGAGACGCCGGCCTCGAGCTTCAGCTCGCGGAGGTCGGCGATGACCACGATCGGCTCGGCGCCGGGGATCGCCCCCGGGTCGTAGTTGCGCGCCACGACGAAGCCGGTGACCGGCGCCACCACGGTGGCGTCCTTCTGGACCGCCCGCGCGCGCCGGAGCGAGGCCTCGGCCTGGGCGAGCGTCGCCTCGGCCAGGGCGCGCTGCGCCGCCGCGGCCCGCGCTGCCGTCTCGGCCGCGTCGAGGCGCTGGCGGGGGAGCGCCCCCTTCTCGAAGAGGTTCCCGGCGCGCTGGCGCTCGGTGACCGCGTTGGCCAGCGTCGCCTCCGCGGCGTCCAGCGACGCGCGCGCGACGGCGACCGAGGCCTCGGCGGCGTCGGCCTGCGCGTCGATCTCGCGCCTGTCGATCGTCGCCACCGTCTGGCCCTCGCGGACCGGGTCGCCGATGTCGACGAGGATGCGCTCGAGCGTGCCCGGCAGCTTGGCCTTCACGCCCACGCGCGTGCGCGGGGCGAGCGTCCCGGAGATCTCGAGCACCGAGGAGACCGTGCCCACGCGGGCGGTGACGACGGGCACGTCGAAGGGGGGCGGCGGCGCCTCGGCGGGCCCGGCCGCCGCGGTGGCCGAACTGTCGCCGCAGCCGGCCGCCACCGCGGCCAGGAGGACAAGGGGAAGCAGGGCGTTACGCGTCATGAGAAGGGACTCCGTCGGGCGTCGGTGCGCCCGCATGCGGTCGGTCATCGGGTGCGCAGGGGATGAAGGCGTGCGAGACGCCGGCCCGCAGGCCGGCCAGGGTGGTCGCCAGCACGTCGCTGGCGAGCAGGTCGGGGTCCTCGCCGGGCGCGAGGCGGCAGCCGGCCCCGATCACGGCGGGGCCGACGAGCGCGGCCCAGAGCACGTGCATGGCCACCTCGGCGTTGACCGTCGGCGGGAAGAGGCCCGCGTCGATGCACCGCTGGATGCGCGACGCGGCGTGCTCGATGAGCTGGTGGACGAAGGCCAGGCCGGCCCACTGCTCGGTCAGCTGGGGCACCGAGCGGTCGACGAACATCAGGTTGAAGAACTCGGGCTGGAGCTTCGAGAAGCGGTAGAACCCCCACCAGGCCGCCCGCACGTCCTCGATCGGGTCGTCGGCCACCGGGATCGCCCGGATGTGGGCGTCGAGGCGGTGGAACCCCTCCTCGGCCAGCGCGAAGAAGATGTCGTCCTTGCTCGGGAAGTAGCTGTAGATCGCGGCGGGGCTGTACTCGATGCGCTCGGCGATCTTCCGGATGGAGACGTTGTTGTACCCGTGACTGGTGAACAGATCGCGCGCGGCGTCGAGGATCGCCTCGTGCACGGCCTGCCGCTCCCGGTCCTGTCGCTCTCGAATGCCCATCCGTTCGTGCCTTCCGCCCCTGGTGTGAACAGTGTTCAGAGATCTAATGGTGTTTGACGGACGCCCGCCTTGGCAAGTTCCCAGTTTCATCCCGCCTGTTTCGAGTTGGCTGCTGGAAATCCGACACCTACCGGCCGTGGGGCGACACCGGACCCCGGAGGACGGGGGCCTGGCCGCAGAAATCGTTCCGGACGACTCATCCTCGGCGGCTGGCCCGTCGATTGCTGGGGTAGGCACACAGGGGGAGGGACCCATGGCCCGGACGAGAACGTTGACCGCGGCGCTCATCATCGTGGCGCTCCCCACCCTGCTCGCGGCCCAGTCGCCGCGGACGTTCCGCAGCCGCACCGAGCTCGTCACGGTCGGGGTCGCGGTCCAGGACGACGCCGACCACTACGTCCTCGGCCTGACGGCGGACCAGTTCGAGGTCATCGAGGACGGCGTGCGCCAGGACATCCGGTTCTTCGGCGCCGGCGAGCTGCCGCTCGACCTGCTGCTGATGCTCGACGTGAGCGGGAGCATGCGGTCGTCGCTCCCGCTGGTGCAGAAGGCCGCGGCCGGCTTCGCGCGGACCATGCGTCCCGAGGACCGGATGTCGGTGATGAGCATCTCCGACGGGCTGCAGGTGCTGCAGCCGCTCACCGGGGAGACCGCCCTGGTGGAGCGCGCCATCCAGCACCTCCGGGCGCAGGGCAAGACCCCGCTCTACGCCGCGCTCTACGTGGCACTCGGCCAGCTCCGCCAGGAGCGCGCGCGGTACGCGCAGCCCCGGCGGCAGGCCATCGTCGTCCTGTCCGACGGCCGGGACACGGCGAGCAGCGTGGGCTTCGACGACCTGATGGATGCGGCCCGCCGCGGCGGCGTGCCGATCTACGCGATTGCGCCGCGGCCGCCGGCCGACGTCCGCGCCCGGCGCGAGCGGCTGGGGCTCGACACCCTGCAGTCGCTCGACTTCGACCTGCGGGCGCTGGCGCGCGACACGGGCGGCCGCGCGTTCTTCCCGACGGCCGCCGCCGACCTCGAGGGCGTCTATGCCGACATCGCGAACGAGCTGGCGCACCAGTACTCGGTCGGCTACGAGTCGAGCAACGCGGCGCGGGACGGGCGCTTCCGGCAGGTCGAGATCCGGGTGGCCGTCTCGGGCGTGCGGTGGCGCAACCGGCCCGGCTACCAGGCGGCGGGCACCGCCGCGATGACGGACTTCAGCCGCTAGCCGGTTCCCCGCGCCTGGCGCTACACTCGGGCCATGCGAACCGCCGCTGCGGCGGGTGCCGCGCTCGCGGGCCTGCTGTGGGCCGCCGCGCTCGTCGCGAGCCCGCTGGCCGTCTCGTCGGCACGCGCGGGCGCCGCCGGGCGGAGCGGGGCCTCACTCGTCTACGTCGTCGGCGCGGCCGTGTGCCACCAGCAGGCGGCGCGGTCGTTCCGGACGGCCGGCGTGGCCTGGCCCGTGTGCGCGCGCTGCACGGGACTCTACTTGGGCGGGGCCGCGGGGCTGATGCTCGGGTGGCTCGGCGGCGCGGGCTGGCGGCGGCGCGGCGCGTCGCTGGCGACCAGGCGCGCGCTCGTCGTGGTGGGTGCGCCCACCCTGGTGACGGTCGCGACCGGCGTGGCGGGCGTGTGGGACCCGGCGAACCTGGTGCGCGCGGGGCTCGCGCTGCCGCTCGGCCTGCTCGTCGGCCTCGTCGTGTCGGCGGTGGTGGCGCGGGACCTGAGGTAAACTAGCGCCCGTGCGTGCCTCGGCTGCCGACCGTTCGACGGCGGCGAACCCTGTGTTGGTCTGTGCGGCGGCGTGGTTCGTCCCTGGCGCCGGCCACCTGCTCCAGGGCCGCCGGCAGAAGGGCCTGATCTTTCTCGTCGCCATCCCCCTGATGTTCGCGTTCGGCCTCTGGCTCGAGGGACGCCTGTTCCCGTACGAGATCGCGCAGCCGCTGGTGCTGCTCGCCGCGTTCGCGAACCTGGGCAACGGCCTGCCGTACCTCGTGGCGTCGGCGGCGGGCCTCGGGCCCGGCGTGGTGACGGCGGCCTCCTACGAGTACGGCAACGCCTTCCTCATCGTCTCCGGCCTCCTCAACATGCTCGTCGTGCTCGACGCCTACGACGTGGCCCTGGGGCGCAAGTGACCAGCCATCTCGGCCTCCTCCTGGTGTTCTCGCTGTTCGTCTCGACGGTGTTCGCGACGATCATGCACGACGAGCCCGCCGCGCAGCTGCGGTTCGGCCTCCGGTTGATGGGCGCCTTCGTCGGCACGGCCCTCGTCCTCGGCTGGCTGATGTTCCCGTTCCCGTTCTGATGGTCGCCCGGCGGCGCCTGTGGCGGTCGGGGCTCGGGCTGTGGCTGCCCGTGGCCGGCTACATGGCGGCGATCTTCTGGCTGTCGTCGCTCTCGCACCCCCCCTCGCCCCCGGGCGTCTCCGACAAGTGGCAGCACGCCGTGGCCTACGCCGGCCTGGCGGTCGTGGCGCTGCGGGCGACGGCGGGGGGCCGCTGGAGCGGCGTGACCCGCACGGCGCTGGTGGCGGCGTGGCTGATCGCGGTGCTGTACGGCGTGAGCGACGAGATCCACCAGTCCTTCACGCCCGGGCGCACGCCCGACGTGATGGACGTCGCGGCGGACGCGATCGGGGCCCTCGCCGGGGCGGGGGCCCTGGGGGCGTGGAGTATAATCAGGCGTTTATGAGCTTCGACAACCTTCTCATCGAACGCGATGGCGCGGTCGCCATCGTCGTGATCAACCGCCCGAAGGTCCTGAACGCGCTGAACGGCCAGACGGTCGACGAGCTGCGCGCGGCGATGCTGGACCTGCAGGCCGACCCGGCGGTGCGGGCGATCGTGCTGACGGGGGCGGGCGAGAAGTCGTTCGTGGCCGGCGCCGACATCAACGAGCTGGCCGTGCTGACCCCCGTGCAGGGCAAGGAGCACGCGCGCAAGGGCCAGGCGGTCTTCGACCTGGTGGAGCACCTGGGCAAGCCCGTGATCGCGGCGATCAACGGCTTCGCGCTGGGCGGCGGGTGCGAGCTGGCGATGGCCTGCACGATGCGGCTGGCGGCGGACACCGCGCGCCTCGGCCAGCCCGAGGTCAACCTCGGGATCATCCCCGGCTACGCCGGCAGCCAGCGGCTGCCGCGGCTGGTGGGCAAGGGCGTGGCGCTCGAGATCCTGCTGACGGGCGACATGATTTCCGCGGCGCGCGCCGCCGAGATCGGGCTCGTCAACCGCGTCGTGCCGGCGGCCGACCTGCTGGCCGAGGCGAAGGCGCTGGCGGCCACGCTCGCGGCGAAGGCCCCCGTGGCCGTCCGGTACATTCTCGAAGCGGTCAACCACGGGCTCGAGATGTCGCTCGCGGAGGGCCAGTACCTGGAGACCGCGCTCTTCGGCGCGATCGCCTCGACCGAGGACACCAAGGAGGGCACCAGGGCCTTCCTCGAGAAGCGCCGGGCGGAGTGGCAGGGGAAGTAGGCTTCCCGTGCGTATCGCGATCGTCGTGTCGCGCTTCAACGACTTCGTCACCGAGCGGCTCCTGGCCGGCGCCGTCGAGGCGCTGACCGAGGCGGGGCTGGCGGCGGGGGACGTCGAGGTCTGGCGGGTGCCCGGGGCGTTCGAGATCCCGATGGCCGCGACCCGGGTCGCGGAGCGGGGCCGCGTGTCGGCGGTGGTGTGCCTGGGGTGCCTCATCCGGGGGGCGACCCCGCACTTCGAGCACATCGCGTCGGCGTGTGCCCACGGCATCACGGCCGCGGCCGCGGCGACGGGCGTGCCGATGAGCTTCGGCGTGCTCACGACCAACGCGGTCGAGGAGGCGCTCGAGCGGGCCGGCCCGGGCGAGGGCAACAAGGGCCGCGAGGCGGCGCAGGCCGCCCTCGAGATGGCGCGGCTGTTCGAGGCGATCGGGGACGGTCCGCGGTGACGACCCCCGCCGACGCGCCGCGCTGGGACGATCGGCGCCGCGCGCGCGCGCTCGCCCTCCAGACGCTGTACCAATGCGAGATCGGCGGCCTCGGGGTCGCCGAGGCCGCCGGGCTCGCGGCCCAGGCGGGGGTGCCCGACGGGGCGGACCTGCCGCCGCTCGAGGGGCCGCCGCTGGTGTTCGGGACGCGGCTCGCGCGCGAGGCGTGGGCCGAGCGGGCGGCGCTCGACGAGCGCATCGGCGCCGCGACGAAGAACTGGCGGGTGGAGCGCCTCGCGGTGCTCGACCGCAACGTGCTGCGGCTGGCGGCCGTCGAGCTGCTGCGGCACCCCGAGACCCCGCCGCGGGTCGTGCTGGACGAGGCCATCGAGCTCGCGCGCGCGTTCAGCGGCGAGGAGGCGGCGCGGTTCGTCAACGGCGTGCTGGACGGGATGTTCCGCCGGCTCAGGGACGAGGGACTGATCGTTGAGTAACGAGGCGGCACAGATCGAGCAGCGGCGGGCGAACCTCGAGGCCATCACCCGGCTGGGCATCCGGCCGTACCCGAACCGCTTCGACGCGACCGACACCGTGAGCGCGCTGGCGGACGCCCACGGGGCGACCGCGGGCGACGCGCTCGAGGCGTCGCGCGTCGACACGGTGTGCGCCGGGCGCATCCTCGGCATCCGCAGCTTCGGCAAGGCGGCGTTCTTCGTCATCTCCGACGGCCGGGCGCGCATCCAGGTCTACGTGCGGCAGGACGGGGTGTCGGCCGAGGACTACCAGCTGGCGAAGCTGCTGGACCTCGGCGACCACATCGGCGTCACCGGGCACCTGTTCCGGACCAAGACCAACGAGCTGTCGATCTGGGCGTCGGGCCTCACGTTCCTGGCGAAGTGCCTCATCCCGCTGCCGGAGAAGTTCCACGGCCTGACCGACGTGGAGCGCCGCTACCGCCAGCGCTACCTCGACCTCATCGTCAATCCCGACACCCGGCGCGCGTTCGAGGTGCGCAGCCGCACGGTCGCGGCGGTGCGCGAGTTCCTGACGACGCGGGGGTTCCTCGAGGTCGAGACGCCGATGATGCAGCCGATCGCCGGCGGCGCGCTGGCCCGGCCGTTCGTCACGCACCACAACGCCCTCGACATGCGCCTGTTCCTGCGCATCGCGCCGGAGCTCTACCTGAAGCGCCTCGTGGTCGGCGGCATGGAGCGCGTGTTCGAGATCAACCGGAACTTCCGGAACGAGGGCATCTCGACGCAGCACAACCCCGAGTTCACGATGCTCGAGTTCTACTGGGCGTACGTGGACTACGAGCGGCTCATGACGTTCACCGAGGAGCTGCTCTCGACGGTGGCGCGCCAGGTCACGGGCGGCGTCGAGGTGCCGTTCGGCGACCACACCATCTCGTTCGCGGCGCCGTTCCGCCGGCTGTCGCTCCGCCACGCCGCGGCCGAGGAGGCCGGGCGGCGGCTTGGCACGGCGGTGGCCGTGGAGGACCTCCGGCGGCTCGAGACCGCGGCCGCGCTGGCGGCGCGCCTCGGCGTGGAGACGCCGAAGGGGGTGGGGCCCGGCAAGATCGCGACGAGCATCTTCGAGGCGCTCTGGGAGGATCAGCTGATCCAGCCCACGTTCATCCACGACTTCCCGACCGAGGTCTCGCCGCTCAGCAAGCAGCGGCCCGACGACCCGGACACGGTCGAGCGCTTCGAGCTCTACATCGGCGGCTTCGAGGTCGCCAACGCGTTCAGCGAGCTCAACGACCCGGACGAGCAGCGGCGCCGCTTCGAGGCGCAGCTCGCCGACCGGGCGCGCGGCGACCAGGAAGCGCACGAGATGGACGAGGACTACGTCCGGGCGCTCGAGTACGGGCTGCCGCCGACCGGCGGCGAGGGCATCGGCATCGACCGCCTGGTGATGGTCCTCAGCAACTCGCCGTCCATCCGCGACGTCATCCTGTTCCCGTTGATGAGGCCGAGGGCCGGGGACTGACCCTGATGCCCTTCGAGCTGCAGATCGCCCTGCGTTACCTGCTGGCCCGGCGCAAGCAGGTCTTCATCTCCCTCATCTCGCTCGTCTCGACGCTCGGCGTGACCGTCGGCGTGATGGCGCTCGTCATCGCGCTCGCGCTGATGACCGGCCTGCAGCAGGAGCTGCGCGACCGCATCCTCGGGTCGACCGCGCACGTGTACGTCTGGAAGCAGGGCGGCCTCGCCGACTACCGCGCCGACGTGGCGAAGGTGGAGGGCGTGCCCGGCGTCGTCGCCGCGGCGCCGGCGATGATCGGCAAGGCGATGGTGACGAGCGCGCGCGGCGAGATGTTCATCACCATCAAGGGCATCGACCCCGCGCTCGAGGGCGGCGTCACCGAGGTCGGCGACGCGATGACCGACGGCTCGCTCGCGGCGCTGGCGCCGGGCGGCGACGACCAGCCCCCCGGCATCCTGATCGGGCAGGAACTGGCCGGCACGCTCGGCGCGTTCGTCGGCGACTCGGTCACCGTGCTGACGCCGCAGGGGACCCTGTCGCCGATGGGGATGATGCCCCGCCAGCGCCGCCTCCGCGTCGCCGGGACCTTCCGGCTGGGCCTCTTCGAGTTCGACCAGGCCTACGGCTTCGTCGACCTCCAGACGGCCGGCCGGCTGCTCGGGCACGCCGACCCCGACCACCTCGAGGTCCGCGTCGCCGACATCTACGACGCCCCGAAGGTCGCCGAGGCCATCACCGCCACGCTCGGTCCCGACTACATCACCCAGAACTGGTCCGAGATGAACCAGTCGCTCTACTCGGCGCTCTGGCTCGAGAAGATCGCGATGGGCATCGGCATCGGCCTCATCGTCATGGTCGCCGCGCTGAACATCGTCGCGTCGCTGGTGCTCCTCGTGATGGAGAAGACCCGCGACATCGCCATCCTGAAGACGATGGGCGCGCAGGGGCGGAGCATCCAGCTGATCTTCCTGCTGCAGGGGATGATCATCGGCCTCGTCGGCACGGCGGTCGGCGCGACCTCGGGCGCGGGGCTCGCGCTGCTGCTGGATCACTACCGGGTGATCAGCATCCCGAGCGACGTCTACCAGGTCACCTACCTGCCGTTCCGCGTCCTGCCCCTGGACTTCGTCACGATCGTGATCGGCGCGGTCCTCGTCTGCTTCGTGGCCACGCTGTACCCCTCGCGGCAGGCGGCCCGGCTCGACCCCGCGCAGGCGCTGCGGTATGAGTAGGCCATGTTCCTGACCGCCACGGGCATCGAGAAGTCCTACGAGGTCGCGGGCCGCCGGCTGCACGTGCTGCGGGGCCTCGACCTGGCGGTCGGGCAGGGCGAGATGGTCGCGATCGTCGGCGCCTCTGGCGTGGGGAAGAGCACGCTGCTCCACGTGCTCGGCGGCCTCGACCGGCCGGACGCCGGCGAGGTGACCGTGGGCGACATGGTCATGACCCGGACCGGCGACGCCGAGCTGGTGCAGTTCCGCAACCGGCACGTCGGCTTCGTCTTCCAGTTCCACCACCTGCTGCCGGAGTTCAACGCCGCCGAGAACGTGGCGATGCCGCTCCGCATCGCGCGCGAGCCGGCCGCCGCCGCGCGCCCGCAGGCCGAGGCGCTGCTGGCCCGCGTCGGCCTCGCCGACCGGATGGACCACCGGCCCGGCATGCTCTCCGGCGGCGAGCAGCAGCGCGTCGCCGTCGCGCGGGCGCTCGTGCGGCGCCCGTCCCTGCTGCTGGCGGACGAGCCGACCGGGGACCTCGACGAGGCGACCGCCGACGCCCTGCACGGGCTGCTCCGCGAGATGCACCGCGAGTTCGGCCTGACGGCCATCATCGCGACCCACAACCCGCGACTCGCCGCGCAGTGCGATCGCATCCTGCGGCTCGAGGGCGGCCGCCTGACCCCGACGACCTGACGGCCGCGCGGACCCTGCTCGCGGCATGAGGCCGGCCGGCGCCCCTGGGGCCGGCCGGGTGGATGACTACAATGAACGAGATGACGACGCACGCGCCCGCCCGGTTCCGCCGCTCCCGCCCGGTCCTCGTGTTCACGCTCGCCCTCGCGACGCTCGGCGGCGCGTGCCGCTCGACGCCCGGCGCGGCCCCGGCGGCCGCGGCGGCCCCGGCCGGCACCTGGGCGGTCGTGGACGGCCGCGCGATCACGCGCGACGAGGTGGAGAAGGCCTTCCGCCGCACCGTGCAGCCGCAGGAGAGCCCCTCGGAGGCCGAGGCGCTGGCCGCGGAGCTGAACCTCCTCGACGAGCTCATCGTCCAGGACCTGCTCCTCGCCCGGGCCCGCGAGCTGAAGATCGAGCTGCCCGACAGCGAGCTCGACGCGGCCTACGCGGAGGCGCGCAAGGACATCCCCGAGGAGGTGTTCCAGCAGGAGCTGTCGCGGCGCCAGTTGACCGCCGCCGACATGCGCGACGGCCTGCGGCGCGACCTGCTCGCGCAGAAGGTGATCGAGCGCGAGGTCACCTCGAAGGTCGTGGTCAGCGACGCCGACATCACCGCGTTCTTCGAGGCCAACAAGGCGCAGTTCAACCGCCCCGAGGACGCCTACCGCATCGCGCAGATCGCCATCACGCCCGTCCGCGAGCAGCAGGTCGCCAACCGCACGGGCGACGACGCGACGACGGCGCAGGAGGCGGCCGCCAAGGCGCAGATGCTGATGGACCGGCTGAAGTCGGGCGCGGAGTTCGCGAGCCTGGCCGCGGACTTCTCGGAAGACCCGCAGACGGCGGCCCGGGGCGGCGACCTCGGCTTCGTGCCCCTGTCGGTCCTCAAGCAGGCGCCGCCGGCCCTGCGCGACGCGGTCATCGGCGCCGAGCCCGGGACCGTGCGCCTCGTGTCGAGCGGCGGCGCGCAGACGATCCTCCTCGTCATCGCCCACGACACCGCCGGCCAGAAGGACCCGAGCATGCCCGAGGTCCGCGAGGCGATCACCGAGGGGCTCAAGGCCCAGCGCGAGCAGCTGCTCCGGGCCGCCTACCTCACCAACCTCCGCGGCAGCGCCGTGGTGGTGAACCACCTCGCGAAGCGGATTGTCGAGACCGACGGCAAGGTGCCGTCGCTCGCGCCCGCGGCCCCCGGCGCGAAGTAGCGGGCGCGCGGCGCCCGCCCCGGCCGGGCGGGCGCCGCTCTCCCTCAGTCACCGAACGTGATGCCCTGCGCGAGCGGCAGGGCGGTCGACCAGTTGACCGTGTTGGTCTGCCGCCGCATGTAGGCCTTCCACGCGTCCGACCCGGACTCGCGGCCGCCGCCGGTCTCCTTCTCCCCGCCGAACGCCCCGCCGATCTCGGCCCCCGACGTCCCGATGTTCACGTTCGCGATGCCGCAGTCCGACCCGCCTGCGGCGAGGAACGCCTCCGCGGTCCGCACGCTGTCGGTGAACACGGCGCTCGACAGCCCCTGGGGGACGTCGTTGTGCATCGCCATGGCGTCCTCGAAGCGCTCGTACGCCAGCAGGTACAGGATCGGGGCGAACGTCTCCTGCCTGACGATCGGCGTCTGTGCGGGCATCCGGACGATGGCCGGCTCGACGAAGTGCGGGCCGAGGTCGGGCCGGCGCCGGCCCCCGGCCAGCACGGTGCCGCCCTCGCTCACCGCCTGCGCCAGCGCCGCCTCCATGCGCGCGACCGCCGCGTCGTTGATGAGCGGCCCCATCAGGGTGGACGGGTCGAGGGGGTCGCCGATCCTCACCTGGCCATAGGCCTTGAGCAGCCGCTCGGTGAGCGCGGGCAGGATGTCGCCGTGCGCGATGATCCGCCGCGTCGACGTGCAGCGCTGGCCCGCGGTCCCGACGGCGCCGAACAGGATGGCCCGCACCGCCAGGTCCAGGTTGGCGTCCGGCGCGACGATGATGGCGTTGTTGCCGCCGAGTTCCAGCAGGCACTTGCCGAAGCGCGTCGCGAGCACCTCGGCCACGCGCCGCCCGACGCGGCTCGACCCGGTGAACGAGACGAGGGGCAGCCGCCGGTCGGCCAGCAGGGCCTCGCCGACGACCGGGCCCTCGCCGACGACGAGCGTGAAGACGCCCGAGACCCCGTGGTCGGCCATGACGCCGTTGGCGATGTGCTGCACGGCGACGGCGGTCAGCGGCGTCGCCTCCGACGGCTTCCAGACGACCGGGTCGCCGCAGACCGCGGCGAGCGCGGCGTTCCAGGACCACACGGCGACGGGGAAGTTGAAGGCCGTGATCACCCCGATCGGCCCGAGCGGGTGCCACTGTTCCATCATCCGGTGGCCCGGGCGCTCGGAGGCGATCGTCAGCCCGTACAGCTGGCGCGACAGCCCCGTGGCGAAGTCGCAGATGTCGATCATCTCCTGGACCTCGCCGTGACCCTCGCCGCGGATCTTGCCCATCTCGAGGCTCACGAGGTCGCCGAGCGGCTCCTTGAGGCGCCGCAGCGCGACGCCGAGGTCGCGCACGAGCGCGCCGCGGCGCGGCGCCGGGACGTCGCGCCAGCGCTGGAACGCCCGGGCGGCCTCGGCCACCACCCGCTCGCAGGTGCCGGGACCGGCAACCTCGACCTCGGCGATCATCTCGCCCGTCGTGGGGTTCATCGACGCGAGCACGGGCGCGCTGCTGTCGCTGATCCAGCCGTCGGCGCCGGTGCAGGCGCCGGCGTTCCTGGCGTCGAGGCCGAGGGCGTGGAGGATGGCGCGGGGCGTCGTGGTCGTCGGCATGGTGTCTCCTGACACCCCAAGGATATCAGCGCGCCAGTTGATGGCGGGGGCATGGACGAATCCGCGGATGGACGCGGAATGACGCGGACGGGATCACGCTGCGGCGCCGGCGGCCGCGCCGCGTGGCGGCGCGGCATGGGGAAGCGACGCAGCCGGGCAGAAGACACGAGGGAATCGACACAGGTGTCTTCTGCCCGGCCGCGCCGCTTCCCCATGCGACCCCGGGACGGGGCCGCCGCCGACGCCGTGGGCTGGTGTGACGCCGAGGCGGGGCAGGACACCGCGACGGCACCCGCCCGGCTGCTCTCGGCGTCAATCCGCGTGCCTCCGCGGATGCCTTTCAGGTCACGATCCCGTCGTCGTCGTTGTCGCCGGGCCCCGCAGCACCCGGCCCGGCTTGGCGCCCGTGTGCTCGCCGCCGTCGATGACCAGGACGCCGTTGACGAGCACGTAGTCGACGCCTTTGGCGTACGACTTCGGCGCCTCGAAGGAGTTGGTGCCGCCGACCGTCGCCGGGTCGAAGACCACGACGTCGGCCGCGTAGCCTTCGCGCAGGAGCCCGCGGTCGCGGAGGCCGAGGATCTGCGCGGGCAGGGAGGTCATCTTGCGGATCGCGTCCTCGAGCGTGAGCACGTGCTCGTCGCGCACGTAGTGCCCGAGCACCCGGACGTTGGTCGCATAGTTGCGCGGGTGGGGCACGCCCGGCGCGTCGAGGTTGATCGCCGAGCCGTCCGAGGCGATCGAGACCCACGGCCGGCGCATCACCTCGCGCACGTCGTCCTCGCTCATGGTGTGGAAGACGCCGCTGATCCGGCCGCCGTCGGCCGCCATCAGGTCGAGGCAGGTGTCGGCCGGGTCCGCGTCGCCCCGCGCCTTCGCGATCTCGGCCAGGCGCATGCCCTCGTACTGGCGCGTCTCGTCGGAGTAGCCGCGTGCGAGCGCGATCCCCTCCCAGCCGCCGTGCTCATGCACCCAGGTCAGGAAGTCCTGGTCCTGCTTGATCCGCGCGCGGTCGTCCGGGTCCTTCAGGCGCTCGGCGAAGCGCGCCGGGCCGCCCTCGCGGGCCCAGACGGGGAAGAACGCGCTCCAGCCGTGGAACATCGCGGTGTACGGATACTGGTTGGCGGTGACGTCGAGCCCCCGCGCCCGCGCCGCCTCGACCTGGTCGATGTAGCGGCCGATCGTGCCCCAGTTGTCGTGGCCGCGGATCTTGAAGTGGAAGATGTGGACCGGCAGGTGCGCTTCGTCGGCCACGCGGATCGCGAACGCGATCTCCTTCTGCTGCTCGAAGCCCTCGCTGCCGATGTGCGTCGTGTAGTTGCCGCCCCGGGCCGCGACGACCTTCGCCATCGCGAGGATCTCCTCGGGGTGCTCGGGGCCGCCGCTCTCGAAGCGGGTGACCAGCCCCCACGCGCCTTCCTCCATGGAGCGCGCGACGAGCGCCTCCATCTTCGCGATCTCGTCGGGCGTCGCCGGGCGCGGGTCGTAGCCCATCACCACGCGCCGGACCTGGGTCGCCGAGACGTGCGAGATGGCGTTCATCGAGATGCCCTGCCGCTCGAGGCGGCCGAAGTAGTCGGTGAACGTCGTCCAGTCCTGCCCGCCCTCGGCGTCGAGGCCGTCGCGCGGCGCCGCCGACGTACTCTCGCCCATGATGTCGAGCGTCACGCCCTGCCGGACCTTGCTCTGCGCCGTGCCGTCCTCGAGGAGCGGCATCTCCGAGTGCGTGTGGAGGTCGATGAAGCCGGGCGCGACGATGCGGCCCGTGGCGTCGATGACGCGGGCGGCCTGCCGGCCTTCCAGCCGCCCGACGGCCGCCACGCGCCCGTCGCGGATGCCCACGTCCGCGGCGATCCAGGGGTTGCCGGCGCCGTCAACCACGTGCCCCCCGCGAATGAGGACGTCGAAGTCGCTGCCGCCGGGCGGGGGCGCGGGGGCGGTCTGGCAGGCCGACGACGTCAGGACGGCCAGCAGCAGGAGCAGGGGCCAGGGGCGGAATGCCAGCATTTCATCTCCTCGGAACACGGTCGGCGGACAGGACACGGACGGCGCGGGTGGCATGGATGCGAGCGGCCTCTCGTCAGGACCCGGCCGGGCCCGACCAGTCCAGGCCGGCCAGGTCGAAGAGGATCGTGGCGACGGCGGAGTAGTCCAGCTCGCCGCGCCCGGCCGTGGCCTGCGCCTGGACGAGCTGTCGCACGAGGGCGGTGACCGGTGCCGGGATGCCGTGCTCGGCCAGGGCGTCGGCGGCGATGCCCATGTCCTTCACGTACAGGCGGCCCTTGAAGCCCGGCTTGTAGTTGCCCTGGATCATGCGCTCGCCGTGCACGTCGAGCACCCGGCTCTGGGCGAAGCCGCCGAGCAGGGCCTGGCGCACCTTGACCGGGTCGACGCCGGCGCGCCGGGCGAGGGCGATGGCCTCGGCGACGACCGCCATCGTGCCGCCGATGACGAGCTGGTTGCAGGCCTTGGCGACCTGGCCGGCGCCGGCCTCGCCAATGTGGACGATCTTCTCGGGATGCCCCATGACCTCGAGCAGGGGGCGGACGGTGGCGAGGGTCGCGGCGTCGCCGCCCACCATGAAGGCGAGCGTCCCGTCGATGGCGCCGATTTCGCCGCCGCTGACGGGGGCGTCGAGCATGGCGGCGCCGAGCGCGGCGGCCCGGCTGGCCAGGCGCCGGGCGATGGCCGGCTGGATGGTGCTCGAGTCCACGATGATGGTGCCGGGCTGGAGGGCGGAGAAGATGCCCTGGTCGCCCTCGAGGACACGGGCGACGTCGGGCCCGTCGGGCAGCATCGTGATGACCTGCCGGCAGGCGGCGGCGACCTCGGCGGGGGAGCCGGCGGGGCGGGCGCCGGCGGCCACCAGCTCGTCCACGGGCCCCTGGCTGCGGCTGTGGACGACGAGGGGCACGCCTGCCTTGCGCAGGTTCAGGGCCATGGGGCGGCCCATGGCGCCCAATCCGATGAATCCGACGGTCTGCGGCATGACGGGAGCCTTCCTTTCGGGCCGATTGTAGCCGCGCGGCGCCCGGCCCGGGATCCAAAACTCCGAAGTCCTGTTTGTCCTGTGAGTTAGCGCAGTGAGCGGGTTGGCGGGGCGGGGGCGTACCGTATAATGAGGACAGGAGCGGGCCCGAATTCCCCCTCACAGGAGATAGGCGGCCGGATGTTCGAGCGGTACACGGAACGAGCGAGGCGGGTGTTGTTCTTCGCCCGCTACGAGGCGAGCCAGCTCGGGAGCATTTCGATCGAGACGGAGCACCTGCTGCTCGGGCTGATCCGGGAGGGCAAGGGGCTGACGAGCCGCATCTTCGCGCGGTCGCACCTGTCGCTCGAGAACATCCGGAAAGAGATCGAGGGGCGGACGGTGTTCCGCGAGAAGGTCTCCACGTCGGTCGAGATTCCGTTCAGCGCCGAGACGAAGCGCGTCCTCCAGTTCGCCGCCGAAGAGGCGGATCGCCTCCTGCACAACTACATCGGCACCGAGCACCTGCTGCTGGGCATCCTGCGCGAGGAGCGCAGCGTGGCCGCCACGATCCTCATGGAGAAGGGGATGCGGCTGCACCAGGTGCGCGAGGACATCGTCCAGCTGCTCAACGAGAAGACGACGCTGACCCGGGTCAAGGAGACGCCGCTGCTGGCCGAGTTCAGCCGCGACCTGACCGAGGCGGCGATGAAGAACCTGCTCGATCCGCTCGTGGGGCGGGATTACGAGCTCGAGCGCGTGCAGCAGGTGCTCTGCCGGCGGACGAAGAACAACGCGGTGCTCATCGGCGAGCCGGGCGTGGGCAAGACGGCGATCGTCGAGGGGCTGGCGCAGAAGATCGTCTACGGCGACGTGCCGCACTTCCTGGCGGACAAGCGGCTGCTCGCGCTGGACATCTCGCTCATCGTGGCCGGCACGAAGTACCGGGGGCAGTTCGAGGAGCGCCTCAAGGCCATCATGAAGGAGCTCACCGAGAACCCGAACATCATCGTGTTCATCGACGAGCTGCACACGCTGGTGGGCGCGGGGTCGGCGGAGGGCTCGCTCGACGCGGCCAACATCCTCAAGCCGGCGCTCAGCCGCGGGGAGATCCGCTGCATCGGCGCGACGACGCCGGCGGAGTACCGGAAGTACATCGAGAAGGACCGGTCGCTCGAGCGGCGGTTCCAGGCGATCAAGGTGGACCCGCCGTCGGAGCGCGAGACCATCGAGATCCTCATGGGGATCAAGGACCGCTACGAGACCTTCCACCACGTGGAGTACACGCCCGAGGCGGTGGAGGCGGCGGTGTACCAGTCGAGCCGGTACATCACCGACCGCTTCCTGCCCGACAAGGCGATCGACCTCATCGACGAGGCCGGGGCCCGGGCGAAGCTGCGCGAGGCCGGCTACAGCGAGGAGTTCGGCGCGATCAACAAGAGCATCCGCGTGGCCGTCGAGCAGATGGAGAGCGCGGTCTCGCAGAAGGACTTCGACCGCGCGCAGTTCTACCGCGAGCAGGAGCAGGTCGCGCGCGAGAACCTGCAGTTCGTCCGCGAGAAGTTCGACGTCCGCAACAACCAGCGGAAGGTCGTCGTCGCCCGCGCCGAGATCGACGAGGTCGTCTCGAAGTGGACCGGCGTGCCGCTCTCGTCGATCAACCAGGACGAGGGCGACAAGCTCCTGCGGATGGAGGCCGACCTGCACGGCCGGGTGATCAGCCAGGAGCGGGCGATCTCGGCCGTGTCGCGGGCGATCCGCCGCTCGCGCGCCGGGCTCAAGAACCCGAACCGCCCGGTCGGCAGCTTCATGTTCCTCGGGCCGACGGGCGTCGGCAAGACGGAGCTGGCGCGGGCGCTGGCGCAGTTCCTGTTCGGCAGCGAGGGCGCGCTCATCCGCTTCGACATGTCCGAGTACATGGAGAAGCACTCGGTGTCGAAGCTGATCGGGTCGCCGCCCGGGTATGTCGGGCACGAGGAGGGCGGGCAGCTCACCGAGAAGGTCAAGCGCAACCCGTACTCGGTGGTGCTGCTCGACGAGATCGAGAAGGCGCACCCGGACATCTTCAACATCCTGCTGCAGGTGTTCGAGGACGGCCACCTGACCGACGGGCTGGGGAACCGCGTCAACTTCAAGAACGCGATCCTCATCATGACGTCGAACATCGGCGCGCGCTTCATCCAGAAGAAGACCGCGCTCGGCTTCCAGGCCGCCGACCAGGGCGAGGCGGCCAAGAGTGTCCAGGAGATGGTCCTCGGCGAGGTCAAGCGGACCTTCAACCCCGAGTTCATCAACCGGATCGACGAGCTCATCGTCTTCGACGCGCTGTCGGACGACGACCTCCGCCTCATCCTGGCGCTGCTGGTCGACCAGTTGAACCAGAACCTGGTGGATCGCCGCATGAAGGTCGCCCTCAGCCCCGAGGTCGCCGACTGGATCATCGACATCACCTGCAAGGACCGGTCGTACGGGGCGCGGCCCCTCCGGCGGGCCATCCAGCGCTATATCGAGGACCCGCTCGCCGAGGAGCTCATCCGCGGGCAGCTGCAGGGCGGGGAGGTCGAGGTCTACCTCGATGGCGGCCAATTGGCGTACCGCGCTGCCGGCGCCCCGGTGGCCTCAGGCCGCCGGCTATCAACAAACGTCTGAATTGCAGTAGGATCAGGGGTTCGTAACCGTATGCCCGCGCCGTGTGTACGGCGTCAGGGCGGTGCCGGACCGTCGGCGCGCCCCCGCGGGCCGCGCGGCGGGGACCCCGGATGCCAGCAATCAGCCGGGTTCGCATGAGACCGACACTGTTCCGATTCGTCCTCGCCGTGGCCGCCCTCGTGGCCCTTCCCGCTTTGACCGCCGCCCAGACGGGCGCGGCCCCCGGCGCCCCGGCGGCCGCGCCGGCCGCCCCCCAGGCCGCGCAGCCGACGCGGCTGCCGCCCCCGGGCTCGCCGCCCCTGGTCCGCTTCATCGAGCTGCGGTTCCAGCCGGTCAACGAGTCGCTGATCGAGCCGCAGACCTACCTCTACTACATCCAGACGCAGCCGAGCCGGTCGCTCGACGGCGTGTGGGTGCCCTACAACGAGGCCACCGAGCAGAGCCTGCTCGAGGACTTCCGCCGGTTGTGGGCCACCAACTTCCTGGACAACCTCTGGATCGAGGTGGAGGACGCGCCGTACGAGAACGGCGTGATGGGCAAGCGCATCATCTTCAACATGGAGGAGCGCCCGCGCGTCAAGATCGTCGACTACACGGGCTCCGACAAGGTCGAGCGGACGAAGGTCGACGAGAAGATGCGCGAGGCCGGGGTGTCGCTGCGCCTCGACTCGTTCCTCGACCAGAGCGCGATCCGCCGCGTCGAGGGGATCCTCCGCGGCATGATGTCCGAGAAGGGCTACCAGTTCGCGACGGTGACGCACCGCGTCGACGCGCTGCCGGGCGGCCCGAAGCTCGTCAAGGTCACCTTCGACGTCGACCAGGGGCCGAAGGTCAAGGTGCGCGACATCGACTTCATCGGCAACGAGGAGGTCAGCGACCGCGCCCTCAAGCGCCAGATGGACGCGACGAAGGAGCACTGGATGTTCTCCTTCATCACCGGCCGCGGCACGTACCAGGAGACCAAGTTCGAGGAAGACGCCGAGAAGGTCATCGAGTACTACCGCAACAAGGGCTACATCGCCGCGCGCGTGGGCCAGCCCGAGATCGAGACGATCGAGGACTCGGCCGACGGCGACACGCGCTGGGTGCGGCTGAAGATTCCCGTCACCGAGGGGCCGCGCTACCGCGTGGGCGAGTTCACGTTCGCCGGCAACGACGTCGTCAAGGACGAGTTCCTGCGCCCGCTGTTCAAGCTCAAGCCCGGCGACTGGTACAGCGAGAAGCGGGTCCGCGACGGCCTCGACAAGGCGCGGGAGGTCTACGGCGGCGGCGGCTACTTCGAGTTCACCGGCTACCCGGACCTCGAGCCCGTGGAGGCCGCGATCGGCCCGCTGGCGGGCCCGGCCGAGCCCACCGTGAACGTGACGATGCGGCTGCAGGAGGGCGGGCAGTACTTCGTCAACCGCATCACCTTCACGGGCAACACGACGACCCGGGACAACGTGATCCGGCGCGAGATGCGCCTGGTCGAGGGCGGCGTCTTCAACACCGAGGCCCTGAAGTACAGCATCCGGCGCCTGAACCAGCTCGGGTACTTCAAGAACCTCGAGGGCACGAGCGACATCAACGTCGAGAAGACCCCCGACACGCCGAACAACGTCGACGTCACGCTCAAGTTCGAGGAGCAGAACCGCAACCAGCTCACCTTCGGCGCGGGCGTCTCGCAGTTCGAGGGGTTCTTCGGGCAGCTGGCGTTCCAGACGTCGAACTTCATGGGCCGGGGCGAGTCGCTCACCCTGTCGCTGCAGGCCGGGTCGCGCGCCGAGAACTACCAGATCGGGTTCAGCGAGCCGTTCCTCTTCGACCGCAACATCACCGGCGGCGTGAACCTCTACAAGCGGACGCTGCAGTACATCGGCCAGTTCACCCAGAAGTCGGCCGGCGGCGACGTGACGACGGGCTTCCAGGTGGCGGACTTCTCGCGGATGTTCGTGACCTACAGCTACGAGCAGGTGAAGGTCACCGACCTCAACCCGCTGTACGAGGACCCGATCCTGCTGCAGAACAACCCGTTCCTGCGCGACTCGCTCCTCATCGGCGAGGGCGGGAACCGGACCATCAGCAAGGTCACGCCGAGCTTCGTCTTCAACACGGTCGACAACCCGATCTTCCCGAACACGGGCAAGCGCCTGAACCTGTCGACCGACATCGCGGGCCTCGGCGGCAACACCAGCTTCATCAAGCCGCGCGCGGAGTACGCCGCGTTCTTCCAGCAGTCGCGCCGCACCTCGTTCGGCTTCCGGGTACAGTCGGAGTACGTGGCGCCGTACGGGGGGACCGATTCGCTGCCGATCTTCGAGCAGCTCTTCCTCGGCGGCGAGTACACGATCCGCGGCTACGACATCCGGTCGGTCGGCCCGCGGTCGCCGATCAACAACCTGGTGCTCGGGGGCAACAAGAGCCTGCTCTTCAACGCGGAGTACCTCATCTCGATCGCCGGCCCCGTGCGGCTCGTGCTGTTCTACGACGCCGGGCAGGTGCGCGAGCGCGGGCAGAAGTTCGCCTGGAAGGAAGACATCGTCGAGCGGATCCTCCCGGCCCCGCCGCTGCTCTCCGACCCGTTCCAGGCGGTCAGCCTGACCGACCCGGACGCGCCGGGGATCCAGACGGCGGTGACGGGGCAGCGCTCGGCCTTCAAGACGTCGACGGGCGCGGAGATCCGGTTCTTCATGCCGGTCCTGAACGTGCCGTTCCGGCTGATCTTCGCGTGGAACCCGCAGCGCGGCGGCGTGCTCGACAACAGCCTGCGCCCGGCCAAGGCGTTCACGTTCCGGTTCGCGGTGGGTTCGACGTTCTAATTCGCGTGGGCCGCCCGCGGGGCGCCCGAGGAGCCATATGTCCCGTTCGATTACCGGCCTGCTCGCGATCGCCGCCGCCGTCGTGGCGGCCGCCTGCGGCAACAACCAGACGACGACCCCGACCGCGCCGACGCCGACGACCTACACCGACACCTTCAGCGGGACGCTGACGGTGAACGGGAGCCTGACCCACCGCTTCACGACGCAGGCGGGCGGGACCGCCCAGGCGACCCTGACCGCGGTCGGGCCGGACACGGGCGACGTCGTGGGGTTCTCGATGGGGACCTGGAGCGGGAGCACCTGCCAGCTGGTGCTCAAGAACGACAATGCCGTGCAGACGTCGGTCATCACGGGCACCGTCGGGAGCGCCGGGGAGCTCTGCATCAGCGTGTACGACGTCGGACAGCTGAGCGGACCGGTCGACTACGTCGCCACCGTGGTCCACCCCTGAGCCCGGGGGGACCCGCGATTCTGGTGTAACATCGATAGCTTGCGTTGCCTACGAAAGGACGAACGGTAATGAAAGGTCTCGCCGCCGTTGCTGTGTTCAGCCTGATGCTGGCCGGTGCTCCCGTGTTCGCGCAGACGCCGCAGGCGCCGGCGCCCGCCGCCCCCGCGACCCCGCCGCCCGCGGCGCCGGCCGCCCAGGCGCCCGCGCCGCGACCCTTCCCGGAGGGGTCCAAGGTCGCCTTCGTCGTGCTCCAGCGGATCGCCAACGAGTCGATTTCCGGCAAGGCCGCGACGGCCAAGATCCAGGCCCTGCAGCAGCAGCGCACGGCCGACCTGAACAAGCGGAACCAGGAGATCCAGGCGCTCCAGCAGCGCCTCGAGAAGGAGGCGACGGTCCTCAGCCCGTCGGCCGCCGCGGACATCCAGAAGCAGATCGAGCGCGGGCAGGTCGACCTCCAGCGCGCCACCCAGGACGCCCAGCAGGAGATCCAGGAGCTGACCGCCCAGCTCCAGGAGGACTTCCGGGTCAAGATGGAGCCCGTCCTGGCGCAGGTGGCCGAGGAGAAGGGCCTCCACTTCGTCTTCAACGGTCCCGACTCCGGGCTCGTCTGGGCCGACACGGGCCTCGACATCTCGGAGGACGTGATCAAGCGCCTCGACGCGCAGCAGAAGCAGTAGGCCGACACCGGCCTCCGCGGTAGAATGTGCCGGCGCCGGCCCAGGACAGGGCCGGCGCCGGCGACACGCCTCGCGGCGGCGCCGCCGCCATCACGCGCCCCGGGCCCGACACCTTGCCTGCTTCTCCCATCCCCGCCGCCCTCGACCGCCTCAGTTACCGCTACCCGTCCGTCCTGATCGACGCCGTGGCCGAGCACGAGCCCGGCCGCCGCATCGTGGCGGTGAAGAACGTGACGGTGAACGAGGAGTTCTTCCAGGGACACTTCCCGGGCGCGCCGCTCATGCCGGGCGTCCTCATGATCGAGGCCCTGACACAGGCGGCTACCGTGCTCGTCCTCGAGCGCGAGGGCGCCGACCCCGCCGAGCACGTCTCGCTCCGGGGTGTGGACAACGCCAAGTTCCGCCGCCAGGTGGTGCCCGGCGACCGGCTGCGCCTGGAGGTGACGATCGCCCGCCAGGCCGGGCCCATCGTGCGCGCGCGGGCGCAGGCCGACGTGGCGGGCCAGGTCGTCGCCGAGGCCGAGCTCGTCCTGACGGTGCGGGCCGACGGCGTGCGCATCGACCCGCTGGCGCGCGTGCATCCCGACGCGGTCATCGGCGCGGGCACCGTGATTGGCCCCTTCGCCGTGATCGGGCCGCACGTGCGGCTGGGCCGGCGGTGCGACATCGGGGCGTCGGCGGTGATCGACGGCCATACCGCGCTCGGCGACGACAACCGCGTGTTCCCGTTCGCCTCGATCGGGCTGGCGCCGCAGGACCTGAAGTACAAGGGCGAGCACAGCGAGCTGACGATCGGCAGCGGCAACGTGTTCCGCGAGTTCGTCACGATCCACCGGGGCACCGCGGGCGGGGGCGGGCGGACGTCGATCGGCGACCAGAACCTGTTCATGGCGTACGTCCACGTCGCGCACGACTGCCGGATCGGCAGCCAGACGATCTTCGGGAACAACGCGACGGTCGGCGGCCACGTCACGGTCGAGGACTGCGCGAGCATCAGCGCGGGCTCGGGCGTGCACCAGTTCTGCCGGGTCGGCCGCCACGCCTTCATCGGCGGCTACTCGGTCATCACCAAGGACGCGCTGCCGTACGCCAAGACGGTGGGCAGCCGCCCGGCGCGCATCTTCGGCGCGAACTCGATCGGCCTCCTCCGCCGCGGCTTCACGCACGACACGGTCGGCCAGATCAAGCGGGCGTTCCGCTACCTGATGCAGTCGAAGCTCAACACGAGCCAGGCGCTGCGCCAGATCGAGCAGGATCCGACGCTCGGCTCGCCGGAGGTCGCCTACCTCGTCGAGTTCATCCGCACCGCCCATCGCGGCGCCATCCTGCGCCGCGGGCGGAAGAGCGAGGACGGTTCGTCCGACGACTGATGACGCTCGGACTCATCGCCGGCAACGGGCGCTTCCCCTTCCTCGTCCTCGACGCGGCGCGCGCGCTGGGGCATCAGGTCACGATCGTCGCGATCCGCGGCGAGGCCGGCCCCGATCTCGAGGCCGCCGCCGCCGAGGCACCGCGGGCGGCGCTGCACTGGGTCAACCTCGGCCAGCTCGGGGCCTGCCTCGACGCGCTCCGCGACGCGGGGTGCACGCACGCGGTGATGGCCGGGCAGGTCAAGCACACCAAGATCTTCGGCGGCGTGGTCCCCGACCTGACCATGCTCAAGGTGTTCACGCGGCTCAAGGCCCGCAACACCGACGCGCTGATCGCCGCGGTCGCCGACGTGATGCGTGACCACGGCGTGGAGCTCATCGACTCGACGTCGCTGCTCGCGCCGCTGCTCGCGCGCCCCGGCGTGCTCACGCGCCGCGCGCCGGCGCCCGAGGAGGCGGCCGACGCCGCGTTCGGCTACCGGATGGCCGACGCCATCGCCGGGCTCGACATCGGGCAGACGATCTGCGTGAAGGCGCTGGCCGTCGTCGCCGTCGAGGCGATGGAGGGGACCGACGAGACCATCGCCCGCGCGGGGCGGCTGGCGGGGGAGGGCGTGACGGTGATCAAGGTCGCGAAGCCGGAGCAGGACATGCGGTTCGACGTCCCGGTGGTCGGCCTGCCGACGATCGCGGCCATGCGCGCGGCCGGCGCCACCATGCTGTCCGTGGACGCCGGCAAGACGCTGCTGCTCGACGGCGACCGGTTCGTCGAGGCCGCCGACGAGGCGGGCATCGCCGTGGTCGGGAGGGCACGATGAGGGTCGCGGTCGTCGGCGTCGGCCACCTGGGCCGCCACCACGCGCGCCTGCTGTCCGGGATGGCGGGCGTCACGCTCGTCGGCGTCGTGGACGCGCGGCCGGAGCGCGCGGCGGAGATCGCCGCCGAGTTCGGCACGACGGCCATCGCCGACTGGCGGACCCTGCCGGGTGCGGTCGACGCGGTCACGATCGCGGCGCCGACCGAGGCCCATGAAGCGATCGCGCTGCCGCTCATCGAGCAGGGCGTGCACGTGCTCGTCGAGAAGCCGATGACCCGCACCCTCGAGGAAGCCGACCGCCTGGTCGCGGCCGCGGCCGCGCGCGGCGTCGTCGTGGCCGTCGGGCACACCGAGCGCTTCAACCCGGCGGTGGCGGTCGCGCGGCCGCTCGTGCGCACGCCCCGCTTCATCGAGGTCCACCGCCTCGGCACGTTCCCCGACCGCAGCCTCGATATCGACGTCGTGTTCGACCTCATGATCCACGACCTCGACCTGGTGCTCGACCTGGTGCGGCAGCCGGTGGAGACCATCGAGGCCGTCGGGGTGCCGGTGCTGACGCCGCGCATCGACATCGCCAACGTCCGGCTCCGCTTCGAGGGCGGCTGCATCGTCAACCTGACCGCCAGCCGCATCAGCCGGGACCGCGTCCGCAAGATCCGGTTCTTCCAGCAGGACGTCTACCTGTCGATCGACTACGCCGCGCAGGAAGTGGAGACGTGGCGGCTCGTCCGGGGACAGGCGCCGATGCCGGCCATCGAGGGCGGCAAGCTGGACGTGCCGCGCCAGGAGCCCCTGGCCCTGGAGCTGGCCGACTTCGTGGCGGCGATTCGCGAGGGCCGCGCCCCCGGCGTGCCGGGCGAGGACGGCCGGCGGGCGCTGGCGCTGGCGCAGCGCATCGTCGCGAAGATGGACATGGTGTGACACAGGTGCACAGGCGCGGACGAATGCACGGTGGGTGCCGGCCGGCTGCACGATGACGATCGGCCCCGGGATACGGCGGGGGCTCACGGCAGGGTGACGGTGTGAAGGTGATGGAGATCAACGAAGCGGTGTCGTCGCGGGCCCTGGCGGGCGCGCGGCTGACGGTCGAGGAACTGGACGAGGCCCTCGCGGCCGACATCCTGTCGCTCGGGATGCTGGCGGGCGACGTGGCCCGGCGGCAGCGCGGCGGGGTGGTGGCCTATCGCCGCGTCCACGTGCTGCCGCCCACCGGGCTCGCCGCCGGCGCCCCGGCCGCGGACCTCGCCTCCGAGGTGCGCGTGGGTGCGCTGCCCGCGTCGCGCGACGAGGCGGTCGCGGCGGTGCGCCGCGCGCGCGCCGCCGCGGGTCCCGCGCGCGCCGTGACGGGCTACGGCTACGCGGCGCTCGCCGGGCGGGCCGCCGGGGGCTGGGGGCCGCTCGACGCGCTGCTGGCCGACCTGCGCGCGGCTGGGCTCACCGACCTCGCGGAGCTGGAGGCGGACCGCGTGGACGACGTGGGCGCCGCGATCGACGCCGTGCGCGCCGCCGGGCTCCGCGGCCAGCGGGTGACCGTCGAGGGCCCCCTCGGCGACCGCAAGGTCGCGGTGGTCGCGGCGGTCCGTGAGGCCCTGGCCTCGCGAGGCGGCATCGCGATGTTCGCGCCGCTGCCGGTCAACCCGGCGACCGACGTGCCGACGACGGGGTACGAGGACCTGCGGGTGGTGGCGCTGGCGCGGCTGGCGTTCGGGGACCTGGCCCCCGAGGCCCCTCCCCCTTTCATCGGCGTGGACTGGAGCCTGTACGGGCCGAAGCTGGCGCAGGTGGCGCTCACCTTCGGCGCGGACTTCCTCGACACGGTCGCGGCGACCGACGAGGAAGCCCTGGGCCACCGGCGGAGCACGGTCCAGGACGTCGAGCGCAACGTGCGCGCCGCCGGCTTCTCGCCGGTCGAGCTCGACCGCCAGGCGCGCGCATGAGCCCGATCCGGCTCGGCGCGGTCTCGTACCTGAACACGAAGCCGCTCGTGTACGGCCTCGAGGCGCGCGCCGACCTCTTCGACATCCGCTTCGACGTCCCCGCGCAGTGCGCCCGCCTGCTGCACGACGGGCTCGTGGACCTGGGCCTGATCCCGGCCATCGAGTACCAGCGCGACGACTACGCGATCGTGCCGGGCGTGGCCATCGGGTCGCGCGGCCCGATTGCCTCGGTCGCGCTCTTCACGCGCGTGCCGATCGAGCGGGTGCGCACGCTCGCCCTCGACATCAGCTCGCGGACGTCCGTGGCGCTCACGCGCATCCTCTGCGCGAAGCTCTGGGACATCGCGCCGACCTTCACGCCCGCGGAGCCGAAGGTGGACGCGATGCTGGCGGCCGCCGACGCGGCGCTCATCATCGGCGACAACGCGCTCTGGCTCGACCCGGCGGCGCACGACGCCGCGAAGGTCGACCTGGGGGAGGCCTGGCACGCCCTGACCGGCCTGCCGTTCGTGTACGCGGTCTGGGCGGGCCGGACAGGCGCGGTCACCCCGGCGCACGTGGACGCGCTCAACGAGGCCCGGGACCGCGGGCTGGCCGCGGCCGAGGCCATCGGGGCCGCCGAGGGCGGCGACGCCGGCCGGGCCCGGCAGGTGGTGGCGTACCTGCGTGATAATCTGAGGTACGGCCTCGGCGAGGCCGAGGTGGAGGGGCTCAGCCGCTTCCACCACCTCGCGGCCGAGATCGGGCTCGTGCCCGCCCTGCGGCCGCTCCGTTTCTACTGAGAGCCGATGAACCTCGACGCCCTGCAGCACCGGATCGAGACGGGCGGCCGGCTGGCCGCCGACGAGGCGCTCTTCCTCTACCAGGAGGCGCCGACGCTCTGGCTCGGCCGGATGGCGGATCTCGTCCGCCGCCGCAAGCACCCCGAGCCCGTCGTCACCTACATCATCGACCGCAACGTCAACTACACCAACGTCTGCGTGGCGCGCTGCAACTTCTGCGCGTTCTACCGGCCGGTCGGCGACGGTGACGGCTACGTGCTCGGCTTCGAGGAGATCTTCCGGAAGATCGAGGAGACGATTGCGCTCGGCGGCGGACAGCTGCTGCTGCAGGGCGGGCACAACCCCGACCTGCCAATCGCGTGGTACGAGGACCTCTTCCGGGCGGTCAAGTCGCGGTTCCCGGCGTTCAAGCTCCACGCCCTGTCGCCCCCCGAGGTGCTGCACATCTCGCGGATGTCGCGGCTGCCGGTGCCCGAGGTGGTCGCGCGGCTCGTCGACGCGGGCCTCGACAGCATCCCGGGCGGCGGCGCCGAGATCCTCGTCGACCGGGTGCGGAAGCTGCTGAACTGCTACAGCAAGGCCTCGGCCGACGAGTGGCTCGACGTGATGGGCCATGCGCATCGCGCGGGCCTCCGCACGACCGCGACGATGATGTACGGCACGGTCGAGACGGTGGAGGAGCGGCTGGAGCACATGCTCCGGCTGCGCGCGCTGCAGGACGAGACCGGCGGCTTCACCGCGTTCATCACCTGGAGCTACCAGCCGGAGCACACCGAGCGCGGCGGCCAGGAGGCCACCGGCGTGGAGTACCTGCGGACGCTCGCCATCGCGCGGCTCGTCCTCGACAACTTCGACAACCTGCAGGCCTCGTGGGTGACCCAGGGCGGGAAGGTGGGGCAGCTCAGCCTCGCCTTCGGCGCCAACGACATGGGCAGCGTCATGATCGAGGAGAACGTCGTCCGGGCGGCGGGCGCGAGCTACTGCATGGACGAGGTCGAGATCGTCCGCAACGTCGAGGACGCGGGCTTCACCGCCCTCCGGCGGAACATGCACTACGACATCCTCGGCGAGCCGATCTTCCGCG
The DNA here is from genome assembly GCA_050250645.1 of Vicinamibacterales bacterium. Taxonomy (GTDB): domain Bacteria; phylum Acidobacteriota; class Vicinamibacteria; order Vicinamibacterales; family UBA2999; genus JBFWVR01. The sequence goes on from JBFWOG010000005.1 coordinate 194,808, forward strand.
AGCGCGACGTGCCCCGCGTGCTCGCCCTGGCGACGGCGCGGGCCGAGGGCGATACGTCGGTGCCCGACGAGCTCCGGAACTATCCCGCCCGAAGTGCCGCGGGCAAGCGCCAGCGCGGCACCCCGCCTGGCCCCGTGGCATGAACCTCGTCCGGGCGGCCTGGGTGCTGCCCATCAGCGGCCCCCCAGTGGCGCGCGGCTGGGTCGCGGTGCGCGACGGCGCGATCGTCGCGGCCGGCGGGCCGGGTGAGGCCCCGCCCCCGGGCGTGGTCCGGGAGACCGACCTCGGCGAGGCCGCGGTGCTGCCCGGCCTCGTCAACGCCCATACCCACCTCGAACTCTCGTGGCTCCGCGGCCGGGTCCCGCCCGCCCCGGCGTTCACCGGCTGGATCCGCCAGCTCTTCGCGGCGCGCGGCGGCGCCATCGAGCGCCCGGACGACCCGCGCGTGCTGGCCGAGACGCTGACGGCGGCGCGCGAGGCGCGCGCGAGCGGGACGGCCCTCGTCGGCGACGTCAGCAACTCGCTCGCGTCGGTGGCGCCGATCGGCGAGGCGGGGCTGTCGGGCCTGGTGTTCCACGAGCTCCTGGGGTTCGCGGCGACGGACGGCGCGCCGATCGCGGCCGGCGCGGCGGCGCGGCAGGCCGCGGCGCCGCCGGCGGGCGTGCGGGTCACCATCGCGCCGCACGCGCCCTACTCGGTCTCGGCCGAGCTGTTCCAGGCGATTCGCGCGGCGGTCGACCGCTCGGCGGTGCCGATCACGACGGTTCACCTGGGCGAGTCGCCGGAGGAGGTCGAGATGCTGGCGACGGGCACCGGGCCCTGGCCGGCGATGCTGAAGTGGATTGGCGCGTGGCGCGAGGGCTGGACGGCGCCGGGCGTCGGGCCGGTGGAATACCTGGACGGGCTCGGGGTGCTGGACGCCCGGACGCTGGTCGTCCACGGCGTGCAGCTCGGCGCCGCGAGCCTGGCGCGGCTCGCCGAAATCGGGGCGACCGTCGTGACCTGCCCGCGGAGCAACCAGTGGGTGGGCGTCGGCGTGCCACCCGTCGCGGCCTTCTACGCCGCCGGCCTCGACGTCGCGGTGGGCACCGACAGCCTCGCGAGTGTCGACGACCTGAACCTGTTCTCGGAACTGGCCGCCATGCGCTGGCTGGCGCCCGACGTCCCGGCGCGCCGCCTGCTCGAGAGCGCCACGCGCACCGGCGCGGCCGCCCTGGGCTTCGGCGACACGCACGGCACGATCGAGCCGGGCAAGCAGGCCGACCTCATCGCCGTCCGCGTGCCGGCCGCCGTGCCCGACGTCGAGGCCCACCTGGTGAGCGGCATCCAGCCGAGGGACATCACCTGGGTCAGCGACCAGATCACCAGATAGGTCACGAGATCACCAGATCACCAGATCACCAGATGCGCCTATCCACCTATCTCTCCTTCATCCGGGTCTCCCACACGGTCTTCGCGCTGCCGTTCGCGCTGACCGGCGCGCTGCTCGCGGCGGTGCGGCACCCGGTGGGGTGGTGGCAGGTCCTGTGGATCCTCGTGGCGATGGCCGGCGCCCGGAGCGCGGCGATGGGTTTCAACCGGCTCGTGGACGCCCGCTATGACGCGCTCAACCCCCGGACGGCGAACCGGGAGCTGCCGCGGGGCGCGATGACCACGCGGGAGGCCGCGGTGTTCGTCGCGCTGTCGTCGGCGCTGTTCGTCTTCGCGGCGTGGCAGCTCAGCCCGCTCTGCGCCGCGCTCTCGCCGGTGGCGCTCGCGATCGTGTTCTGGTACTCGCTGGCCAAGCGCGTCACCGACTACACGCAGGTCTTCCTGGGCCTGGCGATGGCCGTGGCGCCGGTGGGCGGGTGGCTGGCGGCCGGCGGGCGGGGCGGCTGGGAGCCGTGGCTCCTGGGCCTCGCCATCGGGTTGTGGGTCGGCGGGTTCGACATCCTGTATGCCTGCCAGGACCTCGCGTTCGACAGGGCGCACGGGCTGCGGTCGATCCCGGTCCGCTTCGGCGTGGTCGGCTCGCTCTGGATCTCGCGGGCCATGCACGTCGGGACCGTGGCCGCGATGGCGGCGCTGGCCCTGGTCGCGCCGCTCGGCCCCATCTACCTGGCGGGCGTGGCGCTCGTCGCGCTGCTGCTCGCCTACGAGCAGTCCCTCGTCTCGCGCGACGACCTGTCGCGCGTCAAGCAGGCCTTCGACATGAACGGGTACGTCGGGATTCTCTACTTTCTCACCACGGCGGCGGCGATTTATGTCGGATAACCAGGGTTCGTCGGGTTCGGCGGGTTCGTCGGGTTCGTCGGGTTCGTCGGGTTCGTCGGGTTCGTCGGGTTCGTCGGGTTCGTCAGGTTCGTCGGGTTCGGCGGGTTCGTCGGGGTCGTCGGGGTCGACGGGGTCGGCCGCGCCGCTCGACAAGACGCCGACGCGCATCGCCGGCATGTTCGACGACATCGCCGGCCGGTACGACCTGCTGAACACGGTGCTGTCGGGCGGCATGGACCGCTACTGGCGGTGGCGTGCCATCCGGACGCTCGGGCTGCACGGCGGCTCGCGGGTGCTCGACGTGTGCACCGGGACGGCGGACGTGGCGATTGGCGCGGCGCGCAAGGGCGCCGGGCGGGTCGTGGGCGTGGACTTCGCCGGCGCGATGCTGGCGCACGGGCGCGACAAGCTGCGCGAGGGCGGGCTCGGCGGGCGGGTCCAGCTGGTGCGGGGCGACGCGATGCGCCTGCCGGCGGCCGACGGGTCGGTCGACGCGGTGACCATCGCGTTCGGCATCCGCAACGTCCAGCGTCCCGAGGAGGCGTGCCGCGAGCTGTACCGCGTCCTCAAGCCTGGCGGGCGGCTCGCCATCCTCGAGTTCGGCCTGCCCGTCGTGCCCGCCGTCCGCCCGCTGTACTTGTGGTACTTCAACCACGTGCTGCCGCGGATCGGGCGGGCGGTGTCGCGGCACTCGGCCGCCTACTCGTACCTGCCGCAGTCGGTCGGGGCCTTTCCCTGGGGCGAGGCATTCGCGGAAATCCTTCGCGGGGCTGGATTTAACAACGTCCGAAGCCAGCCATTAACGCTGGGGATCGTCTATCTCTATAGTGGCGTCAAACCGTAACCTGCCCGCGTCCAGCCGTCCGGCCGCGCCCCGGGCCACCGCCGCGCGGTGGTATAATCCCCTAAGTTACTGATGTACTTCGACTTCGACGAGCGGTACGAGAGCGTCGAGCCCGTCGGCGGGGCGGTCACGCGGCGGGACGGCGTCCTCGCGTCGGTCGTAGTGCATGCGCTCGTGATCGCGCTGGTCCTCGTGCTGCCGGAGCTCGGCCTGTTCCCGGAGCGCCGGCCGCAGCCGGTGCCGGCCGCCGAGGCCGAGCGCGAGCGTCCGCAGTTCGTGTTCGTGCAGCCGCAACTGGACCTGAAGGCGGAGCAGCCGAAGCCCAACGCGGCGCCGTCCGACCAGGACCGCGTGGCCCGGGCGCCGGAGCCCCCGCCGCCAGACGCGTCGAACCCGCTGCCGTTCGCGCGGGGCAACTCCGCCGAGCGCGTGGAGGCGGCCCCGAACGTGCGGGCCCGCGGCAACGGCCCCGCGCCGGACCCCGCGCCCGAGTCGCCGTCGGCCCGGGAGGCGCAGCCCCAGCCCGAGGTGCCGTCGCCGTCGGACGCCATGGCCTTCGAGCGCCCGGCGCAGCCGCCGCGGCCGGCGGCCAGCGCGCAGGCGCCGCCGCCCGGCGGCGCGCTCGGCGACGCGCTCAAGAACCTCCAGAAGTACATCGACCAGGAGTCCTTCGGGAACCAGCAGGGCAATGTCCAGGACATGGGCCCGCTCCAGTTCGACACCAAGGGCGTGGAGTTCGGGCCCTGGGTGCGCCGCTTCGTGGCGCAGGTCCGGCGCAACTGGTTCATCCCCTATGCCGCGATGGCGATGCAGGGGAAGGTCGTGCTCCAGTTCAACGTGCACAAGAACGGGCGCATCACCGACCTGGCCGTCGTCGGGCCCTCGAGCGTGGACTCGTTCAACACCGCGGCGTTCAACGCCCTCTCGGCCTCGGATCCCACCGAGCCGCTGCCGCCGGAGTACCCGGACGAGAAAGCCTTCTTCACGGTGACGTTCTTCTACAACCAGACCCCGGAGGGACCCGGGCGCTGATGCCGTCGCCGACGCGGTCGCAGCAGCTCGGGCTGCTCCTGGTCGTGACGGCGCTGGCCGCCTGGGTGTTGTGGCGCGCATGGTGACGGGCACGCTGGTGGCGGTGCTGGGCCCGACGGCGACGGGCAAGAGCGCGCTCGCGCTGGCGCTCGCCGAGCGGCTCGGCGGCGAGGTCATCAGCTGCGACTCGACGGCCGTGTACCGCGGCTTCGACATCGGCACCGACAAGGTGCCGCTGGCCGAGCGCCGCGGCATCCCGCACCACCTGATCGACATCGTCCCCCCGACCGGGGAGTACACGGCGGCGGACTTCGGGCGCGACGCGGCGCGGGTGGCGCGCGACATCCTGTCGCGCGGACGGCAGCCGATCCTCGCCGGCGGCACGGGGTTCTACTTCCGCGCGCTCACGCGGGGGCTCTTCCCGGGCCCGGGGAAGGACGCCGCCCTGCGGGCGCGGCTCGAGGCGATCGCGGCGCGCCGTGGCGTCGGGTTCCTGTGGCGGATGGTCCGCCGGGTGGATCCGCCGTCGGCCGACCGCATCCTGCCGCGGGACCTGAAGCGCCTGGTGCGGGCGCTCGAGGTCTACTTCCAGACGGGGCGCCCGCTCACCGCGCACTTCGCCGAGACGGTCTCGCCGCTCGGCGACGGGATCGCGGTGGAGGCCGTCGCGCTGGCGCTGCCGGCGGCCGACCTCGAGCCGCGGCTGCGGCGGCGCGTGGATCAGCAGTTCGCCTCGGGCCTGCTCGACGAGATGCGCGGGCTGCTCGCGGCGGGCGTGCCGGCGACGGCGCGGCCCTTCGGCGGGCTCGTGTACCGGCAGGCGCTCGAGCACCTCCAGGGCGTGCGCGATCTCGAGACGACGCGCGCGCTCATCGTCCAGGAGAACCGGCGCTATGCCCGCCGGCAGTTGATCTGGTTCCGCAAAGAGCCTAATCTAGAGTGGTTTGACGGCCCCGGCGACGCGCCGGCTGTACAGGCCAGAGTTTTTCGCCATCTGGCCGGGCGGGGCCTGTTGCCAGACGGGGGACCTGCTACCGATGCCTGAGACCAAGACGGGCGCACCGAACATCCAGGACGTGTTTCTGAACTACGCCCGGCGCGAGAAGCTGCCGGTCGTGCTGCACCTGCTGGATGGCCGCGAGTTCGAGGCGCGCATCAAGAACTTCGACCGCTTCGCGCTCATCGTCGAGCACGAGGGCATGGATCACCTGATCTTCAAGCACGCGATTGCGACCATCCGCACGCCGCGCAGCGTGCCGAACTACTTCTCGTCTCACCACCCGTAAGACCGCGCCCGCGGCGGCGCGCCGGCGGCCCCCGGGGACGCCGCGCGCCGGCCGGGCCATCCTCCCGTGATCTCCTTCAACCGCGCCATCGTCATCGTGCTCGACAGCGTCGGGGTCGGCGAGCTGCCCGATGCCGCGCAGTACGGCGACCAGGGCAGCGACACGCTCGGCAACATCGCGCGGGCCCGGCCCCTCGACCTGCCGACGCTGGCCGGCCTCGGGCTGGGGCGGCTCGCGCCCCTCGGCGCGCCGCCCGCCTCGCCGGCGGCCGCGACCGGCCGCATGGCGGAGCAGTCGGCGGGCAAGGACTCGGTGACCGGCCACTGGGAGCTCATGGGCCTGGTCCTCGACCGCGCCTTCCCGACGTTTCCCGGCGGCTTCCCCCCGGCCCTGATGGAGGCGTTCGAGCGCCGCATCGGCCGCAAGGCGCTCGGCAACGTGGTCGCGTCGGGCACCGCCATCATCGACGAGCTCGGCCCGCTCCACCTCGAGACCGGGTCGCCCATCGTCTACACGTCGGCCGACAGCGTGTTCCAGATCGCCGCGCACGAGGACCTGGTGCCGGTGCCCGAGCTGTACGCGTGGTGCGAGGTCGCCTACGAGCTGGCCGTCGACGGGCTCGGCATGGGGCGCGTGATCGCGCGGCCGTTCGTCGGCGCGCCCGGCGCCTTCCGCCGCACCGCGAATCGCCACGACTACGCGATGCCGCCCACCGCGGACACGCTCCTCGACCGGCTGACCGCCGCCGGCATCCGGGTCACGTCGGTGGGGAAGATCCGCGACCTCTTCGCGGGGCGGGGCATCACCGTGTCGCACCCGACCGCGAGCGACGACGAGGGCATGGACCGCGTCGAGGCGCTGGTCGCCGAGGGGACCGAGGGCCTCATCTTCGCCAACCTCGTCGACTTCGACACCCTCTACGGCCACCGGAACGACGTCGAGGGCTACGCCGCGAACCTCGAGCGGTTCGACCGCCGCCTGGCGCGGCTGCTGCCGCGGCTCCGCCCCGGCGACCTGCTGGTCATCACGGCGGACCACGGCAACGACCCGACCACGCCGAGCACGGACCATTCACGGGAGCACGTCCCGCTGCTCGTGACGGGCGCGGGCACGCGGCCGGGCGTCGACCTGGGCACCCGCGCGACCTTCGCCGACCTCGGGGAGACGCTCGCCGAGGCCTACGGCCTCGCGCCCCTCGACCGCGGTACGAGCTTCCTCAAGGAGTTGGCGTGACGATCCGGGAACAGTTGGAGGCGCGCGAACGCGAGGTGCTGGCGCCCGCGGCGTCGAAGAGCGGCGATTCCCGCGGCCGGCTCCACCCGGAGGCCGAGGACCCGATCCGGCCGGCCTTCCAGCGGGACCGCGACCGCGTCATCCACACGAAGGCCTTCCGGCGCCTCAAGCACAAGACGCAGGTGTTCTTCTCGCCGGCGGGCGATCACTACCGGACGCGGCTCACCCACACGCTCGAGGTGTCGCAGATCGCCCGCACCATCGCGAAGGTGCTGCGGCTCCACGAGGAGCTGACGGAGGCGATCGCGCTCGGGCACGACCTGGGCCACACGCCGTTCGGCCACGCCGGCGAGCGCGTCCTGAGCGAGCTGGTGCCCGGCGGGTTCAACCACTACGAGCAGAGCCTCCGCATCGTCGACGTGCTCGAGCACGACAGGCAGGGGCTCAACCTGAGCTGGGAGGTGCGCGACGGCATCGCGCGGCACTCCAAGGGCAAGAACGGCCTGCCCGTCGGCGCGCCGCCCGAGCACCGGGCCCACACCATCGAGGGCCAGGTCGCGCGGGTGGCCGACATCATCGCCTACGTCAACCACGACGTGGACGATGCGGTGCGGGCGGGCGTCCTCCAGGAGGCGGCCCTGCCGGCCGAGACCCTGCGCGTGCTCGGCCGCGGCTCCTCGGAGCGGATTGGCCGCATGGTGACCGACGTGGTCGAGCGGACGCTCGAGGGCGGGCTGACCGAGATCCGCATGAGCGACGAGATGCTCGAGGCGACCCTCGCGCTCCGGAGCTTCCTCTTCGAGGCGGTCTACGAGAACGAGGTCGCCACCTCCGAGTTCGGGAAGGCCCGCGGCATCCTCGGCGGGCTGTGGGAGAAGGTCCGCGAGCGGCCGGCGGTGTTCCTCGACGCCCGGACGGTCGAGGCCGAGGGCCTGGACCAGGCGAGCCTGGACTTCATCGCCGGCATGACCGACCGCTACGCGGTGCGGCTCTACGAGCAGCTCTTCATCCCGAAGCCCTGGGTCGAGGTCCGGCCGACGGACTGACGGCGGGGGCGGCCGGGGCCCGCCAGGCGGGTCCGGACAGGGGCCGGGACGCCCGTGATATAATGACCGTTCGTACTTTCGCGGGAATTCTGCGGGGGTACGCGGTGCCATGCTTCTCGAACTGACCCACATCCGGCAGGCGGAAACCGGCGCCGACCGGACGCTCCCGGCCGACGCGTTCGCCGGCCGGGACAACGTGTTCCGGGTCACGGCCCCGGTGGACCTCCGGCTGACGGTCCACAAGGACGAGAACCGGTACCGGCTGGTGGGCCGGGTGCGGGCGAGCCTGGAGCTCGGCTGCAGCCGCTGCCTCGAGCCGTTCGCCTTCGAGGTGAACGCGCCGTTCGACCTGCGGTACCTGCCGCAGGCCGAGGGCGCGGGCGCCGGGGAGCGCGAGCTCGGGGACGACGATTTGACCGCCGCGTACTACAGCGACGAGACGATCGACCTGGGGCAGCTCGTCGAGGAGCAGTGCTATCTGGCGCTCCCGATGAAGCCGCTCTGCCGGCCGGACTGCAAGGGCCTCTGCCCGCAGTGCGGCACGAACCTGAACGTCGAGACGTGCGGCTGCGAAGCCCACTGGGAGGACCCGCGGCTGGCGGGCCTGAAGGCGCTCATTACGGACCGGAAGAACGACGATGCCTAATCCAAAACGGCGACACTCGAAGCAGCGCGGCCGCAAGCGCCGGACGCACGACACCCTGACGGCCGCCACCGCCGGCGCCTGCCCGCAGTGCGGGGAGCCCAAGGCGCCGCACCGCGTCTGCGCGTACTGCGGTCACTACCGCCAGCGCCAGGTGCGCCCCGTCGACGACGAATAGCGGCCCCGCGGCCGGCCCCCGCGCGGGCGGCCGGCCTCCCCGACCACAGCAGGGAGATCCATGCGGATAGCGGTGGACGCGATGGGCGGCGATCACGCCCCCGGGCGGATCGTGGACGGCGCCGTGGCCGCGGCCCGGTACCTCGGGATCGGTGTCGATCTCGTGGGCCGGACCGAGGCGATCGCCGCCGAGCTCGCGCGTCACCCCGACGTCCGGATGCTGGACGTGCGGGTGATCGAGGCCCCGGACGTCGTCGAGATGGCCGAGCGCCCCGCGCAGGCCCTCCGGCGCAAGCCCGGCGCCTCCATCCGGGTGGCCGCCGAGCTGGTCGCGTCCGGTGAGGCGGCGGCGCTCGTGACCGCCGGGCACACCGGCGCGGCGGTCGTGGCGGCGCACCAGGCGTTCGGCATGCTGCCGGGGGTCGACCGCCCCGCGCTGGCGCCGTCCGTGCCCACGCGGGCCGGGTCGGCCGTGCTCCTCGACGTGGGAGCCACGGTCGAGTGCCGGCCGGCGCACCTGCTGCAGTTCGGGGTGATGGGGTCGGTCTACGCGCGCGCCGGGCTCGGGGTCCAGTCGCCCCGGGTGGGCCTGCTCTCCATCGGGGAAGAGGAGACCAAGGGCAACGAGCTGACCCGCGAGGCGCACCGCCTGCTCAAGGCGGCGCCGATCAACTTCGTCGGCAACGTCGAGGCGCGGGACATCTTCTCGGGGCAGGCCGACGTGATCGTGTGCGACGGCTTCACGGGCAACGTGGCGCTGAAGCTGAGCGAGGGGCTCGTCGAGATGGTCGAGGACCTGCTCGGCGAGGAGCTCTCGAGCACGTTCACCAGCCAGGTGGGCTCGCTCCTGTCGCGCCGGGCGTTCCGGCGCTTCCGCAAGCGCGTCGACTACTCCGAGTACGGCGGCGCGCCGCTCATGGGGGTCGCCGGGCTCTGCATCGTCGGCCACGGCCGGTCGTCGGCCAAGGCCATCCGCAACGCCATCGCGACCGCCTCGCGGTTCGTGGCCAGCAACGTCCTCGGCCGGGTCGAGCAGGAGATCCAGGCCGCCGCGGTGACACACCAGTGATTGCGTTCCTCTTTCCCGGACAGGGCTCGCAGGCGGTCGGCATGGGCCGCGCGCTGGCCGAGCAGTTCCCCGTGTGCCGGCGGACGTTCGAGGAGGCCGACGCGGCCCTCGGCGAGCCGCTGAGCGACCTCATCTTCAACGGCCCGGCCGACCGGCTGACGCTCACCGAGAACACCCAGCCGGCGATCCTGACGATGAGCGTCGCCGCCTGGCGGCTGCTCGACGAGCGGGGCCTGCGCCCGGACTTCGTCGCCGGCCACAGCCTCGGCGAGTACTCCGCGCACGTCGCGGCGGGCACGCTGGCGTTCGCCGATGCGGTGCGCCTCGTGCGCAACCGCGGCCGCTACATGCAGGAGGCGGTCCCCGTGGGGACGGGGGCCATGGCCGCGATTCTCGGCCTCGACGCGGACCAGGTCGCCGAGGCCTGCGCGGAGGCGGCGGAGGGCGACGTCGTGAGCCCCGCCAACCTCAACGCGCCGGGGCAGGTCGTGATCGCGGGCAGCGCCGCCGCCGTGGACCGCGCCATCGAGCGCGCGAAGGCGCGCGGCGCGCGGCGGGCGATCCCGCTGCAGGTGAGCGCGCCCTTCCATTGCGCGCTGATGACGCCCGCCGAGGCGCGCCTGGCGCCGGAGCTGCGCGCGGCGGCGGCGTCCGACCCGCGGGTGCCGGTCGTGGCCAACGTGGACGCCCAGCCCAAGCGGACGGCGGCGGAGGCGATCGAGGCGCTCATCCGCCAGGTCTCGTCGCCGGTGCGCTGGGACGACGTGGTGCGGCGTCTTGCGTCGGACGGCGTCACCGCATATGTTGAAGTGGGTCCCGGCGCCGTGCTGTCGGGGCTGGTGAAGAAGATAGCCCGCGACCAGGCGATCCTGCGCGTCGAGGGCCCGGACGACGTGGCGGCGGTCGAGCAGCTGTTCGCGGGTCCGGGGTCGGCAGTGTAGGATACGGACCGCCGACCTCTCGCCCAACCCGAACCAGGACTCGATGGCAGCACTCGACGGCAGGATTGCACTCGTTACCGGCGCGTCCCGCGGCCTCGGCCGCGCGATCGCGCTCGACCTGGCCGCGCGCGGCGCGCTGGTGGTGGCGGCGGCCCGCGGCGACCACGCGGCGGACACCGTGTCGGCCATCGTCGCGGCCGGGGGCCGGGCGGAGGCGGGCACGGTCGAGATGACCGACTCGGCGGCGGTGGCGGCGCTCGTGGGCGGCGTGATCGAGCGGCACGGGCGGCTGGACATCGTGGTCAGCAACGCGGGCATCACGCGCGACCAGCTGCTGCTGCGGATGAAGCGGGACGACTGGGACGCGGTCATCGCGACGAACCTGACCGCGTCGTTCGAGCTGTGCCAGCTGGCGCTGAAGCCGATGATCCGGCAGCGGGCCGGGCGGATCGTGATGGTCGGGTCGGTGGTCGGGCAGATGGGCAACGCCGGGCAGGCCAACTACGCGGCGTCGAAGGCGGGGCTCATCGGGTTCGCGAAGGCGCTGGCGCGCGAGGTGGCGTCGCGCAACGTGACGGTGAACGTGGTGGCGCCGGGCATGATCGAGACGGACATGACCCGGGCCATCGGCGAGGCGGCCCACGCGGAGTGGGAGAAGCTGATTCCGCTCGGCCGGCTCGGGTCGCCCGCCGACGTGGCGGCGGCGGTCGGCTTTCTCGCGTCGGACGAGGCGGCGTATATTACTGGGCAGGTTCTCGCCGTGAACGGCGGGATGTACATGTAGCGGCGGGTCGTTCCGTCCGCGGCCGGAGTGGCGGGGCAGATCCCGCCCGTGAATTGGAGGACAGACGTGGCCGTTGCCGACAAGGTCAAGAGCATCATCGTGGAGCAGCTCGGCGTCGACGAGGAAGAAGTGACGCCGGACGCCTCGTTCGTGGACGACCTCGGCGCCGACTCGCTCGACACGGTCGAGCTCGTCATGGCGTTCGAGGAGGAGTTCGGAATCGAGATTCCGGACGAGGACGCCGAGAAGATCACGCGCGTCAAGGAGGCGGTCGAGTACATCGAGGCGCACGCCAAGAAGAAGTAAGCGGTGTGCGCCCGCGCCCCGGCGCGGCGGACGGAGGGACTTTGAGCAGGCGAGTCGTGGTGACCGGCATCGGCCTGGTGTCGCCGGTCGGGATCGGGACCCAGGCAAACTGGGACGCACTCTGCGCGGGCCGGAGCGGTATTGGTCCGATCACGCGCTTCGACGCGACCGCGTTCACGACGCGGTTCGCGGGCGAGGTGAAGGGATTCGATCCGCTCCAGTTCATCGAGAAGAAGGAACTGAAGAAGATGGACATCTTCATTCAGTTCGCCATCGCGGCCGCGCAGTTCGCGATGGATGACAGCGGGTTGCAGGTGACCCCGGAGAACGCCCCGCGCGTCGGGGTGTTCATCGCGTCCGGCATCGGCGGGTTCACCACGATCGAGCGCGAGCACAAGGCGCTCATCGAGGGCGGCCCGCGCAAGATCTCCCCCTTCTTCATCCCCAGCGCGATCATCAACCTCGCGGCGGGGCAGGTGTCGATCCGCTTCGGCGCGAAGGGGCCCAACTCGGCGACGTGCACCGCGTGCACGGCGTCGGCGCACGCCGTGGGCGACGCGTTCGAGATCATCAAGCGCGGCGCCGCCGACGCGATGATCGCGGGCGGCTCCGAGGCGGCCATCTGCGCGATGGGCGTCGGCGGCTTCGCCGCGCTCCGCGCGCTCTCGACCCGGAACGACGACCCGGACCACGCCAGCCGTCCCTTCGACAAGGACCGCGACGGCTTCGTCCTCGGCGAGGGCGCCGGCGTCGTCGTCCTCGAGGAGCTCGAGTTGGCGAAGCGGCGCGGCGCGCCGATCTACGCCGAGATGGTCGGCTACGGGATGTCCGCGGATGCCTTCCACATGACCGCGCCGTCCGAGGACGGCGACGGCGCCTACCGGGTGATGAGCGCGGCCCTCGAGTCGGCCGGGGTGACCCCGGACGCCGTGGACTACATCAACGCGCACGGCACGTCCACGCCGCACAACGACCGCATCGAGACCCACGCCATCAAGCGGACCTTCGGCGAGCACGCCCACCGGCTGGCCGTCTCGTCGACCAAGTCGATGACCGGGCACCTGCTCGGGGCCGCCGGCGGCCTCGAGGCCGGCATCACGGCCCTCGCCGTGCACCAGCAGCGGGTGCCGCCGACCATCAACCTGGTGGAGCCGGACGAGGGCCTCGACCTCGACTACGTCCCCGAGGGCGCCCGCGACCTCCCGATCCGTTACGCGCTGTCCAACTCCTTCGGGTTCGGCGGCACGAACGGCGCGCTGCTCTTCAAGCGCTACGACGACTGATCGGCCGGTCCCCGCCACGGGGGCCGACGGAAAGACTTGATGCCCGGGGCGGGCCGGAACCACAATTGTGGGGTCCGGCCCCGCCGCCGACCGGCGCCGACCATGACTCATCCGTAACCCATCATGAAAATTGCCGTCTGTATCAAACAAGTTCCCACCCGCGAGTGGCAGCCGCGCCTGAACGACGACAAGACGTGGATCCGCGACCAGGACGTCAGCTACGAGATGAACGAGCCTGACGCCTACGCCCTCGAGGAGGCCCTGCGCCTCCGCGAGGCGCACGGCGGCGAGGTCGTCGTCTGCTCGGCGGGCCCCACGCGCGTCCAGCAGGTCATCCGCGAGGCCCTCGCCCGCGGCGCCGACCGCGCCATCCACGTCGAGGACGACGCGCTCGGGGCGGCCGACGCCTTCGCGGCCGCCGCCGCCCTCGCCCCCGCGATGGCCGACGAGCAGTTCGACCTCATCCTGACGGGGCTCCAGTCCGACGATCAGGGCCACGCGCAGTTCGGCCCGGTGCTCGCCGAGAAGCTCGGCCGGCCCCACTCGACGATCATCATGGCCGTCGAGGTCGGGTCGGGCTCGATGAAGGTCAAGCGCGAGCTCGAGGGCGGCTGGTTCCAGTTCGTCACCATGCCCCTGCCCGCGCTGCTGACCATCCAGAGCGGCATCAACACGCTCCGCTACGCGACCCTGAAGGGCATCATGGCGGCGAAGAAGAAGGAAATCCGGAAGGTGGCCGCGCCGGCCGGGGTCGCCTCGCGGCAGACCATCCTGGCGCTCTACGTGCCGGAGAAGTCGAAGCAGACGGTGATGATCGGCGGCTCGGCCGCCGAGGCCGCCCGGGAGCTCGTCAAGCGGCTGCGCGAGGAGGCGCGAGTCCTGTGATTCTCGTAGTTGCCGAACAGAAGGATGGACAACTGAACCGCGCGAGCTGGGAGGCCATCGCGGCCGCGCAGCAGCTCGCCGGCGGATCGATGCCGATCACCGTCGCCGTCGCCGGCGGGGATGTCGCGGCGGCCGCCGCGGAACTCGCGGCCGCGCAGGTCGCGAAGGTCCTGGCGGTGGGGGACCCGGCGCTCGGGACCTACACGGCCGACGGGTTCGTGCAGGCCTGGCAGCAGGTCATCGCCGCCGTCGCGCCCGCCTACGTGTGCTTCGCGCACACCTACCAGACGCGCGACTTCGCGCCGACGCTGGCCGCCCGGATCGACAGGGCGCTCGTGACCGACGTGACCGCGATCAAGGACGTCAACGGCACGACCGCGTTCGCGCGCCCGATGTTCCAGGGCAAGCTCGTCGCCGACGTGGCGCCCGCCGGGCCGGCGCCGCACCTGGTCAGCGTGCAGATCGGCGCGTTCCGCGCCGACGCGGTCCAGAAGGGCGCCCAGCCCGCGCCCGTCGAGGCGGCGGCCGTGACGATCGACGCCGGCGCCATCCGGCAGCAGGCCGAGGCCCCGTTCCAGGAGGCGAAGCAGGCGGTCGACCTCTCGCAGGCCGAGCGCATCGTCGCCGTGGGCCGCGGGATCAAGCAGCAGGAGAACATCGGCATCGCCGAGCAGCTCGCCGCCGCGTTCGGCGCGGAGCTGGCCGCGTCGCGGCCGATCTGCGACAACGGCTGGCTGCCGATGGAGCGCCAGATCGGGAGCTCGGGCCAGACCGTGGCGCCGAAGCTCTACGTCGCGCTCGGCATCTCGGGCGCCATCCAGCACCTGGTGGGCATGAAGGGGTCGCGGACGATCGTCGCGATCAACAAGGACACCGAGGCGCCGATCTTCGAGGTGGCCGACTACGGCATCGCCGGCGACCTGTTCGAGATCGTCCCGGCGCTCGTCGCCGAGCTCGGCAAGTAGCGGGAGGCCGCGAGGACACCGATGTCGCGTGAGACGCTCGAAGTCGACGTGCTGATCGTGGGGGGCGGCCCGGCCGGGCTGTCCGCGGCGCTGCGCCTGGCCCAGATCCAGAAGGAGAAGGGCGGGGAGCCGCTCGCCATCGCGGTCGTCGAGAAGGCCCGCGAGGCGGGCGCGCACCAGCTGTCGGGCGCGCTGCTCGACCCCTCGGCGCTCGCGGACCTGGTCCCGGGCTTCGAGGCCAAGGGCGCGCCGCTCGAGACGCCGGTGCACGCCGACAACATCTACTTCCTCACGCCGAAGCACAAGCTGCGCTTCCCGATCACGCCGCCGCCGTTCCAGAACCACGGCAACTACATCATCTCGCTGAACCGCTTCACCAAGTGGCTCGCCGAGCAGGTGGAGGCCGAGGGCATCGACCTGTTCTTCGGCTTCGCGGCCCAGTCGGTGCTCTTCGAGGGGACGCGCGTCGTCGGCGTCCGCACGGGCGACCGCGGGCTCGGCAAGCACGGCGACCAGAAGGCGGCCTACGAGCCGGGCGCCGACATCCGGGCCAAGGTCACGATCTTCGCCGACGGCGTCCGGGGACACCTCACCAAGGAGCTGTCCCGCGTCCTCCAGATCACCGACGCGCACCACCCGGCCGAGTTCGCCATCGGGCTGAAGGAACTCTGGGAGATCCCGGCCGACCGCCTCGAGGCCGGCACCGTCATCCACACGCTCGGCTACCCGCTCCGCGAGGAGGAGTTCGGCGGCAGCTGGATGTACGTGATGCCCGGCGGCCGGGTGTCCATCGGCTTCGTCGTCGGTCTGGACTACCGCGACCCGCTGTTCGACCCGCACGCCGCGTTCCAGCGCTTCAAGACCCACCCCTACATCGCCAGCCTGCTCGCGGGCGGCCAGATGGTCCGCTACGGCGCGAAGGCGCTGCCGGAGGGCGGGTGGAACACGATCCCGCGCCTCGTGGTGGACGGCGGGCTGGTGATCGGCGACGCGGCCAACATGGTCAACTCGATGCGCCTCAAGGGCATCCACCTGGCCATGCGGAGCGGCATGCACGCGGCCGAGGCCGCGTTCGCGGCCGTGCGCGCCGGCGATGCGTCCGAGGCGACGCTCGGCGTCTACCGCACCCTGGTGGACGAGGGCCCGATCAAGCGCGAGCTGTACCCGGTCCGCAACGTCCACCAGGCGTTCGGGGCGGGGCTCGTGGCCGGGTCGCTCTTCGCCGGCGTCACGATGGCCACCGGCGGCCGGCTGCCGGAGGACCTGCACGGCAAGCCGGGCCACACGCGGATGCGGACGCTCGACCAGTACTACGGGCTCGACAAGGCCGACATCCTCAAGGGGTCGAACGCCGTCGTGCCCGACCGCGCGCTGACCTTCGACAAGACGACGAGCGTGCACTACGCGTCGACGGCGCACGACGAGGACCAGCCGGTCCACCTGCTCGTCCACACCGACGTCTGCCACTCGCTCTGCGGCACCGAGTACGGGCACCCGTGCGTGCGGTTCTGCCCGGCCAACGTCTACGAGATGGTGGACAACGGGCAGGGCGGCCGGCGGCTGCAGATCAACGCGTCGAACTGCGTCCACTGCAAGACCTGCGACATCATGGACCCCTACGGCGTGATCACCTGGGTGGCGCCGGAAGGCGGCGGCGGCCCGCAGTACGACGGGATGTAGCACCGCGGGCTCCGGCGCGCCGGGGCCCCGAGGGGCCGACGTGGCGATGGCTGGGACGAGCGAGGCGCCGGCGTGGCGGTCGTCGTGGCGGCGGCGGGCCGAGGTCGCGCTCATCAGCGGGCTCGGCTACCCCCTGCTGGCGGCCCTGGGCGCCACCTACCGCTTCGAGGTCGAGGGCCTCGAGCACCTGCGGGCGGCCGAGGCGCTCGGCCGGCCCATCCACGCGTTCTGGCACGGGCGCATCCTGCCCGGGACCATCTACTTCCAGCGCCGCGGCATCGTCGTCATCACCAGCGAGAACTTCGATGGCGAGTGGATCGCGCGGATCATCACGCGGTTCGGGTACGGCACGGCGCGCGGGTCGAGCTCGCGCGGCGCGCGGCGGGCGCTGCTGCAGCTGGTGCGGGACGTGCGCGACCGCCCGGTGGCGTTCACGGTGGACGGCCCGCGCGGGCCGGCGCGGGTCGCGCAGCCGGGCGCCGTCTGGCTGTCGAAGGCCACCGGAAACCCCGTGATACCCTTTCACCTCGAGGCGGATCGCGCGTGGACGCTCGGCAGCTGGGACCGGACCCAGGTGCCCCGGCCGTTCGCGCGGGTCGCCCTCGTCTTCGCCGAGCCGTTCGTCGTGCCGGCGGATGCCGGCGACGCCGAGCTCACGGCGGCCTGCCGCCGGCTCGAGGCGGCGCTCGGCGCGTGCGAGGCGCGCTGCCGGGCCCTCGTCCACGCCTGAGCGCCCCGGGGACACCAGCCACGATGCCGCTGACCGTCGTCACCTCCGAGCGATTCCAGGACCACGTCACGCCCCCGGGGCATCCCGAGCGGGTCGATCGCGCCGTGGCGATGCGGCGCGCGGTCGCCCGGTGGGCCGAGCGGGGCGGGGCCGTCGTCGCGCCCCGGGCCGCGACCGACGAGGACCTGCTCCGGGTCCACACCCCGGCCCACCTGGACGCCATCCGCGCCACCCGCGGGCGCGCCGCCATGCTCGACGCCGACACGTTCACCTCGCCCGACTCCGACGATGTGGGCCGGCTCGCGGCCGGGGCGGTGATGACGGGCGTGGATCTCGCGCTCGACGGCGGGGCGGGCGCGAGGGCCCTCGCGGTGGTCCGGCCGCCGGGCCACCACGCGGAGGCCGACAAGGCCATGGGGTTCTGCCTCTACAACTCGGTGGCCGTCGGGGCGGCCTACGCGCGGCACCGGGGCGTCTCGCGCGTCGCGGTCATGGATTACGACGTGCATCACGGGAACGGCACCCAGTGGATCTTCTACGAGGATCCGTCGGTGCTGTTCGTCTCGACGCACCAGTACCCGTTCTACCCCGGGACGGGCGCCGCCGAGGAGACGGGCCGGGGCGCCGGGGACGGCTACACGGTCAACGTCCCGCTCGAGGCGGGGGCGACCGACGCGGACTACGACCTCGTCTTCCGCGACGCGGTGCTGCCGGCGCTCGCCTGGTATCGCCCGGAGCTGCTCCTGGTGTCGGCCGGCTTCGACGCCCACGAGCGGGACCCGCTGGCCTACATGCGGATGTCCACGGAGGGCTTCGCCCGGCTGACCGCGCGGCTGCTGGTGCTGGCCGACCAGGTGGCGGGCGGCCGGACCGTGTTCGTGACCGAGGGGGGCTACGACCTGCACGCGCTCGAGACGTCGCTCGAGGCCGTGATCGGGCTGCTGGCGGGCGAGCGGACGACCGACCTGGCGGCCCCCCCGGCCGGCGATACGGCCCGGGGCGCGGCGGCGCTCGGGCTGGTCCGGACGGCGCACGGCGGGCGCTGGACCGGCGGGGCCGCGGGCGTCTGATATCCTTAGAGGATCAACCGCCAACCGGGACTCTGACCGTGTCTGACTACCGCCCGCAGGACCTCGACAAGAAGTGGCAGAAGCGCTGGGATGACGCGCGGGCCTTCGAGGTCACCGAAGACCCCACGAAGCCGAAGTTCTACTGCCTCGAGATGTTCGCGTACCCGTCCGGGCACGCGCACGTCGGCCACGTCCGCAACTACATCATCGGGGACATCGTCGCGCGCTACAAGCGGCTGTCCGGCTTCAACGTGCTGCACCCGTTCGGGTGGGACGCGTTCGGCCTGCCGGCGGAGAACGCGGCGATCAAGAGCGGCATCCACCCGGAGACCTCCACCCTCGGCAACATCGCGCACATGAAGGGGCAGCTCCAGCGCCTCGGCATCAGCTACGCGTGGGGCCGGGAGCTGGCGACGTGCCTGCCGGACTACTACCGGTGGAACCAGTGGCTGTTCACGCGGATGTACGAGCGCGGCCTCGCCTACCGGCGCCGCTCGACGGTCAACTGGTGCCCGAGCTGCCAGACGGTGCTGGCCAACGAGCAGGTGGTCGACGGGGGGTGCTGGCGGTGCGGGACGCCCGTGACGCAGAAGGACCTCGAGCAGTGGTTCTTCCGCATCACCGCGTACGCGGAGGACCTGCTGCACGGGATCGACAGCCTGTCGTCCTGGCCGGAGAAGGTCCTGACGATGCAGCGCAACTGGATCGGGCGCTCCGAGGGGGCGCGGGTCCGGTTCGCGATCCAGGACGCGCCCGACGGCGCCGCCATCGAGGTCTTCACGACCCGCATCGACACGATCCACGGGTCGACGTTCGTCCTGCTGGCGCCCGAGCACGAGCTGGTGGGCCGCTTCGCGGACGAGTCTGGCGACCCCGGGAACCTGCGGGCGCAGGCCGCGCGCTTCCGGTCGCAGGATCGCGCGGGGCGGGTGAGCGGGGAGGTCGAGAAGGAAGGGTTCTTCACGGGCCGCTACGCCGTGAACCCGTTCACGGGCGAGCCCGTGCCCATCTGGGTCGCGAACTTCGTGCTGGGCGAGTACGGCACCGGCGCGGTGATGGCGGTGCCGGCGCACGACGAGCGCGACTTCGAGTTCGCGCGCAAGTACGACCTGCCGATCCGCGTGGTCGTGCGGCCGGCCGACGGCGAGGCGCCGGCGCCGGAGGCGATGACGGCGGCGGTGACCGGCGACGGGGTGCTCGTCGCGTCGGGCCCGTGGGACGGCCTGGCGTCGGGCGAGGCGCGCGCGGCGCTGACCGCCGAGGCGGCGCGCCGCGGCATCGGCGAGGGGACCGTCCAGTACCGCCTCAAGGACTGGGGCATCTCGCGCCAGCGCTACTGGGGCACGCCGATCCCGATGATCTACTGCGAGCGCGACGGGGTCGTGCCCGTGCCGGACGAGCAGCTCCCGGTGGAGCTGCCGCGGATCTCGCAGTTCAGCGGCCGGGGCGACTCGCCGCTCGCGCAGGTGCCCGAGTTCGTGAACGTGACGTGCCCGGCGTGCGGCGGCCCCGCGCGGCGCGAGACCGACACGATGGACACGTTCGTGGACTCGTCGTGGTACTTCTACCGGTTCGCCGACGCGCACAACGACCAGCTGCCGTTCGACCCCGCCAAGGTCGCCTACTGGTGCCCGGTCGACTTCTACAGCGGGGGCGTCGAGCACGCCATCCTGCACCTGATCTACTCGCGCTTCTTCGCGCGGGTGTACCACGACCTCGGCATGGTCACCCACACCGAGCCGTTCGACCACGTCCTGACGCAGGGCATGGTCCTCAAGGACGGCGCGGTGATGTCCAAGTCGAAGGGCAACGTCGTGGACCCGGACACGATGCTGCAGAAGTCGGGCGCCGACGCGCTCCGGCTGTACGTGATGTTCGTCGCGCCGCCCGAGAAGGAGGTCGAGTGGACGGACTCCGGGCTCGACGGCAGCTTCCGGTTCCTGGCCCGGGTCTGGCGGCTGGCCGAGCAGTGGCGCCGCGCGGCGGCGCCCGGCGACGCGGTGCCCGACCAGGCGGCGCTGCCGGCGGCCGAGCGCGCCATCCGGCGGAAGACGCACGACACGATCCGCCGTGTCACGGCGGACATCGACGTCCGCAAGCAGTTCAACACGGCGGTCTCCGCGATGATGGAGCTCGTCAACGACCTCTACCTGTTCACGGAGGCCGCCGGCGCCACGCCCTCCCCGGCGGCCGCGGCCGTCGCGCGCGAGGCCCTCGAGGCCCTCATCGTGATGCTCTCGCCCTTCGCGCCGCACACCGCCGAGGAGCTGTGGGAGCGCTACGGGCACGCCGGCGGGCTCTCCGCCGCCACGTGGCCCGTGTTCGACCCGGAGGTGGCGAAGGCCGAGTCGGTGGTCATCCCGGTGCAGGTGAACGGCAAGGTGCGGGCGCGCATCACCGCGGCGCCGGACGCGCCCGACGCGGAGCTGGAGGCCATGGCGCTGGAGGCCGTGCAGGCCCACGTCGCCGGCAAGACGGTCCGGAAGGTGGTCGTCGCGCGGGGCCGCCTCGTCAGCGTGGTCGTGGGGTAGACGAGATGAGCGACGAATTCCGCGACACGATCGGGCGGCGGCGCTTCCTCGCCGCCGTGCCCGCGGCGGCGGCCGGCCTCGCGCTCGCCGGCTGCGGCTACTCCCTGGCCGGCCGCGGGTCGTTCCTGCCGGCCTACATCCAGGTCGTCGCCATCCCGATGTTCGACAACCGCACGCCGTACCTGACGGTCGAGCAGCAGTTCACCGAGAAGGTCCGCGTCGAGTTCCAGAACCGCGGGCGCTACACCATCGAGCCGACCGCCGAGGGCGCCGACGGGGTCGTCCGCGGCGAGATCCTCGGGATCACGCCCTCGCCCGTCAGCTTCACCGAGGGGCAGCAGGCCAAGCGGTATCGCTTCACGGTCGTGGTCAGCGTGCAGTTCTACGACGCGCGAGCGCAGAAGACGCTCTGGGAGAACCCCTCCCTCAGCTTCAGCGACGAGTACGAGCTGGCGAGCACGCTGAGCGCCGGCATCGACGCCGCGTCGTTCCTCGACCAGGAGCGCGCCGCCATCGACCGCCTGTCGACCGACTTCGCCCGCAGCGTGGTGTCGGCCATCCTCGAGGCCTTTTGAGACGCGTCCAGGGACCACCGCGCGCATGAAGCCAGCCGACGTCCGCAAGCAGATCGCCGCGGCCGACACGCGCCCCCTGTACCTGCTCGAAGGCGACGACGCCCAGTCGCGCCACGACCTCGCGCTCGAGTTCGCCGGCCTGGTGGACGAGGGGCTCCAGGCCTTCAACGTCGAGAGCTTCTACGCCAACGAGGCCACGTCGGCCAGCGCCCGCGACCAGATGCTCGGCGCGATCCTCGGCACGGCCCGCACGCTCCCCATGATGGCGGCCCGCCGCGTGGTCGTCGTCCACGAGGCCGACCGGCTGCTCGCGCCCCGCAAGGGCAAGGACGAGGACGCGCCCGCGCCGGCCGCCGGCCCGGGCAAGCGCAAGCGGGCGGCCACGCCGGCCGAGGAACTCGAGGCCTACTTCGCGGCGCCCGAGCCCCTGACGACGCTGGTCTTCGACGCGGGACCGCTCGACGGCAACCGCCGCCTCGTGAAGCTGCTGCGCAAGCACGCGGTCGTGGTCGACTGCGGGTCCCTCGAGTCGGCCGCCGAGGCCGCGCGCTGGATCGAGAAGCGGCTCGAGAAGGACGAGCTGGCGATCGAGCCGAAGGCGATCGCCCTGCTCCTCGAGACGACAGGCCTCAGCCTCGGCCGGATTCGCGCCGAGGTCGAGAAGCTCGTGCTCTACGCCGCCGGCGAGTCGGCGATCACGGCCGGGCACATCCGCGACCTGGTGATGCCGCAGAGCGAGCCCGGCGAGGACTTCGCGCTCGGCAAGGCCATCTGGAACGGCAACGCGGCGGCGGCCCTCCGCGAGGTGGGCGCGCAGTTCGAGGCGGGCGCCCCGGCGCTGATGGTGCTCGGCCAGGTCCGGGCGGCCGCCGGGCGCCTGCGCCCCGACGCGCGCGTCAAGCCGGGGCTCGACGCGGTGTTCCGGACCGACCTCGCGATCAAGTCGTCGGCGGGCGAGCCCCGCTTCCTGCTGGAGCGGCTGGTGATCGAGCTGTGCGCCGGCGGCGGGGGCGCGCCGGCGGCCAACCGCTGGGGGCGCCGGTAGCCGGACGCGTACATGCCGCGGCCTCCGTCCCGAGCCTGCCGGTGGCAGCCTCGGGCGGGAGGACGGGCGGACGTGCTGGAAGGGGAGCGGGCTAGGCCGCAGCCGAGGCGCTACGGGTCAGCCGCGCGACGAGCCGCGACTTGTAGCGGGACGCGGTGTTCTTGTGGATGATGCCCTTGGTGGCCATCTTGTCCACGAGCGACTGCGTCTTGCCGAGCAGGCCCTTCGCGGCCTCCACGTCGCCGGCGTCGAGCGCCTTGCGGATTGCCTTGAGCCCCGTGCGGAGCTTCGACCGGAACTCCCGGTTGTGCTCGCGCCGCTTCACGTTCTGCCGGTTCGCCTTGACGGCCGACTTCGTTCTCTTCGCCACGTGTACAGATCCCCTCGTTCAGGAACGTTCCAAACCCCAAGGATAGCACAGCTTACCGGCGGCGGACCACCTCGTAGGCCACGCCAGCCGGGGGCTGGTTCGAGTAGCGGGGCACCGGCCGGCCGTCGATGAGCTCGATCCACTTGTAGATCGTGCCCGCCCCGGGCGGCGTGGCCGTGTCCCCGGCCGCCCCGGTGACCTTCCGGACGTAGTCCCGGGTCTCCCGGTAGGGCGGGACCCCGGCATACCGTTCCACGCTGCCCGGTCCGGCATTGTAGGCGGCCAGGGCCAGTTCCACGTCGTCCTGGTAGCGGTCGAGCAGTCGGCGCAGGTAGGTGACCCCGCCCTTGATGTTCTGGTCGGGGTGGAAGGGGTCCTGGACCCCCAGTTCCCTGGCGGTCCCGGGCATCAGCTGCATCAGCCCCACGGCGCCCTTGGGCGACACGGCCCGCGGATCGAAGCCGGACTCGACCTGGATCACCGCCCGGACGAGGTCCGCCGGGACGCCCTGGTCCGCAGCATGGCGCTCGATGAGCCGGTCGAACTCGTGGGTGCCGCCGCCGGCCGCGAGAGGCCGCGTGGCCCTGACCCCACGGCTGCCCGGGACGTCGAAGGTCGCCACCCCGGCCGAGCCGGGCTGCGGGCGATCCGACACCACCAGCGTGCCCCCGGCGTCCCGCCAGGAGTAGATCTGCGCCCGGGCGGGCGTGGCCGCCAGGAGCAGCACGGGCACGAGGGCGAGGGGCAGGATGCGCACGACCGGCATGCAGTGTACCGTATCGGCACCGGGCGGGCTCCGGAAAAGGGCCCCGTCCGGGCCGCTCCTTCAGGCCAGGAGCTTCTCGGCCAGTTTCCGGGCCTCCGCCAGCATCTCCGGGATCTTCTCCGGGGCCTTGCCGCCCGCCTCGGCGAAGTCGGGCCTTCCGCCGCCGGCCCCGCCGACGATGGGCGCCAGCTGCTTGACGAGCTGGCCTGCCGGGGCCTTCTTCGCGAGGTCCTTGGTCACCGAGGCGATGATCGCCACCTTGCCGTCGGCGGTGGGCGCGGCCAGGAACACGATCCCGCTGGTGATCCGGGACTTCAGCGTGTCGGCGAGGGCCCGCAGCGACTCCTTGTCGACGTCGTCCACCTGGCGGCCGATGTAGGTCGCCCCGCCGATCTCGACCGGCTCGTCGGCCGCGGCGCCGCCGGCGGCGCCCCCGCCCAGGGCGCGCTCGGTCTTGAGCCGCTGGATCTCCTTCTGGGCGCGGGAGATCTCCGCCTGGTAGCCGCGGATGCGGGCGGCGAGCTCGGTGGGCTTGGCATTGGCCTCCGCCAGGGCCTGGCGGCGCTCGTCGATGGCCTCGCGCGCGTAGGCGAGGGCGCCGAGCCCCGTGAGCGCCTCGACCCGGCGCACGCCGGCGGCCACCCCCGACTCCTCGACGACGACGAGCGAGCCGATGTCGCCGGTGGCGCGGACGTGGGTGCCGCCGCAGAGCTCGGTGCTGAACCCGCCGTCGCCGATGGCCACGACGCGGACCTTGTCCCCGTACTTCTCGCCGAAGAGCGCCATCGCGCCGGCGGCGATGGCCTCCTGGGTGTCGCGCACGGCGGTCGAGACCGGCTCGTTGGCGACGATGTGCTCGTTGACGATCCGCTCGATCGCCAGCAGTTCGTCCCGGCTGACGGGGTTGAAGTGCACGAAGTCGAAGCGCAGGCGGTCGGGGGCGACGAGCGACCCGGCCTGCTTGACGTGCGGCCCGAGCACCTTGCGAAGGGCCGCGTGGAGGAGGTGCGTCGCGGTGTGGTTCCGCCGGGTGGCGTCCCGCAGCGCGTGATCGACCGTGGCCGCCACGAGATCCCGCGTCGCCAGGCCGCCCTCGATGGCCTCGACGCGGTGGGCGCGGGGCAGTCCGAGCCCGAGCCGGACCACGCCGGTGACCCGGGCGCGGCCGCCGGACGCGGTGTCGAGCCAGCCCTGGTCGCTCACCTGGCCGCCCGCCTCGACGTAGAACGGGGTGCGGGCCAGCACGGCATACCCGCTGCCGCCGGCCGGCAGGCGTTCGACCTCGGCGAGCGCGTCGTCGAAGAGGGCCACGACGGGCACGCCCCGGACCTCGGTGGTGGTGTAGCCCTCGAACTGGTCGCCGGCGGCGGCGACCGCCTGTCGCGACTCGTTGGTGGCGAACGTCGCGCCCGCGGCCTTCTTGCCGCCGAACGCGCTGCCGGCCCGGGCCTTCTCGCGCTGGCCTTCCATCGCGCGCTCGAAGCCCTGGGCGTCGAAGCCCAGGCCCTGGTTCGCGGCGAGGTCCTCGATGAAGTCGCGGGGCAGGCCGAAGGTGTCGTAGAGGGTGAACGCCTCGTCGCCGGGGACGACCTTGTCGCCCTTGGCGGCGCGGTCGAGGACCTCCTCGAGGCGCGGCAGGCCGCCGCTCAGCACCGCGTCGAAGCGCTCTTCCTCGCTGTGGATGACCTGGGCGACGGCGTCGCGCCCGGCCTTGAGCTCGGGGTAGGCGTCGCCCATCTCGCGGACGAGCACGTCGACCAGCTCGTGGAGGAAGGGCCGCGTGAGGCCCAGCTTGCGGCCGTGGCGCATGGCGCGGCGCATGATCTTGCGGAGCACGTAGCCGCGCCACTCGTTGGACGGCACCACGCCGTCGGCGATGAGGAACGTCATCGCGCGGATGTGGTCGGCGACGACGCGCATCGACACGTCCGACGGGTCCATCGTGCCGCCGTAGCGGAGGCCCGCCATGCCGCCGACCGCGTCGAGGATGGGGGTGAAGAGGGCGGTGTCGTAGTTCGAGATCGTGCCCTGCATCACGGCCGAGATCCGCTCGAGGCCCATGCCGGTGTCGATCGACGGCGCGGGGAGGGGCGCGAGCACGCCGCCGTCGCCGCGCTCGAACTCCATGAAGACGTTGTTCCAGATCTCGACGAAGCGCTCGCTGCCGCCCTCGACGTCCCTGACGAAGTCGCCGGTGCCCGGAATCGAGGGCCCGCGGTCGTAGTAGATCTCGGAGCAGCGCCCGCACGGGCCGGTGTCGCCCATCGCCCAGAAGTTGTCGGCGCTGCCGAGCTCCCCGATGTGGTCGGCCGGCACGAAGTCGCGCCAGCGCGTCCAGGCCTCGTCGTCGCGCGGGATGCCCGGCTCGCCCTTGAAGACCGTCACGTAGAGGCGGGCGGGGTCGAGGCCCCATTCCCGGGTCAGCAGCTCCCAGGCGAGGGCGATCGCGTCCTGCTTGAAGTAGTCGCCGAACGAGAAGTTGCCCAGCATCTCGAAGAACGTGTGGTGCCGCAGGGAGGGGCCGACGGTGTCGAGGTCGTTGTGCTTGCCGCTGACGCGCATGCACTTCTGGGACGTCGTGGCGCGCCGGTAGTCGCGGGTCTCGCGCCCGAGGAACACGTCCTTGAACTGGTTCATCCCGGCGTTGGTGAAGAGCAGGGTGGGGTCGTCGCCGGGCACGAGCGGGGCGCTGGCCACGATGCGGTGGCCGTGCCGCTCGAAGTACTTGAGGAAGGACGCGCGGATCTCGTTCGGGCTCATCCCTCCCATTTTACTCGTCGGACGGCATGCCCCAGCGCCGGAGCCGGTCGAGGACCGCGCCGAAGGCGAAGCCCTGGCCGACGACGGCCCGGACGACCCGGGCGCGGCCCCGCTCGTCGAGGTCGCGGGGGGCGATCCCCTTGAGCCGGCGCTCGATGGCCCGGTCGAGCAGCGCCGCCTCGTCGACCTCCTCGAAGGCCTCGTCCACGGCCGCGCGCGCGACGTCGGGGCTCACCCCCAGCTGCTGGACGCGCTGCAGCACCCGCCGGCGCCCCCGGTTCCGGATGGCACTCTCGAGCCGGGCCGCGGCGCGGGCGACGCGCCTGTCGTCGACCGCCCCCTCGGCGGCCAGCCGGCCCAGGGCCTCGTCCACCTCCGCCTCGGCGAACTCCCGCTTCAGCAGCCGGGTCCGCAGCTGCGAGACCGACAGCTCCCGGCGGGAGAGCATGTGTAGGGCGGTCAGGTAGGGGTCCATGAGGAATCGAGAATCAAGAATTAAGAATCAAGAAAACACGAAGCACGAAGCACGAAACACGAAACACGATGTGGTGCCCGGCGTCTCGATTCTTGATTCTTGATTCTTGATTCTCGATTCGTGATTACTCATCGAAGCATCTATTGCCCGAACCGCGTGATCTCCGGTTCGGGCTTGGGCCTGAGCACCGTGCCGGCCATCTGGTCGCGCGCCAGGTCGGCGGTGGTCGAGATGCCCTGCACCCGGAGCTTGAACTCGTCGACGTTGGTGGCCCAGCGCAGGGCCTCCTCGTAGGTGACGAGGCCCTCGGAGTAGAGGCTGAAGATCGACTGGTCGAAGGTCTGCATGCCGTACTGGGACGTGCCCTGGGCGATGGCGCCGGCGATCAGGTGGGTCTTGTCCTTGTCGACGATGCAGTCCTTGATGAAGGGGGTGGCGATCAGCACCTCGGCGGCGGGGGCGCGGCCGGCGCCGTCGGCCCGCGGCAGCAGGCGCTGGGCGATCGCGGACTTGAGCACGGCCGCGAGCTGCAGCCGGATCTGCTTCTGCTGGTGCGGGGGGAAGACCGAGATGATGCGGTTGATCGTCTCGGTCGCGTCGAGCGTGTGGAGGGTCGAGAAGACCAGGTGCCCGGTCTCGGCCGCGTGCAGCGCGGTCTCGATCGTCTCCATGTCGCGCATCTCGCCGACGAGGATGACGTCGGGGTCCTGCCGCAGGGCGCTCCGCAGCGCGAAGGCGAACGACCGCGTGTCGACCCCGATCTCGCGCTGGTTGATGATCGAGACCTGGTCGCGGTGCAGGTACTCGATCGGGTCCTCGATCGTGATGACGTGCGCCGACCGGGTCTGGTTGATGTAGTCGATCATCGCGGCGAGCGTCGTGCTCTTGCCGCTGCCGGTCGTGCCGGTGACGACGACCAGGCCGCGTTCCTCGGCGGCCACGCGCTTGAGGACGGGCGGCAGGCCGAGCTCGTCGATGGTCTTGATGCTGACGGGGATGACGCGGAGCACCATGCCGATGGTGCCGCGCTGCTGGAAGACGTTGCAGCGGAAGCGGCCGAGGCCGGGGACGCTGTAGGCCAGGTCGACCTCCTGCGCGTCCTTGAACTTCTGCCGCTGGGCGGTCGACATGATGGCGGCCGCCATCTCGACCAGGTCCTCGTGGTTGAGCTTCCGATCCTCGGCGATGGCGAGCAGGTGGCCGTGCACCCGCGCCATGGGGAAGCTGCCGACCTTGAGGTGGAGGTCGGACGCGCCCTGGTCGACGGCCCGCTGGAGCAGTTCGTTGACGTGCATGGCGTTCCCGGAAGGTGGCTGGGGCCGCCGCGCCGGGGGCGACGCGGCGGCCGGCCCGTCTACTTGGCGGCGACGAGCGAGTCGACCGGCGTCAGCCAGTCGTGCGTGTCGGGCGCCGCGCCCGAGATGATGTCGAAGAACCGCTTCTGGATCGCGGCCGTGATCGGGCCGCGGGTGCCCGCCCCGACCGGGATCTTGTCGACGGACCGGATCGGCGTCACTTCCACCGCCGTGCCGCAGAAGAACGCCTCGTCCGCCAGGTACAGGAACTCGCGCGGCAGCGGCTGCTCGCGCACCTCGTAGCCGAGGTCCTTCGCGATCGTGAGCACCGAGTCGCGCGTGATGCCCTGCAGCACCGACGAGGCGATCGACGGCGTGTAGATGATCTCGTCGCGGACGAGGAAGAGGTTCTGGCCGCTGCCCTCGCTGAGCAGCCCGTGGCTGTCGAGCGCGATGCCCTCGGCGTAGCCGTCGAGCGTCGCCTGCATCTTGATCAGGCCCGAGTTCGCGTAGTTCGCCGTGCCCTTGGCGAGCGCCGGCAGCGTGTTGGGGGCCATGCGCGTCCACGAGCTCACGCCGACGTCCACCCCCTGCTCGAGCGCCTCGGCGCCGAGGTAGGCGCCCCACTCGAAGACGACGATGGCGGTGTCCACGGGGTTGGGCAGCGGGTTGACCCCGAGCTGCTCGTAGCTCCGGTAGACGAGCGGCCGGATGTAGCAGCTCTTGAAGCCGTTCACCCGGACCGTCTCGATGACCGCCTCGCTGAGCGCCTCGCGCGTGTAGCCCGGATCCATGCGGTAGATCCGGCACGAGTCCATGAGGCGGCGCATGTGCGGCTGGAGCCGGAAGATGTTGGAGCCGGTCGCCGACCCGTAGGCGCGGATGCCCTCGAAGACGCCCGTGCCGTAGTGAAGCGCGTGGGTGGCGACGTGCATGGTGGCGTTCTTCCAGTCCACCAGTTCGCCGTTCATCCACACCTTGCCGGTCTCGCTGAATGCCATGGCCCCTGCCTCCGGTCCGATACGCGCCCCGCGCCGCGGGGCGTCCGCTGAAGAATAGCTCAGCCGTCCGGCGGTCTGCCACCGCCGGCCGGCGATGCGGTCATCTTACTGCGGCTCGCCGCAGAAAGGGCAGCGGTCGGTCCGGGCGTGCAGGGCCTTGCGGCACTTCCAGCAGAAGCGCGCCTGCGGCGTCTCGCGCGCCTTGAGCCGCGCCTGGATGTCCTGCACGTCCTCGGCGCCCCCGCTGCCCACCGGCGCGGGACGCCAGGGGCGCCGCCCCGCCGGGGTGGGCCGCGCCGCCAGCACGGCGTCGAGCAGGTCCGATGCCCGCTGGTAGCGCCCGCCGATGTCCGGCGCCATCGCCTTCATGACGAGGTCGCTGATGGCCTTGGGGAGCCTGGGGTTCCGGAGCCGCGGCGGCGACGTGAGCTCCCCGCGCATCAGGCGGTCCAGGTCGGCCGGCGCCGGCGTGTTGTACGGCAGGCCGCCGGTCAGCATCTGGTACATCGTCACGCCGAGCGAGTAGAGGTCGGAGGCGAAGACGGCCTTGCCGTGGAACTGCTCGGGCGCCATGTAGGGGGGGCTCCCGATGACGGTCGTCCCGTGCGCCGCGATCTCGAGGAAGCGGGAGGTCCCGAAGTCGGCGACCTTGACCATGCCCTGCTCGGTCACGAGGACGTTGCCCGGCCGGAGGTCGCGGTGGATGACCCCCTGGCGGTGCGCGTGGTCGACCGCGTTGGCGATCTGGCAGGTGTAGTCGAGCGCGAGCGGCAGGTCGAGCGCGCCTTCGCGCTCGATGAGCGCCTCGAGCGTCTCGCCCGGCACGTACTCCATCACGATGAAGAAGAGGTCGTCCTGCTTCTCGGCCGTGAGGACCGTGACGATGTTGGGATGGCTCAGGCTGGCCAGCAGCCGCGGCTCGCGGAGCAGCTCGCCGAAGTCGAGGTTCTGGCGGTGCGGGACCTTGATCGCGACCTTCTTGTCGATCCAGGTGTCCTCGGCCAGGTACACCGCGCCGAACCCCCCGCTGCCGAGCGGTGAGAGGATGCGGTACTTGCCGACCGTCTGCCCGCGGAAGAACATCGGCGCTCAGTATACGACGGCCGTCTATACTCGTCCGGTGCCGCCGCGTTTCCATGCACCGGACATGGACCCGACGCCGGGGACGGTGCGGCTGCCCGAGTCGGAGGGCCGCCACCTCGCCCGCGTCCTCCGCCTCGCGCCCGGGGCCCGCGTGCGCGTCTTCGACGGCCGGGGCGCCGAGTGGGAGGCCGAGGTCGCCGCCATCGCCGCGGGGCTCGTCGACGTGCGGCTCGTCGCGCCGGTCGCGCCCGCCCGCGAGGCCGCGGTGCCCGTGACGCTCGGCCTCGCCGTCCTCAAGGGCGACAAGATGGACGACGTCGTCCGCGACGCCGTGATGCTCGGCGCCGCCGCGATCCGGCCCTTTGTCGCGACCCGAACCGAGATTGGGCTGGCCGCCCTGGGCCGCGCGGGGCGCGCGGAGCGCTGGCGGCGGGTGGCGGTGGCGTCCGCCAAGCAGTGCGGGAGGGCGGTGGTGCCCGACGTGGGAGACCCGGTGACCTTCGCGGCGCTCCTCGACGGCGCCGGCCCGGGAACCGCGCGCTACGTGCTCGTCGAGCCGTCGGCCGGCACCGGCGCGACGCCGGCCGGCACGCTGCCGCGGCCCGAGGCGGCCCTGGTCCTCGTCGGCCCGGAGGGCGGCTGGACCCCGGCGGAGATCGCCGCCGCCACCGCCGCGGGCTTCACCCCGGTGACCCTCGGCCCCTGGACCCTGAGAGCCGACGCCGTGCCCCTCGTCGCGCTGACGGCGCTGGCCGTCGCCTGGGGAGAGGCCTGACGCGATGCCGCTTGTCCTCGACACCAGGGCGAACCCGACGACCCCGACGAACCCGACGAACTTGACGAACCCGTCGAACCTGACGAACCCGACGAACCCGTCGAACCTGACGAACCCGACGAACCTGACGACCCCGTCGACCCCGTCCAGCCCCCAACCCGGAGGATCCCCATGCGACGACTGCTCACCGGCCTGATCGGCCTCGGCCTCGTGGCCTCCCTTGTCGCCCTCGTTCCGGCCGGGCCGCTTGCCGCCGGGCCCGGCGCCGCGGCCGGGGTGGATCCGGTCGCGACCTTCTCGATCCTCGGCTACGACCCGGCCACCGGCGAGGTCGGCGGGGCCGTGCAGTCACGCGTCTTCTCGGTCGGCAACGGCGTGCTGTGGGCCGAGGCGGGGGTGGGCGCCGCCGCGACGCAGGCGATTGTCGACGTGAGCTACGGGCCGAAGGCCATCGCGCTGCTGCGGGCCGGGCTTCGTCCCGACGCCATCCTGAAGGCGATCTGGGACAGCGACCCGGATCCCCTGCCCGAGGAATGGACGAAGCAGGGCCGCCAGTTCGCCGTGATCGATGCCCAGGGGCGCGTGGCCGCGTTCACGGGGCCGCAGGCCACGCCCTGGGCCGGCGACCGCCAGGGGAAGTACTGCACGGCCCAGGGCAACATCCTCGCCGGTGAGGCGGTGGTCGACGGCATGGTGAAGGCGTTCGAGGAGACGACGGGGCACCTGTCGGTGCGCCTGATGGCCGCGCTCGAGGCGGGACAGCTGGCCGGCGGCGACAAGCGCGGCATGCAGTCGGCGGCCATGCTGATCGTCGGCAAGGATCAGGGCGTGTGGCTCAACAACGACGTCGTGATGCGGCTGCAGGTCGACGACAGCCCCCAGCCCATCGTCGAACTCCGCCGGCTCGTGGACTCCTGGAACCAGCGCCGCGAGAAGGGGCAGCAGCGGGCTGTCAAACCTGGTGATCTGGTGATGTGGTGATCTGGTGATGTGGTGATCTGGTGATCTCGTGATTTGGCGTCACACCTTTGGCGTGACGCCCTCGAGGGCCGTGAACTCCGCGTAGGAGCGGTCCATGCCGTCGATGTGGCCGAGGAGCCAGGCGCGCAGCTCGTCGATCACGGCGAGCGAGGTGCTCGTGGTGCCCTCGCGGACGGCGTCGCGGAGGCGGCGGCCCTGGGCGATGAGCCGGTCGTGTTCCTGCACGTGTGCCTCGAAGAGCGGGTAGGCGTGCAGGCGCATCACGAGCTGCTCGGCCAGGAAGTGCGCGTTGGAGTACTCGACGAGCTGGTCGAGCAGTTCGGCGACCTCGCCCGCGGGCCGGCCCGCGTCGATGGCCTGTCGCAGGGCGTCGAGCAGCTCGATCTGCAGCCGGTGCTCGCCGTCGAGGGCCTCGACGCCGAGGGGGCCTGGGGTCTGGTCTGGCATGGTCATCGTGGGCCTCCGCCGGTGACAGGCGCCCGGTGCCGGGCGGACGCCTCACTTCCGCGATGCGCGCCCGCGGGGAGCGTCCCGGCGCGCGGCTCCATCATCCCACCAACCGGCCCGGTCCGGCGAGCCGTCACGGGCTGGTCGTCGCGGCCCGGTCGAGCACGCGGCGCACGGCGGCGAGCAGGCTGTCGGGCGTGAACGGCTTCTGGAGGAAGTTCGCGGGCTCGGCCACGAGGCCGTGGCGCGCGAGCGCCTCGTCGGGGTACCCGCTCATGAAGAGCACGCGGAGACCCGGCGAGAGCCGGTCGAACTCGCGGGACAGCTCGATGCCGCTCATGCGCGGCATGACGATGTCGGTGACGAGCAGGTCGATCGCGCCGGCGCCGAGCGCCTCGAAGCGGTCGAGGGCCTGGGCGCCGCTGGCGGCGCCGTGCACCCGGTAGCCGCCGCGGGCGAGCACGTCCATCGCCAGCTGGCGCACGCCCTCGTCGTCCTCGACGAGCAGGATCGTCTCGTGCCCGCGGGCGTCGGTGCCGGGCGCCTCCGGGGGGCGGGTCTCGGCCGCCTGCTCGTCGAGGGCCGGCAGGTAGATGGTGAAGCGCGTGCCGGCGCCTGGCGCGCTGTCCACGGCGACCACGCCGCCGCTCTGCGTGACGATGCCGTGGACGGTCGAGAGCCCGAGGCCGGTGCCGGCGCCGGTGGGCTTGGTGGTGAAGAACGGCTCGAAGATGCGCGCCTGCACGTCCGGGCTCATGCCGGTGCCCGTGTCCTCCACGGTCAGGCGGACATAGGTCCCCGGGGGCAGCGACCGGGAGGTGCCGCGGGTCGCGGCGTCCGCCGCGGTGACCCGCGCGGTCTCGATGCGGAGGGTGCCGCCGCGCGGCATCGCGTCGCGCGCGTTCACGGCGAGGTTCATCAGGACCTGCTCGATCTGCGTCGGGTCGACCTGGACCACGGCGCGCGCGGCGGTGAGCTCGAGGGCGAGGTGCAGGTCCTCGCCGACCAGCCGCTGGAGCATCTTGCCGAGCTCGGCGATGGTCTGGTTCAGGTCGACGGCGCGCGCCTGGAGGACCTGCCGGCGGCTGAAGGCGAGCAGTTGGCGGGTGAGCCCGGCCGCGCGCTCGGCGGCCTTGCGGATCTGCTCGATGTGGCCGCGGTGCGGGTTGTCCGGCGCCAGGTCGCCGAGCGTGAGCGTGGCGAAGCCGGTGATCGCGGTGAGGAGGTTGTTGAAGTCGTGCGCGACGCCGCCGGCGAGGCGCCCGACGGCCTCCATGCGGTGCGCCTGCCGGAACTGCTCCTCGAGGAGCTTGCGCTCGGTGATGTCGGCGACCGCGACGAACCACGCCGGGCGCGAGTCGATCGTGACGGCGCGGCAGTACACCTCGACGTCGATCGGCTGCCCGTCCGCCCGCCGGTGGCGCGTCACCAGCGGCGCGCGCGCGAGGTCGTCGTCGGCGGGCGCGCGGAGGTCGTCGGGGCCGAAGATCTCGCGCGCGGAGCGCCCGCGGCAGCTGTCCTCGGGGAGGCCGTAGAGGCGCGCGGCCGAGGGGTTCGCGTTCAGGATGCGGCCGCTGTCGCGGTCGATGACGCACAGGGCGAACGGCGCGGCCTCGAAGAGCGTCCGGAACTGCGCCTCGACCTGGCGGCGCTCGCGCTCGGCCGCCAGGCTGTCGAGCGCGAAGCTGAGGTCCTGGCCGATCTCGACGAGGATGCGCTCCATCCGCCCGTCGAAGTACCCCACCTCGGGCGCGTAGAGGGCCAGGACGCTGGTGATGCGCCCGCCCTCGCGGATGGGGGTGGCCGCCGCCGCGAGGAACCCCACCTGCAGCGCCTCGTCGCGCCAGCCTTCCGCGCGGGGGTCGGTCGCGATGTCGTTGCAGAGCGCGACGCGCCCGGTCAGGCACGCGGCGCTCGTCGGGCCGCCGGTGCGCAGGTCCCCCACCGGGGTGGTCGCGCCGACGAACACGCGCGGCGTGCCGCGCCCGTGGAAGCACCGGACGCGGATGGTGGCGCTGTCCGCCTCGTAGGTCGAGATGATCGCCAGGGTGAAGCCGCCCGACTCCACGGCGGTCGCCGTGACCGCGGCCAGCAGTTCGTCGGGGTCGCGGAGCTGGACGATGGCCTGGTTGATGCGGCTGCGCATGTCGAGCAGCCGGTTGAGGCGGAGGATCTGGCGCGCGGAGCGCTTCTGCTCCGAGATGTCGCGGATGATGCCCTGGACGAAGAGGCGGCCCTCGACGTCGACGAGGCGCGCGCTGACCTCGACGGGGAACGTCGCGCCGTCGCGCCGCCGGTGCAGGGTCTCGAAGCGCATGCCCAGGCGGGCCTGCACGGCCTGGAGGTTCTCGTCCGGGGAGGGGACGTAGTCCGGCGGGCGGAGGTCGCGGAGCGCCATCCGCTTGAACTCGTCGAGCGTGTAGCCGTAGGTCTCGAGGCCCCGATCGTTCACGTCCAGGATCCGCCCGTCGATGTCGGCGAGCACCATCGTGTCGTTGGCGAGGCGGCTGAGGGCCTCGAAGCGGTCCGCGATGGCCTGCCGCTCGCGGGCCTGCTCGTACATGCCCTGGTAGAGCAGGCGCTGCTCGCGGCTGACGAGCAGGAGGACCCCGATCGCCGCCGCGGCCAGCAGGCCGGCGGCCGACGTCCCGAGCAGGAACGCCCGCTCGCGCAGCGGCCCCTCGACCTCGCTCGCGTCGACCTTCGCGACCAGCGCCCAGTTGGAGTCCGGCACCCGGCGGATGGCCGCGAGGACGTGGACGCCGCGCATGTCGAGCCCGTCGAAGTACCCCGCGGCGCCGCGCGCCGCCAGGGCCACGGGCAGGCTGCTGCCCACCGCGATCGGCCGCCCATCCGACCAGCGTGGCGGCAGCACGAACTCGACCTCATGGCTCGAGCCGGCGACGAGCAGCGTCTCCGCGGTGCGGAGCGGCGCGGGCCACAGGTCCACGAGCGGGATGATGAAGGAGGCCGGGTCGATCCGCATCACGAGGATGGCCTCGACGGGCGCCTCGCCGCCGACGTCGATCACGGGCGCGTAGAGGTCGAGGTAGGCCGGCGTGCCGCCGTTCAGCTCGATGTGCGGGAAGACCGTGTCGCGCGTGGCCAGCACCGCCGCCACGTGCTCGGCGACGTCCGGCGCGAGCGCGGTCGGCGCCCCCATCGCGAGGATCGTCGAGAGGTCGTGGCGGAGGAGGATGAACGCGTCGTACTTGTCCGCGCGCATCGACGGGCGGAGGGACGCCTGGGCGGACTCGAGGGCGTCGGCGCTGCCCGTGCGCAGCACGTCGGCAATCGCGCGGACGAACAACGCGTCGCGGGCGATCCCGGCGGCGTCGTCGAGGCGCTCGCGGCGCCAGGCAGCCAGCTGGGCGACCTTGAAGTCAGCGACCGTGACGAGCTGGTCGCGGGCCGCGAGGCGATCACTGGAGGCCTGCGTGCGGTAGAACCACACCCCGGCGGCCGCCAGGCAGACCAGCAACGCCACGAACAGGGCGCCCAGGCCGAAGAACTTGCGACGAAGCCCTGGTTCGACCGCCATCTGGTGAAGTCAGCCGCCGGGTCACGCCACCGGGGCGGGGTGCCCGACGGCGGATAGTATGACCGCCGTCCACATGGCAGGCAAGCCAGACGGTGGAGGGGCTACGGCGCGAGGACGAGCGCGACCCAGTCGTCCTCGGTGTAGCGGGCGAGCACCGGCCCGCCGAGCGCCCCGGCGACCCGGTCGGCCTCCGCCTCGACGAACCCGCTGACCACCAGCCGGGCGCCCGGCCGGCTCGCGCGCCGGATGTCGGCGGCCGCCCGCTCGAGCAGCCCGCCGGTGAGATTGGCCAGGACGAGGTCCGCGGGGGCGACCGGCTGCGTCCGGAGGTCGCCCACGATCCACTCCACGGCCGGCAGGCCAGGGTTGCGCGCCGCGCTGTCGCGGGCCGCGGCGACGGCGTCCTCGTCCACGTCGAGCGCCCGGACCGTCGCCGCGCCGCGGCTGGCCGCCGCGAGCGCCAGCACGCCGGAGCCCGTGCCGATGTCCAGCACGTCGAGGCCGGCCACGTCGAGGGCCGACAGGGCCCGCAGGCAGAGGCGCGTGGACTGGTGGTGGCCCGTGCCGAACCCGGTGGACGGCTCGATGACGATGAGGGTCACGCCGTCGGGCACCGAGGCCGGCACGTCCCAGGGGGGCGCGACCAGGAAGTCACCCGCGCGCACGGCCGCGAGGTCGCGCTGGGACCGGGCAGCCCAGTCCTCGTCGGCGACCGACGTGGCGGTGCAGGCGAGCGCGGGATAGCGGCGCCGCAGGTCGGCGGCCGCCTCGTCACGGGCGCGGGGGTCGCGGAAGAAGACGCGCCACGCCAGGGGCGTGGCGGGGGGCACGTCGGGCGGCGGCGCGGTGGGGTCCCAGACCCCGCCCGGCGGCAGGGGCTGCTCGGCGAGGTCCTCGATCGCCGCGGGCTCGTGGTCGTCGAGGAGGACGGCCACGAGGTCGTCCCACGGGCGCTCGCGGTCGGGCGCCCGGACGACGAGGGCCGGCCAGGCGCGGCCCTCAGCCAAAGATGTCCCGGACCTTGTCGAAGAGCCCGCGGCCTTCCTCGTGGGCCTCGCGCGGCGCCGGCTCGAAGCGCTGGGGCGGCAGCACCTCGGCGAGCTGCTCGAGCAGCTGGCGCTGTTCCTTGGTGAGCTTCTTCGGCGTGATGGCCTGCACGGTCACGAGCAGGTCGCCCTGGCCGCGGCCGGAGACGTCGGGCATGCCCTTGCCGCGGAGCCGGAAGACGGTGCCGGTCGGCGTGCCCTCCGGGATCTTGAGCGCCTCGCGCGTGTCGCCGAGGCCGGGCACCTTGATCTCCCCGCCGAGCGCGAGCGTCGTGAAGTTCAGCGGGATCACGCAGGCCAGGTCGTTGCCGTCGCGGTGGAAGAAGTCGTGCTCCTGGACGTGGACGACGACGTACAGGTCGCCGGCCGGCCCGCCGGCGCGGCCCGCTTCGCCCTCGCCCTGGAGGCGCAGCCGCTGGCCCGTGGCGATGCCCTTCGGGATCCGCACGGTGAGCGTGCGCATCTGCTCGGTGACGCCGGCGCCGCGGCACGTCTCGCAGGGCTTGGTGATCACGCGGCCCGCGCCGCGGCACTGGCCGCAGGTCCGGGCGACGGTGAAGAAGCCCTGCTGGTAGCGGAGCTGCCCGGTGCCCCGGCACTGCGGGCAGGCGCTCGGGGAGGTGCCCGGCGCCGCGCCCGAGCCCGTGCACGTCGTGCAGGTCTCGTGTCGCGGGATCTGGATGTGGTCCTCGGCGCCGGTCGCCGACTGCTCGAAGGAGATCTCGAGGTCGTAGCGCAGGTCGGCGCCGCGCTGGGGCCCGCCGCGCCGGCGCCCGCCGCCCCCGAAGATGTCGCCGAAGCCGAAGACGTCGCCGAGCCCGCCGAAGATGTCGTTGAACTCGGAGAAGATCGTCGGGTCGAAGCCGGCCGGGCCGCCCCCGGCGGCGCCCGAGACGCCGGCGTGGCCGAACCGGTCGTAGCGCGCGCGCTTGTCGGCGTCGGCGAGGCAGGCGTACGCCTCGGCCGCCTCCTTGAACTTCTCCTCGGCGCCGGCGTCGCCCGGGTTGCGGTCCGGGTGGTACTTGAGCGCGAGCTTGCGGTAGGCGCTCTTGATCTCCTGGTCGCTGGCCGTGCGCGCGACGCCGATGACCTCGTAGTAGTCGCGCTTGCTCACGACGCCTTCGCCACCTTGACCATCGCCGGCCGGAGGAGCCGCTCGCCGAGCATGTACCCCTTGCGCAGCTCGCCGACGACCTCGCCCTCGCGGGCGCCGGGCGTCTCCTCGTAGGCGACGGCCTGGTGCAGGTGCGGGTCGAAGTCGGCGCCCAGCGTCTCGATGGGCGTCGCGCCGCGCTTCTTGACGAGGTCGAGCAGCTGCCGGTGGATCAGCTCGACGCCCGCGCGGTAGGGCTCGGCCTCGGCGGGCGCCGGGGCCGCCAGCGCGCGGTCGAAGTCGTCCACGACGGCGAGCAGCTCGCCGAGCAGGTCGGCGGCCGCCCACTCGGCCTGTTCGCGGCGGTCGCGCTCGACGCGCTTGCGGTAGTTGTCGAACTCGGCGGTCTTGCGGAGGAGGCGGTCGTAGAGGTCGTCGCGTTCCTGCTGCAGCGCGCCGAGGGCCTGGTCCGCGGCGCCGTCGCCGGCGGCGGTCCCGGGCGCGTCGGCGCCCTGGCCGGGTTCCATCGTGTCGTTGTCGCTCATGTGCCTTCGGGTTGGGTGGCCGGCGCCGGGACGCCGGTCAGTTGTTGTCGCGCAGCATCCGGGCCACGGCCTGGGCCGCCCCGTCCACCGCGCTGATGGCCTTGGAATACCGCATGCGCGTCGGTCCCAGCACGCCGACCGTGCCCTGGCTCTGGCCGTCGAAGTAGGTCGACACGATCAGGCTGAAGGGCCGGAGCTCCGGGTCGTTGTGCTCGGTGCCGATCACCACGGTCAGGCCGGGGCCATCGATGTACTCGTTCAGCAGCCGGACGAGGCGCTGTTTCTCCTCGACCATCGCCAGCAGCGTCCGGAGGGTGCCGAGCGACAGCCCGCTGGCGGCGACGACGTCCTCGAGGACCGAACTCGTCCCGTCGATGAAGACCGCCGTGGGGCGGTCGAGGTCCTCGAGCGACTGGCTCGCGAGGCGCAGCGCCAGGCCGAG
This sequence comes from Vicinamibacterales bacterium, assembly GCA_050250645.1. Lineage (GTDB taxonomy): Bacteria > Acidobacteriota > Vicinamibacteria > Vicinamibacterales > UBA2999 > JBFWVR01. The sequence continues at coordinate 233,806 of JBFWOG010000005.1, forward strand.
CAGCTGGTCGTAGAGCGTCCGCTCCTCGCGCAGCCGCTCGATGACGCCGAGGCGGACCTCCTCGAGCGTCCGGCCGGCGAACTGCGCGTTCAGGAAGTTCGCCGCCTGGACCAGCTCGGCGTGCCCGACCGACTCGCCGATGTCCACGGTCTTCTGCGACACCTGGTTGCCGCGCGACACCATCACGACCAGGATGCGCGAGCCGCTGATGGGCACGAACTCGATCTTCTCGAACACCGCCTGCGAGTTGGCCGGGCCAATCGCGAAGCCGATGTGCCTGGAGGTCTCCGACAGCATCAGCGAGGCGGTCGACAGCAGGTCGTCGATGAGCGGCTGCATGCCGGTCTGCTGGCGCAGCCGCGCCTCGAGCGCGTTCACGTCGCGCGACTGCCGGCGCCCCTCGAGCAGGAGGTCTACGTAGAACCGGTACCCGAGATCGCTCGGCACGCGCCCGGCCGAGGTGTGGGGCTGCCACACGTAGCCCATGTCCTCGAGCTGGGCCAGGACGTTGCGCACCGTGGCCGACGAGAGGCCGAGCCCCGACCGCTGCGTCAGCGCGGCGGAGGACACGGGCTCCCCGGTCTCGATGTACTCGCGCACCAGCGTGGCGAGAATCCGCCGGGTCCGTTCGGACAGGGCTGGGGTACTCATTAGCAGTCGTGGGTTCCGAGTGCTAAGTATAGCATCCGCGCGCCCCGGATACCCAGCCCCCGCCGCCGGGCGGGTCAGTCGCCTGTCAGTTCCCGGGCCGGCTGCGTGCGCCCGGCCCGGCGCATCGGCCCGACGACGGCTGCCAGCGCGGCCCCGGCCAGCAGGACCGGGACCGCCGCGAAGGTGAGCTGGTCGGTGGGCGCGACGTCGTACAGGCGGGTCTCGACCAGCCGCGCCATGACGAGCGCGGTCCCGAGCCCGGTCGCGAGTCCGGCGGCCGTGGCGGGGACGATCCCGCTCAGGACCAGGCGCGCGAGGTCGTTGGGGCGGGCGCCGATGGCCGCGCGGATGGCGAGTTCACGGCGCCGGCCGGCCACCGTCGCGGCGGTCACGCCGTAGAGACCCGCCATCGAGATCGCCAGGGCACCCGCGGCGGCCGTCACCAGCAGCCACGTCAGCGCCCGCCAAGGGGCGACCGAGTCGGCGAGGACCGCGTCCATCGTCATCAGGTGCTCGACGGGCCGGTCGGGCGCGACCGCCGCGACGGCCGCCTGCACGGCGGGCCCGAGCCGCGCCGGGTCGCCGGCCGTCCGGACGAAGAAGGCAGGCTGGCCGACGTCCCACTGGCGCTGCGGCCGGTAGAAGAGCGGCTCGGGCGCGTCGGCGAGGCCGACCTGCCGGATGTCGCCCACCACGCCGACGATCTCGGGCATGGGGGCCTCCTGGTCGGGCCGGCTCGTGTACAGCCGCAGGCGCTGCCCGAGCGGGTCCTCGCCCGGGAAGAACTCGCGCGCGAAGGCTGCCGTCACGACCACGACCAGCGGAGCGCCGAGCCTGTCGCGGTCGTCGAACCAGCGTCCGGCGAGGAGCGGCATCCGGAGGGCGGCCAGGTAGCCGGGACCGGCGGGGACGACGAGGGCGGAGGGCTCGGCGCCCTGTGGCGGCGCCGGCCGGCCGGCCACGACGAAGCGGCTCCGGGCCTCGAAGCGGTTCGCCAGCGGGACCATGCCGGCGTCGGCCGCGGCCTCGACGCCGGGCAGCGCCGCCAGCCGCCCGGTGATCCGGGTGACGACGCGGACGCGGTCGGCGGCGTCGGCGTACGCGGGCGGCGGCAGCGAGACGGTCAGCGTGAGGACGTGATCCGGTGAGAAGCCCGGCTGCACGCCGGCGAGCTGGGCCGCGCTCCGAAGCATGAGCCCGGCCGTCACGAGCAGGGCCACGGTGGCGGCGACCTGGCAGGCCACGAGGACCTGGCGGAGGCGCAGCGCCTCGCGCGACGCCGTGCTCCGGGCGGGCACGCCGGGGGCGAGCGTCGCGGCGCCCGTCCGGCGGGCGGTGCCCCCGGCGATCCGGGAGAGCAGGACGGCTGTGCCGGTGGCCACGCCGAGCAGGACGAGCGCGTCGGTGCCGTCCAGCGTGGCGCGCTCCAGCACCGCCGAGGTCAGCAGGCCGGTGGCGCCGAGCGTCCGGGTCAGCAGCCACGCCGCCCCGCCGCCGGCGATGGCCGCGGCGAAGGTCAGCAGGAGGTGCTCCGTCAGCTGCGCCCGCCTGAGGCGGGCCGGCGACGCGCCGAGCGCCGCCCGCACGGCGACGTCGCGGTCGCGCGCCGCGGCCCGGACCGCGAGCAGGCCTGCCACGTTGGTCAGGGCCAGCAGGAGCACGGCGAGGGCAGCCGCCGCAAGCACTGCCACGAGGCGCGGCATCTCGGCCGTGAACGCGCGCGCGAGCGGCTGCAGGCGCACCGACTCGCCGGCATTGGTGGCGGGGTAGGCCGTCGCGGCCGACAGTGCCTGGGCCCTGAACCGCGCCTCGGCCTCCGCCATCGGGACGCCGGGGGCCAGCCGCGCGGCCACCGACATGTAGTGCATCCCGCGGTTGACGGTTGCCGGGTCGAGCCGGGCGGGGAGCCAGAGGTCGGCGGGGTTCCGGGGGAAGCCGAGGCCGGCGGGGAGGATGCCGATGACCGTGTGGCTCCTGCCGTCGATGGTCACCTCCGCGCCGACGACGCCGGCCCGGCCGCCGAAGGCGGTCCGCCACAGGTCGTGGGAGATGAGGGCGACCGGAGGGGCGCCCGGACGCTGGTCGCCGGGCCCGAAGGCGCGGCCGCGCGCGGGCGGCACGCCCAGCACCGCCGCGATGTCGCCGGCGACGACGAGCGCCGATGCGCTCACCGGGCCGTCCGCCGCGCCAAGGGCCACGGTGGCCTGGCTCCAGCCGGCGATGGCCGTGGTGCCGGGCTGCTCGCGCACGAAGTCGAGCAGGTCGGCCTCCGTCATCGGCAGGTCGTCGAGGCCGCGCGCCTCGTTGGTCACCCCCACCGACACCAGCCGGTCGGCGTCCGGAAAGGGCAGGGGCCGGATGACCACGGCGTCGGCGAGGACGAAGACCACCAGGAGGGGCCCGAAGGCCAGCGCCAGGATGCCGACCACCGTGGCCGCCGGCGCCGGCCGGGCCGCGATGGCCCGCCACGCGTCGCGGACGTCGGTGCGAAGGCGGCCCGCCTGCAGCGTCACCGCGAGCCAGGCGATGGACGCCAGCGTGCGGGTCCACACCGCAGCGCGGCCGGCGGCGTCCGGATAGTCGCGCAGGTCGGCGTGGAAGACCGCGGCCATCTCGTCGGCGAACTCGTCGCGGACGTCGCGGGGCAGCAGGCGGAGGGCGGCGTCGAAGAGCGGGTTTGCGGGCATCAGGCGGCTCCAGCGGTCAGGTGGTTCGCGGGCCGATCAGGCGCACGGCGCGGGCCTGGGCCACCAGGGTCTCGAGGCGGCGGGCCTCTGCCGCCGCCACGGCGCGGCCGAGCGGCGTGAGCCGGTACGGCCGTCGCCGCTCGTCATCGTCCGGGGACGGCGGCAGCTCGACGATCAGCTCGTCGTCGAGCAGCCGCTTGACGATGCCGTAGAGCGTGCCGGTGCTCAGGCGGACGCCGCCGCCGGTGCGCTGCCCGACGTCCTTCATCACGGCGTAGCCGTGCTTGGGGCCGTCGGCGAGCGCGATGAGCACGTGGAAGGCGGCCGGCGTGAGCGGCAGGTACGGGGCGGGATCGGGGGTGCGGGTCATCTCAGTCGTCTCACGATATGTCGTTAGACGACGCAGATGGGAAACGGTTCGCCCCGAACCCCAGGAACCTGAGGAACCCCAGGAACCCAAGGAACCCGGAACTATTCCTGCGTTTGCGGAATCTTCGGCATCCAGCGGAGCGAGGCTGCCTGGATGGCCTCGGACCGGCCGCGCCGGACCGCGATCAGCTCGGCCAGGATGCTGACGGCGATCTCCTGCGGGGTGACGGCCCCGAGGTCGAGGCCGATCGGCGCGTGGACGCGGGCGAGCGCCTCCGGGCTCACGGCCCCCTCGGCGAGCAGCCCCTCGTAGAGGCGGGCGACCTTGGCGCGGCTGCCGATGAGGCCGATGTAGCGCAGGTCGCGGGGCGCGAGCGCCCGGAGCGCGTCGAGGTCGTGGCGGTGGCCACGGGTGACGATCACCGCGTAGGCCGTCGGCGGCAGCGTCGTGCGCGCGAGCCAGTCGGGGATGTCGTCGACGACGATGTCGGCGGCGTCGGGGAAGCGCTCGCGATTGGCGAACTGCGCGCGGTCGTCCACGACGTGGAGCTCGAAGCCCGCCTCCTGCGCCATGCGGCCGAGGTAGTAGCCGACGTGCCCGGCGCCGAAGACGTAGAGCGCCGGCGCCGACTCGATGGGCTCGATGAAGACCTCCATCTGCCCGCCGCAGACCAGGCCGTTCTCCTCGGCGAAGTCGTCGTTCAGCTCGTAGCGCACCGTCACGGCGGCGCGGGCCTTGATCGCCTCCCGCGCCTTCCAGAGCGACTCGTTCTCGTAGCAGCCGCCGCCGATCGTCCCGACGGTGCGTCCGTCTGCGTACACGAGCATCTTCGCGCCCACCCGCTGCGGCGTGGACCCGTTGGTGCGGACGATGGTCACGAGGGCCACTTCCTCCCCCCGGCTCAACGCCTCCCCGAGTGCCGCGAAGACTTCCTGGTTCACGAGGGAATTATACGGGGTTCGTCAGGTTCGTCAGGTTCGTCAGGTTCGTCAGGTTCGCCGGGTTCGTCAGGTTCGTCAGGTTCGCCGGGTTCCGCCGCGACCGGGGCGCACCCCTGGCACTCCTGGCACCCTTGGCACCCTTGGCACCCTGAGGGCGCACCCCTGGCACTCCTGGCACCCTTGGCACCCTTGGCACCCTGGCTCTACCACGCATGGAGCCCACAGATCTCCAGCGGCTCGGTGCCGGCCAGGAAGGCCTCGCGGGTGACGCGCGGGCAGGTCGGGAGGGCGATCTTGCCGGTGTCGCGGTCGATCTCGACGAACGAGACGCCCGGTGGCGCGTCGAAGGGGACGTTGTCGTGCCCGGCGAGCGCCTGGGTCATGAAGGCGGTCCAGATGGGGAGGGCGGCCGCCGACCCGCTGAGGCCGAGCGGGGTGTTGTCGTCGAACCCCACCCAGACGACGGCGAGCAGGTCGGGGGTGAAGCCGACGAACCAGGCGTCCCGCATGTCGTTGGTGGTGCCCGTCTTGCCGGCGGCGTCGAGCGAGAAGCCGCGGGCCCGCGCGCCCACGCCGCTGCCCTCGTTGATCACGCTCTCGAGCATGTGCGTGACGATGTACGCCGTCGCGGGGCGGGCGACGGCCGGGCCCTCGGCGGGCGGCGGCTCGATGACGTCGGCCCCGCTGACGACGCGCGCGACGGGCCGGAGCGGCCGGACGGTCCCGCCGTTGGCGAAGACGGTGTACGCGGTCGCGACTTCCATCGGCGTGAGCTCGAAGACACCGAGCGCGATGGACGGGTAGGGCTGGAGCGCGGTCTCGCCGACGCCCGTCCGCTTCCACAGCGCGGCGACGCGGTCGAAGCCCGCCTGCTCGGCGACCTTGATGGCGGCGATGTTCTTCGAGAGCGCCAGCGCGCGGCGGAGGGTGATCTCCCCGTCGTAGGCCTCCTCGTAGTTGTGCGGCGACCACTCCTGGTCGCCGGACGCCCAGGTCGTCGGCTCGTCCAGGACGATCGTCGCCGGCGTCAGGTCGGCGCGGCCCTCGTCGGCGGCGCGCTCGAACGCGGCGAGGTAGACGAAGGGCTTGAAGATCGAGCCCGGCTGGCGGTGCGCGCTCGTCGCGCGGTTGAACTGCGACTGGTTGTAGCTGCGGCCGCCGACGAGGGCGAGCACCTCGCCGGTGCGCGGGTCCACGGCGACCAGGGCGGCCTGCGGCCGGCGCCCGGCGGCCTGGCGGCGGCGGGCGAGGCGCTCGTCGAGCGCGGCCAGGCCCCCGCGAACCGCCTCGGACGCGTAGCGCTGGAGGTTGAGGTCGAGCGTCGTGTAGACGTCGAGCGCGCCATCCCGGCCCGTCAGCCCGGGGTAGTCCGTCTCGAGCACGTCGCCGAGGTAGTCGATGAAGTACGGCGCCTCGTTGTCGACCGACCGGGCGACCACCTCGATCGGGTCGTGCGAGGCGCGCTCGGCGGCGTCGGCGGTGATGTAGCCGGCATCCGCCATCGCGCGGAGGACGACGTTGCGCCGGTCCGTCGCCCGCTCGATGCTCGTGAAGGGCGAGTGGTTGTAGGGCGACTGGATGACGCCGGCGATGAGCGCCGACTCCGACAGCGAGAGGTTGGTGACGTCCTTGCCGAAGAAGATCCGCGCGGCCTCGGCGACGCCGTGGAGGGCGAACGACCCGCGGTTGCCGAGGTAGACCTCGTTCAGGTAGAGCTCGAGCACCTCGTCCTTGGTCGCCTTGGTCTCGATGATGACGGCCATGACGGCCTCGAGGATCTTCCGGCGGTACGACCGCTGCCCGCTCTGCTGCTCCGCGGCCATCTCCTCGGTGAGGAAGAAGTTGCGCGCCAGCTGCTGGGTGAGCGTGCTCGCGCCGACCAGGTAGCGGCGGTCGCCGCGGAGGTTGGTCAGCACGGCACCGAGCACGCGGATGGGATCGATGCCCGGGTGGTGGTAGAAGCGCCGGTCCTCGATGGCGAGCACCGCCTGCTGCATGCGCGTCGGGATGCGGGCGAGCGGGACGCGCCGGCGCTTCTCGCGCGCGCTGTTGACGAGCGCGGTGAGCATCGGGGGGTCGAGCGTGACCTCCGGCACCGCGTCGTCGCCGACCTCGATGCGCGTGATGCGGCTCGCGGCCGGCGCCGGCTCGCGCGCGGCGGCGGCGACCACCCGCGGCGCCGGGGGGAACGAGACGCGCACGATGCGGCCGGCGCTGGCCCCGCCCCGCGGCGCCAGCAGGAGGCTCTCGCCGTCGCGCGAGAACTCCCCGGGCTTCTCGATGCGCGCGCGCTCGGCGTACCCGACGTCGTTCAGGCGCGCGACGAGCTCGTCGAAGCTCACCCCCTGGCCGGTGTGCAGCGTCAGGGGCCGGGCGAAGACGCGCGGGATCACCCGGTCGCGCTCCCCGTGGAGGCGCGCCTCGATGATCCGCGAGAACTGGGCGTAGTAGTAGCCGAACGCGGCCCCGCCCGCCAGGAGCGGCAGCAGGAGGACGAGTGCCAGCGTCAAGCGCCAGCGGGCCTTCGGGAACCGGATGCGCCACCCGCGCCGCTTCCTGGAGGAGCGCCGGGCCTTGCCCATCAGATGGTCAGCACCCAGTGGTGGCCCATCTCGAGGGGCAGCTCCTCGAGGAGCCGATCGACGAGGGCCGGCCCGTAGCGGTTCAGGAACCACGCGAAGCCGATCTCGCGTTCCTGGGGATGCCCGTGCGGGAACGTGAGCGCCTGCGAGCGCTGGAACTGCCGGCGCAGCGTCTCGTCGCGCCGCTTGGCGGCCTGGATGACCTTGTTGTGGAGCGTCCCGAGGTCGCGCTGCATGCGGCCGAGCGTCGACTGCACGGCCCCTTCGAGCGTCGGGTCGATCTGCGGGACCTCGCGCGCCACCTCGCCCATGCGCGCCGCGATCTCGGCGGCGGCGCCGGTCAGCGCGTGCTCGACCGTCGGCGGCAGCTGGTCCTGGAGCAGCTGGTTGAGCGCCGCCTCGTCACGCGGCTGGAGCGCGACGAGCGGCAGGTCGTACTTCGTCAGGAACCGCACCGTCGCCGACTCGGCGAGCGTCGCCGTCGCCCGCTGGTACATCAGCGGCATCGGCAGGCCGAAGTGGTCGTACACCTGCCGGAGCTGGCCGAGGTAGGCCAGCTCGTTCGGGCCGGCGACGTAACAGATGGTGGGGAAGAGGGTGTCCTGCACCAGCGGGCGCAGCAGCACGTTCGGGCTGAAGTGCTGGGGCGCCTTGCGCGCATCCTCGATGAGCGCCCTCAGCGTCGTCTCGCGCTCGCCGACCGTCGCGGTCTCGCCCGCGAACCGGACGGCCTCGCGGCCGTCGTTCAGGTAGAACAGCGACACGGCGCCGTCGGTCGGCGTGACCTGCGAGTGATAGCCCCGCGCCACCAGCTCCGAGCCGGCCGCCGCGGCGAGCCGCGCCGTGGTCCCGGGGTTGGAGAGCTCGCGCGCGAACACGTCCTGGGCCAGCGGCTTGGCGGCCGGGTCGGACGAGTCGAACACGACGAGGCCGCGGGGGCCGAGCACCGTCTCGAGCCAGCGGCCGAACGCCTCGGCCATGCCGACGCCCGGCTGGTAGGCCGCTCGCAGGCCGTCGAGCACGCCCGGCCGGAACTCGGTCTCCGGCAGCGCCGCCTCGAGCGCGGCGAGTGCCGCGGCCACCTGGTCGTCGAGGGTCAGCCGGGCAATCGGCAGGTGGCCGGCGCCGGCGAGGTCGGGCAGGCGGATCGTCTGGGGCTCGAGCTCGTGGTCGAGCACCGTACACCCGCTGACCTCCGGCCAGTCGTGATCCTCGGCGTCGATCCAGAACACCGGCACCACCGTCACGGCGTGGCGCGCCGAGACCTCCTGCGCCAGCTTCATCGCGGTGAGCGCCTTCAGCAGCGTGAAGAGCGGACCGCCGAAGAGCCCCGCCTGCTGGCCGGTGATGACGACGACCGTCCGGGGATCGGCCAGCCGCGCGGCGGCCGCCACCGCCTCGGCCGGCGCGCCCCGCCGCGCCTGCTGCGCCGCGAGCACCGCGGCGATCTCCGCCGGGGCCCGGAGGTGGGCCTGCGAGCGGGCGATCGCGTCCGCCCAGGCCGCCGGTTCCGCGGGATTGCCCGCGAAGAACGGGGCGACCCGATCGTACGCAAAGGCGTAGTCGGAGGCGAGGCGGCGGATCCAGGGAAACTTGCGGATATCGACCGGAAGGGCCGCGGAGGTGGGCGAGGAGGCTTCTGACTGCACCTGGTGGCTAATCTCTCAGACGGTTGCGGATACTGTCAAGTTACGCCGGCCGCCAGACCTAAGTTACTTAGCTCGCAGGAGGTTGCGTGATAGGATCGCGACTCGATCGTGACCTCGGAAGGCTCGTTGTTCGACGCCCACCCGGCGGCCTTCGGCCGCTACCCGGTGCTGCACCAGATTGGGGCTGGCAGCATGGGTCCCGTTTTTCGAGCGGAAGACCCTGACAGCCAGGCGCCGGTCGCCGTGAAGGCGCTTGCGGGCCTGCCGTCCGATCGCGCCCGCGCGGTCGCCGAGGCCCTGGCCGACCTGGTGGCGGCCGAGCTCGACCTGCCCGGCGCCGCCCGCGCGCTCGCCGCGGGGTTCCAGGCGCCCGACCCCTATATCGTCACGACGTTCTGCCCCGGCCAGTCGCTGGACGTGGCCCTCCGGGAATACGGTCCCGCCGCCATCCTCGACGCGCTGCCGCGCCTCGAGGCCGTCGCCGGGATCCTGGACGATGCGGCCGTCGAGGGAGTGTGGCACGGCGGGCTGCATCCGCGGGACATCCTGGTGTCGGCGGACGAGACCTGGCTCGCCGGCCTGGGCATCGCGCAGGCGGTCGAGCGGGCCGGCGTGCGGCTGCCGGTGCGGCGGCCCTGCACGGCCCCCGAAGTGGCGGCGGGCGGGCCGACCTCGCCGGCGGCCGACCAGTTCGCCCTGGCGGCCATCGCGTACGAGTGGCTGTTCGGCCGGCGCGTCGCCGGGCCCGCCGACGAGGGCTTCGAGGCCCCGGCGCTCCCCGGGGTCGCGCCTGACGCCGTCAACGGCGCGTTCGCGTCGGCCCTGGCCGCCGATCCCGCCGAGCGGTTCCCCTCGTGCCGCGCGTTCGTCCAGGCCCTGTCGGCCGCGGTCGAGGATCAGGCGTCGGCCCGGCCGGCCCCCCGCGCCCGGAAGAAGGGCCGGACCGCGCCGGCCCCGCTGCCGCTCGACCTGGATGACGAGGCCGCCGGGCCGGCCATCCTGCCGGACCCGCCGATCGTGGAGGTCGAGCCCGAGGACGTGGCCGATGCCCTGCGGCTGGACGCGGATGTCGACGCGCCTGGGGCGCCGGTCCCTGCGGCCGCCGGCCCCGTCGCGTGGGACGATGAGCCGGACGAGGTGGAGGACGACCTGGCGCTGGCGGACCCGGAGCCCGAACCGCCGCCCGCCCGCTCGGCGGAGCCGCCGCCGGGCTGGGATGTGGACGCGCCTGGACTTGGCGGCACCGGGCGCGGTGGGGACGGGTTCGGCTGGGGAGCCATCGTGGTGGCCCTGCTGCTCGGCGTCGCCCTGGGGGCCGCGGGGATGTTCGTCTACGCCGGCCGCGGCGTGCCGGCCGCGGCCGAAGGTGGCGTCGCCGCGCCGGACGCCGCCGGCCCGGTCGAGGCGCCGGGCGCGAGCAGCGGCGATCTGACCGAGGCGCCCGCGGGCGGCCCGGTGCCGCCGGCGGCCGCCGGCGCCGAGACGGTGCCGCCAGCCGCGACCGCCCCGGCGGCGGTGGCCCCCGCGGCGCCTCCGGCGCCGCAGGCCCCAGCCCCGCCGGTCAATCCGGGCCGGCTGCTGGTGCGGACGACGCCGGCCGGCGCGGCGGTGACGATTGACGGCGAGGCGGCTGGCGAGACGCCGCTGACGCTGAGGGACCTGCCGCTCGGCACGCGGACGGTCCGCGTGTCGCGCGCGGGCTACGTGCCGATGGAGCGCCGGGTGGCGCTGACCGCGGCGCGGCCCTCGCGGTCGCTCGAGCTGCGGTTGACGGCGGAGCGGCCGGCGGCGCCTGCCGCGCGGCCCCGCGCCGCGGCCCCGGCGGCGCCGCGCGCGACGACCGGGAGCCTGCTCGTGGAGTCGCGGCCCACGGGCGCGACGGTGATGGTCAACGGCCGGGCGCGGGGCGCCACGCCGCTGACGCTGGACGGGCTGGCGCCGGGCAGGTACACGATTCGGATCGAGCGGCCGGGGTACCGGCCGTGGCAGACGACCGCGGACGTAACGGCGGGCGGGCGGGCGCGGGTGGCCGCGTCGCTCCAGGGAGGACAGGCGGAGGAATGAACGCGATTCTGGCTCTCGAGGACGGCACCTGGTTCCGCGGCGTGTCCGCGGGCGCGGCGGGCGAGACCGCCGGCGAGGTGGTATTCAACACGGCGATGACCGGGTACCAGGAGGTCCTGACCGACCCCTCGTACTCGGGGCAGATCGTGACGATGACCGCGCCGCAGATTGGCAACTACGGCGTGGCGGCGGCCGACGGCGAGTCCGGGCGGCCGCAGGTCGCCGGCTTCGTCATGCGGGATCCGTCGCCCGTCGCGAGCAACTGGCGTTCGCAGTCCACGCTGCGGGACTACCTGGTCCGCCACGACATCGTCGCGATCGGCGACATCGACACGCGGGCGCTGACGCGGAAGCTGCGGAGCGCGGGCGTGATGCGGGGCGTCATCGCGACGGGGCCCGGGCTCGACCCCGGCGAGCTGGTGGCGCGCGCGCGGGCCATCGCGCCGATGGAGGGCGCGGACCTGGTCAGCCGGGTGACCTGCGCGGAGGCGTATGACTTCGAGTCGTCGCTGGCCGACGCGGTGACGGAGGCCGAGTTCGGGGTGCCGCCGGAGCGGCGCGCGTCGCGGCCGCTCAAGGTGGCGGCCTACGACTTCGGCATCAAGCAGAACATCCTGCGTCGGCTGGCCGCGCACGGCTGCCAGGTCCGGGTGTTCCCGGCGGGCGCGCCGGCGGCGGACCTGTTCGCGTGGGAGCCCGACGGCGTGTTCCTGAGCAACGGCCCCGGCGACCCGGCGGCCGTCACCTACGCCGTCGACAGCGTGCGGGAGGTGATCGCGTCGGACCGCCCGGTGTTCGGCATCTGCCTCGGCCACCAGCTGATGGCGCTGGCGCTCGGCGCGACGACCTACAAGCTGAAGTTCGGCCACCGCGGCGCGAACCACCCCGTGAAGGCGCTCGACACGGGGAAGATCGAGATCACCTCGCAGAACCACGGGTTCGCCGTGGACCCGGAGTCGCTGCCCGCCACCGCGAAGGTGTCGCACCTGAACCTGTATGACGGGACGGTGGAGGGCCTGCGGCACGTGAGCAAGCCGGCCTACTCCGTGCAGTACCACCCGGAGGCGTCGCCCGGACCGCACGACGCCGACTACCTGTTCCGCCAGTTCCTCGACGAGATGGAGCGCCGGTAGGCGCGTCCCCAAAGACGGATCGATGCCCAAACGTACAGACATCCACCGCGTGCTCGTGATCGGGTCGGGCCCGATCGTCATCGGCCAGGCCTGCGAGTTCGACTACTCCGGGACGCAGGCCATCAAGGCGCTCAAGGCCGAGGGCCTCGAGGTCGTGCTGGTCAACAGCAACCCGGCCACGATCATGACGGACCCGGAGCTGGCCGACCGGACCTACGTCGAGCCGCTCACCGTCGAGGTGGTCGAGCAGATCATCGCGAAGGAGAAGCCCGACGCGGTGCTGCCGACCGTCGGCGGGCAGACGGCGCTGAACCTGGCGATGGACCTGCACCACGCGGGCGTGCTCCAGAAGCACGGCGTCGAGCTCATCGGCGCGTCCGTGACGGCGATTGCCGTCGCCGAGGACCGGCAGCAGTTCCGCGACGCCATGAAGGAGATCGGCGTCGACGTGCCGGAGAGCGGCGTGGCGCACGACTTCGAGGAGGCGCTGCGGCTGGTGGAGCAGGTCGGCTTCCCGGCGATCATCCGCCCGAGCTACACGCTCGGCGGGGTCGGCGGCGGCATCGCGTACAACGTCGAGGAGTTCCGCGAGCTCGCGCAGCGCGGGCTCGACCTGAGCCCGGTGCACGAGGTGCTGATCGAGGAGTCGGTGATCGGCTGGAAGGAATACGAGCTCGAGGTGATGCGCGACTGCGCGGACAACTTCGTGGTCATCTGCTCGATCGAGAACATCGACCCGATGGGCGTCCACACCGGCGACAGCATCACCGTCGCGCCGGCGCAGACGCTGACCGACAAGGAATACCAGCGGATGCGCGACCAGGCGCGCCGCATCATCCGGCGGGTCGGGGTGGAGACGGGCGGGTCGAACATCCAGTTCGCGGTCAACCCGGCGGACGGGCGCATGACGGCGATCGAGATGAACCCGCGCGTGTCGCGCAGCTCGGCGCTCGCCTCGAAGGCCACCGGCTTCCCGATCGCGAAGATCGCGGCGAAGCTCGCCCTCGGCTACCACCTCGACGAGATCCCCAACGACATCACGCGCCTGACGCCGGCCTCGTTCGAGCCGACGATCGACTACGTGGTCACCAAGATCCCGCGGTGGAACTTCGAGAAGTTCCCGCAGGCCGATCGGACGCTGACGACGCAGATGAAGTCGGTGGGCGAGGCGATGGCGATCGGCCGCACGTTCAAGGAGTCGTTCCTGAAGGGCATCCGGTCGCTGGAACTCGGGCGCGAGGGCCTGCTGTTCGAGCGGCCGTCCCCGGTGCCGGCCGCCGGCTCGCCCGAGGACGAGGAGGAGGACGCGAACCTGCAGCGCCGGCTCGTGGTCCCCAACGACCGCCGCATGTGGGCGCTCTTCCGGGCGCTCGACAAGGGCTGGTCGGTGGAGCGGATCCACGAGCTGACGAAGATGGACCCGTGGTTCCTCGAGCAGTTCGCCGAGATGGTGGAGCTGCGGAAGACGGCCGAGATGGTCGGCCTGCGCGACATGTCGAGCGACCTGCTGCGCACGCTGAAGCGCACGGGGTTCGGCGACCTCGAGCTGGGGCACATCCTCGGGTCGGGGGAGACCGCGGTGCGCGAGAAGCGGCTCGAGGAGGGCCTCGCGCCGGTCTACAAGCGCATCGACACCTGCGCGGCGGAGTTCGAGTCGTTCACCCCGTACATGTACAGCTCGTACGAGGAGAGCTGCGAGGCGGAGCCGAGCGACCGGCGGAAGATCATCATCCTCGGGAGCGGCCCGAACCGGATCGGCCAGGGCATCGAGTTCGACTACTGCTGCTGCCACGCGGTGTTCGGGTTCGAGAAGGAGGGGTTCGAGACCATCATGGTCAACTGCAACCCCGAGACCGTCTCGACCGACTACGACACGTCGGACCGCCTCTACTTCGAGCCGCTGACCTTCGAGGACGTCATGACCGTCGTCGAGCGCGAGCGGCAGGGCAACCCGGACGTCTCGTGCGTGGTGCAGTTCGGCGGGCAGACGCCGCTCAAGCTGGCGCTCGCCCTGCAGGCGGCGGGCGTGCCGATCCGCGGCACGTCGCCGGACTCGATCGACCTGGCCGAGGACCGGCAGCGGTTCAACCAGCTCCTGTGGGACCTCGGCATCCCGCAGCCGGCCAGCGGGACGGCGATCTCGCGCGACGAGGCGCGGGAGATCGCGGCGCGCATCGGCTTCCCGGTGGTGGTCCGGCCGTCGTACGTGCTCGGCGGCCGCGCCATGGCGATCGTCTACGACGTGGCGACGCTCGACCGCTACATGCTGAGCGCCGTGGACGTGTCGCACGACCGGCCGATCCTGATCGACCGCTTCCTCGAGCACGCGAAGGAACTCGACGTCGACTGCGTCGCCGACGAGACCGGCGCAGTGATCATCGGCGGTGTGATGGAGCACATCGAGGAGGCGGGCATCCACTCGGGCGACAGCTCGTGTGTGGTGCCGCCGGCCCGGGTCGCCGAGAAGCACCTGTCGACCATCAAGGACTACACGCGGCGCATCGCGACCGCGCTCAAGGTCATCGGGCTGATGAACGTGCAGTACGCCATCAAGGACGACACGGTGTACGTCCTCGAGGTGAACCCGCGGGCGTCGCGCACGGTGCCGTACCTGGCGAAGGCGACGGGCGTGCCGCTCGCGCAGGTCGCCGCCCGCGTGATGGGCGGCCGGACGCTGGCCGACCTCGGCTTCGTCGACGACCTGAGCCCGGCGGGCGTGTTCGTCAAGAGCCCCGTGTTCCCGTTCGTGCGCTTCCCGGGCGTGGACACGATCCTCGGGCCCGAGATGAAGTCGACCGGCGAGGTCATGGGCGGCGCGGGCAACTTCGGCCTGGCCTTCGTCAAGGCCATGCTCGGCGTGGGGCAGGCGCTGCCCGACGGCGGCGCCGTGTGCCTCAGCGTCAACAACGACGACAAGCCGCACGTGCTGCCGATCGCCCGCGAGCTCGCGGCCCTCGGCTTCACGCTGGTCGGCACGCGCGGGACCGCCGCCTACCTGCGCGCGCACGGCGTCGAGTGCGAGGTCGTCTACAAGGTCAACGAGGGCCGGCCCAGCCTGGCCGACGAGATCGTCAACAAGAAGATCGCGATGGTCATCAACACGCCGCTCGGCCGCGAGTCGTTCTTCGACGACAAGGCGGTCCGGCGCGCCGCCATGATGACCCGCGTCCCCTGCATCACGACCATCACCGGCGCCGCCGCGGCCGTCGCCGCGATCCAGGCGCTCCGCACCGAGGGCCTCGACGTCCGGTCGCTGCAGGACTACTACGCGGCGGTCGGCACCGTCTGAGCCCCCGCGCGCCCGTGGCGGAATCTGCGAACCCGGCGCCCTGCCGGGTCCGCAGGTTCTGCTGACCCCCAGCCCCGTTCCCCCGCCCCGGCCGGCATCCCGGCCCCAGCCCGGTCCTTGCACCAGCCACGCGCGTGCGCTGGCTCGGCCTGCTCCTCACCACCGCGTTCACGGCCGGCACGGCCCTCGGCGTGTCGGTGGGCGCCGGGGCGCCGGGCCTCGGCCGGATGGTCCTCGCGGCGGCGTGGGGCGTCTCGGTGCTGGCCTGGGGGCGGGGGCGGTACGCGCTGCAGGCAGGGAGCGCCCTGCTCGCCGCGGTGGCCGCCGGGTGGCTGCTCGGCGGGGCCGCGGTGGCCCAGGCCCTGGATCCCCCGCTGCGCGAGACCCTCGACCGGGCCCTGGGCGGCTTCGCCATCGGCGGACCGCCCGCGCCGCGCCTGGACGACCCGGTGACCGTCGAGGGGCGCCTGCTGGCCGACGCCGCCGTCTACGAGGAGGGCGTCGGGCTGCGGATCGCGGTCACCCGCGTGTGGATCGGGCGAACACCGGTGGCCGCCCCGGGTGGACTCGCCGTCACCGTGGGCGGGCGCCTTGCCGCGGCGGCGGCCCCGGGGTGGCGGGCGGGGCGGCAGGTGAGGCTGTCGGTGCGCCTCCGGCGTCCGGCGCGGTACCTGAACGATGGGGTCGGGGACCAGGAGCGCGCCATGGCGCGCCGCGGCATCGCGCTCGTCGGCACGGTCAAGAGCGCGGCGCTCGTGGAGGTCACGGGCGAGGCGCGGTGGTGGGACCGCGCGGCGGCGGCCGTCCGCGCGCGGACGCGCGACGTGCTGCGCCGGCGCGTCGGCGCGGCCGACCCGCAGGCCGGCGCCGTGGCGACCGCGATCCTGATCGGGGACCGCGCCGCGATCACGCCCGAGGTGCAGCGGCGGCTGCAGGAGGCGGGCACCTACCACGTGGTCGCGATCTCCGGCGGCAACATCGCCATCCTCGCGGCGCTCGTGCTCGTCCTGCTGTCACTCGCGGGCGCGGGGCCCGCCGCGTCGTCCACGTGCGCCATCGCGGTGCTCACCGCGTACGCGGTCGTCGCGGGCGGCGGCGCCTCGGTGGCGCGGGCGACGGTGATGGCGGTCATCTACCTCGCGGCGCGCCTCGTCGACCAGCGCGCGGCGGCCGCCACGACGGTCGGGCTGACGGCCGCGGTGCTGCTCGTCGCCGACCCGCTGACGGTCGCCGACGTCGGCGCGTGGCTCACCTTCGGCGCCACGGCCGCCATCCTGCTCGGTGCCGGGCGCCTGCCGCGCGCCGCGGGCTGGTGGCGGCACGGCGGGGCGCTCCTCGCGGCGTCGGCGTCGGCCGAGGCGGTGCTGCTGCCGGTGGCGGCGACCGTCTTCGAGCGGGTGACCGTGGCGGGCCTGGCGCTCAACTTCATCGCCATCCCGAGCATGACCGTGGTGCAGGTCGCGGCCATGGCGACGGTGGCGTGCGACGTGGCGGGGGCCGGGGTGCTGGCGGTGGTCGCCGGCGACGTCACGCGGACCGCCGCGTGGGTGCTGCTCGAGAGCGGCCGGCTCGTCGACGTGGCGCCCTGGCTGGCGTGGCGGGTGCCGGCGCCGTCGCCCGCGACGGTCGCGGCCTACTACGCGGCGCTGGGGACGTGGTGGTGGGCCGGCCGGCCGGGTGCGCGCGGCGGGGGGCGGCGCCTGGCGCGGGGCGCGGCGGTGGCCGCGCTGGCGCTCGGCCTCTGGATTGCCGTCGACCCGCCGTCACGCGCGCGAGCCCACGGCGACGGGCGCCTCCACCTGCGGGCCATCGACGTGGGGCAGGGGGAGTCGCTGCTCGTGACGTTCCCGGACGGCCGCCGGCTGCTTGTCGACGCCGGCGGGCTGTCGGCCGGGTCGACCTTCGACGTCGGCGACCGCGTCGTCGGCCCGGCCCTGCGCGCGCTCGGCATCGTCCGGCTGGACTACCTCGCACTCACGCACGGCGACCCCGACCACATGGGCGGGGCGCCGGCGGTGGTCCGCGACTTCGCGCCGGGGGAGATCTGGGAGGGCGTGCCCGTCCCGGCCCATGCGCCCACCGCGGCGCTCCACGACCTGGCGCGGTCGCGGCGCATCCCCGTGCGCTGGCTGCAGCGAGGCGACCACATGGCCATCGGCGGCGTCGAGGTGCGGGTCCTCCATCCGCCGCTGCCGGACTGGGAGCGCCAGCGCCCGCGGAACGACGACTCGCTGGTGCTGGCGCTGCGGATGGGCGGCGTGTCGGTGCTCCTGACCGGCGACGCCGGCCGCGACGTGGAGGCGGCGCTGGCGCCTGACCTGGACCTGGCGCCGGTGGTTGTGCTCAAGGTGGGGCACCACGGCAGCGCGACCTCGACCACCGCCGCCTTCGTCGACGCCACGCACCCGGCCGTCGCCGTGATCAGCGCCGGCCGGGCCAACCCCTACGGCCACCCCGTCCCCGCGGTCCTGGCCCGCCTCGCGCGCGCCGGCGCCGAGGTCTACCGGACCGACCAGGACGGCGCCGTGGAGGTGATCACCGACGGCGCCGCGATCGACGTGCGGACATACACGGGAGGCATGCGCCATGTCAGGTGAGGGGGATCACAACAAACGCCACGAAGCGCACGACGAACACGAAGGAACGCACGAAGTCAGCGACTTTTACATGCGTCTGCCCTCGCCACTCGACGAACCCACCGAGATCATGATGCGGTAGATCATCGGCGCGGCAATCTCGGTGCACCGGGCCCTGGGGCCTGGACTACTCGAGGCGATCTACGTCGACGCGCTGACCATCGAGCTGACGGTTGCAGGGTTGGCCTGCGAGCGTGAGCGACCGGTGATGATCGAATACCGTGGGGTCCCGTTGCGTCCGTACCGGATAGACCTTGTCGTGGGTGGGCGCGTGATCGTCGAGGTGAAAGCGGTCGCGCGGTTCGAGCCCGTGCACGCAGCCCAGCTGGGGTCGTACCTTCTCGCGACCAGGCTCAGGGCCGGGCTGTTGCTGAACTTCAACGTCGTGAGGTTGAGCCAGGGCCTGAAGAGGATTGTCGTGTAGCCTTCGTGGCTACCTTCGTGTCCTTCGTCGCCTTCGTGGAGTTACTTGTCCCCTACGCCTTCGGCGGCCTTCATCGCGGCCCAGTGGACTTCCATCTCCTCGAGCGTCAGGTCCTTCAGGGTCCGGCCGCCGGCGAGCGCCAGCCGCTCGACGCCCTCGAAGCGGCGCTGGAACTTGTCGTTGGCCTTCCTCAGGGCGGTCTCGGGCTCGAGGCCCAGCTTGCGTGAGAGGTTGGCCAGCGCGAAGAAGAGGTCGCCCAGTTCCTCCTCGGCGCGGGCGGAGGTGGCCCCGTGGTCGCCGACCGCCTCGCGCAACTCGGCCAGCTCCTCCTCGATCTTGTCGATCACCTCGCCGGGCGTGGTCCACTCGAAGCCGACCGCGGCGGCGCGGCAGCTGATCTCGTAGGCGCGGAGCAGGGCGGGCAGCGCGCGCGGCACGCCGCTCAGGATGGTCTTGCCGGGCCGGCCGGCGTCCTTGCGCTCGCGGGCCTTGAGCTCCTCCCACTTCTCGATGACCTCGCCCGAGGTGATCGCCTCGCCGGCCTCGGCGAGCGGCCGGCCGTCCGGCGTGAAAACGTGCGGGTGCCGCCGGATGAGCTTCTCGGTGATCGCGTCGAGCGCGTCGCCGATGCCGTAGGAGCCGGCCTCCTCGGAGATCTGGCCGAGGAACACCGCCTCGTACAGGAAGTCGCCGAGCTCCTCGCGCAGGTCCTCGGCATCGCCGCGGTCGATGGCCTCGACCAGCTCGTAGGTCTCCTCGAGGACGAAGGGCCGGAGCGACTCGAGCGTCTGCTCCCGATCCCAGGGGCAGCCCCCCGGCGCGCGCAGCGCGCGCATGACGGCGAGGAGGCGTTCGAAGCGGGCGGCGGGCGACGCGGACGGGGCGTGGGACATGGAGAATCGGACCTCGGCCGCTATGCTACCATCGGGGTTTTGGAGGGCCTGTCACGTGAGTGAGAGTGGGACGACCGACCGGCCGGGCGTGAGCTTCGTGGCGTTCGTGATCTCGATGGCGAGCAATGCCGCGGTCCACTTCGGCGACCTGCCCGACCCGATCACCGGCGAGAGGCGCCCGCCCCAGCCCGAGGCGGCCGGCCAGGTCATCGAGCTGCTCGCGATGATCGAGGAGAAGACGCGCGGCAACCTCACCGCGGAGGAGCGCCAGCTGCTCGACCAGGTGCTCTACGAGCTGCGCATGCGGTTCGTCGAGGCGGTCAAGGCGGCCAGCCCGATCATCCAGCCGTGAGCCGCGTCCGGGTCACGTTCCTCGGCTCGGGCACCTCGCACGGGGTGCCCATGATCGGCTGCACCTGCGCCACCTGCCGCTCGGACGACCCGCGCGACACCCGGCTGCGGCCCTCGATCCACCTGCAGGTCGAGGGCGGGCCCTCGATCCTGGTCGACACGTCGACCGACCTGCGGCAGCAGGCCCTCAGGGCGGGGCTCGTCCGCGTCGACGCCATCCTCTTCACCCACAGCCACGCCGACCACATCATGGGCCTCGACGAGGTCCGCCGGTTCAACGCCGTGCAGGGGAGCGCGATCCCGATCTGGGCCGATGCCTTCACGGCGTCCGAGCTCCGCCGCACGTTCAGCTACGTGTTCGACCCGCCGGCCCAGCTGGGCGGGGGCATCCCCCAGGTGGCGCTCCACACGATCGACGGGCCGTTCGAGGCCGCCGGCGTGCCGGTGACCCCGGTGCCCTTGATGCACGGCACCCGGCCCGTGCTCGGCTTCCGCGTCGGGCCCTTCGCCTACCTCACGGACTGCAGCGCGCTGCCGGCCGCGGCGTGGCCGCTCCTCGAGGGCGTCGAGCTGCTGGTGCTCGATGCCCTGCGGCACCGCCCCCACCCCACGCACTTCACTGTCGCCCAGGCCCTCGACGTGGTCGGGACGCTGGCGCCCCGCCGGGCGTGGTTCACCCACATCTGCCACGACCTGCCGCACGCCGCCACCAACGCGACCCTGCCCGACGGGGTCGAGCTGGCCTACGACGGCCTCGTCATCGACTTCGAGATCTGAGCGTTCCTGTAGTCCTGGCGCCGTGGCCGGTGGCGACTACGGGTTACAATCATGTGTTTCCATGGAAGTGGCTCGCTTTCCAGACGATGTCCGGCCGCCGCGGTGGCCGCACCCGGTGCTCGCCCTCGGCAATTTCGACGGCCTGCACCGCGGGCACGTGAAGATCATCGAGCGTGTCCGGCGGGTCGCGAGTGAGCGGGGGGGCACGGCCCTGGTGCTCACCTTCGAGCCGCACCCGCCGCGCGTCGTGCGTCCCGAGAAGGCGCCGCCGCTGCTCATGACGCCCGCGCAGAAGCTCGAGGCGCTGGAGCGGGCCGGCATCCAGGGCGTGGCGGTCGTCCGCTTCACGCACGACCTGTCCCGGTGGTCGCCCGAGGAATTCGTCCGGCGCGTCCTGGTCGAGTGGCTCCACGTCTCCGAGGTCTGGGTCGGCGCCGACTTCCTCTTCGGGCGCGATCGGTCCGGCAACTTCTCCGTGCTCCGCGCGCTCGGCGCCGAGCTGGGCTTCCGCGCCGAGAAGATCGACCCCATCCGCTACAAGGAGTTCGTCGTCTCGAGCACGCGGATCCGCCGCCTCGTCGCCGAGGGCCGCGTGGACGAGGCCGGCGCGCTGCTCGGCCGCCAGGTCTTCCTCGACGGCACGGTGGTGGCGGGCGCCCGGCGAGGCCGGGAGATCGGCTTCCCGACCGCCAACATCGAGACCGAGAACGAGCTCATCCCGCCGGCCGGGGTCTACGCGACGACCCTGACCGTGGACGGGGTGGTCCACCCGAGCGTCACCAACATCGGCGTGCGGCCGACCTTCGGCGGGGACGGGAAGACGAGCATCGAAGCGCACGTGCTCGGCCTCGACCGCGACATCTACGGGCGCTTCGTCCGGCTGGCCTTCGTCCAGCGGCTGCGGGACGAACGGAAGTTCGCCGACGTCGACGCGCTCAAGGACCAGATCGCCGCCGACGTTCGCCGGGCGGGCCGGTTGTTCGATAGACTGTCCATCTGATTCGGGCCCGGGCGCGGTTTCGCCGCAGGGTGTGACCGCGGGGCCGTCGTGAACGCAATAGGTGGGAGCCGGCCGGCGGGCCGGGAGCGGACATGGATGCGACTTCGTTCGAGTTCACGATGACGATGCCGGGCGACCCGCGGCTGGTGGCGACCGCCCGCGACCTGGCGAGCCATGCCGCCGGCTACGCCCGCCTGGGCGAGCGCGAGGCCGCGACCCTCGCCGACGCGGTCGGCGGGGCGGCCACCGCGGCCATCGAGGCCACGCGCGTCAAGGACGCGCCCATCGAGTTCCGGTTCGCCCGCGAGGCGGACACGCTGGCCGTGACCATCGCCTGCGAGGTCGCCGCCGGCGCCCCCGTCCCCGTCTCCTCGTCCTCCACCGGGCTCGCGGTCCGGTGGGCGCAGGACGGCAACCGCCAGACCTGCCACATCCGGCAGGACGTTCCCGCCTAGCCCATGCGCCTGTTCAACACGCTGACCCGGCAGGAAGAGGAGTTTGCGCCGTCGCTGGACGGCACGGTCCGCATGTACACGTGCGGGCTCACGGTGTACGCGCGGGGCCACATCGGGAACTTCCGGACGTTCGTGTGCACCGACGTGCTGCGCCGGGCGCTCAAGTACGTCGGCCAGTGGAAGATGCACCACGTCGTCAACTTCACCGACGTGGACGACAAGACGATCGCCGGCGCCGACAAGGCCGGGATGGACCTGCGCGCGTACACCGACCAGTACATCGCGGCGTTCCGCGAGGACGCGGGCGCGCTGGGCCTCGAGCCGGTGGAGGACATGCCGCGCGCCACCGACCCGGAGAACCTCCAGGCGATGGCCGACGTCATCAAGGCGCTCGAGGAGCGCGGCCACACCTACCGGAGCAACGGGTCGATCTACTTCAAGATCGCCACCATGCCGAACTACGGGCGGCTGGCGCGCATCGACCACGAGGGCATCCAGGTGGGCGCCCGCGTGGACAGCGACGAGTACTCCAAGGAGGACGCGCGCGACTTCGTCCTCTGGAAGGCCACCAGGCCCGGCGAGCCGACGTGGGACTACGGTGTCGGCCCCGGCCGGCCCGGCTGGCACATCGAGTGCTCGGCGATGGCCCTGCGGATCCTCGACCACCCGCCGATCGACATCCACGCCGGGGGCATCGACCTCATCTTCCCGCACCACGAGAACGAGATCGCCCAGAGCGAGTGCGCCACGGGCCACGAGTTCTCGCGCTTCTGGATCCACGTCGAGCACCTGCTGGTCGACGGGCAGAAGATGTCGAAGTCGCTTGGCAACGTCTACTCCCTGCAGGACGTGCGCGACCGCGGCTTCCGCGTGTCGGCGCTGCGCTACCTGCTGCTCTCGGCCCACTACCGCAAGCAGCTCAACTTCACCTGGACCGGCCTCGAGCAGGCCGAGCAGGCGATCGGGCGGGTCGTGGACTGCCTCGCGAGGCTCGACACCGTCACCGGGGGCGAGGCGCACCCGGCCGTCGCCGCGCAGGTGTCCGCCGCCCGCGCCGCCTTCGACGACGCGCTCGGCGACGATCTCAACACCGCGGCGGGCCTGGCCGCCATGTTCGAGCTGGTCCGCGCCGTCAACACGGCCATCGACCAGAAGGCCCTGGGCGCCCCCGACGTCCCGGCCATCAAGGCCGCCTTCGCGCACTTCGACGATGTGCTGGGCCTGCTGTCGCTGCGCCGGGCCGAGGACGAGCAGCCGCCGGTGCCGGTCGCCGAGATCGAGGCCGGCATCGAGGCGCGCCAGGACGCCCGCCGCCGCCGTGACTTCGCCGAGGCCGACCGCATCCGCCAGGCCCTCCTCGACCGCGGCATCGTCCTCGAGGACGGGCCGCAGGGCACGAGGTGGAAGCGGCGGTAGCGCGCCCCACCGGGAGTACAATCTCCCCATGCGTGCTCCTGACCTGAAGACGCCGCTGCCCGGCCCCAAAGCCAAGGCCATCATCGAGCGCGACGGCCGCGTCGTGTCGCCCTCCTACACGCGGAGCTATCCCTTCGTCATCGCCCGTGGCGAAGGCGCGGCGGTCGAGGACGTGGACGGCAACGTCTTCCTCGACTGCGCCGCCGGCATCGCCGTCAACTCGACCGGCCACTCCCATCCCGAGGTCGTCGCCGCCATCGTCGAACAGGCGGGGAAGTTCCTGCACATGTCGGGCACGGACTTCTACTACGAGCCGCAGGTCGCGCTGGCCGAGAAGATGGAGGCCATCGCGCCGTTCGCGGGCCCCAAGAAGAGCTTCTTCGGCAACTCCGGCGCGGAGGCGGTCGAGGCGGCGCTGAAGCTCGCGCGGTATCACTCGAAGCGGCACGGCGTCATCGCCTTCCTCGGCAGCTTCCACGGGCGCACGCTCGGCGCGCTGTCGCTGACGTCGAGCAAGGCGGTGCAGCGCAAGGGCTTCGGCGCGCCGCTCGCCGGGTCGTACCACGCCCCGTACGCGACGTGCTACCGCTGCCCGGCCGGCCTCCGGCCCGAGACGTGCCAGGCCGAGTGCCTCGGCTTCCTCGAGGACCAGGTGCTCGTGCACCTCGTGTCGCCGGACGAGGTCGCCGGGGTCGTCGTCGAGGCCATCCAGGGCGAGGGCGGGTACCTCGTGCCGCCGGCGCAGTTCCACCAGCGGCTCCGCGCGCTCACGAAGACGCACGGGATGCTGCTCGTCGTGGACGAAGTGCAGTCGGGGATGGGCCGCACGGGGAAGATGTACGCCATCGAGCACTTCGGCGTGGAGCCCGACATCGTGACCTCCGCCAAGGGCATCGCGTCCGGGCTGCCGCTCGGGGTGACGACGTCGCGGGCGGACGTGATGGACTGGACGCCGGGCGCGCACGCGAGCACGTTCGGGGGCAACCCCGTCGCCTGTGCCGCGGCGCTGGCCACGATTCGCCTGCTCGAGACCTCGCTCATCCGGAACGCCGCCGAGGTCGGCCAGGTGTTCATGGACGGCCTGTGCGAGCTGATGGGCAAGCACCCCCTCATCGGCGACGTGCGGGGCAAGGGCCTGATGATCGGCATCGAGCTGGTGCGCGACCGCCAGACCAAGGAACGGGCCACGACCGAACGCGACCGGGTGGTCGAGGAATGCTTCCGCCGCGGGCTGCTGATCCTCGGCGCCGGCCGCAACGCCCTGCGCCTCTCGCCGCCGCTCGTGCTCAGCAAGGCCGAAGCCCAGGTCGCGCTGGGGATCCTCGACGAGGCGATCGGGGTGGTGGAGGCGGAGCGGCGCTGAGCACGTCCAGCCACGACGCTCACGAAGGTCACGAGGGTCGCGAATGGCGCTGGACGACACCCATGACATTTGCCCGGCAGCGACTCGGCGTCGAGGGCGAGGACATCGCCTGTCACGCCCTCGAGGCGCGGGGCTATGCCATCGTCGAGCGGAGGTACCGGACGCGGGCGGGGGAGATCGACATCGTCGCGCGGCACGGGGACTACACGGTCTTCGTGGAGGTCAAGGCGCGGCAGGGCACCGAGTTCGGTGACGGGGCGGACGCGGTGACGCCGTCGAAGCAGCGCCGCCTCGTGGCGATGGCCACCGACTACCTGGCGCGGCACGACCTCGGGAACGCGCCGTGCCGTTTCGACGTCGTGGCCGTGCAGGTTCCGGAGTCAGGCGAGCCCGAGGTGACCGTCTACGAGGACGCGTTCCGGCCGGGGTGGCCGTAGCGATCTCAGATTTCAGATTGGAGATTTCAGATTGCCGGGCCGGGGGGATCGTCCCAATCCGGCAGATCGTGCCGGTCCCCCGATCTGAGATCTGAACTCTGAGATCTGAGATGGGCCACCAGCCCAGGCAGCTTGCCTGTTTTGGGGCAGTTCTGCTAGACTTCTTCTTCTGCGGGCGGGAATAACTCAGTGGTAGAGTGCGACCTTGCCAAGGTCGAAGTCGCGGGTTCGAATCCCGTTTCCCGCTCCACTCCAATCGCCAGGGGGCCGCGGCTCACGCCGCGGCCTCTCTGCAGTTTGCGGGGACCACACCGGTCGAAGGGCGTCATAGCCGCTTCGGCACCCGCCTCCGCGGTCTTCGCCGTAGTAGAATCCGCGGGAACAACCTGACGGCGCCGTCGCCAAGTGGTAAGGCAGAGGTCTGCAAAACCTCCATCCCCGGTTCAAATCCGGGCGGCGCCTCCAACCTTCTCCCCGAGTTCCAACCTGCGTCGTCCGTCGCCGCCGTCGAGGCGTCGCGCGGGAGCGCCGCGCTACACTGGTCGCGGAGCCCAGCGCATGATCACGATGTACGGCATCAAGAACTGCGACACCATCAAGAAGGCCCGCGCCTGGCTCGACGCGCGCGGCGTCGAGTACGCGTTCCACGACTACAAGTCGGCGGGGGTCGAGAGGACGCGCGTCGAGCGCTGGTGCCGCGAGGTCGGGTGGGAGCCGCTCGTCAACCGCGCGGGCACGACGTTCAGGAAGCTCCCGGATGCCGAGAAGACCGGCCTGACCGAGAAGACGGCCATCGCGCTGATGCTCGCGCACCCGTCGCTCATCAAGCGCCCCGTGCTCGAAGGCGCCGGGCCGCTGCTCGTCGGCTTCTCGCCTGACGCCTGGGCCGCCCGCCTCTAGGGCACGTTGACCAGGACCTCGTTCGAGGCGCCGCTCGCGCCCGAGGCGTTCACCGCGACGACCCGCACGTAGTACTGCCCAGGGGGCGCGGAGACCGTGACGCTCGTTCCCGCAACGCCGAGCGACGCCAGGTCCGTCAGGCCCGGCGCGGACCCGGCCTGCAACCGGTAGGAGGCGGCCGCGCACCCACCGCCGGTCGTCCACCCGAGCGTCACCAGGCCACCGGACACTGACGCCACCAGGCCCGCGGGCGCCGCCGGCGCCCCGCACGGCGACGGCCCGGCGCCGCCGATGGTCACCGTCACCTCGTTCGAGGCCAGCACGCCACCCACGGCCCGCACGCGCACGTAGTAGGTGCCCACCGGCACGCCGGTCACCGTGACGGCGGCCTGCGCGACCGGCAACGTCGCGATGGCCGCGCCACCGGCGCTCGCGGCGGCCTCCAGGAGGTAGCCGCCCGCGGCGCCGCCGGGCGGCGGCGACCAGGAGAACGCCACGCTCGTGCCCGTGACGATGGCGGCCAGGTTGGTCGGGCCACCGGCGGCCGGCCCGTTGAAGGCTGGCAGCCCCTCGCGCGTGACGACCGCGGGGTGGTGCATCAGGGCCGCCGCGTTGGCGTTGCCGACGATGCTCAGCAACTGGAGCGGTGTGCCGAAGTCGTTCCAGGCGATGAAGAAGGAACTGCGAGGCAGCCGCGCCTCCGACTGGACGACGTACGTCAGGTTGTCGAAGGTGCCGTCGCGGAGGCTGTGGTCCGGACCGGCCTGCGGCACGCCGTAGACCTTCGGATAGCGGCGGTACACCTCGTTGGCGTCGAAGCGGAGCACCCACGTGGCGCTGTAGAGGTTGTGCCCGAAGACGTCGACGTAGTCGTCACCCGGGTAGTAGTAGTCGCTCGCGAACCCCTGGCCCCCCGCGACGGCCGGCGCGTGCGTGCCCGAGTCGGACTCGTACACCCAGATGATGTTGTTCAGGCCGCGCGTGTGCGTGAAGTAGTCGTAGACGAACCGCCACAGCGCCACGTACTCGCCCCGCTCGCGGCGGCCCCACCAGAACCAGTTCCCGTTCATCTCCGACATCGGGCGCAGCATCACGACGACGCCCTGGCGGTCGAGGCGGGCGACGGCGTCGGCGACCGTGGACATCCAGCCCACGAGCGTGTCGCGCGCCGCCTGATCGGCGGCTGTCGCCGGGGCCAGGAGCCCCGCGACGTTCGCGTTCGTCTGGACGCCCGGGCTCCTGGTGACCCACGGGTTGTAGATGGCCCACTTCAGCAGCACCAGGCCGCCCGCCTGCCAGTACGCGAGGGCGCGGCTCTCGGCCTGGTCGATCTGGAGGGGAATGCCGGGACCGTCGAGCACCGGCTCCACGGCGAGCGCGAGGATCGCCGGATACCGCCCGGTGATCGCGCCGAGGCGGTCCACCATGTCCGGGTACTCGGTCGCGCTCAGCAGGTCGCTCACGTTCTGGCCGACCGCGAGGTGGCCCGTTGCGCCTTGCGCCGGGAGGAGCGCCAGCCAGCGCAGCACCGCCCGCGTCGCGGCGTTCGCGTTCGGGTTGGCCGGCCGGCCGGGATAGCTCGCCGCGCTCCGCGGGTCCGTTGCCGCGAAGAATTCCTGGCGGTTGGTGAAGCCGTCGCCGTCGGTGTCGACCCCGGCCTCGTTGGCGGCCGCCGAGAACCGGTGGTCCCGCTCCCAGCGGTCGGGCAGGCCGTCGCCGTCGCTGTCGGCCGCCCCGGCGTCGAGGCCGAGCGCCGGCTCGTCCCGGTCCATCAACCCGTCGCCGTCCGTGTCGGTGTCCATGCTCACATCGTCCAGGTCGTAGGCAGGGACGAGACGCGAGGGGAGGACGCCGGACTGGCGTGAGAGCTGGACGACCTCGAACACGATTGCGGCCGCCTGCAGCGCCCCCTGCCACGCGACGGTCGCCGTCCCCTCGACCAGCGTCCACTGTCCCGGGGCGAGGACGACGCGTTCGGCCAGGATGAGGTCCGCGCGGGGGCCGCTCGCATCGCTGGTCTTGAGCAGCGCGCGCACCGAGGCCACATCGTCGAGCCGGATCCAGAAGCGGAAGGCGTACGTGCGCCCGCTGCCGGCGAGGGCCAGGGCGGTGGTGACGGCCTGGCGCGGACCGTCGAGCTCGTCGCCGCGGCCCGATACGCGCAGCGACCAGGCACCCGAGTGGGGTGCCGCGATCGCGAGTATCTGGTAGGCGGGCGCCGTGCCCTGGGGGAGCCAGCCTGCCGCGGTCCCGCCGCTCTGCACCTCGAAGCCGCCGTTGGCGATGATCTCGGCAGCGGTGACGGGCGCCGCCGCGAGGACGAGAGCCCAGGCGACGACCCCGGCTTGCAGCCGGGGACGCAGGCGCCGGGCCGCGGACATCGGCTGGGTCATCGGTCAGGCTCCTGCGGGAACCGATGCGGAATCCGGCCTGGTATTACCAGCGGCGCCGGAAAGGGGCCGGCCGTATGAGGCAGGGCGTGAGAGGGCTGGCGGGGCCCCGGGGTTCTGTCCGGCCGCGGCGGCGCACTCAGGCTAAGATGCCGCCATGATGCCGCAGCACACCTCCCGCGGGGCCGCGTGGGCCGCCGGACTCCTGGCCGTCACGCTCGTGTCGGCCTGCACCTCCGCCCCGGAATACGACGTGGTCATCCGCCACGGCACGGTCTACGACGGCAACGGGGGACCGGGCATGGTCACAGACGTGGCCATCAACGGCGACCGCGTGGCGGTGGTGGGCGACCTGAGCGGCGCCGTGGGCCGGCAGGATGTCGATGCGACCGGGATGGCCGTGACACCCGGGTTCATCGACATGCTGAACCACTCGGAGACGTCCCTGCTCGCCGACGGGCGATCGCAGAGCGGCATCCGCCAGGGCGTCACGCTGTCGGTGTTCGGCGAGAGCTCCATGGGCCCGCTCAGCGACGAGATGAAGGCGGCGCAGGCCGCGCGGCAGGGGGACATCACCTACGACGTGTCGTGGACGACGCTTGGCGAATACCTCGACCACCTCGTGGCCCGGGGCGTGTCCACGAACGTCGCCTCGTTCGTGAGCGCCGCCACCGTGCGCATCAACGAGGTCGGCTATGGCAACCGGGCGCCCACGCCGGAGGAACTCGAGCGCATGAAGGCGCACGTCCGCCGGGCCATGGACGAGGGCGCCATGGGACTGACCTCGGCCCTCATCTACACCCCTGGTGTCTTTGCCTCGACCGACGAGCTGGTGGCGCTGGCCAGGGTCGCGTCGCAATCCGGGGGCATGTACATCTCGCACATGCGAAGCGAGGGCAATCGCCTCCTCGAGGCCATCGACGAGGTGCTGACCATCGCGCGCGAGGCCGACATCCGCGCCGAGATCTACCACCTGAAGGAGGCGGGCCAGGGCAACTGGGCCAAGATCGACGACGTGGTGGCCCGCATCGAGGGCGCGCGCCGGAGCGGCCTGGAGATCACCGCCGACATGTACACCTACACCGCCGGGTCCACCGGCCTCGACGCGGCGATGCCGCCGTGGGTGCAGGAGGGCGGGTACGACGCCTGGGCGGCACGGCTGCGCGACCCCGAGGTGCGGGCGCGGCTCCGCCGCGAGATGGCCGTCAACGCCGACGACTGGGAGAACCTGATGCTGCAGGCCGGCGCCGAGGGGACCGTGCTCGTCGGCTTCCGGAACGAGGCGCTGCGCGACTACACGGGCAAGACGCTGGCCGACGTCGCCGCGCTCCGGGGGACATCGGTGGCGGACACCGCCATGGACCTCGTCGTCGAGGACGGCAGCCGCGTCCAGGTCGTGTACTTCCTGATGTCCGAGGAGAACGTGAAGCGGCAGATCGCCCTGCCGTGGGTGAGCTTCGGGTCGGACGCGGCGTCGATGGCGTCGGAGGGCGTGTTCCTCAAGACGAGCACGCACCCGCGCGCCTACGGCAACTTCGCCCGGCTGCTCGGCAAGTACGTGCGCGACGAGGGCGTGATTCCCATGCAGGAGGCCATCCGCAAGCTGACGGCGCTGCCCGCCGACACGCTGCGGATCGCGGACCGCGGACGGCTGGAGCCGGGCCAGTTCGCCGACGTCGTCGTGTTCGACCCGGCGACGATCGCCGACGTGGCGACCTACGAGCGCCCGCACCAGTACGCCACCGGCGTCCGCGACGTGTGGGTCAACGGCGTCCAGGTGCTCAAGGACGGCGACCACACCGGCGCCACGCCCGGGCGCGTCGTGCGCGGGCCTGGCTGGACCGGGGGCGCGGTCGGGAAACCGTAGGCCGGGCAGAGCGCCATACTGATTCGGTGGGTGCGCCCCCGCCGGTCTCGCGAATCGTGGATCGGACCGCTGTCAGCGTGCAGTCCCTGCACGACGAGCCGGACGACCGTCGGTTCTGGTGGAGCCGCTCCGTGGCGGAGCGACTTGCCGCGATAGAGATCATGCGCCGGACGGTCTATGGACGCGCCGCTACTGACGGGCGACTTCAGAGAGTTCTCGAGATTGCTCAACGCGAACCGCGTTGACTACCTGCTGGTGGGTGGGTACGCCGTCGGCCTGCACGGCTACCCGAGAGCCACGGTGGATCTCCATGGCTGGGCCCTTGACGACCTCAAGGCAGACAAGCGCGCTGCCGGTCGTCACAAGGACCTGGCCGACCTCGAGAATCTCCCCTGACGACGGGCCGCAGGACGGGCCACCGGCCTGAGCGCGCCCGCGATCGACCCACCGAGTGCCGCTATCGCGGCGTCGGCGCGACGGCCGGCGTCGTGGCGATGAGCAGGGTCCAGTCGTCCACCAGCGTCGGCCGCGTGTCGAGCCTCGAGGCGAGGTAGTAGAGGCGCTTCGTCGCCGGGCCCTCCGGCGCGCCCTCGAACCGCTGTTCCAGGTAGTAGGGCGGAATCGCCTGATAGTGCATCGTCGCCCGGACGCGCAGACGCGCCGGCTCGGTGCCGGCCGGCAGGTCCGCCAGGGACACGTCGTAACGGACGATGCTCGTGCCGCTGCCGTCGGCGTAGGCGGCGTCGCGGCGCGCCTCGCCCTCAGGGAACGTGGACTCGAGGTACTCGCCGCCGAGCGAAGGCGTGGGACCGGCCGCCATCCACCCCCTGGGCAGCAGCCGGTTGTCCTTCACCGTCTGGTCCCGCCGGATGAAGCTGGTCGTGAAGCGGCCGTCGCCGTCCTTGATGAGTTCCTCGTAGATCTGCACCTGGTCGGGCCGCGTGATCGGCCGCCCGGCGCCGAAGTGCGGCTGGTAGGCCCCGCGCGGATTCCTCGCGGTGCCGATGTACTCGGACGGCAGCACCTGGCCGTCGCCGCCGAGGATCTGGCCGATGGCGTTGGTCCGTCCGCTCGACCACACGATGACCGGGTCGCCGGCGGCGTCGCGCCGGCCGGTGTCGACGACGTCGAACTGCAGGAACGCCCGCCGGAAGCCGACGCCCGTCGGGAAGCGGTGGCCCGTCAGGTTGGTCACGCGGACGTCGGCCGTGAGCCGGCGGGCGTCGAGGCCCGCCGCCACGACCTCGAGCGTCGCCGTCTCGTGCAGGGCCGCCTGCTCGGCGTTGTCGATGGCGTTCGGCAAGCCGTTGTCGAGCGTGCTCATGTAGTCGGACTTGCGCACGCCGAGGATGCGGTTCGCCTCGTTCGGTGGCGTGCTGGCGTCGGGCGTCATGAACGCGGCGAACATCTCGAGGAGGAACGCGTTCAGGCCCTGTAGCTGGTGGCGCACGAAGCCCCGCTCGCGGAAGCTGGCGCGGATCTGGTCGAAGGGCGCGAGGTGCTCGGCGCCGGGGTAGCTGTCGTCCTGGACGTCCGCGAACTTCGCCTGGATGGTGTCCACGCGGACGCCGCGCCTCGCGTTGGCGTAGCTGGTGGGCATGTGGCAGCCCTGGCACGATCGCTGGTCCGGCCCGGGCGAGTACTCGGTCTGATAGGCGCTGTTCAGCCACTCCAGGTAGGTGACCTGCTCGAGCGAGTGGCCGAAGGGCGCGCGGTCCATCACCAGCAGCTCGATGGTGTGGCAGTGGCCGCACATCCGGGAGTCCTTGATGTACGCGTCGTGCTTCGGCTCGAGGCCGAGCGACTGCTTCATGGGATGCGGCGCGATCGTGTCGTCCTCGAACGGCCCGTGGATGGTCCCTGGCGCCGCCAGGGTGAACCGGCCTGTCGTCGAGCGCGCCAGGAAGTACGCAAGGGTATCCTCGCCCGCCGGCACCGGATCCCGGACGATGCGGTGGCAGGCGGCGCAGCTCACCCCGTCGCGGGCGAGGCCGCCGTAGGTGGCGCCAGGCCCCCCGGGCGACGCGCCGGTGATCCAGTCGAGGTCGAAGGACGGCTCGGCCATCCCGGGCGCCGGGTTCGCGAGGTCGTAGCCGTTGTCGGCGTCGAGCTGCCGCTTGCCCATCACGCCGTGGCACCTCAGGCACGTGTTGACGATGGCCTGCTGGTCGGCCGGCCGGCCGTCGAGGTAGGCCAGCTCGCTCTCGAGCTGTGCGTAGAAGATGGGGTCGCGTCCCGCCAGGCCCATCGCCGACCACCGCCACTCGCCGTACGGCGAGACGTTGACCGGGTTCGACGACCGCGGCTCGACGATCATGGTGAACTTCTGCCCATACCAGGCGTTGCCGCTGTGGCACCCCATGCACTGGTCGGACGTGACGAACCCGGCAGGCCGGTCCGCCGGAGCGACGACATGGTCGGCGGTCTCCGGCACCATGGGCTGGGGTTCGGCGGACGCGCCTGCGAGGCCGCGACCCAGGCTGGCGACGAACTCGGCGCGCGGGTCCGGATGCGGCCGGCGCGCGGCGCGGCCCACCTCGATGCGGTGCGACGGCGCGAGCGGCGAGAGGGGCGCGCCGGGCGCGTCGGCGGGCGGCCGGGGCGTCCGCCAGCTGTCGTCCACGAAGTAGGTGATGGGGGTGCCGGGGTACCCGTCGACGTTGGCGAGCGACGCGAAGGTCATCTCGGACTCGGCCGAGGCGTGGCAGTGGAGGCAGGCGAGCCCGAAGCCCTCATTCACCACCTCGAACGGCGGAGCGAGGCTGGCGCTCGGCCTCGGCATGGGCGGATCACTCGTCCACAGGCCGCCCCAGAACCACCCGTCCTTCGAGGCCGCGGCGTCCTTGATCATGACGGTCCATGACGACGGCGCGACGGGCGTGCCCTGCCACCGCGCGGCCGGCCCGGGCGCGTACATCTCCTTGACGATCATCGCGCCGTCGGGCAGGGCGCCCTGCCGGCCGCCCTCGAGCCACCGGATGACGGCGGGTGAGTAGTAGACGCGGACGGCCGGGTGCGTGCCGAGGTACTGCGAGTCCACGAACGGCCCGGTGTCGCGCACCTCCTTGTCACGGCACCACCCGAGCGTGTCGTACTCCGTGCGCTCGAGGAAGCCGAGCAGCGCGTCGTGAAAGGCGTCCGGATCGGCCGTCGAGGGTCGGGGCAGCGAGTGGTCCCTCGCCCCGGCGCACGGGGAGTCCGCCTGCGGCGGCGCGAGGCCCGCGGCGCCCACGGCCAGCACCGACGCCGCCAGGCCGGCCGCCGACAGGGCGAGCGCGGCACGGCCCGGGTGCGCGAGCCAGGCAGAGCGTGTGGGGCGTGACATCGCCGGCAGTATACCGGCCGTACGGAGACGACGCGTCCGGCGACCGTCGGTGGTGTGCAGCCCTCGCGGTGGCGCACCGCCGTGGCTCACCACTGTGGCGCACCCCCGTGGCGCACCCCAGTGGCGCACCCCTGCGGTGCTCCACCGCCGGGCCCCCTACGCCGCCAGCGGTCCGCCGTCCTGCAGCAGGTCCTCGAGCTCGGCGGCCGCCACCTCCGAGACCCCGAGCGCCACCGCCTCGGTCGTCTCGTGCAGCGCCAGCCCGGGGTCGTGGGCGAGGCCGAGGCCCACCTTGCGGCACGCCAGGTTCGCCAGCCGGACCGAGAGCAGCACGCCGTTGTCCAGGTCCGGGTGCTCGGCGTGGTGGTCGCGGACGATGGTGAGGTAGAGCGCCGGCAGGTTCCAGCTGGCCAGCTGCCGGTAGCCCTGCTCGGCGTGCGCGCCGTCGAGCAACTGTGCCGAGAAGTCGGCCGTGAGGTCCTCGGGGTCGATCCGGTGCATCTCGTCGAGGACCCGCAGCAGGTACAGCTTGCCGATGTCGTGGATGAGCCCGCCCATGAAGGCCTCGTCCGCCTCGTCGGCGAGGCCCTGCCGCCGCGCGATCCATTCCGCGCCAAGGGCGGTGGACGCGGCGTGGGTCCAGAGGCGGCGCATCAGGCGGGCGATCAGGGGATGCCGCGCCCGGTAGCGGTCCCGCTCGGTCGCGAGCAGCACGAGGTTCGTGACGCGCGGCACCCCGAGGCGGAGGAGCGCCGTCTGGATGGACGTCACCTCCCCGTGCCCGGCGAAGAACGCCGAGTTCGCGACGCTCAGCACCTCCGCGGCCATCGTCGGGTCGGACTCGATTTCCCGCGCGATTGCCGCGGCGTTGACGTGTTCCCTGCGCGCCTCCTGCCGCAGGCGGATTGCGGTCTCGTCGAAGACGGGCAGCGAGATGCCCCGCGCGTCGGCAAACGCGATCAGGCGCGGCAGCAGGGGAAGGGTCGCGGGCATGGGTGACGGCCTCCTGTGACGTAGCACACGTCATCCCGGTAATCGGCCCCGCCGCGGGGAACTTGAATGGCCCTGGCCGGCGCCGGATCAGGCGCCGGGGAGGCCGAGCCTGACCGGCTGCCGCCGCGCGCCCCAGTGGCCGGGCTCCGGTTCGAACACGCCGGCGCAGGCCGTCCCGCACGCGCGGCACCGCCCGCCGGCGTCGAGCTGCCAGTCGGTGATGTCGTAGCCGTCGCGGCCGATGATCCGCGCGCCGCAGCCGTGGCAGAACGTGCTGCCGCCGTCGGCGTCCCGGACGTTGCCCGTGTAGGCGTAGCGCACGCCGTTGGCCGTGGCGATGCGGCGGGCGCGCGTCAGCGTGGCGGCGGGGGTGGCCGGCGCGTCCACCATCCTCCAGTCGGGGTGGTAGGCCGTGAAGTGCCACGGCACGTCCGGGCCGAGGTGGGCGACGCCCCAGCGTGTCATGGCGTCCAGCTCGTCGTCCGCGTCGTTGTGGCCGGGGATGAGGAGCGTGGTGATCTCGAGCCACACGTTCGTCTCGCGCTTCAGGTACACGAGGGTGTCGAGCACCGGCTGCAGTTCGCCCGCGCAGACCTTGGCGTAGAACCCCTCCGTGAAGGCCTTGAGGTCCACGTTGGCCGCGTCGATGTGCCGGTAGAACGCCTGGCGCGGCGCCGGGGTCATGTAGCCGGCCGTGACCGCGACCGTCCGGATGCCCTCGGCCCGGCAGGCATCGGCGACATCGGCCGCGTATTCGAGGAAGATCACCGGGTCGTTGTAGGTGAACGCGACGCTGCGGCAGCCGTGGTCGCGGGCGGCGCGGGCGATGGCCTCGGGGCTGGCCGCGTCGAGCAGCGTGTCGGTCTCGCGCGACTTCGAGATGTCCCAGTTCTGGCAGAACCGGCACGAGAGGTTGCAGCCCGCCGTGCCGAACGACAGCACCGGCGTGCCGGGCAGGAAGTGGTTGAGCGGCTTCTTCTCGATGGGGTCGATGCAGAAGCCGCTGGAGCGCCCGTAGGTGGTGAGGACGATGGCGCCGTCCTGGGCGGCGCGGACGAAGCAGAGCCCGCGCTGGCCGTCCCGCAGCCTGCAGAAGCGCGGGCACACGTCGCATTGCACGCGCCCATCGTCCAGGCGGTGCCAGTAGATGGTGGGGACCGCCGACTCGAATCGTTCCCGCAGCCCTTCGTTCATGGCTGGTCGCGCGGCGGCGGTATGGCCGCGCCCTCCTCGTCCCATGCTACGCCCATTGCGGGCGCGAGACACCAGCCACCGGCGCCGCGCGCTTGACATATTCCGATATAGGAATGTATAAAACGCTCATGGCACGCGCCTCGACGACCTCGGACCCGTTCAACGCCATTGCCGAGCCGCGCCGACGCCACATCATCGAGTTCCTCGGCGCCGGCGAGCGGTCGGTCGGCGAGATTGCCGAGGCGCTCGACCTGAACCAGCCGTCGGTGAGCAAGCACCTCCAGGTGCTGCGTGATGTCGGCCTGGTGGACATGCGGCGGGAGGGACGGCGCACCATGTACCGGACGAACTTCGACGCGCTACGCACCATCCACGACTGGAGCAGCCTGTTCGCGCAGTACTGGCGCGGCCAGCTCCGGCGCATCAAGGCACACGCGGAGGACAAGCCATGACGACGACACAGGCGATCGACTCGTTCACGATCGTCGAGGAGATCACCGTGCACGCCCCGATCGAGGACACGTTCGCCTCGCTCGTCGCGCAGATGGGCCGGCTCAACGAGACGCCAGACGGCAAGCCCCTCCCGATGGCGATCGAGACCTTCCCCGGCGGCCGCTGGTATCGCACGCTCGGGGGCGACGACGGGCACCTGTGGGGCTTCGTGCAGAGCATCAAGCGTCCCGCGCTGCTCGAAATCTGGGGGCCGCTGTTCATGTCGACGGGCGCGACCTCGAACCTGCAGTACCGGCTGAAGGAGGCGGGTGGCGTCACGCTGATCAGCTTCAGGCACACGGTGGTCGGGCCGTTCCCCGAGGACCAGAGGCCGCAGATCGGAACGGGATGGGCCGCGCTGCACGCGCGCGTCAAGCGGGCTGCCGAGACGGCGCCGAACGTGTAGGAGGAGAGACCACCATGCGAATCATCGACAGCCTGCTTGCCGAACTCGACCAGGAGGCGCAGAGCACCGCCCGCGTCCTCGCGCGCGTGCCGGACGCGCACCTGTCCTGGCGCCCGCACCCGAAGTCCATGTCGCTCGGGCAGCTCGCCCTCCACGTGGCGACCATTCCCGGCAACGTGGCCCAGATGGCGGCGATGGACGCCCTCCGCGAGCCGCCGGCGTTCGGGCAGCCCGAGGCCGCGACGGCGGCGGAGCTCGTGCCCGCGCTCGAGGCGAGCGTGGCCCAGGCCCACGCGGCGCTCGGCGGCTTCGACGACGAGGCGATGCAGGCCACCTGGCGGTTCATGGCCGGCGACAGGGAGATCATGGCGATGCCGCGCGCGGCGGTGGCGCGGACGATCATGCTGAACCACTGGTATCACCACCGCGGCCAGCTGCTCGTCTACCTGCGGATGCATGACGTGCCCCTGCCGTCGGTCTACGGTCCCACCGCGGACGAGAACCCGTTCGCGGCGGCCGGCGGCGCGGCCTAGCGCGGTGTAGACTGGGCCGGCCGCCGGCGGCGCGGCCGGCCCATCCACCATGCCCGAGACGTTCGTCCACATTCCTGCCGGCACCTTCCTCATGGGGAGCGACGACGGCCAGGCCGACGAGCGCCCCGTGCACGAGGTGGCCGTCGACGCCTTCCGGCTCGCGGTCCATCCCGTCACCAACGCCGACTACGCGCGGTTCCTGGCCGACACGGGGCACGAGGCGCCGCGCGACTGGGCGGCCATGTCCGCGCGGGGCGGCGACCGGCCGGCTGTCGGCGTGAGCTGGCACGACGCGCAGGCCTACTGCGCCTGGCGTGGCGGCGTGTCGGGCCTGGCCTGCCGCCTCCCGACCGAGGCCGAGTGGGAGCGCGCCGCGCGGGGAGGCGTGGACGGCGAGCGGTATCCCTGGGGCGACGAGGTGCCCGGCTGGCTGCCGGCCGGCGGGCGTGGCCCGCTCGACGCGCCGTGGCCCGTGACCCTCGGTCCGCCGAATCGCTTCGGCCTCCTGGGCATCGCGGCCAACGTCCACGAGTGGTGCGCGGACTGGCACGACGCCGGCTACTACGCGGCGTGCCCGGACCGGAACCCGCAGGGCCCGGCCACCGGGCGGCGGCGCGCGTCGCGCGGCGGGTCGTGGCGCCACGCGGTGACCATCAGCCGCACCGCGGCGCGCAGCCGGATCGACCCGTCCTTCCGTTACACCGACTACGGCTTCCGGGTCGCGGCGCCGGCCTAGTGGTGCGTACGCCCCGAATCAGTACCGGCCGCTCCGTTGTCGCGGCCGTCAATCCGCCGGTTCGACACCGCCTTCCAGAGTACTGAATCAGCCGATCCGGTCCCGTCGGGGGTGCCCCGCGTGCCCAGACTGGGAACCGGACTCCCCAGTTCTGGCAGCCGCCGCGGCCCGGCGCCCGCCGTGGCGGCCCGCAGGCTGGCAAGTCGCTTGCTGTCTTCCCCGTGAACCGGCGCCGCCCCCGCGCCCGAATGGGAGGACACTCATGCGCCGATTCTTCTGGATGGCTCCGCTGGCCCTGGCCGCCGTCGCGGCCGGCTGCAGCGACCGACCGACCTCGCCCTCGCCCGCGCAGGTCGCGGGCGACTGGAGCGGGACCCTCGAATCCGCCAACTACCAGGCGCGCGCGGTGACGCTGACCCTGACGCAGGCCGGCGAGAGCGTGAACGGCACGTGGACCGGCGGGGACTGGGACGGCGCGATCACGGCGACCGTGGACGGCAACCGCGCGAGCGGCACCGTCACGATCCGCATGCCCGCGCTCGTCGGCCGCTGCGAGTCGTCGGCCGCCTTCGGCGGCGACGCCTCGTCGTCCACCATGACCTGGAACGTGGTGGGCTTCGACGGGGAATGCGCCAGCCCGCCGGCCGGCGCGCGGTTCGTCATCCAGCGCCGGTAGCCCGTGGGCGTGGGCGGCCGGGGCGGGCACCGTGCGGCGCCCGCCCCGGCCGGCGTTGAGAAAGGCCCTCGATCCGGTGGGCGCTAGAATCCGAAGCGGACGCCGATCTGGCCCGTCGCCGGCAGGCCGCCCGAGATCAACCCCGTGTAGCGCAGGAAGTTGGTGGACCGCCGGTCGCCCGATGGCGTGGCGAAGTTCGCCCGGTTGGTCACGTTGAACACCTCACCGAATACGTCGAGTGTCCGCTCGGCCCCGAGCCCGAACCGGTAGCCGGCCCGCAGATCGAGCTGGAAGAACCCCGGGCCACGCGCGCCATTGCGCTTGCTGTCGAAGTCGACCGTGACCGCGTCCTCTCCCTGCCCGCTGTAGGAACCTGACGGCAGGGGCTCCGCGAACGTCCCGTTGCGATCCGGATCGGTGGTCGAGTCCGTGATCGTGAACGGCTCACCAGACAACGCGCGGGCGATCCAGCTGAGGGTCAGCCCGCCGGTCCCCGGTACGAGCGTCGTGCCGCTGATGACGAGGTTGTGACGACGGTCGGTGTCGAGCGGGCCCTGGTTGAGGTCCAGCCGCATGTCGTCGAGGAGCTGGAAGCCGCTGGACGGCGCGTTGCCGACGCCGCCGTTGTTGCCGCGGCCGTAGGACAGGGTGTAGGACACCCGCGCGCTCCAGTTGCGCGCGAAGCGCTTCTCGACCGACACCTGCAGCGCGTCGTACTCCGAGTCGCCGGCGTTGATCTGCGTGAGCACCGCGGCGCGGAAGCGCGGGTCGATGCGCCGGAGGGTGCTGGTCCGCGACGTCGTGTCGCGCAGCCCGGGGTTGAGGTCCTTCGTCATCAGCTGGCCGCGCGTCGACGAGTGGACGTACTCGGCCGTCACGGCCAGGGCGGGGGACAGCTGGTGCTCGAGGCCCACCGACGCCTGATGCACGTACGGCGTACGCCGATCGGGGTTGTCCAGCTGGACCGTCCCCGTGTTCCTGACGCGCGAGCCGGGCGGGAACAGCGCGTTGATGAGCGCGGCATTCACCGTCGGGCCGTTCACCAGGGTGGGGTCCGTCGGGAGCCGGCCGTTCGACGGCCCGGGGTCGGCGGCGTTGGCCGGAAAGGTCGCGGTGAACGAGTCCGAGAACACGCCGCTGGTGATGTAGCCGGAGATCTGCCCGAGCCGGGTGGAGTTGTAGAAGAGCCCGTACCCGCCGCGGAGCACGGTGCGGCCGGTGCCCGACAGGTCGTAGTTGAAGCCGAGGCGCGGGCCGATGTTGTTGCGATCCACCGGGTAGTCACCGGGGCTCGCGAACAGGTCGTTGTCGTTCTCCTGGATCGGCAGGATGTCGAGGTCGTAGCGGAGCCCGAGGCTCAGGGTGAGCCGCGGGGTCGGCCGCCACTTGTCCTGCGCGAACGCCGAGAGGATGTGGCCGCCCTGGTAGAAGTCGTTGCCGCCAGGCACGCGGATCGAGAAGCGCTCGGGGTAGGTGCCCGGGTCGGCCGCGTTGAACGGCCCGTTGTTCGAGAAGGTGAACGTGCCGTTGCGGTTGCCCTGGTCCGTGAAGCGCTGGCTGGCGTACTCGTACTGGAACCCGAACTTGATGTCGTGGTCGCCCTTCTTGCCGGGGACGAACCACGCGAAGGTGTCCTCGATCTGGTACGCGTTGTTGACGCGCGCCTGCGCGACGGCGTTCTGCTGGTCCGTGAACGTCAGGAAGTTCAGGGTCGGCGGCAGGGCCGCCTGGTCCTGCCCGTTGCCGTTGAAGGCGGGGTTCGCGAACGCGACGTCCTCGCGGGTGAAGGCCACCCGGACCGTGTTCACGCGGTTGTTGCCGAGGACCGAGCTCAAGGTGCCGACCACCGTCTGGTCGATGTCGAACTCCTCGCGCGCGGCGGCCAGCGTCACGGCGCCGATGATCTGGTTGAACTGCGGTGAGCTCTCACGGAGCCACCGCACGCCCCAGGTGTGGTTGGAGTTGATCTGGTTGTCGAAGCGCAGGACGGTGTTCCAGACGCGCGTCTGCTCCGTCGTCGTGGTGTCGAGCTCCGGACGCGCCGGGATGTTGATCGTCACGCCGTCGTCGATCAGCACGCGCTCGAGGCTGAAGAAGAAGTGCGCCTTGTCGGGGACGATCGGGCCGCCGATGGTCCCGCCGAACTGCTGTTGCTTCGTGTCGGGCTTGGCCAGGTCGGCCTTCTCGGCGAAGTAGTCGCGCCTGGTCAGGCCCGCGTCCTGGAAGAACCCGAAGGCGCTGCCGCGGAACTGGTTCGTGCCCTGCTTGGTGACCGCGTTGATCACCGCGCCCGTCGTCCGGCCGAACTCGGCGTCGAACTGGCCGGTCAGCACCTGGAATTCCTGCACCGACTCGATGGGCGTCCGCGCCTGCGTGCCCGCCCGCTGGCCGATCACGTCGTCGTTGTTGTTGGCGCCGTCGAGCAGGTAGTTGTTGTAGCGCGAGTCCTGGCCGTTGACGCTGACCGAGTCCGACCCGAAGGACTCGTTGCTGATGCTGGCCACGATACCCGGCAGCAGCCCGACGAAGCCGACGAAGTTGCGGTTCACCGAGGGCAGTTCCACCAGGTCGCGAGGTGATGTTGCCGCCGACCTCGTTCGAGGTCAGGTCGATGAGCGGCGCATCCGCCGTCACCGTCACCTCCTCGGTCAGGCCGCCCACCGCCAGCGTGATGTTCACCGACTGGGTCTGGCCGACCTCGACGCGGACGTCACGGGTCGTGAACTTCTTGAAGCCCGTCAACTCCGCCGAGATCTCGTACTGCCCCGGGCGCACGCCGCTGAAGAAGTAGCTGCCGTCCGGGTTGCTGACGGCCTCGCGGAAGTTGCCGGTGTTCTGGTCGCGAGCCACGACGACGACGCCGGGCAGCACCGCGCCCTGCTCGTCGGTGACGACACCACGAATCGACGACGTGCCCTGCTGGGCGTAAGCCGGAAGCGCCACGCTTGCGGCGAGCAGCGCCGCCAGGAACCAGATGCGTTTCATCACTCATCCTCCCGTGGGACGGAAACGGCGCAGGGGTGGCGCCCCCCGACGCTCGGTCAAGTGCTCCCCGGAGGATAGATTGGAAACGGCATTGTCGATCACGAATATGCATGCAAAGCATGAGTATTCGTGATGACGCAAGCGGACACTGGCGGACGGCCGCCCGGACGCGGCCGAGGACGAGGGGGACGGGCCGGCGTCGACACCGGCGCCCGTCCGCTCAGGCGGCGTGGAACCAGGTCACCGCCGTCACGCGCACACCGTCCTCGACCGGCAACACCTCGTGGAGGGTCTCCGACCGGAACGCGACGAAGCTTCCAGCCGCCGGGACCAGGTCCACCGCGCAGCTGTACCCCTCGTCGTCGGACGCGATGTCGTGGAAGCGCAGGGCGCCGCCCGTGAAGCCGTCGTCATCCGGCGCGGGGGCCGGACCGTTGGCGAAGAGCACCGCCGAGATCCGCCGCGACCGGTAGAAGGGGTCCAGCGAGCCGACACGGTCCCGGTGCGGGCGGTAGAAGTCGCCGGCGCGGTAGCGCAGCACGGTCACCGGCTCCGACCACCCGAGGGGCAGGCCGAAGTAGGCCTCGATCTCCGGCCGGATGCCCCGGATCCGGCGCTCGAGATCGGCCGCGAGCCGACGCGAGATGTCGAGGGTCTCGACCCGCCGGACGTCGCGGGCGACCGCGGTGCCCCCGTCGACACCGACGACGCCGGGCTCACCTGGCGCCGTCACCGCCTGCCGGGTCAGCAGCGCCGACCGGCGGGCGGGCAGGAAGCCGTCGCGCACGAAGACGCCGGCCTGGTGGAAGAAGGCCAGGTCATCCGCTCCGGTCTCTGCCATGCCCCTCAGTGTATCTCTCCCGGCCGGAACCGCCCGTGCCCGTCGGGCGGTCAGTCCGCGCTGGCGTGAGGGGCAGGGACGAGCACCGCGATCGCGGCGCCGGCGACGAGCGCGCCGGCGAGGAACAGCAGGCCGCCGGTGAAGCTGCCGGTCCAGTCCCGCGCGTAGCCGACGAGCGCCGGGCCGACGAACCCGCCCAGGTTGCCCACCGAGTTGACGACGGCGATGCCGCCGGCCGCCGCCGTGCCCCTGAGGAAGGCGGGCGGCAGCGCCCAGAAGGGGCCGAGCGCGCCCCAGATGCCGAGCGCTGCCAGCGAGAGCGCGGCCAGCGAGAGCGCGAGCGAGCCGGTGACGAGCGTCGCGAGGACGAAGCCGAGGGCCCCGGCGAGCGCGGGAATCGCGACGTGCCAGCGGCGTTCGCCCGTCCGGTCGGAGTGCCGCCCGATCGACGCCATGCCGAGCGCGGCGGCGACGTACGGCACCGCGGAGATGAGAGCGACCTGCACGGCGCCGAGGCCCGCGACGCTCTGGACGATCTGCGGCAGCCAGAAGCTCACGCCGTAGAAGGCGAGCACCAGGCAGAAGTAGAGCGCCGAGAGCGCCCACAGGCGTCCGCTCCTCAGCG
Organism: Vicinamibacterales bacterium; assembly: GCA_050250645.1. Taxonomy (GTDB): domain Bacteria; phylum Acidobacteriota; class Vicinamibacteria; order Vicinamibacterales; family UBA2999; genus JBFWVR01. The sequence goes on from JBFWOG010000005.1 coordinate 276,887, forward strand.
CCGCCCCGAAGGTGTGGTGGGTGCCCGCCGCCGGCGCCTGCTCCCGCGCGAGCTCGGCCACCAGCCAGGCGCGCTCGCCGGGCGCCAGCCACGCCGCGTCCGCCGGCGTCTCGTCCAGGTACTTCAGGACGACGGGCGCCAGCAGGATGGCGGGCACGCCCTCCACGAGGAACAGCCACTGCCACCCGTGCAGTCCCAGGGCGCCGTCGAGGGCGAGCAGGCCGCTCGAGATCGGCGCGCCGATGACGCCGGCCATCGCCGTGGCGGTCATGAAGAGCGCGACGGCGTGCGCCCGCTCGCGGGCCGGGAACCAGCGCGTGAGGTAGTAGATGATGCCCGGGAAGAACCCCGCCTCTGCCACCCCGAGCACGAACCGCAGCGCGTAGAAGCTCGTTTCGTTCGAGACGAACATCATCGACGCCGACACCAGGCCCCACGTGGCCATGATGCGGGCGATCCACACGCGGGCGCCGAAGCGGGCGAGCAGCAGGTTGCTCGGGACCTCGAAGGCCGTGTACGACAGGAAGAAGATGCCCGACCCGAGCCCGTAGGCCGCCGCCGAGAGGCCGAGGTCGGCGTTCATCTCCAGGGCGGCGAACCCGATGTTGACGCGGTCGAGGTAGGCGACCACGTAGAGCAGGAAGAGGAAGGGGATCAGGCGGCGCCGCAGCGCGGGAAGCGTGGTCTCGGCTGGCACGACGGCCGAATTGTGCCTCAAGTCGGCCCGTTCGTGCCGGATGAACTCCCGCACGCCCCCTGTCGTCCAAACAGGCAGCGCGCCGCACGACCGGCGCCGGAGGTGTGCCCGATGGACCGTCTGCTCCAGGACCTGAGACTCGCGCTACGGCTGCTCCGCAAGGACCGCGGGTTCACGGCCACGACCATCGCCACCCTGGCGCTGTGCCTCGGCGCCAATGTCGCCATCTTCGCCATCGTCAACTCGGTCCTCCTGAAGCCGCTGCCGTTCCCCGACGCCGGCCGCATCGTCCGCATGTTCAACGCCTATCCCGGCGCGGGGGCCGTGCGGGGCTCCAACGGCGTTCCCGACTACTTCGACCGGCGCCAGCTCGTCGAGGTCTTCGACGAGGTCGCGGTCTACCGGACGCGCGGCGTCACGGTGGGTGGGCAGGGCGCGGGCGCGGCCGAGCGGCTCAACTCCCTGCAGGTCACGCCGTCGTTCTTCCGCGTGCTCGGGGCGCCGGCGGCCCTCGGGCAGGTGTTCGCGGAGGCCGACGCCGAGCCGGGGCAGGACCAGAAGGTGGTGCTCGCGTGGGGGACGTGGCAGCGCCTCTTCGGCGGACGGGCGGCGGCCATCGGCGAGGACCTGCGGGTGGACGGCCGGCTGCTGCGCGTCGTGGGCGTGCTGCCCGAGTCGTTCCGCTTCGTCGACCCCGGCATCGACCTCTTCACCGTGGCGGCCTTCGACGCCGCGGCCAGGGCCGATGACCAGCGGCACAACAACAGCTGGAACATGATCGCGCGGCTGCACACCGGGGTGTCGCTGGCGCAGGCGCAGGACCGGCTCGACGCCCTCAACGCCGAGAACCTCGAGCGCTTTCCCGCGCTCAAGCAGATCCTCATCAACGCCGGGTTCCACACCCCCGTGTTCAACTTCCAGGAAGACCTGGTCCGCGAGGTGCGCCCGGTGCTCAACCTCCTCTGGGGGGGCGTCCTGGTGGTGCTGCTCATCGGCTGCGTGAACATCGCGAACCTGGCGTCCGTCAGGGCGACGGCGCGGCAGCGGGAACTGGTGACGCGCATGGCGCTCGGCGCGGGCTCGGGGAGGCTGGCCCAGCAGATCCTGACCGAGTCGGCGCTGCTCTCCCTTGTCGGCGGTGCGGCCGGCGTGCTGCTCGGGTGGTGGGGCCTGCGGGCGATCGCCGCGCTCGGGCTCGACGCCATCCCGCGGGGGACCGAGGCGGCCCTCGACCTCGTGTCGCTGGCCTACGCGCTCGGCCTGGTGGTCGTCGTCGGCCTGGCGGTCGGGCTCCTGCCGGTGCTGGCCCTGCGGCGCGCGAACCTCGGGCAGATCATGCGGGAGGAGGGGCGCTCGGGGACGGCCTCGCGCGGCGCGCGCCTGCTGCGCCGCGGGCTCGTGGCCAGCCAGGTGGCCTTTGCCCTCGTGCTCCTCGTCGGGGCGGGGCTGCTCGTCGCGAGCTTCGGGCGCCTGCTCGCCGTGGACCCGGGTTTCTCGTCCGCGGGGGTGCTGACGGGCCGCGTGAGCCTGCCGGCCACGCGCTACGCCGACGGCGCGGCCGTGCGCCCGGTCCTCGAGCGCATCCTCGAGCGGGTGCGCGCCGTGCCCGGGGTGCTCGACGCCGGCCTGTCCGGGAGCATCCCGATGGGCGACAGCTTCAGCGACAGCGTGATCCTCGCGGAGGGTTACCAGATGAGTCCGGGCGAGTCGCTGATCTCGCCGACCCGCATCTCGATGAGCGACGGCTACCCCGAGGCGCTCGGCATGCACCTCGCGGCCGGGCGGTGGTTCGACGCCCGGGACACCGAGGACGCGCCGAAGGTGGTGGTCGTCGACGAGCAGCTGGCCCGGCACTTCTGGCCGGGGCAGGACCCGATCGGCCGGCGGATGTACACGCCGTCGAGCGCCGCCAACGTGCTGGCGCCCCCGCCCGAAGACCAGTGGCTCACCGTTGTCGGCGTGGCGAAGGCCGTGCGGCTGCGGGGGCTGGATGGCTCCGCGAATTCCGGCGGGGGCGGGACGTATTACTACCCGTATCGCCAGTACACCGAGCGCTCGGTCTACCTGGTGATCCGGGCCGGCCAGGACCCGGCGACGCTGACGGCGCCGGTGCGCCAGGCGGTCGCCGGCATCGACCCGGAGCTGCCGTTCTTCGACGTCCTGACCATGAGCGACCTCGTCGACCAGTCGCTGAGCGACAGGCGCACGCCGATGGCGCTGGCCGCGGGGTTCGGGGTCGTCGCGCTGTTCCTCTCGGCGATCGGGCTCTACGGCGTGCTGGCCTACCAGGTGCGGCAGCGGACGCGCGAGATCGGCATCCGGATGGCGCTCGGCGCCGGGGCCCCGGACATCTTCCGCATGGTGATCCGCGAGGGCGCCCTCATTGTCGGCAGTGGCACCGTCGTCGGGCTGGCGGGCGCGGCGCTGCTCAGGCCGACGATCCAGTCGCAGCTGTACGAGGTCGGGGCGCTCGACCCGCGCGTCATCCTCGCGGTGGCCGCCCTCATGGTGATCGTCGCCGTCGGGGCGTGCCTGCTGCCCGCCCGCCGGGCCGCCCACACGGACCCGGCTCAGGCGCTCGCCGACGTCTAGAGGCGGCGCCTGCGGCCGGGCTTGGTCCCCCGGCAGCGCCGGCGTTACCATCAGGCGTGCCAGCTTTCCAGGGGACGCCGATGAAGTCCGCCATCGCGTTCGCCTTCCTCGTCTCGGGCGTCGGCCTGCTCGCCGGTGGCCTGCAGGCCTCCCGGCCCGCGCCGTCGGCCCCACCGGCCGCCACCCGCCCTTCTTCCGAGCACCACGTCGAGGTGCGGGTGAGGGGGTGCGTGCTTGGCAGCACCATCACGGAGGTCGCGCCGGCGCGCGCCGACCAGAAGGCCGAGCCGCCGGTGCGCCGCTGGCGCCTGCTGCTCACCCCGAAGCTGCGCAAGGAGGTCAAGGCCCTCGGCCGCCGGCAGATCGAGGTGACCGGACTGGCCGACACCCGTGAGATCGAGCGATCGGCCGAAGCGAACAGCCGCAAGGCCGGCCGCGGCGGCCTGCGGCCCCGCGCCGCCGCGGCGGCGAGCGGCTCCCCGTTCGTCCCGCCGCCGCCGACGCCCATGCCGCGCCTCGAGGTCGCCGCGGTGACGGCGACCTCGGACACCTGCCGCTAGCCCCAGATCGTCTTCAGCACCCGCCTGAAGTTGTCCCCGAGCACGCCCCGGATGTCCGCGTCGCTGTAGCCGCGCCGGATCAGGCCCTCGGTGAGGTCGAAGACGCGCTTCGGGTGGTCGACGCCCTCGATGTCGATCTTCTCCCGGAAGCCGTAGCTGCCCTTGTAGCCATCCCGCATCTGCTTGTTCTCGTCGGGCGGCATGTCGTCGTACCCGTTGAGGTCCATGTCGCTGCCCAGGCCGAGGTGCTCGACGCCCACGAGGTCGCGGACGTGGTCGTAGTGGTCGAGCATGTCCTCGATCGTCGTGGGCTCCGCGTCCTTCACGAACATGCGGACACCGGTGATGCCCATGACGCTGCCGGACTTCGCCATCGCGCGAATGGCCTCGTCGGTCTTGCACCGCGGGTGCCCGGGCACGAGGGCGCGGCAGTTGGAGTGGGTGATGAGCACCGGCTGCTTCGACACCTCGAACGCGTCGAGCGTGGTGCGGTCGCCGCAGTGCGAGACGTCCACGGCCATGCGGACCTCGTTCATCCGCCCGACGACGGCGACGCCGAAGTCCGACAGGCCCTCGTCCCGCCGCTCGGTGGACCCGTTGCCGATCATGTTGCGGCTGTTGTACGTGAGCTGCGAGACGCGCTGGCCGATCGAGTGGAAGAACGTGACGTCGTCCAGCGTGCGGAAGTGCTGGGAGTTCTGCAGGCCCAGGATCACCCCGATCTTGCCGCTGGGGCGGACCCGGTCGATCGTCGCGGCCGAGTCGACGCGCATCAGCCAGTCGGCGTGGTGCGCGATGAAGCCGTTCCAGCTCGCGAAGAACCGGAGCGCGTTCCCGTAGGCGTCCACGCCGCCGAGGCCGACGGCCGGGTGGAAGACCTTCAGGCCCGACTGCTCGAACCGGGCCCGGTCGTCGGCCGTGAAGCTCGCCGGGTCGCGCAGCCACGGCGTGCTGCCGATCGAGAACGGCGAGAGCATGTCGATGGTCGTGGTGGCGCCCACCAGGTCGATGGCGCGCGCGGAGTAGGTGGCCGCCTGGCTGGCGAAGAGCCGGTAGCGGCGGAGGTTCACGAAAGGGGCCGCGGCAACGGCGGCGCCGAGTCCGAGGAAATGTCGCCTGTCCACGCGGGGAGGGTAGCATGCCGCGCCACCGGCCGTAACCGCCTCGCCCCCGGGGCCGTAAACGGATCGAGATGCGCGCGTTCCTTGCCCTTGCCGTCGCCGGGCTGGCCGCCGGAATGCCCGCGGGCCAGCCCGGGGCGCCGCCGCCGCTCACGCTCTTCTACGACGCGGCGTCGCTCGACGACGACGTGGCGGACGCGGCGCTCGAGGCGCTCGGCGCGGCCTGGCGCGACGCGTACACGTCGATGATCATCGACATGGTGCGCCTCATGCCGCCGCCCCGCCGCGTGGACCTGCGCGGCGATGGGTTCCCGGACGACGTCGGGCCGGACGGCGAGCCCCTCGCGCCGGGGGCGGGCCGCGGCGCCGCCTTTCCGCCCCCGCCGCGCGTGTCGCCGCAGACGCGCGTCCGCGGCCGGCTGCTGCGCTTCCTCGAGCGCCAGACGGGCAGGCGGTTCGACGAGTACCTCGTGGGCTGGCGGCAGTGGATGTGGACGCTGCCCTACGATCCGCACCCGGGATATGCGGAGTTCAAGGGGGCCGTCTACTCGCAGGTCGACCCGCGCATGGCGCTCTTCTTCCCGCCGGGCACGCGGTCGTCGATCCGGCTGGACGAGGTCGATTGGGGCGGCGTCGCCGTCAACGGCATCCCGCCGCTCTACCACCCGAAGACCCTGCCGGCCGGCGAGGCCCGCTACCTGCGCGACGGGAACGTGGTGTTCGGCCTCGTCGTCAACGGCGAGGCCCGCGCGTATCCCAAGCGGGTCCTGGCCTGGCACGAGATGGCCGTCGACCGCGTCGGCGGCGTCGAGCTCACGGTCGTCTACTGCACGCTCTGCGGGACGGTGATTCCCTACGAGAGCACCGTCGAGGGCCGCGTGCTCCGCTTCGGGACGAGCGGACTCCTGTACCGGTCGAACAAGCTGATGTTCGACGAGGACACGGGGAGCCTGTGGTCGACCCTGGAGGGGCGGCCGGTCATCGGGCCCCTGGCGGCCTTCGACGTGGCCCTCGTCTCCTACCCGGTCGTGACGACGACGTGGGGCGAGTGGAAGGCGATGCATCCCGGCACGTCGGTGCTGTCGCTCGACACCGGGCACGAGCGTGACTACGCGGAGGGCGCGGCCTACCGCGACTACTTCAGCCACGATCGCCTCTACTTCCAGGTGGCGCGGCAGGACGACCGGCTCGGGAACAAGGCGGAGGTCCTCACCCTCAAGGTGCGGCCCGCGGCCGGGCCGGGCGCGGTCCCGGTCGCGATCGACGCGGACTTCCTCGACGACCACCCGGTGTATCACCTCGAGGTCCAGGGACGGCGCATGGTGGTCGTCACCTCGCGCCGCGGCGCCAACCGGGTGTACGCGATGGGGAGCGCCGCGGTCGCGTTCGAGTCGGTGTCGCGGGACGGCCTGGCGGTCGTCGACAGCGCCGGCCGGCGCTGGCGCGTCACCGAGGAGGCGCTCGTGGGCGAGGGGGAGCCGGTAGTCCGGCTCCCGCGGGTCGTCGCGCAACGCGCGTTCTGGTTCGGCTGGTACGCGCAGTATCCCGAGACGCTGCTCGTGCGCTGACGGCCGGCGCGCCCTCGGTTACAATCGCGGGAGGTGACTTCCCAGGAATCGTCGTCCGCCGCCGGCGTGTCGCCGGTCGAACTCCCGAGTCTCGAGGACGCCGGGCGCCTGGCCCGCTCGATCGAAGGCGAACTGCGCCGCGTCATCGTCGGGCAGCAGGCCGTGATCACCGACATCCTGACGGCCTTCCTGGCGGGCGGCCACTGCCTGCTCCGGGGCGTGCCCGGGCTGGCCAAGACCCTCATCATCAAGACGCTGGCCGACGCCGTCCACCTGAAGTTCAGCCGGATCCAGTTCACGCCCGACCTGATGCCGTCCGACATCATCGGGACGGAAGTGATCGAGGAAGACCGCGCGACCGGCGAGCGGCGCATCCGCTTCATCCCCGGCCCCATCTTCGCGAACGTCATCCTGGCCGACGAGATCAACCGCACCCCCCCGAAGACGCAGTCGGCGCTGCTCGAGGCGATGCAGGAGTACCAGGTGACGGTCGGCGGCGTGCGGCACGCGCTCGAGCGGCCGCTGTTCGTCCTGGCCACCGAGAACCCGATCGAGCAGGAGGGCACCTACCCGCTGCCCGAGGCGCAGCTCGACCGGTTCATGCTGAACGTGGTGATCGACTACCCGACGGCCGCCGAGGAGCGCGAGATCCTCGTGGCGACGACCCGCGGCCCGGCCGACGCCGTCCGGCCGGTGGCGACCGGCGAGGCGATCGAGGGCGCGCGCCTGCTGGTCCGCGAGATCCCGGCGGCGGCCAACGTCGTCGACTACGCGGCGAGGCTCGTCCGGGCGACCCGGCCGCCGGCCGTCGGGCGCGAGGCCGAGCCGGTGCCGGCGTTCGTCCGCCAGTGGGTCCGGTGGGGCGCGGGCCCGCGCGCGGGCCAGGCGCTGCTGCTCGCCGGCAAGGCGCGCGCCGTGCTCGACGGGCGGCCCGCCGTGTCGGTGGACGACGTCCGGGCGGTCGCCCGGCCCGTGCTGCGGCACCGCGTGCTCGTCAACTTCCAGGCCGAGGCCGAGGGCATCGACGCCGAGTCGATCGTGTCCCGCCTGCTGGACGAGGTGTGACGCGCCACCACCTGCTCGCCCCCGCGGAGCTCTCGGCGCTCCGCGACCTCGAGCTGGTCGCCCGCACCATGGTCGAGGGCCTGCGGCAGGGCCAGCACCGGAGCCCCTTCCACGGCTACAGCGCCGAGTTCCACCAGTACCGGCACTACCGCCCGGGCGACGACCTGAAGTACGTCGACTGGAAGGCGTTCGGCCGCACGGACCGCCTCTACACGCGGCAGTTCCGGGAAACGACCAACCTGGCGGCGCTGCTGGTGGTCGACGCGAGCCGGTCGATGGCGTTCCCGGACGCGCCGGCCGGCGCGCCCCTCGCGGCCACGAAGCACGGGCTTGCCCGCGCGGCCGCGGCCGCGCTGGCGGCGCTCATCGTCGACCAGGGCGACCAGGTGGGCCTGGTGGCGTCCGGTGCCGAGCTCGTGTACCTGCCCCCGCGATCCGGGCGGCACCACCTGAGGCTCATCCTCGCGACGCTCGCACGGCTCGAGGCCGACGGCGTCGCCGACGCGGCCCAGGCCCTGGCCCGCGCGGCCACCGCGCTGCGCCGCAAGGGGCTGGTGGCGGTGTTCACGGATTTCTACGACGAGGAGGGGACGCTCGCGGAGCTGGCGCGGATCGCCCGCATGGGGCACGACGCCATCGTCGTCCACGTCATGGCGCGCGAGGAACTCGCCCTCGGAGGCCGGTCGGGCGAGTTCGTCGATCTCGAGAGCGGCGAGCGGCTCGTGCTCGACGTGCCCGCGCATGCCGCCGCGTACGGCGCGCAGGTCGCGGCGTTCCTGGCGCGGGTCGAGTCGCGGGTGACCGCCCAGGGGATCGACTACGTGCGCCTGACCACCGGCGAGCCGCTGGAGCCGGTGCTGCGGCGCTTCCTGGTCGCGCGGCGCGGGGGCGCGTGACGCCGTGCCCGTGACCTGGCTGGTGCCCGGCGCCCTGGCCGGCCTCGCGCTGGTGGTCGTGCCGATTCTCGTCCACCTGCTCGTCCGCGAGCGCGGGAGGCCGCGGCCGTTCCCCTCGCTGCGCTTCCTGCGCGAGAGCCGCATGGCGTCGATCGCGCGACGCGCACTCGGCGACTGGCCGCTGCTCGCGGTCAGGTGCCTCGTCATTGCGGCGGCCACCGCCGCCGTCGCCGGACCGGTGTGGACCGGCGCGGGGCGGCAGGCGGCGTGGGCCGGGCGTGTCGCGCGAGCCGTGGTGACCGCCGGAGACGCGGGAGACGCCCTCGCGCGCGACGAAGCCCAGGGAGCATACGCCTCCACCGTCATCCGTCGTCCCGTGCTGGCCGACGGCCTGGCCGCCGCGGCCCACTGGCTCGAGGGCCAGCCGCCCGCGGCACGCGAGGTCGTCGTGGTGGCGCCGCTCGTTCGCGGCGACCTCGACGCGGCGGACCTCGCGGCCGTGCCTGGCTGGGTGGGGCTGCGGTTCGTGCGGGCGCCCCGCCCGACGACCACCGCGGCGGCGGCCGACGTGTTGCGGCTGGAGGGCGGGCGGCAGGCGATCGTGCCGCTCGAGCTTTCGCTCGACGATGAGGGGACCGCGGTCACGGCCGGCGCCCCGGTACCGCTGGCGGCGCCGATCGTGGAGGTCGAGGCGGCCGAGGCGCAGCGGGACGCGGCGGAGTCGACCCTGGCCGCCGTGCTGGCCGAGGGCACGCGGCTGCCGCTCGACGGTCGCCGGCGAATCCTGGTGAGCTGGGGCGGGCCCTCGATGCCGGACGGGGTGGACGTGCGGGCCGCGTGGATGCGCCGGGCGGTCGCGGCCCTGCCGGGCGCCAGCGCGCGCGAGGAGGACGGACGCCTCGTCGTCGGCCTGCCGGGCGATCCCGGTGACGTCGGCGCGGCCCGACGCCTCGCGACGCTGCTCGACGAGGCCTTTGCCGACGACCTTTCCCCGCTGGAGCCGGCGGCCATTCCCGACCAGACGCTTGCCGCGTGGACGCGTCCGCCGGGCGAGCCGCCGGGCGGCGCGGCGCCGGTGGACGAGGGCGACCGGCGATGGCCGTGGCTGGCCGCGCTGGCGCTGCTCGGCCTCGAGCAGTGGATGCGCCGGCCACGGCCGGCGGCGCCGGCCGGCGTCGCCGGCGAGGTGGTGGACCGTGTCGCCTGATCGCCCGGCAGCCCGGTGGCTCGAGGGTGTGCGGCGGCGCCTGCGCGCGGCGGGCCTGGCGGATGCGGTCACGGCGGGCAGTGCGGCAGGCGCGGCGGTCCTCGTGGTGTCCGCCGCCGTGGGCGCGGAGCCCCGGACGTCCGCTGCGGCCTCGGGCGCCGCCGGCGTCGTCGTGTCGGCGGCCGTGGCCGTGGCAGCCTGGCGCCGCTGGAGTCCCGCGCGTGCGGCCCTCGCCGCGGATCGCGCCGCGGGACTCGACAACCTCCTGGTGACCGCCGAGGAGATTGCGCGCGGCGGGACGACGGCGCATCCGCGCCTGGTCGATGCCGTCTGGCAGGCGCTCGACGAGCGCGTCCCACGGGCGCCGGGCGCCCGCGTCGCGCCGCTGGCGGCGCCGCTGCTGCGTGCCGCCGCCAGCGTGGCGGTCGTCGCGGCGCTCGCGTGGTCGGCAGGCGGCCAGCCAGGGGTGGGACGCCGTGTGCTGCCCCCCGTGGCGGCGGCGACCCCGGTCGGAATCGAGTCCGTGGACGTCGTCGTGACCCCGCCGGCCTATACCGGCCGCCCCCCGGAGGCCGCCAGCGACCCGGCCGTCGTCCGGGCGCTCGCCGGCAGCCGGATCCGGATCGATGTCCGCGCGTCTGCGGCGGCAGTGTCGGTGACGACCGCCGGCGGCACGGCCGTCCCCATGGTCGAGGGCGAGGCCGGCCGGTTCCACGCGGAACTGGCGGCGGGGCAGCCGATGGCGGTGGTGCTGCGGCCGTCGGCGCCGGATGGCCGCGCCGGGCAGGAACGACTTCTCACGATTGGCGTCGACTCCGACGGTCCGCCGACGGTCAGGATCGTCTCCCCGGGGCGGGACCTGCGCGTGCCGACTCCGGAGACGGTCGTCGAGGTGGCGATCGAGGCGTCTGATGACATCGGCCTCCGGGAGCTCGCGCTCGGCTACACGAGGGTCTCGGGGTCGGGCGAGGCCTTCTCGTTCGTCGAGGGCAGTGTTCCCGTTGCCATCGTGGGGCGCGACGCGGGCGTGTGGCGGGGCCGCGCCCGCCTGGACCTGCAGGCGATGGGGCTCGGCGACGGCGATGCGGTGGCGTACCGGGCGCGGGCGCGCGACGGCAATCCCGCCGGCGCGCCGGCGGTGTCGGCCTCGTTCCTGGTCGAGGTCGGCCGCGAGGGGGGCGCCTCGTCCGATGGGTTCGCGCTGCCCAAGGACGAGGAGCGGCAGGGCCTCAGCCAGCAGATGCTGATCCTCCACACCGAGGCCCTGCACGCGAAGCGGGCTGGCCTCGACGCGGAGACGTGGGCCGAGGAGACCCGCCGGCTCGCCGTGGAGCAGCGCATGGTCAAGGCCGAGTTCGTCTTCATGACAGGCGGCGAGGTGGAGGACGAGGTCGCGGAGGCCGAGTCGTCGTCCGAACTGGCGGAAGGGCGGCTCGAGAACTCGAGCCAGGTGGAGCTGCTGACGGCGATTCGCGCGATGTCGCGCGCCGAGGCCGCGCTGAACGGCGGCGACACCACCAGCGCTCTCGTGTTCGAGCGCCAGGGGCTCGACGCCCTGCAGCGCGCGTTCGCCAAGCGCCGCTACTTCCTGCGGACCCTCCCGGAGCGCTCCCGCATCGACATGGGGCGGCGCCTCTCGGGCGAGCTCGACGCCGCGACCTCGTGGCGGCGGGAGGCATCCGCCGCCGGCGGAGGGGAACTGGGGGACCTGGCCGCGCTGGCCTCGGCGCTCGGCGATGCCCTCGCACGAAGCGGGCCGCCCGACGCCGGCCTCGCGGCGCGCGTCGCGGCGTACGATCCCGCCTGGGCCGACCTGCAGGCCGCGGCGCGCGGCATGGTGAACGGCGCGACGCCCGAGGACCGGCGGCAGGCGCTGGCCGACGCGGTCCGGCTGTTGTCCGCGCGCGCGCTCGCGCGGCTGGCGCCGGCGCCCGGCGGCGGGCTGCCCGGCGATCCGCTGGCGGGCCGGCTGGCCGACGAGCGCGCCCGGCGGCGTGGAGCGCCGCGATGATGCGTCCCCTCCTGCGCGCGGCCGCCATCGCGATCGCCATCGCCGCCGTCGTCGATCCACGCGTCAGCGGGCATGCATCGGTGAGGCCGACCGCCACGCTCGCCCTTGTCTCTCCCGGTGCCGGCGCGGCCGCGGCCCGCCTCGCGGACGCGCTCTCGGACGACTTCGCGGTGGTGACCCGGCAGGTGCGGCCGGGCGACGGATCCGCCGCGTGCGTCGATGACGGCCCGTGCATCCTCGTCAGCGACGGCGGCGTGCCGGCGCGCGTGTCGGCCGACCCCGCCGCGCCCGTCTGGGCGCTGCGCCTGCCGGCAGCGACGCCCGATGTCGCGGTGCTCGACGCCACGCCGGGGCTGGCGAACCCGGCCGCGGCAGCGTCGATCGGGGTACGGCTGGCCGGTGCGGGCGTGAGCGGGATGCGGACCCGGGTGACGGTCACCGACCGCGGCGTGCCGGTCGGCGAGGCCGACGTCGACTGGACCGCCGATGGCACGCGGGAGGTGCTGGTCCCGTGGTGGCCGATGGGCAGCGGCGCCCGCCGCCTGCGCGTGGCCGCCGCGACCCCGGGCGACGCGGCGCCGGGGAACGACGCGGTCGACGTCGCCGCCGGGGCGGCCGATCAGCGGCTGCCCGTGCTGGTCTACGAGCCGCGGCCGTCGTGGGCGGCGACCTTCGTGAGGCGGGCGCTCGAGGCCGACCCGCGCTGGGACGTCGAGCTGGTGGCCCGGTTGGGCCCGACGGTGGCCGTGAGCACTGGCGGCCGGGAGGCCCTGACGGACGCGCGGCTCGCTCCGGCGCGGGTGGTGGTCGTCGGCGCCCCGGACGCGGTCGGCGCGGCCGACGCCGGCCGGCTCGAGCGCTTCGTGCGCGTGCGCGGCGGCACGCTCGTCCTGCTGCCGGACCGGGCGGCGGCCGGCCCGCTCCTGGCGTTGATGGGCGGCCCGTGGCGTGAGCGGCTCGAAGCCGCGCCGATCGCCGTCGGGCCCCTGCGCGCGGGCGAGCTGCTCGTCGGGACGCCGTCGCCGTCGGCCGTGGTGCTCGCGCGTGCCGGCACCGCGCCGGTGGTCGTCGGCGAGCCGGCGGGCCGCGGCCGGGTCGTGATCAGCGGCGCCATGGACGCCTGGCGCTATCGGGCAGAGGGCGGGGCGGCCTTCGACAGGTTCTGGCAGGCCCTGGTTGCCGAGGGCGCCGAGGCCGCCGGACCGGAGCTCCGGCTCACGCTGTCGCCGACGCTGGCCGCGCCCGGCCAGCGGGTCATCGTGGACGTCCGAATGCGGACGATGGATCAAGGCGGCACCGGACGCGTGGCCGCCCGGATCGACTGCGCCGACGGGACGTCGGCGGCGATTCGCCTGTGGCCCGCGGGACCCGGCGGGACCTACCGCGGCGAGGTCCGGCCCGGCGGCGAGGGCCGTTGCGCGGTGGTGGCGTCGGCGGGCGCGACGCTCGAGGCATCGGCGGCCCTGATCGTGGCCGTGGACGCGGCGCGCGGCGGCGCCGAGCCCGGGCGGCTCGAGCACGTCGTGGGGACGAGCGGGGGACGGGTGGCGGCCGCCGGGGACGACGCGGCGCTGGCGGCGGCGCTGGTCGCGGGCTGGCCGCCTGCGGCCGTCGAGACGGACGCGCGACCGATGCGATCGCCCTGGTGGCTGGGAATCTTCGTGGCGTGCCTGGGAGGCGAGTGGTACCTCAGGCGCGCCGCCGGACTGAGGTAAAGTAGGCGGCGAGGACCGACGATGAGCTACTCACGAGACCAGGTGAAGGAAGTCACCGACAAGGTGCTGAACATGTGCTCGGCCGACGCCGTGGAGGTGAGCTTCTCGGGCGGCGAGCGGTCGGCGACGCGCTACGCGAACTCCAGCATCACGGCCAACCTGGTCGAGCACGACCAGGAGGTCCAGATCACGGTCTACTACGGGCAGAAGAGCGCGACGGCGAGCACCCACCAGTTCGACGACGCCTCGTTGAAGGGCATCATCCAGCAGGTGCAGGCGCTGGCGAAGCGCAAGCCCGACAACCCCGAGCTGCTCCCGCTCGTGAAGGGGCCGCAGACCTACATCGAGGTCGACGCGACGCGCCCCGAGACGGTGAACTTCGGGCCGGCCGAGCGCGCGAAGATGGTGAAGGCGAGCACCGACATCTGCGAGAAGAAGGGCGTGCTCGGCGCCGGGTACATCCCGAAGATGCACTGGACCAACGCCGTCGCCAACTCCGAGGGGCTCTTCTCCTACTTCCGCTACGCCGAGGCCAGCTTCATCCTCACGTGCCGGACGCCCGACCAGACCGGGTCGGGCTGGTCGGGGACCACGGGCCGGAAGAACATCGCCGACATCGACGCCGTGGCGCTCACCGAGGTCGCGGCCGACAAGGCGCTGAAGTCGCGCCAGCCGCGCGCCCTCGAGCCCGGCAACTACACCGTCATCCTGGAGCCGCGGCCGGCGGCCCGCTACCTCTCGCTCGTCCTCGGGTCCCTGAACGCGCGCGCCGCCGAGGAAGGCCGCAGCTTCATGAGCGGCAAGCAGCGGGGCGAGACCCGGCTCGGCGAGAAGGTCTTCGGCGACAACGTGACGATCCGCAGCGACGTCGGCAACCCGGTGCTGCGCCAGACGCCGGTCGGCGACGACGGCCTGCCCGCCAAGCCGCTCACGTGGATCGAGAACGGCGTCGTCAAGAACCTGTTCTACGACCGCTACTGGGCCCAGCACGAGCAGAAGGCGCCAACCGGCACGCTGCCGGGCATGAGCCTGGTGATGGACGGCGGCGACGCGACGGTGGAGGAGATGATCCGCACCACGCGGCGGGGGCTGCTCGTCAGCTTCTTCTGGTACATCCGCGGCGTGGACCCGATGTCGCTGCTCTTCACGGGCATGACGCGGGACGGGCTCTTCCTGGTGGAGAACGGCGAGATCGTGGCGCCGGTGCAGAACTTCCGCTGGAACGAGTCGCCCGCGGTGAGCTTCAACAACATCACGATGCTGGGCACGCCCATCCCGATGCACACGGGGGAGGCCTACGACAACCCGGGCACGGCGCTCGTGCCGCCGATGAAGATCGAGGACTTCACCATGACCTCGGTCTCGCCGGCCGTGTAGGGGAGTGATCACGATGAACCGCAGAGACTTCGTCAAGACGCTCAGCGCCACCGGCGTGGCGCTCTACGCCAGCGACATCGTGGGAGACCTGCTGGCCCAGTCGCCGCAGGGGCGGGTCCTGGAGTCGCGCTTCAAGGGGCTGGCCGACATCGCCCTCGGCGACGCGAAGCGCCAGGGCTGCACCTACTGCGACATCCGCTTCACGCGGAACATCAACGACAGCATCGCGATTCGCGACCGGATCGTGACCAACAGCTTCGGCTTCGGCGGGCAGGGCCGCGAGGAGAGCGCCGGGTTCGGCGTCCGCGTGATCCACTCGGGCGTCTGGGGCTTCGCCAGCAGCCCGATCGTCAGCGAGGACGAGATCCGGAAGATCACCGCGCAGGCGACCGAGGTCGCCAAGGCCAGCGCCGTCAGCAAGCGCTTCGAGGTGAAGCTGGCGCCGGTCGAGGCCTACACCGACTACTGGGCCGTCCCCGTCAAGGTGAAGCCGGACGACGTCTCGCTCGACGACAAGATCGCCTTCCTGATGCAGATCAACGAGGCGGCGCTCAAGCAGCCCGACGTCTTCCGCGTCCAGTCGCAGATCGCCTTCGACTACGAGTGGAAGTACCTCGCGACCTCCGAGGGCTCCTACCTCGAGCAGGAGATCTACCGCACCGCGCCGAGCTTCACCGTCTTCGCCCGCAAGGCCGGCAAGGTGAAGAGCCGCACGTTCGTCGTGCCGCCGAAGACCGCCGGCTACGAGGTGGCCACCGAGGGCGAGATGCTCCAGAACGTCGAGCGCATCGCCGCCGAGGCCGCCGAGCACTGCACCGCGCCGCCGGTCGGCGTCGGGCTCAAGGACATCATCATGACGCCGTCGCAGGCGATGCTCACGATCCACGAGATCGTCGCCCACGCGACCGAGCTCGACCGCATCGTCGGCTACGAGGCCAACTACGCCGGCACGAGCTTCGTGAAGATGACGGACATCGGCAAGCTCAAGTACGGCTCCAAGCTGTTCAACGTCACCGCGGACCGCACCATGCCGGGCGGCATGTGCACGGTCGGCTACGACGACGACGGCGTGAAGTCGCAGCAGTGGCCGCTCGTCCGGGAGGGCATCCTCGTCGGCCTCCAGACCAACCGCGAGACCGCCCACTACATCGGCGAGACCCAGTCGCGCGGCTGCACCTTCGCCACCTCCTGGCGGAACTACCCGTTCCTCCGCATGCCGAACGTCCACGTGGATGCCGGCCCTCCCGGGTCCCCGACGCCCGAGGAGATCATCGCCGACACGAAGGACGCCGTCCTCATCGACGGGCGCGGCAGCTATTCCATCGACCAGCAGCGCTTCAACGGCCAGTTCGGCGGCGACGCCTTCTGGGAGATCAAGAACGGCAAGAAGACCCGGATGCTGAGCGACGTCACCTACAACGCCATCACCACGGACTTCTGGCAGAACCTCGACGCCATCTCGGGCAAGGAGTCCTGGCAGATGTTCGGGACGACGGGCGACGCGAAGGGGCAGCCCGTCCAGATCAACCACCCGTCCCACGGGTCGCCGTGGGTGCGGATCCGGCAGATCATGGTCGGCGCGGCGTACAGCTAGGCGGGAAGCGGGAGACGGCGGATCGCCGGGCAGGGGAGGGGGACCCGTGGAGTCCCCCTTTCGTGCGTACGCCCGCTGGGCAGGGCGCACGCCTGGGGGATGTCATGCGTGGGGCCGCGGGGAACCGGCGCCGGCGTCCCGCAGCAGGTGCCCCGGCGCCTCGTCGCCGGGGGGCGGCCCGTCGGGCCCGGTGGCGACGCCGTCGGGAAACAGGGTCCGGAGCCACTCCAGGACCTGCTGGCGCGCCTCGACACGCTCGAGGCCGTAGAGACTCTGGAGCCGGCTGGTCAGGCGCTCGGCCCGGCCGTCGATGCCCGACAGGTCCTCGTCGCTCAACCGCGTCCAGCGCTGTTTCGCCAGGGTCCGGACCCGGGGCCAGCGCCCGCGAAGCGCGCGCGCCCGTGCGGTGTTCATGGGACTTCCTCGCTGAGCGGCCTTGCCGGAGATGGCCGGGACGGCGCGGCGCCGCTCCAGGAACCGCGCCGCCCGGCCGCGAGGCCGCTCAGGCGGTGGTCTGCTGTTGCCGTGCCCACTCGTCCACCTGGCGCCTGGCCTCGTCACGGGCGATGCCGTACCGCTCCTGCACCCGGCCGACCAGCTGGTCGATCTGCCCGTCCACCTGGTCGATCTCGTCGTCGGTCAGCTTGCCCCAGCGCGTCTTCGCCGCGCCCTTGATCTGCTTCCACTGTCCCTTGAGGGTGTCTTCGTTCATTCGTGATCCTCTCTGGTGCGGCCGCCCGTGGCGCCAGCGGCGCCCGGACGGCCGGGTTCCGCGTGTGCGGGCCGCGTGCTAGCGGGTGCCCGGGACGACGAGCAGCCGGTTGTCGATCGCGTAGCCCGGCGCCTTGGCGCGGGCGATCGTCTCGGCTTCGTCCTTCTGGGCAGTGGTCGGCACCGACCCCTTGAGCACGACCGTCTTCGTCTCGTGGTTCGTGTCCACGTCGATCTCGTCCGCCTCGACGGTCTGGTCCGCGATGAGGGCGGCCTTGACGTCCATGGTCTCCATCGCCGCCCCGGCCCGGTCGCCGAGCTCACTGGCGGCCTCTGCCGTCCTGTCGGCGGCCCGCCGGGTCGCGTCCATCGCGTCGTCAGCCGCCTCGCGCGCGGCGGCCGCCGCGCCGTCGGTGTCGACGATGACGGCATCGTCGCGGTCGGCCTGGCGGTCGCAGGCCGCGAGGCCCGCGAGGCTGCCGGCCAGCAGCAGCGCGATCAGCGATTTCTGGTGGGTCATTGCTCTCGGTCCTCCCCACGGGCGGTGGTGTGCCCGTTGCCGGGAGAATTACAAGAGGGATGCCAGCCACGCCTGAGCGGCGTAACCGATGGAATATCAGGATGTTAGGGGGAATCGGTTCGGTCGTCAGCGCGCCCGCGGTGCGCGCCGGGGCGGCGCGATGTTGGTAGCTGCGGCCACAGATGTGGCAGCCGAACCGTCAGCTCGCCATCGCGTAGACCACGATGTTGACGGCGAAGCGCGTGTTGTCGTCACGCTGGAAGCGCTTGTTCCGCCAGTCGTAGTCCCACTCGCAGCCGTAGTCCTTGTTGGAGTACAGGACCCCGACGCGCCCGTCGTGCTCGACCGCCCGCAGGTAGTCGTGGACCAGGTCGTCGCCCCACCCGTTCAGCTCGTGCGCCGTCTGTGGCGGACCGTCCGGGAAGCGGAAGAAGGTGCGGTACAGGGCGTGGTCGTTCGGGAGCTTGTCGAGGGTGCCGGGCCCGGGGAACGCGGCGCGCATCTCGTGCTCGAAGGACACGGCGTAGAGGCCCGCGACGTCGTGGTTGCAGTCGTCGGAGAAGAGCAGGCCGCCGCCGGCGACGAAGGCCCGGAGGCGCTCGCGCTCGGCGTCCGAGAACCGCACCAGCTTGTGGCCGGTCATGAAGAGGAACGGGAACGCCAGCAGTTCGTCCGAGTCGGCCGCGATGATGACCTCCTCGGGGTAGACCGGGATGTTCGTGTACTCGACGACCGAATTGAGGACGTTGGCGGCGACCTTCGGGTTGTAGTCCCAGTCGCCCGAGTCGTAGCGCAGCCTCGCGAAGACGAACTCCGACCCGCGGGGCCCGCCGCGCGCCGGCTGCGCGGCGGCGCTCCCGCCCCCGGCGGCCAGCCCGGCGAGCGCGGCGCCTGCCGCCTGCACGAATCGTCTGCGCGAGATGTCCGGCATGGGTGCTCGTGGCGTGTCCGCCCGGAATCACGGCCGGCCGCTCCGTTGTCGCGGCCGCAGGGGCTGGACGACAGCCGTCGCGGGTCGTCCTCCGTCCGTGGAGACGGCCCACTGGCGGGGTGGGGCGCGGCGTGCCGGGACGCGAGTCGCGGACGGGGCGTCCCTCGCCCCAGTATAGCGGCTGCGCTGGCGCTCGCAGGGCGCCGGATATACTGGACGCCCCCCTCCGTCCAACCCGATCCGCGTACCGAGGGCGCGCCATGCTCGAGTCCCTGACCAGTGCATTCGACACCAGCGGCTTCCCGCCGCGGTGGCTCTGCGGCGCGTGGACGCCCGCGCTCGGGTGGACCCACATCGCCTCGGACGTCGCCATCTGGGCCGCGTACTTCACGATCCCGATGCTGATCGTGATGGTGGCGCGCCGGCGCCGCGACCTGCCGTTCCGCCGGGTGTTCCTGCTGTTCGGGGCGTTCATCCTGTTCTGCGGCACGACCCACCTCATCGAGGCCGTGATCTTCTGGTGGCCGATCTACCCGGTGGCGGGTGTCGTCAAGGCCGCGACGGCGGTCGTGTCGTGGGCGACGGTGTTCGCGATCATCCCGATCCTTCCTGAGGCGCTCGCGCTCCGCAGCCCGACGGAGCTCGAGCAGGCCGTGGCCGCGCGCACCGCGGAGCTGGCGGCGGCCAACGCCGCGCTCCAGCGCGAGGTGAGCGACAGGCGCGCGGTGGAGGAGCGGCTGCGCCGCTCCGAGGAGCGGCTCCGGCTCGCGTTCGACGCCGGGCGGATGGGGACGTGGGACTGGGAACTGGCGTCGGGCCGGCTCGAGTGGACCGGGCATCTCGAGGAGATCCACGGTCTGGCCCCGGGCACCTTCGAGGGGACCTTCGACGGCTTCGAGGCGCTCGTCCACCCGGACGATCGGGCCCGGGTGCGCGCCACGCTCGACCAGGCGCGCGAGGACTGCGCGGATTTCGAGATCGAGTTCCGCAACCCCCGGCCGGATGGCACGGTCCGCTGGGTGTCGGGGCGCGGGTCCGTGATCTGCGACGCCGAGGGCCGGCCGGCGCGGATGGTCGGGGTCGGGATGGAGGTGACCTCGCGTCGCCGCGCCGAGGAGTCGGCGCGCTTCCTCGCGAAGGCGAGCTCGGTCCTGAGCGACATCGTCGACGAGGAAAGCGCGCTCCGCAAGGTGGCCAACCTGGCCGTGCCGCAGATCGCCGACTGGTGCGTCGTGCACCTGGCGGAGCCCGACGGCAGCCTGCGGCGCGTGGCGCTGTCGCACGCCGACCCCGACAGGGTGCAGCTCGCGCTGGACCTGCAGCAGGACTACCCGCCCGACCGCGAGACGCCTCGCGGCGCGTACGCCGTGATGCGCACCGGGCGGACCGAGTTCGTCCTGGACATCCCGCCGTCGCTGCTCGAGGGCCTCGCGAAGGACGCGCGCCACCTCGAGCTGCTGCGCACCCTCGACCTCCGGTCGTTCATCTGCGCGCCGCTGCGGTTCCGGGGCCGGGTGCTGGGGACGATCAGCATGGCGATGTCGGACTCGGGCCGCCGCTACAGCGAGCTCGACGTCAGGCTCGCGGAAGACCTGGCGTCGCGCGCGGCCGCGGGCCTCGAGAACGTGCGCCTCTACGCCGCGCTGCGCGACGCCGACCGGCGCAAGGACGAGTTCCTCGCGGTGCTCGCCCACGAGCTGCGCAACCCGCTGGCGCCGATGACCGTCGGCCTCCAGGTGCTCCGGCGGCCGGCCGACCCGGCCGACCCGGACGGCCACGCCCGCGTGATCGCGGCCATGGACCGCCAGCTCCTGCACCTGACGCGGCTCGTGGACGACCTGCTGGACGTGGCGCGCATCGCGCGCGGCAAGATCGAGATGGTCCGCGAGACCTGCGACCTCGGCGAGGTCCTCGAGCGGGCGGTCGAGATGGCCGAGCCCATCGTCAGCGCCCGGCAGCACGACCTGGTGGTTGACGTGCCGGCCGAGCCGCTGTCGGTCCACGTCGACGGCGTGCGCATCGCGCAGGTCGTGTCCAACCTGCTCAACAACGCCGCGAAGTACAGCGAGCCGGGCAAGGCGATTCACCTGACGGCGACGGCGGAAGGGGGCGACGCGGTCATCCGCGTCCGCGACCAGGGCGTGGGGATCCCGCGGGAGCGGCTGGCGGACCTCTTCACGCTCTTCGGACAGGGCGAGCCCGGCGACGCGCGGCTCGGCGGGCTCGGCATCGGGCTCTACCTGGTGCGGATGCTCGTGCTCGCGCACGGCGGCACGGTGGACGCCTCGAGCGGCGGGCACGGGCAGGGCAGCGAGTTCGTGGTGCGCCTGCCGCTGGCCGCCCGCGAGGCTCCGAGGGCCGTCCACGCGGCCGAGGCCGCGCCGGTCGACGGGCGCCCGCAGCGCATCCTGGTGGTCGACGACAACCGCGACTCGCTCGAGACGCTCGCCATGCTCCTCAGCCTGCACGGGCACGAGGTCCGGACCGCGGCCGACGGCCGGTCGGCGTTCGAGGCCCTGCACGCCTTCACGCCGGACGTGGCGCTGCTCGACATCGGCCTGCCCGACACCGACGGCTACGAGGTGGCGCGGCGGATGCGGGCGGCGGCGGGCGATCGGCCGCTGCTGCTGGTGGCCGTGACGGGGTGGGGCGGGCGGGCCGACCGGATCCGCTCACGCGAGGCGGGCTTCGACGAGCACCTCGTGAAGCCGATCGACTGGGAGCAGCTTCAGCGAATCCTGGCGCGCTCGGCCTGAACGTAGCGGGAGGGCAGGCGGTGGTCGAGCCGCGCCTCGATGAGCGTCGACGCCTGCATCACCCCTTCGAGGCTGACGCCGGTCGCGATGCCGAGCCCGTCGAGCATGTACACCAGGTCCTCGGTCGCGAGGTTGCCCGCCGCGCCCGGCGCGTAGGGGCAGCCGCCGAGCCCGCCGGCCGAGCTGTCGAACGTGGCGATCCCGCAGTCGAGGCCCGCGAGGACGTTGGCGAGCGCCGTGCCCCGCGTGTCGTGGAAGTGGAGCGCGATCCGCTCGCGCGGGATCCGCGCGGCCACCGCCTCGACGACGAGCGGCACCTGGCCCGGGTGGGCGATGCCGATCGTGTCGGACACGGCCACCTCGAAGACGCCGAGATCGACCAGCCGCGCCGCGACCTCGGCCACCTTGCCCGGATCGACCGCCCCCTCGAACGGGCAGCCGAAGGCCGTCGAGAGGTATCCCCGGACGCGGAGGCCGGCGCCGAGCGCCCGGTCGCACACGGCCTTGTAGGTCTCGAGCGACTGGTCGATCGACTGGTTGATGTTGCGCGTGCTGAAGGTCTCGGTGGACGCCGCGAAGATCGCCACCTCGGTGACGCCGGCGGCGACGGCCCGCTCGAGGCCGGCGAGGTTGGGGACGAGCGCCGTGTAGCGGACCCCCGGGGCGCGGGTGATGCCCGCGAAGACCTCGGAGGCGTCGGCCATCTGCGGCACCCACCTGGGCGAGACGAACGCCGAGACCTCGATCACGCGGTGGCCCGCGGCCGTGAGCCGGTCGACGAACGCGACCTTGTCGGCGGTCGCGATCGTGACCTTCTCGTTCTGCAGGCCGTCGCGGGGGCCGACCTCGACGATGGTCACGTGCGTCGGTCGCATCGCCCTACTCCAGCTCGAGGAGGTTGACGCCCGGCTGGACGAGCTCGCCCTCGGCGCACCGGACCGACGTGACGACGCCCGCGCGCGGCGCGCGGATCGGCAGCTCCATCTTCATCGCCTCGAGCACGATGAGCGTGTCGCCCTCCGCCACCGCGGTGCCGGCGGGTGCGAGGATCTTGACGACGGTGGCCGGCATCGGCGCGGCCATGTGGTCGCCGCCCCCGCGGCGCGCGCGCCGCCGGGCGCCCTCGGGCGTCACCTCGACCTCGGCGGCGACGCCGTCCACGAAGACCCAGCGGCTCTCGCCCGATCCGGCGACGGCCACCGTCCAGCGGCGCGTGCCGTCGTCCACGCGGTAGATGCCGGGCTCGACCGCGCGGACCGTGTAGGCGCGATCGCCGGCGGTCACGCGGCCGTCCTCCAGGGTGAGCGTCGTGACCTCGTCGCCGAGGCGCACCTGCAGCTTCTCGATCACGTCAGCCCCTCCAGCCCGTCAGCGTGGCGAACGGGTCCGCGTCCCGCGCGGGTGTGCCGGCGGCGCCCGCCGCCGCGCGCGCGGGCTTGTGCGCCGCCGCGGCCACCAGGCCGGCCTCGGCCAGCGGCACGGCCGCCGCCGCGCGCCGGATGTCGGCGCCGTTGGCGTCGAGGAACCCCGTGTCGATGGCCGCGCGGCGGAACATGTCGTGCTCGAGGATTGCGAGGAGGAACGGGATGTTCGTCCGGATCCCGAGGACGGGGTAGTCGCGCAGCGCCATGACGGCGCGGCGAATGGCGACCTCGCGGCTCTCGCCCCAGACGATGAGCTTGGCGAGCATCGGGTCGTAGTACACCGAGACCTCACTCCCTTCCCGGACGCCGCTGTCGACGCGGATGCCGGGCCCGCGCGGCTCCCGGTAGAGGAGCAGCGGACCCGCCTGGGGCAGGAAGTCCTGCGCGGGGTCCTCGGCGTAGATCCGGCACTCGATCGCGTGCCCGCGCTGCGCCAGCTCGTCCTGGGTCCAGGGCAGGGGCTCGCCCGAGGCGACGAGCAGCTGCGCGCGCACCAGGTCCACCCCGGTCACGCACTCGGTGACGGGGTGCTCGACCTGGAGGCGCGTGTTCATCTCCAGGAAGTAGAACCGCGCGTCGTCGCCCTCGCCCTCGAGCAGGAACTCGACGGTGCCGGCGTTGACGTAGCCGGCGGCGCGGGCCGCGGCGACCGCGGCGGCGCCCATCCGCTCGCGCAGCGCCGGCGCCAGCACGGGGCACGGGCTCTCCTCGATGGTCTTCTGGTGCCGCCGCTGGACCGAGCACTCGCGCTCGAAGAGGTGGACGGCGTGCCCGTGCGCGTCGGCGAAGACCTGGATCTCGACGTGCCGCGGCCGCTCGACCAGCCGCTCCACGTAGAGCGTGCCGTCGCCGAAGGCCGCCTGCGCCTCGCGCCGCGCCCGCACGACGGCGTCGGCCAGCTCGGCCGCCTCGCGCACGACCTTCATGCCGATGCCGCCGCCGCCGGCCGACGGCTTGATGAGGATGGGGAAGCCGATGCGCCGGGCCGCCGCGACGACGGCCTCGTCCGACTGGTCGGCGGGCGTCTCGCCCGGGACGACGGGGACGCCCGCGGCCTGCATCAGCTCGCGCGCGCCGATCTTCGACCCCATGCGCTCGATCGCGTCGGGCGGCGGGCCGACGAAGGCGAGCCCGGCGTCGAGGCAGGCGCGGGCGAACGTGGCGCGCTCCGAGAGGAACCCGTAGCCGGGGTGCACCGCGTCGGCGCCGGTCTGGCGCGCGGCGTCCACCAGGGCCTCCACGCGGAGGTAGCTCTCCTTGGCCGGCGGCGGACCGAGGCGCACGGCGCGATCGGCCGCGAGCACGTGCGGGGCGGCTTCATCGGCGTCCGAGTAGACGGCCACCGTCTCGACGCCGAGCTCGCGGCAGGCGCGGATGATGCGGAGCGCGATCTCGCCCCGGTTGGCGATCAACAGGCGGGTGATCATGCGGCCAGGTTCCCGTGTACGCGCGGCGCGGCGGCGCCGCTCCGAGTCCTCATTCGACGTTCCACTCCGGCTTCTGCTTCTGGAGGAAGGCCGTCAGGCCGTGCTGGCCCTCGGGCGACACCCGCTGCGACGCGATGGCGTCGGCGGTGATCTCGCGCGAGTCGGCGGGGGTGCGGCCCCAGACCTGGGGGATGAGCGCCTTGGCGGCGGCCACCGCCGTCGGGGCCGCTGACAGCACTTCCTTCACGTAGTGCTGCACCGTCTCGTCGAGCGACGCCGCGGGCACCACGGCGTGGACGAGGCCGATCTCGCGGGCGCGGACGGCCCCGAAGCGCATGCCCGTGAGGAAGAGCTCCCGCGCGGCCGACACGCCGATCTTGGGGAGCACGTAGGGCGAGATCACCGCCGGCAGGATCCCGAGTTTCGTCTCCGTGAACCCGAAGATCGCCTGCTCCTCGGCGACGACGATGTCGCAGACGGCGGCCAGGCCCGACCCGCCGCCGAGGGCGGCGCCGTGGACGCGGCCGATGACGGCCGCCGGCAGCGTGTCGATGGCCAGGAACATGTCGGCCATGGCCCGCGCGTCGCGGACGTTGTCCTCGCGCGAGTAGCCCACCATCTTCGCCATCCAGTTGGCGTCGGCGCCCGCGCTGAAGACCTTGCCCGCGCCGGCGAGGACCACGGCGCGAAGCCCGGTGTCCTCCGCGGCGGCCCTGGCCCAGGCGGTCAGCTCGGCGATCACGTGCTCGTTGAAGGCGTTCCGGACGTCGGGCCGGTTGAGCGTGACGTGCTCGACGGGGCCGTCGCGCCGGATGGACAGGAACTCGTAGGCCATGGGTCACCATGGACGGCTGCCCGCTGCCGCCGCCCGCCGATTGGGGCGCCGGCCGGCAGGCGCCGTCGCTACATGCGGAAGACGCCGAACTTCGCCGGCGGCACCGGCGCGTTGTACGCGGCGGACAGGCCGAGCGCGAGCGCCGACCGGGTCTCCGCGGGGTCGAGGATCCCGTCGTCCCACAGCCGCGCCGTGGAGTAGTAGGGCGAGCCCTCGGAGTCGTACTTCTGCAGGATCGGGTCGCGGATGGCGGCCTCCTCCTCGGGCGGGAACGGCTTGCCGCTGCGGGCGAGCTGGTCGCGCTTGACCGTCGTCAGCACGCCGGCCGCCTGTTCGCCGCCCATCACCGAGATGCGGGCGTTGGGCCACATCCACAGCAGCCGGGGGTCGTAGGCGCGCCCGCACATGCCGTAGTTGCCGGCGCCGAAGCTGCCGCCGACGATCACCGTGAACTTGGGGACGACGGAGTTGGCCACGGCGTGGACCATCTTCGCGCCGTCCTTCGCGATGCCGCCGCGCTCGTACTGCTGGCCGACCATGAAGCCGGTGATGTTCTGCAGGAACACCAGCGGGATGCCCCGGAGGTTGCAGAGCTCGATGAAGTGCGTCGCCTTGAGCGCCGACTCCGAGAAGAGCACGCCGTTGTTGGCGATGATCCCGACGAGGTAGCCGTGCAGGCGCGCGAACCCGCAGATGATCGTGGTGGCGTACCGCTCCTTGAACTCGTCGAAGCGCGACCCGTCGACGATCCGCGCGATGATCTCGCGGACGTCGTATGACTTGCGCAGGTCGGCGCTCACGATGCCGTAGATCTCGCGCGGGTCGTACGCCGGGTCCTCGGGGGTCGTCACGTCCGCCGGCCCGCGCTTGGCGCGGTGCAGGGTCGACAGGACCGTGCGCGCCTGGTGCAGCGCGTGCTCGTCGTCCTCCGCGAAGTAGTCGGCCACGCCCGACAGGCGCGTGTGGACGTCGGCCCCGCCGAGGTCCTCGGCCGAGACCTCCTCGCCCGTCGCGGCCTTCACGAGCGGCGGCCCGCCCAGGAAGATCGTCCCCGTGCCCTTGACGATGATCGTCTCGTCCGACATCGCCGGCACGTACGCGCCGCCGGCCGTGCACGACCCCATCACGACCGCGATCTGCGGGATGCCCTCGGCCGACATCCGCGCCTGGTTGAAGAAGATGCGGCCGAAGTGCTCCCGGTCCGGGAACACCTCCGCCTGCAGCGGCAGGAAGGCGCCGCCCGAATCCACCAGGTACACGCACGGGAGGTGGTTCTGCAGCGCCACCTCCTGCGCCCGGATGTGCTTCTTCACCGTCATCGGGTAGTAGGTGCCGCCCTTGACCGTCGCGTCGTTGGCGACGATCAGCACCTCGTGCCCCGACACGCGACCGATGCCCGTGACGACGCCGGCGGCCGGCGCGTCCCCGCCGTACATGTCCCACGCCGCGAGGGCGGAGAGCTCGAGGAACGGCGACCCCGGGTCGAGCAGCCGCTCGATGCGGTCGCGCACCGGGAGCTTGCCCTGCTCGCGGTGGCGCTCCACGTAGCGCGGGCCGCCGCCCTGGCGGACGGCGTCGAGCCGCTGGCGGTACTCGGCGACGAGCGCCGACATGCGCTCGTGGTTCGCACGGAACTCGGGGGAGTCCGTCTGGATGTGAGACTCGAGGATATCCATCGGCTAGGCGTCAGACGTCTGGGCGGTGGGTCGCGCCGGGCGCGCCCGGATGGGCTACCACCCGCAGCAGTCGGTCTTGAAGCGGCACGACGGGCACCGCCAGACCGCGTGCATGCGGTACATGTCGGCGCCGCACCGCTCGCAGACCATCTTCGCCTCGCCGCTGTCCATCTCCGACGGCTGGCGCCGGAGCGCGGACACGATGGGCGTGACGATGGGCGTGGCGGGTCGCTCGGACATGCCTCCGCATTATAACGGTACGACGCGCCCGGGCCCCGGCCGCCCCGCGGCTCACCGGGCCCGGACCACGAGGACGACGCCCGCGACGAGCAGCAGGCCGCCCGCCACGGGCGGCAGCGGCAGGTGCTCGGTCTTCTCGGTGGTCACCTCGATGGGACCGGCGTCCACCACCGTGTCGTCATGCGTCCAGGAGACGCCACCCCACACCAGGCCGGTGAGTCCGAGGACGACGAGGATCAGTCCGAGCACTTTCATGGGCCCTCCTTCGCGGGCGGCCGCGCCGGAGCGGCCGTAGGTGGCCGCCGGCGGGTCCGCACGAGGGAAGGCAAGGACCGTTCCGGCCGGAACGCCCGCCAGCGGGGCCACCCCGGCTCAGGCGTGACCCAGAATGGGCCGCCGGGTATCCCGCGGTGGGCAGGCGGGCGCCAGCCGGCGCGCGGGCGTCCCACCGGCCGCTCAGGCGTCCGCGGCGTCGTCGGTGATGCCGCACTCCTTGATCTTGTTGAGCAGCGTCTTGTAGCTCACGCCGAGGAACTCGGCGGTCTTGCGGCGGTTCCAGCGGAACCGGTCGAGGGCCTGCTGGATCGCGTCCCGCTCGGCGTGCATGGCCGCCTCCTTGGCGAGCGCGTGCAGGCTGATCGGGTCGTCGCCGAGCGGCGTCGCCGCCGGCGGCGGGGCGGGGGCCGCCGGCGCGGGCGCCCCAGGGCCGTTCCCCGCCGGCGCCGGGGCGCCATCGGGCACCGGGCGCCGCTGGAGGTCGGCGAGCGCCATCGTCTCGTCCTGCAGGACGACGAAGCGCTTCATCGCGTTCTCGAGCTCGCGCACGTTGCCGGGCCAGGGATAGTCGACGAGCGCCCGGCGCAGCGGCGGCGAGAGCCGCGGCATGGGGCGGCCGAAGCGCTTCGCGAACCGCTGGAGGAAGAACTCGGTCAGCGGCTCGATCTCGTCGCGGCGCTCGCGCAGCGGCGGCACGACGATCTCGATGACCTGCAGGCGGTAGTAGAGATCCTCGCGGAAGGTGCCCGCCCGGATCATCGCCTCGAGGTCGCAGTTGGTCGCGGCGAGGATGCGGACGTCGACCTCGACCGCGCGGTTGCTCCCGAGCTTGGTGAACGCCTGGTCCTGCAGCACGTGCAGGAGCTTCGCCTGGAGCTTGGCGGGCATCTCGCCGATCTCGTCGAGCATCAGCGTGCCGTGGTTGGCGTACTCGAACTTGCCGACGCGCGCGATCTGGGCGCCCGTGAAGGCGCCGCGCTCGTGGCCGAACAGCTCGCTCTCGAGGAGTTCGGACGGCAGCGCCGCGCAGTTGACCTTGACGAACGGCTTCACGCGGCGCGCGGACCGGCGGTGCAGCTCCCGGGCGATCACCTCCTTGCCCACGCCGCTCTCGCCCCGCAGCAGGACGCCCACGTCGCTGTCGGCGACGCGCTCCACCATCGTCATCACCTGCCGCATCGCGCGGCCATCGCCCCAGCAGGGCAGCGCGCCGTCGGAGTCCTCCGAGACCTGCAGCCGCAGCCGGGCGACCTCGCGCGACAGCTCGGTCTTCTCGAAGGCGCTCCGGATGGCGGCGTCGAGCGCGGCCTCGCCGAGGCCCTCCGGGTCGTCGGGCTTGACGACGTAGTCGGCGGCCCCGAGGCGCACGGCGTCGACGATGGTCGCCGTGACCTGGCGGCCCGAGAGCATGATGACCTGCACTGAGGGATGGGCCTGGCGCACGGCCTTGAGCGTGTCGATGCCGTCCATGCCGGGCATCAGGACGTCGAGCAGCACGACGTCGATCGACTCGCCGGCGTGCAGCGCCTGCAGCAGCTCGCTGCCGCTCGTGAACCCCACCACGTCGTAGCCGCGCGAGCGCAGCGTCGTGCGCAGGTACTCGTTGAACTGTGCGTCGTCGTCCACCAGGGCGAGGCGGGCGGTGCTCATGCGGTCGGATCCTCCTGGAGGCGAACGGCCAGCGCCGCGGGGGTGCCGGCCAGGGTCCATGCGCGCGCGCCCTCGGCGTCGAGGACCACGCGCGCGAGCAGCAAAG
The DNA here is from genome assembly GCA_050250645.1 of Vicinamibacterales bacterium. Lineage (GTDB taxonomy): Bacteria > Acidobacteriota > Vicinamibacteria > Vicinamibacterales > UBA2999 > JBFWVR01. Next base: position 305,842 of record JBFWOG010000005.1, read on the forward strand.
CGAGGCCGAAGCCGCCCCGGTCGACGGGGAGGGGCGCCGCCGTGTCCGCGTCCGGCCCCGCGGCCAGCGCGGCGAACGCGTCGGCCGGCCCGATGAGGACGTCCACCGCCCCCGCGCCGCCCGCGCGGCGGACCGCGAGCGCCGGCGCCCGGCCCCGGACCGGCCGCGCGGAGGCGTCGATCAGGGCGGCAAGGGCCCGCGCCACCTGGTCCGGCCGGGTGAGCCGGACACGGGTCGCCGTCATCGGCACGTGCACCGGCTCGTCGAGGTCCGTATGCGCGACCGCCTCCGCCAGCACCGACGCCAGGTCCGCGGCGACGGGCGCCGGCCGGCCGCCGTCGAGCAGGTCGGCGAGCGCGCTGGCCTGGTGGGTGAGCTCGCTGACCCGGGCGATGGCCGCCTGGGCCTGCGCGATGGCGCGCTCCCGCTCGGCGGGGGGGCCGAGCCGGTCCTCGCGGAGCATCCGCAGGTAGCCCTGTGCGACGGACGCGGGCGCACGCAGCTCGTGGGCCAGCAGGTGGAGCAGGGCTCCGACGTCGAGTTCCATGGGGGTGTCGCGCCTCCGAGAGTACCACGGCGCGCCGGACGGCCCGGCACGCGCCTTGAAGAGTCGGTCCTGTCCCGAGACTGGAGAGCAAGAGTGAGGCCGATCCGGGTGCTGTTCGTCGACGACTATACCGAGGCCCGCGAGATGTGGGGCCTTTACCTGCGGGGATGCGGCTACGACGTCGGCCTGGCTCGTGATGCGGACGAGGCACTCGCGCGGGCAGCCGAACTGCGCCCGGACGTGGTGGTGATGGACCTGCTGCTGCCCGGGACGTCGGGACTGGACGCGGCGCGCGCCATCGCGCGCCAGGAGGCCGGCCGGCCCGTGGCCTTCGTCGCGGCGACCGGCTGCAGCGACGCGGGACGGATGGCCGCCGCGCGCGAGGCCGGGTTCTCGGCCGTCCTGATCAAGCCCTGCGACCCGCCCGTCCTGGTCCGGGCCATCGAGGATGCCGCGCGAGCCGCACGGCAGCGCGCTACCCATTCCCGGCAGACGGCTTCATAGGGCTGGGCAGCTCGACGTCCCAAATGGCTGGGCTGTCCCCGCCATTCGGGGGGATCGAACCTTGCTCTGTCTGGAACGGACCGGCTGGCCGAACCGGCCGGAGATTGGAGTGGTTGATGACACGACTGAATGGAAATGCCGGCGTCGCCGTCGGTCTGCTCGCGGGCGCGGCCATCGGCGCGGCGCTCGGCGTGCTGCTCGCGCCGAGCTCGGGCCGCGAGCTGCGCGCGGGCCTCGGGGACCGGTACCGCGACGCGACGGGCAAGGCCCGCGAGATGGCCGAGGAGACGCGCCAGCAGGCGCGCGCGGCGGGGAAGGCAGCCGCCGAGCAGGCGCACGCCGCCATCGAAGAGGGCCGGCGCAAGGCCGACAGGCTCGCCGACCGCGCCCACAAGGGCGTCACCGCCGTCACACCGGCCTGAAGGGCCAGGAGGGGAGATAAGACATGCTGACGACAATTCTCGTGCTGCTGGTCCTGTTGTGGGCCGTCGGAATGGTG
>JBFWOG010000006.1:0-235590 GCA_050250645.1 Vicinamibacterales bacterium
CGCGGACCATCTGCGCGCCCATGTTCTCGAGCGGGTCCTTGAGGTCGATCTCCTTGGCCACCGTCACGCCGTCCTTGGTGATGGTGGGGGAGCCGAACTTCTTGTCGAGGACGACGTTGCGGCCCTTCGGGCCGAGCGTCACCTTCACTGCGTCGGCGAGTTGGTTCACGCCGCGCAGGATCGCCTGGCGAGACTGCTCGCCGTAGATAATCTGCTTCGCCATTGCTGGTTCTCTCCCCCTACTACTTCTTCTTGCCGGCTTCGATCACGCCCAGGACTTCGTCCTCACGCATGATCAAGTACTCCTCGCCATCGATCTTGATCTCCTGGCCGGAGTACTTCCCGAACAGGATGGTGTCGCCCGACGCGACGTCGAGCGCGATGCGCTTCCCGTCCTTGTCGGCCTTGCCGGCGCCGACGGCGATCACCTTGCCCTGCTGGGGCTTTTCCTTCGCGGAGTCGGGGATGATGATTCCCCCGACCTTCTGCTCTTCTTCCTCGATGCGCTGAACGAGGATGCGGTCGTGTAGCGGTCTCAGAGCCATCTGTTGCACTCCAGCGTCGCGTGCTGCTGAATGAAAGGTTTGTCGAACGAACTCGTGAACTTGACAGGGCCGGGCGCCGACTGCTAGCAGTCACCACCCTGGTTGGCTAGCAGTCAACCCGGCCGACTGCTAATGGTAGTGGGTGGGTTGGCGAGGTGTCAAGGGGGCAGGAACAGGGTGCCAGAGGTGCCTGGGGTGCCAGGGGTGCCAGGGGTGCCAGGGGTGCGCCGTCAGGGTGCCAGGGGGGCCAGGGGTGCGCCGTCAGGGTGCCAAGAGTGCCGGGGGTGCCAGGGGTGCCAGAAGTGCGCCGTTGGGGGGCGATGAGTGCCGGGTGGGCGCAGCTGGTCGGCAGCCGTCGCGCCTCCTTACTTGAGCTTCAGTTCCTGAAGCTTCCGGCTGAGCGTGTTGCGGTGGATCCCCAGGGTACCGGCGGCGCGGCCCAGGTTGCCGTCGCAGTGCTCGACGACGCGGGAGATGAAGCGCTTCTCGAACTCGCGGCGGGCGTCCTCGTAGCGGATGCCCTTGTCGACCATCTCCCCGACGAGCCGGTCCAGGATCTCACGCATCGCCGGTCTCCAGGGGGTGCCCGGTCAGGCGGCGGTAGGCCTCGAGGTACTTCTCCCGCGTGCGCGCGACGACGTCCGCCGGTAGCGCGGGTACGGGGGGCTGCTTGTTCCACTTGATCGACTCGAGGTAGTCGCGCACGAACTGCTTGTCGAAGCTCGGTTGCGCGCCGCCCGGCCGGTACTGGTCGCGCGGCCAGTACCGCGACGAGTCCGGGGTCATCACCTCGTCGATGAGCAGCAGGTCGCCCGCGTCGGTCAGGCCGAACTCGAACTTCGTGTCGGCCAGGATGATGCCGCACGCCTCGGCGTGCGCGACGCCGTGGGCGTAGAGCGCCAGCGTCAGGGTCTTGAGCCGCGCCAGCAGGGCGGGCTCGACCAGCCGCGCGGCCTCGGCCTCGCTGATGTTCAGGTCGTGGCCCGACTCGGCCTTCGTCGCCGGCGTGAAGATCGGCTCCGGCAGCCGGTCCGACTCGACCAGGCCCGCCGGCAGGCGGTGGCCGCAGACCTCGCCCGTGGCGACGTAGTCCTTCCAGCCCGACCCCGAGAGGTAGCCCCGCGCCACGCACTCGATCGGCAGCGGCGTCGTGCGCCGCACCAGCATCGAGCGCCCGGCGAGCACGGCCGCGTGCCGCCGGGCGGCGTCGGGGTAGGCCGCCGGGTCGGTCGAGACCAGGTGGTTGGCCACGATGGCCTGCGTGCGGCCGAACCAGAAGCGCGAGAGCTGCGTCAGGACGCGGCCCTTGTCGGGGATCCCGGAGCCCAGGATGTAGTCGAAGGCCGAGATGCGATCCGTCGCGACCATCAGCAGGTGGTCGCCGACCTCGTAGAGATCGCGGACCTTGCCGCGGCGGGCGAGGTGCAGGCCGTCGAGGGCGGTGTCGAGGAGCGGAAGGGGTGTCGTCACGGGTGGCCGCGTGCAGAAGAAGGAAAGGGGAGCATGGTAGCCGATGCGGGCCGCCGGGACAACCACCGCCGCCTCATGTAGTATGGAGGCGATTTGCGCACCGCCGTCCGTACCCTGGTGATCACGGGCCTCGCCGTCGGCCTGCTCGTCCTGTTCCTTCGCAACGCCGACCTGGCCCGCGTCGGGGCCGCGATGCGCACGGCGCGGTGGGACCTGCTGGCGCTCACCCTGGCGGTGACCGCCCTCACCTTCGTCATCCGGGCCGAGCGCTGGCAGTACCTGTTGTCCCCCCTCGGGCCCACGCGCTTCTCGGTCGCGTTCCGGACCACGATGATCGGCTTCGCGGCCTCCGCCCTCCTGCCGGCGCGGGCCGGCGAGGTGCTGCGGCCGTACCTGCTCGCCAAGCGGGAGGGCCTCGACCCGTCGGCGGCCTTCGCCACGGTCGTCGTCGAGCGGATCCTCGACCTGGCGGCCGTGCTCGCGCTGCTGGCGGTCTACCTGGTCGCCTTCGACACCGGGGCGGCCGTGACCGCACCGGCCCTCTACCATGCGGTCCGGCTCGGCGCGGCCGTCATGGCGCCCATCGGGCTCGGCGCGCTGGTGGTGATGATGGTGCTGGCGGCGCATCCCGAGCGGCTGCACGGGCTGGTGCTCCGCGTCGAGCACGTGCTGCCGGCGCGCATCGCGCAGGCGGTCGCCAACTTCGCGCGGTCGTTCGCCTTGGGCCTCGCGGTGGTCCGCCGGCCCGGGCGGCTGCTGGCCGCCCTCGGCCTCTCGCTCTTGCTGTGGCTGCTGATCTGTGCGACGGTCTGGCTGGTGGCCCGGGCGCTGGCCATCGACCTGCCGTTCCCCGGGTCGTTCCTGCTGACGGCGATGGTGGTCGTCGGCGTGGCGATCCCGACGCCGGGCGGGGTGGGCGGCGTGCACGAGGCCTACCGGCTCGGCGCGACGGCGTTCTTCGGCGCGCCGAACGACGCGGCGATCGGCGCGGCCATCCTGTTCCACGCCACGGGCATGGTGCCGGTGCTCGTCCTCGGCCTCTGGTTCGCGGCGCGCGACGGGCTGAGCATGGGCCGGCTGAAGGCGATGACGGGCGAGGCGAGCGCCGCCGAAGTGCCGGCGGCGGACGCCGGCCGGGCGCCACTGACGGCGCGGCGGTAGACCACGGCGGGAGGCAAGCGTGAAGTGTCCGTACTGCGGCCATCTCGGCGACAAGGTGGTGGACTCGCGCGAGAGCAAGGAAGGCGACGTCATCCGCCGGCGTCGCCAGTGCCTCAACGAGGACTGCCACAAGCGCTTCACCAGCTACGAGCGGATCGACGAGATCCCCTACATGGTGGTGAAGAAGGACGGCACGCGTGAGCGCTTCGAGCGCCAGAAGCTCGTCGCGGGCCTCCTGAAGGCGTGCGAGAAGCGGCCGGTCAGCGTCGCGGCCATCGAGGACATCGCCGACCGCGTCGAGGTGATGCTCCAGGAGCGCGCCGAGAAGGAGATCGGGACGACCGAGATCGGCGCGTTCGTCATGGAGGAGCTCAAGCAGCTCGACAAGGTCGCCTACGTGCGGTTCGCCTCGGTCTACCGCCACTTCCGCGACATCGGCGAGTTCATGACCGAGCTCAAGGACCTGCTGAACGGCAAGGACTAGTGGGGGGGCACCGTCGAATCACGACCGGCCGCCCCGCTGTCGCGGGCGCTGGGCCGGGGACGAGCGCCGTCGCGGGTCGTCCTGCTTCACTGGATACAGTCCACTAGGAGGCCGGGGTGCCGAGCCGAGGACCGTTGAGCGTCACGGCGTCGGGTGGGCGGCCGGCGACGGCCGCGTCCGGCCGGCGGCCGTTCCGCGACAACCCGCGCCTCATCCTCGTGGCCGCCGCGGCCCTCGTCGCGGCCCTCTTCGGCATCCTCACGCTGGCCGACCGCACCTCGCGGCTCTCGCCCGACTTCCTCACCGAGGTCGTCCTCTACGCGCTCTCCGCGACCAACCTGATGATGCTGCTCGCGCTGGGGTTCGTCCTCGCGCGCAACGTCGTCAAGCTCCTCGTCGAGCGCCGCCGCGCCATCCCGTTCGTCCGCTTCCGCGCCAAGCTCGTCTTCACCCTGCTCGGGATGACCCTCATCCCCGCGGTCCTCGTCCTGATCGTCGGCAGCCGCGTCGTCCTGACGGCGGTCGACCGGTGGTTCAACGCGCCGATGGAGGAGATCCTCTCCTCGGCCAACAGCATCGCCGCCGACTACTACCAGGAACGCCAGGAGATCGTGGCGGAGCAGGCGGCGCGGCTCGCGCGCGGCCTCGGCGGCGTCGACCTGGGGGCGCCGGAGGTCGGCGCGGTGCGCGACCTGGCCGCGCCGGAGGTGAACCGCCGGCGCATCGGGATGGTGCAGGTCTACCGCGTCACCGGGCCGGACGGCTCCACGGCCGTCGAGCCGGTCGTCGACGTGGCGTCGCCCTCGATGCCGCAGGGGTGGGCCCGCGCCTCGGCGGACCGGCTGGCGGCCCGGGCCGCGGCGGGGGACCCGCAGTCGTGGATGCTCGAGCCGGTCGCGGGCGGGGGCGAGCTGCTCCGCGCCGCCAGCGTGGTCCGGGGGCCGTCGGGGGCGATCACCGGCGTCGTGGTCGCGACGGACTACCTCTCGGGCGACCTCGCCGAGCGGTCGCGCCGCATGACCCAGGCCTACGAGGACTACACGCAGCTGCGCGTGCTGAAGCAGCCGCTCGCCGGCGTCTACCTGTCGTTCTTCGTCATGGTCACCCTGCTCATCCTCGTGGGCGCCACGTGGATGGGGTTCTACCTGGCCAAGCGCATCACGCGGCCCGTCCAGATGCTGTCGGTGGCCGCGCGGGAGATCGGGGCGGGGCACTACGACCACCGCATCGAGCACGAGGCGGCCGACGAGTTCGGCTCGATGGTCGAGTCGTTCAACACGATGGCGGCGGAGCTGGCCTCGAGCCGGCGGCGGCTCGAGCGCGCGACGCGCGACCTCGAGCGCAAGCACGGCGAGGTGGAGGCCCGGCGCCGCTACATCGAGACGGTGCTCGAGCGCGTGGCGACCGGGGTCGTCTCGCTGGACCCGGCCGGCCGCATCTCGACGATCAACTCGGCCGCCGTCACGCTGCTCGGCGTGGAGCCCGGGGTGGTCGGCCGGCCGGCGGTGGACGTGTTCGCCCGGCCGGATCTGGTCGGCGTCAACGGCGTGCTCGACCAGGGCGCCCGCGCGCGGGGCGAGTCGGTGGCGCAGGAGATCGCCGTGGTGCGGGACGGCCGGGAGCAGCACCTGACGGTGGTGGCGACGCGGCTCACGGCGGCCGACGGGGCGTTCGAGGGCACGGTCCTCGTGCTCGACGACGTGACGCCGCTCATCCGCGCGCAGAAGGTCGCGGCCTGGCGGGAGGTGGCGCGGCGCCTGGCCCACGAGATCAAGAACCCGCTGACGCCCATCCAGCTCTCGGCCGAGCGCCTGCGCCGCAAGCTCGGGGGGCTCGAGGCCCCGCTCGGGCCCCTGGTCGAGGAATGCACCCAGACGATCATCGGGGAGGTCGAGTCGCTGAAGGGGCTGGTCGACGAGTTCTCGCAGTTCGCCCGGATGCCGCCGCCGCGGGCGGCGGCGACCGCGCTCGGCGACCTGCTCGACGACACCCTGGCGCTCTACGACGGCCTGTTCCCGGAGGTGGTCTTCACGCGCCGCTACGCGGCCGACCTGCCGCCCGTGCGCGTCGACAGCGAGCAGATCAAGCGCGTCGTCATCAACCTGATCGACAATGCGATCGAGGCGATGGACCGCCGCGGCACGATCGTGGTCGAGACCGCGCACGACGCGGCGCACAGCCTCGTCCGCGTGGTGGTGGCCGATGACGGGCCGGGCATCCCGCCCGAGGAGCGCGACAAGCTGTTCCTGCCGTACTATTCGACGAAGGGCCGCGGCTCCGGGCTCGGGCTCGCCATCGTCCGGCGGATCGTCGCCGAGCACGGGGGCACGGTGGACGTCGCCGCGAACGAGCCGCGCGGCACCCGGTTCACGATCGAGCTGCCGGCGTAAAGGCCTGGAAATCTCGTGATCTTGTGATCTCGTGATCTTGTGATCTTGTGATCTTGTGATGTGGCGATGCCTTCGATCCTGATCGTGGACGACGAACCTGGCGTGCGCTCGTCGCTGAGCGGCGTGCTGCGGGACGAGGGCTTCGAGGTGGAGGCCGTCGCGAGCGGGGAGGAGTGCCTCGACCGCGCCCTGCGCGGCGCGTTTGACGTGATCGTGCTCGATGTCTGGCTGCCCGGCATGGACGGGCTGGCGACGATGCAGCGGCTGCGCGAGCGGAAGGTGGACGCGCAGGTCGTGGTGATCTCGGGCCACGGGAACATCGAGTCGGCCGTGCGCGCGATCAAGCTCGGCGCGTTCGACTTCGTCGAGAAGCCGCTGTCGCTCGAGAAGACGGTGCTCGTCGTGCGCAACGCGGTGCGCCAGCGCGCCCTGGAGGTCGAGAACCGCGCGCTGCGGGCCCGGGTGGACCGCCAGCACGTGATGGTGGGCGAGAGCTTCGCGATGCGCCAGCTCCGGGAGCAGGTCGCGATGGCGGCGCCGACCAACGGCCGGGTCCTCATCTACGGCGAGAACGGCACGGGCAAGGAGCTCGTCGCGCGCACCGTCCACGAGTCGAGCCGGCGGCGGAACGGGCCGTTCATCGAGGTCAACTGCGCCGCCATCCCCGAGGAGCTGATCGAGTCGGAGCTGTTCGGCCACGTGAAGGGCGCCTTCACGGGGGCCGTGGCCGACAAGCCCGGGCGCTTCGAGCAGGCGACGAGCGGCACCATCTTCCTCGACGAAATCGGGGACATGAGCCTCAAGACGCAGGCGAAGGTCCTGCGCGTGCTGCAGGAGCAGGTGGTGGAGCGCGTCGGGGGCACCCACCGCGTGCAGGTCGACGTGCGCGTCCTGGCGGCGACCAACAAGGAACTGCCCGTCGAGATCCGCGCCGGCCGGTTCCGCGAGGACCTGTACTTCCGCCTGAACGTGATCCCGATCTTCGTGCCGCCGCTCCGGGACCGGAAGGACGACATCCCGCTGCTCGCCGACCACTTCATGGCGCTGATGGCGGTGGAGCACGGCCGGCGGCCGAAGCGCCTGGCGCCCGAGGCGGTGGCGCGCCTGCAGACCTACCCGTGGCCGGGCAACGTCCGCGAGCTGCGCAACGTGATCGAGCGGCTGATGATCATGGCGCCGGACGACACGATCACGGCGCAGGACCTCGGCTTCCTGGGGCACGACGGGGTCGTCGCCGGCGCCCCGCCCGCGGCCGAGCCCAGCCTGCCGCTGGCCGAGGCGCGCGACCGCTTCGAGCGCGACTACATCCTGACCGCGCTCGCCGCCCGCCAGGGCAACATCTCGCGCACCGCCGACGACCTCGGCGTCGAGCGCAGCAACCTGTACAAGAAGATGCGCGCGTTCGGCATCGCTCCGTCGCGCTGATCCCGGCTTCGCCGGTCCGCGGATGGACGCGGATGCACGCGGATGACGCCGTCGTCGCTTCGATGGTTCCTGCGGACAGGGACGTGGCGACAGCGGGCTGGGACGGCGGCTGCACCGGAGGTGCAGCGGACGCGCGAGAGGGTCTCGGGGAAGACAGGCCGTGAGACCCGCCGCCTGCCTTTCCCGAGACCCTCCCGCGCCTCCGCCGCGCCGCGTCGCGGCGCGGCCGCCGTTTTCGACGTGAGCCCTCCGCGTGCATCCGCGTCATCCGCGGATGCCTTTTTCGGCACCCGGCGTCAGCTCGACGCGAGCTTCTTCTCGAGCACCTGGTCGCCGGAGAAGCCTTCGAGCTGCAGGTAGTACTCCGCGGCCTGCACGAGGGCGGCCGACGGCACGAGGCCGACGATCTCGCTCTCGAGGACGTTGACGCCGTAGCGGGCGGCCTCGCGCTTGACCACCTCGAAGACGCGGTGGATGGGCGTCTTCTCGAAGTTGGTGAGGTTCATCGATACCTGCACGACGTCGCGGTCGTCGAGCTTGAGGCCCATGGCCTTGACGAAACGGAAGCCGCCGCTGCTCATGCGGATGCCCGTGGCGATCTTCTTCGCGACGTCGAGCCTGTTGGTGGCGAGGTTGATGTTGTAGGCGATGAGCGGCATGCGCGCGCCGACGGCCGTCACGCCCGCCGAGGCGTGCGGCGCGGCGGGGCCGAAGTCGGGCGCCCACCCGGGCCCGGCCATCTTGGCCGCGAAGCCCTCGAACTCGCCGCGGCGGACGTCCTCGAGGTTACGGCGCCCGGGCGACGAGGCGGCCTCCTCGTAGAGGAAGACGGGGATACCGAACCGGCTCGCGATCTCGGCGCCCACCTCCTGCGCGAGCGCCACGCAGTCGGCCATCGTCACGCCCTCGATGGGCACGAACGGCACCACGTCCACCGCGCCCATGCGCGGGTGCTCGCCCCTGTGGGAGCGGAGGTCGATGTGGGCCACGGCCTGCGCGAAGAGCTCGAGGACCGCGGCCTTGATGGGCTCGCGGTCGCCGGCCAGGGTGAGCACGGAGCGGTGATGGGTCGGGTCCGACTGCAGGTCGAGTACGCGCGCCCCGGGCACCGCGCCCACCGCGTCGGCGATCTCGCGGATGAGATGGTCCCGGCGCCCCTCGCTGAAGTTGGGGATGCATTCGATGATGGCCATGGCCTCAGGTTCTTACCACAGGTCGCCGGTCCGCTGTACACCGACAGCCGTAACTGCTATAATCCGCTGAACTTCCGGCCGCGCGCCGTCCCGGTCACCGGGGCGCCGGGTGGCGGCCGGGCGCTCGCCTGCCGATGACCGATCCGCTGCGATCAGATGAACGCCCCGCTGACAGGCTGACGAGTGTCGAGCGCGACGCCCGCATCGAGCAGCTCCTGCTCGCGGGCCTCGATCACTACTTCGCCGGCGAGTGCGAGTCGGCCATCAACCTCTGGACCCGCGTCCTCTTCCTCGACCGGCAGCACGACCGCGCGCGCGCCTACATCGAGCGGGCCCGCAGCGCCCAGGCCGAGCAGTTGCGCGAGTCCGAGGCCCTGGTGCACCAGGGGATGGCGGCCTTCGACGCCGGCGACGTCGGGCGCGCCCGCACGCTGCTCAGCGATGCCGTCGAGCGCGGGGCGTCGGTGGACGACGCGCTCGGTGTGCTCGGCCGCATCGACAGGCTGGGCCGGGGCGCGCAGCCCGCGCGGGCGCCCGTCCGGCCGTCGCCCGCCGGCCCCCTCGACGATCCCGCGCCCGAGGCGCTGCCGGCGCCCCTCCCGGCGCGGCCAGCCACTAGCCGGCCCGGCGCGCGGTGGGCGCTCCTCGTCGTCGTCGCCCTCGGCGCGGCGGCCGTCGCCGCCTGGGGCCTGTCGCTCCCGTCGCCGTCGTTCTGGCCGCTCGCCCCGCGGCAGGCGGCGACGCCGGCGCCGCCCGCACGCGTCGCCCGGGAGGCCGTGCCGGTGCCCCTGGCGATGGAGCACTACCTCTCGCGCGCCCGGGCGGCGTTCCAGGCCGGACGGCTGCGCGATGCGCTGCGCGACCTCGACCGCGTGCCCGTTGGCGACCCGTCGCGGCCCGATGCCGACAGGCTGCGCGCCCAGATCCAGCGCGAGCTGCTCGGCGTGGCCGCGGCCGGGCCCGCCCAGACCCCGGCGGTCGTCCCGCCGACCTCGACGGTGCCGCCCCCCGAATGAAGTGTCCGAAGTGCGGGTATCTCGGCTTCGAGACCGGCGACCGCTGCCGGAATTGTGGCTACGACTTCTCGCTGCACACGCCCACGCGTCCGGCCGAGGAGCTACCCCTCCATAGCGGCGACGGTCCCGGCGCGCCGCTGGCGGATTTCGATCTCGACCGCGTCGACACCGGGCGCGCGGCCGATGTCGCCCCCGGCCTCGACTTCGACCGGCTGATCGGCACGCCCGAACCGGAGGCCGAGCCTGCCGCGGCGCCTGAGCCCCCACCGGCCCGACCCGCGGTGGCACGGCCGGCGGGTGGACGCGCCAGGACCGCGCCGCCCGAGCCCACGGCACCGCCGCAGCCGGCACCACCGGCGCGGGGGGCCGCGCCCGTGCCGCCAGCGGACCTGCCCGCGCCCGCCGCGCCGGCGGGACGCCTCGAGTCGGTCGGCTCGGCCGCGCCGGCCGGCCAGGATCCCCGGCTGCCGTTGTTCGAGGGCGGCGCGGCGATCGAGGACGACACGCCCCTCATCACCTCGCCGCGGCCGCTTCGTCCGCCGCTCGCCGTGCGGCGCGCGACGCCCGAGGTCCCGCGGTCGCGCCCGCGCACAACGCGCCCGGTCCGCCGCGAGGAGCCGCCCCTCGCGCTGTCGTTCGAGCCGGAGCGCACCGGGCCGGTGCCGGACCCGGCCCTGGCCGATCGCGCGCCCGAGTGGGCGCGGGTCTTCGAGCCCGCGCCGCGCCAGGCGCGGCTCGTGGCGGCGGTCATCGACGTGGCCATCCTCGCGGGGATCGGCGCGGCGGTGTTCTACCTGACGCTGCGGTTGCTGGGCCTGGACTGGGCGGACGCGGGGCTGCTGCCGCCGGTCCCGCTCGCGGGCTTCCTCCTGCTTCTCGACGGGGGATACCTCGCGGCGTTCACCGCCGCGGGCGGCCAGACGATCGGGAAGATGACCACGGGCATCCGGGTGATTGGGGACGACGGGCGCGCGGTGGACGCGGCGGGCGCCGTGCTCCGGGCCGTCGGGTGCGGGCTGTCGCTCGCGACGCTCGGCCTCGGCTACCTGCCGGCCTTTGTCGCCGCCGACGGGCGTACGCTGCAGGACCGGCTCGCCGGGACCCGCGTAATCACCGACCGACCATGACACGTCTCGCGCTGTTCGTCTCGACTGCCGCCGGTGTCGGCTACTTCCCGATCGCGCCGGGGACGGCCGGGTCCGCCGCCGGCCTCCTGGTCTTCTGGGCCGTGCGGGCGCTGGGCCTGCCGGCGGCCGAACTCGCCGCGATCGCGGTCGTGCTCGCCGGTGGCGCGTGGGCCGCGACGATCACCGAACGCGCGACCGGCGTCACCGACCCCGGGATCGTCGTCGTCGACGAGGTGCTCGGCATGCTGGTCACGCTGGCCTGGCTGCCGCTGGGGCCGGCGACGGCCCTCGCCGGGTTCCTGCTCTTCAGGGTCTTCGACGTCATCAAGCCCTTCCCGGCGCGCCGCCTCGAGCGCGTGCACGGCGGCTGGGGCATCATGCTCGACGACCTCGCCGCGGGCGTCTACGCGCACGTCGCCCTGCGGGCGCTCCTGGCGTTCTTCCCCGGGTGGCTGTCATGAGCCAGGCCTACCGCCGCGCCGCGATCCTCGCGGTCGGGACGGAGATGCTCACGCCGGCGCGGGTCGACACCAACTCGCTCGCCATCACGGCGGTGCTGAACGACCTGGGGATCGACCTCGTGTACAAGGGCGTCGTCGGCGACGACCGCGAGGAACTCGCGCGACAGGTGCTCGCCGCGATCGCCCGCGTCGACCTGCTGATCGTCACCGGCGGCCTCGGACCGACCGATGACGACGTGACGCGCGAGGCCGTCGCGGGCGCGATGGGCCGGCGCCTGCGGGAAGACCCCGCGATCGTCGAGGGCATCGCCCGGCGCTTCGAGTCCCGGGGGTGGCGGATGCCGGAGGTCAACCGGCGGCAGGCCCTCGTGCCGGACGGCGCCGTCGTGCTGCCCAACCCGAACGGGACCGCGCCCGGGCTGTGGCTCGAGCACGAGGGACGGGGCATCGCGCTGCTGCCGGGCCCGCCGCGCGAGATGGAGCCCATGCTGGCGGGACTGGTCGAGGCCCGCCTCTCGGCGTCCGGAGGCCGCATCCGCCTGAGGCGCCGCGTCCTGAAGATCATCGGGCGCACGGAGTCGCGCGTCGAGGAGCTGACCCAGCCGATCTACTCGCGATGGCTCGACCGGCCGATCCCGATCGCGACCACGATCCTCGCCGGCCATGGACAGATCGAGCTCCACCTGTCGGCGCGCGGCGCCGCCCTCGACGCGGTCGAGGCGGCGCTCGATGCCGCGGTGGAGGAGGTCGCCGCGGTGCTGGGCGCCGACCTCTTCAGCCGCGACGGCGCGTCCCTCGAGGCGGTCGTCGGTGACCTGCTGCGGGCGCGCGGCTGGCGCATCGGCCTGGCGGAGTCGTGCACGGGCGGGCTGGCGACCTCGCGGCTGACCGACGTCGCCGGCAGCTCCGACTACGTCGACCGGAGCGTCGTCGCCTACAGCAACCGGGCGAAGCAGGAGCTGCTGGGCGTGCCCGAGGCCGTGCTGGTTGCGCACGGCGCCGTCAGCGAGCCGGTGGCGGTGGCGATGGCCGAGGGGATTCGCCGGGTGGCCGGCACCGAGGTCGGCGCCGGCATCACGGGCATCGCGGGACCGGGCGGCGGCTCGGCGGAGAAACCGGTGGGCACCGTGTGCATCGCGGTGTCGGCCGAGGGCGTGCCCGGCCGCGTGCGCACCTACCGGTTCCCGGGCAACCGGGAGCTCGTGAAGACCTTCTCGGCCTCGGCGGCGCTCGACCTCGTCCGCCGCGTGCTGGCGGGCACGGACGGGGACACCGACTGGGTCCGGCGGTGATGGCCGCGGCGCGCGGCGGGCGCGTCCGGGCGCCGTCGTATACTCCTCCCGTGGCCGCAATCCAGGGGCGCGCATCGTGATGGAGACCTTCGGACCGATCCTGTTCGGCTACGGGATCGGCTCGCTGCCGATCGGCTACCTGGTGGCCAGCCGGCTCCGCGGGGTGGACCTGCGCCGGGTCGGGAGCGGCAACGTCGGGGCGACGAACGTGTACCGCACGGCGGGCCTGGCGATTGCCCTGCTCGTGATGGCGCTCGACATGGCGAAGGGCGCCGGCAGCGTGTTCCTGGTCTCGCGGGAGGCGGCGGGCGGCGCGGCGCCCGTGGCGGCCGGGGTCGCCGCGATCATCGGGCACGTCTACCCGGTGTGGCTGCGCTTCCGCGGCGGCAAGGGCGTGGCGACCGCGGCAGGCGTGTTCGCGGTGCTGGCGCCGTTCGCGACCCTGATCGCCGGCTCGGTGTTCCTGGTGACCGTGTGGGTGACGCGCTACGTGTCGCTCGGGTCGGTCGTGGCCACGGCGGCGCTGCCGCCGCTGGCGTGGATGGCGGACGCGCCGCTGCCGGTCGTGGTGGGGGGCGTCATCGCCGCGTTGCTCATCATCGAGCGGCACCGTGGCAACCTGGCCCGGCTCCAGGCGGGGACCGAGCGCCGGTTCGGCCAGCGGGCGTGAGCCGGGGCGCCGCCCAGGCGCCAGGCGGACGGAGGCTTCCATTCAGACGGTAGCGGTTATCGGAGCAGGCAGCTGGGGAACGGCGCTCGCCGTGCACCTGGCGGGCGTGGGACACGACGTGCGGCTGTGGGCCCGTGACGAGTCCCTCGTGGGCGACATGGCCAGGCGGCGGGCGAACGCGGTCTACCTGCCCGACGTCGCCTTCCCGCGCGGCCTCGAGCCCACCGGCGACCTGCCGGCGGCGCTGACCGGCGCCGGCATCGTGGTGATCGCCGTGCCCTCGCACGGCGTGCGCCACGTGGCGAAGCAGGCCTCCGCCCACCTCGCGCCGGGGACGACGGTGGTCTCGGCGACCAAGGGCATCGAGGAGACGTCGCTCCTGCGCATGTCGCAGGTGCTCGGCGAGGAACTCGGCGTCGGCGCGGCCGTGCTCTCCGGACCGAGCTTCGCGGCCGAGCTCGCGCGCGGCCTGCCGACCGCCGTCGTCGTCGCGTCGGCCGACTCGGCCGCGGTGGAGCACGTCCAGGCGGAGTTCCGGTCCGGCACGCTGCGCCTCTACGGCAGTCCGGACGTCGTCGGCGCCGAGATCGGCGGCGCGCTGAAGAACATCATCGCGATCGCCGCCGGCGCCGTCGAGGGCCTGGGCCTCGGCCACAACGCGCTGGCGGCCCTCATCACCCGTGGTCTCGCCGAGATCGCGCGGCTGGCCGTGGCCCTCGGCGCCGAGCGCGACACGCTGGCGGGCCTGGCCGGGCTCGGCGATCTCGTCCTCACCTGCACGGGCCAGCTCAGTCGCAACCGGCACGTCGGCGTGGAGCTGGCGCACGGGCGGCCGCTTGCCGAAATCCTCTCCAGCACGAAGATGGTGGCCGAGGGCGTGCGCACGACGCACGCCGCGCTGGCGCTCGGCGCCCGCGTCGGGGTCGAGCTGCCCATCGCGGCGCAGATGGCCGACGTGCTCGCCGGCCGGCGCGATCCGCGCGACGCCGTCTGCGAGCTGATGGGGCGGAAGCAGCGGACCGAGGTCTAGGCTGGGACTCGCTTCGCTCGCCAGGATCCTGGCGAGGCCCGTGAGCGCCGAGTCCCAGCGAAGCCCCCGAAGGGGGCGGAGTCCCAGCGAGGGTCCGAGAGGCCGAGTCCCACTGAGCGCCCTTACAGGTACAATTGTCCAGATGGGCTTGTTCGATCGACTGAAGCAGGGGCTGGCACGGACCGCGCAGCAGGTCTCGGAGCGGTTTGACGAGATCGTCGGCCGCGCGGATCAGCCGGAGCAGCGGTCCCGGGCCGTCGACGTCGAGACGCTGGACGCGCTCGAGGAACTCCTGATCATGGCCGACGTCGGCGTGGCCGCGGCGAGCGAGATCGTCGAGGCCGTCGGCCGCCGGGCCAGGCGCGGCGAGAGCCTGCGCGAGCTCGTGCGCGCCGAGATTCTCGGCGTCTTCGAGCGCGCCGCCACCCCCGTCGCCGACGACGCGCGGCCCCACGTGGTGCTCATCGTCGGGGTGAACGGGACCGGCAAGACCACCACGGTCGGCAAGCTGGCCAACCAGTACAAGCAGGCGGGGAAGGACCCGCTCATCTGCGCGGCCGACACGTTCAGGGCGGCCGCCGTGGACCAGCTGCAGGTCTGGGCCGACCGCGCCCACGTCGACATCGTCCGGGCCCGCGAGGGGTCCGACCCGGCCGCGGTCGTCTACGACGCGATGGCCGCGGCGAAGGCCCGGGGCCGCGGCGTCGTGCTGGTCGACACCGCGGGCCGGCTGCACACGCGCGCCAACCTGATGCAGGAACTCGACAAGATCCGCCGCGTCGCCACGCGCGAGGTGCCCGGCGCGCCGCACGAGGTCCTGCTGGTCCTCGACGCGACCGTCGGGCAGAACGGCCTCGCCCAGGCGCGCGAGTTCACGAGCGTAGCGGGCGTCAACGGCATCGTCCTGACGAAGCTCGATGGCACGGCGAAGGGCGGCATCGCCGTCGCGATCGCGCACGACCTGGGGCTGCCGATCCGGTTCGTCGGCGTGGGGGAGTCCATCGACGACCTCCTCCCGTTCCGGCCGGCGGAGTACGTGGACGCGCTCTTCCAGGAGAAGTGGTGACCGACGCCGGCCACATGCGCCGGGCGCTGCTGCACGCGGCGCGCGCCGAGGGCGTGACGACGCCCAACCCGCTGGTCGGGGCCGTCGTGGTCTCGGCGCAGGGCATCGTGGTCGGGCAGGGGCGCCACGCCCGCGCCGGGGAGCCGCACGCGGAAGTGAACGCGCTCGACGAGGCCGGCGCGCTGGCGCGCGACGGCACGCTGTACGTGACCCTGGAGCCGTGCTGTCACGTGGGGCGGACAGGCCCCTGCACGACCCGTATCCTGGCCTCGGGGGTGCGGCGCGTCGTCGCCGCGATGCGCGACCCGAACCCGCGGGTGAACGGCCGCGGCCTCCAGATGCTCCGCGAGGCGGGGCTGGCCGTGGAGGAGGGGCTGCTCGAGGCCGAGGCGCGCCGCCTGAACGCGCCCTTCGTGACGGTGCAGACCGCCGGCCGCCCCTTCGTCGTGGCGAAGGCCGCCGTCAGCCTGGACGGGCGGATTGCCGAGGCGCCTGGGCGCCGGACCGCGATCTCGGGCCCCGGCGCCAACCGGCGCAGCCAGCAGCTGCGCGCGGCGGCCGACGCGGTCGCCGTCGGCTCGGGCACCGTGCTCGCCGACGACCCGCTGCTCACGGTCCGCGAGACCGTCCGCCTGCGCCCGCTGGCCCGCGTGGTCTTCGACCGGCGGCTCCGGACGCCGCCGGGCGCGCGGCTGCTGTCGACGCTCGATCACGGGCCGGTCATAATACTCACGACGGCCGCCACGCTGGCGGCCGAACCCGCCCGCGCCCGCGCCCTCGAGGACGCCGGCGCGACGGTGGTCGGCGGGCCGGGCACGGTGGCCGGCGCGCTCGCCGAGCTCGTGCGCTTCGACGTGATGCAGGTCCTGCTCGAAGGCGGGGCGACGCTGCACCGGGCCGCCTGGGACGAAGGCGTCATCGACAGGCTGCACGTGATCGTGGCGCCGGTGGCGCTCGGCGACGCGGGCGTGGCGGCCTTTGCGGGCGCGCGGATCGCGCCGGGGCGCCTGGCGCCGGTGGCGATCACCGCCTGCGGGCCCGACGCGTGGTTGGAGGCGGATGTTCACCGGAATCATTGAGGCCCAGGGCCGGCTCGCCGAGGTGAAGTCGACGGCGAGCGGGTTCCGCGTGCGCATCGAGACGGCCCTGGCGCCGGAGCTCGCCCCGGGGGACAGCCTCGCCGTTGCCGGCGTGTGCCTGACGGTCACCGTCGTGGATGGCGCCGAGGTGCACGCGGACATCGGCCCGGAGACGGCGCGGGTGACGACGCTCGGCGCGCTGCAGCGCGGCCAGGCGGTCAACCTCGAGCGCCCCATGCGGACCGACGGCCGGCTCGGCGGGCACTTCGTGCTCGGGCACGTCGACGGCGTCGGCCACGTCGAGGACATCCGGCCCGATGGCGACTCGCACTGGCTGACCGTCGGCTTCCCGCCCGTGCTGGCGCCGTACTTCATCCACAAGGGCTCGGTCGCCGTCGACGGCATCAGCCTGACGGTCGCGGGGCTGGGCGAGAAACAGTTCGACGTCCAGGTCATCCCATACACGTGGGCCCACACCACCCTGGGCGGCCTGCGGCCGGGCGACCGGGTCAACATCGAGTGCGACATGGTCGGCAAGTACGTCGCCCGGTCGATGGAATTGAGGAAGCAGTCATGACGGCGAAGCTGAAGATTGCCAAGGGCGCGCGCGGCCGCGGCCCGTTCGCGCCGGTCGAGGACGCGGTGGCCGCCATCCGCCGCGGCGAGATGGTCATCGTCGTGGACGACGAGGACCGGGAGAACGAGGGCGACCTGACGATTGCCGCCGAGAAGGTGACGCCGGCGATCATCAACTTCATGATGCGGCACGGCCGGGGCCTCATCTGCCTCCCGATGACCGGCGAGCGCCTGGACGCGCTCGAGATCCCGCTGCAGCCGCGGCAGAACAGCACGCGCTTCGACACCGCCTTCTGTGTCGGCATCGAGGCGCGCAAGGGGGTGACGACGGGCATCTCGGCCGCCGACCGGGCGCGCACCGTCAAGACCGCGGCCGACCCGAAGACCAAGGCCACGGACCTGGCGCGGCCCGGCCACGTGTTCCCGCTGCGGGCCCGCGAGGGCGGCGTCCTCGTGCGCGCGGGGCAGACCGAGGCCGCCGTGGACCTGGCGCGCATCGCCGGGCTGCACCCGTGCGGCGTCATCTGCGAGATCGCGAAGGACGACGGCACGATGGCGCGGGTGCCCGACCTGGCGAAGTTCGCCCGGAAGCACAAGCTCCTGATGATCACGATCGCCGACCTGATCCGCTACCGCATGCGGACCGAGGGCCTGGTGACGAAGGTCGCCGAGGCGGAGCTGCCCACCGAGTGGGGGCCCTTCCGGATCCACGGCTACGAGAGCGTCATCAACCAGCAGACGCACGTCGCCCTGGTCTGCGGCGACATCAGCTCCGGCGAGGACGTGCTGGTGCGCGTCCACTCGAAGTGCCTGACCGGCGACGTCTTCCACTCGGCGCGGTGCGACTGCGGGCCGCAGCTCGAGACCGCGATGCGGCGGATTGCCGAGGCCGGCCGGGGGGTGCTGCTGTACCTGAACCAGGAGGGGCGGGGCATCGGCCTGGCGAACAAGCTCCGGGCCTACGAGCTCCAGGACCAGGGCTTCGACACGGTGGAGGCGAACGAACGTCTCGGCTTCAAGCCCGACCAGCGGGACTACGGCATCGGGGCCCAGATCCTGCGGAACCTCGGGGTCCGCACGATGCGGCTGCTGACGAATAACCCCCGCAAATTCGTGGGTTTGCAGGGATACGGCTTGGCGGTGTCGGCGACCGTGGCGCTCGAGATTCCGGCGTCCGCCACGACCCGGAAGTACCTCAAGACGAAGAAGGACAAGCTGGGGCACCGGCTGAAGTCCGTTTGACCCATCCTCTGAACTTCAAGTAAGATAAGGGTTTGCGCCGAGACGCTCCGGCTTGTCCGGAGCGTGCGTCCCGCCCCGGGGCACGAGGTGTGTCCAGGGGAGCGGGACTTCTGCGCGCCAGCCAAGCCATGTTCGACGCGCTCAGCAACCGCCTCCAGGGTGTCTTCGAGTCGCTCAAGGGGGAAACGCGCCTCACCGAGGCGACCGTGGAGTCCGCGCTCCGGGAGATCCGGCTCGCCCTCCTCGAGGCGGACGTCAACTTCCAGGTCGTGAAGGCCTTCGTCGATCGCGTGCGCGATCGCGCGATGGACCAGGCCGTCCTGCGCAGCCTGACGCCCAGCCAGCAGGTCGTCAAGATCGTGCGGGACGAGTTGCTCGGCCTGTTCGGCGACACGACCGGCGGGCTGACCGAGTCGAGTGCCCACCCGCGGGTGGTGCTGATGCTGGGCCTGCAGGGCTCGGGCAAGACGACGACCTCGGCGAAGCTGGGCCGGTGGCTCGCCAAGCAGGGGCGGCACCCGCTGCTCGTCTCGACCGACGTGCGGCGCCCGGCCGCGATCCAGCAGCTGGCCGTGATGGGCCAGAAGGCCGGCGTGCGCGTGCACGACCCGGCGGGCGAGATGGACCCGGTCGCCCGCGCCGCCGGGGCCCTGGTGGCCGCGCGGAACACCGGGCACGACGTCGTGATCGTCGACACGGCGGGCCGGCTCCACATCGACGACGAGTTGATGCAGGAGCTCGCGGCCATCAAGGCCGCCACGGGCCCGGTCGACCTGCTGTACGTCGCCGACGCGATGACGGGGCAGGACGCGATCAAGAGCGCCGGTGAGTTCAACCGGCAGATGGGCGTGACGGGCGTCGTCCTGACCAAGATCGACGGCGACGCGCGCGGTGGCGCGGCGCTCTCGGTGGTGTCGGTCGTCGGCGTGCCGATCGCGTTCGTCGGCGCGGGCGAGCGGATCGAGGACCTCGACGCGTTCCACGCGGACCGGTTCGTCTCGCGCATGCTCGGCATGGGCGACGTGCTGTCGCTCATCGAGCGCGCCGAGGAGGCGATCGACAAGGACGACGCGGCGAAGCTCGAGCAGAAGATCCGCAAGGGCGGGCTGACGCTCGAGGACTTCCGCGACCAGCTCCGGACCATCAAGAAGATGGGGCCGCTCGACCAGCTCCTCGGGATGCTGCCCGGCATGGGCAACCTCAAGGAACTGGCGAGCCAGAAGCCGGACGACAAGCAGATCGGGCGCGTCGAGGCCATCATCAACTCGATGACGGTCGAGGAGCGCCGGCACGCCGAGATCATCAACGGCAGCCGCCGCAAGCGCATCGCGCGCGGCAGCGGCACCCAGGTCGAGGACGTCAACCGCCTGCTGAAGCAGTTCACCGAGATGCAGCGGATGATGCAGATGGTCGGCAAGATGACCGGCGAGACCATCGCGGCGCCGAAGAAGAAGAAGCGGAAGGGCCCGTTCAGCCTGATGCGCTAGCACGGGCGAGGTGGACGGGACGTGACGTCGGGTAGTTCGGATAGCTGAACGAGCAAGCTGCAGAAGGAGCAACATGCTGTCGATTCGCATGCGTCGGACCGGGTCCAAGAAGCGGCCCTTTTACCGGGTCGTGGTCACCGAGGCGCGCTCGCCGCGCGAGGGCGCGTTCGTCGAGATCCTCGGGTTCTACAACCCGCGGACCCGCCCTGCCACGGTCGAGGTCGACCGGGCCCGGGTGGACCACTGGATCAAGCAGGGCGCGCGCCCGTCGGACTCGGTGCGGACCCTGCTGGCCCGCCACCTGAGCCGCGATCGCGGCGCCGTGGTCGAGCCGGTGACCGCCGAGGCCGCGGCGCCCGAGGCCTAGGCATGGCGGACCTGGTCGGCCTCGTCGAACTCGTCGCCCGCAGTCTCGCCGATGACCCCGATGCGGTCAGCGTCGAGGAGGGCGAGCGGCGGGGCAGCCGCCACCTGGAGCTGCAGGTGGCCCCCGGCGACATCGGCCGCGTGATCGGCCGGCAGGGCCGGACGGCGGCCGCGCTGCGGCTGCTGCTGGCGACGGCCGCGGAGCAGGACGGCGCGCGCGTGTCGCTGGACATCCGCGACACGTCGGGCCGGCGGTAGCCGGGACGCGTGGCCAGGCGCCCGGCCGCGGAGCCGCCCGACGGTCTCGTGCTCGTGGGCCTCGTCGCCCGCACGCACGGGCTGCGGGGCGAGGTGCTGGTGAACCTGGAGACCGACTTCCCGGAACAGCGGTTCCGGGTGGGCGCGCGGCTCCAGGCGCGCACGGACGCGGGCGTCGAGCCGGTGGTGATCGCGTCGGTGCGGTACCACCAGGGGCGGCCGCTCCTGGGCCTCGAGGAGGCCGGGTCGATCGACGAGGTGGAGCGCTTCGTCGGCGCCGAGCTGTTCGTGCCGGAGACGGAGCTGGGGCCGCTGCCGGAGGGGCTCTACTACCATCACCAGCTCCTGGGCTGCGCGGTCGTGACCGACGCGGGTGAGGCGCTGGGCACGGTCGCGTCGATCGACGGGGACATGGCGACGAGCCGGCTCGTGGTGCGCGGGCCGCGGGGCGAGGTGCTCATCCCGTTCACGCCGGCCATGTGCCGCGTGGACGAGCCCGCGCGGCGGATCGTCGTGACGCCGCCGGACGGGCTGCTGGAGATCAACGGGGACTGGAGGCAGGCGCCGTGACCGACGAGGCGCCGGCGATCAGGTTCGACATCGTCACGATCTTCCCGCGGATGGTCGAGGCCGGCCTCGCCGAGGGCGTGGTGGGACGGGCGCGGGACCGTGGGCTGGTCGACGCGGCGGTGCACAACCTCCGGGATTTCACGACCGATCGGCATCACGTCGTCGACGACGTGCCGTTCGGTGGCGGGCCGGGGATGGTGCTGAAGCCCGAGCCGTGGTTCGCGGCGTTCGACGCCCTCCGGGAACGCCGGGGCGCGCCGGGCGCGGTGATCATGACGTCGCCGGCCGGGCGGCGCTTCACGCAGGCGGACGCGCGGCGGCTGGCCGGGGTCGGCCACGTGGCGATCATCTGCGGGCGCTACGAGGGCGTGGACGAGCGGGTGCGCGAGGCGCTCGCGACCGAGGAGTTGTCGATCGGCGACTACGTGCTGTCGGGCGGCGAACTGCCCGCGCTCGTGATCGTCGACGCGGTGGCCCGGATGGTGCCGGGCGTGGTGGGGGACGAGCAATCGGTGGAGGACGACTCCTTCACGCGCGGGCTGCTCGACTACCCGCACTACACGCGGCCGGCGGAGTTCCGCGGGCTCGCGGTGCCCGAGGTGCTGCTGTCGGGGCACCACGCGGAGATTCGGCGCTGGCGGCGGCGGAAGGCGATCGAGCGCACGGCGGAACGCCGGCCCGACCTGCTGGCCGATGCCGCGCTGGACGACGAGGAACGACGGATGCTGCGGGCGCATCAGGCCGCCCGCGCGGTAGTGGATCGAGAAGGGAGCCAGTAGTCATGGGCGCGATGGAACTCGTGGAAAAGGGGCAGCTCACGGAGCGGCCGCGGATGAAGCCGGGCGACACCGTCAAGGTGCACGTGCGCGTGCGCGAGGGCGACAAGGAGCGCATCCAGGTCTTCGAGGGCGTCGTCATCAACATCCGCCGCGGCGGCGTGCGGGCGTCCTTCACGGTCCGCAAGGTGTCGTTCAGCCAGGGCGTGGAGCGCATCTTCCCGATGCACTCGCCCAGCGTCTCGAAGATCGAGATCGTGCGGTCGGCGAAGGTCCGCCGCGCCAAGCTCTACTTCCTCCGCGAGCTGCGCGGCAAGGCGGCCCGCATGAAGGAAGTCAAGCGCACGACCGCCTAGCCCAGGGCGCGCATGCGCAAGGTCCAGGCCCGCCGCACGATCGAGAACGCCCTCCGGCGTTTCGGGTTCGCGCGCGTCGCCGGCGTGGACGAGGTGGGGCGGGGGTGCCTGGCGGGCCCGGTCATGGCCGGCGCCGTCATCCTCGACCCGGGCCGGCACATCGCCGGCCTCGCCGACTCGAAGGCGCTCACGCGCGCGGCGCGCGAGCGCCTGTACGACCTGATCACCGTCCGCGCCATCGCGTGGACGGTCGCCGCGGTCGAACCGGACGAAATCGACCGCATCAACATCCACCAGGCCACGCTGCGGGCGATGCAGCGGGCCGTCCTGGCGTTGGCCCCCCTGCCGGACGCCGTGCTGGTGGATGCGTTCCGGGTGCCCGACCTGCCCATGGCCCAGCGGGCCGTGATCGGCGGGGACCGGCAGTCGGCCGCAATCGCCGCGGCGTCCATCGTGGCGAAGGTCACGCGTGACCGCCTGATGGCGCGCCTGCACGAGGAAGACCCGCGCTACGGCTTCGACCGCCACAAGGGCTACGCCACCGCGGCGCACCTGGCAGCCGTCGCCCGGCACGGGCAGTCTCCGGCGCACCGGCGCTCGTTCCGGTCGCCGACCCTGTTCGACCCTGTCCCGGGGGGGCCTGCATGACGTCGAACCGTTCCCGCCGCGCCCGCGGCGCTGCCGCGGCCATCCGGCCCGGCGCCCGCCGCACCAGCCCGCCGATCCGCCAGACCGTCCTCCGCCCGTCCGCGCGGGCGCGCCGCGATCCGGCCGTGCCCGGCCGCCGTTCGCGCACCGCGGCGAGCACGGCCCCGGGGACGGGCCGCTGATGGCGGCCCTCGATCGGAGCGCGGCCCTGCTGCGGGCCGAGAAGGCCCTCCGGCAGGGCCGGATCGATGCCGCCATCGACGAGTACCTCCGTATCGTCGAGGCCCAGCCGCGGGACTGGAACAGCGCCAACGCGCTCGGGGACCTGTACGCCCGGTCCGGACGCGCGGATCTCGCGGCGGCGCAGTACACGCGCATCGCCGACCACCTGGCCGCCGAGGGCTTCTATCCGAAGGCGGCGGCGATCTTCAAGAAGGTGCTCAAGGTCCGACCCGACGACGAGTACGCGCTGCTCCAGTCAGGGGAGATTGCCGCGAAGCAGGGACTGCTCGCCGATGCCCGGCGGCACCTGCAGGCGGTCGTCGCCGGGCGGCGCGCCGCCGGGGACCGCCAGGGCGCGGCCGAGATCGAGATCCGGATCGGCACGCTCGACCCGGACGATCTCGACGCGCGCCTCGGCGCGGCGGCCGCGGCGCGCGAGGCGGGCCACATCGCCCTGGCCCTCGGCGAGTTCCGCGAGGTGGCCCGCCGGCTGGAGGGCGAGGGGCGGGCGGCCGACGCGCTGGCCGCGTGGCAGGCCGCGTTCGACCTCGACCCAGCCGACGCCGGCGCCCGCGCCCGGCTCCACGGCGGCTACCTGGCCGCGGGCGACCTCGACGGGGCGCGCCGGGTTGCGGCGACCGCGGTCGAGCTGAAGGCCGTCGCCACGGCACTGGCTGAGGCCGGGCGGACCGAGGACGCCCTCGACGCCCTCGCGGCCGCGGCCGCGCTCGATCCATCCGACCTCGAGACGCGGGCCGACCTGGGCGCCTCGCTGGTCGCGCGCGGCGACCTGGTGCGCGCGGCGGAGGTCCTCACGCCGGAGGTTGCTGCGGCCTGCCCGCGCGTCTGGCTCCCGCTCGCGGAGCTCGAGCTCTGCGCCGGGCGGATGGAGGAAGGGCGGGCTGCGATCGCGGAGTGCCTGACACTCGACCGGGGCCGGCGCGGGGACGCGGTGGCGCTCGGGGCGCGCCTGGCCGGGACCGTGCCCGAAGCCGCCTACCAGGCCCTCGACGCCGTTGCCGACGCGGACATCGCGTCGGGCGACTTCGCGTCGGCCGCCGCCGCGCTGGGTGAGTTCGTCGGCCGCATCCCCTCGCACGTCGTGGCGCTGATGCGGCTGGTCGAGATCGCCGTGGACGGCGGCCTCGAGCCGACGCTTGCCTCCGCGCAGGCGGGCCTGGCCGACGCCTATCTCGACGGGGGGCGCGGGCTCGAGGCGCGGATCATCAGCGAGGACCTGCTGTCGCGCGAGCCGTCCAACGCCGCGCACCTCGACCGCTTCCGCCGGGCCCTCGTCCTGTCGGGGGAGCCCGACCCGGACGCCGTCATCGCGGAGCGGTTGAGCGGCGAGAGCCCGTTCATGCCCCAGGACGCGCTGGACCTGAACGAGGGCTTCGACCTGAACGAGGGCGTCGAACCGGACGACGGCGCCGATCAGGGGCCGGCAGGGCCCGGGGACGAGATCGAGCTGGACCTCGAGGCCGCGGCGGCCGGGCCGGGCCCGGCCCTGCCGGTGCCGCCCGAGGCGCGCTCCCTCACGCAGGTCTTCCAGCAGATCCGGGACGAGGTCGACCGCGAGCCGGACGAGGAGGGCGCGGCCGAGCAGTACCGCCTGGCCCTGACCTACCGCGAACTCGGGATGGTCGAGGACGCCATGCAGGCGCTCGAGGCCGCCGCGCGCTCGCCACGGCTGCGCTTCGACGCGTCGGCGCTGCTCGGCCGCCTGTATCTCGAGCGGGGCGAGAAGGGCAGGGCCGTCGAGTGGCTCGAGCGCGCCGCCGAGGCCCCGGCCCCGGTGCCGGAAGCGGGGCACGCGTTGTTATACGATCTGGCTGACACCCTGGAGATGGTGGGCGAGCAGGCCCGGGCCCTTGCCGTCTTCGTCGAACTCGAGTCGGAAGCCGCCGGCTACCGGGACGTCGTCCGGCGGATTGAGCGCCTCTCGCGGGCGCAGGCCAAGGGCTGACCCCTGTTCCGCAGGCTGCTGATCATCGCGCTCCTCCTCGAGATCGGGCTGCTGCTGATCCTGATTCCGTGGTCGGCGTTCTGGGATCGGAACTACTTCACCCAGGCCGTGCCCGTCGTTCACGACCTCCTCGTGAGCAACTACGCGCGGGGCGCCATCTCGGGCCTCGGCCTGGTGAACGTGTACTCCGCGCTCGCCGAGCTGGGCGATCTCTTCGCGTCGCGCACCCCCGACGACCCCCTGCCGCCGCCGGCCGACGGCCATGGCCCGGCCTGACCCCCTTCTCCTGCTCGTGACCGACCGGCTCCGGCTGGCCCGCGCCGTCGGGGCGGGGGACACGGACGCGCCGTCGCTGCTGCTCGAGCAGGTGCGGGGCGCCGTGGCGGCCGGCGTGGACGTCGTGCAGGTGCGCGAACGCGACCTCGAGTCGGGTGCCCTCGCCGCGCTTGTCGGCGCCGCGGTGGCGCTGGCGGCTGGCAGTCGCACCCGCGTGGTGGTCAACGACCGGGCCGACGTGGCGATCGCCTCGGGCGCGGCGGGTGTCCACCTGCGCGAGGACTCGATCCCGACGGCCGCTGCCCGCCGGTTGCTCGGAGCCGGCGCGGTGGTGGGCCGCTCGGTCCACGACGCCGCGGGGGCCGAGGCGGCCGGCCCGGTGAGCTACCTGCTGTTCGGCGCCGTGTTCGAGACGGCCTCCAAACCCGGCGCGACACCGGCGGGGACCGAGGGGCTCGCGCGCGTCGTGGCGGCGGCGGGTGGGCGGCCGGTCCTCGCCCTCGGGGGGATCACGGCTGCCAACGTTGGCACGGTGCTGCGCGCGGGTGCCGCGGGGGTCGCCTCGATCGGGGCGTTCCTGCCGGCCGCCGGCGGGGGAGACAATCTCGTGTCGGAAGTGAAAAAGATGGCATTTGCCCTCAGAAAGGGGTTTGACTCGGCGGGGTCGGTCCCGTAACATTGCCGGGTTGCCTGTTGATTTGACAGGCAGTTCTGGCACATACCCGAGCTGGAGACTCACCCCCTGGGTCCCATGGCCGACGAGCGCACGGATATCGGTCTTCGTCTTCGCCAGGCGCGCGAGCAGCGCGACATCTCGCTGCGTCAGATCGCTGACGACACGAAGCTCTCGGTGCGCGCGCTCGACGCGCTGGAGCGCGGCGACCTCAAGTCGCTGCCCGGCGGGATCTACCGGCGCGCGATCGTTCGCGCCTACGCCGAGCACGTCGGCCTCGATCCCCAGGCGGCGGTTCGCACCTTCCTCGAGCAGTACCCCGACGAGCCCACGCCCTTCACGATCAGCGAGGAACCCGCGCCCGCGCCGCGCCGGTTCTCGCTGCACGCGCTGCTGCAGATCATGGGTGCGCTCGTCCCCGTCGTCGCCGGCGTCGCCTACTTCACGATGGTGCCGTTCGGGGGCGCGCCCCCGCGGATCGTGACGGTCACCGAGCGGCCGGCGTACGACGAGTGGCGCCCCGAGATCGTCCCGGCAGGCGGGTTCGCCGAGGCGCCGCCGCCCGCGGCGCGGCCGGTCGCGCTGCTGCTGACGGTGTCGTCGCGGTGCGAGCTGCGCGTGGTGATCGACGGGCGTGAGGTCGTCGCGCGCGTCCTCGAGCCGGGCGAGCAGCTGCAGCTCGACCTGAGCGACGAAGTCGTGCTGTCCGGCGACAACGCCGGGGCGGTGCAGTTCAGCATCAACGGCCAGGCCGGCCGGCTGCTGGGCCAGGCGGGCGAGCCGCTCGAGGTCCGCATCGGGCGCGACGACTACGAGGCCTGGCTGGTCCGCAACTGATGACGGCGGGGCTGCGCACCCCGCTGCTGGACTTCTTCCGGCGCGGCGACGTCGCCAGGGACGTCCGGCTCATGGCGGCCCAGGGCGCCATCGCGCCGCGTCCCCTCGAGCAGCTCGGCCTCCTCGTCCTCCTCACCTCCGACCCCGACCCCGACATTCGCGAGACCGCCGAGGCGACGCTGTCGCGCATCCCCCCGGCGGTGCTGTCAGGCTTCCTGGCGCGGAGCGAGGTGCCCGACGAATGGCGGACGTTCTTCGCTGACCGGGGGATCGCGGCGGCGGCCGTGGCCGGGGAGGAACCGGAGCTGCTGCCCGACGGCGAGCCGGGCGACGAGGGGCCGGAGCCGGTCACCGAGGACGACAAGGCGTCGATGGTCCGGCGCCTGGCGGCGATGAGCGTGCCGGAGCGCGTGAAGGCCGCGATGAAGGGCACCCGGGAGGTGCGCGCGGTGCTCGTGCGCGACCCGAACAAGCTCGTGGCGATGTCGGTGCTGAGCAGCCCGAAGCTGACCGAGGCGGAGGTCGAGGCGATCGCGCGGATGGGGAGCGTCTCGGAGGACGTGCTCCGGACGATCGGCCAGTCGCGCGCGTGGACGAAGAACTACGGCATCCTGTCGGGGCTCGTGCGCAACCCGAAGACGCCGATTGCGATCTCGCTCACCCTGCTCCAGCGCGTCACCGACCGCGACCTGAAGGCGGTTTCGATCGACCGGAACGTGCCGGACCCCCTGCGGATCGCCGCCCGGAAGCGGGTCGTGCTGGGGGAGAAGCGGTGACGCCCCACTCCGAGCGCATCTGCGACAGCCCGTCCATGTAGACGGCCGCGCGCTCGCGGTCTTCCTCCGTCTCCATCGCCTTGAGCAGGTCGATGGCCCGCGCGAGGTCGCGGAGGATCGTGGCCTTCGTGGCGGCGTAGTAGAGGCGCTTGATCTCGTCGAGCTTGGACATGGGATGACGGCCGGCTCCGGCCGGCCCCGATTATACGGGCTTCCCGTGGCGCCGCAGCGCCGTGCGGAACGCGGCGAGCGGCAGCGTGTTCATGATGTCGCCCGGGGCCGCCCACGCCCGGCGGGCGACGACGAGGCCCCAGCGGCGGAGGGCGAGCGCGCCCGTGGCGTGCGCGTCGGTGGAGATGAGCAGGCGCACGCCGCGCTCGCGGGCGAGGCGCGCGTGGGCGTCGTTCAGGTCCAGGCGGTCGACCTGGCAGTTGATTTCCATCGCGACGCCGTGGCGCGCCGCGTGATCGATGACCCGCGTCATGTGGGCCTTCGACGGCTCGCGGCGGAGGAGCAGGCGGTTGGTCGGGTGGCCGAGGATGTCCACCCAGGGGTTCTCGATGGCCCGGAAGAGCCGGTCGGTCATCTCGGCCTCGTCCTGCTGCATCGCCGAGTGCACGGACGCGATCACGAGATCGAGCTCCGCGAGGCAGTCGTCGGCCAGGTCCATCCGGCCATCGGGCAGGATGTCGCACTCGATGCCGGCCAGCACCGTGATGCCCTCGGTTCGCGCGTCGAGTTCGCGGATGCGCCGCGCGTGGGCGAGCGCCCGCGTCTCGTCGAGCCCGTTGGCCATCGCCAGCGCCTGGCTGTGATCGGTGATGGCGATGTACTCGAGACCGAGCGCCCGCGCCGCCTCGACCATGGCCTCGAGCGTGTCGCGGCCGTCGGTCTCGGTGGTGTGCATGTGCACGTCGCCGCGCAGGTGCCGCGCCTCGACCAGATCCGGGAGCGCGCCGGCCTCGGCCGCCTCGACCTCGCCGCGGTTCTCACGGAGCTCCGGCGGGACCCAGGCCAGCCCGAGGGCTTCGTAGATGCCCGCCTCGTCCGCGCCGGCCACCGTCGACTCGTCATCGGCGCGGTGGAGGCCGTACTCGTTCAGGCGCAGCCCGCGCGCGAGCGCCCGGTCGCGGAGGACGATGTTGTGCGCCTTGCTGCCCGTGAAGTACTGCAGCGCCGCGCCACGGCTGGCGGGCGCCACGAGGCGGAGATCCACCTGGAAGCCACCCCGGACGAGGACGCTCGACTTCGTCTCGCCCTGCCCGAGGACGCGCTCGACGTCCGGGTGGCCGGTGAAGGTCGCCATGAGCGACGGGTCGCCGCCGACCGCGAGGATGTCGAGATCGCCGCAGGTCTCGACGCCGCGCCGGAGGCTGCCCACGGGGACGAAGTCGACGCCCGCCGCCCGCTCGGAGAGCCAGGCGACCAGGCGGTCGGCGAGGGCGCTGGTGTCGGCGAGCAGGTGGCGTCCGGCGCGCTGCCGCTGCTCGTCGAGCGCCTTCAGGACGAGCTGCTCCTTCTTCGGCCCCATGCCCTTGAGGCCGCGGAGCCGGCCCGCCCTGGCCGCCGCCTCGAGCGCGTCGAGGGACGCGACGCCCAGCTCACGGTAGAGGAGGGCGACGGTCTTCGGGCCGACGCCCTGCAGGCGCAGCAGGTCGAGCAGCGTGGGCGGGAACTCCTGCAGCAGCTCGTCGCGGATGAGGCACGTGCCCGTCGCCGCGAGCTCGTGGATACGCGTGGCCAGGTCCTTGCCGATGCCGGGCCACTCGCGGAGGGCGGCGGCGTCGAGCTCCGCGACGCGCTCGCCGCTCTGCGCGACGATGTCGGCGGCGTTGCGGTAGGCGCGGATCTTGAACGGGTTGTCGCCGCGGATCTCGAGGAGGTCCCCGATCTCCCCGAGGGCGCGGGCGATGGCGGCATTCTCAAGCGGCATCGATCCTGAGCCCCTCGGTCTCGATCTGGAAGTCCAGCAGGCGGGCCCCCCCGGCCGCGAGCGCCTCGCGGACCGCCGCCACGCGCGCCGGCGGGGCCAGGCAGAAGAGGCACCCGCCGCCCCCCGCCCCGCAGACCTTGGCGGCCTGCGCCCCGGCGGCCCGCGCGCGGGCGATGAGCGCGTCCACGAGCGGCGTGGTCACGCCGGGCGCGAGCCGCTTGCGATTGTCCCACTCGGTCGCCAGGTGGCGCGAGACCCCGTCCCAGTCGCCTCGCTCGAGCGCCTCGCGCATGGCGGCCGCCGTGTCGCGGATGCGCTCGAAGCAGTCGAAGACGTGCGCGTCGCCATCGATGTGGCGCTTGGTGATCTCCCAGTTGTTCGTCCCGGAATTCCGCGGCGCGCCGGTGTAGCAGAGCACGATGCGGCTCGCCAGCTCGCCGGCGTCGACGGCGAGCGGCACCCGACGCACGGCGCCGGCCCCGAGCTCGAGCGCCGAGACCCCCCCGTACATGGCCGGCCGGTAGTCCTGGAGCCCGGTCGGCACCTTGATCACCTGCGCCTCGACGTCCTTGGCGACGTCGATGAGGGCCTCGGGCGCCTCGTCCGCCCCGGTCCAGCGGGCCAGCGCGCCGGTGAGCGCGATGTTCAGCGCGGACGAGCCGGCGATGCCGGCTCCGGCCGGCGACTGGCAGGACGTCGTGACCACGAGGCCCCGCGCGCCGAAGCGATCGACGAGCTTCGCCAGGAGGGGCAGCGTGTCGTCGGCCCGCAGGGCCGCCGGGGTGTCGAGCCGCACGCGGCGGCCCGTGTCCTCCGAGACCAGCTCCACGGCGTCGCCGTCGGTCCCCTCGAGCCGCACGTGGGCCCGGAGGCTGATGGCGGCATGCAGGGTCGACGCGCCCGGATGGAACAGGTACAGCGGCCAGATGTCGATCGTGCCGCCCGCGAGGTCGATTCGTGTCGGGGCGGAGGCGAGAAGGCGCACGACCGCCATTATAATTCTGGGAACGACATGCCTTCGGCGACGCGGCGCGAGATTGGACAGCTTCTGATCGGGAGCTTTGCGGGTACCACGCTTCCGGTGGAGCTCGGCGCGCTCGCGCGCGAGTTCGACCTGGGGGGGGTGATCCTCTTCGCCCGCAACGTCGAGGCGCCCGAGCAGGTCGTGGAGCTCGCCTGGGCAAGCGAGCAGCTCGGCCAGGCGGCGCCCGCCTGGGTGAGTGTCGACCAGGAGGGGGGCCGGGTCGCCCGCCTGAAGGCGCCGTTCACGGAGTGGCCGCCGATGGCGGTGCTCGGCCGCGCCGGGTCGGACGACCTGGCGGCGCGTTTCGCGCGCGGCCTCGCCGCGGAGCTCCGGGCCGTCGGCATCACGCTGGACTACGCCCCGGTGCTCGACGTGCACACGAACCCGGCCAACCCGGTGATCGGCGACCGCGCGCTCTCGGATCGCGCGGCCGACGTCGCCCGGCTCGGCGCGGTGATCGTCCGGGAACTCCAGCAGGCGGGGGTCGCCGCCTGCGGCAAGCACTTCCCGGGCCACGGCGACACGGCCACCGACTCCCACCTCGAGCTGCCGACGGTCGACCACCCGCCGGACCGGCTTCGCGCGGTCGAGTTCGAGCCCTTCCGCGCCGCCGCGGCGGCGCGGTGCGCCTTCGTGATGACGGCGCACGTGCTGGTGCCGGCCCTCGACGGGACCCGGCCGGCGACCCTGTCGCGCACCATCGTCCAGGGGCTGCTGCGCGAGGAACTGGGGTTCGAGGGGGCGATCCTGAGCGACGATCTCGAGATGAAGGCGGTGAGCGCCCAGTGGAGCGTGCCCGAGGCCGCGGTCGAGGCCATCGCGGCGGGCTGCGACGGCGTGCTCGTCTGCAGCGGCGACATGGACCGGCAGGCCGCCGTGCTCGAGGCGCTCGTGCGGGCGGCGGAGGCACGGACGATCCCGCCGGCGCGGCTCGCCGATGCGCTGCAGCGGATGCGCCGCGCCAAGGAGCGGTTCCTGGCGGGGGAGCGTCCCGGTCCGGCCGCCCGGATCCGGGGACTCGGGGCCGTGCTCGGGCGCGACGACCACCAGGCGGTCGCGCGGGAAATGGCCCGCTTCCTGTGACCAGGCCCCGGCGGCTCGATCCCGGCTCGAAGGTGGCGCTCGTCGCGCCGGCGAGCCCCTTCCGCCCGGAGGACCTCGCGCTCGGCGTCGAGGAGCTGACCCGCATCGGCTTCGAGCCGGTCTACGACCCGCGCGTCCTCGAACGGCGCGGCTACGTCGCGGGCGACGCCGCCACGCGCGCGGCGGTCATCCACGACGCCTGGGCGGACCCGTCCATCGAGGCCCTCGTCGCGATCCGGGGGGGCTACGGCACGGCGCAGGTCCTGCCCCTGCTGGACCCGGCGCGGATGCTGGCGGCGCGAAAGCTCTTCGTCGGCTACAGCGACACGACCGCGCTCCTCGCGTTCCACCTCGCCCACGGCCTGGCGTGCGCGCATGGCCCGATGATCGAGGGGCGCATCGCGCGCGGCGCCGAGGGGTACGACAGGTCGTCGTTCCTGGCGGCGGTGTCGGTGCCCGAGCCGATGGGCGAGCTCGCGCCGGACGGCCTGGAGATCCTGCGGCCGGGCGAGGCCGCCGGGCCGCTCGTCGGCGGCACGCTGACGCAGGTGGCCGCGCTCCTCGGGACGCCCTTCGCCTTCGACCCGCCGCCCGGCGCCGTGCTGTTCCTCGAGGACGTCGCGGAGCGGCCGTACCGCGTCGACCGCCTGTTCACCCAGCTGCGGCAGGCGGGCGTGCTGGCGCGCGCCTCGGCGCTCGTCCTCGGCGAGTTCCCCCGGTGCGACGAGCCCGGCGGGACGCCCGCGATCCGCGACGTCCTGCGCGAGCTGACCGACGGTTTCGGCGGGCCGGTCCTGTTCGGGTTCCCGTCGGGCCACACCACCGGTCCGTCCTGGACCCTGCCGTTCGGCGTCGAGGTCCGCGTGCGCGCCAGCGGCGTCCCGGCCCTCGTCGTCGAGGAAGCGCTGGTCGACTGACATGCGCGTGCACCTGATTGGCATCTGCGGAACGGCGATGGCCACGCTCGCGGCGCTGCTCAAGCACCGCGGGATGGACGTCGGCGGGTCGGACGCGCACGTCTACCCGCCGATGAGCGACTTCCTCGCGGCCGAGGGCATCCCGATCCTCGACGGGTTCGACGAGGCGCACATCACCGGGGACATCGACCTCGTCGTGGTCGGCAACGCCGTCTCGCGCGGCAACCCGGAGGTGGAGGCGGTGCTGGACCGCAAGCTCCGGTACACCTCGCTGCCCGAGGCCCTGCGCGATCACTTCCTTCGCGATCGGCCGTCGGTGGTCGTCGCCGGCACGCACGGCAAGACGACCACCACCTCGCTCGCCGGATGGCTCCTGACCGCGGGCGGCGTGGACCCCACGGTGTTCGTCGGCGGCATCGCGCGCAACCTCGGTGACGGCGGGGCGAGCTACCGGGTCGGCGCCGCGGGCGCGCCGATGGTGATCGAGGGGGACGAGTACGACAGCGCGTTCTTCGACAAGACGGCGAAGTTCCTGAAGTACCTGCCGGATGTCGCGGTCATCGGCAACATCGAGTTCGATCACGCCGACATCTACGCGGACCTCGAGGAGATCCGCGTGGCGTTCCGGCGCCTGGTGAACCTCGTGCCGAGGCGCGGCCTCACCCTGCTGGGCGCCGACAGCGCGGAGGCGGCGGCGCTCGCGGGCGGCGCGCGGAGCCGCGTCGAGACGTTCGGGACGTCGGAGGGCGCGGACTGGCGCGCGACCGGCGTGGAGCCGGCGGGCCCGCCCGGCACGCCGGGGGCGGGGCGCACGGCATTCCGCGTGCGCCGCCGCGGTGAGGATCTCGGGCGGTTCGTCGTGCCCATGGTGGGGACGCACAACGTGCGGAACGCGCTGGCGGCGCTCGCCGTCGGCACCGAGTTCGGCGTGTCCCTCGATCGCCTGCGCGAGGGGCTTGCCGGGTTCGCCGGCGTCAAGCGGCGCCTCGAGCTCGTCGGCGAACGCCGGGACGTCCGCGTGTACGACGACTTCGCGCACCACCCCACGGCCGTGGCCGAGACGCTGGCGGCCATGCGGGCGGCCGAGCCGGGCCGCCGCCTCTGGGCGATCTTCGAGCCACGCTCGGCCTCGTCGTGCCGGCGGGTCTTCCAGGCCGACTTCGCGCGGGCCTTCGCCTCGGCGGACGAGGTGGTGATCGCGTCGGTGTACCGCTCGTCGCTGCCGGAGGCCGAGCGCCTCAGCGAGGACGCCCTCGTCGCCGACCTCCGCCGGGCGGGCGTCGCCGCGCGGCACCTGCCCGACGTGGACGCCATCGTCGCGGCCGTCGGTGCGGAGGCGCGCGCGGGCGACCTCGTCGTCGTCATGTCCAACGGCGGTTTCGGCGGCATTCACGGCCGCCTGCTCGAGGCGCTCTGACGATGGACGTCCACCTGGTCAGCGACACCATGCTGCTCGTCGACTTCGGGCAGGTGATCGACCCGGCGGTCAACGCCCGCGCGATCGCCCTCGGCGCGCGGCTGGCGGCCGCGGCAGTGCCCGGCGTGCGCGACATCGTGCCGGCGTACTGCTCGGTCGGCGTGCACATCGACCCGCTCCTCGTGGACCTCGTGGCCCTCGAGGCCCGGATCGTCGCGGAGGCCGAGGCGGTGCTCGGCGAGCCGGTGGCCCCCGACAGGCCGCCGGTGGAGATCCCCGTCCACTACGGCGGCGAGGCCGGTCCCGATCTCGAGCTGCTGGCGGCGCATGCGGGCCTGTCGACGGCCGAGGTGATCGAGCGGCATGCCGCCCGCCTGTATCGCGTCTACATGCTCGGCTTCGTCCCGGGCTTCGCCTACATGGGCGGCGTGGACCCGGCCATCGCGGCCCCGCGCCACCGCGTGCCGCGGGAGCGCGTGCCGGCGGGGTCGGTCGGCATCGCCGGCGAGCAGACGGGGATCTACCCGATAGCCACCCCTGGCGGCTGGCAGATCATCGGCCGGACGGACCTGGCGGTGTTCGACCCGTCCCGCGATCCGGCGTGCCTGCTCGCGCCAGGCGACCGCGTGCGCTTCGTCCCCGTCCCGGGCGGTGCGCGATGACGGGCGGCGCCATCCGCGTGCTGCGCCCGGGGCTCGCGACGACCGTGCAGGACATCGGCCGGTGGGGATACCAGGCCCTGGGTGTTCCCGTCGCCGGGCCCATGGACGCGTTCTCGCACCGGCTGGCGAACCTGCTCGTCGGCAACGATCACCGGGCCGCCACCCTCGAGGTCACGCTCATCGGGCCCGAGCTCGAGTTCGACGCGGAGACGACCGTGGTCGTGACCGGCGCGGACTTCGACGTCACCGCGGACGGGCAGTGGATGGAGGTCGGCACGGCGTTCCCCGTGCGGCGGGGCACGCGCGTGCGCTTTGCGCGGCGGCGCGCCGGCGCCCGCGCCTACATCGGCGTGGCTGGCGGGATCGACACGCCGCCGGTACTCGGGAGCCGCGCGACCCACGTGCTGACGGGCATGGGAGGGCATGAGGGCCGCGCCCTCGCGGCGGGCGACGTGCTCCCGATCGGCGTCCGTCCCGCGGGTGTGGTGCCCGTGCGGCGTGCCATCGGCTTCGTGCTGCCGACGATGGGCCGGGCCCGCTTGCGCGTCCTGGCCGGCCCCCAGGCCGACTGGTTCAGCGAGGAGGCCCGGGTCGCGTTCCGCTCCACCAGCTTCCGGATTTCACCGCGGTCCAACCGCATGGGCTACCGGCTGGAAGGCCCCCCGTTGCCACGCGCCCGGTCTGGCGAGCCGATCTCCGAGCCCGTGGCGATCGGCGCGATCCAGGTGCCGAACGCGGGCGAGCCGATCCTGCTGATGGCCGACCGGCAGACGGCGGGCGGCTACCCGAAGATCGGGACGGTGATCGCCGCCGACCTGCCGCTGGCGGCGCAACTGGCCCCCGGCGACGCCATCGACTTCGACTTCTGCGGGCGGCAGGAAGCCGCGGCAGCCCTCATCGCGCGCGAGCGCCAGCTCCTGCGCTACACCGACCTCAGGGGCGATGAGCGCGCTCGCTGACCGGCTGGCGGCGCGCTTCGGGCCACGGGCGAGGGCCGGCGTGCCGCTGGCGCCGTACACCACCTTCAAGGTCGGGGGGCCGGCCGACTGGCTCGTCGAGGCCGACTCGGCGGCCGACATCGCCGACGCGGCGGCGATGGCCCGCGAGGCGGGAGTGCCCCTGACGGTGCTGGGTGGCGGATCGAACGTGCTCGTGGGCGATCGCGGCGTTCGCGGCATCGTTGTCCGGCCGCGCGGAGGACAGGCCGAGGCGATTGGCACCCACCTGGTCCGCGCCGACGCGGGGCTCACCCTGAACGGCCTCGTGCGCTGGACGATCACCCGGGGCTACGGCGGGCTCGAGGCCTGGGCGGGCACGCCCGGAACGGTGGGCGGCGCCATCTACGGCAACGCCCACTGGTCACGCGTGAACATCGGCGAACTCGTCGACAGCGTCGACCTGCTCGGCCCCGGCGGCGACCGTGCGCAGGTGGACGCGGCCGACATGGCATTCGGGTACGACGACAGCCGGCTGAAGCGGAGCGGGGAAGTCCTGCTGACGGCGACGTTCCGGGTGACCCCGGGCCAGGACCCGGCGGCGCTGCGCGAGGTCGCGCGGCAGTCGCTGGCCTTCCGCAAGCGAACCCAGCCGCTCGCCTCGCCGAGCGCTGGCTGCATCTTCATGAACCCCGACCCCGCGCGTGACCGGGTCCCGGACGGCATCCCGCCGTCGGCGGGGGCGCTCGTCGACCGCGCGGGGCTCAAGGGCGCGGTCGCCGGCGGCGCCCGCGTGTCGCCGACCCACGGCAACTTCATCGTCAACGACGGGACCGCCACCGCCGCCGACATCCGCGCGCTCGTCGGGCGGTGCCAGGCCGAAGTGCGCGAGCGCTTCGGCGTCGACCTGCGCGAGGAAATCGTCTATCTCGGGGAGTTCTAGGGAAATACTTGGATCTTGTGATCTTGTGATCTTGTGATCTTGTGATTTGCCGCGGTGTCGACCCGGCTGCTCGCCGTCGAACCCGTGGAACCCAGCGAACCTGTCGAACCTGACGAACCCGACGAACCTGACGAACCCGAGAAGAAATGTCCACACTCGTAATCGAAGGCGGTCACCGGCTGAGCGGGCGGATTGACATCGAGGGGAACAAGAACGCCGCGTTGCCCCTCATGGCGGCCTGCCTGCTCACCGACGAGCCGTGCGTCCTGACCAACGTGCCGCGGATCGCGGACGTGGAGGTCATGGCGCGGCTGCTCGTCAACCTCGGGGCGACGGTCGAGGGCATCGGCACGACCGAGCTCCGGATCCGCTGCGAGACGATGACGACCCACGAGCCGGATCGCGCGCTCGTCGGACGGCTGCGCGGGTCGGTGCTGCTCCTCGGGCCGCTGCTGGCGCGGCGCGGCCGCGCGCACGTCGCGCCCCCCGGCGGCGACTTCCCGGCCCGGCGCACCATCAAGACACACCTCGAGGCGCTGACGGCGATGGGGGCCCGGCTGCTGCCGGGCCCTGGGCACCAGCTCGAGGCCCCGGACGGCCTCACGGCCGCCTCGATCTACCTCGACGAGGCCTCGGTCACCGGCACCGAGACGGCGCTGCTGGCCGCGGCGGCGGCGAAGGGCGTGACCGAGATTCGCCATGCCGCGTGCGAGCCGCACGTGGTGGAGCTCTGCGAGTTCCTCGCGGCGATGGGCGCGCGGGTGAGCGGCGCGGGCAGCCACACCATCCGGGTCGAAGGCCCCGGGCGCCTCCACGGCGCGTCGAAGACGCTCGAGGGCGATTACATCGAGGCGGGGAGCTGGGCGGTGGTGGGCGCGATCACCGGGGGCGCGGTTGAGATCGGCGGGACGCGCGCGGAGGACATGGAGGTGGTCGCGTCGGTCCTGCGCCGCATGCGGGTCCACTGCGAACAGGACGGCGACCTGTTCCGGGTCGACCCGGGCCGGCTGATGGGGGCGGGGCGGATCACGACCGGCCTGTGGCCCGGCTTCCCGAGCGACCTCGTCAGCCTGGTGACCGTGCTGGCGACGCAGGCCGAGGGCGCGACGCTGGTCCACGACTGGCTGTACGAGCTGCGGCTCTTCGCGCTCGAGCAGATGAGCGGCATGGGCGCGGACCTGTTCCTCTGCGATCCGCACCGCATCATCGTCACCGGCCCGTGCAGCCTGCGGGGCAAGACGCTCGACAGCCGCGACATCCGCTCGGGGATGGCGCTCATCGCCGCCGCCCTGGCGGCGCAGGGCGAGAGCCGGGTGGAGCCGCTCGAGACCGTGGAGCGTGGGTACAGCCGGCTGGTGGAGCGGCTCGGCTCGCTCGGCGCGCGGGTGGAGAAGGTCGCGTAGCGGGGCGGGCGGCTAGCGCCGCGGCGCCGTGGGCGCGGCCGGGCCGGGGGGCGTCGACTGGCCCGTGCGGACGGGGGGCAGGAGGGGCGAGACGGGCTGCCCGGGCGCCGGCGACCCCTGGAACGTCGGCGTCGGCGTCACGGGCGTGCCGAACGACGGCGGGGCGTCCTCGCTGTTGCCGCCGGCCGGCGGGCGGCTGATCGGCTGGGGCATCGGGATCTCGAGGACGGGCGCGTTGCTGTCGCGGCCGACGCGGAAGGGCGCAAGGTCCTCGGCGGTGAGGTCCAGCACGCGCACGATGTGCGGCGTCAGCGTCAGGATGATATCGGTCTCCTGCGTCTCCTTGCGGTTGTGCGCGAAGAGGCGGCCCACCACCGGGATGTCGCTCAGCCCGGGCACGCCGGACAGCACCTGCCGCTCGTCGTCGCGGATCAGGCCGGCGAGCATGTTCGTCTCGCCGTCGCGCAGCCGGATGACCGTGTTGATGGCGCGGTTCCCGAACGTCGGCAGCCCGCCGAAGCCCGTGCCCGAGATGCTGCTCACCTCCACCTTCACGGCCAGCGACACGTCGTCGTCGTGGTGCGTGCGCGGCGTGATGTCGATGTTCACGCCGATGTTCTCGTAGTTGAACGACGTGATCGGCTGGGTCTGCACGCCGCCCGCCGCGATGGGCGAGAACGTGGTGACCGGGACCGGCACGCGCTCGCCGAAGCTGGCCTGCGCCGACACGCCCTCGGAGGTCCGGAGCTGCGGGTTGGCGAGCACGCGCGTGGCGCTGTCGGTCTTGAGGAGGCGGTAGTAGAGGCCCGGCAGGTTCGTGAGGAAGATGTCCGACTGCGTCAGGTTGCGGAGGTCGCGCAGGGAGAGGCCATCGCCGTTGACGTCCACCTGGCCACTGATCCCGGTCGGCGCGGTGGCGTTCGGCGACGCGATCTGGAGGCCGTACTCCTTCATGCGCGTCCGGTCGACCTCGAGCAGCTCGACGTTGATGACGACCTCGGGCCGCGCCTTGTCGATGGCGCTGATGATCTTGGCCGCCGCGGCGACCCGCTCGGGGGTGTCCTTGATCGTGATCGCGTTGGTGGCCGTGAGCGACGCGAGGCGGCGGGCGTCGACGACGATCCGGAGGATGTCGACGGTCTCCTTGAGGTCGGCGTTGCTCAGGTAGAACGTGCGGACGATCTCGTCCTCGTATTCCCGGCGCTTGGCGGTCGTGTCGGGGACGATCGTGACGGTGCGCGGCGCGGTCACCTTCCAGAAGTTCCGCGTCGTCGTCGAGAGGGAGGTCAGGGCGGGCCCCAGGGGGGCGTTCCGGAGGTCGATCGACACCGGCTGGTCGCGGAACGAGGGATCGAAGACCAGGCTGAGGTTCGCGAAGTGCGCGATGGCGGTGTAGACGTCGCGCGTGCTGGTGTCGCGGAAGACGAGCGAGTCGGGGAGGGTGACGTCCTCGGGGAGGTCCTGCCCGGGCAGCGGCTGCTCGAGGCTCTTGTCGATCAGGGACTCGAGACGGGTCCGGCCGCCCTCGTCCACGGCGATGCGCGTGCGGAGTTGGGCCCGGACGTTGCGGATCTCGTCCTGGATGTCGCCACTCGCCGGGTTCAACTCCCCGGCGATCTGGTACTCGACCAGGGCCTCGTCCAGCTTGCCCGTCGCCCCGAGCCGGCGGCCCCGGGTGAAGTGCGCGGACGCGGCGCGGATCTTCGCGCGCTCGAGCCCGGACCGGGCCTCGGCGTTGTCGGGGTGGTCCCGGAGGACCTTCGTGTACTCGACGACCGCGAGGTCGTAGTCCTGCGCCGTCTCGGCGGTGCGGGCGTTCCTGAGGGCGGTGGTGGTGGCGCACGACGCCGCCAGCAGGCCCAGCACGAGGACCACTGCGAGCGGGCGCGCCGGGCGGAACAGGCTACTTGGCAGGCGAACCATTGGTGATGACATCGACCCCGCGAGGGATGCGGAACTCGAAGGTCTTATCGGCCAGCCCCTTGTTCTCCTGCAGGTTGGTGAAGGTGAAGGTCGACCGCCCGCCCTGGCGATCCATGGCGACGAGCTGGCGGATCTGCAGGGTGCGGGCATCGACGCCGAGGACGAGCCAGTCGTACTCGGGGTCGGCCCGTCGCGGGAC
Organism: Vicinamibacterales bacterium; assembly: GCA_050250645.1. GTDB lineage: Bacteria > Acidobacteriota > Vicinamibacteria > Vicinamibacterales > UBA2999 > JBFWVR01. The sequence continues at coordinate 39,878 of JBFWOG010000006.1, forward strand.
GAGCTTGAGGCCGATGAGGCCTGGCGCCGGACCGGGCAGTTCCGTGAAGCTCGGCGTGTAGTCGCGGGCGAGGTCGGCCTTGCCCGCCAGGAAGAGCGCCGGCGTCGTGGCGGCGTCGGGCGCGGGTGAGACGATGACCTGCTTGTCCGCCGGCACGTAGGCGTACATCCGCACGCCGTCGGACACGAACTCCTTCTGCTCGGGCCGCGTGTAGACCCAGCGCATCTTGCCGGGCCGCTTGATGGCGACGGTGCCGCGCTCGGTGGTGGTGGTCCGCAGCACGCCGCCCTCGTAGCTCTGGACGAAGTCGGCCTGGAAGTCCCGGATGTCGTCGTAGCGGGCCTGGATGCGCGCCGCCAGCTCGTCCGGCGTGGCCGGTGACGAAGGCTGCACGGCCAGGAGGCCGGCGAGTGCCAGGACGACGGGGACGGCGTTCATGTACATTCAGACGTCCGGAGGGGGGCAAAGGTCAAAAGTAACACACCCCCTCCGGGCGGGCCTGCCGCGCCGGCGCCCCTAGGGCCGGTCGGTCGGGGCCGAAAGCCGCCCGTCCGCGGACCGGACGAGGACGTGGGTCGCCGTGAGGCGGGCCAGAACCGCCTCACAGGTGGGGCGGTCGAGTCCCCAGAGGCGCTCGGCCTGGTGGGGCGTCAGCCGCAGCCCGGGCATCTCCAGGAACTCCGCCCGGATGCGCGCGACGAGTGTGGAATCGACGTCGGCAATGGTGGTCATCGATGGGCTACCCCTGTGCCTTGTCTGCCATGATCCGGCTGGCGGGTGACGGGCCGGAGTCGTTCACGTCACGATCTTGCAAATTTGTTGCCGTCGTGAGCCCGCGGGCCCCGAGCGCGGTGATGGCCGACAGGCTGGCGATCTCGGCCGCCGTGATGCCCGGGTGGAGGACGTTGACCGGCTTGCGAAGGCCCACGAGGAAGGGCCCCAGCACCTCCGCGCGGCTCAGCCGCCGCACCAGCTGGTAGCCGATGTTGCCGGCCGCCAGGCCGGGGAACACGAGGACGTTGGCGTCGCCCTGCACGCGCGAATGCGGGTAGCTCTCGCGGGCGATGGCGGGCACGAGGGCCGTCTCGGCATGCATCTCCCCGTCGATGATCAGGTCGGGGCGCCTGGCGCGGGCCAGGGCCACGGCCGCCGCGACCCGCTCGGGCAGCGGGCCCCGCACGCTGCCGAAGCTCGAGAAGGCCAGCAGGGCCACCCGCGGCTCGACGTCGAACAGGCGCGCGATGTCGGCGGTCAGGCACGCGATCTCGGCGAGCTCGGCGGCGGTGGGCTCGATGTTCACCATGGTGTCGGCGAAGAACAGGAGCCGCTTGGGCAGCACCAGCAGGTGCACGGCGGCCGCCCGGCTGACGCCGGCCTGGAGGCCGACGATCTGGAGGGCCGGCCGGATGGTGTCCGGGTACGCGCGGTCGAGGCCGCCGACGAAGCCGTCCACCTCGCCGAGGTGCAGCATCAGCAGCCCCCGCACGATCGGGTCGCGCGCCTGGACGGCCGCCATCGCGGGCGTCATGCCCTTGCGCGCCCGCAGCGCGTAGAGCGCCTCGGCGTAGGGGGCGACGGGCAGGACTGCGGGGTCCACGATGTCGTACGCGCGCTCGGGAATCTCGAGCCGGGCGGCGCGGGACCGGATGACGTCCGGCCGCCCGATCAGGACCGGCCGCGCCTGCTGCTGGTCGACGATCTCCCGCACCGCGCGGAGGACCGGTTCCTGCTCGCCGTCGGGGAAGGCCACCCGGTGCGGGGTCTCGGTCCGGGCCTTCCGCGTGACCAGCCGCACGACCTCGCGCGCGGGGCCCATGTGCCGCTCGAGCGCGGCCCGGTAGGCCGCCATGTCGGCGATGGGCCGCCGCGCCACGCCGTCGGCCATCGCGGCCTCGGCAACCGCCGGCGCCACCCAGAGCAGCACGCGGGGATCGAACGGCTTGGGAATCAGGTACTCCCGGCCGAACGAGAGGTCCGCGAGGCCGTAGGCCTCGAGCACCGATTCCGGCACGACCTCGCGCGCCAGGGCGGCGAGCGCGCGGGCCGCCGCCATCTTCATGCCGCCGGTGATCGTGCTCGCACGGACGTCGAGGGCGCCCCGGAAGATGAACGGGAAGCCGAGGACGTTGTTCACCTGGTTCGGGAAGTCGCTGCGCCCCGTGGCCATGAACACGTCGGGCCGCGTGGCGACCGCCAGGTCGTAGGCGATCTCGGGGTCGGGATTCGCCATCGCGAACACGATCGGGTTGGCCGCCATGCCGCGCAGCATCGCCGGCGTCACGCAGTCCGCCGCCGACACGCCGACGAAGACGTCGGCCCCCTCGAGCGCCTCCTCGAGCGTCCGTCGCGGGGTCTCCGCCGCGAAGCGGGCCTTGTACGGGTTCATCTTCTCCGTCCGGCCCGTGTAGACCACGCCGGCGGTGTCGACGAGGAGCACATGGTCGCGGGCGACGCCCAGCTCGACGAACATCTCGGCGCACGCGATGCCGGCCGCGCCGGCCCCCGCGAACACGACGCGCACGTCGCCGATGGCCTTGCCGGCCAGGTCCAGCGCGTTCAGCAGCGCCGCCGACGAGATGATCGCGGTGCCGTGCTGGTCGTCGTGGAAGACGGGGATCGACAGCCGCTTCCGGAGCGTCTCCTCGATGTAGAAGCACTCGGGCGCCTTGATGTCCTCGAGGTTGATGCCGCCGAAGGTCGGCTCGAGCGCGGTGACGACGCGGATGACCTCGTCGGGGTCGGCGGCGTTCAGCTCCAGGTCGAACACGTCCACGTCGGCAAAGGTCTTGAAGAGGGTGGCCTTGCCCTCCATCACCGGCTTGCCCGCGAGCGGGCCGATGTCGCCGAGGCCCAGGACGGCCGTTCCGTTGGTCACGACGGCGACGAGGTTGCCCCGCCCGGTGAAGCGGTACGCGGCCTCGGGGTCGTCGTGAATGAGCCGGCAGGGCACGGCCACGCCGGGCGTGTAGGCCAGCGACAGGTCCCGCTGGGTCAGGCAGGGCTTGGAGGTGACGACCTCGAGCTTCCCCGGCCGGGGATGCTCGTGGTAGGCAAGGACGTCTTCATCGCGAAGGATCACGGCACACTACTCCCGGAAGAGGGCGACTGGTGTCCCTGGGAAGCAAGCCGGATACCACCGGCGCAAGTGCGCGTGAATGGGCAGTTTGGTGGGCGAGCGCCGAGACAGGCCGGGGGCGGCGCCGGATGCCCGGCGCGGTGCCCGTACGCGAAACCGGCCTGCCCCCGCGGGTCAGGCCGATCCGGAAGTGGTGGACGGCGCGGGGCTCGAACCCGCGACCTCCGCGTTGCGAACGGCTTTAAGGGGTAATACGCCATAACGCTCCGTCTCGCTCTATCTCCCTAACTGACTGGTATCATTGGCGTTGCTAGCACAGCATCGCCCGTGGTATCTTTCGGTCGCAGAAGGAATCTGCACCCCTATTGCACCCCCGCGCAGAGGGCCGAGGGTGCAAAAAGACGCGAGGGTCGTGAATTCGGAACGGAGACGGGGCGTGAAAACGAAGCTCACCACTGAAACGATCCGCGACCTGACGCGCACCCCACCCGCCAAGACGCTCGACGTCTACGACACCCAGCAGGCCGGGCTCGTCATGCGCATCCGTCCGTCCGGCGCCTACAGCTACCGGACCCTGCTCGGGCGTGGACGCTGGCATACGCTCGGCGGGTCCGAGTTGAAACTGGCCGAGGCGCGCGAACTGGCCCGCGGCGTTCAGGGGGAGGTCTCGAAGGCGCGCGCCCTCGGCCAAGACGATCCCGTGCAGGCCCGGAAGGCCGACCAGGCCGCGCTCACGCTCACGGGCTACTTTGAGGAGCACTTCGAGCCGTGGGCCACCGAGAACCGGCGTTCGGGCGCCTCGATGGCCGGGAGCATTCGGGCCGTGCTGCTGCCGGCGTTCGGGCACCTGAAGCTGGCGGCCATCACGCCGTTTGCGGTGGAGCGGTGGCGGACGGCACGGCTCAAGGCCGGCGTGAGCCCCAGCACCATCAATCGCAACCTCGACGACCTCAAGGCGATGCTCTCCCGGGCCGTGACCTGGAAGCTGATCCCAGCGCATCCGATTGCCAGCGTGCGCCGGTTGCGTATCGACCGGGCCGCGACGGTCCGGTATCTGACTCCCGCCGAAGAGGCCCGGCTCCTGGCGGCGCTCAAGGCCCGCGACGACGCCCGGCGAGCCGAGCGCGAGGCGTCCAACGCCTGGCGCCGGGCGCGTGGGTACGCCGAGTGGCCGGAGTTCGGCACCTACACCGACGCGTTGACGCCGGTCGTGACCCTGGCCCTCCACACCGGCCTGCGGCGCGGAGAACTATTCTCGCTGTGCTGGCGCGACGTGAACCTCGACGCCGCCATGCTGACGGTGCAGGGCGCCACGGCGAAGAGCGCGCAGACCCGGCACGTCCCGCTGAACGACACCGCCACGACGGTGCTCACGGCGTGGAAGCCATCCGGCGCCGCGCCCGGCGATCTGGTCTTCCCGTCCCCCGCCACGGGCGACCGGTTCGTGACCTTGAAAACCTCCTGGAGCGGGTTGCTCAAGGCCGCGACGATCACGGCGTTCCGGTTTCACGATTGCCGGCACACGTTCGCGTCCAAGCTCGTCATGGGCGGGGTGGACCTGAACACCGTCCGGGAGCTGCTCGGGCACAGCGATCTCAAGATGACGCTCCGGTACGCGCACCTGGCGCCGGAGCACAAGGCCGCGGCCGTCGCGGTGTTGGTGGTGTCCAGTGGCACATAGCCGCCCAGCCCGCGGAATCGGCACAGCTGCGGACGCCGAACGGCTAGCGATTGCCGCGACGACGTTCACGAACCTGCTGATGAGCGACGCGAGGGTCGTGGCGCACTACCGGTCATGGTTACGCGCGCGCGGACTCGACGCCAGGATTGCGCGCCTGCGCCAGCAGCCCACGACGGCGGAGGTCGAAGACTTTGGCGCTACGCTCGTGTCCGACCCGCGCGGCGACGTCGAGGCGCTGAACGCCCTGACACGCGATGAGTTGCGGTTGTCGTTCGACTGGCTGCCGGTGCTGCTGCTCGTGGCCTATCGTACGCAGGCATACAAGGAAGCGCGCGGTGACGCCGAACACACGGCTGTCGCCTTAGGCATCCGCACGGCGCTGCCACAGGGACGCCGCGCGCGCCATCAGGGCGAGGACATCGCGCGGAACGTGGCGTGGTACTACCGCACGAAGGTGCAATGTCCCACAGAGAGTGTGCGCGCCATCGCCCTGGAGTACGCCACCGCGTCGGGGCGAGCGAACGACGCCCGATCTGTGATCCAGAACGGCATTGGTCAGGCCGCGGCGCTGCTCGATCTCGTCGTCGCGGACATCCACGACGAGTAGGCCCAGCTAAGTAGGCACCCCCGCCGCCTAAGTAGGCACTACTCGGCCCGTCGGCTATGTCGCACCATCGCGATATGGCTGAGCACACCACACTGTCCACGACGACCACCCTCGCCGAGCCCGACGCCGCCCACTACATCGGTTATCGGCCGGCGGCCCTCCGGGCCTGGCGGCGCGAGGGGCGCGGCCCGGCGTACGTCCGTCACGGCCGCAGCGTCCGGTATCTCGTGGCGGACCTCGATGCGTGGCTGGGCGCTCACCGCGTCGAGCCCGCTGCCGAGCGGGGTGCCCGTGGCTGACGATCCCGCCGAGCGCGTCAGCCCGCACGACCTCGCGGCCGAGCGCGCGGTGCTCGGCGCCGTGCTGATCGACGGCGACGTGTACGCGACGGCCTCGGCGATCGTCGAGCCCGAGACGTACTACCGCCGCGCGCACGGCGAGATCTGGCGGGCGATCGTGGCGCTCCGGACGCGCGGCGAGCCGGCCGATCTGGTGACCGTCTGCGGCGAGCTGGGGCGGGCCGGACTGCTCGAGGACGTCGGCGGTCCCGCCTACGTCGCGGCGCTGATCGATGGCGTCCCGCGCGCCACGAACGTCGAGTACTACGCCCGTACCGTCCGCGACATGGCGGCGCTCCGTGCCATCGACGCCGAGGCCGCCGCGATCGTCGCGCAGGTCCACGCGGGCGACGACCCTGCCGAGATCGTCGAGACGGCTGCCGCCCGGCTCGACGGCATCCGGACGCGTCTGGCGGGAGGCGGACTCACTTCGCGGCGTGCCGTCGCGCTGACTCCTGCCAGCACGATGTCGATCGCAGCCGTGCGTTATCTCTGGAGCCCCATGATGTCGCTCGGGGCCTTCGGGCTCTTGGGCGGCCGCGAAGGGATCGGGAAGACGATCCTCGCGTACACGCTCGCGGCGCTCGTGACGCGAGGCCAACTAGTCGGAGACCTTCAAGGGTATCCGCGCGCCGTCATCATCTCGGCAACCGAGGACTCATGGGAACACACCATCGTGCCGCGTCTAATGGCGGCCGGGGCCGACCTCGCACTCGTCTACCGGGTCGACGTCCGGCTGGCGTCGGGTGCAGACGGGACACTGAGCCTGCCGCTCGACGTGGCCGAACTGCGGCGGGTGATCGACGAGGTTGGGGCCGCACTCGTCATCCTCGACCCGCTCCTGTCGCGCCTCGACGCTGCCCTCGACAGCCACAAGGACGCGTCGGCCCGGCTCGCGCTGGAGCCCCTCGCCCGGCTCGCGTCAGACACCGGCGCCTGTGTGCTCGGCCTCATCCACGTCAATAAGAGCACCTCAAACGACCCGCTCACGATGTTGATGGCGTCGCGTGCCTTCGCCGCGGTCGCCAGGTTCGTCCTGTTCGCGATGGCCGACCCGAACGACGAGGGCCGCCGGTTGCTCGGGCTCGCCAAGAACAACCTCGGGCGGTCGGATGTGCCGACCCTGTCCTACCGCATCGTGGGGCACCTGGTCGGCCACAGCGAGACAGGCGACGTCTGGACCGGCAAGCTGGAGTGGCTCGGCGAGTCAGACCAGAGCATCCGAGACGCGGTTTCGAGCGCCACGGATACCGGCGACCGGACAGCGACAGCCGAAGCCGCGGACTGGCTCGTGGACTTCTTGGGCGACAACGGCGGAGCTGCGGACTCTGCCGAGGTCAAGCGCGCAGGGGCCAAGGCCGGGCACTCGGCGGACGCCCTGAAGCGAGCCAGGCAGCGCTTGCGCATCACCGCGTTGTCCGTAGGCTTTCCTCGGCGCACCGTCTGGAAGCTGTCGGAGCAGCAGTCAGAGCAGCCCGCTCACCAGTCTCCGCCCACTGCACCCACTGCGCCAACTGGAGACATCTCTAAAGAACTAACTAACTATTCAGTGGGAGCAGTCGGTGCAGTCGGTGCAGTCGGCGGAGACGTGAAGGCTGCTGCGCCCACTGGCCGGGAGGACTGTGATGCACACCGAGTCTGAGCCCACCCGATTCGTGTGGTTGACCGGCGGCCGGCCGGTCCCGGTCGCGGCCGTCGAGATCGCCCTCGACCTGGAGCGGCGTGGTATCCGCATGTGGCAGGAAGGCGAGCACCTGCTGTTGCAGGGGCGCGACCTGACCGATGCGGACCTGGACCGGGTCCGGCCGTGGAAGCCCCACATCCTCGCCATACTGGCCTACACGCCGTCTGACGCGCACCTCTGGGACGGCGGCAGCCGGCGGCCCAGTACGCCAACCGCACCAGCCACCACACGGAGAACTCAATGACCGCGACCGACGTTGAACTGCCGCCGATTCCCGTGCACGTCGAGGACACCCCGGCCGGTCTGGTGCTCGTGACCGACGACGGGATGCGGTTGCCGGCGCTGGACGGACGTGGTACGGCGACGCTCATCATGGCCCTCTTCGCGGGCCTGAACGCGCACGATCCCGTGGCGTTCCGCGAAATGATGGACGCCATCGCCGGGGCCATGACACGCCTCGGGGCGGAGGTGGCCGCGCTGGCGAACACGCCGCCTGGGCCCGCGCACTGAGATGGACGATCGCGAACGCCTCCGTCGTCTGCGGACCGCCCGGCGTCTCGGGCGCATCCCGCCGGACCTCATGGCCTGGCTCATCACCGTCGCCGAGCGGGTCGTCGAGGGGCCAACAGACGAACGCTCGACGCCGGCCGAGGACCTCGCGGACCAGCTCGGCGACGAGATCGCGGCCGCGATGGCCCGATGCGGCGCCAGCCAACGGAAGCTCGGGGCCAACCGGCGGACGCTGGCGCGCGCGCTCGCTGGGGATGATGTCCGCCTCTCGAGCGTGGCCGTGCTGGCTGATCTGCTCGGGTGCGTCGCTGAGATCCGGCTCGTGCCTCGGGAGGGCGGCGCGAATACGGCCAGATGTGTCACCACCCCCTGTGACGGCCCGACACTGGACGCAGGGGAGGTACCCACATGAATTCGCTCAAGCAGCAACTTCGCGCCGACCTTCTGGCGGAGGTCGACGGGCTTCAGGAGCCCGGCACACGGAAATTCAGGGACCCGGAGCGCGTCGACCACCTGCTCACGCTCGTGGAGGCCCTGGACGGCCGCCAGGGGGCCAGCGAGCAGGCTCGCGCCGAGGTTCTCGACATGCTGGCCACCCGCAGCGACGCCGTCGGTATCGACTCGAAGCATGCGGGCGGCCCGGCCGGCCGTGGCGGGTCGCACGAGACCATTCCGCTGATGGCCGAAGCCATCGCGCACCGGTACACCGGCGGAACGCTCAGCGACGCCGCGCGGCCGTACCGCAACCTCCGGCTGGCGGACATGGCGCGGCATCTCCTCGAAGCGCGGGGCATCCATGCCCGGCACGAGAGCGACCTGTGGGTCGTGCAGCGCACCTTCGCGGGGCACACGACGAGCGACTTCCCGTCGCTGCTCACCGAGACCGGAAACCGCGTGCTCCGGCAGGCGTACGATGCGGCGCAGTCCGGCGTGCGGGCCATCGCGCGGCAGACGACGGCGCGGGACTTCCGGCCGCTCAACAAGCTGAGCCTCTCCGCGGCGCCCGGCCTCCTGAAGGTGAACGAACACGCTGAGATCACCCGGGGCACGATGGCCGCGACCAAGGAGTCGTACTCGCTCGAGACGTACGCCCGCATCTTCGCGCTGTCCCGCAACGCGATCATCAACGACGACCTCGGCGCGTTCGTGGACTTCACGCGGCGCCAGGGACAGGTGGCCGCCGAACTCGTTGCGTCGAAGCTCGTGGCACTGCTCACGAGCAACCCGACGATGAGCGACAGCACGGCCCTGTTCCATGCGGACCACGCCAACCTGGGCACCGCGGCAGTCATCAACGTGACCTCGTTGGGCGAGGCTCTGTCGCTCATGCGCCTGCAGACCGTGGCGATGGATGACGGGACCGGCGGGACGAACGGCACGATGCCGATCAACGCCGTCCCGAAGTTCCTGCTCGTGCCCGCCGCGCTCGAGGTCGTGGCCAAGCAGTACGTGGCGCAGGTCAACGCGACGAAGGCCAGCGACATCAACCCGTTCTCGAGCGAGCTGGAGGTCGTCGTCGACCCGCGTCTCGACGCGTCCAGCGCGACCGCGTGGTATCTCGCGGCCGACCCGGCCGTGATCGACACACTGGAGTACGCCTACCTGGACGATGCCCCCGGCCCGCAGTACGCGGCGCGGGAGGGCTTCGACATCATGGGTGTCGAGATGCGCGTGTCGCTCGACTTCGGCTGCGGCGTCCTCGACTGGCGCGGCCTCGTGAAGAACGCCGGCGCGTAGACGCCGACGCGAAGCCTGGGCGTTGCCACACGCCCAGCGTTGGATGGACGTCGGGCGTTTCTCCGGCGTCCGGCGTCCACCAACACCGTAGCAGCTGGAACCTGGGCCCCGCCCCCCGGGGGCCTTAGGTTCTTCCGGACGCCATCCCGAAGCGGGGGGACGGGCGCAGAAACGCGCCAGATTCCAAACGGCCCAGAGGGCTATTGGCTACGGAGATCATGACAGAACGACAACTCCTGACACGTCTCGAGCTCGCCGAGGCCCTGAAGGGCGAACTGCCGACGGGCCCCCACCCGGTCAGCATCTCGAAGTGGGTCCAACAGGGGATGCCCGTCGCCGAGCGCGGCAGAGGCGGCCGGCCGTCCCGCTACGTGCTGGCAGATGTTCGCGCATGGTTGCAGCGGCGGGCGCAGGCGGCAGCTGGCGGCGCGGCGACCGACGTCGCCCAGGAGCGAGCGCGGTACTTCCGCCTGCAAGCGGACAAGACAGACCTCGATGTCCGGAAGCGACAAGGCGAACTTGTGGATGTCCGCGAGGTCGAAGAGCGGTGGGCCGCGATCGTCGCGGCCGTCCGGGAGCGCATCTTGTCGTTGCCGAGTGCCGCGCTGCAGCAGGGGATCATCCCGCCGGAGCGCGAGGACGCACTGGTCGTGCTGTGCGATGAGGCGCTGACGGACCTGGCGGCGCGCGGGCGACACGGCGTTGCGGCGAGCGCCCCGGTGACGTCGCTCCGGTAAGGGGGGCGAGGGCTTCGCCGAGCGCCGCGCCCCCCAACGGGACGAGGGACCCTGGCGAGCCTCGCCACACCAATGCGGGGGGCGCGGCTCAGAGACCGCCGCGGCCCGCTTTCCGGGCCTCATCGTCCTGGTACTCGATCGGCTTGCCGGAGCGCGTCTCGACGACCGTCAGCGAGGTGCGGATGATGGACTTGCCAATCTCGAAGACGGCGGCCTGTTCCTTGCCCGCGGCATCGGTGAACGAGATCGTCAAGAAGTGCTTGCGCTTCTTGGAGAAGAGCGCCCAGGGGGTCACGAGCAACGCCACGGCGACGCGGCGACCAGCCTTCTGGCCGTACTCCAGCCCCGTGATCGACGCGTACGGGATGCTGACCGGCTCGCCTTTCTTCTTGTCGGGCGTGAAGACGAGCGCGTTCTCGTCGCGGGTGTCGAATACGCCCTCCACGCGTTCGCCTAGGCCACTGAGGGTTCCGCCGACGTACTCGGCCTTCTTGCTGCCGACGGCAAGTCCGGTGAGCGGGCTGAGTAGAGCGAGAACGAGAACCGATGCGGTCAGACGGCGGGCAGGGGAAGACATCGTCGCAGCTCCTTCAGGTAGGGGCGCGCCGCCGGGGGGAAGGCGGTCACGGCGCGACGTGCGGCTGGAGTCTACGGCAGGCGGGGCGCGACGGCAAGTTGTCGCCGCTTCGATACGCGCCGCGCGTTCGCGCTTGACTCCCGCGAGAGGCGGGCGTAGAAAGACAGGGACCGGCAGGAGCGCTAACTCCTGGCCGGCCCCCTGACCATCGAACCATGCAGCGGTTCGACGGCTGCCCCGCATTTTACGGCATCCGCCGCGCCGTTGCCTTCCGCCTGAGGAGGCAACATGTCACGCAAGCAGACCCACGCGAAGTCCCGGACCTCGTCATCGTTCACGCCGGAGGCCTTGGCATTCCTTGAAGGTCTCGACGTGCCTGCCCAAGCCCTGTTGCTCGAGCTGGCGGGCGGGTTTCAGCGAACCCCGGAGCCGGCGCCCGTGGACCACCTGATGACCGCGGCGCAGTTGGCCGTTCACAAGCGCCGCTACGACCGCGTGGTGCAGATCGAGCAGCAGGACGAGCGCGAGGCCCTCCAGCGCGAGATCGACGCGCTGCGCTTTCCGACGCTGGAGGAGCGGGTCGGGTCCGCCCGCCGGGCGCTGCTGCTGATCCACGCGGCGTTGTCGTGCGATCAGAATGCGCGCGAGGAGGAGGCGATCGACGCGGCCGCGCGCCTGGCGCGCGATGCGGCCGACGAGCTGTTCTGGATTGAGCGGCAGCCGGCGGAGCTGTTGTCCCAGCCGGTGCCCGACAGCGATGGCGCCCGGGAGCTGGAGCAGCTACGCGAGCAGTTGGCCACCCTCGAAGCGCAGACGGATGCCGCCGGGGCGGACGCGCGGGGGGCCCGATGAGCGCGCCCGTCCTGACGTTCCAGCGGCGCGAGGCGCCCGCACCGGCGCCCGCCAAGCCGTTGCCGGACTCGGCCGTCCGGACACTCGCCAGCCTGCTCCATCTCTACTCCACGCGACCGGCAGCGGCCGACAAGGTCGAATCGGTTGATTCAACTGGTCATGGACGAATTGCCCGAGCCGGTACCGGAACGGCTCTACGACTTGGCCGACCTGGTGATCGACCTCGAGGAGCTGGGCCGGGTCAAGCCCGCCCTCGTGGCAGCCGTGGGCCGGTTGGTCCGCAATGCGCTCGAGGAGGCGGGACGGTGAGCCGGCTGCAGGCGGGCGCCATCTGGGTACGCGCTCGGGGCCAACCGGAAGAACGGGCACCGGCTCAACGCTCAGGACAAGCGGCACGCGATCCTACTGGCGTTGCAGACGTGGCCGGACAAGAGCCAGAACGACATCGCCGCGCAGATCGGTTGCTCGCAACGGCACGTATCGACTGTGCGAGCCGAGGTTAGAACTACTTCTAACCTGCCCGATCGCGTGACCGGCAAGGACGGCAAGAGCTACCCGGCCAGCCGATCGACACCCGCGCCGGACTCGCCGCAGGTGACCGCGCCAGCGCCCACGCCGGACGGGCGCCTCGACAAGTCCCGCGGGCCGCGCGCGCGTCTTCGAGCGCCAGCGCCCCCGATGACCGCGACGGCATCGTCAACGACGTCGGCCGCATAGGACCACCACGGGCGGGCGCTGGGCAGGGCCGGCGCTCGCCTTTGTTCGTCGTTGCACCCCTATTGCACCCCAGACGCGAGCAGGGCGCCGATTGGTGTCGGCGCCCTGGCTTGTAAGTGCTTTGTTTTGAGTGCTTTAGATGGTGGACGGCGCGGGGCTCGAACCCGCGACCTCCGCGTTGCGAACGCGGCGCTCTCCCAACTGAGCTAGCCGCCCCTTGTGGGGCTCCCCGGACGACGTCCGTCAGGGGCACACAAACAACGATTTTACCACAAGTCGTGCGCCGGGCCGAGCCAGGCGTGCAGGGTGTACTCGGCGCGCACGTAGTGCGCCCCCACGGCCTCGTAGATCCGCACCGTCGGGAAGTTGTAGTTCTGCGTCTGGCACTCCGCGACGCCGCCGCGCTCGTGGGCCCAGACCGTGCCGGCCCGGATCAGACCGACGTAGGCGCCCGGGGTGTCGCGGCGGCATGCGCCGAGGCCGCCGCCGAACACGACGTGCCCGCCCACCGTCGACACGGGCTCGCGGCGCCGGAAGGCGAGGAAGCCGAGCACGCGGCCCTGCGGGCCCTCGGATACGAGGACCATGTCGGCCATGCGCGCGCCGATGCACTGCCGCGCCCACTCGACGTAGAGCTCGTCGGACCGCGTGTCGGGGATGTTGGGATCCAGGTGGAACCGTCCCCGGAATCCCTGGTAGGCCTCGCGCGCGATGTCGACGATCGCCGGTCCGTCCTCGGGACGGAACGGCCGGATCGTGCCGACCTCCCGGACGTCGAGCGGCTGGTCCTTGCCCGGCCGGGTGACGTAGGTCACGAGCGAGTCCATGAGGCGGAACCCGTGCGTCTCGAGCAGGCCGACCGTGAAGAGGTCCGCCACGTCGGCGCGCGCCGTGAGGTGCCACACGCCAGCCTCCCGGCACGCCTCGACGAGCTCGGTGAGGGCGGCGTCCACCAGGGCGCGCGGCGGCGGCTCGGTGCTGAGGAGGTACTCGACGCGGCCCATCGGGACGCCGAAGAACTGGCTGTCCCAGTCGAGGCGCCGGTACACCAGGGCCACCTGCGCCGGGCCGTCCTCCGCGAGGAAGACGAGCCCATCGTCGTGGGCCAGCGTCTGGCTGATCTCCTCCCGGAGCACGGCATCCTGCGCCTTGCGCGGGAGCATCCGGTAGTTCCGGTACGGCTTGAACGGGTAGGCGGCGATGAGCGGATCGAGCAGCTGCTGATCGCCCGGGTCGAGGCGGCGGACCGTCACGGGGCGTCTCCCGGTCCGGGTTCGTGGACCCGGCGCACGAGGTAGAAGGGGCGCCCGGAACTCTGGCGGTAGATCCGCTGGACGTAGTCCCCGGCGAGGCCGAAGAGCGAGACGAGCAGCGCCTGGATTGCCAGGCTGGCGAGCACGAACACGACCGGCAGGGGCACGCGGCCGGCGGCGGAGAACGCGGCGGCGGCGAGGGCGGCCACGCCGAGCAGCGCGGCGAGGGCGCCGGCGCCCAGGAAGACCCAGGCGAACACGTCGCCGAGCGCGTTGACGAAGAAGTCCATGAACAGGCGGACGAGCCGCCCGCTCGAGTAGGACGACCCCGGGCGCTTCTGGGGACGCGGCCGGTGCTCGATCTCCACCTCGGTGACCCGCCGCGCGACGCGGACGGCGAGCGGCTTGAGGAAGCGCCGCAGCTCGCCGAAGGCCGAGAGACTCCGGGCCACGTCGTCGGTGAAGGCATTCAGCGGGCAGCCGATGTCGGTCAACTCCACGCCGGCGAGCCGCGTGACGATTGCCGTCGTCGCGCGCGAGAAGACCTGCCGGGCGGCCGGGTCCTGGCGGTTGCGCCGGATGCCGCTCACGAGGTCGTAGCCCTGGGTGAGCGGCTCGATGAGGCGCGGGATGTCCGCCGGGTCGCACTGCAGGTCGACGTCCAGGGTGACGAGGTAGCGCCCGCGGGCCGCCTCGAAGCCCGCGGTGAACGCGGCGTGCTGGCCGAAGTTGGCCGCGAGCTCCACGATGCGGACGCGGGGGTCGTCGGCCTGCGCGCGGAGCAGCGCCTCCACCGTGCGGTCGGTGGACCCGTCGTCCACGTAGATCACCTCCGCCCCGCCCGCCAGTCGGTCGAGCACGGGCGACAGGGCCGCCTGGCAGGCGGGCACCAGGTCCGCGCCGTTCAGCACGGGGACGACGACGGAAACGAGGGGGCGGTCAGTCAAGCGGTTCGATGCTCAGGCGATAGATGGCGACGGGCCAGGGGCGCGAGCCGAGGCGCTGGCCGATGGGGCCGGGCGGGCGCGAGTCCGCGGGGTCGAGCCGGCTGACGCCCTCGCTGACGATGGCCACCCGATTGTAGCCCCGCCGCCAGACGCGGCCAAAGGCGTCCGCGGGGACGACCAGGCGGGCCGTCGTCGGCTCCGTGGCGCCCGCCACGAACTCGCCGACGCGGTGGCCGTTCACCTCGAGCCCCAGCCGCGCGACGACGGCGGGTTCCTCGAAGCGCGTCCGTGCCCGGACCTCGATGGCCACGGGCCGCCCGGCAGGCAGGTCGAGCGGGACCGCGAGCGTCGCCGGGGTGCCCCCGAGCCACCACGACGCGCCCCAGGTGTCGCCGCCGGGCGCCTCCCAGCCGTCCAGGAGGAAGCGGTCCGCCCGGCGATCCAGTGCGAGGTCGAGCGCCGGGCGGAGCGGCTCGGTCGACAGGAGGTCGTAGCGGTCGATGGGCAGCCCTTCGCGCCAGGCGAACCACGCGTTGGCAGGGAACGCCCAGGGATAGAAGTAGGGCGACCGGGTGTGGAGCTCGGCCTGCTGGCGCACCAGCTGCCCGAAGGCGACCGGTCCGTCCTTGGGCAGCATGTCCGCCGTGTACTGGACCATCAGCAGGTGGTTCCAGACGAGCGCCGCCGCGACGAGCGGGGCCAGCGCCGCGAGCGGCCGGCGACGCACCCAGTCGATCGCCATGGCGAGACCCGGGGCGAGGAGCACCAGCGTGCTGGTGAAGCGGCGTCCGCCGAACGACCAGCCGCCCGCCCAGTCCTCGGCGGCGCCGTTGACCCAGGCCATGCCCGCCAAGACGACGAGCGCGGTGGCGGCCCAGCGCCAGTCGCGCCGGATGTACGCGACGGTCCCGACCACCGCGATGTACGCGACCGGGGTCCACGAGAGGAAGCCGTGCCACGAGGAGAACAGGACGTCGAGGATGCGGCTGTTGCCGAAGGCGAGGTACCCGCCGTCGCCCGCGACGCGGAACGGGTAGAGCGAGAGGAGGATCCACGTGTGGACACCCTGCATCAGCAGGAAGGGGAGGGCGCCGAGGAGCGCCCATCCCGCGAGGCGCAGCGCGCCGCCAATCCGCTCGCCTCGCGACCCCGGGGCGCTGAGGGCCAGGAGACCCGGGTAGAGGGCGAAGAGCGCCTCCTGCGGACGCGCGAGGAAGGCGAGCCCGATGAGCGCGCCGAGCGCGACGGCCTGGCGCGGGGTGGGGCCGGGGACCCACCGGTCCGCCTGCACCACGAAGAGGGCCACGAGGCCGAACGACGCCGCGTGCGTCATCGACGGCTCGTAGACCATGTACCAGAACAACGGTGTGGCGCCGAAGAGGAGCAGGCTGGCGAGGGCCGCCACGCCCGGCTCGAAGTCGCGGCGGAGGCGTGCGTGGATGGCCGCGAGGCCCGCGGCGCCGGCCGCGAACGACGTGAGGAGCACGGCCCTGACATAGGGCAGGCCCAGGCCGGCCGCGGTGGGATCCCCGGGCGCCGCCCACGCGCCGACCGCGCGCCCCGCCGCGTCGATGACGGCGACGATCCCGTAGAGCGGCAGCCAGAGCAGGGTCGGGCCGATCGGCACGACGTAATGCGGGCGCGGCGGCTGGCCGAGGACGGCGAATTCCCGGGCCACGTCGAGGTCGCCGTCGAAGAGCACGCTGCGCAGCTGCGAGAAGTAGATCGCGCCGTCGCTCGTGATGCCGTGCGTGTCGGCGAGCAGGACGCCCACGCCGTACAGCAGCGCGAGCGCCAGCGCGTGCGCGTCGGCGGTGGCGACGACGAACGGCCACCAGCTGTCGCCCGCGCGCCGCGCCGCGGTGAGCGAGCCGGCGGCGACGAGGGGAAGGCCGCTGGCGACGATGAGCCAGGTGGAAGGGTGGGCGGGCTGCAGGATGAGCCATGCCAGCCAGGCGGCGGCGATCGCGCCCGTCATGCGCCCCGGCAGAGTTGCTGCGGGCATCGAAACCGCTACAGCTTAGCGTACTGCCGCCGGCCCGCGGCCCGCCGTCAGGGCACCACGACGACGACGTCGTTCGAGGGCACGCTCGCGCCGCAGGCATTCACCGCGCGGACGCGCACGAAGTACGTCCCGGACGGGGCCGTGGCCGAGAACTGCGGCGCGGTCGTCCCCGTCGGGATGGTCGCCAGGTCAGCCAGCCCGCCGGCCGAGCCGACCTCCACGAGGTAGCCGGTCACGGGCTGGATGAGGCTCGTCACCGTCCAGTGCAGCGAGACGAACGCGCCGGATACGGTCGCCGCGAGCGCCGCGGGCGGCACCGGCGTGGCCGTGCACGTCGGCGCGTCCGCGATGGTGAAGGCGACCTCCGGGGAGGCCGCGCTGGTCCCGCCGGCGTTCGCCGCCCGCACCCGCGCGTAGTACGTGCCGAGGCCGACGCCGGTCGCCGTGATGGCGCGGGCCGTGGAGCCGGTGTCGTACTGGACGAGGTCGCTGGCGCCGGGAGCCGAGCCGACCTCCACGATGTACTTCGTGGGCGCCGGGCTCGCGGTCGAGATGTTCCACGCGAGCGTGACGGACCGCCCCGAGACGGTCGCGCGCACGTCCACCGGCGGGGTCGGCGGGAGGCCGGCGGGCTGGCCGACGGTGAAGCTCACCTCCGCCGACGAGGGGCCGGCGCCGCTGCCGGTGAGCGCCCGGACGCGGGCGATGTACCCACCGTCGGGCAGCGTGGTGGCATAGCTCGTGGTGAGGCCAAGGTCCACGGTCGCGACCACCGTGTTCGTGCTGGCCTGCGCGAACTCGACCCGGTAGCCCACGGGAGTGCCGCCAGATGCCGGGGCGGCCCACGACACCTGCACGGCGTTGCCGGTCACCACGACGGCGACATTGCCCGGCGCGGCACTGCCCGAGGCCAGGGCGGCGGCGGCCTGGTCGACCCGGATGCGCGGAAAGGACAGGCCGCTGCCCGCGTCCTGCACCGCGAGCCCGGTGTTCCTGAGGGCCGCCAGGACGTCGTTGACCGAGGCGCCGGGCGAGCGGCTCTTGAGCAGTGCCCACGCCCCCGCGACGTGGGGGGCGGCCATCGAGGTGCCACTGAACGCCGCGTAGGTGCCGACGCCGGGGACCGCGGACGTGATGGCGGACCCGGGCGCGAGCAGCGCGAGCAGCGACGAGCGGTTGGTGAACGACGAGACCACGTCGGCCTTGGTCGTCGATCCGACGGCGACGGCCGTCGACACGCAGGCGGGCGACGAGATCGCGTTGGTGTAGCCCTCGTTGCCCGAGGCCACCGTCGTCGCGATGCCGACCGACCGCAGGTTGTCGACGGCGAGCTTGAACGTCGAGTTGTCCGTGTCGCAGGCGGCGGTGTACTGGCCGCTGCCGAGGCTCAGGTTCACCGCGGCCACGCGGTTGGCGTTGCCGGCGCCGGCGAGGACGAGGACGCGCTCGAGCGCGCGAATCTGGTCGCTCTGGTAGCTCAGCACGCACGTGGCATTCGGCGCGCAGAGCGTGGGATTGGCGAAGATGCTGAAGACCTGCATCGCGATCAGGCTGGCGCCGCGCGCGACACCGGAGCGGGCCGCCGAGCGCCCGACGGCGATGCCGGCGACGTGCGTCCCGTGCTCGCACCCGGCGATCGCGGTCGAGCAGTTCGCCCCCGACCCGGCGGCGGTCGAACTCGAGGCACCGCCGGGGCACGCCGACGTTGCCCCCTGGGCCGACACGGTCGACGAGAAGCAGCCCTCCGCCACGACCTTGCCGCTGAAGAACTCGTGCGCCGTGTCCACGCCCGTGTCGAGGACGGCGACCGACCAGCCCGCGCCCTCTGTCCCCTGGGCCCAGAGCGTGGTCGCGCCGATGAGGGCCGTGCTCTCGGTCAACAGCGGGCGGGCCAGCCGGTCTTCCTCGACGGCGACGACGGCGGGCTCGGCGGCGAGCCGGGCGAGGCCGCTGGCGCCGACGGTGGCGGCGAAGGCCGGGAGCGTCTGGAACCGCGCGATGTCGGAAAGGACCGGCCCGAGCGCGTCGATGACGACGCGCTGCGCGGCCGCGACGCTGGCGCGCTGGCCGGCGACCGCGTCGGCCGCCAGTGAGCCCTCGGGAGCGACCGGCACCGCGAGCCGCACGATGACGCGCACCGGGCCCGCAGCGGCCTGCGCGACGAGCGTGGGCGAGACGCGGCCGGGCGCCTGCGCGTGGCCATGCGGGGCGGCCCAGCCGAGCGCGGCCAGCAGGACGAGGACGATCGGGAGCGCGCGGTGACGGGACATCGCGGAACCTCGAGCCGGGGAGCTCGGGGCCGATGATAACCCGCCAGGGGCCGGAAGGGACGTGCGCCGTCAGGGGACGACGACGACCAGCTCGGTGGACGGGGTCCCGGTGCCAGCCCCGTTCCTGGCGCGAACGCGCACGTAATAACGGCCCGCGGGCACACCCGTCACGACGACGGACGGCGTCGTGTCCGCGACGAAGGTGGCGAGGTCGGCCAGGCCGGAGGCGCTGCCGGCCTCGATCACGTAGGCGGTGGGTGCCGTTCCGCCAGCCGGGGCCGACCAGGAGAGGGTGACCGTGGAGCCGGAGACCTGGGCCGTGAGTCCCGTCGGGGGCGCCGGGAGGGACGGTCCCGGCCCGCCGCCCTCGATGGCGAACGAGACCTCCTCCGAGGGCGCGCCTGCTCCCGAGGCGTTCAGGGCGACCACGCGCAGGTAGTAGGTGCCGGGCGCGGCCGACGCGGTGACGGCGAGGCTCGTGCCCACGTTGAAGCGTCCGACGTCGTCGGCGCCCGGGCTGTGGCCGGCGACGATCTCGTAGGCGCTGACAGAGCCTCCGCCGGCCGGGGGACGCCAGGAAATGGTCACCATGTTCCCGCTGGGCACGGCCTGGAGCGACGCCGGTGCGCCCGGCCGGCCCGTGGGCCCGCCGAGGGCCGCGGCCGCGTCCCACACGCGGATGCGGCGGTAGACCAGGCCCGAGTCCACGTCGGCGATCTCGAGGCCCGTGGCGACCAGTGCCGAGAGGATCGAGTGCACGCTCGCCTGGGAATAGCGTTCGCGCAGGAGGGCCCAGGCGCCCGTCACGTGCGGCGCGGCCATCGACGTCCCGCTGTAGGTGACGTAGGCGCCGCCAACCACGGACGAGACGATGCTGGAGCCTGGGGCGAGGACCGAGAGCTGCGGGGAGCGGTTCGAGAAGTAGGAGAGCTCGTCGAGCTTGGTGGACGAGCCCACGCTGACGACCGACGAGACGCACGCCGGGGCGCTCAGACCGGTTGCCGATCCGTCGTTGCCCGATGCCACCACGGTCGCGATGCCGAGGGCCCGGAGCTGGTCGACGGCCGCCTTGAACGACGAGTAGTCGGTGTCGCACGTCCCCGCGTAGTGGCCGGCGCCGATGCTCAGGTTGATGGCGGCGATCCGGCTGCCCTCGAGCGTCCCCGCGAGCTCGAACACCCGCTCGAGGCCGCGCACCTGGTCGGACGTGTAGCTCAGGATGCAGCTCGACTCGGGCGCGCAGAGGGTCGGGTTCTCGAAGTGGCTGAAGACCTGGATGGACAGCAGCGTGGCCTTGCGCGCGACACCGTAGACCGAGCCCGCCTGATCGTTCCCGATCGCGATGCCCGCCACGTGGGTCCCGTGGTTGCAGCCGTCGTAGATGTCATCGAGCTCCGCGGTGCAGTTCCAGCCGGAGCCGGTGGCGACCGAGCTCGACGCGCCGCCCGGGCAGAGGGACGTCGCCCCCTGCGAGGTGACCGTGGACGAGTAGCAGGCCTCCGACACGACGCGCGGCCGCAGGAACGGGTGCGTGGGGTCCACGCCACTGTCGAGCACCGCGACCGTCCAGCCGTCTCCCTCGATCCCGGCCTCCCACAGCAGGGGCGCCTGGATCAGCGGGACGCTGTGGACGACGACCGGCGCCGATGGGTCGGCGGGCGCCACACCGATCGGCCGCATCGGCGTGTCGGGCTCGATCGCGGCCACGCCAGGCAGCGCGGCCAACGCCAGGAGCGCCGCCTGGTCGACCTCGGCGGCGAACCCCGGCACGTAGGTGAACCGCTTCACGCCGCGCACGGCCTGGCCGCCGAGCCGCGCGAGGACAGCCGCCTGGGCGCCGGCCACGGCCGCCCGCTGCGCGGAACGGGCGTCGGCTCGCCGGAGGTCGCCCGCCGCCTCGGGCGTGGCCAGGCGCACGATGACCCGCACCGGGCCCCGGGTCGCCGCGGCGGCCACGGCGGAGGGGACGCGGACGGGGACCTGGGCCTCGAGCGGAAGCGGCGTCAGCGTCAGCGCCAGCGTCGTCAGCGCGGCGGCAAGTGCGAGGAGTCCTGGGGGCATCATGCCCCCGGAAATCGCAAAGCCTGTGCCCGCACGCCGCTGCAGTCACAAGTCTTTAGAAAAGAGTCATTTACGGTCTATTTTGAGGGCTGGGACCACCCGGCTGGTGTGTAAGGATTACACAGGGAGTGGGGAACGGCCGGGTTAGGCAGGGCAGCGCGGGTGTCAGGGGACGGTGATGATGGCCTCGTTGGACGGCCCGCTCGTGCCGCAGGCGTTGGCGGCACGCACCCGCACGAAGTAGGTTCCCGGAGGCGCCTGCACCTGGAGCCCCAGGGTCGCCCCGACCGCCTGGTTGTAGAGGTTGGCGAGCCCGGACGCGGAGCCAGCCTCGACCACGTAGGTGGTCGGCACACCCGCGGCGGGGGCGAGCCACTGGAGGGTCACCACGTTGCCGGCGCGGGCATATGAGAAGTTCTGGGGCGGACTCGGCGCCGCGGAGCAGCCGCCGCCGCTGACGACGGCGAACTGCGCCTCCGTCGATGCGGGCCCTTGTCCCGCGGCGTTCACCCCGTAGACCCGCCAGTAGTAGAGGCCCAGGCCGACCTGGCCCGACACGCTCGTCGCGCCGCCGACGTTCTGGTTCGCCAGGTCGAGGGCGCCGGGCGCCGAGCCGACCTCGATCCTGTAGGCCGTCGCGGGCGCTGCCGGGTCGCTCACCGCATTCCACGAGAGGGTGACCGCACTGCCGTTGACCACCGACTGGAGGCCTGTCGGGGCGGCGGGCGTCGCTCCCGGCGTGGGCGTGGGCGTGGGCGATGGACTCGTGGTCACCGCCTGCCGGAAGTTGGCGACCGTGCTCGCGGCCTGGCTGATCGACAGCGCGTTGTTCTGCGACGCGGTGCCGGTCACCTCGCCCAGGTAGGCGACGCTGGGGTTCGAGAAGCGGAGCACTCGCGGGCAGCCCGCCCCGACCCCGCACGAGTAGGCCATCACCGACCGGAACGTGCCGCCCGGCGACTTGTAGCCGTACGAGTAGCTGAAGAGGGCGCCGGAGGCGCCGTCCTCCGGCGCGTGGTGCGACCCCTCGTTGTGACCCATCTCGTGGGTCGGCGTGTACTGCGACGCGCAGCGCCAGTCCGCGACCGAGTACGCATTCGGCGCGAACTGCGATCCGAAGAGCCCCGGCGTCATCAGCCAGCCGACGCCGCAGGCGGAGGTGGACGGGCTGTGCACGAGCAGCTGCACGAGGTCGGCGCCCACCTGGTTGCGATAGGCGGCGGCCGTCGCGGAATTGGTCACGGCCAGCAGGTCGCTGCTCATGCTCGACGTGCTCTCCGTGATGGGCACCTCGAAGCTCCCGACCAGCCGGACCAGGGTGCCGATGCCGCTCTGCTGGTACGCCGTGTTCGTGTCGGAGATGACCTGCGACGCGAGGGCGGCCACCTGCGCGGTGCCGCCGGCGGCGGCGCGCATGGCTGGCGTGTAGAGCAGGAGGATGTCGATGGTGGCGCCGCTGTCGGCAGCCGCCTCGGGCCGGGCCGCCGTGCGCGCGGGCGCGGCGCCGGGGGCCGCGGGCGGCTCGAGCGGGGGCAACTCCGCGCCGAGCGCCGTGCGGTCGACGAGTTCGAGCGCGTACAGCCCGTCGCTGACGGTCCGCACCTGGTAGGTGGCGGCAGCCGTGTCGATGACACCGGACACTACGCCGGCACGCTCGGTCAGGACGACGTGGCTGTCGGGTTCGCCCGCGACCACGCCCACCCAGGAGCGGTGACCCGACGCATCCATGTCCACGCGCACGCGGTCCGCCGGCAGGACCTGGCCGAAGAGGTTGAGGGCCAGGCGCGAGGCGCCGGCCGCGCCGGCGAACACGCGGTCGAGCCGCATCCCCGCGTACTGGCGGGCGGCGACGGGGAGGTCCTGGCGGGCGGCGAGTGCGCGCGCGGCCGCCTCCGCCGGGGCCGATCGCGCGGCGGCGGGCAGCGGGGTGAAGACCGCCGGCGCGTCCTGGGCTGCCCCGGCGCCCGGCGCCGCGAGGAGGCATGCGAGCACGATGGCGCGCAGGCGGGTGCGGGACATCAGGGAATCGTGACGACGACTTCGTTGGATCCGGCGCTCAGGCCGCAGGCGTTCCTGGACCGCACGCGGACGTAGTAGGTGCCCGCCGGGCCGGAGGCGGTGATGCCGGTGACCGGACCGAGCTCCGATGCGAGCAGGTTCTCGAGGCCGGGACCGCTGCCGACCGTCAGCGCATAGCCGGTAGGTGCGCCGCCAGTGGCCGGGGCCGTCCACGTGAAGGTGACCTGCAGCCCGGCCTTGGTGAACGCGAGGGCGGTGGGCGGCTGGGGCGCCTCGCAGCCGAGCGAGAGCACGATCTCGTTGGAGGCCGCGCCCGTGCCGATGGCGTTGCGGGCGCGCACGCGCACGTAGTAGGTGCCCGGCGGCACGCCCGCGAACGAGACGGCGGTCGCCGTGCCCGTCTCCGTGTTCGCGAGGTTCGCCAGGCCGGTCGCCGAGCCCGCCTCCACGACGTAGGTGGTCACCGTGCCTCCGGTCGTCGGCGGGGTCCAGCTGAGCGTGACGCTGGAGCCGCTGACGGTGCCGGTGAGGGCGGACGGCGCGCCGGGCGTCGTGGGGCCACTGGTGCCACCGAGCGGATAGATGGCCACGGCGCCGTTGGTGTCATCGGCGCCCAGGGGAGACGGCGCGCTCGTGCACCCGGGCAGCGGGTTCGCGTTCATCACGGCGTCGCTGCCGGTCGCGTGCCCGAGGCCGATGGCGTGGCCGAGGTTGTGCGTGAGCGCGTCCTGGAAGCAGCCGCGCTGCGAGAGATACGTCAGGGCGCCGGCGCTGTTGTTGAGCATCACGTTGCCCTGGAGGAACTTCTTGAACGTGGTGCCGCCGACCGACCGGACGTCCCCGCCGGTGAAGTAGCCGCCGCCGAGCCCCAGGACCGATCCGCTGTCGGAGATCTCGCCGCAGGGGTCGTTGAACGCGACCGAGATGCGGCCGTCGCCCTCGTAGGTCGCGAGGCACCGCGCGCTGCGCGCCGTGTTGCGCTCGAGGCGCAGCCGCATGCCCGACCCGTTCCAGAGCGCCAGCGCCGCGTCGAGCTCGGCCAGCCCGCCACCGAGACCGGACGGCGGGGCCTCGTAGTCGACGGCCACCGGCGTGTCGGCATCGGCCTCGTGCCAGCGCGCCGGGCCGCCCTCGGACGCGGGCAGGAACGTGTAATCCGCGGCGGCACCGAGCTCCACCGGCCAGGTGTTGATCGGCTGCGCGGCGGCCGGCCGGTCCGGGGCCGCCGCGGTCGCGGCCGCGGACCTGAGCGCCTGGGCCGCCAGCCGGTCGGTGCGGCCGGTGCCCGGGTCGACGCGCTCCGCCGCGATGCCGAGCGCGGGATCCGTCGCCAGCGTCCACGCGCCCTGCCAGAGGCCCGTCACGTAGAGCGAGCCGTCGCGCGGGCGCTGCTCGAGGAACAGGACCACCGTGGCGCCGGGCGTGAGGCGGGCCTGCCCGGGAACCTCGAACTCGAGGTTGCCGGCGTGCCCGCCGAGTGTCTTGACGGCAATCCGGCCCGGCGCCAGCGGTCCCTTCCAGACCTCCGCGACGTCGACGACCGCGTAGGAATAGAGCCCGTTCACCGCGGGATCCCAGGTGCTCGTCGTGGCGACCACGCGCCCGGCGATCACGACGCGCGAGAAGGCGGCGAGCTCGGCGAGCGACCAGACCGGGGTCGTGTCGGCGAAGGCGGGGACGGCGAGCGCCACGAGGGCGAGGACGATCAGCGACAGGCGACCTGGCGAACGCATGGTCTTCTATTGTGCCCCAGGGGGAGGCGGAAGTGGGATGGAGGCGGGGCACGCGGGGGATGCGCGCCGGGACCCGAGCGGGGCCCCGGCGCGTCCCGAGTTCAGCGCTGGTCGGGCGGGTAGCCGGCGCTCAGGAACGGCAGCAGGGTCCAGCGCCCGACGGTGCCCGCGTCGCGGGTGGCCTGGGTCTGGTCCTGCCAGTTCCACGACGGGCGGTCGCCGCAGTGGCCGCCGATCGTGTCGATGATGTAGACGTTGGTCGTGCCCTCGTCGGTGTCCGACCCGAAGTTGTAGGTGACGATGTCCTGCGACATGTCGCCGACGTTGCCGCGCTTCCAGTTGAGGCCCCAGCGGGAGTCCTGCTGGCGGAGCGCCTGGACCACCCGGAACAGCCAGGTGTTGTTGCCGCCGTGCTCACGGCACGAGTTGCGGAGGTCGCTCGGGTAAGCCGCGGCCATCTGGGCCACGACCGCCGCGCCGTACGACGGCAGCGGGAGGACGGTGCCCGGCGCCGGGTTGGGCGTGCGCGGGCCGCTGCCCGCGATGTCGGTGATCGTGAAGGTGATCTCGGACGAGACCGCCTGGCCGCACTGGTCGCCGACCACGATGCGCGCGTAGAAGGTGCCCGCGAGGCTCACGACCTCCTGGTGCGAGGTCGTCGTCGGGCCGAGCGTCCGGGCGAGTTCGGTGGCGCCGGAGACGCGGCTGATCTCGACGCGGTAGCCGATCGCGCCGGGGACGGCGGCCCAGGTGAACTGCACGAGGGGCCCTGCCACCTGCGCCGCAAGGGCCGGGGCGACGATCTGGCCGCAGGGGCTGGGCGTCGGCGTGGGGGTGGGCGTTGGCGTTGGCGTGGGCGTGGGCGTCGTGCCGCCGACGGTGATGCCGACCTCGTTCGAGGCGGGGCCGATGGTCGAGCCCGCGGTCCCCCGGACGCGCAGGAAGTACGTGCCGGCCGGGGCGTTGACCACCGCCTGGGTGGTCGTGCCGGGGACGTTCACGACGGCGATGTTGCTCGAGCCGGATGCGCTGCCGGCCTCCAGGCGATACCCGGTCGCGCCGGGCACGGCCGTCCAGGAAATCGTGACCTGGACGCCGGAGACGGTGACGGTCAGCGTGGGCGCCTGCGCGGCCGCGTCGGTGCGGGTCAGCGCGAGCATCGCCAGGGCGAGCACCGCGAGACCGGTGGCCTTCTTAAGGGTCATCGGTACAGTCCTTTGCCCGGAGCAGACCGCCTTCGGCCTGTACGGGACGAAACACGAGTTGACAAGACCGGGGGCTGGGAGTGCCTCGGGGGTGAGACCTGCACACTATAGCATGGGTTCACAGGGATGTGCAGGCGCAATGGTATAGTCGAAATTCGATGTCTCCAGTGAAGAAGATCGGGATCCTGACCGGGGGCGGTGACGCGCCCGGGTTGAACGCCGTCATCCGCGCTGTCGTCAAGGCGGCCTGCAACGCCGGGATCGAGGTCATCGGTCTCGAGGACAGCTTCGACGGCCTGCTCGACCCGTCCCGCACGCGGCTGTTGACCCCCAAGGACGTCACCGGGATCCTCCGCCTCGGCGGGACCATCCTCGGCACGACGAACCGGGGCAACCCCTTCGAGTACCCGGTCGACACCCCGGACGGGAAGGTGGATTACTCGGACCGGTGCGTCGACACGTTCCAGAAGATGGGCATGGACGCGCTGGTCGTCATCGGCGGCGACGGCACCCTGACGATTGCCCACCAGTTCTACCTGAAGGGCATCCCCGTCGTCGGCGTCCCGAAGACGATCGACAACGACATCTGGGGGACGACCAGCTGCTTCGGCTTCGACACGGCCGTCTCGTTCGCCGCCGACGCGATCGACCGCCTCCACACCACCGCCGAGGCGCACAAGCGGATCATGGTCGTCGAGGTGATGGGGCGCTATGCCGGGTGGATCGCGCTGCACGGCGGCATCGCGGGCGGCGCGGACGTGATCCTGATGCCCGAGATTCCCTACGACGTCGAGCGCGTCGCCCAGCGGATCCGCGAGCGCGACGCCTTCGGCGCCAAGTTCAGCATCGTCGTCGTCGCCGAGGGGGCCCGGCCCGTCGGCGGGTCGCTGACGCTCGTCGAGGAGGCGACCCGGGGCCACGTGGAGCGGCTGGGCGGCGTCGGGTCGATCGTCGCGCGCCAGCTCGAGGAGATGACGGGCAAGGAGGCGCGCTACGTGGTGCTCGGCCACCTGCAGCGGGGCGGGGCGCCGACCGCCTTCGACCGCGTGCTGGCCACGCGCTTCGGCGCGAAGGCCGTCGAGCTGCTGCAGCGCGGGGTGTTCGGCAAGATGGTCGCGAACAACCCGCCCGACATCGTGCCGATCCCGCTCGCCGACGTGATGGGGAAGACCAAGACCGTGCCGCTCGACTACGACCTGCTCAAGTCGGCGCGGGCCCTGGGCGTCTCGCTCGGGGACTAAGCAGGCCTCGCCTTCGGCTCGTTGGGACTCGGCCTGCGGCCTCGCTAGGACTCGGGCCTGCGGCCCTCGCCAGGACTCGGCCAGCGGGCCTCGCTAGTAGGACTCGTCCTGCGGCCTCGCCAGGACCGGCCCCGATGGATCCCAGCGAGCGCAGCGAGTCCTAGCGAGCGTAGCGAGTCCCAGCGACCGAAGGGAGTCCTACCTGATGACGTCCAGGTACTTCAGCGCGCCGCCGGTGTTGAAGAGCACCACGGTCTCGTCGCGGCCGATCGTGCCGGCGGCGGCGAGCCTGGCGATGGCGCGCAGGGCGGCGCCGCCCTCGGGCGCGGCCGACACGCCCTCGCGGCTGCCGATTCTGACCATGTCCTCGATCATCTCGTCGTCGGTGACGGCGATCGCGGTGCCGCCGCTCTCGCGGATGGCCTGCAGGATCAGGAAGTCGCCGATGGCGCGCGGCACGCGGAGGCCGTCGGCGGCCGTCGACGCGTTCTCCCAGGGCGCGGCCTTTTCCGTGCCCTGCTCGTAGGCGCGGACGATGGGCGCGCAGCCGGCCGCCTGGACCGACACCATCTTCGGCCGCCGGCCGGCGGGAATCCAGCCGATGGCCTCCATCTCGGCGAAGGCCTTCCACATGCCGACGAGCCCGGTGCCGCCGCCGGTGGGGTAGACGATCCAGTCGGGCAGCCGCCAGCCGAACTGCTCGGCGAGTTCGTACCCCATCGTCTTCTTGCCCTCGACGCGGTAGGGCTCCTTGAGGGTGGAGACGTCGTACCAGCCGAGGGGCTTGCCGCGCTCGGCGGCCATGCGGCCCGCGTCGGTGATGAGGCCGTCGACCAGCGTCACGTTGGCGCCGTAGAGGCGGCACTCGTCGACGAACGGCTGCTTGGCGTCCTTCGGGATGAAGACCTCGCAGGCGAGGCCGGCCGCGGCGGAGTAGGCGGCGGCGGCGTTGCCGGCGTTGCCCGCGGTGGGCAGGGCGATCGTCGTGGCGCCGAGGGCGCGCGCCCGCGTGATCGCGGCCGACTGGCCGCGGGCCTTGAAGGAGTTGGTCGGGTTGAGCGACTCGTCCTTGATGTAGAGCCGCGACAGCCCGATGGATGGGCCGAGCCGCGTGGCGTGGATGAGGGGCGTGAAGCCCTCACCGAGCGTCACCGGCTCGTCGCCGGGCAGGAGCGGCATCAGCTCCCGGTAGCGCCACATGTCCGGCGCCCGGCCGGCCAGTGACGCGCGGTCCCAGGCGCGGGCCGCGGCCAGGTCGTACCGCGCCAGCAGCGGCAGCCCGCAGGCAGGGCAGAGGAAGTGCCGCTCGCGCGGATCGAACGGCCCCGCGCCACAGCCGGACGCACACTCGAGATGCGTGAAATAGCTCACGGTCACCAACCGATCACCAGATAGGTCACGAGATAGATCACCAAATAGATCACCAGATCATCGATCCCGAGATCCCATCACGAGATCACCAGATCACGAGATCACCAGATCACGAGATCACTAGATCTATTTGCCCAGTAGCTCCTCATCCTTCCGGTGCTGGAGCTCGTCGATCCCCTTCACGTGCTGGTCGGTGAGCTTCTGCACCTCGTCGAGGGCGCGCTTCTCATCGTCCTCGGAGATCGCGTGGTCCTTGAGCATCTTCTTGAGCTTGTCGTTCGCGTCGCGGCGGTCGTTGCGGACGTGGTTGCGGCCGTCCTCGGCGAGCTTGTGGACGTGGCGCGAGAGCTCCTTGCGGCGCTCGTCGGTGAGCATCGGGATGGGGATCCGGATGACCTTGCCGTCGTTCGAGGGGTTGAGGCCGAGGTCCGACGCGCGGATGGCCTTCTCGATGGCGGGCAGGGTGGTCGGGTCGAAGGGCGACGCGACGATCAGCGAGGGCTCCGGGATCGAGAGGCTCGCCAGCTGGTTCAACGGCATCTTGGTGCCGTAGGCCTCGGCCACGATGCCGTCGAGCAGGGCGGTCGACGCGCGCCCCGTGCGCACGCCAGCCATCTCCTTGCGGACGAACTCCACGTGGGCGTCCATGCGCTGGGCCACCTCGGCGAAGAGGGCCTTCAGATCGGATACGTCCATCTCACTGTCTCCCTGTGGCGATTCTAGGCGGTGACCGTCGTGCCGACGGCCTCGCCCATGACGACGTGCCGGATGTTGCCGGGCACCTTCAGGTTGAAGACGACGATGGGCAGCTTGTTGTCCATGCAGAGCGAGATCGCGGTCGCGTCCATCACCTGCAGGCGCTCCTGGAGGACCTGCAGGTACGAGACGTGCTCGTACCGGGTCGCGTCGGGGTGCGTCATGGGGTCGGCGGTGTAGATGCCGTCGACCTTGGTGCCCTTGAGGATGACCTCGGCCTTGATCTCCATCGCGCGGAGGGCCGCAGCCGTGTCGGTGGTGAAGTACGGGTTGCCCGTGCCGGCCGCGAAGACCACGACCCGCCCCTTCTCGAGGTGGCGGATGGCGCGGCGCCGGATGAACGGCTCGGCGACGGCGCGCATCTCGATCGCGGTGAGCACGCGCGTCGCGACGTTCTGCTGCTCGAGCGCGTCCTGCAGGGCGAGCGCGTTGATCACCGTCGCCAGCATCCCCATGTAGTCGCCGGTCGCCCGGTCCATGCCGCGGGCGCTGGCCGCCAGGCCGCGGAAGATGTTGCCGCCGCCGATGACGATGGCGGTCTGCACGCCGAGCGACTGGATCTCGGAGACGTCCTGGGCGATGCGCGCGGCGACGCCGGGGTCGATCCCGTAGCCCTGCTCGCCCATGAGCGCCTCGCCGGACAGCTTGAGGAGGATGCGTTTGTAGGTCGGGGTGGTCGAGGCGGGTGGGTCGGAGGGCATGTGCAGGAATTATAACCGGGGCGGGGCGCCCCGGGCGCGGCGGGGGCGCCGGGGCGCTGCCAGCAGCGCCCCGGCCCCGGGCGGTTACTCGGCCAGCTCGCCGAGCTTGAAGCGGACGAACCGGGAGACGGTGATGTTCTCGCCGGTCTTCGCGGTCGCGCTGGCGACCATCGTGCCGATGGTCACGGCCTGGTCGCGGACCGACGGCTGGTCCATGAGGCAGACCTGCGCGTAGTAGCTCTCGAGCTTGCCCTCGACGATCTTGTCGATGACGTTGGCGGGCTTGTTCGATCCGGCGAACTGCGCGCGCGTGATGTCCTTCTCCTTCTCGAGCTCCTCGGCCGGCACGTCCTCGCGGCGGACGTACTTCGGGTCCGCGGCCGCGATGTGCATCGCGAGCTCGCGGGCGAGCGCCTGGAAGTCGTCGGTGCGCGCGACGAAGTCGGTTTCGCAGTTCACTTCCACGAGCACGCCGACCTTGCCGCCCATGTGGATGTAGTGACCGATGATGCCGTCCTTGGTGGCCCGGCCGGCGCGCTTGGCCGCCGAGGCGAGGCCCTTCTTGCGCAGCAGCTCGACCGCCTTGTCCATGTCGCCGCCGGACTCGGTCAGCGCCGCCTTGCAGTCCATCATCCCTGCGCCCGTCTTGTCGCGCAGCTGCTTCACCTGTTCCGCCGTAATCGCCATGTCGAAACTCCTGTCGCTGTACATGAGTAGCGCCGGCCAATGGTGCCCAGGCCGGCGCCTGAAAAAACCGCGGGGGCCGCGCCCCCGGCCCCTCAGGCCGGGGTAGCGGGGGCCTCGCTCGGGCGCTGCGGCTTGCGGACGTTCGCCGGCCGCACGGTGCGGTTGGCGTCCTCCGCCGCGGCGGCCTCGGCCTCGGACCGCTCCTGCTCGGCCATCGCCGACTCGCGCTCGTTGCGGCCGTCGAGGACGGCGTCGGCGACACGCGAGACGAAGAGGCGGATCGAGCGGAGGGCGTCGTCGTTGCCCGGGATCACGTAGTCGACCTCGTCGGGGTCACAGTTGGTGTCGACGATGCCGATGACGGGGATCTTGAGCTTGCGCGCCTCGTCGACCGCGATCTTCTCCTTGCGGGTGTCGATGACGAACAGCGCGTCGGGCAGCCGGCCCATGTTCCGGATGCCGTCGAGGTTCTTCTGGAGCTTGCGCTTCTCCTTCTCGGCGCGCGCAATCTCCTTCTTCGGCATGAACTCGTAGCGGCCGTCGGTGGCCATCGCCTCGAGGTCGCGGAGCCGCGCGATGCTGCGCTGGATGGTCGTGAAGTTGGTGAGCAACCCCCCGAGCCACCGCTCGTTGACGTAGAACATGCCGCAGCGCGTGGCCTCCTCGGCAATCACGTCCTGCGCCTGCCGCTTCGTGCCGACGAAGAGCAGCGTGCGGCCGGACGCGGCCAGGTGGCGGACGTAGTCCTCGGCCGTCTTGAAGAGCTTCACCGTCTTCCCGAGGTTGACGATGTAGATCCCGCTGCGTTCCCCGAAGATGTAGGGCTTCATCTTGGGGTTCCAGCGCTTGGTCTGGTGGCCGAAGTGCACGCCTGCTTCGAGCAGGTCCTTCATCGCGAGCGGGGTCAAGCTACCTCCATCCATGGGCTTATCGCTTGCTGAACTGGAACCGTTTCCGGGCGCCGGCCAGGCCGTACTTCTTGCGTTCCTTCGCGCGCGCGTCGCGCGTCAGGAGGCCGTCCTTCTTGAGCCGGGGGCGCAGCTCGGCGTTGAAGTCGCAGAGCGCGCGCGAGATGCCCAGCCGGATCGCGCCGGCCTGGCCCGTGACCCCGCCGCCCGACACCGTGCACAGCACGTCGAACTTGTCCGCGGTCTCGGTCAGCTGCAGCGGCGTCGTGATCGTCAGCCGCAGCGACTCGGTGGGGAAGAAGTTGGCCACGTCCCGGCGGTTGACCGTGATCGTGCCCGTCCCGGGGCGGAGGAACACGCGAGCCGTGGCCTCCTTGCGCCGCCCAGTGGCGTAGTACTGAATCTGAGCCAAGATTACGCGACCTCGAACGAAGTGGGTTGCTGCGCCGCATGCGGATGATCCGGCCCCGCATACACCTTCAACTTGCGGTACATCGCGTCGCCGATCTTGTTCTTCGGCAGCATGCCCCGCACGGCTTCCTCGAGCAGGCGCACCGGCCGGCGCTGGCGAACCACCTTGGCGCGCTCCTCGCGCAAACCGCCGAGGTAGCCGCTGTGGCGGCGATACATCTTCTGCTCTTCCTTGCGGCCGGTCAGCTTGACCTTGTCCGCGTTGACGATGACGACGTGGTCGCCCGTGTCGATGAACGGGGTATAGGTCGCCTTGTGCTTGCCCATGAGCAGCGCGGCCGCCCGGGTAGCAATACGGCCGAGGACCAGGTCCTGGGCGTCGATCACGTGCCACTGACGGACGATGCTCTGCGGGGTCGCGACGTAAGTGCGCATCGAATGAGATCCCTTTCGCGCTCTCTCTAGAGACGGCAAACCCAAATGATACGAGCATTTCGGGCGTACGTCAATGGGGTGGGCCGGGCGCGGCGGGGGACGGGCGACCGGACGGGACCCTCATCATACCGGATCGCCACCGGAGAGCGGGACACCCGATCCCCGCAGCCCGGCGACTCCGCATATCCCGCGCGGCCGCCGTCCACCTCAGCCGCGCAGGTCCGCGCCGCGGGCGCCCGCCGGGTCCCGTCGTCCCACCCCTGTATCCATCCCGTCACCGACCGATAACCCATGCGGACCCCTTCGGTGGCCGGGCGCGGGCGAGTGCAGTTTTCGTCAACCGCTTGCAGATTCGTAATCGCCGCGGGCGCCGCGGCCGGCCGGGGATTCCAATCACGGCACTCTTTGGCCGATCTTGTCGCGCCAGAGTGCGCAGGTCCCCGCTGGTATCGCGTTTGCGGAGGGCCGGGACCTCGGGGAGGAGACCCAGCGTGCTGTTCCGCCGTCCCAAAAGCCTCGTCGGGCTCGACATCGGGTCGAGCGCGGTCAAGGCCATCGAGCTCAAGCCCGCGGGCAAGGGCTACCGCGTCGCGGCCATCGGCGTCGAGCCCGTGCCCGCCGACAGCATCGTGGACGGGGCCATCATCGACGCCGGCGCCGTGGCGGACGCGATCCGCCGCCTCTTCGAGCCGAAGGCCTTCCGCGGCAAGGACGTGGTGGCGTCCCTGTCGGGCAATTCCGTGATCGTCAAGAAGATCAGCCTGCCGGTCATGACCGAGCAGGAGCTCTCGGAGTCGATCTACTGGGAAGCCGAGCAGTACATCCCCTTCGACATCCAGGACGTCAACCTCGACTACGAGGTGCTCGACCCGGGCACGGGGCCGGAGGGGCAGGGCAGCATGGAGGTGCTGCTCGTGGCGGCCAAGAAGGACAAGATTGCCGACTACACCAGCGTCATCGCGCAGGCCGGCCGCAAGCCCGTGATCGTGGACGTGGACGCCTTCGCCCTGCAGAACGCCTACGAGGCCAACTACGGCTTCGAGCCGGGCGCCGTCGTCGTGCTGCTCAACGCGGGGGCCAGCGCCATCAACATCAACATCCTCGCCGGCGCCCAGTCGGTCTTCACCCGGGACGTGTCGATGGGCGGCAACGCCTTCACCGAGGCCGTCCAGCGCGAGCTCGGGCTGCCGTTCGACGCGGCCGAGCGCCTCAAGCAGGGCCAGGTCGTCGAGGGCGTCAGCTACGAGGACGCCCGGCCGGTCATCAAGGCGATGACCGACAACGTGCTGCTCGAGGTGGAGAAGACCTTCGACTTCTTCAAGGCCACCGCGGCCAGCGACCACATCGACCGGATCGTGCTGAGCGGAGGCGCCTCGCGCGTCGAGGGCTTCGCCGAGGCGCTGCGCGAGCGCTTCGACACCGCGGTCGAGCGCTTCGACCCGTTCCGGCAGGTGACATTCGACGACCGCAAGCTGGGGGCCTCGGCCGAGGAGCTGGCGCCGTTCGCGGCGGTGGCGGTCGGGCTGGCCCTGCGCCGGATGGGGGACCGATGATCCGCATCAACCTGGTGGCGGCCGAGCGCCGCGCCGCCAAGGCGGCGGGCCGCTCCTTCCAGGTCGGCCAGAAGGCCACCGTGGTCGGCACGCTGATCCTGCTCGTGACCTTCGCCGGCGTCGGCTGGCGCTACTGGGCGGTGACCGGGGTCGAGGCCGGGCTGGACCGCGACATCGCCGCGGCCCGGCGCGAGGAGGGCCGCCTGGCCGAGATCCTCAAGCAGGTCCAGGCCTTCGAGGCGCAGCGGCAGCAGCTCGAGCAGCGCGTCGCGCTCATCGACGAGCTCCGGAAGGGCCAGAACGCGCCGGTGCACATCATCGACCAGGTCAGCCGCGCGCTGCCCGACATGATGTGGCTGACGACGGTGCGGCAGGACGGGTTCGACGTGACCATCGAGGGCCGGTGCCTGTCGCTGACCGAGCTGTCGGACTTCGTGGGCAACCTCGAGGCGTCCCGGTACTTCCAGCGGCCGGTCGAGATCCTCAACAGCGAAGTGATCGCCGGTTCGGACGGCGGCCCCGAGCTCATCCGCTTCTCGGTCAAGGGGACGTTCCAGATGGCCGGCGTCGAGGCGCCGCCGCCGCCGCAGACCGGCCGGCGGCCCGCCGCGCGGGGAGGGAAGCGTGGCTGACCTCTCGCTGAACCGCCTGCCCTGGTACGGCCAGCTGGCCGTCTTCGTGCTGCTGTCGATCGCGGGCGCGGGGGCGTTCTACTACTTCTGGGAGATGCCGCGCCAGGCGGCCATCGAGAGCAAGACGCGCGCGCTGGCGGACGTCCGGGCGCGGATCGACAAGGGGCTCGAGACCGCGCGCCAGCTCCCGGAGTTCCGCCAGCAGGTCGCCGGCCTCGAGGCGCGGCTCGAGGCGCTCCGGCCCATCCTGCCCGAGGAGAAGGACGTCGCGGACCTGCTCCGGCGCATCCAGACCCTGGCCACCCAGTCGAACCTGACGATCCGCGGCTTCCGGCCGCAGGCCATCAACACGAAGGAACTGCACGCCGAGTGGCCCATCGGGCTCGAGCTCGAGGGGACGTACCACAACCTCGGGCTGTTCCTCGACCGCGTGAGCAAGTTCCCCCGGATCATCAACGTCAGCAACCTGGTGATCACCGCCAAGCCGGACCCCACGCCGGGGGCGACGATCGACGTGACCTGCACGGCGACCACGTTCGTGCTGATCGAGCCGCCAGCCCCCGGGGCCGCGGCGCCGGCCGGGAAGGCGCCGGCGCGCCGGGCGCCGGCGAAGAGGAGCGAATGACGACACGCTGGATCCCCCTCGGCGTGATCGCGGTGGCGGCGCTCTCGGCCGCGCCCGCGGCCAGCGCGCAGACGCCGCAGGCGCCCGCGGCGGAGCAGCCGGCGACCCCGCCACCCGCGGGCCCGCCCAGTCCGCCGCCGAACTACACCTACACGCCGGACGGCCGGCGCGATCCCTTCGTGAGCCTGATGGATCGGGGCGTCTCGGACCGCCGCAGCACCGCCGGGGCGCGGCCCGCCGGTGTCGCCGGACTGCTCGTCGACGAGATCGTCGTGCGCGGCATCCTCCGCAGCCAGGACGGCTACGTCGCGATGATCGCCGGGCCGAACGGCAAGAGCTACACCGTGCGCCCGGGAGACCGGCTGATGGATGGTCGCATCCGGACCATCACGCCGGAGGCGCTCATCATCCTGCAGGAAGTCAACGACCCGCTGTCGCTCGAGAAGCAGCGCGAGGTGCGCAAGGCGCTCCGCGGCGGCGGGGAAGAGG
This sequence comes from Vicinamibacterales bacterium, assembly GCA_050250645.1. Classification (GTDB taxonomy): domain Bacteria; phylum Acidobacteriota; class Vicinamibacteria; order Vicinamibacterales; family UBA2999; genus JBFWVR01. Next base: position 75,696 of record JBFWOG010000006.1, read on the forward strand.
TCAAGTGATGCCCGGTCGCGTACCACGTCTCGTGTTGGCCGCCGCGCTGGCCGCCATGCTCGCCGTCACCGTGACGGCCGCGGGCGGCGGCGGGCCCGCTTCGTCCGCGGTGCCCGCGCTCACGGCGGTCTCCTCGCGCGCCGACGGGGGCACCAGCACGGTGCTCATCGAGGCCACCGAGCCGGTCGCCTACGTGACGAGCCAGCCCGACCCGCTGACGGTCCTCGTCGACCTCCGCAACGTGCGCGCGGCGGGCGTCGGCGGGGCGACGAGCGGCCTCGTCCCGCCGTTTGCCGCCGTGGCGCTCGAGGAGACGACCGCCGCCGACGGGGTCCCGGTGACCCGGGTGCGGGTGAGCCTCGCGCGGGCGGCCGAGCACCGGGTGCACAGCTCGCGCAACCTGATCTACGTGGACGTGGAGCGCGCGGAGGCCGCGCCGGCAGCGGCGCCTCGCGCGGCCGCCGCGTCGTCCGTGGCGCGCGCGGCGAGCGCACTCGAGTCGGTCGCCGTGAGCGAGGTCCCCGGGGGCAGCGCCCTCACGATTCGCGGCAACGGGCGGCTCGTCGCGCGGAGCGTCGAGGAGGCCCGCGACCTGCCGCCCCGCGTGCTCCTCGACTTCGAGGACGTGGCGCGTGGTGAGGTGCCGGCCGTCACCCCGGTGGGCACCGCCGACATCAGGCAGGTGCGCGTCGGCACCAACCGCCTCTCCCCGCTGGTCACGCGCGTCGTCGTCGACCTCGCGCGCAGCCTGGCCTACAGGGTGGAGGAGGCGGGCGACGGCGTGCGCGTGCTCTTCACCCGGGCCACGGATGCCACGGATGCCGCGGCAGCCACAGAAGCCACAGATGGCACAGATGGCACAGATGGAACCGGAGGAACTCCAGGAACTCCAGGAACTCCAGGAACCCCAGGCCCCCCCGCGGCCGGGACCGACGGCATCATCCTGCGTGACGGCGTGGTGGCGGACCGGACGGCGGGGACGCCGGCCGGGGACGCCGCCGCCGTGGCGGCCGCGCCCACGCCCGAAGCCGCGGCGCTCCTGACCGGTCAGCTCTCGTCGGCGGGAGATATCCCTGGCGCCGCGCAGGCGTCCGGTGACAACCCGGGTTCCGCGCCGGCCATCCTGTCGCCCGCCGAGGTGGGCGCGCCGGCCGCGGCGGTCGCGCAGGCGGCGGGAAGCCCCGCGCCGGCCCAGGCGCCAGCCGCCCCCGCGTCGCCCGCATCGTCCGCCCCCCAGGAACCGGCGGCGGCGGAGGCCGCGCAGGCGGGGACGAGGTTCAGCGGCAGCCCGGTGACCCTCGACTTCCAGGGCGCCGACCTGCGCGCGGTGCTGCGCACCTTCGCCGAGATCAGCGGGCTGAACATCGTGATCGACCCGACGATCAACGGCTCGGTGGACGTCTCGCTGCGCGAGGTCCCGTGGGACCAGGCGCTCGACATCATCCTCAAGGCCAACAAGCTCGGGTACACGGTCGACGGCACGATCGTCCGGATTGCGCCCCTGCAGGTGCTGGCGCAGGAGGAAGAGGAGCGCCGGAAGCTCTCGGAGGCGCAGGCGCTCGCGGGGCAGCTCGAGGTGCTCGCGCGGCCGCTCAGTTACGCGCGCGCCCAGGAGCTGGTGCAGATCGTCACGCGGAGCGCGCTCTCGGAGCGGGGCGAGGTCCAGGTCGACACGCGGACGAACACGCTCATCATCCGCGACCTGCCGGATCGCCTGTCGTCGGCCGAGCAGCTGATCGCCGCGCTCGACAAGCCGCAGCCGCAGGTGGAGATCGAGGCGCGCATCGTGCGCGTGCGCCACGAGAGCGCGCGGGAGCTCGGCATCCTCTGGGGCGTGCAGGGCCGCGTGTCGCCGGAACTCGGCAACACGACCGGCCTGGCGTTCCCCAATACCGGCAGCATCGAGGGCCGGGCCGGCGGCACGCAGGGCCCGGACAACGCCGGGACCGCGGTGAACCTCAAGACCCAGAACCCGCCCACCGGCGCGATCGGGCTGTCGCTCGGGTCGGTGAACGGGGCGTTCAACCTGGACGTGGCCCTGCAGGCGCTCGAGGACCAGGGCAAGCTCCGGTTGCTCTCGGCGCCGCGCGTGTCCACGCAGAACAACCTCGAGGCGGAGATCTACCAGGGCACGCAGATCCCGATCCAGACGGTCGCGAACAACACGGTCACGGTCACGTTCAAGGACGCGGCGCTCACGCTCCGCGTGACCCCGCAGATCACCGCGTCGCAGACGGTGATCATGCGCATCGTGCTGGAGAAGGCCCAGGCCGACTTCAGCCGCTCGGTCAACGGCATCCCGCCGATCGACACGCAGCGCGCCAACACCAACGTGCTGCTCGCCGACGGGGAGACGACGGTCATCGGCGGCATCTTCGAGAGCCAGGAGATCTCGGGCCAGAGCTCGGTCCCGTTCCTCTCGAAGATCCCGCTGCTCGGCTGGCTGTTCAAGAACAGCACCCAGAGCGACTTCCAGGACGAGCTGATGATCTTCATCACGCCGCGGATCATCAAGGGGTAATGGGATGGCCTGCCCGGTCGTGAAGGAGTCGTCGGTACGCTCCACCAGAGGAGAAGCAGTCGTGACGCGCGAAATCATCCGTCGAACGATTGGCGCCTGCGCGCTGGCCGCCGGGCTGCTCGGCGCCGTGTCGTGCGGCGACGTGGCCCGGCAGGGCCGGTCGCCGGGCTTCCTGATCATCGATTCGCTCACCGCGGCGTCGGGGGCCTCGCCGAACGAGTTCGGCAACGTCCTCTACTCCGACGTCCAGACGCTCGTCGACCAGCAGGTGAACGGGGAGACGGTCCGGGTGCCGACGGTCTACTCCGACCTCGGGCGGGTCAGCCTGCGCCTCGGGCTGAAGAACCCGGGGACGACGGTGAACCCGACGCAGCCGACGACCATCAACGAGATCACGATCACGCGGTACCACGTGGCGTTCGAGCGGGCCGACGGGCGGAACACGCCCGGCATCGACCTGCCCTATGGCTTCGATGGCGGCGCCACCGTGACGGTGGGCGCGGCCTCGTCGGTCAGCATGGGGTTCGACCTCGTCCGGCACCAGATGAAAGAGGAGCCTCCCCTCCGGAATCTCATCAACAGCGGCGGCGCCAACCTGATCAGCACGATCGCGACGATCACGTTCTACGGGCGGGATCAGGCCGGCAACGACGTCGAAGCGTCCGGCAAGATGACGGTCAACTTCGGCGACTTCGGGGATCCGCAGTAGGCGCGGGACCGCCGTGAACAGGTTCATCGGGAGCTCGCGTATGCGACAGACACTTGCAGCCGCCCTCGTCGGCCTCGCGGTGACCGCCCTCGGCGGTTGCACCGTGCAGAAGTCCGACGCCCCCCCGCTGGCGGGACCGTCCGAGTTCGCCCTGGCGCTCGGCATCCAGGCCACGCCCGACCAGCTGACCCAGGATGGCCTGTCGCAGGCCGCCATCGTGATCGACGCGCGGGGCCCGGACGGGCGGCCGGTCCGCGCGCTGGCCGTGCGGGTCGAGATCATCGCGCCCGATCCGGCCACGGGAAACCCGGTCGTCTTCGACTTCGGCCGCCTTGGCAGCAAGACGCTCGTGACCGGCGACGACGGCCAGGCCCGCACGACGTACACGGCGCCGCCACGGCCGGCAGCGACCGCCGATGGCACGGGGACCACCGTCACGATCCGCGCGGTCCCGATCGGGAACGACTATCGCGGCGAGGTCGCGCGGACCGTCGACCTCCGTCTGGTGCCGCCCGGCGTGATCACCGCGCCCAACAGCCCGCCGGAGCCCCAGTTCCAGGTGTCGCCCATCCCGGTCAACGTGTTCCAGCCCGTGACCTTCGATGCCAGCTACACGCTCGACGAGGGCGTCCCGTGCGGCGCGAACTGCACGTACGAGTGGAGCTTCGGCGACGGCACGTTCGGCACCGGCATGCGCGTCCTCCACGAGTATCGGGTCGCCGGCACCTACCGCGTGCTGCTGACCGCGACCGACGCGTCCGGGCAGTCGGCCACGCTCGAGAAGACCGCGACCATCAACCAGACGCTCGCCCCGACCGCGTCGTTCGTCTTCTCGCCGGCGTCGCCGGCCGTGAGCCAGGACATCTTCTTCTCCGCCGAGGCCTCGCGGCCGTCGGAGGGGCGGCGGATCATCTTCTACGACTGGAACTTCGGCAGCGGCAGGACCGGGGCCGGCGTGACGGTGTCCAAGCGGTACGACACGCCGGGCACCTACATCGTGACCCTGACCGTCACCGACGACGCGAACCAGGTGGGCACCATCTCGCAGGCCGTCGTCGTCGGCGGGCAGGGGACCGGCATCACGCCGGCGCTCACGTTCTCGCCGACGAACCCGACGGTCGGCCGCACCATCGTGTTCGACGCCAGCGCCTCGCGCGGGCCGTCGTCCATCGTGGAGTACCGCTTCAGCTACGGCGACACGACGGCTGACACGGTCGGCAGCTCGCCGATCGCGCAGCACGCCTTCGGCGCGGCCGGCACCTACGTCGTGCGCGTCACGATGCGCGACGCGGCGGGGCGCACCGCCACCACGACCGTCACCGTGACGGTGTCGTAGACTGGGCCCGTGCCCTTCGACAGCCCGCGCATCGCGGAGCTCAGGCGCCGGGTCCTCGCGGACCCGGCGTCGATCGCCTTCGCCCAGCTCGCCGAGGAATACCGGCGCGCCGGCGAGTTCCACGAGGCCGTCCGGGTCTGCCGCGTGGGGCTGGCTCGCCACCCGTCCTACCTCTCGGCCCGCGTGACGCTCGGGCGCGCCCTGATCGCCCTGGGGCAGCTCGACGAGGCGGAGGCCGAGCTCGACATCGTGCTGCGGGCCGCGCCCGACAACCTGGCGGCCATCCGCGGCCGCGCCGAGATTCACCAGGGCCGCGGCCAGCTGGAGCCGGCGCTCGACTTCTACAAGCGCGCCCTCGACCTCGCCCAGACCGACCCCGCGCTCGAACGGACCGTCAAGGCGATCGGCCTGGAACTCGAGCAGGCGACCGCGCCGGCTCCGGAGCCGGAGCCACCACCCGCCGTGCCCGCCGGGTCGCAGCCGGCCGAGCCCGCGCCCCCGCCGCCGTTCGACTTCGACGACCTGTTCGCCGCCCTCGGTGGGGACGCCACGGCCGGTGAGCCGGAGGCCGATCCGCGGCCCGTGGGACGGACATCCCCGGCCGCGGGACGGATCGACCCCGATCTCGACCGGCTGGCGGAGGAGGCCGACGCGGGCGATGCGCTCGCCGGCCTCGAACTCCAGCTCCGGGCCACCGAGACCCGCCCGGCGGCGTGGGCCGCCGACGGTGACCCCATGGAGGCCGATCGGTCGCCGTCCGGGCACCACGAGACGCCGGCCGTGCCGGACCCGGACGACGAGGTGCTCCGGCAGCTCGAAGGCTGGCTCGCCGCGATCCGGGCCGGGCGCCGCCAGGCCCCCTGATGGACGTTCCTCCTTCGCACCTGCTGGCTGCCCGCCTCGCCGCCCTGCGGGCCGCCCTCGCCGAGCGGCGCCTCGACGGCCTGCTCGTCGAGAGCCTGCCGTCGATCGCCTACCTCACGGGGTTCCGGGGCTCGGCGGGCCTGCTGCTGGTGACCGACCGCGTCCGCCTGGTCGTGGATGGCCGCTACGTGACGGTCGCGACCGCGCTGGCGGAGGGGACCGGCCTGTTCGAACTCGTGGCCCTCGAGTCGGGCGAGAGCTATGACGAGGTGCTGGCCGGGCTGCTCGCGGGGGCCGGGGCCGTCCGGCTGGGCATCGAGGACGAGGTGATGTCCGTCCGGCGGCACCGGGGACTTCTGGAGCGGGCCTCGCGGGAGGCGGCGTTCCCGGAGCTGGTCGCCACGGACGGGCTTGTCGATCGGTTGCGGGTCGTGAAGGACTCCTGGGAGCTGTCGCGGCTCCGGGAGGGGGGGCGCAGACTTTCGGAGGTCGCTAAGTGTATACTGCCGAGAGTCTTAGCGGGCCGACTGGAGCGTGAGGTCGCGGCGGACATCGAGGACGAGCTCAGACGGGCCGGCTTCGAGCGGCCCGCCTTTGATACCATCGTCGCCGGCGGACCGAACGCCGCCCTGCCGCACCACAGGGCGGGGGAGCGCCGGATTGCCCCGGGCGACCTGGTCATCCTGGACTTCGGCGGGGTGTTCCAGGGCTACTGCACGGACCTGAGCCGGACGGTCATCGTGCCGCCGGCCAGCCCCGAGGCCTCGGCCCTGGTCAGCCATGTGGCGGAGGCCCAGCGGGCGGCGATTCGAGCCGCGGGGCCTGGCGTCGCACCCGAGGCCGTGGATCAGGCGGCCCGGGACGTCCTGGAGCGGGCGGGCGTCGGCGACCGCTTCACGCACGGCACGGGCCACGGGCTCGGGCTGGAAGTACACGAGCGGCCGCGGATTTCGCGGGCGCGCCCCGGCCATGCCGAGCCCCGGCTGGAAGCGGGAATGGTCTTCACCGTCGAGCCCGGCGCCTACGTGCCGGGCTGGGGTGGAGTGAGAATCGAGGACGATGTGCTGGTGACCGCCGAGGGCCGCGAGGTCCTGACGGGCGACGGCACAGAATGAGCCACGCATGACCCTGGACGAGATCAAGGCGCTCATCGAGTTCATCCGCGAGCACGACCTTCACGAGTTCGAACTGGAACAGGACGGCGTCAAGCTGCGCGTCAAGAGCGGCAGCGGACACGCGGTCCATCAGCCGGCGATGCCGCCGGTGATGATGGCGGCCCCGGTCCAGGCGGCGGCGCCGCCCCCGGCGCCCGCGGGCGGCGGGAGCGCGGCCGCGCCGGCGGCGGAGGAGGGCACCGAGCTCGCCATCGTCAAGTCGCCCATCGTCGGGACCTTCTACCGGGCCTCGGAGCCCGGCGCCAAGCCCTTCGTCGAGACGGGGGACGAGGTGAAGAAGGGCCAGGTGCTCTGCATCATCGAGGCGATGAAGCTGATGAACGAGATCGACTGCGAGTACGACGGCGAGGTCGTGAGCGTGTACGTCGAGAACGGCCAGCCCGTGCAGTACGGCGAGCGGCTCTTCGCGATTCGCCTGCGCAGCTAGCGCCGCCGGCCGGCGCGCCGCCGGCCTCACCATTCGAGTCGGGGAGCCTCCGAACAGACGCCTATGTTCAAGAAGATCCTGGTCGCCAACCGCGGCGAGATCGCCCTGCGCGTCATCTTCGCGTGCCGGGAGCTGGGCATCAAGACGGTCGCGGTCTACTCCGAGGCCGACGAGAACTCGCTCCACGTCCGCTTCGCGGACGAGGACATCTGCATCGGCCCGGCGCGGAGCGCCGAGAGCTACCTGAGCGTCCCGGCCATCATCAGCGCGGCGGAAATCACCGGCGCGGACGCCATCCACCCCGGCTACGGCTTCCTGTCCGAGAGCGCGTACCTCGCGGAGGTCTGCGAGGCGTGCCACATCCGCTTCATCGGGCCCGACCCGAACGTCATCCGCCTCCTCGGCGACAAGGCCAAGGCGCGGCGCGCGATGAAGAAGGCCGGCGTCCCGATGCTGCCGGGCAGCGACGGGCCGGTCGACACCGAGGAGAAGGCCCTCAAGATCGCGAAGGAGATCGGCTACCCGGTCATCATCAAGGCGGTGGCGGGGGGCGGCGGGCGGGGCATGCGCATCGTCAAGGAGCCCGGCGAACTGGGGCATGCCTTCAAGACCGCGCAGCGCGAGGCGGAGGCCGCCTTCGGGCGGGGCGAGGTCTACCTCGAGAAGTACCTGGTCGCGCCGCGGCACATCGAGTTCCAGATCCTCGGCGACCACCACGGCAACGTGATCCACCTGGGCGAGCGCGAGTGCTCCATCCAGCGGCGGCACCAGAAGCTGCTCGAGGAGTCGCCGTCGATCGCCGTGTCCGACAAGGTCCGCCGCAAGATGGGCGGGCTCGTGGCCGACGCGGCGCGGGCCGTGCAGTACACGAACGCGGGCACGTTCGAGTTCCTGATGGACGACAAGGGCAACTTCTTCTTCATGGAAGTGAATACCCGCGTCCAGGTGGAGCACCCGGTGACCGAGATGGTCACGGGCATCGACATCGTCAAGGAGCAGATCCGCGTGGCGGCGGGGGAGCGGCTCTCGTTCAAGCAGAGCGAGGTCACCTTCACCGGGCACGCCATCGAGTGCCGCGTCAACGCGGAGGATCCCGAGACGTTCGTCCCGTCGCCGGGCCTCATCCATGCCTTCAGCGTCCCCGGCGGTCCCGGCGTCCGCGTCGATACCGCCGCGCACAGCGACTGCACCATCTCGCCGTACTACGACTCCATGATCGCGAAGGTGATCTGCCACGGCCGGGACCGGCAGGAGGCCATCGCCCGGATGCGGCGGACGCTGGAGATGAGCGTCGTCGAGGGAATCAAGACGACCATCCCGCTGCACCTGAAGATCCTCGCGGAGCCCGACTTCGTCGCGGGCCGCCTGAGCACGCACTTCATGGAGCGCTTCCAGCCCAAGCCGAAGGCGAACCGGCTCGCCGACACGGCGTAAGACGACCGGGGGGCTCCACGGGAGTGCTCCCTGACGGTGCTCCACGATCGTGCCTGTCCTGCCTCCGCTCTATCCGATCGTCGACGTCGGGCTCTGTGATGCGTCGGGCCGCGACCCGGTGGCGTACGCCCGGGCGCTCATGGATGGCGGCGCGCGGCTGTTACAGGTGCGCGCCAAGGCGCTCGGCGGCCGCGCGTTCCTCGACCTGCTGCAGGAGGTGGGCACGCTGGCTGAGGCGACGGGCGCGCGGATCGTCGTGAACGATCGCGCGGACCTCGCGGCGCTGGTCTCGGCGGCCGGTGTGCACGTCGGCCAGGACGACCTGGCGCCGGCGGCCGTCAGGCGGGTGGCTGGCGAGGGGGTGGTCGTCGGGCTGTCGACCCACACCGAGGCGCAGGCTGCGGCGGCGCTGGCGGCGCCGATCGACTACCTGGCCATCGGCCCCGTCTACGGCACGCGGACCAAGGACACCGGCTACGACGCCGTCGGCCTGGACATGGTCGCCCGCGTGTCAGCCCTGGCCGGCCCGCGTGGGCTGCCCGTGGTGGCCATCGGGGGGATCACCCTCGACAGGGCGGCCGCTGTCTGGGCGGCCGGCGCCGACTCGGTCGCGGTCATCGGCGACCTCATGACGGCGGACCCCGCGGCCCGGGTGGCCGAATGGCTCGCGGCCGCCGCCCGGCGGCCGAGCCGGGCCTGACCCCACGGCTGAGCTCGTTGGACGGGCGGGGGCCGTGGTGTTAACATCCGCGCGATTCCCCTTCGTATTGGCTGGCGGTTGCGCTGCGGGGCGCGGCGTCACGCCGCCGCGCGATCGCGCGGCTCGTACAACGATCGGTTGAGGGAGGCGCCCTTGACGAAGGCAGTGACCCTGGCGTTCGCGCTGCTGCTGATCCCCGGCGTGGGATGGGCGGGGCAGGCGGCCGGCCAGGCGGGCGCGGCGGGCCGGGTGCTGGTCGACCAGTACTGCGCCGGCTGCCACAACGACCGCACGAAGGCCGGCGGATTCAGCTGGACCTCGATCGATCTCGATGACCCCGCGGCGAATGCCGGGCAGGCGGAGGAGGTCATCCGGCGGCTGCGGGCCGGGCTGATGCCGCCCGCCGGCGCGAGGCGCCCGGAGCCGGCGGCCTCGCACGCGTTCGTCGAGTCCCTCCAGGCCGCCATCGACGCGGCGGCCGCCCGCGCGCCCCATGCGGGCGCCCCCGAGCTCCACCGCCTCAACCGCACCGAGTACCGCAACTCGATCCGCGACCTCTTCGACCTCGACGTCGACGTGACGACGATGCTGCCGCCCGACGAGATGGGCCGCGGCTTCGACAACATGGCCGACGCGCTGGCGGTGACGCCGGCGCTCGTGCAGGGCTACGTGCGGGCGGCGGGCAAGATCAGCCGGCTGGCCGTCGGCGACCCCGCGGTGACGCCGGCCATGACGATGTACAAGGTGCCGAAGGTCGTCAACCAGATGCGCCACGTCGAGGGCGCGCCCTGGGGCACCCGCGGCGGCACGGCCGTCGTGCACAACTTCCTGGCCGACGGCGACTACACGTTCCGCCTCGCGCTCTACTACGACTACCTCGAGTCCCTCTACGGCCAGAACCTGCCGCCCAACCTGCAGGGACAGCAGCTCGAGGTGTCGGTCGACGGCGTGCGCGCGGCGCTCTTCACCATCGACCCGAGCGTGCCCGAGACGAAGAACCTGCTCGTCACGCCGAAGGTCCGCATCACCGCGGGGCCGCACCGCATCGCGGCCGCCTTCCTCGCGAAGTTCGACGGCCCGACCGAGGACACCTTCCGCCAGGTGGAGCAGTCGATGGTGGACATCAGCGCGGGCGTGCCTGGCGTGATCGCGCTGCCGCACCTGCTGTCGATGACCGTCGCCGGCCCCTTCGAGGTGACCGGCGTGTCCGACACGCCGAGCCGCGCGCGGATCTTCTCGTGCATGCCGTCCTCGCCGGACGAGGAGCCCGCGTGCGCGATGCAGATCATCCGGGCGGTGGCGCGCCGGGCGTTCCGGCGGCCCGTGACCGACGTCGACACGGAGTTCCTCTACGGGTACTTCGACCAGGGCCGGCGCGAGGGCGGGTTCGAGCGGGGCATCCAGATGGCGGTCCAGGCGATCATCGCGAGCCCGAAGTTCGTGTTCCGCTTCGAGCGGACGCCCGACGGCGTGCGCCCGGGCCAGACGTACCGGCTGGCCGACCTGGAGCTGGCGGCGCGCCTCTCGTTCTTCCTGTGGAGCAGCGCCCCGGACGAGGAACTGCTCGTGGCGGCATCGGCGGGCCGCCTGAAGGATCCGGCGGTGCTCGAGGCGCAGGTGCGGCGCATGCTGGCCGACCCCCGGGCGAACGCGCTGGCGGACAGCTTCGCCTACCAGTGGCTGCGCCTGCAGACCGTGAAGGAGGCGGACCCCGACAGCGGCCTGTTCCCGAACTTCACGCGCAACCTCGGCGAGTCGATGACCCGGGAGACGAAGCTCCTCTTCGAGGCGATAATGCGGGAGGACCGGCCGATCCTCGAGCTGCTGACCGCCGACTACACCTACGTGGACGAAGTGCTGGCAAAGCACTACGGGATCCCGAACGTCCAGGGCGCGACGTTCCGCCGGGTGCCGGTGACCGACCCGAACCGGTTCGGGCTGCTCGGCCACAGCAGCGTGCTGACCCTGACCTCGCTCGCCAACCGGACGTCGCCGGTCGTGCGCGGGAAGTACGTGCTCGAGGTGCTGCTCGGCGTCTCGCCGCCGCCGCCCCCGCCGAACGTGCCGCCGCTCAAGGAGAACGTGGAGAACGAGAAGGCGCAGCCGGTGCGCGAGCGGCTCGCCGCGCACCGCGCGAACCCCGCGTGCGCCGCGTGTCACAACATGATGGACCCCATCGGCCTGGCGCTCGAGAACTTCGACGCGACGGGCCTGTGGCGGTCGCACGACAGCGGGCAGCCCGTCGACGCGTCGGGCCGGCTCTACGACGGCACGCCGCTCGACGGCCCCGTCAGCCTGCGCAACGCCGTGCTGGCCCACGAGGACGCGTTCATCGCCAGCTTCGCCGAGAACCTGATGGCCTACGGCCTCGGGCGGATCGTGGACTACCGCGACATGCCGGCGGTGCGCGGCGTGGTGCGGGCGGCGGCGGCGGCGGACTACCGGTTCTCGGCCTTCGTGCTGGGCATCGTGCGCAGCGTGCCGTTCCAGATGCGGGAGGCCGACCGGACGGCGACCTCCGCCGAGGCCGGGCCGGGCGGGGCCCGGCAGTAAGCGACCAGGAGCAGCGGACATGTTCATCACCAGGAAGTCACTCTCGCGGCGGGAAGTCCTCCGCGGCATGGGGGCGACGGTCGCCCTGCCCCTGCTCGATGCGATGGTGCCGGCGCGCACCCTGCTCGCGAAGACGGCGGCCGCGCCGCGCTCGCGCCTCGTGTGCATCGAGATGGTGCACGGCAGCGCGGGCAGCACCCAGTACGGCATGGACGAGCACCTGTGGATGCCCCGCACGGAGGGCGCCGACTTCGAGTTCACGCCGCTGCTCAAGCCCCTGGAGCCGTTCCGCGACTACGTCACCGTCGTGACGAAGACCGACCTGCGCGCGGCCGAGGCGTGGGCCCCGGCCGAGGAGGGCGCCGATCACTTCCGGTCGAGCGCGGTCTTCCTCACCGGCGCCCACCCCAAGCAGACGGAAGGGTCGGATGTCGAGAGCGGGACGTCGATCGACCAGCTGTACGCGCAGCAGTTCGGCCAGGACACGCCGCTGCCGTCGATGCAGCTCGGCATCGAGAACGTGGACTCGACCGGCGCCTGCGGCTACAACTACGCGTGCGTGTACTCGGGCCCGATCAGCTGGTCGTCGCCGACCTCGCCGATGCCGATGACGATCGACCCGCGCATGGCCTTCGAGAACCTGTTCGGCGACGGCGGGACGCCGGAGGAGCGCGCGGCGCGCCAGCGGGCGAACCGCAGCATCCTCGACGGGATCCTCGACGAGGTCGCCTCGCTCCGGAAGGACCTCGGCCAGCGCGACATGGGCCGGCTGAACGACTACCTCGAGAGCGTCCGCGAGATCGAGCGCCGCATCGAGAAGATCGAGCAGTACAACGCGAGCGGCGAGCAGCGCGAGCTGCCGTCGGCGCCCATCGGCGTGCCCGACTCCTGGGAGGAGCACGTCAAGCTGATGTTCGACCTCCAGGCCCTCGCCATGGCCTCCGAGGTGACGCGCGTCTCCTCGCTCAAGTTGAGCCGGGACACGAGCAACCGGGTGTTTCCGGAGAGCGGCGTGAAGGCGCCGTTCCACACCCTCTCGCACCATGGGTCGGTGCCGTCGAAGATCCTGGAGTACGCGAAGCTGAACGAGTACCACATGTCGCTGCTGCCGTACTTCCTGGAGCGGCTGCGCGGCACGCCCGACGGCGACGGCAACCTGCTCGACCACTCGCTGGTGTTCTGGGGCAGCCCCATGGGCGACTCGAACGTGCACGCGCACAAGCGGCTGCCCGTGCTCCTGGCCGGGAAGGCGAGCGGCCAGGTGCGCGGCAACAACCACGTGCAGTGCGAGGACGAGACCCCGTACGCGAACGTCCTGCTCACCGTGCTGCACCGGCTCGGGGTCGACCAGCGGCAAATCGGGGACAGCACGGGCGAGGTGGCGATATGAGACGGCTGGCGGCCGGCGTCCTGGCCGGCATCCTGGTGGCGGTGGCGTCGGCGGCGGCCGCCGACTCGAAGCTGGCCGACGCGGCGATGGCCCGCGACTACGACACGGTCGCGGCGCTGCTGGCGTCCGGCGCGGACGTCAACGCGGCGCAGGGCGACGGCACGACCGCCCTGCACTGGGCGGCCTACCACGGGGACGCCGCGATCGTCCGGACGCTCCTCGCCGCGGGCGCGCGCGTGACCGCCCGGACCCGGATCGGCGACATGAGCCCGCTCTACATGGCGGCGCGGCGCGGCAGTGCCCCTGCCATCTCCGCGCTGCTGGACGCCGGGGCCGACGCGCGCGAGGCCAACACCAACGGGACGACCGTGCTGATGGTCGCCGCGGGCGCGGGCGACCCCGAGGCGGTGCGCGTCCTCGTCGACCACGGGGCGGAAGTGAACGCCGTGGAGTTCACCAACGGCCAGACGGCGCTGATGTTCGCGGCCGCGCGTGGGAGCGTCGACGCGATCCAGATGCTCCTCGAGCACGGGGCGGACCCCGACGTGCGGACCCGCGTGTTCCGGCTCGGGCGGGTCGAGGCCGACGAGAACGGCAACCCGCTCCCGGAGGCCGGGGACCCGCCGCCGGCCGCGGCCGGCGCGCCCACGGCGGCGCAGCAGCAGGCGCTGGCCGCCCGCCGCGAGGAGCGCGTCCTCGGCGCGAAGACCGTCGGCGGCATGTCGGCGCTCCATTTCGCGGCCCGCGAGGGTCACCTCGACGCCGTCCAGGCGCTGGCCGCCGGCGGCGCCGACCTCGACCTGCCGAACGCGGGCGACCGCACCCCGCCGATGACCGAGGCCATCATCAATGGCCACCTCGACATCGCCCGCTTCCTGCTCGAGCGGGGCGCCGACCCGACGCTGGCCAACGCCGACGGCCTGACGCCGCTCTACGCGACCGTGGACGTGAAGTGGCGCGCCAATGCCTGGTACCCGCAGCCCACGATCGCCGAGGAGCGCACCGGCTACCTCGAGTTCATGGGGCAGCTGATCGACCATGGCGCGGACGTCGACGCGCGTCTCGGCCGCAAGCTGTGGTACCGGAAGTACCGGTACGGCGACGACTGGGCCGACCCGAACGGCGCGACGGCCTTCTGGCGGGCCGCCCAGGCCAACGACGTGGCGGCGATGAGGCTGCTGATCGCGCGCGGGGCCGACCCCACGATCGCGACCGTCCACGGCGTCACGCCCCTGCTCGTCGCCGGCGGCCTCGGCTTCGAGTACCAGTTGACGAACATCGCGCCAGACGCGCGCCTGGCGGCGGTGTCGTACCTGGTCGAGGAGCTCGGCGCCGACGTGCGGGCGAAGGACGAGCTCGACTACACCGTGCTGCACGGCGCGGCCTACGTCGGCGACAACGAGGTGATCAACTACCTCGCCATGCACGGCGCCGACCCGACCGCCCGGGCGAAGGGGCGGCTCGGCGGCACCCAGGGAGCCGTGCCCGTGGCGGCCGGCGAGGGCGACACGGTGGCCGACATGGCCAACGGACCGCGGGAGAAGTCCCTCCTCCATCCCGAGTCCGTCCGCCTGCTCGAGGCCATGGGGTCGGCCAACTCCAACGACTGCCGGTCCACCGCGTGCGTGAACAACACCAAGCCCGAGAAGGCCGAGACGCCGAAGCCGCCGAAGCCGCGGTAGGGCGAGGGCGGGGCAAGGGGTGATGCGGTTGGCAGGTCTCCGGGGCCCGGGAGCGGTTGCCCTGGCGCTGGCGCTCGGCGTCCCGGCCGCGTCGGGCCAGGACTACCGGCCGACGCTGCCGTCGGACCATCCCGCCATCGCGTACCTGGCGACGCGCCCGGACGACCCCGTGGGCCGCCTCGCGCGCCGGCTCGCGTCCGGCGAGGAGGCCCTGGCGCCGGCGGCCGACGCCCGGGGCTACCTGCCGCAGATCCTCGCCCGGCTGGGGATCGCCGCGGACACGCAGATGCTGGTCTTCTCGAAGACGAGCTTCCAGGCGCGCCACATCTCCCCGGACGTCCCGCGCGCGGTCTTCTTCGGGGATGAGGCCGCCGTGGCGTGGGTGCCGGGTGCCGGGAGCCTGGAGCTGACGGCGGTGGACCCGGTCCTGGGCTCGGTGTTCTACGAGATGACCGTCGACCGCGAGGGTCGGCCGGCGTTCGATCGCCGGCCGGAGTGCCTCACGTGCCACGTCGGCCCGAACACGGCTGGCGTGCCGGGCATCTACGTGGGGTCGGTGATCCCGGGGCCATCCGGCGCGCCCCTGCGGGACCAGAGCGCGATCATCACCGACCACCGCACGCCGTTCATCGACCGCTGGGGCGGCTGGTACGTGACCGCGACGCGCGGGGAGCAGCGGGACCGGGCCAACGCCGTCGCGCTGAACCCGGCGGCGCCGGAGGAACTCGTGCGCGAGTCGCGCCAGAACCTCCCGTCGCTCATGGGGCTGGTGGACCTGGCGCCGTATCCCTCGCACACGAGCGACATCGTGGCGCTCATGACCTTCGAGCACCAGACCCAGGTGACCAACCTGTTGACCCGCGTGGGCTGGGAGGCACGGCTGGCCGGCGCGGGGGAGCCCGCGGGCGGGGAGGGCGAGCTGGCGCGCGACATCGACGAGCTCGTCGCCTACATGCTGTTCTCGGGCGAGGCCCCGATCGACGCGCCGATCGAGGGCCCGTCGACCTTCGCCCGCACGTTCGCGGCGCGGGGCCCGCGTGACCCCGGCGGCCGGTCGCTGCGCGACTTCGACCTGCGGACGCGGCTCTTCCGGTACCCGCTCAGCTACATGATCTACGGCGCGGCGTTCGACGCGCTGCCCACCGCCGCCAGGAACCAGGTCTACCGGCGCCTGTTCGAGGTCCTCTCGGGCGCGGATGACGGCCCGGCCTTCGCCCACCTGACGGCGGCCGACCGCCGGGCCATCCTCGAGATTCTCCGCGCCACGAAGCCGGGCCTGCCCGACTACTGGTCCCGCTGATGCCGCACCGCGGCGGCGCACCGAGGTGGCGCACCACCGTGGCGCGCTAGCGTCCCTGGTACATCGCGCCCGTCACCGGGTTCTCGACCGAGTATTCCTTGCCGCCGTTCCTGAAGTAGTCGACGGTGATCTTCCGTACCGTGCCGAGCAGGAAGGCGAGGCCAATCAGGTTCGGGAACGCCATGAACCCGTTCAGGAGGGTCCCGACGGCCCAGACGAGCGGGACCGACACCACGGCGCCGACCATGATGAGGGCGGTGAAGACGATCTTGTAAGCCTTGATGACCCCCGATCCGAACATGAACTCGACGCACTTCTCGCCGTAGTAGTACCAGCCGATCAGCGTCGAGAACCCGAACAGGAACGAGCAGATCGCCACGATGATGCGGGCGCCCGGAATCGTCGTGCCGAGGGCGGCGGCGGTCAGGTCGCCGCTGGCGTTGGCGAAGGCGGGGTCGGTCCAGAGGCCCGACTCGAGGATGATGAACGCGGTCACGGTGCAGACGAGGATCGTGTCGACGAACACCTCGAAGATGCCGACGACGCCCTGCTCGGCGGGGTGCTTCACGCTCGCGATGCCGTGGGCGATGGGGGCGCTGCCGAGCCCGGCCTCGTTCGAGAGGACGCCGCGGCTCACGCCGGAGGCGATGGCCTGCGCGACCGAGGCGCCGGCGAAGCCGCCGATGGCCGCCGTCGGCTTGAAGGCCTCCTCGACGATGCGGAGCAGCACCTCGGGCAGCAGCGTGATGTTCAGCGCGACGTAGGACAGGCCCGCCGCGAGGTAGAGGACGATCATCGAGGGCACCAGCTTGTCGGCCACGTTGGCGATGCGGTGGATGCCGCCGAGCAGCACCAGGCCCACGGCGGCGGTGATCAGGAGGCCGGGCACCCAGGTCGGCACGGCGTAGCCGGTGAGGCTCGCGGCCTCGACGAACGTCCGGGCCACGGTGTTCGACTGCGCCATGTTGCCCGTGCCGAGCAGCGCCGCCATGGCGCCGAAGAAGGCGAACATCATCGCCAGCGACTTGCCGAGCTGCTTGTTCGGGATGCCGCGCGTGATGTAGTACATCGGGCCGCTCGCCAGCTCGCCCGTCTCGCGGGTGACGCGGAAGTGCACGCCGAGGACCGCCTCGGCGTACTTCGTCGCCATGCCGACCGTCGCGCAGATCCACATCCAGAAGACCGCCCCGGGGCCGCCGATCAGGATGGCGGTCGCGACGCCGCCGATGTTGCCGTTGCCGACCGTCGACGCGAGGGCGGTGGACAGCGCCTGGAACGGCGTGATCGTGTTGGCGTCGGCCGAGGCCTTCTGGCGGATGCCGGCGAACACCATCTTCACGGCGAACGGGAACCGCGTGATCTGGACCACGCCCGTGCTGATGGTGATGAGCCCGCCGACGACCAGGAGCACGATCGGCATCGCGAAGGGCTGCCACACCATGCCGTCGAGGGCGGTAATGCTGTTGGTCAACTGCTCGAGCATCGGTTCTCCTGACGAGAGGGGAAGGGAGGCTGGCGCTAGCCGAGGAGGCCCCGGATGGTGAAGACGATGATGATCCCGATGGCGACCGGGCACACGTAGCGGACGAGGAACAGCCAGAGCCGCACGCCGGGGAAGCCGCCGCCCGACTCGAGCTGGGCGAGGGCGTCGTCCCGGCGCCAGGCCCAGGCCACGAAGATCGCGATGAAGAACCCGCCCACGGGCAGCGCGAAGTTGTTCCAGACGGTCGACATCAGCGACAGGAAGTCCATGCCGACGACGGGCAGGCTCGACAGGAAGGGCGAGGCCCCGTTGGCGAGCGCCGACGGGATGGAGAGCAGGAAGATCGTGCCGGTCAGCACGAGGACCGCCTTGTGCCGCGTCCATCCCCAGGAGTCGATCAGGTAGGCCGTCGGCACCTCGAGGAGGGAAATCGTGGACGTGATGGCCGCCATCGTGAGCATGACGAAGAAGGCGCCGCCGAACAGGTGGCCGCCGGGCATGGTCGCGAAGAGCCGGGGCAGCACCGCGAAGATGAGGCCGGGGCCGGAGGTCGACGGGTCGAACCCGGGGATGGTGAAGCCGGCGGGGAAGATGATGAAGCCCGCCATGAGCGCGACGACGGTGTCGAGGGCGACGACCCACGCCGCGGCCTGGGCGATGTTCTCCTTCTCGCCGAGGTAGCTGCCGTAGGTGATCATCGCGCCCATCCCGAGGCTCAGCGAGAAGAACGCCTGCCCGAGCGCCGCGTTGATGATCCGGATGTCGAAGAACTTGGCGAGGTCGGGCTTGAGGTAATAGGCCAGCCCCGTCTCGGCGCCCGGCAGGGTCAGCGCCCGGACCATCAGGGCGAAGAGCAGCAGCAGGAGGGCGGGCATCAGGAGCTTGGTGATGCGCTCGATGCCGTCGCGGACCCCCCCGATGATGATGCCGGCGGTGGTGGCCAGCACGACGGCCGTCAGGCCGATGGTGGCCGGGGCGTTGGCCACGAACCCGCTGAAGAACCGGCCGATGTCCTCCGGGCTGCCGGCCACGGCGCCAGTGCCGGTGAAGTAGATGTAGGCAATGGTCCAGCCGGCGATCACGGCGTAGAACGACAGGATGCCGGCCCCGGTGAGGATGCCCAGCAGGCCGACGAGCTTCCAGGGCGTCCCGGGCTTGATCGCCTCGAAGGACCCGGCCGGGTCCTTCCGGCCCCGCCGCCCGATCGCCAGCTCGGCGATCATGATGGGGGCGCAGACGAAGACGACGCACAGCAGGTAGATCACGACGAAGACGGCGCCGCCGCCCTGGCCGACCTGCGTGGGGAAGCCCCAGATGTTGCCGAGGCCGACGGCCGATCCGGCGGCCGCCAGCACGAACCCGAGGCGGGACCCCCACGTCCCGCGACCTGACATCGCCATCCGCTGCCCTCCGTGTTGGTGGAGTCCGGGTGCCCCGCGCGAGCGGCCCGGGGGGGCGCGGCCCGCCGGGAGGCCGCGCACCGGGGCGAGTCGGCCGGGGCCGGCGCAGGGCCGGCCGGGCGACCGATTCCCGGGCGGAGCGATGATAATCGCCATCGCACTCCGGCTCAAGCGCAACCGGCGCGCGATGGTATGATCCGCCGACCGCTCAGCGACGGGCTCCCCCCGCGAGCGACCGCCTGGACGGCGGCATCTCATGGACTCCAACCTCTTCCAGAACAAGTCCCTCGAGCAACTCGTCAGCGACGTCGAGCACGGCGGCCGCTCCCTCAAGCGAAGCCTGACGGCTCTCGATCTCACGCTCCTCGGCATCGGCGCGATCATCGGGACCGGCATCTTCGTGCTCACCGGCACCGCCGCGGCGAACCAGGCCGGGCCGGCCATCATGGTGTCCTACCTCGCGGCCGGGCTGGCGTGCGGGTTCGCGGCGCTCTGCTACGCGGAGTTCGCCTCGATGATCCCCATCGCGGGCAGCGCCTACACCTACGCGTACGCGACGCTGGGCGAGCTGGCGGCGTGGATGATCGGGTGGGACCTGATCCTGGAGTACGCGGTCGGCTCGATGACGGTCGCCATCGGCTGGAGCGGGTACATGCAGAAGCTGCTGTCGGGCTTCGGCATCCACCTCCCGGTGGCGCTCAGCGCCGCCCCGCCGGTCGGCATCATCAACCTGCCCGCCTCCCTCGTGGTCCTCGGCATCATGACGCTCCTCATCGTGGGCATCCGCGAGTCGGCGCGGGCGAACGCGGTGATGGTGGGCATCAAGCTGGTGGCGATTGTCTTCTTCGTCGGCGCCGGCATCCGCTACGTCGAGCCCACCAACTGGGAGCCCTTCGCGCCGTACGGCTGGTCGGGCACGATGGCCGCGGCGGCCGTCGTCTTCTTCGCCTACATCGGCTTCGACGCGGTGTCGACGACGGCGGAGGAGGCGAACAACCCGCAGCGGGACCTGCCGATCGGCATCATTGCGTCCCTGGTCATCTGCACGGCGCTCTACCTCGCGGTCTCCGGCGTCCTCACGGGCATCATGCCGGTGGTCGACTACAAGGAGAACGTCGAGTTCCTGAACGCCCCGGTCGCCTTCGCGTTGAGCGCGATCGGCCAGGACTGGGCGGCCTACATGGTCTCGGCGGGCGCGGTGGCGGGCATCACGTCGGTGCTGCTCGTGATGCTGATGAGCCAGCCCCGGATCTTCTTCGCGATGAGCCGCGACGGCCTGCTGCCGAAGGGCGTCGCGAAGGTCCACCCGAAGTTCGGCACGCCCCACATCACGACGGCGATCACGTGCGGGCTGGTGGCGATCTTCGCCGGCCTGACGCAGATCCAGGTGGTCGGCGAGATGACGAGCATCGGGACGCTCTTCGCGTTCGTGGTGGTGTGCTCGGCGGTGCTGATGCTGCGGGTCCAGCGGCCCGACGCGCACCGGCCGTTCCGAGTCCCGTTCGGCCCGGTGTTCCCGGTGCTCGGCATCCTGTCGTGCGGCTACCTGATGCTCAGCCTGCCGATCGTCACCTGGGTGCGGTTCCTGGTGTGGCTGGACATCGGCCTGATCATCTACTGGTTCTACGGCCGGACGCACAGCCCGCTGTCGAACCCCGACGAGGTGTCGCGGCGCACGAGCGCCCAGAGCTTCGCCAACTTCACGACGGTGTTCGGCGCGCTCGGGATGTTCAACGGCCTGGCGCTCTCGATCCTCGGGTTCATGACCGAGTTCGGCATCACGACCGAGGTCACGGCGAAGTGGCACGAGATCGGGGTGACGGCCAGCGAGGCGGACACGTTCGGGCTGCGGGTGCTCGGGGCGGCCGTCGTGATCTTCCTGCTGGGCCGGGTGCTCACGAAGACGACCAGGGAAGGGTAGCGCCGGCGGGATGGCAGGGGCGGGCGGGCCGGATTCGCTCGGGGGCGACGCGCGGGGGAGCCGCGGCCGCCTGCTGGCGGTGCTGCTGCTCGTTGCGGTGACGGCGGTCGGCACCGTCGGCTACATGGTGATCGAGGGCTGGAGCGCGTGGGACGCGTTCTACATGACCGCGATCACCGTGTCCACCGCCGGCTACCGCGAGGTGCACCCGCTGTCGTTCGGCGGACAGGCCTGGACGACGTTCGTGCTCATCGTCGGCGTCGGCACGCTGTTCTACACCGCGTCGCTGGTGCTGGCCTTCGTGGTGGAGGGCGGGCTGCACGGCCGCTTCGCCCACCGCCGTTTCAGACGCATGCTGGACACCGTCCGCGATCACTTCATCATCTGTGGCTACGGCCGTATCGGGAGCATCATCGCCGGGGAGTTCCGCCGGCAGGGCGTCCCGTACGTGGTCGTGGACCGGGACCCGGCCCGGGTGCACGAGGTCATCGCGCAGGGGGGCCTTGCGGTCGAGGCCGACGCCAGCCGCGAGGAGGTGCTCGAGCGGGTGGGCATCCACCGGGCGCGCGGGCTCATCGCGGCGGTGTCGACCGACGCCGAGAACGTCTACACGGTGCTGACCGCGCGGGTGCTGCGCCCGGACCTGTTCATCATCGCGCGGGTGTCCTCGGAGGACGCGGAGCGCAAGCTTCGCCGGGCGGGCGCGGACCGCGTGATCTCCCCCTACGAGCTCGGCGGGGTCCAGATGGCCGCGACCGCGCTCCGGCCGGCCGTCGTCGACTTCATGCGGCTCGCGACGAGTTCCGAGCGCCTGGACCTGGCCGCCGAGCAGATCCTGCTGGGGCCGGACGCCGCCTTCCTGGGCCAGACCATCCGCGAGGCCGGCCTGCGGCAGCGCTTCGGCGTGATCGTCGTCGCCATCAAGCGCGCCGAGGGCCACATGGAATTCAACCCGTCGCCCGATGCCCGGCTCGTGGCGGGCGACCAGCTGGTCCTGCTGGGCCACCCCGAGCAGCTGCGCGCGCTCGAGGCGGTCGCGGGCGGCGTGCCCGCGCCGCGCCCGGCGGGCCACGAGGCATAGGACACCATGGCAGCACGACGACTTGACGGCGCGGCGGTGGCCGCCGCGATTCGCGAGGACCTCAAGCCCCGCGTGGCGGCATTCACGGCGGCGCACGGGCGCCCACCGGGCCTGCGCGTGGTGCTCGCCGGGAACAACCCGGCGTCGGAGGTCTACGTCCGGAACAAGATCCGCACGGTGGCCGAGGCCGGCTGCGACGGCCAGCTGCACCGCCTCCCCGAGACGGCCTCGCTGGGGGAGGTGCTGGACCTGGTCGCGCGCCTCAACGCCGACGAGGCGGTGGACGCGATCCTGGTGCAGTCGCCGCTCCCGGCCGCGATGGGGAAGGAGGCGGAGCCCCGGGTGTTCGAGGCGATCGACCCGGCGAAGGACGTGGACGGGTTCCACGCCATCAACGTCGGCCGGCTGGTGCAGAAGAAGCCGTCGCTCGTCGCCTGCACCCCGCTCGGGTGCATCGAGCTGCTCGAGCGGGAGGGCATCCCCATCGCGGGCCGCCACGCCGTCGTGATCGGGCGCAGCGACATCGTCGGCAAGCCCATGGCCCTGCTGTTGCTGCACCGGGACGCGACGGTGACGATCTGCCATTCGAAGACCCGCGACCTGCCGGCCGTCGCGGCGACGGCCGACATCCTCGTGGCCGCCATCGGTCGCCCGGGCTTCGTCACGCGGGAGTTCGTCAAGCCCGGCGCGACCGTCATCGACGTGGGGACCACGCCGCTCACGACGGAGGCCGACGTGTTCCGCTTCTTCCCGGAGGGCAGCCGCAAGCGCGAGCAGTTCGCCGCGAAGGGGAGCGTGCTCATCGGCGACGTGCACCCCGAGGTGGAGGCGGTCGCCGGCGCGCTCACGCCGGTGCCGGGCGGGGTGGGGCCGCTGACCATCGCGATGGTGCTCCGGAACACGCTGACCGCGGCCGAGCTGCGGAAGGCCGCCGGTGCGTAGGATCGCCCTGACCGGCGGCATCGCGACGGGCAAGTCCTACGTGGCGCGGCGCCTCGCCGGGGCCGGCGTGCCCGTGGTGGACGCCGACGTGCTGGCGCGCGAGGCGGTGGCGCCGGGGACCGCCGGGCTCGAGGCCATCCGCGCGCGCTTCGGCGACCGCGTGATCGGCCCCGACGGCGGGCTGGACCGCCAGGCGCTGGCCGCGATCGTGTTCGCCGACGCGGGGGCCCGCCGGGACCTCGAGGCCATCGTGCATCCCGTCGTGCGCGCGGCCATCGACCGCTTCTTCGAGGCGCTGCCGCCCGATACGCCGGTCGCGGTCGCGGACATCCCGCTGCTGTTCGAGACCGGCCGCGAAGCCGAGTTCGACGCGGTGGTCGTCGCCGCGTGTCCTGCCCGGATGCAGCGCGAGCGCGTCATGCAGCGCGACGGGGCGACCTGGGACGAGGCTTCCAGGCGGATTGCCGCCCAGATGCCGATCGACGAGAAGATGCGCCGCGCCGACCACGTGATCCGGACCGACGGGTCGTACGCGGACACCGACCGGCAGGTGGACCGCGTGCTGGCGCGGCTCCGGGACACCGCCCCGGCCTGACGGCCGCGTGGCATCCCAGGGCGTGGCGGCCCGCCGCGAGATCGCGTAAGCTTGCCGCTCGGCTCGGGTGGCCGGCAGGTGTCCCGCTGGCGCCGTGGGGGACGGTCTCTTCGAGGGCGGCATGGCGACGTGGCGAATCGAGTTCCCTGACGACGGCGCCTACGTGCTGATCGTGGTGTCCGCAACCGCCTCCCTGCGCGACTTCGTGGATGCGCTCCACGAGTACCAGCAGCGGCCGGAGTTCCGCGCGGGCATGGACGCGCTGTGGGACCTGACCGACGCGGCGCTCGACATCTCCGCCGACCAGGTACGGGAGGCCGTGGCGGTGTACGGGGAACTGCTCGAGGAGCGCGGGACGGGTCACCGCGTGGCGTACGTCGTGGCCCGCGAGGTCGACTACGGGGTCCTCCGCATGTACGAGGCCTACGCGGGCGGCCTGCCGTACACCACCGGCGTGTTCAAGACGCTCGCCGATGCCCGGGCCTTCCTGGGCGCGCGGCCTGCATAGCCAGACGGGGTCCGACTGCCGATGATCCATCCCGCACCCATCACGCTCGCCGGGGACGGCGTCGTGCTCGAGCCCCTCGCCGCCAGCCATGCGCCGGCGCTCGCCGCGGCCGCGGCCGACGGCGAACTCTGGCGGCTGTGGTACACGTCGGTGCCCGAGCCGGCAGGGGCGCGCGCCTACGTGGACGCCGCCCTCGAGGGGCAGGCGGCCGGACACATGCTGGCGTGGGCCGTCCGCGAGTCCGGGAGCGGCGCGGTCGTGGGGACGACGCGCTATCACGACATCGTGGCCGCGATCGACCGCGTCGAGATCGGCTACACCTGGTATGCCTCGGCCTGGCAGCGGTCGCACGTCAACACCGCCTGCAAGCGCCTGCTGCTCGGGCACGCCTTCGACACGCTGGGGTGCGCGGTCGTCGGGCTCAGGACCGACGCGTTCAACCTGCGGTCGCAGCGGGCGATCGAGGCGCTCGGGGCGGCCCGGGACGGGGTGCTCCGCCACCACCAGGCCCGGCGCGACGGATCGGCGCGCGACTCGGTGATGTACAGCATCCTGCGGCACGAGTGGCCCGACGTGCGGCGGCACCTCGAGCTGCGGCTCGCCAGGCGCGCGACCGGCGGCTGACGCCGGGTCCCGCGCGCCGGCCTCGCGGGCCCGACGGGCCCGAGTGTTATCCTGTTGCGACACGCCTGCCGTGATGGCCGCCGCAGGCACACCCAGTCGCAGACCAAGACACCATGCTTCGAGCCGGAATCGTCGGGTTGCCCAACGTGGGCAAGTCCACCTTGTTCAACGCCGTCACGCGGACCCGCAAGGCCGAGTCGGCCAACTATCCCTTCTGCACGATCGAGCCCAACGTCGGCATCGTCGAGGTGCCGGACGCGCGCCTGCAGGTGCTGCAGCAGATCGCCCGGACGGGGGTCGTGATCCCGGCCGCCATCGAGTTCGTCGACATCGCCGGGCTCGTGAAGGGCGCGAGCCAGGGCGAGGGGCTCGGGAACAAGTTCCTGACGCACATCCGCGAGGTCGATGCCATCGTCCAGGTCGTGCGGTGCTTCGAGGACGAGGACATCCATCACGTGTCCGGATCGGTGGACCCGGTCCGCGACATCGAGGTCATCAACACCGAGCTGATGCTCGCCGACCTCGACTCGGTCAGGCGCCGCCGCGAGCGCATCGCCAAGGACATCAAGCGGGGGGACAAGGCGGCCGCGACCGAGGACGCCGCGCTCGAGCTGGTGGAGGCGGCCCTCGACGCGGGCAAGCCGGCACTGACCGTCGCCCTGGCACCGGAGCAGCGGGCGCTGGTGACCCCCCTCTTCCTGCTGAGCGACAAGCCGACCATCTTCGCGTGCAACGTCCGCGAGGGCGACCTCGCCGCCGCCGATGACAACCCCTATGTCAGGGCCGTTCGCGACTACGTGCAGGCCCACCTCGCGTGCGAGGCGGTCGTCATCAGCGCGCAGATCGAGAGCGATCTCGTGGATCTGGAGCCCACGGAGGCCGCGGCCTACCTGCAGGCCCTCGGCGTCGCCGAAAGCGGGGTAGGCACGCTCATCAGGGCGACGTATCATCTGCTCGGGCTCCGGACGTACTTCACGGCGGGGGAGAAGGAGGTCCGGGCGTGGACGATCCACGTCGGGGACACCGCCCCGAAGGCGGCCGGCGTGATCCACTCGGACTTCGAGCGGGGGTTCATCAAGGCCGAGACGGTGGCCTACGACGACCTCGTCGCGTGTGGCTCGGTGGCCGCGGCGCGCGAGAGGGGGCTGTACCGGATGGAGGGCAAGGAGTACGTCGTCCAGGACGGCGACGTGCTGCTCTTCAAGTTCAACGTGTAGGGGCGGCGGTCGCGGCGCCTGTGGCAGCGGCCGTCCCGCGGCGGGGACGGCCCGGGAGTGGAGGAGCGACGTGAACGGCACGTTCGTCTACATGTGGGAATTCAACGTGAGGCCCGAGGCCGACGCCTCGTTCCTCGAGGCGTACGCCGCCGGCGGACTCTGGACCGAGCTCTTCCGGAAGGGTTCCGGCTTCGTCGAGACCCGTCTCTTCCAGGACGAGGCCGCGCCGGGGCGCTACGTGACGATGGACGTCTGGGAGTCGGAGAAGGCGTACCGCGAGTTCCTCGCGGAGTTCGCCGACGAGTACGACGCCCTCGACCAGCACTGCGAGAGCTTCATGGACGCCGAGCGCGCGCTCGGCGAGTTCCGCTCGATCTAGGCCGCCCCCGCGGCCGCCCGGGTATCCCGCGCCATGCGAACAGTCACCAGGGGCCTCGTCGTGCTCGCCGCCCTCGGCGTCCTCGGCTACGCCTTCGTGCGCTCGGCCCAGAGCAGCCGGGCCACGCCCTATACCGTCCCGGCGGCCGACCTGGCCGGGTGGCGCGTCACCGTGGACGCCGCCGACGGCGGCTCGGGGCGGGTGGTCTCGCTGACGCCCGGAGCCGGGTTCGTCCCGGGCCTGTTCCCGCAGGTCTTCTCCCGCGCGGGCGAGACCCTCGCCGCGCCCTCCGAGCCGGGGCTGCCGCTGGTCGTGGAGGCGGAGTTCGCGCGGATGGGCGGCGCGCTCACGGCCGCCGACATCGCGGCCCTGGCGCGCGAGGCGGGGCTCGAGGGCGCCGCGGTGCAGCCCCGGTGCATGGTGCACCGCCGCGTGAGCGAGCCGCGGCTGACGCGCCAGGTCTACTTCGTGCTCTTCGACCTGCCGGCGTTCCAGGACTTCCGCCAGCGCGTGGCGGCGCGCCTGGCTGCCGCCGGCGCGGCCCCGGCCGCATTCGACCCGGCGGCGCTCTCGCCAGCCGTCATCGTCGCGGCGTCGGATGCCGTGTTCAGCCGGTGGCTTCCCCTCACCGCCGACCCGGCGGCCGACTGCGTCGCCCCCGTCGTCCCCGAGTAGGCGCCTCCGTCCCGGAGCCGCGCCAGACCAGGAGAGGTCATGCCGACACTGCCCGCGAACCTGGAGACCCTCATCGTCCGCGACCTCGAGGCGTTCGTGCGCGAGGTGGAACGGTGCCCCGCCGACCGCCTGTGGACGACGCTCCCGGGCGTCACCAACGCGGTCGGCAACCTCGCGCTCCACGTCGCGGGCAACCTGCGGCACTTCGTGGGTACCGTGCTCGGCGGCACGGGGTTCGTCCGCCACCGCGACGACGAGTTCGGCCGGCGGTCCGGCGACCCGGCGGGGGTCGTGGCGGACCTGCGCGAGACGATCGCGGTGGTCCGGTCGGTGCTGCCCACGCTCCGCGACGAGGTCCTGGCGGCGGACTACCCGGAGGCGCCCGGCGGGCAGCCGATCAACACGGCGCTCTTCCTGCAGCACCTCTGCGCGCACCTGGCGATGCACCTCGGGCAGGCCGGGTACCTGCGGCGGATTCTCACGGCCGAGAACGTGAGCGCGGGCCCGATGGGCCTGAAGGAGCTGGCCCGCAGCGAGGGCGCCTGAGGCCCGGCCGCGGCCCGGCCTACATCTCGACGGCGTCCTTGGCGGGGGCGATGCGCTCCTCGACGAAGGTGTTCCACTCGTGGCAGTGCGGGCACTGCCAGAGCAGCTCCGTCGAGCGGTAGTGGCACTTCACGCACACGTGCGGGTCGAGGAAGAACACGGCGTCGCGGGCCGACTCGACATAGCGCTGGACCAGCGCGCGGTCCAGGTTCACCTCGAGCAGGACGTTCCAGATGGCCTGGTGAACCGTCAGGCCGTGGGGATTGTGCGAGAGGGCGTCGAAGAACTGCTCCAGCGCGGCGACCGGCTCGCCGGCGGCGGCAAGGTGGCGGCCGAGCGCGAGGCGGGCGCGCCAGTCCTGCGGGTTCGCGGCGACGATGCGGCGGCACCGCTCGTCGAACCGGGCGGTGGAGCCCTGGGACCGGTGCAGCCGCTCGAGGCGGTCGAAGGCCAGGTAGGCGCGGTCCGGCGCGATGTCGATCAGGCGCTCCCACGCGGCGAGCGCCCCGGCGGCATCGCCTTCCGCGAGCCGCACGTCCCCGAGGTTCAGGTAGGCCGGCACGGTCCCGGGGTCGAGGTCGATTGCCTGGTCGAAGTGCCTGACGGCCTCGGCGGGGTGGCCCGCCTTGACCTCGGCGAGGCCCATCTCGTTCTCGAGGAACCCCAGGATGGCCTGGTTCCGGGGCTGGGTGTCGGGGCCGCTCAGGTCCACGAGCTGCTCACGTATGGCCTTGGCTTCCGCCCACTGGTGCTGCTCCTCGTGCAGCTTCTGGAGGTAGAGCAGGGCGTACTGGTTCCCGGGTGAGAGCCGCAGGACCTCCTGGAAGGCCTCGAGGGCGCGGTCGACGAAGCCGCCCCGCTTGAAGTCCAGGCCGAGGCAGAGCAGCACGTAGGCGTGCTCCAGCCGCGACAGCTTCGGCCGCTGCAGCAGGCCCTGGTGCACCTGGATGGCCCGGGCGACCTGCCCGCGCTCGCGGTACACGTTGCCCAGGATCATGTGGATCTCGAGGGCGTTCGCGTCGACGCGCGCCGCGTGGCTCAGCTCCTCGATGGCCAGGTCCGTCTGGTTCGAGACGAGGAAGTTCAACCCGAGCACGTAGTGGTGGGAGTCGCGCGCGCGGCGGCGGTCGATCCACTGGCCGCCGCGGAGCTTGTAGCGCTCCCAGGCCTTCCCGACGGCCAGTCCGGCCAGGAGCGCGAGCAGCGCGGCGATGAGGGGCAGGTAGGACGCGAGCACGTCGGGCCTATTAGACCATTTCCGTGCGCCAGAGGTCGTGCAGGTGCACGACGCCCTCGACACGGTGGCCGGCGTCGACGACGACGACGGCGGTGATCTTCCGCTGCTCGAGGACGTTGAGCGCCTCGACGGCGAGGGTCTGCCTGTCGATGGTCACGGGGTTGGCGGTCATCACGTCCGACGCCGCGCGGTCCAGGATGCCCGGGGTCGTCGCCATGTGGCGGCGGAGGTCGCCGTCGGTGATGATGCCGGCCAGCACCCGGTCCTCGCCGACGACGGTCGTCATGCCGAGGCCCTTGCGGGACATCTCGTAGATGACGTCGCGCATCGGCGTGGCCAGGCCGACCACGGGCGCGTCGGCGCCCTGGTGCATGAGCTGCTCGGCGCGCATCAGCCGCTTGCCGAGCTTGCCCCCGGGGTGCAGGTTCGCGAAGTCCTCCGGCCGGAACCCCTTCTCGACGAGCACCGTCATCGCGAGCGCGTCGCCGAGCGCGAGCGCCGCCGTGGTGCTGGCCGTCGGCACGAGGTTCATGGGGCAGGCCTCCTCGGACACGTGACAGTCGAGCGTCACGTCGGCCGCCTGCGCGAGCGTGGAGCGCACGTCGCCGGTCAGGGCGATGAGCCGGGCGCCGAGCCGGCGGATCGTCTCGAGGAGCCGCAACAGCTCGTGGGTCTCGCCCGAGTAGGACAGCGCGATCACCACGTCGTCGGCGCGGATGACGCCGAGGTCGCCGTGGACGGCCTCGGCCGGGTGGAGGAAGAAGGCCGGGGTCCCGGTGCTCGACAGCGTCGCGGCGATCTTGCGGCACACGATGCCGGACTTGCCCATCCCCGTGAGGATGACGCGGCCGGGGCAGTCCCGCACGAGCTCCACGGCGGCGCTGAAGCTGCCGTCGAGGCGATCGGCGAGGGCCAGCACGGCGGCCGACTCGGTCTGGAGGACCTTGCGGGCGAGCGAGAGGTCAGGCATCGGACTTGGCGATCCTATCAAGGGCCACCAGCCGGCGGAGCAGGGGTTCGACCCGGTCGAGCCGGAGGGCGTTGGCGGCGTCGCTCTTCGCGCGGGCGGGCTCCTCGTGCACCTCCATGAAGACACCGTCCACGCCCGCGGCGACGCCGGCGCTCGCGAGCGGCACGATGTACTCGGCGAGGCCCGCCGTCACGCCGTCCCCGGCGCCCGGCAGCTGCAGGCTGTGGGTCACGTCGAAGATGACCGGGTGCCCGAGCTCGCGCATCATGGGGAACCCGCGGACGTCGACCACGAGGTTGTTGTAGCCGAAGCTGGTGCCGCGCTCGGTCAGCAGCACGCCCCCGGCGCCCGCCTCGGTGAGCTTCGCCACGACGTGGCGCATGTCGCGGGGCGCGAGGAACTGGCCCTTCTTCACGTTCACGGGCCGGCCCGTCGCGGCGGCGGCGACCAGCAGGTCGGTCTGCCGCGAGAGGAACGCGGGGATCTGGAGGATGTCGACCACCTCGGCGGCGGGGGCGGCGTGCGAGGGCTCGTGGATGTCGGTGAGCACGGGCAGGCCCGTGCGCGCCTTGACCTCGGCGAGGACGCGGAGGCCCTCGGCGAGGCCCGGCCCGCGGAAGGACCGGATGGACGTGCGGTTGGCCTTGTCGTAGGACGCCTTGAAGACCAGGGGCACGCCGGCCCGCGCCGCGATGTCGCGGAGCGCGAGCGCGGTCTCGACCGCGTGCGCCTCGCTCTCGATGACGCACGGGCCGAGGATGAACGCGAGCGGGGCGCCGGTGCCGAAGGTGACGGCGCCCGCCCTCACCGGGGTCACGACCTGCATGTTCGGTGGCCGTCCGCTAGGCCGGCTGGCCCTGGCCCGCCGCCGCGGCCCCGGCCGCCTGCTTCTGCCGGAGCGCGGCCCCGACGAAGCTGGCAAACAGCGGGTGGGGACGCAGGGGCCGCGACTGGAACTCGGGGTGGAACTGCACCGCGATGTACCAGGGGTGGTCCGGCAGCTCGGCGATCTCGACGAACTTGCCGTCGGGCGACCGGCCCGAGATGCGCATGCCGTGCTCCTTCAGCGCCGCCTCGTACAGGCAGTTGAACTCGAACCGGTGGCGGTGCCGCTCGTGGATCAGGTCCATGCCGTAGATCTGCCGGGCCATCGAGCCCGGTGCCAGCTCGCAGGCGTACTGGCCGAGGCGCATCGTGCCGCCGAGCTCGTCCACGCCCAGCAGGTCGCGCAGCTTGTAGATCACCTTGTGCGGCGCCGCCTCGTCCACCTCGGTGGAGTCCGCGCCGTCGAGCCCGCACACGTTGCGCGCGAACTCCACGGTGGCCCACTGGAAGCCGTAGCAGATGCCGAAGTAGGGCACGCGGCGCGACCGCGCGTACTCGGCCGCCTTCATCATCCCGCGCGTGCCGCGCGTGCCGAAGCCCCCCGGCACGAGCACCGCCGTGGCCCCCTCGAGCAGCGACATCCCGCCGTCGGCCTCGAGCGCCTCGGCCTCGACCCACTGGATGTTGATCTTCACGCGGTGGGCGAAGCCCCCGTGGTAGAGCGCCTCGTTCAGCGACTTGTAGGAGTCCTCGTAGCCCGTGTACTTGCCGACGACGTGGACGGTCAGCTCGTCGACGGGGTGCTGGATGCGCTCGAGCAGCTCGTCCCAGGCCTGCATGTCGGCGTCGGTCTGGGGCAGGCCGAGGTGGTCGAGGATGACCCGGTCGAGGCCCTCCTCCTGGAGCGCCGTCGGCACCTCGTAGATCGACGCGACGTCGCGGGCGGTGATGACCGCCTCCTCGTCCACGTCGCAGAAGAGCGCGATCTTCGCCTTCAGGTCGCGGTCGAGGACGCGATCGGTCCGGCACAGCAGGATGTCGGGCTGGATGCCGATGGACCGCAGGTCGCGGACGCTGTGCTGCGTCGGCTTCGTCTTCAGCTCGCCGGCCGAGGCGATGTAGGGGACCAGGGTGAGGTGGATGTAGAGCGTGTTCTCCCGGCCCACGTCCTGCCGGAACTGGCGGATGGCCTCGAGGAACGGCAGGCCCTCGATGTCGCCGACCGTCCCGCCGATCTCGACGAGCACGACGTCGACATCCTTGCCCTGCGCCCGGATGCAGTCCTTGATCTCGTTGGTGATGTGGGGAATCACCTGCACCGTGCGCCCGAGATAGTCCCCCCGGCGCTCCTTCTGGATCACCGACATGTAGATCTTGCCGGTCGTCCAGTTGCTGTTGCGCGTCGCCCGCGTGTTGGTGAACCGCTCGTAGTGCCCGAGGTCCAGGTCCGTCTCCGCCCCGTCGTCGGTCACGTAGACCTCGCCGTGCTGGTACGGGCTCATCGTCCCGGGATCCACGTTGATGTACGGGTCGAACTTCTGCAAGGTGACCCGGTATCCGTGGCCTTCGAGCACGGCACCGATCGAGGCCGCCGCCAGGCCCTTGCCCAGCGACGAGACAACTCCTCCGGTGACGAAGATGTACTTGGTCGGGCGTCCTTCGGTTCGTTCCATGGGCTCGCTCATGCGCGTGTGGCGCCCGCCAGCAGCCGCTGGCGAACGCGCTCCAGGTCCTCCGGGGTGTCGACCCCGATGCCGTCGTGGTTGGTCGGAATTACGGTGATGTCGATGCCGTGCTCGAGGGCACGCAACTGCTCGAGCGACTCGGCTTGCTCGAGCGCCGTCGGCCGGAGCCCGGCGAGGCGGAGCAGGGTGGCGCGCCGGTATGCGTAGAGCCCCACATGGGCCACAGATGGCACAGATGGCACAGATGGCACAGATGGCACGGATGCCATGGATGGATCGGACGGCAGGTCACGCCGATAGGGGATCGGGAGGCGCGAGAAATACAGGGCGCGGCCGTCCAGCCGGCGGACGACCTTGACGACGTTCGGGTTGGCCAGCTCGCCCTCGGCGAGGGGCCGGCAGAGGGTCGTCATCTCGATCGCGGGGTCGGCGACGAGCGGCTCGACCGCCGCGTCGATGGCGGCCGGGTCGATCAGCGGCTCGTCGCCCTGGACGTTGACGATGATTCCGCAGGGCAGCTCGCGCGCGACCTCCGCCAGCCGGTCCGTGCCGGAGGGGTGGTCCGCGGCGGTGAGCCACGCGTGACCGCCCGCCGCCTCGACGGCCGAGACGATGCGCGGGTCGTCGGTGGCGACGAGGACGGCGTCCACCCGGCGGGCCTGCCGCACACGGGCGTAGACGCGCGCGATCATGGGCTGACCGGCGATGTCGAGCAGGGGTTTTCCGGGGAGACGGGTCGAGTGGTACCGCGCGGGGATGACCGCGAGGACGGAGGTTTCAGTCAGCGTGTACGGCAAACGTCTGACCGGAACGGCGTGCACGGCGAATCATACCATAGCCGCCCCTGCCCGGAACTGCACGGCCCGGCG
The DNA here is from genome assembly GCA_050250645.1 of Vicinamibacterales bacterium. Classification (GTDB taxonomy): domain Bacteria; phylum Acidobacteriota; class Vicinamibacteria; order Vicinamibacterales; family UBA2999; genus JBFWVR01. The sequence goes on from JBFWOG010000006.1 coordinate 108,744, forward strand.
CAAACCACGGGCCCGGGCCGGCGGTCGAAAGCGGCAGAGACCGATAGAATGGATGCGAGCTTGTCCATGACACCACGACACGTCGGCCTCGTCGCCGCGATCTGCCTGACGGCGGGCTGGACGCTCGGGTCGGTCCTCTCGCCGCCGACCGCGAGCCTGCAGTCGCCCGAGGCTCCCGCGCCGCGGCCGGCGGCGCGGCAGGACGCGGCGCCGGCCCCGTACACCGAGCGGCTCAAGCTCCGCCTCGACCAGGCGCCCTCAGCCCCCGACCCGGTCCGCAACCCCTTCCAGTTCGGCGCGGCCCGCCCGCGTCCCGGGACGGCCGCGGACACCGGGCCTGCCGTGCCGCTCGCGCCGGCCGGCCCCCCGCCTGTCGCGGCGCCCACCGGGCCGCGCTTCTCGCTCGCCGGCATGGCCGCCTCCGAGGTCGACGGCGCCACCGTCCGCACCGCCATCGTCTCCGACGGCGACGGCCTCTACTACGTGCGCGAAGGGGAGTCGCTCCCGGACGGCTTCACGGTGACGCGCATCGACGAGGCGGCCATCCTCCTTACCGACGCCGCCGGCGGCACCCTGACGCTCACGCTCCGGTAGGGACGGGAACCGGTTCCTCCGGTGCCTGGCGTTCCCGGGGTTCCTTCGGTTCACCTGCGGACCAGTGCGCATCTGCGCGTCCGTACCATCTGCGCATCTGTGCCATCTGTGCCATCTGTGGCCTAGGTCAGCTGTGCCGGCACCATCCATGCCGTCTTGACGGCGTTGGCGGCGCGAATCTCGCGCAGGACGGCGTCCGGGAGTTCGCCGTCGGGGACGTCCACGCTCACCACCCCGACCGCGCCGCCGTCGGCGCGGCCGAGCGCGAAGTTGGCGATGTTGATGCCGTGGCGCCCGAGGATGGTGCCGACCTCGCCGATGACGCCGGGCCGGTCGTGGTTGTGGACGACGAGCAGGGTGCCGTCGAGCGGGGCCTCCACGCCGACGCCGTCGAGCAGCATGAGGCGCGGCAGCCGGTTCACCACCGTCCCCTCGGCCCAGCGCTCGCCCGCGTCCGTGAAGAGCTTCACCGAGAGCACGGTCTGCACCGCGCGGGTCCGCGAGCTGGTCGACTCGGTCACCTCGATGCCCCGCGCGTCGGCGACCGCGTGCGCGTTCACGGGCGTGACCGCATCGCTCAGGATCGCGTGGAACAGGCCCACCAGCACCGCGTTGACGACCAGCGGATGCCGCCCCGACGCGAGCTCGCCGTAGTACCGCACGCCAAGGCCCTCGATGCGGGCCTCGCCCAGGCTGCCGAGCAGGAAGCCCAGGCGCTCCCCGAGCGCGATGTACGGCTGGAGACGCTGGAACTCCTCCGCGGGCACGGAGGGGAAGTTGACGGCGTTGCGGATCACGCCGGTCCTGAGGAAGTCGCGGAGCGCCGAGGCCGTCTCGACGCCGACGAGCTCCTGGCCCTCGCGGGTGGACGCGGCGATGTGGGGACTGGCGATGACCTGCGGCAGCTGCTGCAGGGCGTGGTCGACCGTCGGTTCGCTGGCGAAGACGTCGAGCGCGGCGCCGCCGATGCGGCCGTCGCGGATCGCGTCGGCGAGGGCCGCCTCGTCGATGAGGTCGCCCCGGGCCGTGTTGATGAGCTTCAGCCCCGGCTTGCACTTCGCGAACAGGGCGGCCCCGAAGGCGTGGCGCGTCTCCGGCGTCGAGGGCATGTGGAGCGAGACGAAGTCGGCGCGGGCCACGAGCTGCTCGAGCGACACGAGCTCGATCCCGAGCCCGTCGGCCACGCTCCGGGCGATGAAGGGGTCGTGGGCGATGACCGTCATGTCGAACGCGCGGGCGCGGCGCGCCACCTCCTGCCCGATTCGCCCGAGGCCGGCGAGGCCCAGGACCTTGCCGCGCACTTCCTCGCCCATGAAGGCCTTCTTGTCCCAGGCGCCGCTCTTCATCGAGGCGTCGGCGGCCGGCAGCTTTCGGGCAAGTGACAGCATCTGGGCCATCGCCAGCTCGGCCACGCTGATGCTGTTGGCGCCCGGGGCGTTCATGACGACGATGCCGCGCGCGGTGGCGGCGGCGACGTCGACGTTGTCCACGCCCGTGCCGGCGCGGGCGATGGCGCGGAGGCGCGGGGCGGCGGCGATGAGCGCGGCCGTCACTTTCGTGGCGCTGCGGACGACCAGGGCGTCGGCGCCGGCCAGGTCGGCCTCGAGCTGCGCAGCGGGCCGGCCGGCGCGCGCGTCGACGGTCCAGCCCTCGGCTTCGAGCAATGCCACGGCCGACCCGGGAAGGGTGTCAGCGACGATGATGTTCATGAAGACTCCGGAACGGTACGAACGCGGGTGAGTGATTTATAATGCCACACTTGTGCCGGCCGCCCGGGGCCGCGTCGTCGGCCGCGGACGCACCACGCGTGGTGCAATTCGCTGTTTTGGCCGGTATCGCGGACGTTACGCCACGGTCATACCGGGTTTTCCACAAGGTTTTCCACAGAAGCTGTGAACGTCGGGCGGCGCGGTCACGGGAACTTGACCTAACGGAGTCATCGAACATGAATCGCAAGGTAACCGTTGTAGGCGGCGCGGGGAACGTGGGCGCGACCGTCGCGCGCTCCATCGCGCAGCGAGAGCTCGCCGACGTCGTCGTCGTCGACATCGCGGACACGAAGTCGGCGGGCGTGGCGCTGGACATCTACGAGTCGTGCCCGATCGAGGGCTCGGCCTCGCGCGTCATCGGCGTGGGGACGAAGGACTTCGGCGAGAGCGCCAACTCGGACGTCGTCGTGATCACCTCGGGCATGCCGCGCAAGCCCGGCATGAGCCGGGACGACCTGCTGAACGTGAACTACAAGATCATGCAGGACGTGACGGCCGAGATCGTGAAGTACTCGCCGAACTGCATCATCGTGCCGGTGGCCAACCCGCTCGACGCGATGTGCCAGGCCGTCTACCGGATCAGCAAGTTCCCGCGGGAGCGGGTGATCGGCATGGCGGGCGTGCTCGACTCGGCCCGCATGCGGACGTTCATCGCCGACGCGCTGGACGTCTCGGTGGAGAACGTGTCGGCGTTCGTCCTCGGCGGCCACGGCGACACGATGGTGCCGCTGCCGCGCTACTCGACCGTGGCGGGCATCCCGATCACCGAGCTGATGTCGAAGGAGACGATCGACGCCATCTGCGCGCGGACGGCCAGCGGCGGCGCCGAGATCACGAAGCTGGTGGGCACGAGCGCGTGGTACGCGCCGGGCGCGTCGGCCGCCCTGATGGTCGAGGCCATCCTCAAGGACCAGAAGAAGATCCTGCCGTGCTCGGTCTTCCTCCAGGGCGAGTACGGCGTCAACGACCTCTTCGTCGGCGTGCCGGTCAAGCTCGGCGCGAACGGCGTGGAGAAGATCATCGAGATCACGCTGACGCCCGAGGAGGACGCGGCCCTCAAGAAGTCGGCGGCCGCCGTCAAGGAGCTCGTGGACGTCATCGGCGTCTAGCCGGTCCGCGCCTGCCGTACGCACGAAGGGCCGCTCCCCGCCAGGGGAGCGGCCCTTTCGTCGTTCCGGGGTCGCCGCCTACTTGGCGGCGATCGTCGCCTTCAGGAACTCGCGGTTCATGCGGGCGATGTTGGAAATCGGGATCTCCTTCGGGCAGACCGCCTCGCACTCGCCCTCGTTCGAGCAGCTCCCGAAGCCTTCCTCGTCCATCTGCGCGACCATGTGGAGGACGCGCCGCTCGCGCTCGACCTGTCCCTGGGGGAGCAGGCCGAGGTGGGTGATCTTCGCGGACGTGAAGAGGTGCGCGGCCGCGTTCTTGCACTGCGCCACGCAGGCGCCGCACCCGATGCACTGGGCGGAGTCCATCGCCAGGTCGGAGATCTCCTTGGCGATGGGCAGGCTGTTGGCGTCCTGCGCGCCGCCCACGCTCATCGAGACGTAGCCCCCGGCCGCGATGATCCGGTCGAGCCCGCTGCGGTCGATGACCAGGTCCTTGAGGACCGGGAAGGCCCGCGCGCGGAACGGCTCGATGACGATCGTGTCGCCGTCGCGGAAGCGCCGCATGTGCAGCTGGCAGGTCGTGGCGCCCTTGTCGGGGCCGTGCGCGACGCCGTTGATCACGCAGCCGCAGCTGCCGCAGATGCCCTCGCGGCAGTCCGAGTCGAAGGCGATCGGGTCGGCGCCCTGCTTGATCAGGTCCTCGTTGACGACGTCGAGCATCTCGAGGAACGACATGTCGGGGTGGATGTTCCTGGCGACGTAATCGACGAGGCGCCCCGGCTGATCCGGGCCGGCCTGCCGCCAGACTTTCAGGTTCAACGTCATTGCCATGTGCGTTGCTCCGCCGCCTACTTGTACGACCGCTGGGTCGGGTGAACCTCGTCGAACACCAGCGGCTCCTTGTGGAGGGCCGGGCGCGCGCCGACGCCCTGGAACTCCCAGGCCGCCACGTAGGAATAGTTGTCGTCGTCCCGGCGCGCCTCGCCGTCGGGCGTCTGGAACTCCTCGCGGAAGTGCCCGCCGCACGACTCGTTGCGCTCGAGCGCGTCGAGCGCGAGCAGCTCCGCGAACTCCATGTAGTCCGCGACGCGGCCCGCGTAGTCGAGCGCCGGGTTGAGGTTGTTCTTGTCGCCCGGGACGATCACGTTCTGCCAGAACTCGTCCCGCAGCGCGCGGATCTGGCCGATGGCCTCGGTCAGGCCGGCCTGGTTGCGCGCCATGCCGACGTGGTCCCAGCAGATGGCCCCGATGGAGCGGTGGAAGTCGCGGATCGTCCGCGAGCCCTTCACCGCCAGCACCCGGTCGATGCGGGCCTGGGAGGCGGCGGCCGCCTCCTTGAACGCGTCATCGTCGGTCGAGACCGCCGGCAGCGCCGTGCCGCCGATGTAGTTGGCCACGGTGTAGGGCGCCACGAAGTAGCCGTCGGCGAGCCCCTGCATCAGCGCGCTCGCGCCGAGCCGGTTCGCCCCGTGGTCCGAGAAGTTCGCCTCGCCGAGGACGAAGAGCCCGGGGATCGTGGACTGCAGGTTGTAGTCCACCCAGAGCCCGCCCATCGTGTAGTGGACGGCGGGGAAGATGCGCATCGGGACCTGGTAGGGGTCCTCGTCGGTGATGCGCTTGTACATGTCGAAGAGGTTGCCGTAGCGCGCGCGGATCGTGTCCGCGCCGAGCCGGCGGATCGCGTCGCCGAAGTCGAGGAAGACCGACAGGCCCGTCTCGCCGACCCCCCGGCCCTCGTCGCACACGGCCTTGGCCGCCCGGGACGCGACGTCACGGGGCACCAGGTTGCCGAAGCTCGGGTAGCGCCGCTCGAGGTAGTAGTCGCGGTCGGCGTCCGGGATCTGGCTCGGCGGCCGCTTGTCGCCGGGGGTCCTGGGCACCCAGACGCGCCCGTCGTTCCGCAGGCTCTCCGACATGAGCGTGAGCTTCGACTGGTGGTCGCCGCTCACGGGGATGCACGTCGGGTGAATCTGCGTGAAGCACGGGTTGGCGAAGTAGGCGCCGCGCTTGTGGGCGCGCCACGCCGCCGTCACGTTGGAGTTGACGGCGTTGGTCGACAGGTAGAACACCGTGCCGTAGCCGCCGGAGCACAGGAGCACGGCGTGGCCGTCGTGCCGCTCGAGCTCGCCGGTGACGAGGTTGCGGGTCACGATGCCCCGGGCCTTGTCGTCGACGACGACGAGGTCGAGCATCTCGCGGCGCGGGTAGAGGGTCACGGTGCCGGCCTCGACCTGCCGCATCATCGACTGGTAGGCGCCGAGGAGCAGCTGCTGGCCCGTCTGGCCGCGCGCGTAGAAGGTGCGCGAGACCTGCGCGCCGCCGAACGACCGGTTGTCGAGCAGGCCGCCGTACTCCCGGGCGAACGGGACGCCCTGGGCCACGCACTGGTCGATGATGTTCACCGACAGCTGGGCGAGGCGGTAGACGTTGGCCTCACGGGCCCGGTAGTCGCCGCCCTTGACCGTGTCGTAGAAGAGCCGGTAGACGCTGTCGCCGTCGTTCCGGTAGTTCTTCGCGGCGTTGATGCCGCCCTGCGCGGCGATCGAGTGGGCCCGGCGGGGGCTGTCGTGGATGCCGAAGAGCTTGACGTTGTAGCCGAGCTCCCCGAGCGTGGCCGCCGCCGACGCCCCGGCCAGGCCGGTGCCGACGACGATGATTTCGTACTTCCGGCGGTTCGCCGGGTTGACGAGCTTGTTCTCGAACTTGCGGCGGTCCCACTTCTCGGCGAGCGGGCCGCCCGGAATCTTGGAATCCAGTGGCATGGCAGGCCCCCCTAGACGGCGCGCGCGAAGAAGTAGGTGTAGATCGGCAGCAGGAAGAACCCGCCGGCGATGACGATCGCCAGCACCCGTCCGACGACGAGGATTCGCGGGGTCCACTGCGGGTGGTCGAGGCCCAGGGACTGGGCCGCGCTCGCCAGGCCGTGCCAGAGGTGGAAGAAGATGACCGCCATCGAGGCGAGGTAGAACGCGACGTACGCCGGCTGGTGGAAGATCTCCAGCTGCAGGCGGTAGAGGTCGCGGATGCCCTCGGGGGTCTCGTAGTAGGCGCCGAACTTGAAGGTCGCCAGGTGCGAGACCACGAAGAGGAGCGTGATGGTGCCGGTCACGATCATCGTCGTCGAGGACCAGGACTTGCGGCTCCGGGCGTTCTTGCCCTTCGCCCAGGCCCGCTTCGCGTACCGGTCGGGCCGGGCCGCCTGGTTGGCGACCCACATGGTGAGCGCCTTGATGATGTGGAGGAGGAAGACCGCGATGAGCCCCGCCTCGGCGACGTAGACGAGGGGATTGCTCACGAGGTTGTGGGCGTAGTGGTTGAACGCGTCCGGCCCGAGAACGAAGAGCAGGTTCCCGGCGAGGTGCCCGATCAGGAAGATGACGAGGCAGAGCCCGGTAAACGCGATCAGGAGCTTCGTGCCAATCGATGACGAGAGTGCCTGAAGGAGTTTCGAAGACATAGGGCGATGCGGGGCATTGTAACCGAACCGCGCTTGACGCGGCCGGTACGGCCCATTACGATTTGTGACGCCTCACCCTCCGCAGTCGATCCCATGGGGCCCAACACACCTTGAACATTCACGAGCATCAAGCCAAAGCCATCCTCGCCCGGCACGGCGTGCCGGTGCCCACGGGCGAAGTCGCCTTCAACCCGCAGGAAGCCCTCGAGATCGCCCGGCGCCTCGGCGGCGGCCTCTGCGTCGTCAAGGCGCAGATCCACGCCGGCGGCCGCGGCAAGGCCGGCGGCGTCAAGCTGGCCCACACCCCCGACGAGGCCGAGCGCATCGCCCGCGACCTCATCGGCACCACCCTCGTCACCCACCAGACCGGCCCGGACGGGCAGGTCGTGAGCCGCCTGCTCGTCGAGCAGGGGCTGGGCATCGAGCGGGAGCTCTACCTCAGCATCGTCATCGACCGGTCCACGCAGCGGCCGGTGCTGATGGTCAGCCCCGACGGCGGCATGGACATCGAGGAGGTCGCCGAGAAGACCCCCGAGCGCATCCACCGCGCGTTCGTGGAGCCGGGCGTCGGCCTCGCGGCCTTCCAGGCCCAGCAGCTCGCCTTCGCCCTCGGGCTCCAGGGCGACCAGGTCAAGAAGGCCACCCGGCTCATGCTGGCCCTCTACGCGGCCTTCATCGCCACCGACGCGTCGCTCGTCGAGATCAACCCCCTCATCGTCACCAAGGACGGGGACCTCCTGGCGCTCGACGCCAAGATGAACTTCGACGACAACGCCCTCTACCGCCACGGCGACATCCGCGAGCTGCGCGACACGGCCGAGGAGGACCCGCTCGAGGTCGAGGCCTCGAAGTTCTCCCTCAACTACATCCGCCTCGACGGCAACATCGGCTGCATGGTCAACGGCGCCGGCCTGGCGATGGCGACGATGGACATCATCAAGCTGGCGGGCGGGATGCCGGCCAACTTCCTCGACGTCGGCGGCGGCGCCAACGCCGAGCAGATCCGCAACGCGTTCAAGATCCTGATGTCGGACAAGAACGTCAAGGCGGTGCTCATCAACATCTTCGGCGGCATCCTCCGCTGCGACATCCTCGCGGCCGGCGTCATCGCCGCCGTCAAGGAACTGGGCGTGCCGGTCCCCATCGTCATCCGGATGAAGGGCACCAACGTCGAGGAAGGCAAGAAGATGCTGGCGGACAGCGGGCTGAACTTCGCCACCGCCGACACGATGGGTGAGGCGGCCGACACGGTCGTCAGGCTCGCGGAGGGCAAGTAATGGCGGTCCTGCTGGACTCGAACACGCGCCTGATCGTGCAGGGGCTCACCGGCCGCGAGGGCACCTTCCACGCGAAGGCCGCCGCGGCGTACCACACCAACGTCGTCGGGGGCGTCACGCCGGGCAAGGGCGGCACGACCCACGAGGGGTGGCCCGTCTTCAACACCGTCGCCGACGCGGCGAAGGCGACCGGCGCCAATGCCTCGGTCATCTTCGTCCCGCCGCCCTTCGCCGCGGACGCCATCATGGAGGCGGCCGACGCCGGCCTCGACCTGGTCGTCTGCATCACCGAGGGCATCCCCGTCGTCGACATGCTGCGCGCCATGACGTTCCTCAAGGCGCACCCCGGCACCCGCCTCATCGGGCCCAACTGCCCGGGCATCATCTCGCCCGGCAAGGGCAAGGCGGGCATCATCCCGGCCAACATCTGCTCCGAGGGCCGGATCGGCATCGTCTCGAAGAGCGGCACCCTCACCTACGAGGCCATCGACCAGACGACGATGCGCGGGCTCGGGCAGAGCACGTGCATCGGCATCGGCGGTGACCCGCTGATCGGGACGCTCTACGTCGACGCGCTCAAGCTCTTCGCCGACGACCCGCAGACCGAGGCGGTCATCATGATCGGCGAGATCGGCGGCTCGGCGGAGGAAGAGGCGGCCGAGTGGATCAAGGCCAACTTCAAGAAGCCCATCGTCGGCTTCATCGCCGGGCAGACGGCGCCGCCCGGGCGCCGGATGGGCCACGCCGGGGCGATTATCGCTGGCGGCAAGGGCACGGCGGCCGAGAAGATGGCCGCCCTGACGGCCGCGGGCGTCACGGTGGTCAAGAGCCCGGCCGACATGGGCGCCGCCGTCGTCGAGGCGCTCGGGAAGTGACCGCGACGGCCTAGCGCCGGATCAACGGTTTCGAACGGATGCCGCCGCCCCGGTCATACCCCGGGGCGGCGGTTTGCTTTTTGGGGTTGAGACGCCACGAAGATGGCGACGGGCACGAAGGTCCGCACGAAGGTCGGGGTCCTGGTCCGGCGGCGGCAGGTTTTTCGGTTTCGGCCCGTCCTCCGATATAATTGGCCGCTTATGGAACGCACGTTTGCCATCATCAAACCGGATGCCGTCAAGAAGCAGGTCTCGGGCCAGATCCTGGCCCGCATCGAGGCGGCCGGGTTCACCGTCCGCGGCCTGCGGATGATCCACATGTCCAAGGCCGAGGCCGAGGGCTTCTACCACGTCCACCGGGAGCGCCCGTTCTTCGGGGGGCTGACCGACTTCATGTCGTCGGGCCCGTGCATCGTCATGTGCCTCGAGGCCCCGGACGCCATCAAGAAGTGGCGCGAGCTGATGGGCGCGACCGACCCGGCGAAGGCCGAGCCGGGCACGATGCGCAAGGACTTCGGCGCCTCGATCGACAACAACGCGACGCACGGCTCGGACGCGCCGGAGACCGCGGCGTTCGAGCTCGGCTACTTCTTCCGGGGCATGGAGCTCGGGTAGGACCGGGACGGCCGCGGACGGACGGGGCATGGGGCCGGCACTCGTCGCCATCGGGCTGCTCGTCGCGGCGATCGGGGCGGCGATCTGGCTCGGGGTGCCGCTCGGGCGCCTGCCGGGCGACCTCGTGATCCGGCGGGAGGGCTTCACGCTCTACCTGCCGATCACGACGTCCATCCTGGCGAGCCTCGTCCTGTCGCTGGTCTCGATGCTCTTCCGGCGGTAGGGCGGCCGCGCGCGGCGCCCCGCACGATTACTGGCAGGCGCGCGCTCCCGGGGGACCGATGTCGATCAAGGCTGACCGCTGGATCCGGACGATGGCGCTCGAGCACGGCATGATCGAGCCGTTCGAGGACCGGCAGGTGCGCGCCGGCGTCGTGTCGTACGGCCTGTCGTCGTACGGCTACGACTGCCGGGTCGGGAACGAGTTCAAGGTCTTCACCAACGTCTACAACACGGTGGTCGACCCGAAGGCCTTCGACCCGCAGTCGTTCGTGGACATCAAGGCGGACGTCTGCATCGTCCCGCCGAACTCGTTCGCGCTCGCGAGCACGATCGAGTACTTCCGGATCCCGCGGGACGTGCTGACCGTCTGCCTGGGCAAGTCCACCTACGCGCGCTGCGGCATCATCGTCAACGTGACGCCGTTCGAGCCCGAGTGGGAGGGGCACGTCACGATCGAGATCTCGAACACGACGCCGCTACCCGCCAAGATCTACGCGAACGAGGGCATCGCGCAGGTGCTGTTCTTCCAGAGCGACGAGGCCTGCGAGGTGTCCTACAAGGACAAGGCGGGCAAGTACCAGCGACAGCGCGGCGTGACACTGCCGCGCATCTAGGGCCAGGGATGGCGCAGGCCACAGGCCACAGATGGCACAGATGACACGGATGCTCAGATGAGCACCACAGGAACTCCAGGAACCCCGGGACCCCAGGGAACCCGAGGTGCCCAGGAACCTGAGGAACACGGGAAACCAGGCCTCGAGAGATGCTCCGCAGCTACAAGGGAATCACGCCGACCGTCGCGGCCGACGCGTACGTGGACGAGAGCGCGCAGGTGATTGGCGACGTCCACCTCGGCGCGGAGAGCAGCGTCTGGATGAACGTCGTCATCCGCGGCGACGTGCACCGCATCCGCATCGGGCGCCGCACCAACATCCAGGACCTCACGATGGTGCACGTGATGCGGGACACGAACCCCACGACCATCGGCGACGAGGTGACGGTGGGCCACTCCGCGGTGCTGCACGGCTGCACGATCGAGGACCGGTGCCTGATCGGCATGGCGGCCATCCTGCTGAACGGCGTCCACGTGGGGCACGACTCGATCGTCGCCGCCGGGACGCTCCTGCCCGAGGGCGCCGTCGTGCCCCCGCGCTCGCTGGTGATGGGACGGCCGGGCAAGGTGAAGCGCGAGCTGACCGACGAGGAAGTCGCCGAGATCCGGTGGTACGCCGACAACTACGTCGCCTACCGCCTGGACTACCAGTCGTGAGCGGCACCGGCCCCGCCCGCGGCATGCGCGACTTCCTGCCCGAGGACGTCCGCCGCCGGCAGTACGTGATCGGCGTCATCGCGGACGTCTACCAGCGCTACGGGTTCGAGCCGCTCGAGACCCCGGCGGTCGAGAACATCGACACGCTGATGGGGAAGTACGGCGAGGAGGGCGACAAGCTCATCTTCAAGATCCTGAAGCGCGGCGAGGCCGCCGCGACCGGGCAGGCCGACCTGGCCCTGCGCTACGACCTGACCGTGCCGCTGGCGCGCGTCGTGGCGGAGTACCGGGCGAAGCTGCCGAAGTTCTTCAAGCGCTACCAGGTCCAGCCGGTGTGGCGGGCCGACCGTCCGCAGAAGGGCCGGTTCCGCGAGTTCTACCAGTGCGACGTGGACGCGATCGGCTCGCGCTCGGTCGTGGTCGAGACCGAGATTCTCGCGGCCGCCTCCGACGTCCTGGCGCGCCTGGGCTTCGAGCAGTTCACGATCCGCCTGAACCACCGGAAGGCCCTCGCCGGCATGCTCCAGGCCAGCGGCGTGCCGGCGGGCCAGCAGGGCGAGGCGCTCGTCGCCCTCGACAAGCTCGACAAGATCGGCCCCGACGGCGTGCGGACCGAACTCGCGTCACGCGGCATCACGGCGGCGGCGGCCGACGCCCTCGTGGGCCTGTTCGGCGGCGAGCCGGGGGACAACGAGGCGACCCTGGCGCGACTGCGCGCGATCACGGCGTCCCACGAGGCGGGGACCGAGGGCGTGGCGGACCTGGAGCGCATCCTGGCGCTGTCGGCGTCGACGAGCGCGGCGGGCCGCCTGCAGCTCGACCCGAGCCTGGCGCGCGGGCTGTCCTACTACACCGGCGCGATCTTCGAGATTGCCGTGTCGGACCTGGCTGGCAGCCTTGGCGGCGGCGGCCGGTACGACAACCTGATCGGGATGTTCCTGGGCCAGGACGTGCCCGCCTGCGGCATCTCGCTCGGTCTCGAGCGCATCCTCGTGGTGATGGGGGAGCGGCAGATGTTCCCCGAGGGCCTCGGGGCGTCGGCCGCCGACGTGATGGTCACCCAGTGGAGCGAGGCGCGCGCCGCCGACGCGCTGGCCCTGGCCGGCGAGCTTCGGGCGGCCGGGCTGCGCGTCGAGGTGTACCCGGAGGCCGACAAGCTCGGCAAGCAGCTGAAGTACGCCTCGTCCCGGGCCGTCCCCTTCGTCGTCGTCGCCGGCGACGACGAGCACGCCCGCGGCGAGGTGTCCGTGAAGAATCTCGGCACCGGCGACCAGGTGGCGGTGGCGCGGGAGGCCGTCGCGGCACACCTTCTGTCGGCTCTCGGCCGCTGAGCCGTGACGAACCTGACGAACCCGACGAACCTGACGAACCCGACGAACCCGTCGAACCTGACGAACCCGACGCACCTGACGAACCCGACGAACCTGACGAACCCGACGAACCCGACGAACCTGACGAACCCGACGAACCCGACGACGTCCCTGCAAGTCCATGGCTGAACAACTCGGAACTCTCGCTCGCACCCACACCTGTGGCGCCCTCCGCGCCGAGCATGTCGGCACCGACGTCACCCTGCTCGGCTGGGTCCACAAGGTCCGCGACCTCGGTTCGATCCTCTTCGTCGACGTCCGCGACCGCCACGGCCACACGCAGGTGGTGGTGGAGGCGAACGAGGCGCTGCTCGACCGCGCCAAGCGGCTGCGGTCGGAGTTCGTCGTCGCGGTCCTCGGCAAGGTCGAGCGCCGGTCCGCCGAGACGGTCAACGAGGGCGTGCCGTCGGGCCAGGTCGAGGTCCGCGCGACCGAGATCCGCGTGCTCAACGAGGCGCGCACGCCGCCGTTCCAGATTGCCGAGGAGCAGGCGGTCTCCGAGGAGACGCGGCTGCGCTACCGGTACCTCGACCTGCGGCGCCCGCGGCTGCAGAACGCGATCGGCCTGCGGCACCGCGTGACGATGGCGCTCCGGAAGTACTTCGACGAGCAGGGCTTCTGGGAGATCGAGACCCCGATCCTGACCAAGTCGACCCCGGAAGGCGCGCGCGACTTCCTCGTGCCGAGCCGCGTCCACCCGGGCGAGTTCTACGCGCTCCCGCAGTCGCCGCAGATCTTCAAGCAGATCCTGATGATCGCCGGCATGGACCGCTACGTGCAGATCGCGCGGTGCTTCCGTGACGAGGACCTGCGCGCCGACCGGCAGCTCGAGTTCACGCAGGTGGACCTGGAGATGGCCTTCGCGACCCCGGACCTCGTGTTCGAGATCGTCGAGGGCGCGCTCGCGGCGTGCTTCGCCGAGATCGGCGTCACCGTGCCGCGCCCCTTCCGGCGCATGCAGTACGCGGAGGCGATCGCCCGGTACGGGTCGGACAAGCCGGACCTGCGCTTCGGCCTCGAGATCCAGGACTTCGGGCCCCTCTTCGCGGCGTCGGCGTTCGGCATCTTCCGCGAGGCGGTCGAGCACGGCGGCACCGTCCGCGGGTTCGTCATCCCGGGCGCGGCGAAGTCGTCGCGCCGGGAGGTCGACGAGCTCGTCGACATGGCGCGCCAGGCCGGCGCGGGCGGGCTCATCTGGGCGCGGTACACCGCCGAGGGCGTGCAGTCGTCGGTGAAGGCCATCGGCGACGAGGGGACCCGGGCGGTCCTCGAGGCGTCGGGCGCCACGCCCGACGACCTGCTCGTCCTGGCCTCCGGCGCGCCCGACCGGGCCTCGGAGATCCTCGGCCAGCTCCGGCTGCAGGTGGCGAAGAAGCGCGGGCTCATCCCGGAGGACACGTGGGCGCTGGCGTGGGTGACCGACTTCCCGCTCTTCTCGTGGAACGCCGACGAGCAGCGGTGGGACTCGGTGAACCACCCGTTCACGGCCCCTCGCGAGGAGGACCTCGCGCTGCTCGAGACCGACCCCGGCCGCGTCCTGGCGAAGGCCTACGACGTCATCCTCAACGGGTGGGAGCTCGGCGGCGGCAGCATCCGTATCCACGACCGGGAGACGCAGGCGAAGGTGTTCCGGCTGCTCGGCCTGAGCGACGAGGACGCGAAGCACCGGTTCGGCTTCTTCCTCGAGTCGCTCGAGTACGGCACGCCGCCGCACGGGGGCCTGGCCCTCGGGCTCGACCGGATCTGTGCGATGCTGGCGGGCGAGTCGTCCATCCGCGAGGTGATCCCGTTCCCGAAGACCACCCAGGCGGTGGACCTGATGTGCGACGCGCCGTCCACCGTGGACCCGCGGCAGCTGCGCGAGCTGCACATCCGGACCACGTCTTGACGGGTCCGGGGGCCTCTGTTACGATTCGCTCAAGTTAAGTCGCTGTAACACAAGGAGATACGCGATTAGCACGGCCTCCCTGCGCAAGGTTGCGGTCCCCGAGGCAGCCGTCGAGACGCTGTTCGGCGCCTACGACGACAACCTCCGTCACCTCGAAGCGCTGCTGAACGTCCGCATCCGCACCCAGGGCCACGAGCTCAGCGTCGAAGGGGACGCCGGGGACACGGCGAAGGTGGCGCGCCTGGTCGAACAGGTGGGCGCCCTCATGGCGGAGGGCCACGCGCTGTCGGCGCGCGACGTGAAGACCGCGGCCGCCCTCGTCGCCGAGAACGGCAACGTGGACCTGCGCGACCACTTCCTCAAGGGCGGGCAGATCCGCACCGCCGGCAAGAAGCGCATCGCCGCGAAGTCGGCCAACCAGCGCCGCTACCTCGACGCGATCGAGCAGCACGACATCGTCTTCGGCATCGGGCCGGCCGGCACGGGCAAGACGTACCTCGCCATGGCGCAGGCCGTCAGCTACCTGCTGGCGAAGAAGGTCAGCCGGATCGTGCTCGCGCGCCCGGCCGTCGAGGCGGGCGAGAAGCTGGGCTTCCTGCCCGGCGACCTGCAGGAGAAGGTCAATCCCTACCTGCGGCCGCTCTACGACGCGCTGTACGACATGCTGGACGTCGAGAAGGCCGACCGGTACCTCGAGCGCGGGGTGATCGAGGTCGCCCCGATCGCGTTCATGCGCGGGCGGACGCTGAACGACGCGTTCGTCATCCTGGACGAGGCCCAGAACACCACCAGCGAGCAGATGAAGATGTTCCTCACGCGCCTCGGCTTCGGGTCGAAGGCCGTCGTGACCGGCGACATCACCCAGATCGACCTGCCGACCGGCCGCGTCTCGGGCCTGGTCGAGGCGATGCACGTCGTCTCGCACGTGGAGGGCATCTCGTTCGTCCACTTCGACGAGCGCGACGTCGTCCGCCACAAGCTCGTGCAGGCCATCGTGAAGGCCTACGAGGCCCAGGCGACGGCGACCCTTCCCGGCCTCGGGCCGGCCTGAGGACGATGGCCCCTTCCACCTCGCGCGACCCCGGCGACCCTCCGGCACCCCGCCTCCTCGTGACCGTGGCGACGCCCGACGGCGGCCGTCCGGCCACCCGCGGGCTGGCCGCGTGGCTGGCCGGGGTGGCGCCGGCCTCGGCGCGCGGCGAGGTGTCGGTGGCGGTCGTGAGCGACGCGCGCGTCCGCACCCTGAACCGTGCCTACCGGGGCAAGGACGCGGCGACCGACGTCCTGTCGTTCCCCGGGGACGGCCGCGCGGCGTCGGGCCGGCGCTTCCTCGGCGACATCGTCATCGCCGGCGGGGTGGCCGCGCGCCAGGCGCGGGACGCGGGGCACTCGGCGGCCACCGAACTGCGGGTGCTGGCGCTCCATGGGCTGCTGCACCTGCTCGGCTACGACCACGAGTCGGATGACGGCCGGATGGCGCGGGTCGAGGCGCGCCTGCGGCGGAAGGGCGGACTCGACGAGGGGCTGATCGAGCGCGGGGGCGGGAGCCGCGCGCCCAGGCGGCCGAAGAAGCGATGACGCCGCTGGTGCTGTTCCTGCTGGGCTGTGCCGCGGTCTACATCGGCACGATCACGGCGGCGTTCAGCTCGCTGATGCGCCTGTCGCTGCGCCTGCAGGTGGAGCGCAGCGGGCGCGACGACCTGCTCGGGGTCTACCTGGACAACCCCCTGCGCCTGTTCCTGCCGGCGCGGCTCCTGCTGGCCCTGATCCCCGTGATCGCCGCGATCCTGCTCGCGCGGGTCACCGGCGTGGACTTCTCGCGCGGCCTGCCGGTCCTGCTCGTCGCCATCGTGGTCTTCGTGCTCGTCTGCGAGCACCTGGTGCCCCTGCTCATCATCCGGAGCCGGCCAGAGCGGGTGCTCGACCTGCTGCTGCCGTCCTTCCATGTCGTCGCGCGGGTTCTCCAGCCGATCACCCTCGCGCTGCTGACGGTCGGGGTGCCGCGGCGCCCGGCCCCGGTCGACGGCGAGGCGCCCGAGGTGCCGGCCAACGGCGCCGGGGGAGCGGACGGCGAGTCGCCCGAGACGCCGGCCGGGACCGAGCACGAGGCGCGCGAGCTCCTGCGCTCGATCGTGGACTTCCGGGAGACGATGGTCCGCGAGGTGATGACGCCCCGGCCCGACATCATCGCCGTCAGCGCGGACGCCACCTGGGACCAGCTCTACGCCGTGTTCCGCGAGCAGCAGTACTCGCGCGTGCCGGTCTACAAGGACAGCCTCGACAACATCCTGGGGTTCATCTTCGTCAAGGACCTCATCCAGGAGCGCGCCGCCGACCGGAGCCAGCCGATCACCGCGCTCGCGCGCGCCGCCTACTTCGTGCCCGAGACCAAGCGCGTGCCCGAATTGCTCGAGGAGTTCCAGCGCAACCGCGTCCAGAGCGCGATCGTCGTGGACGAGTACGGCGGGACGTCGGGCCTCGTGACGCTCGAGGACCTCATCGAGGAGATCGTCGGCGAGATCCGCGACGAGTACGACGTCGAGGTCGAGCCGGTCGTCGACGAGGGGAACGGCGTGTTCGTGTTCAGCGGGAAGACGCACGTCGAGGAGATGGCCGACAGCCTGAAGGTGCAGGTGCAGGGCGACGGTTTCGAGACCGTCGGGGGCTACCTGCTCGCGCACCTGGGCCGGGTGCCCATGGTCGGCGAGACGTTCGACGTCGACGGGTTGTCGGTGGAGGTGCTCGAGGCCGAGCGCCGGCGCGTCAACCGCGTCCGCATGCGCCGCCGTGACGCCGCCGCCGAGGCGCCTGCCGAGGCGGGCCGATGAGGACCGGGTTCGTCGCGCTCGTCGGGCGGCCCAACGCCGGCAAGTCCACGCTCCTCAACCGCCTCGTCGGCGAGAAGCTGGCCATCGTCTCCGACAAGCCCCAGACGACGCGGAACCGCATCGCCGGGGCGCGCAACTATCCCGGTGGCCAGATCGTGTTCGTCGACACGCCGGGGGTCCACCGGCCGCTCTACCGCCTCAACGTCCGCATGATGGACACTGCGGTGGAGGCCCTGCGCGAGGTCGACCTGGTGTGCGTGGTCGTGGACGCGAGCGAGCCGTCCGGCGCCGGCGACCGCTACCTGATGGACCTGGTGAAGCGCTCCCCGAAGCCCCGGGTGCTCGCGCTGAACAAGGTGGACGCGGTGGACAAGGCGGCCCTGCTGCCGCGCATCGCCGCTTACGACGCCGAGGTGGGCTTCGCCGACATCGTGCCGATCTCGGCCAGGACGGGCGAGAACGTCGACCGGCTCGCGGACGTCCTGCTGTCGCGCCTGCCGGAGGGCCAGCCCCTCTACCCGGACGACTACCTGACGGACCAGCCCGAGCGCTTCTTCGTGTCGGAGATCGTCCGGGAGCAGGTGCTCCAGCAGACGCATGCCGAGCTGCCGTTCGCGACCGCCGTCGTGGTGGATCGCTTCGAGGAGCCCGACGAGCACGGCCTCCTGAGGCTGTACTGCACGATTCTCGTCGACCGCGACTCGCAGAAGCCCATCCTGGTGGGGAAGGCCGGCTCCCGGATCAAGGCGATCGGGACGGCGGCCCGCCAGGAGCTCGAGCGGTTCTTCGATGCCCGGGTCTTCCTGGATCTGCACGTCAAGGTGCGGCGCGACTGGCGCGAGGACGAGCGCACGCTCGACGAGCTGGGCCTGCCGGCCCGCAAGCGCAAGGGCAAGCGCTGACCCCCTGACCCGGCCCCCGGCCGACCCCACCTGCCCCGACACGTACAGGCCGCCGCCGGATGTGTCGTTCCCACGACGGACCCGCCCCTCGGAGGGCGCCGGAACCCGTGTTCTGTGTTAAATTTGCACGGTTGTGGTCTGGTAGAACGAGGCGGTCTTGATGGCTCTGCAGCGCAGAAGCGATGTCGTGCTGGATTCGGTCAAGCGACTGCTGCGGATTGGTGCGACTGCCAACCTGCTGAACCTGCTGCAGAAGCAGTACCCGGCCGACCTCGCCCAGATCTTCGCCGACCTCCACGACTCGGAGCGCCAGGCCGTCTTCGCCATCCTCGTCGAGCGCAACCCGCGGCTCGCCATGGAGACGGTCAGCGAGATGGGCCCCGAGCCGGGCGCCCAGCTGCTGACCGGCCGCTCGGCGGAAGAGGTGGCCCGCCTCCTCCAGGAAATCCCCTCCGACGACGCGGCCGCCCTCATCGACTACCTGCCGGACGAGCTGTCCCAGGAAGTGCTGGACCTGATGCGGCGCCGCCAGTCGGGCGACGTCGAGAGCCTCCTCGAGTACGGCGAGCAGACCGCCGGCCGCATCATGAACCCCAGCGTCTTCGCGCTCAGCGAGGACCTGACGGTGGGCGAGTCCATCACCGCGCTCCAGGGGTCGCGCGACGTGGAGATGGTCTTCTATCTCTACATCGTCGACGCCCGGCGGCACCTCGTGGGCGTGACCTCGCTCCGGCGGCTGCTCCTGGTCTCGCCGGAGACGCCCCTCAAGCGGATCATGACGCCGGAGCTCATCAGCGTCCGGGTGGACACGGACCAGGAGGAGGTCGCGCGCCAGGTCGCCTCCTACAACCTGCTGGCCGTGCCCGTCGTGGACGAGGAGAACAAGCTCGTCGGCGTCATCACGGTCGACGACGTCATCGACGTCATCAAGGACGAGGCGACCGAGGACCTGTACCGGCTGGCCGGCGTCTCGGGCGACGAGCGCGTGGCCACGCCCGCGTTCGAGGCGCTCCGGAAGCGCCTGCCGTGGCTCATCGTCAACCTGCTGACGGCGTTCGTGGCGGCCTCGGTCGTCGCGCTCTTCGAGGACACCATCAGCCGGGTCACCGCGCTGGCCGTGTTCATGCCGATCGTCGCCGGCATGGGCGGCAACGCCGGCATGCAGACGCTGACGGTCATCGTCCGCGGGCTGGCGCTCGGGGAGCTCTCGTGGGGCAACGCCCGCAAGGCGGTGCTCAAGGAGGCGGCCATCGGCCTCGGCAACGGCGTGGTGCTGGGCATCGCCGCGGCGGCGGTCGCCTGGGCGACCAAGTCGGACCCGATGCTCGGCCTGCTGCTCGGCATGGCGATGGTGTGCAACATGCTGGTGGCCACGACGGCGGGCACGCTGGTGCCGCTCGGGCTGAAGGCCCTCAAGATCGACCCGGCGCTTGCCTCGTCGGTGTTCATCACGACGTTCACCGACGTGGTGGGCTTTGCGTCGTTCCTGGGGTTTGCGACCATCTTCCTCCGCTACCTGGCGCAGTGAGGGCCTTCGGGAGGGGAGGCGGGCGGGATAGAATGGGCGGATGCCGGGTGGCCGCGGGCCGGGACCGGCGTCCGAAAGGCCTCCGTGCCGCTCTATACGGCTGACGCGCTCGTCCTGCGGACCTACCAGCTGGGAGAAGCCGACCGCATCGTCGTGTTCCTGACGAGGGATCGCGGCAAGAAGCGGGGGGTGGCGCCCAACGCGCGTCGGAGCCGCAAGCGGTTCGGCGGGGCCCTGGAGCCGCTGACGGAGGTCCGGGTCGCCTACTTCGAGAAGGAGCGGCGGGAGCTGGTCGGCCTGAACTACGCGGAGACGGTGCGGTCGCCGATGGCGGCCGGGCCCGAGTCGATCGGCTACAGTCACTACTTCGCCGAGCTGATCGACCTGTGGGCGGCGGAGGCGGACGTGGACGAGCGGCTGTTCCGGCTCGGGACGTCCGTGCTCGACGCGATGACGGCGGGCACGCCGATCGAGGCGCTGGCGCGGTACTTCGAGTGCTGGCTCCTCCGGCTGCAGGGGGTGTATCCGCCCGACCTGGGGCTGTCGCGAGGGGCGGAGGCGTTCGTGGAGCAGAGCCGGCTGGCCCCGCCACGCGAGGCGGGGGCCATCGAGGCGACACCGGCCGTGCTCCGCGAGCTCGAACGGAAACACCAGGCGGTCATCGCGACCTACCTGGACCGGTCGCCGCGTTCGATCAAGGTGCTGAACGACCTGAGGCTCCATCGCCCGTGAACCTGCGTTCCCCGAGACCCCGACGAGATCCGTGACCCTCCAAGACCTCATCCTCAAGCTCTCAGCCTTCTGGGCGTCCCGTGGGTGCCTCATCCAGCAGCCTCTCGACCTCGAGGTGGGGGCCGGGACCTCGAACCCGGAGACGCTGCTCCGGGTGCTCGGCCCGACGCCGTGGAGCGTGGCCTACGTCCAGCCCTCCCGGCGCCCGGACGACGGGCGCTTCGGCCAGAACCCGAACCGGCTGTTCAAGCACCTGCAGTTCCAGGTCATCCTCAAGCCCGGACCCGACGAGGTGCAGCAGATGTACCTCGACAGCCTCGAGGCCTGCGGGATCAACCCGCGGCAGCACGACATCCGCTTCGAGGAGGACAACTGGGAGTCGCCCACGCTCGGCGCGTGGGGCATCGGCTGGCAGGTGATGCTGGACGGGCAGGAGATCACGCAGTTCACCTACTTCCAGCAGGTCGGCGGCGTCGACCTGGCGCCCGTCTCGGTCGAGATCACCTACGGGCTGGAGCGCATCGCGATGTTCCTGCAGAAGGCGGACAACGTGTTCGACCTGCAGTGGGCCCCGGGCGTGACCTACCGGGAGGTGCGGCTGCGCGAGGAGGTCGAGCAGTCGAAGTTCGCCTTCAACAGCGAGACCGGCATCGACCCGGCCGAGTTCGCCCGCTTCCACCGCGAGCAGTTCGACGCCAACTACGGGTTCGCGCAGAAGCTCCTCGACGGGGGGCTCCTGCTGCCGGCGCTCGAGCACTGCCTGAAGTGCTCGCACCTGTTCAACCTGCTCGACTCGAGCGGCAGCATCGGCGTGACGGAGCGGACGGCCTACATCCTGCGGGTGCGCCAGCTCTCGGTCGGCATCTGCAAGCGCTACGCCGAGCAGGCCGAGGCCGAGGCCGCCGCGGCCCTGGCGAGCGAGGAGGAGGAGTAATGGACCGCGAGCTCCTCATCGAGATTGGCACCGAGGAACTGCCCGCGAGCTGGCTGCCCGGGCTGACGGTGCAGATCGGGACGGCCGTCGAGGCCGAGCTCGAGGCCCAGCGGCTCGGCGCCGGCGCGCCGGTCGAGACCTACAGCACGGGCCGCCGCCTGACGGCGCGCGTCGGCAAGATCGCCGAGCGCCAGCCCGACCTCGAGGACCTGGTCACCGGGCCGCCCGTGTCGGCCGCGTTCGGGAAGGACGGCCAGCCGACGCCCGCGGCGACCGGGTTCGCGCGCAAGGTGGGGGTGGACGTCACCGAGCTCGAGCAGGTCGAGGTGCCCGACAAGAAGGGCGTCTACCTCGCGTTCCGGCGCCAGGTGCGCGGCAAGGCGGCGGTCGACGTCCTGCCGGACGTGCTGACCGGCGTGCTGCGGAAGCTGAGCTTCCCGAAGGCGATGCGGTGGGACGCCACGCTCGACGACGGGCGGGGCGAGCTGCTGTTCGGCCGGCCGATCCGCTGGCTGCTGTTCCTCTACGGTGGCCGGGTCGTGCCGTTCACGATCTTCCGGACGGCGCGGGCGGAGGGGCCGCTGGTGCAGGAGGTCCGGTCCGGGGCCGTCACCTACGGGCACCGCTTCCTGACGACGAGCGGCCGCGCGGGCCGTGCCATCAAGGTCAAGGGCTTCGACGACTACCACAAGCGCCTGGCGGAGAACTTCGTCGTCCTGGAGCGCAGCGAGCGCCACGACCGGATCGCCCGCGAGCTCGACGTGGAGGCCCGGCGCCACGGCGGCCGCGTGGCCACC
The DNA here is from genome assembly GCA_050250645.1 of Vicinamibacterales bacterium. GTDB lineage: Bacteria > Acidobacteriota > Vicinamibacteria > Vicinamibacterales > UBA2999 > JBFWVR01. The sequence continues at coordinate 130,911 of JBFWOG010000006.1, forward strand.
GCGCTCATCGGGCATGCGCTGCTCGACGAGGTCCCGGACCTCGTGGAGTACCCCGCCGTGGTCGCCGGCGCGTTCGCCGGCGAGTTCCTCGCGCTTCCCGAGGAGGTCCTGACCACGACGATGATCCACCACCAGCACTTCTTCCCGCTGGTGAGCGACGCGGGCGCGCTGCTCCCGAACTTCCTCGCCGTGCTGAACATGGCGCCGGAGAAGCCGGAAATCGTGTCGCGCAATCTCGAGCGCGTCCTGACGGCCCGCCTGCGCGACGCGCGGTTCTTCTGGGAAGCCGATCGCGAGCGGCCGCTCGACGGCCACATCGACAGGCTCGGCACCGTCCTCTTCCACAAGGCGCTCGGCAGCTACCGCGAGAAGGCGACGCGCGTGGCGGCGCTCGCGCGGTGGATCGCCGCCGACGTCCTCGGGCTGCCGGCCGAGGCCGCGGGGCACGCCGAGACGGCGGGCCGGCTCTCGAAGGCCGACCTGGCGACCGACATGGTGCGCGAGCTGACCGAGCTGCAGGGCACGATGGGCGGCATCTACGCCCGCGAGGACGGGCAGCCCGAGGCGGTGTGGAAGGCGATCTACCACCACTACCAGCCCGTGGGCATCGAGGCCGACGCGCCGCCGGCGCGGGCCGACCTGGGCGAGGCCGCCGGGCCCTGGGCGGCGGTCGCCCTGGCCGACAAGCTCGACACGCTGGTGGGGATGTTCGCCGCCGGGGAGCGCCCGACCGGGTCGCGCGATCCCTACGGGCTCCGCCGCGCGGCGCAGGGCCTGGTCCGCCTGCTCGTGGACCTGCCCGAGCTGACGGGGATCGACGCGCGGCTCTCGCTCGGGCCGCTGGTCGCGAAGGCCCGCGAGCCCTTCGCCGGCCTCGCCGCGGGCGAGGAGGCGGCGGAGCGGGAGGCGGCGCTCTGGGCCTTCCTCGGCGACCGCATCCGCTACGTGCTCGAGCACCGGGGCGCGGACGTGCGCAACGTGCGCGCGGTGACCCACGGGCCGGTGGCGGACGTGAGCCCGCTCGTGGCCCGCCGGAAGCTCGAGACGCTGCCCGAGGTGGCCGAGACGGCGGGCTTCCGGCAGCTCGCCGAGCTGTTCAAGCGGGTCCGCAACATCGCGCGCAACCTCGACCAGGCGGCGTTCGAGGCCGCCGAGGCCCGCGGTCCGGCGCTCGCCTCGGCGCTCGTCGAGCCCGCCGAGCGGGCGCTCAACGAGGAGATCGAAGCACGCCGCGGCGCCATCGAGGGCGCGGTCGCGGCGGGGCAGGGGTTCCGCGAGGCATTCGCGGAGGCGGCGAAGTTCGGGCCGAGCGTGGCCCGGTTCTTCGACGACGTACTGGTGATGGCCGAGGACGCGTCGCTGCGTGAGGCGCGGCTGCGGCTGATGAAACGGCTCGAGGCCTTGATCCTGTCGCTGGCCGACGTGTCCGAAATCGTTCCGCAAACGGAAAGTTAGGAGTAGGCGGTAAATGGCGAAGAAGGCGAAGAAGGCCGCGCCCCGCACGAAGGCGGTGGCGCGCGCCGTGAAGAAGACCGCGGTCAAGGCCGTGGCCAAGGCTGTGGTGAAGGCGAAGAAGGCGACGAAGGCGAAGAAGGCCGCGAAGGCGGGCAAGGCCGCGAAGCCGCGCAAGTTCGTGTACTTCTTCGGCAACGGCAAGGCCGACGGCGACCGGACGATGAAGGACACGCTCGGCGGCAAGGGCTCCGGCCTCGCCGAGATGACCAACGCCGGGCTGCCCGTCCCGCCCGGGTTCACCATCTCGACCGACGCGTGCAACTTCTACTACGCGAACGGCAACAAGCTGACGCCCGCGATCGAGGACGAGATCCTCGCCAACGTCGCGAAGCTCGAGAAGGCCGCCGGCGCGAAGCTCGGCTCGACCGAGAACCCGCTGCTCGTCTCGGTGCGGTCGGGCGCCAAGTTCTCGATGCCCGGGATGATGGACACGATCCTCAACCTCGGGCTCAACGATGCCGCCGTCGAGGGCCTGAAGGCGCGGACGTCGAACGGCCGGTTCGCCTACGACAGCTACCGCCGGTTCATCCAGATGTTCGGCAACGTCGTCCTGGAGATCCCGAAGGACGTCTTCGAGCACGAGTTCGAGGCGGTGAAGACCGCGGCCGGCGTGGAGCTCGACACCGAGCTCGGCGAGGACGCGCTCAAGGACGTGGTGGGGCGCTACAAGCAGGTGGTGAAGGCGCGGACCGGCAAGCCGTTCCCGCAGGACCCGCACCAGCAGCTGAGCATGGCGCGCAACGCCGTGTTCCGCTCCTGGAACAACCCCCGGGCGAAGGAATACCGGCGCATCTACGACATCCCGGACGCGCTCGGCACGGCCGTCAACGTGCAGATGATGGTGTTCGGGAACACCGGCATGCGCTCGGCGACCGGCGTGGGCTTCACGCGGAACCCGGCGACCGGCGCCCACGAGTTCTACGGCGAGTTCCTGATCAACGCCCAGGGTGAGGACGTCGTCGCCGGCATCCGCACCCCGGAGCCGATCACGAACCTCCAGGCCGAGATGCCCAAGGCCTACAAGCAGCTCCGCGACATCACCACGCGGCTCGAGCGGCACTACCGCGACGTCCAGGACTTCGAGTTCACCATCCAGGACGAGCGGCTGTTCATGCTCCAGACCCGCAACGGGAAGCGCACGGGCTACGCGGCCGTGGTCATCGCGACCGACATGGTCAAGGAGCGGCTCATCACCCCGAAGGAGGCCGTCCTCCTCGTGGATCCCGAGTCGCTCTCGCAGCTGCTCGCGCCGGGCTTCGACCCGAAGGAGTGGAAGGGCATCCCGACGGCCACGCGCGGGCTGCCGGCCTCGCCGGGCGCCGCGTCCGGGCACGCCGTGTTCACCGCCGACGAGGCGGTCGAGTGGGCGAACAAGGGCAAGCCCGTCATCCTCGTGCGGCGCGAGACCGTGCCGGACGACATCCACGGCATGTGGGTGGCGCAGGGCATCCTGACGGCGACCGGCGGCATGACGTCGCACGCGGCGGTCGTGGGCCGGCAGATGGGCAAGCCGTCCGTCGTCGGCGCCGGCGAGCTGGTGATCAGCGAGCAGGCCCGGACGTGCAAGGTGAACGGCCAGGTGATCCGGGAGGGCGACTTCGTGTCGTTCGACGGGCTGACCGGCGAGGTCAAGCTGGCGCAGGTGGCCTCGCAGCCGAGCGAGATCCTCCAGGTGCTGGCCGGCAAGATGTCGCCGGCCGACTCCGACATCTACCAGCGGTTCAACCAGCTGCTCACCTGGTCGGACAAGTTCCGCCGCATGGGCGTGCGCGCCAATGCCGACCTGCCGGACCAGGCCGAGATCGCCTACGCGTTCGGCGCCCGCGGCATCGGCCTGTGCCGCACCGAGCACATGTTCTTCGGTGAGGGGCGCATCCCGATCGTGCAGCGGATGATCCTCGCGGACAACGAGGCCGACAGGCGCGCGGCCCTCGCCGAGCTGCTGCCGCTGCAGCGCGCCGACTTCTACGGCGTGTTCAAGGCGATGAAGGGGACGCCGGTCACCATCCGCACCATCGATCCCCCGCTCCACGAGTTCCTGCCGAAGCGCGAGGAGCTCATGGTCGAGATCGCGACGATGGAGGCGAAGGGGCAGGGCGGCGCGAAGCTCGCCGAGAAGAAGACCCTGCTGGCGCGGGTCGAGCAGCTGCACGAGTTCAACCCCATGCTCGGCCACCGCGGCGTGCGCCTCGGGATCACCTACCCGGAGATTACCGAGATGCAGACGCGGGCCATCCTCGAGGCGGCCTGCCAGCTCAACAAGGAGGGCCTCAAGGTCGTCCCGGAGATCATGATCCCGCTCGTCGGGCACGTGAAGGAGCTCCGGGACCAGAAGGCCATCGTCGACCGCGTGGCCGCCGAGGTCATCAAGGAGCAGAAGGTCCGGATCAAGTACCTCGTGGGGACGATGATCGAGATCCCCCGCGGGGCGCTGACCGCCGACGAGGTGGCCGCCGAGGCCCAGTTCTTCTCGTTCGGCACCAACGACCTGACGCAGCTCACCTTCGGCTTCTCGCGGGACGACGTCGGCAAGTTCCTGCGGATCTACCAGGAGAAGAAGATCCTCGACAAGGATCCCTTCGCCAGCATCGACACCGTCGGCGTCGGGGCGCTCGTCCGCATGGGCGTCGAGCGCGGCCGCGCCACCCGCCCCGAGCTCAAGGTCGGGATCTGCGGGGAGCATGGCGGCGACCCGGCGTCCGTCCACTTCTTCGAGAGCGCCGGCCTCGATTACGTCAGCGCGTCGCCCTACCGGATCCCGGTGGCGCGCCTCGCGGCCGCGCAGGCGGCGCTGGCCGTCCGGGTCGGTGATTGATTAGCGTCTTCGTGCATCGGGACGGCCGGACCGAGAGGTCCGGCCGTGTCGATCCGGCCTGGCTCGCCCCGGACAGCGGGGCGTTCGTCTGGGCCGACATCACGCAGCCCGGGCCGGACGAGGCCCGGCTGCTCGCCGAGGTGTTCCGGTTCCACGAACTGGCGGTCGAGGACGCGCTCCAGTCGAGCCACCACCCCAAGCTCGAGTCCTACGGCGACTACCTCTACGTCGTCCTCCACGGCATCAACTTCCAGCCGGACGCGCACTGCTTCGACACCCACGACACCGACTTCTTCGTCGGGTCCCGTTTCCTCGTGACCGTCCACGACGGGAGGCGGCGCTCGATCCCGCACGTGGCCGCGCTCTGCGAGCGCAGTGCCGTGGTCATGCACGAGGGCCCCGTCGCCCTCATGCACCGGATCGTCGACACGATGGTCGACCACTACCGGCCGGAAGTGGACGACCTGGAGGGCCGGCTCGACGCGCTGGAGGAGCGGGTCCTCAACGTCGCGTCCGGGGACCTGACGGCCGAGATCCTCGCCGTGAAGCGCGACATCGCCTCGCTGCGGCGCGTCGTCATCCCGCAGCGCGACGTCGTGGCCCGCCTGGCGCGGCGCGAGTTCGACACGATCAACCAGGAGATGGCCTACCGGTTCCGGGACGTGTACGACCAGTTCGTCCGGATGGCCGACGAGGCCCTGATCTTCCAGGACCGGGTGACCGGCATCCTCGACGCGCACCTGGCGAACGTGTCGAATCGCCTGGCGCAGGCCTCGAAGCTGATCGCGCTCGTGGCCACGCTCTTCGGCCCCCTGACGGTGGTGACCGGCCTCTACGGGATGAACGTGCCGATCCCGGAGTTCCCCGGCGGCGAGGACGTGCAGTTCTGGTGGATCCTGGGCCTGATGGCCGCCGCCAGCGCCGGCATGTTCGCCTGGTTCCGGCGCGCGCGCTGGATATAGAAGAAGTTCCTCAGGTTCCTCAGGTTCCTCAGGTTCCTCAGGTTCTTCAGGTTCCTCAGGTTCCTCGGGTTCCTCACCTGGAACCCGGAACCCGGAACGTGGAACGAGAACTTGGAACGCGGACCTGGAACCGAGGAACCGAGGAACCGAGGAATCTGACCCGTGGGACGAATCACCAAGCTGCCGGACGACCTCGCCAACCAGATCGCCGCGGGCGAGGTGGTGGAGCGGCCGGCGTCCGTCGTCAAGGAGCTCGTCGAGAACGCCATCGACGCCGAGGCGACGCGCCTGGCCATCACCATCGAGTTCGGCGGCAAGAAGCTGATCAAGGTGGAGGACGATGGGATCGGCATGGAGCCGGAGGACGCCCGGCTCTGCCTGGAGCGCCACGCGACCAGCAAGATCCGCCGCGCCGACGACCTCGGCGCGATCGTGACGCTCGGCTTCCGGGGGGAGGCGCTGCCGAGCATCGCCTCCGTGTCGCACTTCCGCCTGCGGACGCGCGCCCGGGGCAGCGCCTCGGGCACCGAGGTCCGCGTGAACGGCGGCCTGGTCGAGTCGGTCATGGAGGCGGGCGGCCCGGAGGGCACCCTGGTCGAGGTCGCCGATCTCTTCTACAACCTGCCGGCCCGCCGCAAGTTCCTCAAGTCGGACGGGGCCGAGTCGGCCCAGGTCTCGCGCGTCGTGACCCAGCTCGCGCTCTGCTACCCGGAGGTGGGCTTCACCTTGACGAGCGCCGGCCGCAAGCTGCTGCAGTGCCCGCCGGTCGCGCGGCTGCAGGACCGGCTGTACCAGCTCTACGGCGACAGGCTCGACCTGGTCGAGGTGCGGCGGGAGCACGCCGGCATCGTGCTGACCGGCTTCATCGCGGCGCTCGCCGAGCAGGGGCCCGTCCGCGGGCCGCAGCACGTGTTCGTGAACCGGCGCATCGTCAAGGACAAGACCATCGCCCACGCGATCATCGATTCCTACAGCGTGGCGTCGAACAAGGAACGGAGCCCGGAGGTCCACCTGTTCCTCGAGGTGCCGCCCGACCGGGTGGACGTCAACGTCCACCCGACGAAGGCCGAGGTGCGCTTCCGCGAGCAGTCGCTCATCCACGAGATTGTCCGCCGCGGCGTGGCGGATGCGCTCGGCCGGGGGCCCGCGCCGGAGCTGCAGCTGCGGCCGTCGGACATCCTGCCCGGCCGCCCGCTCGACCAGGCGATTCCCGGTGTCCTGGCCGGCGGCGTCTACACGAGCCGGTGGCAGCCGTCGACGGCCCGCCAGATTCCCACGGCGCTTCCGCCCGCGCTGGATCCCGCCGGGACTGACGCGCCCGGCCACGGGTTGCCCCCGGAGTTCGCGGGCGCGATGCCGGCCGACCCGGCACGCTACGAGCCGGCCAACCCGGTGCGGCCGATGATTCCCCTCGGGCAGTTCCGCGACACGTTCATCGTCGCGATCGACGACGAGGGCATCTCCATCATCGACCAGCACGTGGCACACGAGCGGGTGCTCTTCGAGCGGATCATGGAGCGGCTGACCGGGGCCCCGCTCCCCAGCCAGCGGCTGCTGGTGCCGATGGTCATCGAGCTGCCGCCGGGGGAGCGCCAGGCGCTCGCCGCGCGCGGGCCGGCGCTCGCGCAGATGGGGTTCGAGCTGGAGGAGTTCGGTGGCGACGCCGTCAAGGTGGCGGCCGTGCCCGCGATCCTGCCGCCCGACGAGTGCGACGCGGCCATCCGGGCGCTCGCCGAGGACCTCGAGGGGCTCGACCGTGGCCTCCGCCTCGAGGAGGCCCTCAAGCAGATCGCCGCGACGATGGCGTGCCACGCGGCCGTCAAGGCCAACTACCCGCTGACGATGGAGAAGATGCAGCACATCCTGGAGGAACTCCGCGCGACGGCGTACTCCACGGTGTGCCCGCACGGCCGGCCCGTGATGCTGCGGATCACGCGCCGGGAGGTGGAGAAGAACTTCGACAGGATCTAGGCCGCAGATGGCACGGATGGCAGAGATGCGCAGATGCGGTCTGACGCCACCGGGCGCAGTGCGGTCCGCCCACGTCCGTGCCCCTCGCCGTCATTCGCCGCGGCGCTTGCGTTTGAGTTGTTTCCAGCCGTCCAGCCGCCGCTTGATTTCCTTCTCGAACCCGCGCTCGGTGGGCTGGTAGAACTGCCGGCCCCGCAGGCTCTCGGGCAGGCACTCCATGTCGGCGACGCCGTCCGCCTCGTCGTGGGCGTAGCGGTAGCCCTTCCCGTAGTCGAGCTGCTTCATCAGCTTCGTCGGCGCGTTCCTGAGGTGCAGCGGCACCGGTTCGGCGGCGTCGTGCTGCGCCGCCGCGGCGGCGGCCCCGTAGGCGGTGTAGACGGCGTTGCTCTTCGGCGCCGTCGCGAGGTACAGCGCCGCCTGGGCGAGCGCCGTGTTGCCCTCGGGCATCCCGATGAAGTGCACGGCCTCCTTCGCGGCGACCGCCACCGCCAGCGCCTGGGGGTCGGCGTTGCCGACGTCCTCGGACGCGAACCGGACGAGGCGGCGCGCCACGTACATCGGATCCTCCCCGGCCTCGAGCATCCGCGCCAGCCAGTAGACGGCCGCGTCGGGGTCGGAGTTGCGCATCGACTTGTGCAGCGCCGACATGATGTTGAAGTGCTGCTCGCCGCTCTTGTCGTAGAGCATGGCCTTGCGCTGGACCATGCGCTCGAGCAGCGCCATGTCCACGATGGCGGGCCCCGTCGGGTTCGGCGCGGCGGAGACGGCGAGCTGGAGCAGGTTGAGGGCCGAGCGCGCGTCGCCGCTGGCGTAGCGCGCGATGGCCGCCAGCGCGTCGTCGGTCACCTCGGGGCGCTCGCGCCCGAGTCCCCGCTCGGCGTCGGCGAGCGCGCGGCGGAGGATCGCGACGAGCGCGTCGACGCCCAGGGCCTGCAGGACGAACACCTTGGACCGCGACAGCAGCGCGGCGTTCACCTCGAACGACGGGTTCTCGGTGGTCGCCCCGATGAGGATGATGTCGCCGGCCTCGACGCGCGGCAGGAAGGCGTCCTGCTGCGCCCGGTTGAAGCGGTGGATCTCGTCGACGAACACGATCGTCCGGCGGCCCTGCCGCCGGCGCCGCACCTCGGCCGCGGCCATCACCTCCTTGACCTCCTTGATGCCGGCCAGCACCGCGCTGAAGGCGACGAACTCGGCCTCGGTGAGCTCGGCGATGAGGCGCGCCAGCGTGGTCTTGCCCGTGCCCGGTGGGCCCCAGAGGATGAGCGACTGCAGCAGGTCCCGCTCGATGGCCTCGCGCAAGGGGCGACCCGGGCCGACGAGGTCTTCCTGGCCCACGACCTCGTCGAGCGTGCGGGGCCGCATGCGCTCGGCGAGCGGCACGGTGCGGGGATCGGGAGGCGGCGCCTCGGGTTCGTCGAAGAGGCCGGACATGGTCAGGGGGTCGCGGTCCCCGGCGCCGTGGACGGGCCGTGGGGCAGGGGCGCGCCGCGCTGGCGGCGCGCCTCGTAGACGAGCAGGGCGGCGGCGACCGCGACGTTCAGTGACTCGACGGGCCGCGCCATGGGGATGCTGATGCCGCCGTCGGCGGCCTCGGCGAGGGCCGGCGGGAGCCCGGGACCCTCGCCGCCGAGGACGATGGCCACGGGGCCGGCCAGGTCGGCCTCGTGCATCGCGACGCCCCCCCGGGGCGTCGTGGCCAGCACGCGCAGGCCCTGGCGCCGCAGCCAGGCGCAGGCGTCCAGCGGGTCGGGCACGACTGTAACCGGCAGCCGGAAGGTGCTGCCCATTGCCGCCCGCAGCGCCTTCCAGCCAAACGGGTCGGCCGTCGTCCCGGCGAAGAGCACGCCCGTGGCGCCGCCGGCCTCCGCGGCGCGGAGCGTCGCGCCGACGTTGCCGGGGTCCTGCATGCCGACCGCGAGGAGGACGAGCGCCGGATCGGGCCGGAGCACGGCCTCGGGCGCCGGGGCCGGCCGCTCGACGAGCGCCACGACGCCGGTGGGCGTCCGCACGGGAGAGAGGGCGTTCAGCACGGCGGCCGAGACCTGGACGACGCGGACACCGTCGGCGGCGAGCTGGTCCACGAGCGCCCCGCACGCGGCGTCGGGGGGCGCGCCGTGGAGCGCGACGAGGTCGACCCGCGCGCCGGCGCGTGCGGCGTCCTCGAGCAGGTGCCAGCCGTCGACCAGGGCCAGCCCGCGGCCGCCCCGGGCCACGGCCCTGAAGGTCTGCACGAGGGGATGCTGGCGGCTGGTGATGGTCGTCATGGACGGGGCGGGCGTGCGGTCGGCGCGTGCAGGGCCGAGCATATCAGATGTGCTACACTGCGGAGTTTGAGCGATGAAAGAGAGACTTCTCAAACGGTTTGAGCAGGAAGTGAACGCGCTCGAGCGCGAGCTGCGCACGGACCTCCCCAAGGAGATCCAGCGCGCGCGCGAGCTCGGTGACCTGCGCGAGAACGCGGAATACCAGGCGGCGAAGGAGCGGCAGACCTACGTCAATGCGCGCATCGCGATGCTGAAGCGGCGCATGAACGAGATCGCCCTCATGAACCTGGACCGGATTCCCCACGGCAAGGCGGGCTTCGGCTCGACGGTGACCCTGCGCGAGTCGACCGGCGCCGAGCTGGTCTACCAGCTCGTGATGCCCGAGGACGCCGACGCCGAGAAGGGGCTCATCTCCACGTCCTCGCCGATCGGCCGCGCGATCCTGAACCGCGAGGAGGGGGACGAGATCGAGGTCTCGACCCCGAACGGCGCGCGCACCTTCGAGCTCGTCAAGCTCGTCACCATCCACGACGAATAGCCCCTCGCCGGCTGCGGCCGGCGGCCCGGCCGGGCCGTGAGCGACCACCGAGACCACCACTACTCGCCGGAGCGTCGGACCGCGTTGGTGCTGAGCGGCACCGGCGCGGACGGCGCCTATCACGCCGGCGTGCTGCGCGCGCTCGAGGAGGCCGGGGTCAAGATCGACCTCGTCGCCGGGCGCGGCATCGGCGCGGTCGGCGCGGTGTACGCGGCGGTGGACGGCGCGTCGCGCCTCTGGGACCAGAACGGCCTGTGGCGCCAGCCCGCGGCGGCGGCGCTGTACCGGTGGCGCTGGCCCCTGCGTGTCATCGGGTGGCTGCTCGTGGCCCTCGCCGTCGTCTTCGCCGTGCCCCTGGCGTTCGTGGCGCTCGCCGCCGTCGTCTACCCGGTCGGCCTGGCCCTGGGCATGACGGGCCTCGAGGCGGGGCAGGGGATCATCGGCGCCTACCTGGCGCTGCTGGCGGCGGCGTTCGCTCCCGCCGGGGTGCCGACGTGGCTGCCGCGGGCCGTGACCGCGCTCGCGGGGCTGGCGGCCCTCGTCCTGGCCGGCGGCACCCTGGCCGCCTGGTGGCGCGCGCCCATCCGGCGGCGGGCGCGCGGGGCGCGGGCCTGGGCCCTCATCGGCGCGCCAGTCGACCCCACGGAGGCGCTGCGCCACTTCAGCGGGGGCGTCTGGGACCTGCTGAAGGGCGGGGTGACCCTCAAGACGCCGGCGCCGGGGGACCTCTCCCGCCGGTACACGGAGCTGCTGGCCGAGAACCTGGGGCATCCGGGCTTCCGCGAGTTGCTGCTCGTCGTGCACGACGTGGACGCGCGACGGGACCTCGTGTTCGGCCTGGTGCGCGAGCCCTACCGGCGCACGTTGTTCCCGCCGCCGGGTGGCAACGGCGCGCGCAAGGCCGAGGCCTTCGACCTGGCCGGCCTGGCCGGCGATCAGGTCATCGACGCGCTGGCCGGCGCCCTGGCGGTGCCGGGGCTGACCGAGGCGCCCCTCGCGCGGTTCGCGCCTGACGGCTTCTGGCGCGGCGAGGCGCACCGGCTCAACGACAGGCCGGCCTGCCTGCTGCGCCTGCTCGAGGAGGCGGCCGCGGCCGGCGCCGAGCAGGTCATCGTCGTGTCGGGCGCGCCGGAACTGCCGGCGCCGCACGCCCTGCTGCCGCCGCGCATCGACGGCTGGGGGCGGATCAGCGAGCAGGTGGCCGCCGCCGAGAGCGCCGCGCTCGGCGACGCGCTGTCGCACCTGCAGCGCCGGTTCCGGGGCGTCTACCTGGTCCGCCCGGCCCACAACCCGATCGGCCCCTTCGACCTCGAGGGGGTCCACGACGTCCAGTCCGACCGGGCGCACGCGCTCGCCGAGCTCCTCGAGCGCGGCTACGAGGACGCCTACCGCCAGTTCATCGACCCGATCGTCGGCGCCGCCGGCGACAGGATCCCGCAGGTGACGCCGAGGTAGGACGACGCGGAGTGCGCCACGTTGGGGCTCTGCCGCCCCGGCGGGATGGCCGGATGTCATCCGTGCATCTGTGTCATCCGTGTCATCTGTGGCATTCGTGGCCCCGTGGCATAATCTGTGGCCCATGGGGAAGCACACCGACCTGATTCATACCGGCGAGCGGGTGCCGCTCGGGGCGACCGATCCGCTGACGACGCCCATCTACGAGACGAGCACGTTCGTGTTCGAGTCCGCGCAGGCGGTGGCCGACTACCAGGCCGGCCGGGCGCACGGCTACCTCTACTCCCGCTACGAGAACCCGACGGTCATCGGGCTCGAGGCGAAGCTGGCGGCGGTGGACGGCGCGGAGATGGCCATCGTCTTCGGGTCGGGCATGGCCGCGATCGCGACGGCGCTCTTCGGGCTGCTGTCGGCGGGGGATGAGGTGGTGTGCTGCGCCGCGATCTACGGCGGCACGTTCCACATCATCGAGGACCTGCTGCCGCGCTTCGGCGTCGAGCGGCGGTTCGTGTCGCTCGAGGCGATGCGCGACCCGGCGCGCGTGATCGGGCCGAAGACCAAGATGGTGTGGTTCGAGTCGCCCATCAACCCGACGCTGCGCTGCCTGGACGTCGCGGCCGTCGCCGACGCCTGCCGCGCGGCCGGCGTGCTGTCGGTGGCCGACAACACGTTCGCGAGCGCGCTCAACCAGCCGGTGCTCGGGATGGGGGTGGACCTCTGCATGCAGAGCGCCACGAAGTACCTCAACGGGCACAGCGACGTGACGGCCGGCGTGCTCTCGGGGCGCCGGGCGATCATCGAGCCGCTGGCGAAGGCGCGGCGCCTGTTCGGGGGCATCCTCGACCCGCAGCCGGCCTACGCGCTGGCGCGGGGCATCAAGACGATGCCCCTGCGCGTCGCGCGGCACAATGCCGTGGCGCTCGCGGTGGCCGAGGCGCTCGAGGGGCACCCGCGCCTGGAGCGGGTCTACTACCCGGGGCTCGCGTCGCACCCCGACCACGACATCGCGCGCCGCCAGATGTCGGGCTTCGGCGGCATGGTCTGCATCGACGTGAAGGGCGGCCAGGACGCCGCGTTCCGCGCCTTCGACCGCCTGCAGGTGATCAAGCGCGCGGCGAGCCTCGGCGGGGTGGAGAGCCTCTGCAGCCTGCCGTGCCTGACCTCGCAGTACGGCCTGACCGACGAGGAACTGGCCGCGGCCGGCGTCACGCGCGGGATGATGCGCCTGTCGATCGGCCTCGAAGACCCCGAGGACCTGGTCGCGGACATCATACAGGCGCTTGGATAGGACTCGGCCCCTGCTGGGGCCTCGCTGGGACTCAGCCCCTGCGGGGCTTCGGGGCCCTACGGGGCTTCGCTAGGACTCGGGCCTCGCGGCCCTCGCTGGGATCCCAGCGAGCGAAGCGAGTCCCGGCGACCGCAGTGAGTCCTAGCGAGCGAAGCGAGTCCCAGCGAGCCGAAGGCGAGTCCCAGCGAACGTAGTGAGTCCCAGCGACCGCAGCGAGTCCTAGCGAACGCAGTGAGTCCCAGCGAGTCCCGGCCTAGCTCTTGGCTTCGCGCAGGAACTCGAGGACCAGCTCGAGGATGCGTTGGTTGATGCGGCTGCCCTCGTGCGTGCCGAACTTCTGCTGGAACGCCTCCAGGGGCACGACGGCCTTGGCCATCGTCCGGTGGCCGCCCGCGCTGCCGATGTCGTTGAACCAGCGGCGGACGAAGTCGCCCGCGTTGCGCGAGTAGCCCAGGTTGCGCACCGACACGACGAAGGTGTCGTTGACGACCCCGGAGATGACCGTCCACTGGACGTCCTCGAGCTGCAGGTAGAAGTCGGCGACGTAGGGGACGAAGTCCTCGCGCGGCGGTTCGCCGATGAACGCGCAGAACACGTGGTCCATCATGCGGCCCTGCTGCCACGCCTTGATCACGTGATCGAGGCGCTCGGCCGTGATCTCGGCGCCCTCCATCTTGCGGATCATCGTCGCGTCCGACAGGGGATAGAGGTACGAGAACGCGTCGAGGTCGGCCCGGTTAGCCTGGCGGTTGAAGAACAGGGTGTCGGACTTGATGGCGTAGAGCATCGCCGTCGCCGTCCGCTCCGAGATGTCGATGTCCACCGCGCGCAGGTGCTCGGTCAGGATCGTCGAGGTCGAGCCGTAGTTCGACCGGATGTCCCGGAACACGGCGTTGTAGCCCGGCTGCTCGGGGTGGTGGTCGATCACCAGGTCGGCCTGGGGGAGCAGTCCGGGGAAGTAGTGGGGCTGGACGTCGACGAGGGCGACCTTGTCGAACTCGCCGAACTGCTCGGGGGTCACGACCTCGTAGGAGAGATCCAGCAGCTTCACCATCCGCTGGTTCTCGGGCCGGGTCACCCCCTGCAGGCAGCCGATGATCGCGGTCTGGCGGGTGCGCCGGAGGATGTTGCGGAGCGCGAGGCCGCTCGCGAGCGCGTCGGGGTCGGGGTCGTTGTGCAGGAGGATGAGGACCCGGTCGGCGTCGGTGAAGTAGCGCTGGTACTGCTGCACCTTCTGCCGGGTCACCGAGCGCCCGAGCTCGGTCATCAGGGGGCCGGACACCAGCTCGGCCAGCGTCAGCGTCGTGACCTCCGGGAACTCCGGCCGGAGCATCTCGGTCTTCTGCACGTCCCGCGGGCCCGTGCCCACCACGTAGACGAGCGTGCCTCCCGCGTCACGTATCGCCTGCAGCACCTTCTTCAGCGACCGGCGCCCGTTGTCCTCGACGATGACGATCGTCCCGGGCCCGAGGTCGGCCTTGACGTAGGTGTCCACCCGCTTCGGGTCGCCCACGTGGACGGCCGTCGCGTCCTGCTGGACCCGCCTGGCCGCGGCGGGGCTCTCGACGAGCACCTCCAGCTCGGCACCAGGCGCCACGACCGCCTGCAGCAGCCGGACGAGCAATTCCGTGTGGCAGACCGCGAGGCATCTCATTGCCTGGCGGCCCCACGATCCGTCCCGGGGGTTCTCATGGGCGACAACCTTCGATTATAGACCCCTCCCGCCCCGGCCCGGCCGTCGAAAGTCTGGTAGGATCCGCCCGAACGCGGCGACCGGGCCCCGGCACATGGCCCGGCGGGAGGGGGAGGCAAGTGCGGCGACGGACCCTCGTGACCTCGTGGCTGGTGGTGGCCCTGGCGGCCGGCGTGGCGGCCGGGCAGCAGGGCACGTTCCGGAGCGGCGTCGACCTGGTGACGTTCGGCGTCACGGTCGTCGACAAGCACGGCGAGCTGGTGACCGACCTGACCGCGGACGACTTCGCCATCGTCGAGGACGGCGTGGAGCAGCAGCTCCAGTACTTCGCCGTGGGCGACGAGGCCGATTCCCGGGCCCGGAAGCGCCTCGGCCTCATGCTGGACACGAGCGGCAGCATGGAGCAGGACCTCAAGCTGGCGCGGTCCGCCGCCATCAAGTTCCTCAACATGCTCCCCGAGGCCGAGGACATCACCCTGGTCGACTTCGACACCGAGGTCCGGGTCACGCGGTACCCGCAGCGCGACTTCGCCCGCGTCGTCGAGCGCATCCGCATGCGGAAGCCGGACGGCTGGACGGCCCTCTACGACGCGCTCGGGGTCTACCTCGACGGCGCCCAGATGCAGGAGGGCCGGAAGATCCTCGTGATGTACACGGACGGGGGCGACACGCGGTCGACCATGGGGTTCGGCGACCTGCTGACACTCCTCAAGGCGTCGCAGGTGACGGTGTACGCGGTCGGGCTGAACGAGAACACCGGGTCCTACCGGACCGAGCTCCGCATGCGCCTGCAGCAGATCGTCGAGGTGACCGGGGGCGAGGCCTTCTTCCCGTCACGGCTCAAGGACCTCGACGAGTCGTACGCGAAGGTCCTGGCCGAGATCAAGGGCCGGTACCACCTGGGCTATGCCTCCACGAACGGCGCCGAGGACGGCGCGTGGCGGGAGGTCGACATCAAGGTGAAGCGCCGGGGCCTCAAGGTCCGGACCCGCCACGGCTACTTCGCGCCGTACCGCAGCGAGCCCTAGGCCCCCCGCGCGCCGCCGCGCGGCCCCCGGGCGGGGCCGGTGCCCGCCGTCCCCGCGACCCGCCCCGGGACGCGCGAGGGGCCGGAGGTTCGTGGTACGATGGTCTCTTGGGCCAGTCGCGCATGTCCTCCCAGAACGACCACTTCACGCTCGTGTCCGACTTCGACCTGCGGGGCGACCAGGTCCACGCGGTTCCGGAGCTCATCGCCGGCCTCGACCGGGGGGACCGGCACCAGGTGCTGCTCGGGGTGACGGGCTCGGGGAAGACCTTCACGATGGCGTCGGTCATCGCGGCCGTGAACCGGCCGGCGCTGGTGATGGCGCACAACAAGACCCTCGCCGCCCAGCTCTTCCAGGAGTTCCGGCGCTTCTTCCCGGACAACGCCGTCGAGTACTTCGTCAGCTACTACGACTACTACCAGCCGGAGGCGTACGTGCCGTCGAGCGACACGTACATCGAGAAGGAAGCGACGATCAACGACGAGATCGACCGGATGCGCCTCTCGGCGACCCGGTCGCTCTTCGAGCGCCGCGACGTCATCATCGTCGCGAGCGTGAGCTGCATCTACGGCCTCGGGTCGCCGGAGGCCTACTACGGGATGCTGCTGCCGCTCGAGCGCGGGCAGCGGATCGACCGGGACCAGATCCTGCGCAAGCTGGTGGAGATCCAGTACGAGCGCAACGACCACGAGTTCGGCCGCGGCACGTTCCGCGTGCGTGGCGACATCGTCGAGGTCTATCCGTCGTACGAGGAGACGGCGCTCCGCATCGGCCTCTTCGGCGACGAGGTGGACGAGCTCGTCACGATCGACCCCATCACCGGCAAGGCGCTCCGGCGGCACGACCGCATCGCGGTGTACCCGAAGTCGCACTTCGTGACGTCGCGGACCCGGCTGAACGACGCGGTGGAGACGATCAAGGCGGAGCTCGCCGAGCGCCTGCCCGAGCTCGAGTCGGCGGGCAAGCTCCTCGAGGCGCAGCGGCTGCACCAGCGGACGATGTTCGACCTCGAGATGATCCGCGAGATCGGCTACTGCCACGGCATCGAGAACTACTCGCGGCACCTCACGGGGCGGGTGGCGGGGCAGCCGCCCCCGACCCTGCTCGACTACCTGCCGGACGACGCGATCGTGATCGTGGACGAGAGCCACCAGACGGTGCCGCAGATCCGCGGGATGTACCACGGCGACCGGTCGCGGAAGGAGGTGCTCGTCGACTACGGCTTCCGCCTGCCGTCCGCGCTCGACAACCGGCCGCTGAACTTCGAGGAGTGGGAGGCGCGGGGCGGGCAGCGCGTCTACGTGTCGGCGACCCCGGGGCCGTACGAGCTGCAGCAGGCCGGCGGCGTCGTCGTCGAGCAGGTGATCCGCCCGACCGGGCTCATGGACCCGCCGATCGACGTGCGGCCCGTCAAGGGCCAGGTGGACGACCTGCTCGGCGAGATCCGCGTGCGGGCGGGGCGCGGCGAGCGCGTGCTCGTCACGACGCTCACCAAGCGGATGGCCGAGGACCTGACGCAGTACTACCAGGAGCTGGGCGTCCGGGTGCGGTACCTGCACTCCGACATCGACACGCTCGAGCGGGTCGAGATCCTGCGCGACCTGCGCCGGGGCGCGTTCGACGTGCTCGTGGGCATCAACCTGCTGCGCGAGGGCCTCGACCTGCCGGAGGTCTCGCTCGTGGCGATCCTCGACGCCGACAAGGAAGGCTTCCTGCGCTCGGCCGGCGCGCTCATCCAGACGTCGGGCCGCGCGGCGCGCAACGTCGAGGGGCGCGTCATCATGTATGCCGACACGGTGACCGACTCGATGCGCGCGGCGCTCAGCGAGACCGAGCGGCGCCGGACGCGGCAGGCGGCGTACAACGCCGAGCACGGCATCACGCCGACGACGATCGTCAAGGGCATCGAGGACGTCCTCTCGAGCGTGTACGAGCGGGACTACGGGGCGATCCCGGAGCCGGCGCCCAGCGGGCCGCGGTTCCGGACGCAGGCCGAGCTCGACCAGCACCTGGCCGGGCTCGAACGGGAGATGAAGGGAGCGGCCGCCAACCTCGACTTCGAGAAGGCGGCGGCACTCCGGGACCAGATTCGCGCCCTGCGGACCCGGGAACTCGGGCTGGGCGCCTCGGCGAGGCGGTGACGGTGGAAAGCGTCAGGACGGCGTGGGTCAAGAAGGCGCTCCTCGAGGTGCAGGAGTACGTGAAGCTGTGCCGGGCGGCGATCGGCGGCATGGTGTCGAAGCCGTTTTACGGTCATGACCTCGTCGAGCAGTTCGAGGCGATCGGCATCGGGTCGCTCACCGTCGTGATCCTCACGGGGTTCTTCACCGGTGCCGTGCTGGCGCTGCAGAGCGGCATGACGCTCGACCAGTTCGGCGCGCGGCCGTACGTCGGGCGGCTCGTGAGCGCGTCGATGGTGAAGGAGCTCGGGCCCGTGCTGACGGCGCTGATGCTCGCGGGCCGGGTGGGGTCCGGCATCGCCGCCGAGCTCGGCTCGATGGTCGTGACCGACCAGATCTTCGCGCTGCGCGCGCTCGGGACCGACCCGGTCCGCAAGCTCGTGGTGCCCCGGGTGCTGGCCGGCTCGCTGATGTGCCCCCTGCTGACGGCGGTCGCGAACACCGTCGGCATGGTGGGCGGCTGGATCATCGCGACCTTCGAGCTGCGCGTCGCCTCGACCCTCTACTGGAGTTCGGTGGTGGACGGCCTCTACATGGAGGACGTCTGGATGGGAATCCTGAAGCCCTTCTTCCTGGGCTTCGTCATCGTGAGCATCGGGTGCCACGTGGGCCTGCGGACCCGCGGCGGCACGCAGGGCGTCGGCCGGTCGACGACCAACGCCGTCGTCGCGGCGTCGGTCGCGGTCCTGGCCGTCGACTTCTTCGTCACCCGCCTGCTCATCGCGGTGCTGTTCTGATGGAGCCACAGACCCTCTCGTCGGCCGGGATCCGGCTGCGGGCCCTGGAGGCCGACGAGGCCGTCATCGAGTTCGACAAGGTGAGCCTCGCCTTCGACGACAAGGTGATCCTCGACGAGATCAGCTTCACGGTCCGCGCGGGGCACACCAAGATCTTCCTGGGCGCGAGCGGCGCCGGCAAGTCGACGGTCCTGAAGCTGATGCTGGGCCTGCTCCGCCCGGACGCGGGCCAGGTCACCGTGCTCGGGCAGCGCATCGACCAGATGCGCGAGCGCGACCTGATCCACGTGCGCGGCGACATGGGGATGGTGTTCCAGGAGGGCGCGCTGTTCGACTCGCTGAGCGTCGGGGAGAACGTCGGCTACAAGCTGTACGAGGAGACCGACCTGCCGCTGCACGTGGTCCGGGAGCGCGTCGAGGAGGTCCTCGGCTTCGTCGGGCTGTCGGAGTTCATCGACCGGCAGCCCTCGGAGCTGTCGGGCGGCCAGCGCCGCCGCGTCGCGATCGCGCGGGCGATGACGGCCAAGCCCGCCATCCTGCTGTACGACGAGCCCACCACCGGGCTCGACCCGATGACGTCGCTCAGCGTCGACGCGGAGATCATCAAGCTGCGCGACCTGGAGAACGTCACGTCGGTCATCGTGACCCACCAGCTGCGCGACGCGTTCTACGTGGCCACGCAGATGGCCGAGCGGCGCGACGGCGTCGAGATCTTCGCGGCGCCCGAGGACAAGGCGGCCGAGGCGGAGTTCGTGATGTTGCGGGACGGGAAGATCGCCTTCGAGGGCTCGGCGCACGAGCTCCGGACGTCGAAGGACCCGTACCTGCGCGCGTTCCTTTCCTGAGTTCCTGAGAAGGTTGTAGACCGATGCCCCGCACACGTTCCCTGGCCTGGGCCGAGCTGAAGGTCGGCATGCTCGCCGTCTTCGCCATCGTGATGGCCGCCGTCCTGATCTTCGCCGTTGGCGGGACGGGCGGCTTCTTCTGGCAGCGCTACCCGCTGAAGGCGACGTTCCTGAACGTCGCCGGGATCAAGACGGGGTCCCCCGTGCGGGTCGCGGGCGTCGAGGTCGGCGCCGTGACCGAGGTGCGGTTCTCGGGGACCGGCGTCGAGGTCTGGATGGAGATTGGCGAGAACATGCGGCCGCTCGTGACCGACCGATCGGTCGCTTCGATCGGCTCGATCTCGCTGCTCGGCGAGGGGGCCATCGACATCACGGCGGCCGACGGCGGCACCCCGGTGCCGCGCTGGGGGTACCTGAAGACCGGCGTCGCCGAGGGCAGCATCGCCCAGGTGACCGAGCAGGCGGCGGCCGGCATGGAGGAGGCGACGAAGCTGATCGCCGACATCCGGGCCGGGCGCGGCACCGTCGGGCGGCTCTTCGCGGACGACTCGCTCTTCCGCGAGGTGGACGGCTTCATGGCCGCGGCCCAGCGCGTGGCGACGGCCGTGGCGGCCGGCGAGGGCAGCCTGGGCAAGCTGGTGAAGGACCCGGTGCTCTACCAGGAGCTGTCCGCGTCGGTGTCGAGCCTGAACGCCATCACGGCGAGCATCCGGAACGGCGAGGGGTCGCTCGGCAAGCTCCTGCACGACCCGGCGCTGGCCGACTCGCTCGCGGGCACCTCGAAGAACCTCGAGACGATGACCGGCCGGCTCAACGCCGGCGAGGGCACGATGGGGAAGCTCCTGACCGACGACGCCCTCTACGGCAAGCTGGATTCGATGACGGCGCGGCTCGACGCGCTGACCTCCCAGCTGAACGCGGGGGAGGGCACGGCCGGGCAGTTGCTGCACGACAAGCAGTTATATGAGAACATGAATCAGGCGGCCGCTGAACTGCGCAGCCTCATCAGCGACATCCGCCGCGATCCGAAGAAGTTCCTCAACGTCAAGGTCAGTATTTTCTAGGGAGGCAGCCATGTCGAGAGACCAGCAGGGAGCCGGGGCGGTGATGCTCGCGTTCGTCGTGGGCGCGCTGACCGGCGCGACCGTGGCGCTGCTGTTCGCCCCGCAGTCGGGTGAGGAGACGCGCGACTTCCTCGGCCAGAAGGCCCGCGAGAGCCGCGAGAAGGCCCGCGACGCCGTCGACCAGGGCCGGGAGATGTACAAGCGGCAGCGGGAGACCCTGTCCGGCGCGATCGAGCGGGGCCGCGAGGCCTTCCAGCAGGCGCGGGAGAGCGGGGAGTCGCAGGCCTGATGTCCGATGCGTTGCTCGGCGTGATCGCCGCGGCGGTGAGCGTGATGGCGCTGATCCAGGTCGGGGCCGTGGTGGTGGGCCTGCGCCTCGCGAAGCGCGTGGACCGGCTGACCGCGCAGCTCGAGCACGAGGTCAAGCCCGTCCTGTCCAACCTCACGGCGGTCAGCGACGAGGCCGTCCGCGCCGCGCGCCTCGCCTCGGCGCAGGTCGAGCGCATCGACCAGGTGTTCGGCGAACTGGCCGGGCGCGTGGACGAGACGCTCGCCTCCGCCCAGCAGTTCGTGGCCGGCCCGGCCCGGCAGGGCATGGCCGTGGTCGCCGGCGTGCGGGCGGCGGTGAGCGCGCTGCGCGGCCTCCGCGAGGCCACCCGCCGGCGTTCGGCGGTCCGCGCCGCCTCCCTCGACGACGACGAGTCGCTCTTCATCGGCTAGCGGGCGCCCGCCCGCGTTTGACGTCGCCCCCGGTGCGTGGTAGACAGTCCTTTCACGCGCAGGACCGTTCACACGCTTTCTCCCAAAGGGGGCCTCCCGATGTCTGCTGTCGCGACCCGCCGGCTGTTGTCGGCGCTCGTTGCCGCCATCCTCGCGGCACCGCTCTTCGCCCAGCCGCTCTTCGCGCAGGAGGCGCAGTCGGCGTCCGCCGCCAGGGAGCTGGCGTCGCTGCTCGAGGCGCAGAAGCTCGACGCCGTGGCGACCCGCATGCCCGGCGAAACGGACAAGTACGCCGCCGTCCTGTTCTTCCCCAACCAGCTGCTCGTCGTCTGGGCGCGCTACGCGGCCCCGGCGGTGCTCAACGAGAAGCTCATCGGCAAGCAGTACCGGGACGTCTACATCGACCTGAACAGCGCGTTCGTCCCCGACACCAAGGTGCTCATCACCGACCTCGGCGCGGACGGCCTGCGCCCGAAGCGCGACCGCGACCAGCCCTTCGACACCATGGACGCGGGCAAGGGCGGGTTCAACTTCGACGGGAACTGGAAGGAAGACAAGATGTCGGAGCAGGACTACATGAAGGTGTATGCCGAGGCCGACGCGGGGTACAAGGCCGCCCTCGAGGCGCTCATCGCCGAGCTCAAGAAGAGCTGACCCCCCGCCCCGTGGGCAGGCGCAGCACCGCCACGACCACCGCGGTCAGCAGGGCGGCCAGCGCCACGTGCCCCACCCCCACGCTCATGCCGATGGCGGCCGCCGCGAGCATCGCGGCGGCCGTCGTCAGCCCCTCCACACGCTGGCCCCGTCCGCGGATGATGGTGCCCGCGCCCAGGAAGCTCACTCCCGTGATGACCGCCTCCATGACCCGCAGCGGGTCCGAGCGGAGCCATGCCAGGAGAATTGCAGATCGAAGATTGAAGATTGAAGATTGAAGATTGCGGGGGAAGGGAAGAAGTGGTGCGCGCTAGTGGATTCGAACCACTGACCCCCGCCGTGTGAAGGCGGTGCTCTACCGCTGAGCCAAGCGCGCAGCCAAACACGAACTATATCAAACCCCGCGGGGCGAACTCAACCGTATCGCGGCGCTCGGCGCACACGGACCGGCGCAACTTGCGCGCCGCGCGCATCCCCACTCACTCCCACGGGGCAGAACGGGCCGGTCGCCCGATGCGCGCTTCGCGCGCCACCATCCTCCGGCCGGCTTCAGCTCCGGCCGTCGCTCAGGACCATGACCCCGGCCGCGGCGCGCCTCGCGCCGTGCGATCCGGGGACCTCCACACACGCCGACGCGGGGCAGGGGCGCGTGCTCCGAACCCCGGCGCGCTTCCCCGCGACTGGGGCGCATCGTCCGCGGCGCCCCGGGCGCGCTGCTCTGGCGGTCGCCCGCCTGTGTGCGCTCCGGGTAGTGCACACCGAATCTGCACACGACCGCACATGTCGAGACGGCGGGTCGGGCTCATTTGCCAGTGAATTGACGGCCTGTTGTGACTCTGTGGACGTGGACCCATCCTTGCTGTGTGTCGCGTTTGTCAGCTCGTGATCGCGTTAGATCCATTCATGGGTCTAGCGCACCATCGAATGTCGGGCGACGTCACTGGGGGAGACTCGGTATGAAGGTGGATGCCGCGACCAGCGCTTCGGGTGCTTCGGGCGGACCTGCCGCACAGTCCGCCTCGGCCGGGAACACGGGCAGGAGGGGGAGGGGCGCGCGGGGAAGCGCTGGCCGGGCCGGAGCCCGCGAGCCGGCGGTTACCGTCCAGTGGTCCAGCGACGCCACCGCTGGCAAGGCAAGCGGGAAGTCCGCCGGCGCTGTCCGGGGCGCGCCGGGAGACCCCAGGCAGACGGCGCCCGCGACGTCGCCGGGCGCAGGGAGCACGCGTGGCCAGAGCAAGCTGGGAGACCTGGTCAGCCTGGTGCGCGCCGTCCGGTCGGCCCTGCGGGCCGGGACAGGCCAGGCGCCGGTTGACAGCGCGCGTCCCGCGTCGGCGCGGGGGACGGCGCCGGCCGGGACCGCGCGTGTCAGCGGCAGGACCACGCTCCTCGATGGCGCCTTTGGCGCAGGCAGGAACGGCAAGGCCGACCGCGTGACGAGACAGCCCGGCGGGAGGGGTTTCGGCAGTGGCGGGGACAGCTCGAAGAGGGCCGGCACGACAGCACCCGGCAGTGCGCCCGCGTGGCAGCCCGGAAACGGTGCACTGGGTGCGAACGGCGCCAGCACCGGGGCGTCGGCCGGTGCCGGGGTGGGCATCCAGACGGGAGGCGGGGCGACCCCCGGGGCGAGTGGCAATGGCCTCGGCAGCGGGCTCGGTAACGGCAGCGGGCTCGGCAACGGCAACGGCACCGGCACCGGCAACGGTCTCGGCAACGGGGCAGGCACCGGCGCGGGAGCCGGCCCTGGCCTCGGTAACGGAAGCGATCTCGGCACCAGCAACGGGACGGGCCTCGGCAACGGGAGTGGGCTGGGCCTCGGCAACGGCATCGGGAACAGCAACGGAAGCGAGAAGGGCAACGGCAACGGCAACGCCAACGGGCACGAAGACGACGACGGGGACGGCAGCGAGCACGGCCCTGACAACGACCATGGTCTTGGCCTCGGGAACGGGAACGGGAGGGGAAAAGGGGACGTGCACCGGCTCGCCGGCGGAGTCCCAGGCGCGGTAAGCGCCGCCCGCGCGGCGCAGCGTGCGAGGGACGAGGCCTTCAGGCTCGAGGCGGACAAGGCGAAGTCCGACGCGGCCGTGCCGCCCGGCGAGGCCGCCCGCGCGCGACACGCGCTGCGGTTCGATCTGACGCCGTCGGGCGACCGGGGGCGTGACGCCGGGAACGTCGCCTCCGAGGGGTCGCTCATCATGCACACGCCAGAGTCCAGGCGGCGCGCGGCGGAGGCTTACGAGGAGCAGGCGAACGGCTTCGGACGGTATTCGCTCGTTGCTGGCTTCGTGCGCGCCCTGCCGGTGTCACCGGAACCGAGGCCGGGGGCACGGACGGCCTTCGGGGTCGCGCCGCAGAACGCGTCGCCGCCGCGGGCGGGCGCGGGCGGACCGGCCCCGGCGACGGCCAGCCAGCCCGCCTGGACCACCGACGCGACCAGGCCCGCCGGCACGTGGAACCGGACGGCGTCGGCGCCAGGCAGCGGGTTACCTGGCTGGCGGCCCGGAAACGACGGCAAGTAGATGCCCCCACTGCGGTGGGATGTTCCTGGCGAGCGCAGGGGCGGGCGGCCCTGACGGGCACGACACCGTCCGGCAGGATCCGTTCGGCGCCGTTGGCCCCTAGGTCGTGCCGTAGAGCCTGTCCCCGAAGTCCCCGAGCCCTGGCACGATGAACTTGCGGTCGTTCAACTCGCGATCCACGACGGGCGTCACGATGGCGACGTCGGGGTAGGCGGCCTCCACGGCGGCCACGCCTTCCGGGGCGGCGACGATGCAGACGAGCGAGAGACGGCGGGCGCCGGCGCGGGTGAGGAGGTCGAGCGCGGCCACCGCGCTTCCGCCGGTGGCGAGCATGGGGTCGATGAGGACGACGTGGCTGTGCTCGAGGCCCGGCGGGAGCTTCGCGTAGTAGCGCGAGGCGACCGCCGTCTCCTCGTCGCGCTGCAGGCCGATGTGGCCGACCCGCGCGGAGGGCAGGACCTGGAGCATGCCGGGGAGCATGCCGAGGCCGGCCCGGAGCACCGGCACGAAGACGACGTCGCTGGCGAGGCGGCGGCCTTCGGCGGGCCCGAGCGGCGTCGTGACTGCCGTGTCGATGGCCGGCAGGCTCCTGAGGGCTTCGGCGGCCAGCAGGAGGCTGATCCGTCCGGCGAGCGCGCGGAACCGCTCGGGCTCCGTGGCGACGTCTCGCAACTGGATCAGGATGTCGTGAGCGACAGGGTGATCGACCAGGTGCAGCACGGGGAGAGATTACACGCTTTCGCGTGATTGCCGTACAATCGGCGGGTGAGATTCCCGCCCTCCGGCCGCCTCGCGGCGGTCGTCGCCGCCGGCCTGCTCGCCCTGGCCGCAGGCCCCGAGGCGCGCCAGCCGCGCCAGGTCTCCCTCATCGTCTCTGGCGGCATCGTCCTGCCCATGGACGGCCGCGCGACGGTGATCAATCCCGGCTCGGTTGCCATCGACGGCACGCAGATCGTGGCCGTCGGCCCGGCGGCGGAGATCGCCGCGGCGTACTCGTCCGCCGACACGATCGACGCGACGGGCCGCGTGGTGATGCCCGGCCTGATCAACACCCACACGCACGCCCCGATGGTCATGTTCCGCGGCCTCGCGGACGACCTGGCGTTGATGGACTGGCTGCAGAAGTACATCTTCCCGGCCGAGGCCACGCTCGTGTCGCCGGAGTTCGTGCGCGTCGGCACGCGGCTGGCGGCGCTCGAGATGATCCGCTCGGGCACCACGACGTTCACGGACATGTACTACTTCGAGGACGTGATCGCGCGTGAGGCCCGGAACGCCGGGCTGCGAGGCGTTCTCGGGCAGACCGTCATCCAGTTTCCCGTGGCCGACGCGAAGACGCCTGCCGAGGCGCTGGCGCGCGCGGCGCGGTTCATCGACGAGTTCGCGGGAGACCCGCTCATCACGCCCGCCGTGGCCCCCCACGCGCCCTACACCCTCGACACCGCGACGCTCCTCGCGTGCCGCGACCTCGCCATGCGGAAGGGCGTCCCGCTGCTCATCCACCTCGCCGAGACCGAGGACGAGGTCAAGGCCATCGAGGACCGGTCGGGCCTCCGGCCGGTGGGCTACCTCGACAAGATCGGCTTCTGGGGACCGCGCATCGTCGCGGCGCACGGCGTGTGGGTCGACGACGCGGAGATCGACGTCCTGAAGCGCAACGACGTCGGCATCGCGCACAACCCCGAGAGCAACATGAAGCTGGCGAGCGGCACCGCGCCGGTGCCCGCCTATCTCGCGAAGGGCGTGGCCGTGGGCCTGGGCACCGACGGCGCCGCCAGCAACAACGACCTCGACATGTTCGAGGCGATGCGGCAGGCGGCCTTCGTCCACAAGCTGGTGAGCCGCGACCCGACGGCGGTGAGCGCGCGCACGGCGCTGGAGATGGCCACGGCCGGCGGCGCACGCGTCCTCGGGCGCGCCAGTGACCTCGGGACGCTCGAGGCCGGCAAGCTGGCCGACCTCATCGTCGTGCGCATGGACCAGCCCCGGCAGACGCCGATGTACAACCCGGAGTCGCACCTGGTCTACACGACCCGCGGCGACGACGTGGAGACGACCATCGTGAACGGCCGCATCCTGATGCGCGACAGGGTGGTGCTGTCGCTGGACGAGGCGGCGGTGCTGGCCGACGCGCGGAAGATGGCGGAGTCGGTCAGGCAGGCGGTCGCGCCGCAGCCGTAGGGGAGGGCGCGCTCGCGGGTCAGGAGCCGCGGACGACGCCGATGTAGGGCAGGTTGCGGTAGTGCTCGTCGTGGTCGAGCCCGTAGCCGACGACGAAGTGGTCGTCGATGACGAAGCCGATGTAGTCGACGGCCACCTCGGTCGTGCGGCGGGCGGGCTTGCTCAGGAGGCACGCGGTGCGCAACTGGCGCGGGCCTCGGGCGCGCAGGATGTCCTGCAGGTAGTGGAGTGTCAGGCCGGTGTCGACGATGTCCTCGACGATGATGACGTCGCGGCCCTCGAGGCCGGTGTCGAGGTCCTTGACGAGGCGCACCTCGCCGCTCGACGTGGTGCCCGCATAGCTCGAGAGCGCCATGAAGTCGACGGTGACCTCGCCGTCGACGGCGCGCACGAGGTCGGCCAGGAAGAGGAAGGCGCCCTTGAGGACGCAGATGAAGTGGAGCGGCGCGGACGGCGAGTCGTGGCGGATTTCCGCGGCGAGTTCGCGGATGCGGGCCTGGATCGCGTCGGCGGTGATGAGCGTGTCGATGGTGGGCCGGCCGGGCATCGAGCCCGAGCGTAGCACAGGGACCGACGGGCGATGAAGCGGTACGACCTGATTACGGAGGCGGAGGCGCGGCTCATGGAGCCGGGCACCACGGTGGTGCTCGCGCCGGGCGGGCGCGTGACCCCGCTCGCGGCCGACACGCTCCGGGCCCGCCGGGTCACCGTGGCCGGCGACGTGGCGAGCGTGGACGAGGCGTCGCTGGCGCCGGCCGCGGACCCGCGCGTCGTCGCCATCGGGAGCGATCACGGCGGCGTGGGGCTCAAGCGCGCGCTCCGGGAGCACCTGCGGGGTGAGGGTCGGACCGTGATCGATATCGGGACCGAGGGACCAGACCCGGTGGACTACCCGGACATCGCCGCGCAGGTGGCCCGCCTCGTCGCACGCGGCGAAGCGGGCGCGGGCATCGTCATCGATGGTGCCGGGCTGGGGTCCGCGATCGCGGCGAACAAGATCGACGGCATCCGGGCGGCCATGTGCACCGACAGGACGCTGGCGCGGTACGCGCGGGAACACAATGGGGCCAACGTGCTGGCCCTGGGCGCGACGCTCGTCGACACGCCCGGCGCGCTGGCCATCGTGGAGACCTTCCTGGGCACGCCGACCCGCGAGCCGCGCTACCTGCGCCGTCTCGCGAAGATCGCGCGGCTGGAGACGCAGGGATGACCGACATGCGGCGGGTGGTGGAGCTCATCCTGGAGGAGCTCGTGGCGGCGGGCGCGGTCGCGCCCACGCGGTGTGGGTGCCACGGGCTGATCGCCGATTGCTGCCCGGACCGGGTCGGCGGCGTCCTGGCGGCGGGCGCGTCGCGCCTGGGGCTGCACGCCTCCGGCGGGGGCGCCGGCCAGGTGGCCGGCTTGATCGACCACACCCTGCTGAAGCCGGATGCCACCGCCACCGATATCGAGCGTCTCTGCGCCGAGGCCGCGGAGCACCGCTTCGCCACCGTCTGCGTCAACCCGACGTGGGTGGCGCTGGCGGCGCGGCTGCTCGCCGGGTCGGGCGTGGGCGTCTGCTCGGTGGTGGGCTTCCCGCTCGGCGCCACGACGCCGGACGTGAAGCAGTACGAGACCAGGCGCGCGATCTTCGACGGCGCGACCGAGATCGACATGGTCATCAACGTCGGGGCCCTGAAGTCGGGCGACGTGACGCTGGTGACCGACGACATCCGGGCCGTGGTCGGCGCGTGCCGGGAGGGCGGCGCCGTCAGCAAGGTGATCATCGAGGCGGCGCTGCTGACCGACGAGGAGAAGGTCACGGCGTCGGTCCTGTCCAAGGCCGCCGGCGCCGACTTCGTCAAGACGTCGACGGGCTTCGGCCCGGGCGGCGCCACGGTCGCCGACGTGGCGCTGATGCGGCGCGTGGTGGGCGAGGAGATGGGCGTCAAGGCGGCTGGCGGTGTACGCGACCTCGCGCAGGTCCAGGCCATGGTCGAGGCCGGGGCGTCGCGCGTCGGCGCGAGCGCGGGCGTGCGCATCGTGCGCGAGTCGCGCGGTGAGACGGCGCAGCCGGCCGCGGCCGGCTACTGAGCCCCCCGGACGCCGTAGTAGCATGGTCCGTTCGTAATTACCCCCCCGGAGGACATCACACGTGGCAGTTGAGCTCAGTCGAGACGACATGAGGCGCCTCGCGCGCCTGGGCGCGATGAAGCGCCTCGAGGAAATCCGCAAGGAGGAGGCGTCGATTCGGGCCACCTTCCCGGAGCTGTTCAACAAGGCGACGGCGGCCGTGCCGGTCAAGGCCGAAGGCACGGCTGATGCCCCGGTGGCGCGCAAGCGGCGCCGCGCGCCGAAGCTGTCGGCCGCGGCGCGCAAGGCCGTGTCCGAGCGCATGAAGAAGTACTGGGCCGAGCGCCGGAAGGCCAAGCGCTGATCATGCGACGTCTCGTGGCCGGGTTCGCCGCGGCGGCCAGCGTGCTGCTCGCGGCGGGCCCGGTGCTCGCCCAGGCCCCCGCCCGCCCCATCTCCGGCTTCATCGTCGATCTCCACGGTGTGACGTCCGGCCTGCCCGCGACGCCGGGATGGCTGCCCCCGGTGCCCGACGAGACGGCCCTGCCAACCCGGGGCCTGGGCCTCGACGGCGGGGCGCACGTCTTCGTGGCCAGCCTCGGGCGGGTGAAGGTGGGGGTCGGCGCCCGTGCGCTCTTCGTCAGGGGCGCGACCGCGATCAACCCCGAGGCCGATACCGCGGCGGCGGCGACCATTCCCGACGTGACGACGAAGCTCAAGGCCGTCGAGCCCGAGGTGTCGTTCAACTTCGGCCACCGGGATGGGTGGAGCTACATCAGCGGAGGGATGGGTCGCGCGAAGGTCGAGAGCGAGGCCCTCGTCGCGAGTGGCAGCGGCGCGCCGACCATCGGCGGCCCGGCCGGATGGGTCTCCATCTTCAACTACGGCGGCGGCGCGCGGTGGCTGATCAACGACCACGTCGGCTTCAGCTTCGACGTGCGCTGGCACCAGTTGAGCGCGGTCGGCACCACGGACGACTTCCCGGGCGCGATGCGCACGAAGATGCTCGTCGCTGGCGTGGGGATCTCGATTCGCTGAACGCCGGCCGCCGGAACGCCGCAGGCGCGGCCATGGCCAGGGAAGAAGTGGAGCGGGAGACGGGGGTCGAACCCGCGACCTTCAGCTTGGGAAGCTGACACTCTACCACTGAGTTACTCCCGCCCAATGGAGACGCCAATTGTAGCAGAGAGGCGCGACAGCAGGGAAGCTGAGTAAGGAAGAAGTCAGAAGGAAGAAGTCAGAAAGGGGGAGCAGGGGCGGTGGCCGCCCGGCCCCCCCTCCGACGCCGTCAGAAGCGGAAGCCCACCCCCAGGTTGAAGAGGCCGATCGTCTGCGTCCGGCCGTCCCCGAAGACGACGAGCGCGCGCACGTCGGGCCGGAGCACCAGGTGGCTGCCCACCGCGAGGGTCGCGCCGCCGCCGAGGCTCAGCGCCGGGTCCGTGAAGCGCCGGGTGTCCCAGCGGCCGTCGAGCGGCGGCTCGAGGCCCCCGAGCCGGGCCTGGTAGAAGACCGGGACGTGGTCCGGGTATGGCAGCGGGCCGGTGCCGAACATCCCGCCAGGGCCGTACCACGTACCCTGCCCGAAGCCGATGCCGCCCGGGCCCATCCCGCCCATCCCGGGCCCGCTCATCCAGCCGTACGCGCCGAACATCCCTTGCATCCCGAGGTCGAACGAGGCGCTGTACATGCCGCCCCCGAGCGCCAGGTAGGGCGAGGCGTCGGCGCGGTCCGGGGCGAGCCGGACGAGGACCGAGCCGAGCGCGACCACGGCGGAGGAGCCGGGACCCCGGTCGAGCCAGGCCGCCTGGCCCTCGAGGCTCAGGCGCGACGTGACCCCGGCTGAGAGGGTGCCGCCGAGGATTCCGCCGGTGTGGTGGCCGCCGCCGGCCACGCCTCCGGTGACGAAGATGGTGGCGGGCTCGGGCGCCGGGGCGGCCGGGGTCTCGACGGCCGTCTGGGCCCAGGCCGCCTGGGCCAGGCTGAGGCTGAGAAGCAGGGCGATAAGAGGTCGGAACATGGCAGTGGTCTCCTTCCTGCAGAGATGCCGCCTGCGGCCGGACGTGACAGCCTGCCCGCCCGGCCCGGCCGGCCCGCCCGGACCTACATCCCCGAGCGCCGCAGCGTCCCCCGGTCGAGGGCCCGCGCCTTCAGGATGTAGAAGATCACGGGCGTGATGATGAGCACGTGGATGGTCGATGTCACCATGCCGCCGAGGATGGGCGCGGCGATGGGCTTCATCACGTCGGACCCCACGCCGGTGGACCACAGGATCGGCAGGAGCGAGGCAATCGTGGTCGCCACCGTCATCAGCTTGGGGCGCAGGCGCAGGACGGATCCCGCCACCGTGGCGTCCCAGATGTCGGCGCGTGTGAGCGGCCGGCCCTCGGCCAGGCGCTCGTCGAGCGCCTCGTGCAGGTAGACGACCATCACCACGCCGGTCTGGACGGCGATGCCGTACAGGGCGATGTAGCCGACCCACACGGCGACCGAGAAGTTGTAGCCGAGCCACCACTGCGCGATGACGCCGCCCGTCATGGCGTAGACCACCGAGAGCATCACGATCGCCGACTCGCTGACCGAGTGGAAGGTCAGGTACAGCAGGAAGAAGATGACCAGCAGGACGATCGGCAGCAGGGTCTTCAGGCGTTCACGGGCGCGCACCTGGAACTCGTACTGCCCGCTCCAGACGAGCGTATAGCCGGGCGGCATCGTCACGTCGCGGGCGACGGCGGCCTGTGCGGCGGCGACATACCCGCCCATGTCCTGGCTGGCGGTGTCCACGTAGATGTAGCCGGCGAGCAACCCGTCCTCGTTGCGGATCATGCCGGGGCCGGGCGTGAGGGTGATGGCGGCCAGCTCGCCGAGCGGCACCTGGGCGCCGGAGGGCGCCTTGACGAGGACGCGCTCCAGCTCCGGGATGTCGTCGCGCCAGGCGCGTTCGTAGCGGACGTTGACGGGGTAACGCTCGCGGCCCTCGATTGTCCGCGTGACCACTTCGCCCCCGATCGCGGTCTGGATGACCTCCTGCACGTCCTCGACCGTGAGCCCGTGCCTGGCGATGGCGGCGCGGTCCACGGCGATGTCGGTGAAGTAGCCCTGGGTGACGCGCTCGGCGTACACGCTGCGGGTGCCGGGGAGGTCGGCCAGCGCGTTCTCGATCTCCTGGCCGACACGCTGGATCACGCCCAGGTCGGACCCGAGGATCTTGATCCCGAGCGGCGTCTTGATGCCCGTGAACAGCATGTCGAGGCGGTTCCTGATCGGCTGCGTCCAGGTGTTGGGGAAGCCCGGCATCTGCAGCGCCTCGTCCATCTCGGCCTGGAGGCGTTCGACGGTCATGCCGGGCCGCCACTCGTCGCGGGGCTTGAGCGTGACGACGGTGTTGACCATGCCCATCGGTGAGTTGTCCGTCGCGGTCGTCGCGCGGCCGGCGGTACCGAAGACGCGGTCCACCTCGGGAAATTCCCGGAGCACCTTGTCCTGCGTCTGGAGCGCGCGGGTCACCTCCGTCACCGACAATCCGGGCGGCGCCGTGGGCATGTAGAGCACCGAGCCCTCGTAGAGGGCCGGCATGAACTCGCTGCCGAGGCCGAGCGCCAGCGGCAGGACGAGCGGGATCACGGCGAGGTTCAGCAGGATGGCCGTCCACCGCCACCGGAGCGCCAGCGCGAGGACGGGGCGGTAGATCGCGATCGAGATCCTCGCGGCCGGGTTCTTCGACTCGGGCCGGAGCTGGCGGCCCCGGACGAAGACCGTGACGAGGACCGGCACCAGGGTGATCGACAGCAGCGTCGCCGAGATCATCGCGAAGGTCTTCGTGTAGGCGAGCGGCCGGAACATCCGGCCCTCCTGCGCCTCGAGCATGAAGACGGGGATGAACGACACGATCATGATCGCCAGCGAGAAGAAGATCGCGCGCCCCACCTGCCTGGTGGCCGCGATGGCGACGCCGGCCTGCTCCTCGAGCGGCCAGGGGGTGCCGTCCGGCCGCCCGTCGGAGACCTTCCGGTAGGCGTTCTCCACCATGACGATCGACGCGTCCACCAGCTCGCCGATGGCCAGGGCGATGCCGCCGAGCGACATGATGTTCGAGCCGACGCCGAGCATGTACATCGGCACGAACGACGCGAGGACGGCGATCGGCAGCGCGATGATGGGGATGAGCGCGGACCGGAAGTGGAACAGGAAGATCAGCGCGACGAGCGAGACGACGACCATCTCCTCGATCAGCGTCTGGCGCAGCGTCGCGATCGAGTCGCGGATGAGGCCGGAGCGATCGTAGGTCGGGACCAGGACGACGCCCTCCGGCAGGGACGCCTGGACCTCGGCGATCTTCGCCTTCACCCGGTCGATGACCGCGAGGGCATTCTCGCCGAAGCGCATCACGACGACCCCGCCCACCACCTCGCCGCGGCCGTCGAGCTCCGCGACCCCGCGCCGGATCTCGGGGCCGATCTGCACGCGCGCGACGTCCCGGACCAGCACCGGCGTGCCGTCGCGGCCCGCCCCCACGGCGACCTGCTCGAGGTCGGCGACCGACTTCAGGTAGCCGCGCGACCGCACCATGTACTCGCGGCCCGCGAACTCGAGCAGGCGGCCCTCGACGTCCTGGTTGCTGCGCTGGATGGCCCGCACGACCTCGCGCGAGGAGAGGTCGTGCGCCGCCAGCCGCACCGGGTCGAGCGCCACCTGGTACTGCTTCACGAAGCCCCCGATGGACGCCACCTGCGCGACCCCGGGGACCCCCGCCAGCCAGTACCGGAGGTACCAGTCCTGGAAGCTGCGGAGGTCGGCCAGCGTGTGCCGTCCGGACTCGTCGACCAGCGCGTACTGGAACACCCAGCCGACGCCCGTCGCGTCCGGCCCGAGTTCGGGGTTCACCCCGTCGGGCAGCCGGCCGCGGATGCCCTGGAGGTACTCGACCACCCGGCTCCGGGCCCAGTAGATGTCCGTGCCGTCCTCGAAGATGACGTAGACATACGAGATGCCGAAGTCCGTGAAGCCGCGGACCGACTTCACCCTGGGCGCCGAGAGCAGCGCGGTCACGATCGGATAGGTGACCTGGTCCTCGATGATGTCGGGGCTGCGGCCCTGCCACTCGGTCGCGAGCACGACCTGGACGTCGGAGATATCGGGCACCGCGTCGAGCGGCACCCGCAGCATAGCCCAGCCGCCCCACGCGGCCATCGCCAGGGCGAGGGAGAGCACCAGGAAGCGGTTGCCCGTGCACCAGTCGATGAGGCGCTCGATCATGGCTGCCTCCTACCGCGCCACCAGCGTGCGCTGGTGCATGCCGAGCCGCTGGCCTCCGCGCGTCACGGTGACGGTCACGTCCCAGCGTCCGGACATCAGGACGTCGGCCGAGCCCCGATAGACGCCGGGCGCCGTCGCCGTCAGCACGCCGTCGGAGCGCATGGCCGGCATGTTCATCGACGGCATGGCCGGCATGAAGAGCACGATCGACACCTCGGCGCCGGTGACCGGCGTGCCCTGCGCGTCGCGGATCGTCGCGATGAAGGTGGTCCGCCCGGCCTTCGGCGGGTCGGGCTCGCTTGCCAGGTCGACCGACAGGCGGTCGGACGCACCCGCGGCCGCCTCCGCCGGCGCGGCGGCGTAGTTCTCGAGGCCGGCGCGGAGCTGGCTCTCGGAGTCGAGGAAGAAGAGGGCGGCGGCGGCCACGCGGGTGCCGGGCTCGAGGCCGGACAGGATCTCGACGTGGCCCTCGAGCCGCCGGCCGATCCTGACGTCCTGGGGCCGGTAGTACCCGTCACCCTCGCTGACGAAGACGATCTGGCGGCGGCCCGTGTCGAGCAGCGCGTCCGTCGGGATCGTCAGCGCCTCGCTCGGGGGGGCGGCGATGTCCACGGTGGCGTACATGCCGGGCCGCAGGCGGCCACCCGGGTTGGGCAGCTCGAAGCGGGCCCGGACGGTGCGCGTCACCTCGTCAAGGGTGGGGGCGACGAACGTCAGCCGGGCGGGGAACGTCTCGGACGGGAATGCGTTGACGCGCACGTCGGCGCGCGTGCCCGTGGCGAGCACGCCGAGCTCCGCCTCGTACACGTCCGCCTCCACCCACACGCGCGACAGGTCCACGATGCGGAAGAGCGTCTGTCCCGGCGTCACCCGCATGCCGAGCATGGCCGCCTTGTCGAGGACGCGGCCCGACACCGGCGCCCGGAAGGTGATGGTGCGCGTGGCCTGGCCGGAGGAGGCAATCGCGTCGATCTGCTCGTCGCTCAGGTCCCACAGCCGCAGCCGCTCGCGCGCGGCCGCCACGACATCGTCCCCGAGGCGAAGGGCATCGGGGATGGACGACCCGGAGACGGCCTGCCGCGAGCGGATCGCAAGGAGGTACTCCTGCTGGGCGGCGACGAGCTCCGGGCTGTACAGGTCGAAGAGCGGCTCGCCCTTCCGGACGGCGCGGCCCGTGTAGTCGACGTAGAGGCGCTCGATCCACCCGGGCACCTTCAGGTTGACGTCCACCTGGCGCGTCTCGTCGGCGCGCACCAGGCCCGTCGCCCGGACGGCCTCGGACACCGGCCCCCGCGACGCCTCGACCGTGCGGACGCCGATGAGTTGCTGCCGCCTGGTGTCGAGGGTGATTGCGGCGCGCGGCTCGGAGCCGGGCTCGTCGGGCGGCGGCGGGGCGGTCACCCCGGGCGTCGCGGGCGATGCCGCCTCGGCATGCGCGCCGTGCGCCTCGGCGTGCCCGGTGTCGTCGGCGCCCGGCGCCTCGAGCACCAGCTCCATGCCGCACTGCGGGCAGCGTCCCGGCTCGTGGCTCCTCACGTCGGGGTGCATGGGACACACATAGACCGGCTGCGCCTCCGCCTGGGCGGCGTCCGCGCCGGGCCCGTCGAGGAACGGCAGGTCGGCCAGCCGGCCGCGTGCGGCGAACAGGGTGGCCGCGACGGACACGACCACGATGGCCGCGACGATGGAGCGGGTGATGCGGGGTAGTGGGCGACGCATGACTAACGCTCCCCGGCCGCGGCAAGCGCGGCGATGACGCGAGGTTCGGACAGCGACACCCCGACGGCCCGCTCGAGGCGTGCCGTGGCGTCGAGCACGCGGCCCTCGGCCTCGATGAGGCCGAGGGCGACGTCGAGCTCGGTCCGCTGGTTGTCGATGACGTCGAGGAAGGCCACCTGCCCGGCCCCGTAGCCGATCCGCGAGACCTCGAGCGTCTGGCGGGCCTGCGGCAGGACGGTCGTCCGGATGAGCGCGACGCGCGCGCGGGCGCTGTCGAGCGAGGCCAGGGCATCCTGCACGCCCGCCCGGACCTGCTGCCGCAGGGCGGCGAGCCTGGCCTCCTCGGCTTTCACGCCCGCGTCGCGCTCGGCCTCGAGCGCGTCGAGGCGGCCGCGGCTCCACGGGGCCTGCGGCCACGACACGCCGACCCCGGCCGACCAGGCGCCGGCCTTGCCCGGCATGAGCATGTAGCCCGCGCTGACCGACCACGAGGGCTTGCGTTCGAGCGCGGTGAGATCCCGGTGGGCCTCGGCGGCGGCGCGGCGCGCCTCGGCGGCCCTGAGCTCGGGCACCTCGGCCTCGGCGAGCGCCGTGAGGGCCACCGGATCCAGGGCCTGCGGCAGGCGGGGCGGATCCGCCAGCGGCTCGACGGGGGAGCCAGGGTCGCGGCCCATCAGGGTGGCCAGCCGGATCTCCGCGCGGCGCTCGCGCTCGCCCAGGTCGATCAGGTCCTGCTCGAGGCGCGAGAGCTCGACGACGGACTTGAGGACGTCGCCCTGCCCGAGTGTCGCCGTCGCGTAGCGCGCCACCGACGCGTCGCCGAGCTGCCGGAGGGTGTCGAGCGTCCGGCTGTAGACGGCCCGGGCCCGCCGGGCCACGTAGAGGTCGGCGTAGGCGTCGGTCACCTGCTCGGCGACGTCGCGGGCCGTGACGGCGACAGCCGTGCTGGCGGCCTCGGCGTCGAGCCGGGCGGCCGCGCCCGCGGCGTCACGCCAGCCCCGCGCCGGGAAGGCCTGGCTCCCCATGAACATGTACATGTCCACGCGGGCCGGGTTGAGGGTGGTGATCGGCCAGCGCCAGATCTGCGCCTCCACCATCGGCGGCGGCAGCGCCTCGACCTGCGCGGCGCGCTGCCGGAGCGGTGCGGCCGCCTGGGTCTCGGCGGCGAGGCCGGGATTGTCCCGGAGCGCGGCGTCGACGGCGTCGGCGAGCGTGAGTGTGGCGGACTGGGCCGCGATCGTGGCGGCAAGCGCGATGGACAGCGCGAACATGGATCGTCCCCTTCGAGGCCCGGGACGGGCCCGGGCACACCTCCGACCTGGCAATCGGCGCGTGCCGATCGCACCGGGCGTGGGTGGGGATCAGATCCGGAAGTTGGAGAGCAGGAGGTGGGTCGGTGGCCCCGTGGTCCGGCCGGACCACGCCGCGAAGTCGCGGCTGGCGACGACGGCGACCATGGGCGCGTCGGCGGGCTGCAGCAGGGCACCGCCATCGGCGCCGGGCGCGACGGGCGCGCTGGCGGTGGCCGGGGCGGGGGCGGCGGGCGGCGCCGACTGGTCGGGGTGGCAGCAGGTCAGCGTGGTCCCCGTCTCGTGACAGGGAGTGGTCGCGGCGGCCATCTCGTCACAGCACGCCATCCCCATCCCCGCGGCCGCCAGGACGACCGTCGTCGTCGTGGGACCCACGAGGAGGGCAACGCCGAGCAGGAGCGCGAGGGCGCGTCGCATCGCTACCATCATAAGCAACTTCGGTGCCGCCGCCAAAGCCCTTGACGACGGCGCCTGCCCGGGCGGCAGGGGCCGGCGGCGCCGGGTGTCCGGCACCACCTGGCGCGGCTAGCCGCGGATGATGCCCAGGACCTCGTCCCGGCGCTTCTCCATGATCTCGGGCGTCAGCCCCTCGAGGTTGAGGCGCAGGAGCGGCTCGGTGTTCGAGGGCCGGACGTTGAAGTGCCAGTCGTCGAACTCCGCCGAGACGCCGTCGAGGCGATAGACGTGGCCGCCCGCGTACTCACGGGCGAGCTGCTCGATCTTCTCGTCGACGACCTGCATGTTCGGGACCTTGGTGTTGATCTCGCCCGAGATGAAGTACTTCGCCCGCAGGGGCTCGAGCAGCTCCCGGAGCGACTGGCCCTTCTTCGACATCAGCTCGAGCAGCAGCAGGGCCGGGATGAACCCGTTGTCGGCGTAGAAGTTGTCCTTGAAGTAGTAGTGCCCGGTCACTTCGCCGCCGAAGATCGCGTCCTCCTCGCGCATCCGGCGCTTGATGAACGCGTGCCCGACGCGGTTCATGAGCGCCCGCCCGCCGTACTGCGCCACGATGTCCTTCACGGCGTAGCTCGCGCGCACGTCGTAGATGACCGTGGCGCCCGGGTGGCGCATGAGGAAGGCCTCGGCGAGCAGCGCCGTGATGAAGTCGCCGGCGATGAACTCGCCGCTGCCGTCGATGAAGAAGCACCGGTCCGCGTCGCCGTCCCACGCGATGCCGATGTCGGCCCCCTCGGCGATGACGCGCTCGGTGATGTCGCGGCGGTTCTCCTCGATGAGCGGGTTCGCCTCGTGGTTCGGGAAGGTGCCGTCCACCTCGAAGCAGAGCCGGGTCGTCCGGCAGGGGAGGCGGTCGAAGAGGCGCGGGGCGACGAGGCCGGCGACGCCCGAGCCCGCGTCGAGCACGACGTTGAACGGGCGGATGGCGGAGGCGTCGATGAAGGACATGACGTGCGCGATGTAGCGGTCCATCACGTCGCCCGTCTCGAGGCGGCCCGGGGTGGCCGCCGGCGGCGGGATCGTCCCGCCGAGGATCATCTCCTTCATCTCCTTGATGCCCGACTCGCCGCTCAGCGGGAAGGCCTCCTTCCGCACCATCTTGCAGCCGTTGTACTCGCCGGGATTGTGCGAGGCGGTGATCTGCGCGCCGCCGTCGAGGCCGTCGGCGGCGACGGCGAAGTACATCATGTCCGTGCCGACGAGGCCGTAGTCGACGATGTCGCCGCCCTGGGCGCGGGCGCCCTCGATGAACGCCGCGGCCAGCGACGGGGAGGAGACGCGCATGTCGCGGGTCACCGCGTAGCGGCCGGGGCCGAGGTAGGCGACGAAGGCCCGCCCGAGCTGGCGGAACAGGTCCTCGGTGACCTCGGAGGGGTACAGGCCGCGGACATCGTAGGCCTTGAAGACGGCTGGATCGATCATCGATGGCTCCCTGCGGCGCGGGCGCGCTGCCGGAGCCGCGCCGCGGCGATGTGGCCGCCCGGCGCCCGCGTGGGGCGCCGGGAGCGGCCCGCTACAGTCGCGTGTAGTCGGTGAGGACCGTCTTGTCGCCGAGGACGGCCGACGATCCGAGCGTCACGTTGCGCCCGAGATGGCAGCTGCGCCCCACGATGGCGCCGTCCACCTCGGCGTTCTGGCCCACGCGCGTGTTCGGCCAGATGACGGTGTTGGTCACGTGGGCGCCGTCCTCGATGACGGCGCCGCGCCCGATGACCGCGTACGGCCCGACGGTCGCGCCGGGCTTCACCTGCACGCCCTCGTCGATGAAGCAGGGCGCGACGATGGTGGCCTCCGGCTCGATGCGGGCGGAGGGATGGACGACCGGCGCCGTGAGATCGGCGCCGGCGAAGAGGCCGCCGGAGAACCGCCCGTCGAACATGTCGCGGTGCACCTGCACGTACTTCTCGGGCGTCCCGATGTCGATCCAGTAGCCGCGCTCCACGTAGGCGACGAAGGTCTCGCCCCGCTCGACGAGGGAGGGGAAGTACCCGCGCTCGATCGAGTACACGGTGTCCTTGGGGATCCGGTCGAAGGTCGACGGCTCCAGCACGTAGATGCCGGCGTTGATCGTGTCGCAGGTGATCTCGTCGGCCGACGGCTTCTCGAGGAACCGCCGGACGTTGCCGGCCTCGTCGGTCTCGACCAGGCCGTACGCCGACGGGTTGTCGACCGGCGTCAGCACGATCGTGGCGCGGGCGTCGCGCTCCCGGTGGAGGGCGATCACGGCGTTCACGTCCACCGACGTCATCACGTCCCCGTTGAAGACGACGAGCGTGTCGCTGATGCCCTGGGCCGCGTAGCGGATGGCGCCCCCGGTGCCGAGCGGCGACGGCTCGACGACGTAGCGGAGGCGGAGCCCGGTGCCCGACCCGTCGCCGAAGAGCTCCTCGATCCTGCGCGGCTGGTAGTTGAGGCTGAGGATCACCTCGTCGATCTCCGGGACCTGCTTGAGGAGATCGATCTGGTAGGTGAGGAACGCCCGATCGAAGATCGGGACGATCGGCTTCGGCGTGTGGATGGTCAGGGGCCGCAGGCGCGTGCCCTTGCCCCCGGCAAGGAGGATGGCTTTCATGACAAACCCCAATCTTACACGAGATGCGGCGCGCCGGGCGGGGTGGTTGCTGGCGCCGGACCCGAGGGGTAGAATGACCAGCAACGAGGGATGAATCTACCGAACTCGCTGACGATCGCGCGGATCTTCCTGGTGCCGCTCCTCGTCGTGGTGCTGCTCACGA
Organism: Vicinamibacterales bacterium; assembly: GCA_050250645.1. GTDB lineage: Bacteria > Acidobacteriota > Vicinamibacteria > Vicinamibacterales > UBA2999 > JBFWVR01. Next base: position 170,868 of record JBFWOG010000006.1, read on the forward strand.
AGTTCGAGGGGCGGCTCGTGATGGGGTGGCCCGTGGAGCTGGTGGCAGCCGCCATCTTCGGGCTCGCGTCACTGACCGACTGGCTGGACGGCTACCTGGCCCGGCGGCGGCAGCAGGTCACCTGGCTGGGCCAGGTGCTGGACCCGATCGCGGACAAGCTGCTCATCTCCGCGGCCCTGGTGTCGCTGGTGCAGCTCGATCTCGCCCCGGCGTGGATCGTGGCCGTCATCATCGGCCGCGAGTTCGTGGTGACGGGCCTGCGCAGCCTGGCGCACGCCCGCGGCCTCACCATCCCGGCCTCGCGGCTCGGCAAGCTGAAGATGGCGTCGCAGGTCGTCGCCATCCTCCTCATCATCCTGGGCTGGGAACGGATGCCGACGCTGCTGCTGCTCGGGCAGGCCGCCCTCTGGGTCGTCCTGGCCACCGCGCTCGTGTCGGCGGTCGATTACTTCCGGCGCTTCAGCCAGGCTCTCGCGCGCGCGTCGAAGGTCACCGACATCAAGGAGGCGCGGGCCCGCTTCGAGGACCGCACCCGCGCCAGCTGAGTCCCGCCCCGCCCGGGCGACGGGCCGCCTACGGCCGCGGGCCGCGCGGCGCCGCGTAGTCCCCCGACTCCACCACGTCCCGCTGCCGCGACAGCACCACGGTCGCGGCGTGCGGCGCGACCGCCAGCACCGCGCCGTCGCCCACCTCGACGAGCGGCGTCCCGTTGCGCCGATCCCGGAAGAACACCAGCCGCGTGCCCGCCGTCAGCCCGGCGTCCGACCCCTGGTCGATCGTGAAGATGTCGCCCACGGCGAACTGCTGCCGGCGGTCGGTGCCGAAGAGCACCTGCGCCATGCGGTCGAAGGCCGGCGGGCCGTCCGGGCCGAGGGCCGCGGGCAGCGCCGGCGGGGCGTAGGGGACGAGGTAGTCGCCCGGCTCGATGGGGGCGCACGCGGTGTCGACGCGCGCGAGGGCGGTCGCCGCGTCCACCGCGGTCAGGGTCACCCAGCCGGCCGTCCGGAGGGCGCCGGGATGCTCGGGCGAGGCGGGGGCGCCCGAGGCGGCGGGCAGCGTGCGGCGCACGAAGTACTGCTGCCCGGGTTCGAGGCCGGCGTCGGTGCCGGCATCGAGGACCAGGACGTCCCCGCGCACGTAGCTGGCGCGGTAATCCGGGGCCTGGGCGGCGACGACGCGCGGGGCGTCCGGGGCCGGGGCGATGGCGGGCGTGTCGGCGCAGGCCAGCATCTCCGCCGTCAGCGTCATCGGCACCAGCCGGTCGGCGGGCGCCTGGGCGAACACCGGCGTCGCGGCGAGGACGGCGCCGGCGAGGGCGAGCGCGTGAAGTCGCATGGGACCTACTTTCCGGTGGGGTTGCCACCTTTCAGCTCCGCAACCCGCTGCTGAGCGCGTTCGAGGTACTCGCTCTGTTCGAATTCGTGGAGCAGGCGTTCGTAGTAGGGGAGCGCTTCGGCTTGCTTGTTCGTGACGACGAGCGACTCGGCGAGGTAGTAGTAGACGGCGTCGCGGTCGGAGTACTGGGGATCCTTGGCGAGCACGTCGCGGAACCGGGCGATCGCGCCCGGGTACCACTTCACGCGGTAGTAGAAGACGCCGACCCGGTAGCTGGCCTCGCTCAGCCGGTCGCGGGCGTCCCGGAGGAGGGCCTGCGCCTCGGGCATCAGCGTGCTGTTCGGGTACTTGTCGACGAAGACCTGCAGCTCCCGGATCGTGTCCTTCGTCGCGGTCTGGTCGCGCTCCGGCTTGAGCATCTGCTCGGCGTACGCCTTGGCCAGCCGGAACTGCGCGTAGTCGGCCCGGGGGTTGGTCGGGTAGAAGGTCTGGAACTCCCGGAACTCCGCGACCGCGAGGATCAGCGACTCGGTCGTGTGCTCGCCGATGTAGGTGTCGCCGACCGCCAGCTTCGCGTCGGGCCGGTACGGGCTCTGCGGGTAGTTGTCGTCGATCTGGCGGAAGTACTGCCGGGCGTCCAGCCAGTGCTCCTCCTTGAGGGCCTCCTGGCCGCGCTGGAACAGGAACTGGTCCGCATCCACGCCGCCCGGGGGCACCAGGTTCTTGCGGGCGCTGCAGGCGGCGCCGCCCACGAGCACGAGGCAGAGGCAGGCCGCGAGGGATTTCGTCATCGTCTGGTTGCTTCCATCCAGCGGAACATCTCGGCCAGGCCGGCCTCGAGCCCCACGCCGGGGGCAAAACCGAGGTCGGCCCTGGCGCGGGACGTGTCCGCGTAGGTATCCCGCATGTCGCCCTTCTGGGACGGCTGGCGGTCGATCTGGACGGGACGCCCGGACACCTTGCCGATCAGGTCGAAGATCTCGACCAGCGACACCCGGGAACCCCCACCAATATTGTAGACGCGTCCCGGCACGCCACGGACGGCGGCCGTCGCCGTGGCGCCCGCGGCGTCGGCGACGAACGTGAAGTCGCGCGTCTGGAGGCCGTCGCCGTACTGGAGCACCGGCCGGCCGTCCAGCACGGCCGAGAAGAACCGGTTGAAGCCCATGTCCGGACGCTGCCGGGGACCGTAGACCGTGAAGTAGCGCAGCGACACGGTCGGGACGCCGTAGTTGACGAAGTACAGGTAGCAGAGCTGCTCGGCGGCCAGCTTCGTGACGCCGTAGGGCGAGACCGGCTGCGGCAGCATGTCCTCCCGCATGGGCAGGTCGACGAGGTCGCCGTACACCGACGAGCTCGACGCGTAGACGACGCGCTCGATCGGCCGGTCCACGCAGGCCTCCAGCAGGATCTGCGTCGCGTCGACGTTCAGCTCGGTGTAGACCTGGAAGTCGCGGCCCCAGCTCTTGCGCACCCCGGCCTGCGCGGCCAGGTGGAAGACGTGCGTCACGCCGTCGAGCAGCGCGCCCAGGTCGGCGTCCGCGATCGTGGTCTCCACGAACCGGTATCCCGGCCGGCCCGAGAGGCCCTCGAGGTTCCGCTCCTTGAGCGGCCGCGGATAGTAGTCGGTGAAGCAGTCGAGCGCGACCACCTCGGCCCCGTCCGCGAGGAGCCGTTCGCTGAGGTGCGAGCCGATGAAGCCGGCACCGCCCGTGACGAGCGCTTTCATTGGATGAGTTCCCTGACCCGCGCCGGCAGCCGGACCGGCCTGCCCGCGCGGTCGATGGTCGCGTGAACCGTGTGCCCGGCGGCCAGCCGGGCCTCGTCGGCCACGCGGATGATCTCGTAGTCGAACTTGAGGCGCACCGGCGAGGCCAGCGACGCGCGCGTGCGCACCGCGATCTCGTCGTCGTACCGCGCGCCGAGCCGGTACTCGGCATGGGCCTCGATGACCGGGAGCGAGAGGCCCTCGGCCTCCATCTCCCTGTAGGTCCACCCGGTCTCGCGCAGCCAGTCCGTGCGGCCGATCTCGAACCAGACGAGGTAGTTCGCGTAGTACACGACCCCCATCTTGTCGGTCTCGGCGTAGCGGACCCGCAGGCGGGTCTCCGACTGGCGGGCGGTCGCGCCCATCACGCCCGCGCGGCCCCGCGGGCCGCCCACGCGCCCGCCGCCCGGGCCTTGAGCGCCCGCGCCGCCGCCTCGGGCTCGCCGCCGCCGTAGATCGCGCTCCCGGCCACGAGCCAGTCGGCACCGGCCCGGACGACGTCCTCGACCGTCTCGAGATCGACGCCGCCGTCGACCTCGATCGCGGCGCCGCTGCCGGCCGCGTCGAGCAGGGCGCGGACCTGGCGGATCTTCTCCAGGCTGCGCGGGATGAAGCGCTGGCCGCCGAACCCGGGATTGACCGACATCACGAGCACGAAGTCCACGTCGGTCGCGACGTTCTCGATGGCCACGACGGGCGTCGAGGGGTTCAGGACGACGCCGGCCTTCGCGCCGAGCCGGCGGATCTCGGCGAGGGTGCGGTGGAGGTGGGGCAGCACCTCGACGTGCACCGAGATCATCGAGGCGCCGGCCTCCACGAACGCCTCGAGGTAGCGGTCCGGGTCCTCGATCATGAGGTGCACGTCGAGCGGCAGCGCCGTGGCGCGCTTCGCCGCCCGGACCACCGGCGGGCCGATGGTGATGTTCGGCACGAAGTGCCCGTCCATCACGTCGACGTGGATCTGGTCGGCGCCGCCGCGCTCGACCGCCGCGATGTCACGCGCGAGGTGGCCGAAGTCCGCGGAAAGGATCGAGGGGGCCAGGCGGAGGCTCACCGGCTCACCTCCAGCGAAATCGCGTCGCCCGGGTGGACCTGGTAGCCGCCCTGCGGCGTCTGGCGCACGACGACGCCCGGGGGAATCCCGGGCGACGACGCGCGGGCGACGATGGCGACACGGAAGCCCCGGCCGCGCATCACCTCCGCGGCGCGGTCGCCGTTGAGCCCGATCAGGTCTGGCATGACGTAGGTCGCGCGGTCCTCGCCGCGGTTGACGAGCAGCCGGACCTCCGAGGTCACGGTGCCGGGCGCCGGGTCCTGCGCGACCACGACGTCCGACGGGTAGTCGGCGGATCGAATCTCGGCGACCGTGCCGGCGGCGAGGCCTTCCTGCGCCAGGCGGATCTGGGCGCCGCGCTCGGACTCGCCCAGCAGGCTCGGCGCGACGGCGATGCGCGCCCCCGCACTGATCCAGACGCGCACGCTGCGCTGGCGCCGCGCCGAGGCGCCCGCGGCCGGGTCCTGCTCGAGGATGTGCCCCTCCGGCACGTTCGGGTCGGGCCGGCGGTCCTCGTCGATACGGAGGGAGAGGCCAAGCCCGCTGGCCAGCGCCTTGGCGTCGGCGACCGGCTGCCCGACCAGATCGGGAACGGTCACCTCGCGGGCCTTCACGGCCACGCGCATCGCGATCGCGGCAAAGATGAAGAAGGTCGCCACGAGTGCCCCGGCAAGCAGGAACAGCCGGCCGACACTCCAGACTCTCGAGCGGAGCAGCATGCGGAAGGCTCTATGGTACTACAACTTGCGAGCCAGGACCGCGCCGAAGAACGCCTCGAGGCCGTCACGGGGCGGGGACGTCCGGAGGTAGCCCTCCCCGGTCGCGAGGGTGCCGACCGCCGCCGGCAGGCCGGGCAGTTCGCCGAGCGGCAGCACCGCGAACCGCGTGTCGGACGCCAGGAAGGCCGCCACGACCGCCTCGTCTTCGTCCGGCTCGCTCGAACAGGTGCTGTAGACCAGCCGCCCGCCCGGTCGCACGAGCGGCGCCGCCCGCGCCAGGAGCTCGCCCTGGGCCGCCGCGAGCGCCGGCAGTTCCTCCGGCGTCCGGCGCCAGCGGATGTCCGGGTCACGCCGGAGGGTGCCCAGGCCCGAGCAGGGGGCATCGACGAGCACACGGTCGAAGGCGCCGTCCTCGAAGGGCAGCGGCCCATGTGCGGGGATCCGCACCACCTGGACGCCGTCCGCGCCCGCCCGCGCGAGGGTCGCCGCCAGCAGGGCCACCCGGCGCGCCCGCACGTCACAGGCGATGACCCGCGCGTCCGGGCCGGCGTCGGCCGCCAGCCCGAGGGTCTTGCCGCCGGGCGCGGCGCAGAGGTCGAGGACCCGCCCCGCGCCGGCCGCGCACACGAGCGACGGGATGAGCTGCGAGGCCTCGTCCTGCACGATGAAGAGGCCGTCGCGGAACGCTGCCGACTGCAGCGGCTGTCCGGAGACGACCTCGAGCCCGCCCTCGGTGCGGTCCAGGGGCCGCGTCTCGACGCCCTCCGCGCGGAGCATCTCCGCCAGGGCGTCGCGGGTCGTGCGGGCCCGGTTCGCCGCGAGCGTGACCGGCGGCGTCTCGTTGTCGAAGGCCAGCCACCGCTCGGTGGCCTCGAGGCCGTAGCGGTCGAGCCAGCGCTCCACGAGCCAGGCCGGATGCGAGTGGACAATCGCGAGCCAGTCCCGCCACGCCGCACGCGACCCGGGGGACAGCGGTCCCTCCGGCCGCGGGGGCCACTCGACCGTGTCGCGCGCCGCGGCGAGCTTGCGGAGCACCGCGTTCACCAGGCCCGCGGCGCTCGACTTGCCGGCGGCGCGCGCGAGGCTGACGCCGTCGTTGACGACCGCCGACGCCGGAACGCGCGTCAGGTGGAGGAGTTGCCACGCGCTCAGCCTGAGGACGGCGAGCACCTCGGGGTCGAGCCTGGCGAGGGGCCGCGACAGCACGCGCTCGATCTGGTAGTCCAGGGCGCCTCGCAGCCGCAGCGTGCCCGTCACGATGCCCGTCGTCAGCGCGCGGTCGCGCTCGTCATCGAGGTCGGCCCGCGCGCGCGCGAGCGCGTCGCCGAGGTCGGCGCGGCCGCGGGTCACCGCGAGGAGGGCGTGGAAGGCGGCGCGGCGTGCCGGCGCGGTCACGCGGCCCCGAACCTGGCGCCAGGGGCGGGCCGCCGACCGGCGAGGTACTCGCGGGGCTCGAGGACGCGCTTGCCCTCCGGCTGCACCGCGAGCAGGTCGAGGACCCCGCCGTCACCGCAGGCCACCCGGAGCGCGTCGGCCGCCGGCAGGATCGTGCCGGGCGGCTGCGCCACATGGTCGCCGGGCACCACGCGCGCGCGGTGGAGAATGAGCCGCTGCCCGTCGAGGTAGGTGTAGGCGTGGGGCCAGGGGTGCAGCCCGCGGACCTGGTCGTGGATCGCCCTGGCGGGGCGCGTCCAGTCGACGAGGCCTTCGTCCTTCGTCAGGCGCGGCGCGTAGGTCGCCAGCGTGTCGTCCTGCGGCGTCTCGACGGCCTCGCCGCTCGCCAGCCGTTCGACCGTGGCGAGGAGCGCGCCTGCGCCGAGCGCCGCGAGGCCGGCCTCGACCTCCGCGCTCGTCGCGTCCGGCGCGATCGGCATCCGCGCCACGTCGAGCATCGGGCCGGCGTCGAGCGCCTTGACGACGCGCATGATGGTGACGCCCGTCTCGGCGTCGCCCGCCATGACCGCCCGATGGACGGGGGACGCGCCCCGGAACTTCGGAAGGATCGACGCGTGGACGTTGATCATCCCCAGCCGGGGCGCCGCGAGAATCCACTCCGGCAGGATCTTGCCGTACGCCGCGACGACGCCGAGGTCGGCGCCGAGCGCGAGGAAGTCGGCCTCGAACTGGTCGCGTGCGAGCCGCGCCGGCTGGAGGACGGGGAGCCCGGCGGCAACGGCGGCGGCCTTGACGGGCGCGTCGGTGACCCGCTGGCCGCGGCCGCGCGGCCGGTCGGGCTGGGTCACGACGCCGACCACGTGGTGCCGGGAGCCCAGGAGCGCCTCGAGCGAGGGCACCGCGAAGGCGGGCGTGCCGAAGAACGCGATGCGGAGCGCCGGGGCGTCGCTCACCACTTCCCCGAGCGCGCGAGCTTCCTGACCTTGCGCAGGATCAGGTCGCGCTTGATGCCGCGGAGGCGGTCGACGAAGAGCCGGCCGTCGAGGTGGTCCATCTCGTGCTGGAAGGCGCGCGCCAGCAGGCCCGTGCCCTCGAGCGTGTGGGGCTCGCCCTGGCGGTCGAGGCCGCGGACGACCGCCCGCTTCGGCCGCGCGACGGTGGCGGTGAAGCCGGGCAGGCTGAGGCAGCCCTCCTCCTCGATCTGCATGCCCTCGCGCTCGACGAACTCGGGGTTGATCATCGTGATGAGGCCGCCCGGGTCGCGGCCCACGGAGAGGTCGATCACGAAAATCCGCAGGCCCACGCCCACCTGGGGCGCCGCGAGCCCGATGCCCGGCGCGGCATACATGGTCTCGGCCATGTCGTCGAGGAGGGCCTCGATCTCGGGCGTGATCGCCGCGACCGGAGCCGCCGGCGCGTGAAGGCCCTCGTCGCCGTGGCGGAGGATCGGTCGAATCATCGCGGTGTACTGGCGGACGGGCGCGTGAGGCGGCGCCGGACCTCGGTCGACGCCTCGGTGACGTGCGCGGCGACCTGCCGCAGCGAGTCGCCGCCGAAGCGCTCGAGCATGGCGTCGGCGAGCACGAGCGCGACCATGGCCTCGCCGACGACGGCGGCCGCCGGCACGGCGCAGACGTCGCTGCGCTCGATCGCCGCCGGCGCGTCGTCGAGCGTGGTGAGGTCGACGGAGCGGAGCGGCCGCATCAGCGTCGCAATCGGCTTCATGAAGGCGGACACGCGCACGGGTTCGCCGTTGGTGACCCCGCCCTCGAGCCCGCCCGCCCGGTTGGTCGGACGGGTCAGTGCCCCGTCGCCGGGCAGGATCTCGTCGTGCACCTGGGAACCGGGGCGGCGCGCGCCGTCGACGCCGATGCCGATCCCCACGGCCTTGATCGCATGGATCGACATCAGCGCCTGCGCGAGGCGGCCGTCGAGCTTGCGGTCCCACTGGACGTACGACCCGAGACCGGGCGGCACGCCGTCGGCGACCACCTCGAAGGAGCCACCGAGCGTGTCGCCGGCCTCGCGCGCCCGGTCGATGGCCGCAATCATGGCGGCCTCGACGTCCGTGTCGGCGACGTGCAGGGGGCTGTCGTCGGGGATGGCCAGGAGCCGGTCGATGGGCACCTCGCCGGCGCCCGGAGCGAGGACGTCGCCGATGCCGGTCACGTGGCTCGCGATGCGCACGCCGAGCGCCGCCAGCAGCTGCCGGGCGATCGCGCCGGCAGCGACGCGGGCGGCGGTCTCGCGGGCGCTGGCGCGCTCGAGGACGTCGCGGATGTCCTCGTGGTCGTACTTGAGGGCGCCGGCCAGGTCGGCGTGGCCGGGCCGGGGCCGGATCACGGCCGCGCGATTGGCGCCGGTGGCGCCCTCCGGCGCCTCCGGCTCGGCGTGCATCGTCTGCTGCCAGTTCACCCAGTCCTTGTTCGGGACGAACAGCGCGATGGGGGCGCCGGTGGTGCGGCCCCGCCGGATGCCCGCGGTCAGCTCGGCGCGGTCCGACTCGATGGCCATGCGGCGGCCACGGCCATAGCCGCCCTGGCGGCGGCGAAGGTCGCGCGTGATCAGGTCGACGTCGATGGACAGGCCGGCGGGGACGCCGTCGAGGATGGCGACGAGTCCGCGTCCGTGCGACTCGCCAGCCGTCAAAAACCGCAGCATCAGAGCCGCATTGTATACGAACTTTCTGCGGTGCCCGGCGCGCGGACCTGGCCGAAAGGCCCGGAATGCCGACCCGTTTCGCGCGGCCGGGCGATTGCAGATCTCACCTGGCATGCTCCGCTGTGATCGGTTCCTGGGCTGCCCCGGGCGGTGGATCGACCTGGCGACGGGGCGCCGGGTCACGCTCCGTCGCTCGCGGCGCGGCGCGGCCACGCCGCTCTTCGGCCGCCGCGGTCGGCTCACGCTGATCGACGTGGCCGCCGATGTGCGCGGCGCGCTGCACGCCTGGGAAGCGGACCTGCGCGGGCGACCGCCCCGGGACGCGGCGGCCCGGGTGGCGGGCGTGGTCGCGGCGCTCGACGAGGCACGCCTCGGGCGTCCCCGCCTGGTCACGCCCGACGATGGGCGACGCCTGGGCGGCTGGGCGTGGCGCCTGGCCGCGCGCGAGGCACGGGCGCGGGGCTGGGTACCTGCGCACCTGACCGTGCTCGCCGGGATGTCCCAGGCGGAGCGCGAGACGCTCGCGGGCCGCACGCTCGCGGTCTTCGTGGCGGGCGTCCCGGAGCGGAGCGAGATGGCCGCGCTCGACTGGCTCGCCGCGAGCGGGCCGCAGCCGCACCTCGTCGTCCGGGACACGGCGGCTCCCGGCCCCTCGCGGCGCCCGCGCGGGGCACGCCTGGCGGCGCAACCCGGCCGGGTGGACGCGGCGCGGGGGCCCGCGGCGGAGGCGGCGAGGCGATGGCGCGTCATTCGCGCGGCGGTCGCGGGCGACGCCGACCTGCACGCGCGGGCGTGCCTGTCGCTCGCCGCGTGGCTCGCCGGGCGGCGGCGTCTGTTCGAGTCGCGCGCCGAGATGGCCCGGTTGCCGCTGGCGGGTGAGTCGGACGGCGCCCGCCGCCGGGTGGAGCGGCTCATCCTCCGCGAGTCGATGGCCGGCGCGGCGCGCGCGCTCGGGGCGGGCGCCGGGAGGGAGCAGGGCGCCATGGTCGAAGACTTCGTCGGTGTGCTCGAGATCTGCCGCGACGTGGAGGACGAGCAGGCGGCGCTGTCGCGCGTGGGGGCGTTCCTGTGCGATCGCCTGCAGGCCTCGTCGGCCGCCTTCGTCGTGCGGGCGGCGGGACAGCCGCGCGTCGTGGCGTTCGCGGGGCGCGGGCACGACGCGCTGGGGTCGGCGCTGCGCGCGATCGACAGCGGCGTGGCCGTGCCGGCGCGCCAGTCGTGCGGGCCCGCCGAGATGGCGCATCCCGTCCGGCAGGCGGCCGACGTGATCGGGGCGGTGTGGTGCCGCTGGTCGAGCGGCATCCCGATCGCGATGGGGCCGGCGGCCGCGCTGCTCGAGGTGGCGGCGACCGCGATTGGCCCGAGCCTCCGGACCGTGGCCGAGCGCGACCGCGTGGCGGCCGGCGGGCATGACGGGCGGATGCCCGAGATCGTGGGGACGAGCGAGGCGATCGGCGCGGTGCGCGCCGCCGTCGCGCGGGCTGCCTCGTCGCCGTTCCCCGTGCTGGTCGAGGGGGAGAGCGGCGCGGGGAAGGAACTGGTCGCGCGGGCGATCCACCGGCTTGGCGTGCGGCCATACGCTGCGTTCGAGGCGGTCAACTGCGCGGCGCTCGCCGAGGACCTCGTCGAGGCGGAGCTCTTCGGCCACGCGCGCGGCGCCTTCACGGGGGCCGTCGCGGACCGGACCGGGCTGTTCGAGGCGGCGAGCGGCGGCACGCTGTTCCTCGACGAGGTCGCCGAACTCGGCCCCCGCGTGCAGGCGAAGCTGCTCCGCGTGCTGCAGGAAGGCGAGGTCCGGCGCCTTGGCGAGGCCATCGTGCGGCAGGTGGACACGCGGATCGTGTCGGCGACGAACCGGCCCCTCGCGTCGGAAGTCGAGGCCGGCCGCTTCCGGAAGGACCTGCGGTTCCGGCTCGACGTGATCCGCATCCACGTCCCGCCGCTGCGCGAGCGCGCGGAGGACCTGCCGGCGATCATCGCGCACGCCTGGCGGCGGCTGGCCGCCCGGACCGGCAGCCGCGCGGCCCTGGGCCCGGCCGCGGTCGCGGCCCTGGCGCGGCACGACTGGCCGGGCAACGTCCGTGAGCTGCAGAACGTGCTGGCGACGGTGATGGTGGCCGCGCCCCCGCGTGGCCTCGTCGGGGCGGCGGCGGTCGTCGCGGCGATGCCCGGGGCCGGGAGCGGCCCGGCGCCCGGCCCGTCCCTCGAGGCGGCGCGTCACGCCTTCGAGCGGCGCTACGTTGGCGCGGCGCTCGCGCGCCACGGGTGGCGCGTCGCGCCCGCGGCACGGGAGCTGGGCCTGACGCGGCAAGGCCTGGCGAAGGTGGTGGCGCGCCTGGGCCTCGTCGCGGCGGCCCGGACCGACATGTAGAATGGCGCCGTGCTCGGTTACGCCGCCAGGCGCCTGCTGCTGATGATCCCGGTGCTCGTCGGTGTCGCGACGCTCGTCTTCTCGCTGATCCACCTGGTGCCGGGCGACCCCGCGCAGGCGATGCTCGGGGAGGGCGCCGCGCCCGCGGACGTCGCGGAGCTGCGGGAGCGGCTGGGCCTCGACAGGCCGCTCCCGGAGCAGTACCTGCGGTTCATGCAGGGCCTGGTGCGCGGCGACCTCGGCGCGTCGTTCCGGACGGGCCAGCCGGTCACGCGGATGATCGGCGAGCGCGTGCCGGCGACGATCGAGCTCGCGCTCGGGGCAATGGTGGTCGCCATCCTCGTCGCGATCCCGCTCGGCGTGGTTGCGGCCGTGCGGCGTGGGACCGCGGCCGACTACGGCGCCATGACCCTGGCGCTGGCCGGCATCTCGTTCCCGAACTTCTGGCTGGGGCCCGTGCTGGCGATCGTGTTCGCGGTGGAGCTGGGCTGGTTCCCCGTGTCCGGCCGCGGCGGCCTGGCGAGCCTGGTGCTGCCGGCGGTGTCGCTCGGCGCGGCGCTCTCGGCGATTCTGGCGCGGATGACGCGGGCCAGCCTGCTCGACGAGCTCGGCCAGCTGTACGTCCGCGCCGCGCGGGCGCGGGGCGTCACCCGCTCGCGCGCCGTCGTCGGGCACGCGCTCCGCAACAGCCTGATCCCGCTCGTCACGATCGTCGGCCTGCAGTTCGGCGCGGTCCTGACCGGCGCGGTGATCACCGAGACCATCTTCGCGTGGCCCGGCGTCGGGCGGCTCCTGATCCAGTCGATCAGCTTCCGCGACTATCCGCTCGTCCAGGGCTGCATCCTGCTGATCGCGGTGACCTACGTGGGCGTGAACCTGCTGACCGATCTCGTGTACGGCTTCCTCGATCCGCGGATTCGCTATGAGTGAGCGGCGCGGCGGCGCGCGGGCGACAGGGGAGGCCGGCCAATGATGCGGGCCGGCGCGATCATCGTGGCGGTCGTGGCCGCGGCGGCGCTCCTCGCGCCATGGATTGCCCCGTACGACGCGGCGGCGCAGACGATCGCGCTCCGGCTCGAGGGGCCGAGCCTTGCGCACCTGTTCGGCCTCGACGAGCTCGGCCGCGACATCCTGTCCCGCGTCCTCTTCGGCGCGCGCATCTCGCTCTTCGTCGGGGTCGTGGTCGTCGGCGTGTCCGGGATCGTGGGGACCGCCATGGGCGCGTGCGCGGGGTACTACGGGGGGCGGGTGGACCAGGCGATCAGCCGCGTGATGGACGTGCTGCTGGCGTTCCCCGGCATCCTCCTCGCCATCGCGCTCGTCGCGGTGCTCGGGCCGAGCCTGGTCAACACCGTGCTGGCATTGACGGTGATCGGCTGGGTGGGCTACGCGCGCCTGGTGCGCGGCCAGGTGCTCCGCGCGCGGGAGTTCGAATACGTCGTCGCGGCACGGGCGCTCGGGGCGGGGACGCTCCGGATCCTGCTGCGGCACGTCCTGCCCACCGCGCTGCCGGCGGTGACGGTCCAGGCGACGCTCGGCATGGCCGGCGCCATCCTGAGCGAGGCGTCGCTCAGCTTCCTGGGCCTCGGCGTGCAGCCGCCGACACCGAGCTGGGGCACCATGATCAACGGCGGCCGGGCGCACCTGCTCGACGCGCCGCACCTCACCATCTTCCCGGGCCTCCTGCTCGCCATCGTCGTGCTGGGCTTCAACTTCCTGGGTGACGGCCTGCGGGACCGGCTCGACCCGGAGCTCGGGGATCGCTGAGCCGGCAGGCGGGCGTCGGGCCTAGCGCCGGGCGTCCTCGGCGGCCTGCAGCCGCCGGGCAATGGCGCGCAGCGCGGCGCTGCCGGGGTCGGCGGCGAGCCCTTCGGCGACCGCCGCCCGTGCCCGCGGCAGGTCGCCGGCGTCGAGGGCGGCGGAGGCCAGACGGGTGAGCAGCACGGCGGTCGGTCCGGCCTCGTCGACAGCCCGCTCGAGCCAGCGCACCGCGCGGCCGGGCTCACCGAGCTTCACGGACAGATCGGCGATCCGGGTGGCGACGCCCGCCAGGGGCTGGGAGTCGCCCACGAGGGCGGCGTAGCGGAGCAGCGCGTCGCGCGCGTCCTGGAGGCGGCCGTCCGCGGCCGTAACGTTGGCGAGCTCGAGATAGGCGTCGGGCGGCACGGGCAGCCGCGCGACGGCCTGGCGCAGGGCCCGCTCGGCGGCGGCGCGGTCGCCGGCGAGCAGCCACGCCCGTCCGAGGTCCGTGAGGGTCGCGCCGCTGGCGTTGGACCGCGTGGCGGCCGCCGTCAGGGCCTCGATGGCCTTGTTCAGGGCGACACGGTCGTCGCGGGCGCGGGCGCTGTCCAGCCAGACGCGGCCGAGGGCCGCGTAGACCTCGGGCGCGTCGGGAAAGCGCTCGGCGGCCCGGCCGAGCGTGAGGACCGCGACGTCGTTGCGGCCCGCGCCGGCGTACGCGAGGCCGACGGCGATCAGCCGGCCGGGCCGGGCCGAGTCGAGGGCGGCCAGTGCCTCGAGCTCGTCGATGGCGCGGCCGCTGCGCCCGAGCCGCCCGTAGACCTCGGCGAGGGCCTCGCGCGGCGCCGTCAGGGCGGGCGCCAGGCGGCGGGCTTCCTCGAGCGCGTCCCGGGCCTGCTCCAGGTCGCCGTTGTCGCGCCGGCAGAGACCGAGCAGGTAGTGGGCCTCGGCGAACGCCGGGTCGAGCGCCACGGCCCGCTCGAGCGGGGCGATGGCATCGGCCGTGTCGGCCGCGCGGTAGCGCGCGAGGGCCAGCTTGTAGAGGACGGCGGGGGAGCGGTCGTCGAGGTCGATATAGGCGTCGTAGTCGGCCGCGGCGCGATCGTAGCGCTCGAGCGCGGCGTTGACGTCGCCGAGCAGCTCCCGGGGCTGCGGCGCGGAGGGGTCGAGATCGGCGGCGACACGCAGGTCGCGCAGCGCCGCGTCGAGCTCGCCGCGCTCGCGGTAAATCATCCCGCGCCGCAGGTGGGCGAGCATCGAGTCGGGCCTGAGGGCGATGGCGCCGCTGTAGGCCTCGAGGGCCTGGAACGGCTGGTCGCCGGCCGAGGCCGCGTCCCCGGCCACGATCAGCCGCTCGTATTCCCGCTCGGCGTCGTAGGCGGTGTAGGCCAGGGCCCCGACCACCGCGGCGGCAAGGACGAGCGCCCCGACGAGGAGCGTGCGGCGCATCGGTCCATCCTAGCAAAGGCCAGGCCGGCCGGCGCGGCCGGGGAACTTTCGGGGGCGGGCGGGTTCTAAGTTCCCAAGGGTCCCAGTCTCCGCAATGACAGGCTGGGCGGGAGTTGATAGACTGATGGAGTCACGACTCGTCGCCGAGCATCTGGTGAAAGACGCAGGAGCCCTCGGGTGGTCCGAAGTCGGCGGCCGGGACGCCGTGCTGGTGCAGCGCTGCGTATCCGGGGAGCAATCCGCATGCGCCGAGCTCGTCGCCGGCCACGAGCGGATGGTCTACCAGCTCGCCTTCCACCTGCTGGGTGATCGTGACGAGGCGCTCGACCTCTCGCAGGAAGTCTTCCTGCGCGTCTTCCGCACCCTCCATGCCTTCCGCGGCCACGCCGCCCTCCGCACCTGGATCTACCGGATCGTCATCAACCAGGCGCGCAACCGCCAGCGGTTCTGGCGGCGCCGCCGGCGCAAGGACCAGGTGTCGCTCGACCAGCACCTGCTCGAGCACGGCGACCTCCAGCAGCCGGGTGACGGCGACGCGCCGGACCGCGTGCTGGCGCGCAAGCAGATGGCGGCGCGGCTCTGGCAGGCCCTCGACGGGCTGCCGTTCGACCAGCGCACCGTCATCGTCCTGCGCGAGGTCGACGGGCTGAGCTACGACGAGATCGCCGAGTCGCTCGACGTCGCGGTCGGCACGGTGAAGTCGCGCCTGACCCGCGCGCGCCAGGCGCTGCGCCGCGAGCTGCGCGAGGCCCGGCCATGATGCACGTGCTCGCCTGCGAGGCCGTCAGGGAGGACCTCCAGGCCTACCACGACCGCGAGCTCACCATCGAGCGCGAGGTGCAGGTCGCGGCGCATCTGCACGACTGCGTCGCGTGCCGGCTCGAGAGCGCGGAACTCGCCGACCTCGGCGCCGCCCTCCGGGAGATGTCGGCCACGGTCGCCGGCCGCGCCGGTGACGTCTCCGGCCATGGCCTGCCGCGCGCCGTCCTCGAGCGGCTGCGGGTCGAGGAGGAGTTCTCGCTGCGCAGCCAGGTCCGCGGCCTGTTCGAGGACATGCACTTCGTCTGGGCGGCGCTCGGGGCCACGCTGGCCGCCACGATCTGCCTGGCCGGGTCGGTGGGCGTGCTCCACGCGGTGAGCCGCGAGCGGCCCGACTCGCTCGCGGGCATCATCAGCCAGCTCCAGCTCGCCAACCCGGGCTCCAACCAGAACCCGATGCGCCTCGACCGGCGCATGCGCGCGCCGCGGCCCTACGTGGACGCGTCGTTCGCCATGACCGACGAGGACGCCGTGTTCGCGCTGTCGGCCGTCGTGACCCGCGAGGGCCGCATCCAGAACATCGAGCTGCTCGTGGCCGAGCAGGCGCGGCAGCTCAAGGTGAAGCCGGAGGTGGTGCTGGCGATGCTCGACGCGGCCTCCCGCGCCCGGTTCGCGCCCGCCCGCCGCATCGGCGCCGACGATGTCCCCGTGGCGGTCAGCATGGTCTGGCTGCTCGCCAACACCACGGTGAAGGGGCAGCCCGATCTCGACCTGCTGGTCTCGCCCGCGCGCTGGCCCGGCCACGTCCAGGTGCCCGTGCCGCCGCCGCCGGTCCCCGAGGCGCCTGACGCGGCGCCGCCGACCAAGCCGTCGGCCGAGTCGTCGTCGCTCGCCGGCTAGTGGGCCGTCTCGACTGATTCATTACCGTGGACGGCGGTGTCGAACCGCGGATTGACGGCCGCGACAACGAAGCGGCCGGTGGTGATTCACGGGGTACACGCCACTAGTCGCCCCGCCCGCACCCCCCGCGCCGCCGCCCGCGGCTACCGCAGCACCAGCTGTCCGCTCCCCAGGTTGTTCATCGCGTCGGCCGCGCGGACGACGAGCGTCCGCCCGGCGGCCTCGGGTCCGAGGCTCAGCGTGAAGCGCTCGACGCGGCCGTCGAGGATGCCGTCGACGGGGAAGATCCCCTGCCACCGCTGGCCGTCCACCGAGTATTCCACGCGGCTCGCGGGGGAGTCCGCGTCCCGCACCTCGATGTCGAGCACGAAGCGGCCGCCCTCGCGGCGGGGCTGGCTGATCGTCACGCTGGGCGGCGCGTTGTCGATGTCGAAGCTCGTGCTCTCGAGCTCACCGGCGAGCGCCAGGTCCGGCGGGTTCGACGCGGCGTCCGACGCGACGATCTTCACCACGTAGGTGCCGTTCGGCACCGACGTCGTGTCCCACACGAGGATGGGCTCGGTCAGGCCCGTCTCGAGCGTCTTCCAGGTCGTGTCGGCCTCGCGCCGGTAGAGCACGTCGTAACGGATCTCGTCCCCGTTCTCGTCGTCGGCCTTCCAGACGAAGGTCTGGAGCCCCTTCTGGTAGACGCGGCGGCCGAGCGCGGGCGCCCCCGGGGCGCCCTGGCCCTGGTTGGCGAGCCGCGCGTCGGCGGTCTGGTCCGCGAAGCCCGCAATCTCGGCCTCGCCGGTCGAGAACGGCTTCTGGAAGACGACGCCGGGCGGGTGGACGGTGATCGAGGACACCTGCGGACGCACGTTGCGCTGGAGGTAGGCGGCCATCACCGACGTCAGCACCGGCGTCTCGGCGCCACCCGTCAGCACCGCGCGCCACTGGAGATACCGCGCCTTCGGGCTGGTGATCTGGGAACCCTCTGCGGCGGCGTACGGCCCCTGCCAGTCGCTCCACGTGTCGTCGGGCGTACGCGTGTTGCCCGACCGCGTGTAGACCTCGACCCTGGTGCCGGCCGGCGTGGCGGCCCGCCAGGTGATGGCGCCCCAGCTCGACACGATCCGGGCGTCCTTCACCTCCGACTCGTAGGTGCCGTGGTCGGCGCGGCCCGGCGCGAGCGCCAGCAGCAGGCCCGGGTTGGCCGTGGTGAGCCAGGTGCGTCCCCCGGCCTGGTAGAGCCGTGTCGCCTGGCGCGCGGGCACGCGCGTCACGAGCGTGGGACGCAGCGGGTCGCCGCTCAGGCGCAGGATCCGCCCGCCGCCGCCGGTCGCGACGAGCAGGGCCCCGTCGGCCTCGACCGAGATGTCGTACGGCGCCTCGTCGGGGGAGGCCCAGACCTCGTCCCACAGGCCGTCGGTCGCAATGCGGAAGACGGCGCCGGTCGGGCCGCGCCGCTCGCCGCCGCCCTGCGGCGTGGCCGCCGGCTGGGGCGTGACCTGGGTGTCGATGATGGCGATGGAGGTGATCTCGGTCGACACGCTCGGCACCGCGGCGGGCCGGGGCGCCTCGGGCGTGCCGCCACCATCGTCGCCGCCGGCCGCGCCGCCGCCCCGGCCGCTCTGCGCGGCGACGTAGACGACGCCGTCGGGCGTCACGCGCAGCGCGTGCGCCTCCTCGTACTGCGTGTCGAGCAGGAGGAAGCCCTTGCCCGCCGCGTCCACCCGGAACACCCGCCCCGGCGAGCCGGTGCCGACGAGCAGCTGGCCCTGTGGGTCGAGCGCGAGCGACACCGCGTTGGTGGCGCGGGTCGAGAAGAAGACCGCGCCCGTGCCGTCGGGCGCGATGCGGTAGACGTCGCCCTTGTCGCCGGTGGCCGCGAACACGTTCCCCGCGCGGTCGACGGCGAGGGCCCAGATGTACTTCGTGCCCGGCTCGAAGAACGTCTCGGCCTGGCCGGCCGGGCTGATCCGGTAGATGCGCCCATCGGGCGACGTGGCCGCGTAGACCCCGCCGCCGGGCGCCGCCGCCAGCGCGTAGACCGCCATCTCGGGCGCGTCGTAGAACACCGACGCGGTGCCGTCGCGGGCGACGCGCAGCACCTGCCCGTCGTTGCCCGTGCCGAGCAGCACGCTCCCGTCCGCCATGGGCAGGGCGCTCCAGACGAACGGCACGCCGGCGTCGTGGATGGTCTCGAGCCTGGGCCCGAGCGTGAGGCGGCCGTGCACGTCGAGCGACAGCTCGTCGATCTGCCCGCGCAGGAAGTCGGCCTGCGTCGCGTCCTGCCAGAAGCCCGGGGTGGCGCTCATGGGGTGCGAGAGGAGGAGGGCGAGGGCGAGGGCGGCGAGCGCGACCCGGAGGAGTTTGGAGGGCATAAGGAGGGCAGCCGGTGTCATGGGCGCGCGGCGTGGGCCGGCGCCTGCTGGGTGGTTGGTGTCGGGCACGGGAAGCGTCTGGTCCGCGCCATCCGCCTAGCGGCGATCGAGGGAGATGGTGAGCAGCCGCGACCCGGTCACGGCCAGCTCGACAGGAATCTCCCATTCGCCGCGCGTCGCCGAGCCGAGCGGGCTGAAGCTGCCGCTGTTCCGGTCCGACTCGAGCACGGCCAGGACCGACGGCGGCAGCGCGGGCAGCGCCTCGCCCCCCACGACGGCGCCCTGGTCGGGCGCGGAGAGCCGGACGTAGAGGCGGTTGCTCCGGCGTGCCTTGTTGAAGGACCGGATGATCTGCGAGACCCGCTGCGCCTCGGCGCCCCGCGTCTCCCGGCGGTCCTCGGCCGACAGACGCGTGGCGTCGGCGACGAGCAGCTGCAGCGACCCCGACGCGTTCTCCGGGATGGTGATCGGCACCGCCTTCACGAACTCGCGGCCCGTGGACGCGCGCAGCGCGACGCGCACCTCCACCGTGTCGCCCGCGCGCGGGCGGACCGTGTCGAGCCAGACGCGCTCGATCGTCGCGTCGAGGGCCTTCTCGGTCGCCTCGATGGTCAGCGAGACGCGCTCGACGTCGACCGGCTCGTTGGAGTTCTTCAGGAGGAAGGTGAGCGGGCCGGCCACGTAGGCGGCGGCGTTGCCGGCCGGCTGGTCGCCCGTGAAGATGTCCTCGAAGGTGAGGTCGCCGTGCTGGCGCAGCGTCGCGGTGCCGCGGATGGTGAAGGAGGCGGGCCCGGCCGCCCGCTCGTAGGACGTCAGGACGTTGGCGACGGCCAGGTAGGTCAGCAGCGGCGTGAACGTCTGGTCCTTGACCACCGAGAAGGCGAACTGCCGGCTGCCGCTCCGGTCCGAGTTGAGCGTGATGTCCACCGGGATGAGCGACGGCATCTCGCCGAGGCGGCCCGAGATGGCCGTGGCGCGGTCCTGCTTCATCGTGCCGATGACCTCGCCGAAGCTCGCGAGCTTCGACGACTGCATCAGGCTCGGCAGGACGACGTGGACGTCGGCCGTGGTCAGCGGGAACTCGGTGGGCCCGAGGTTGTACATCGGGTGGCCGAAGGCGTAGAGCCGGTCGCCGTCCACGTAGGTGACGGTGCCGGTCGAGCCGAGCGCGAAGTCCCCGGAGAGCAGCGACACCCCGACCGCGTCGCCACCCCGCAGCCGCGGCAGCGGGCCGGTCGATCCCGCCGGCGGGGCCTGGCCGGTGCCCGCGGCCGAGACGGGCACGAAGCCGCCCTCGGTGAGCGCCGGGGCCAGCGACCCGAGCACCGCGGCGTCGATGCCGGACGTCACGAGCGGCAGCGAGATGGGGCGGAGCAGGCTGGCCGTGCGGGCCGAGACCATGTCACCGTCGCCCGAGACGATGCGCGCCTCGCGCGGGTCGGCCGCGAAGGGCTCGGAGCGGCCGAGGCCGCGGCTCCAGATCCGGACCAGGTCGGCGGGCGAGGCGTGCCAGTCGGCGGCGACCGGCCGGCTGCCCGGCGCCGCCGGGGCCATCGCCGCGGCGTCCACCATCTCGCCAATCGGCGTGATGCCCGCGATGGGCTCCTTCGAGAACTGGCCGAGGGCGTACGACACGGCGCCGAGCAGCCGGCCGTCGATGTAGACCGGGCTGCCGCTCATGCCGGCGATCACCCCTGTCTCGGCCAGCGGGCCGCCCGACAGCCTGGCCAGGATCAGGTCGCGCTTGGGGCCCACCACGTTGCGCAGGACCCCCAGGATCTGGACGGAGAACTCCTCCAGCTTCGCGCCCTCGAAGACCGTCCGGCTCGTGCCGATCATGCCGGGCTTGAGATCCGAGACCGGGAAGAACGACGACTGCGCGGCCGGGACGCCGGCGACGAGCCAGAGCACGGCGGCGAGGGCAGGGAGGAATCGTGGGGTCATGCAAACTTGCCGGGAAGGCGCGGACTGATTCCGTTATACGAGGTTCCCCGAGGTGAATCAAGTGCGGAGGCCCCGCCAGGTTGACACTCTTCGAGCGCCTCCGCTAGCATTACGACTGTCCAGATGGTCGTTCGGCTTTCCTCCGCCATTCGTCGCCCCCACGGTTCCGCCGCGCGCGTGCCCGCCGCGGCCGGTCGTGTGTACGCGTATTGGTGGTGGCGCTCCCTTCCATTCGCCGGGGCTCCACGCGCGACGTAGACGGACGGATCGAACTCGAATCGACGACCGAAGCGCCTCCGCAGCCCCGCTGCCGAGGCGCTTTTTGTTTGCCATGACACCACCAGCGCGTCTTTGCGTCACCGTCACCGCCGCCACCATGGCGGAGCTCCGCGAGCGGCGCGACCGGGTCACCGGCGCCGACCTGGTCGAGCTGCGCCTCGACGGGGTGGATCGCCCGGACGTCGCGGGCGCGCTCGAGGGCCGCCGGCTCCCCGTGATCGTGACGTGCCGCCCCACGTGGGAGGGGGGCCGCTACGCCGGGCCGGAGGAGGCGAGGCAGGCGCTGCTGGCCGAGGCGCTCGCCCTCGGCGCCGAGTACGTCGACGTGGAGTGGCGCGCGGGGTTCACCGACCTCGTGTCGGCCGGCGGCGGCCGCCGCATCGTCCTGTCGATGCACGACTTCACCGGCGTGCCTGACGACCTGGCGGCGCAGGTGGCGGCCATGTCGGCCGTCGGCGCGGAGGTGGTCAAGGTCGCCGTCATGGCATCGCGGCTCGACACCGTTCCCGCGCTGGCGGCGCTGGCGGACCGCGCGCCGCGGATGGCGCTCATCGCGATGGGCGAGGCCGGGCTGCCGTCGCGGTTGCTGGCCTCCCGCCTCGGGTCCTGCTGGACCTACGCCGGCGATGGCGCGGCGCCCGGGCAGGTGCCGCTCGAGCGGTTTCGCGACGAGATGGGGTTCGCGCGGATCGGCCCGGCCACGGCCCTCTTCGGGGTCGTCGGGCGCCCGGTGCTGCACTCGCGCTCGCCGGCCATGCACAACGCGGCGTTCAGGGCCGCTGGCGTCGACGCCGTCCACCTGCCGCTCGCCGCGGCGGACTTCGACGACTTCCTCGCGTTTGCCGACTGGGCGGGGCTCGCCGGGGCCAGCGTGACCGCGCCCTTCAAGATCGACGCGCTCGAGCGCGCCGACGACTGCGACGCGGTGAGCCGCGAGGTCGGCGCCGCGAACACCCTGCGCCGGCGCGGAGGGCGGTGGGAGGCGCGGAACACGGACGTCGCCGGTTTCCTTGGCCCGCTGCAAGACGCCGTGCCGCTTCGCGGCGCGCGCGTCACGGTCCTGGGCGCCGGCGGGGCCGCGCGGGCCGTGGCGGTCGCCCTGGGCTCGAAGGGCGCCCGGGTGCGCGTCGCTGCGCGGCGCCCCGGCGCGGCCGCGGCGGTCGCCGCCCTCGCGGCGGGGGAGGCGGTCCCGTGGCCGCCGCCCGCCGGCTGGGACGTCATCGTCAACACGACACCGGTCGGCACGTGGCCGGGCGTCGACGAGACGCCGCTGCCGGGCGGCCCGTTCTCGGGCGGGGTCGCGTACGACCTCGTGTACGCGCCGCCGGAGACCCGCTTCCTCCGCGACGCCGCGGCGGCGGGGCTCGCGACCATCGGCGGCCTGGAGATGCTCGTGGCGCAGGCCGGCGAGCAGTTCGAGTGGTGGACCGGGCAGCCGGCGCCGGCGCGCGTCATGCGCGACGCGGCGGCGGCGAGCCTGGCCAGGGATGCGTCCCGGGCGTCCGGGACATCGACGGAAACCGTGTGACTGAAGCGCCATCATGAAGCTGACGACCTTCGACGAGTTCGTGGACCTCTCCAAGCGCGGCACGTTCGTGCCGGTCTGCAAGGAGATCGTGGCTGACCTGCTGACCCCCGTGTCGGCCTTCCTCAAGATCGCGGAGAACTCCGACTACGCCTTCCTCCTCGAGAGCGTGGAGGGCGGGGAGCACGTGGGCCGCTACTCGTTCCTCGGGAAGGACCCCTTCCTGATCCTGCGCGGACGCGCCGGACAGACCCTGATCGAGCGCCAGGGGGTGGTGACCGAGAGCGAGGCGCCGTTCATCTCGACGCTCCGGGAGCTGATGAACGGCTTCCAGTCGCCGTTCGTGCCGGGCCTCCCGCGCTTCACCGGCGGCGCGGTCGGCTACCTGGGCTACGAGACGGCGGCCTGGTTCGAGCCGGCGGTCGGCCGCCCGGGCGACGCGCCGGCGGGCGACGACGCGGGCTTCATGCTGTTCGACACCGTGCTCGCGTTCGACCACGTCCAGCACCGCATCCTGCTGATTGCGAACGCGCGGATCTCGGGTGACGAGGACCTCCAGTCGCTCTACCAGTTCGCGTGCGCGAAGATCGAGTTCCTCGAGCGGGAGCTCGAGCGCGCCCTGTCGCTGCCGAAGGCGGCGCCGGCGCCGCCGCTGGAGCTGGCGTCGAACTTCACCCAGGAGCGGTTCGAGGCGGTCGTGCGCGAGGCGAAGGAGCACATCGCGGCCGGCGACATCTACCAGGTCGTGATCTCGCAGCGCTTCGAGGCGGCGGTCGGCGTCGACGCCTTCACCGTCTACCGGGCGCTCCGCCACGTGAACCCGTCCCCCTACATGTTCTTCGTCCGGATGGGCGGGCGCTCGATCGTCGGCGCGTCCCCCGAGATGCTCGTGCGCGTCGAGGGGCGCCGCGTCGAGACCCACCCGATCGCCGGCACCCGCCCCCGCGGCCGGAACGACGCCGAGGACCAGCGGCTGGCCGACGAACTGAAGCGCAACGAGAAGGAGAAGGCCGAGCACGTCATGCTCGTGGACCTGGGGCGCAACGACCTCGGCCGGGTCTGCCAGTACGGGTCGGTGCGCGTCCCGACCTACATGGCGCTCGAGCGCTACTCGCACGTCATGCACCTCGTCTCGACGGTCGAGGGGCAGCTCGCCGACGACCAGGACCGGCTCGACGCCCTCGTCGCGTGCTTCCCGGCCGGCACCGTCTCGGGCGCCCCGAAGGTGCGCGCCATGCAGATCATCAACGAGCTCGAGCCGTCGCGCCGCGGCGTCTACGCGGGCGCGGTGGGCTACCTCGACTTCGCGGGCAACCTGGACTTCTGCATCGCGATCCGCACGATCGTGCTCGAGGACGGCATGGCGCGCGTGCAGGCCGGCGCCGGGATCGTCGCCGACTCGAACCCGACGGCCGAGTACGAGGAAACCCGGGACAAGGCGCGGGCCATGGTGCGCGCGCTCGAGCTGGCGCTCGGCGGCCTCTGAGAACGCGCATGGTACTCGTCATCGACAACTACGATTCGTTCACCTGGAACCTGGTCCAGTATCTCGGCGAGATCGGCGCGGCGGTCACCGTGCGCCGCAACGACGAGGTGACGCCTGACGAGGTGGAGGCGCTCGCGCCGGACCGGATCCTGATTTCGCCGGGACCCGGCCGGCCGGAGGCGGCCGGCGTCACGCTCGACGTGATCCGCCGCTTCGGGCCGACGCGGCCCGTCATGGGCGTCTGCCTCGGCCACCAGGCCATCGGCCTGGCGTACGGCGGCGCCGTCGTGCGCGCGCCCGTGCCGATGCACGGGAAGACGTCGACCGTGGAGCACGACGGCCGGGGGCTCTTCGCGGGCATCCCCGCGTTCGAGGCGGCGCGGTATCACTCGCTCGTCGTCTCGGAGGAGGGCTGGCCGGACGCGCTCGAGGTCGTGGCGCGATCGAGGGAGGACGGCATCGTGATGGCGCTCCGGCACCGCGAGTTCCCGATCCACGGCGTCCAGTTCCACCCCGAGTCGATCCTCACGCACGAGGGGCGGCGGATCCTCCGCAACTTCATGAACCTCTGAGGCGCCATGTTCAGCACCCTCATCGAGAAGCTCGCCCGGCCCGCGGACCTCACCGCCGCGGAAGCCGCCGCCGCCATGGACGCAATCATGGCGGGCGACGCGGCGCCCGCCGAGATCGCCGGCTTCCTCGTCGGGCTCCGCATGAAGGGCGAGCGCCCGGCGGAGCTCGTCGGCCTCGCGCGGGCGATGCGCGCGCACGCGGTGCCGCTCTCGCGGCCGGCCCCTGGCGCGTTCGACACCTGCGGCACGGGCGGCGACCGGTCGGGGACCTTCAACATCTCGACGGCGGCGGCGCTCGTCGTCGCCGGCTGCGGCGTCCCGGTGGCCAAGCACGGCAACCGGTCCGTCTCGAGCCGGTGCGGCAGCGCCGACGTGCTCGAGGCGCTCGGCGTCACGATCTCCGCGCCACCGGCCGTCGTCGAGCAGTGCCTCGCGGAGGCGGGGGTCGCCTTCTTCTTCGCGCCGGTGTTCCATCCCGCGATGAAGCACGCGGCCGCGGCGCGGCGCGACCTCGGCGTCCGCACGGCCTTCAACCTGCTCGGGCCGCTCACCAATCCCGCGGCGCCCGCGCGGCAGATCGTGGGGGTCCCGCGGCCCGAGCTGACGGAGCTCCTGGCGCGCACGCTGCAGCAGCTGGGATCGACGCGCGCCTGGGTCGTCCACGGCGCGGACGGCCTGGACGAGCTCTCGACGACCGGCTACACGAAGGTGTCGGAGTGCCTGCCCGACTCGGTCAAGACCTTCTACCTGCACCCGGCGGAGTTCGGCCTCGCCAAGGCCACGCCGGCGGCCCTGGCCGGGGGGGACGCGGCCGACAATGCGGCCATCGTGAAGCGGGTGCTCTCCGGCGAGGCCGGACCGGCCCGCGACGTGGTCCTGCTGAATGCGGGCGCCGCGCTGCTGGTCGCCGGCGCCGCGGGCTCGGTCGCCGAGGGCATCGCCATGGCCCGGCGGGGCATCGACTCCGGGGCCGCGGCCTCGGCGCTCGCCAGGCTGGTCGCGGTGTCGGGCCAGGCGGGGAGCGCGGCATGAGCGCGACCGCAGGGCCGGGACCAGACCTGCTCGGCGCGATCGTCGCCGCGACACGCCGCATTGTCGCCGTGCGCCGCGACGCGGAGCCGGACGCCGCCCTGGAGCGCCGGGCCGACGCCCGGCGGCCGGATGGCGCGCGCTTCGAGGCGGCCCTCGCCAGGACGGGGGCCGTCAACGTCATTGCGGAGTGCAAGCGGCGGTCGCCCTCGCGCGGCGTGCTGCGGGCGGACTACGACGCGGTCGCCATCGCCCGTGGGTACGAGCGCGCTGGCGCGGCCGCGCTGTCGGTCCTCACCGAGCCGACGTTCTTCGACGGCGCGCTGTCGCACCTTGCGGCCGTCCGCGAGGCCGTGGCGCTGCCGCTCCTCCGCAAGGACTTCGTCGTCGACGAGTACCAGTTGCTCGAGGCCCGCGCCGCGGGCGCCGACGCGATCCTGCTCATCGTCGCGGCCCTGGACGATGGGCCGCTGGCTCGGCTGCGGGCGGCCGCGGAGGCGATGGGGCTCGCGGCGCTCGTGGAGGTGCACTCGGTCGAGGAACTCGATCGCGCCGTGTCGGCGGGCGCGCGGATCGTCGGGGTGAACAACCGCAACCTGCGGACCCTGGAGGTCGACGTGCGGGCCTCCGAGGCGATTGCGGCCCGGATGCCGGCCGGGGTGGTGCGCGTCAGCGAGAGCGGCCTGCGGACGCCGGCCGACCTGGCACGGCTCCGGGACCTGGGCTACCAGGCGTTCCTGATGGGGGAGCGCTTCATGACCGCCGACGATCCCGGCGCCGCGCTCGCGGGAGTGCTGGCGGGATGACGGCGATCAAGTTGTGCGGGTTCACGCGCGAGCCGGACGTCGACGAGGCCGCGGCGCTCGGCATCCACGCGGCCGGGTTCGTGCTCTGGTCCGGCAGCCCGCGCGCCGTGGACCTGGCCACCGCGGCGCGGCTCATCCGGCGGCTGCCGCCCCTCGTGACGCCGGTCGGCGTGTTCGTGCGCCCGTCGCGCGACGAGGTAAGGGCGGCCATCGAGCGGGCAGGGGTGCGCGCCGTGCAGCTCCACGGGATCTCCGCGACCGGCCTCGAGGCATTCATGGGCGAGGGGTGGCCCATCGTGCGGGCGACCTCCCTCGGCGAGCCCGGGTGGGAGGCGACACCGGCGAGCGTGCTGGTGCTGCTGGACGCGCACGACCCCGAGCGGCACGGCGGCACCGGCCGGACGATTGACTGGCAGGCCGCCGGCGCGGCGTGCCGCACGCGGCGCGTGATGCTTGCCGGCGGGCTCACGCCCGCCAACGTCGGGGACGCGATCGCGGCCGCCCGGCCGTGGGGCGTCGACGTCGCGTCCGGGATCGAGGCCGCGCCCGGCGTGAAGGACAGGGCAGTGATGCGGGCATTCGTCGCGGCGGTGGCCGCGGCGGATGGTAACGGGCCGGCGTCGCCGGCCGGAGGCACAGGTGACTGAGACCCCACGGCCGCGGTTCGGGCAGCGGGACCCCGACAGCCGCGGATACTTCGGCAGCTATGGCGGCCGCTACGTTCCCGAGACACTGGTCGCCGCGATCGAGGCGCTCGAGCACGAGTACATGGCCGTCCGCGCGGACCCGGCCTTCGCGGCCGAGCTCGAGTGGCTGCTGACGCACTACGTGGGCCGGGAGACGCCCCTCTGGGAAGCGGCCCGGCTGGCGGAGGCCTGCGGCGGCGCGCGCATCTTCCTCAAGCGCGAGGACCTGACGCACACCGGCGCGCACAAGATCAACAACGCGCTCGGCCAGGCCCTGCTCGCACGGCGGATGGGCAAGACGCGCATCGTGGCCGAGACCGGCGCCGGCCAGCACGGCGTCGCCAGCGCGACCGCGTGCGCGCTGCTCGGCCTCGAGTGCGTGGTCTACATGGGCGAGGAAGACATGGCCCGCCAGGCGCTCAACGTGTTCCGCATGCGCCTGCTCGGCGCCCGCGTCGAGGGCGTGGGGTCGGGGAGCCGCACGCTCAAGGACGCGATCAACGAGGCCATGCGCGACTGGGTCGCGCGTCCCGACGACACGCACTACCTGCTGGGCTCGGCGCTCGGCCCGCACCCCTACCCCCTGATGGTGCGCGAGTTCCAGTCCGTCATCGGACGCGAGGCCCGTGCCCAGATCCTCGCCCAGGCCGGCCGCCTGCCCGACGCGGTCGTCGCCTGCGTGGGCGGGGGCAGCAACGCCATCGGCATCTTCGACGCCTTCATCGCCGACCCGGGCGTCGCGCTCATCGGGGTGGAGGCCGGGGGGCTGGCCATTGCGCCGGGCAGCCACGCGGCCCGCTTCGCCGGCGGCCACGCCGGGGTGCTCCAGGGGACGCGCACCTGGGTCCTGCAGGACGAGGACGGCAACATCGAGGCGACCCACTCGGTGTCCGCCGGCCTCGACTACGCCGCGGTCGGGCCGGAGCATGCCTGGCTGCACGACCAGGGCCGGGCCACCTACGAGCACGTGAGCGACGCCGAGGCCCTGGCGGCGTTCCAGGCGCTGGCGGGCCTCGAGGGCATCCTGCCCGCGCTGGAGTCGTCGCACGCGATTGCCTATGTCATGAAGGTCGCGAGCACCTACCGGCCCGACCAGATCCTGCTCGTGAACCTGTCGGGCCGGGGCGACAAGGACGTCCAGTCGGTCGAACGCGCGCTGGCGGAGGTGTCCCGTGTCGAGAATTGACGACCGCTTCGCACGGCTGCGGGCCGAGGGGCGGACCGGGCTGGTGACCTACATCACGGCCGGGGACCCGGGGTTGGCCGAGACCGCCGCAATCCTCGAGCGGCTCGACCAGGCCGGCACGGACGTGCTCGAGGTCGGCGTCCCGTTCTCGGACCCGCTGGCCGACGGCCCGGTGATCCAGCGGGCCACCGAGCGGGCCCTGGCCGCCGGCGCCACCCTGGGCGGGGTGCTCGACATGCTCGAGGGGCTCCGGCCGCGGGTCGAGGCCCCGATCGTGGTGTTCAGCTACGCCAACCCGATCGTGCGGATGGGGGTGGAGCGCTTCGCCGACCGGGCGGCGCGGGCCGGCGTCGACGGGGTCCTGACGCTCGACGTGCCGCCGGAGGAGGGGGAGGCGCTTCGTGACGCGCTATCGGGCGCGGGGATTGATACAATTTTCCTGCTGAGCCCGACCACCACCCCGGAGCGCATCCGGCGGGCGGCCGCGCTCGGCAGCGGATTCCTCTACGGCATCTCCCGGCTCGGCGTCACCGGCGCCCGGCAGGCGGTCGCCGACTCGGCGGCGGAGCTCGCCGCCCGGGTGCGGGCGGAAACCGACAGGCCGCTGGCGCTCGGCTTCGGGTTCTCGCGTCCGGAACACGTGCGGGCGGTCGGCCAGTGGGCCGACGCCGCGGTCGTCGGCAGCGCGCTCGTGAGTGTGATCGCGGAGCATTCCGGCTCGCCGGGACTCCTCGACGAAGTGGAACGGTACGTCCGATGGCTCCGGAGCTAGGGCTCGACGCGCTCCGGGAGGAGATCGACAGGCTCGACGAGGTCATCGTCCGGCTGCTCGACCGGCGGGCGCGCTGCGCGTTCGCCATCGGCCGGCTCAAGCGGGCGCGCGGGGCGGCGATCTACGAGCCGGCGCGCGAGGCCGCCGTCATCGCCCGGGTCCAGCGAGTGAACCGCTCCCTCGACGGGCCGCTCGACGATGCGGCGATCGGCCGGCTCTACGAGCGCGTGATGGACGAGGCGCGGCGGATTCAGCGCATCGAAGCCCGGGAGGAGACGAGCACCGTCCCGCCCGAACGGATCGTCTTAGGGGATGAGGACAAGTAGGACGCCATGGTCGTAGTGATGAAGGAACGCGCGTCGGACGCCGACGTCGAGAAGGTGATTGCCCATCTCGTGGAACTGGGGATGGACGTCCACCGTTCATCCGGGGCCTCGCGGATCGTCCTGGGCGTCGTCGGCGCCGGGAAGGTGGACCCCCGCCTCATCGAGATGCTGGAAGGCGTCCACGAGGTGCTCCGGATTACCGAGCCGTACAAGCTGGCCAGCCGCACGTTCAAGCCCGAGGACACCGTGTTCTCGATCGGCGACCTGCGGATCGGCGGCGACGAGGTGATCGTCATGGCCGGGCCGTGCTCGGCCGAGAACGAGGGCCAGGTGCACCAGACGGCCGCGGCCGTCAAGCGGGCGGGCGCGAAGGTGCTGCGCGGCGGCGCCTTCAAGCCGCGGTCGTCGCCGTACAGCTTCCAGGGCCTGGGCGAGGAGGGCCTGCAGCTCCTGCGGTCCGCCGCCAACGCCCACGACCTGAAGCTGGTGACCGAGGTCATGGACATCAGCCAGATCGAGGTCATCGACAAGTACGCCGACATCTTCCAGGTCGGCGCGCGCAACATGCAGAACTTCACGCTGCTCCGCGAGCTCGGGCGCACGCGGAAGCCCGTGCTGCTGAAGCGCGGCATCTCGGCGACGATCGAGGAATGGCTGCTGTCGGCGGAGTACGTCCTCGCCGGGGGCAACACCAACGTGATCCTGTGCGAGCGCGGCATCCGGACGTTCGAGACCTACACGCGCAACACGCTGGACATCTCCGCGATCCCGATCGTCAAGCAGCTGAGCCACCTGCCCGTCTTCGCCGACCCGAGCCACGGGACCGGGCGGCGCGACAAGGTGGCGCCCATGGCCCGCGCGGCGGTCGCGGCCGGCGCCGACGGGCTCATCATCGAGGTCCACTGCGACCCGGACCACGCGCTGTCCGATGGCGCGCAGTCGCTCTTCCCGAGCCAGTTCGACCGGCTGATGGCCGAGCTGCGCATCATCGCGCCGGCCATCGGGCGGAGCATCTGCCTCGAGCCCGTCGCGCGGCGCGGATGGGCGCGGTAGCGCCCGGCCGGACCGTCGCCATCGCCGGGCTCGGCCTCATCGGCCTCTCCGTGGCGCGGGCGGCGCGCCGCCGCTGGCCCTCGCTGCGCCTGGTCGGGATCGACATGCCGGACGTCCTCCGCCACCCGGCGGTCGCCGAGGCGCTCGACGTGGGCGCGATCGACCTGCAGGCCGCGCGCGACGCCGACCTGGTCGTGCTGGCCACGCCCGTCGACGCCGCCATCGGCCTGCTCCCGGAGCTGGCCGGCGTCGTCCCCTCCGGGACGCCCGTTGTCGATACCTGCAGCACCAAGCGGGCCATCACCGTCGCCGCCCGCGCGGCCGGCATCCGCGGTTTCGTGCCCGGGCACCCGATGGCCGGCGGCACCGCGAGCGGCCCGGCCGGCGCGCGGGCCGACCTGTTCGACGGCCGGCCGTGGCTGCTCGTCCGGCACGGCAGCGGGGAGGGCTTCGAGCGCCGCGTCCGGACCTTCGTGGAGGGGCTGGGCGCGACCGCGGTGTGGCTGGAGGACGCCGCGGCGCACGATCGGCTGATGGCCGCCGTCAGCCACCTGCCGCAGGTCGTCGCGTCCGCCTTGATGGCGCGCGTCGGCGAAGAGGCCGGGGAGGCCGGGCTCGCGGTCGCGGGCGCGGGGCTTGCCGACACCACGCGGCTGGCGGCGAGTCCCGCGGCACTCTGGGAGGGCGTGCTGGCCCACAACGCGGACCAGGTCGCGCCGCTGCTCCGGGCGCTGGCGGCCGACCTGGACGAGCTGGCCGACGCGCTCGAGGAGCCGGGGGCGGTCCGCCGCCTGTTCGAGGCGGCGAACCGCTGGAAGGCTAGCGGCGGCCCGGCGTAGCCGCTTTCGGCGCGGCCGTGGCGTCGGTGTCGGTCTTCTTCTCCTCCGGCCGCGGCGGGGCTTCCCAGTCGATGCCGCGCGCGTGCTTCATCAGCCAGCGGATCTCCTCGGCGTCGCGCATGCGGATGTGCTGCGGCTCGCGGAAGCCGTGGGGCTCGCGGGGGAAGCGCAGGAAGCGGCTCGGGACGCCCCGGTCCGCCAGCCCCTGGTAGAACATCATGCTCTGGCCGATCGTGTCGGTGTCGTCCTGCTCGCCGTGGAACAGGATGGTCGGCGTCGTCACCTTGGCGATGTGGGAGTACGACGACTGCTCGTGGTAGCCCTCGGGGTTCTCCCAGGGGGTCCCGCCGATGTACCAGAGACGCACGTCATGGTTGAAGCCCATGGCGTACTCCGACGCCCAGTCGGTGACCATCGCGCCGAGCGAGGCCGCCTTGAACCGGGTCGTCTGCGTGATCGTCCAGCCGCCCAGGATGCCGCCGTACGACCACCCGCGCACCGCCAGGTGGTCGGGGTCCGCGATGCCCTGCGCGATGAGCGCGTCCACGCCGGCCATCGCGTCACGATAGTCGCCGCCGCCGATGTCCTTGATGTTGCCGCGGAGGAGGGCGTCGCCGTAGGACGTGCTGCCGCGCACGTTGGGCTCGAGCACCGCCCAGCCGAGCGACGCGTAGACGTGGTTGATCCCGCGGAAGGACGTGCTCCAGACGCCGGCAGGCCCGCCGTGGATGCTGAGCAGCAGCGGCAGCCGCGTGCCGGCGGTGTGGCCGGCGGGCAGCCACAGCAGGCCCTCGATGGCGGTGCCGTCCGGGCTCTTCCACGTCACCGGCCGCATGGTCGCGGTCTCGACGCCGGCGAACCACGGATTCGCGTCGGTCACGCGGGTGCGCGCGCCGGTGGCCACGTCGACCACGACGATCTCGGCGGGAGTGCCGGGCGCCGACCACGTGCCGGCGGTCGTCGCGCGGGCCCCGTCGGCCGACGCAATCGCCAGCGCGTCGTCACCGGTGGCCACGTCGCGGACCGCGCCGCTGCCGACGTCGAGCACCGCAAGGACGCCGCGGCCGCGGCGCGTGCCGGCCAGCAGGACCGACGTGCCGCCGGGCGTCCAGAAGTACTCGCGGATGTCCCCGTCGTAGCCCCTGGAGAGCAGCCGGGGCGCGCCACCGGCGGCGGGTTGCGCGTAGAGCTTCTCCTGGGCGAGCTCCCAGCCGGCGGTGCTGCCGGTGAGGTACGTCACCTGGGTGCCGTCGGGCGTCCACTTGACGTCGCTCTCGGGCGCCTCGTTCGTCGTGAGCCGCGTGCTGGCCCCCGAGGCGGCGTCGACGACGTAGACCTCGGCGAGGTTCTGGTGGTTGCGGCGGTTGTTGGGCCGCGCGATGTAGGCGATGCGGCTGCCGTCCGGCGACGGCGCGATGGCGGTGACCACGTGGTCACCCGACGTGACGCGCCGGGCGGACTTGTCCGCGAGCGTGGCGATCCAGACGTTCGAGAACCGCCCGCGGCCCTGCCCGTTCGCGCCGTCGTCGACGTCGATCGCGTCGCCGAGCGCCTTCGCGGCCTTCTTCTCGGCCTCGGTCCGGGGTTCCTCGGCGACCAGCGCGATCTGCCGGCTGTCGGGCGTCCATGCGAAGGCGCGGACGGCCGCGTCGAGCGTCGTCAGCTTGGTGGCCTCGCCGCCGGAGGTGGGCAGCAGCCAGATCTGTGCGCCGGCGGCGTCGTCGTCTCCGGCGGCGCGGGCGCCGGCGGCCTGGTCGCGGGTCGACAGGAAGGCCACCCACCGGCCATCGGGGGACCAGGCGGGGGAGCGGTCCTTGTCGCTGCCGAGCAGCTGGCGGTCGCCGGTGCCGTCCGCGTTGGCGATCCAGACGGTGGTGACGCGCTTGTTCTCCTCCCAGGGCGCCAGGACCGACCGGCTGTAGATCACCTGCCGGCCGTCGGGGGAGATCGCCCCACCGGAGACCTGGACCATGTCGAGCAGGTCGTCGAGCGTCGGGGCGCGGCGCTGGCGGGCGTCGGCCGGCGGCGCGAGGAGGAGGGCGAGGGCGAGGCCGAGCGACGCCGCGGGAGCCAGTCGTCTCATGGCCGCGCAGTATAATCCACCGCATGAACAAAGTGATGCAGACCGCGGACGAGGCGGTCGCGATCATCCCCGACGGCGCGACGATCATGATGGGCGGGTTCGGGCTCTGCGGCATCCCGGAGACGCTGATCGCGGCGCTCCGGCGGCGGGGCACGAAGGACCTCACGGTCATCAGCAACAACGCGGGCGTGGACGGCTTCGGCATCGGCCTGCTCCTCGAGAGCCGGCAGGTGCGCAAGATGATCGCCAGCTACGTCGGGGAGAACAAGGAGTTCGAGCGGCAGCTGCTCCAGAAGGAGCTCGACGTCGAGCTGGTGCCGCAGGGCACGCTGGCCGAGCGCATCCGCGCCGGCGGCGCCGGCATCGGGGCGTTCTTCACGCCCACCGGCTACGGCACCGTCGTGGCCGAGGGGAAGGAGACGCGGGAGTTCGACGGCCGCCACTACGTGCTGGAGTTGCCGCTCAAGGCCGACTTCGCGTTCATCAAGGCGTGGCGTGCGGACACCGAGGGGAACCTGCTGTTCCACCGGACCGCGCGCAACTTCAACTCGATCATGGCGACCGCGGCGCGCGTGACGATCGCCGAGGCCGAGGCGGTGGTGCCCGCCGGCGGCATCGAGCCCGACCTGGTGCACACGCCCGGCATCTACGTGCAGCACGTCCTGCAGGGCGCCGCCTACGAGAAGCGGATCGAGCGGCGGACGACCCGGTCCGCCTGAGGCGGTCCTTCACCGAGACGGAGAGCATGGACAAGCGAGACCGCATCATCACGCGCGTCGCCCGCGAGCTCAAGGACGGCGACTACGTCAACCTCGGCATCGGCATGCCGACGCTCGTGGCCAACCACGTGCCGCCGGGCATCCACATCACGCTGCACTCCGAGAACGGCATGCTCGGGGTCGGGCCGTTCCCGCTGGACGCGGACGTGGACCCCGACCTGATCAACGCCGGCAAGGAGACCGTGTCGGAGCTGCCCGGGTGCTCGTACTTCAGCAGCGCCGACTCGTTCGCGATGGTGCGCGGCGGGCACATCGACCTGACGGTGCTCGGCGCGCTCGAGGTCGACGAGCGCGGCAACCTCGCCAACTGGATGGTGCCCGGCAAGATGGTCAAGGGCATGGGCGGCGCGATGGACCTGGTGGCGGGCGCCAAGCGCGTCGTGATCGCGATGGAGCACACGACGAAGACGGGCGCCCCGAAGATCCTGCCGGCCTGCACCCTGCCCCTCACCGGGCTCGCGGTCGTCGACCGCATCGTCACGGAACTGGCGGTGATCGACGTGACACCGGGCGGGCTCGTGCTCCGCGAGATCGCGGAGGACACGACGCTGGACGCGGTCATCGGCGCGACGAGCGCCACCTTGCACACGGAGGGCGACCTTGGCCGCTTCTGAACTCGGCGTGATCCTGTCCGCCTGCCGGACGCCCATCGGGTCGTTCGGGGGCGCCCTCAAGTCGCTCACCTCGCCGGAGCTCGGCGCGATCGTGATCCGCGAGGCGATCGCCCGCGCGGGCGTGGAGCCCGGGGCCGTAGGCGACGTCTACCTGGGGTCGGTGCTGCAGGCCGGCGCCGGCATGAACGTGGCGCGGCAGGCCGCCCTCAAGGCGGGCCTCCCGGTGGAGGTGCCCGCCGAGACGGTCAACCGCGTCTGCGGCTCGGGCCTCCAGGCCGTCGTGCACGCGGCCGAGACGATCGCGGCCGGCAACGCGGAGCTTGCCGTGGGCGGCGGCGCCGAGTCGATGTCGAACGCGCCGTACCTGCTGCCGGGCGCCCGCTGGGGCTTCCGGATGGGGAACGTCGAGACCGTCGACTCGATGATCAACGACGGCCTCACCGACGCGATGCATCTCTGCCACATGGGCATCACGGCCGAGGAGGTCGCGAGCCGGCACGGCATCACGCGGGCCGACCAGGACGCGTTCTCGGCCGAGAGCCAGCGCCGGGCCGTCGAGGCCATCGCGGCGGGACACTTCAGGGACGAGATCGTCGCCGTCGAGATCCCGCAGCGGAAGGGCGACCCCGTCCGCGTCGACACCGACGAGTACCCGCGCGCGGGCACGACCGCCGAGAAGCTCGGCGGGCTGCGTCCCGCGTTCAAGAAGGAGGGCTCGGTCACCGCCGGCAACGCCTCGGGCATCAACGACGGCGCCGCGGCGCTGGTCGTCGCCTCGGCCGCCAGCGCCCGGGCGCTCGGCCGCACCCCGATCGCGCGCATCCTGAGCTACGGCGTCGCCGGCGTCGAGCCCATGGTGATGGGCCTCGGTCCCGTGCCGGCGGTGCAGAAGGCGCTGAAGCGCGCCGGGCTCGAGGCGTCCGCCATCGACCTCTTCGAGCTCAACGAGGCGTTCGCCTCGCAGTCGCTCGCCGTCTCCCGCCAGCTCGGCCTCGACGCGTCGAAAGTGAACGTGCGGGGCGGGGCCATCGCACTGGGGCACCCGATCGGCGCCAGCGGCGCGCGGATCCTGACCACGCTCATCTACGCCCTGTCGGCCCGCGGCGGCGGCCGGGGCGTCGCCGCCCTCTGCATCGGCGGCGGCATGGGCATCGCGATGGTCGTCGAGGTGGGGTGACCCACGCCGCTTCCTGAGTGCCAGGTGGACGGGGCGGTGCTCGACCGCCTCGTCCAGCACGCCCGCGCCGAGGCGCCGGGCGAGTGCTGCGGCCTGCTCGCCGGGCGCGACGGCCTCGTCCTTCGCGCCTGTCCCACCGCCAACTCCGACCCGTCACCGACCCGGCGCTACCGGATCGACCCCGCGGAGCACGTCGCCGCCGTGCGGGCGTGCCGTGCCGACGGGATGGCGATCGTGGGCGCCTACCACTCACATCCTCGCGGGGACGCCACGCCCTCGGCCACCGACGCGCGGGAGGCCTTCGCCGACTTCCTCTTCGTGATCGTCGGACTCGGCGGCGAGGCGCCCGAGATCCGGGGCTGGCGCTGGGACGGGGGGAACTTCATGCCCGTGAGGCTCGTCCGTACGCGGTAGGGGAGGCGGCATGATGCGACAGACTGGCTCGACCGCGCGGCGGGTGGCGGCATTGCTCCTGGTGCTTGGCGGTCTCGGCGGCGCGCAGGCGGCGGCGCAGGAGCCGGGGCAGGAGCCGGCGGTGCCCGACGTGCGCGTCTACCGCGTGACGGGCGCGAGGATTGGCGTCGGGCAGGACATCACCGTCGCCCGTGACGAGGAAGTCAGGGACGCCGTGGTCGTCATCGGCGGCTCCCTCCGGGTCGACGGCCGGGTGCGCGACGGCATCTTCGTGGCCGGGGGCGACGTCACGCTGGGACCCGAAGCGGATGTCCGTGGTGACGTGGTCCTGGTCGGCGGCACGCTCACCCGGACGGCGGGTTCCGAGCTCCACGGGGCCGTGAGCGACGTAAGAATCGGCGACTGGCGGCCGGCGTGGCCGACGGTCCGCTTCGCGCCGTTCGGGTCCACCGCGTTCGGCCGGTGGCTGGGCCTGGCCGGGACGCTGTTCCGGATGTCGTGCCTGGTCGTGCTGATGGGGCTCATCCTGCTCGTCGCGCGGGGGCCCGTGGCCCGGGTGGCCCGGGCGGCCGCCGAGGCGCCCGCCCGCGCCATCATCGTCGGGCTGGCCGCCGAGCTGCTGTTCGCGCCCGTGCTCATCATCGCGTCGGTCGCCCTCGCGGTGACGATCATCGGCATCCCCTTCGTCGCCATCCTCGTCCCCGCGGCGATCGCGGTCGCCGTCGTCGCGCTCCTGATCGGGTTCACTGCCATGGCCTGCCGGCTGGGGGAGTGGTTCGAGGACGTCGCGGGTTTCCGCGGGCACAGCGCGTTCCTCGCGGCGATCATCGGCCTGCTGGCCATTGTCGGCCCGACGCTGCTGGCGCGGCTGGTCGGGGTGGCGCCCGAGCCTCTCCGCTGGGCGGCCTTCGCCCTGCTCGTGGCTGGCGGCCTGATCGAGTTCTTCGTCTGGACGATCGGCCTCGGCGCGACCCTGATGACGGGCTTCGGCCGCCACGTTAGCTCGACGCCGTCACCCATCCCGGCGGCACAGCAGGCTTGACACTCGAGGCGGCCCCCTCTTCCGGCCGGAACCCGGGGAAGAGGGGGCGGCGCCCGGCGTCCGGGGGCCGCACCCTGCGGCCTCGCTCGTGTACTATCTCCCCCCATGCTCGCCGCGTTGTCCCGCCTCGCCCACACGTTCACCTCGCTCAGCCAGCGGTACATCCCGAGCGCGTTCTCCATCGCGCTGATCCTGACCTTCGTCACCTTCGCGCTCGCCATGGCGGTCGTGGGCGCGACGCCGGCGAGCGCCGTCATCGCCTGGGGCGACGGCTTCTGGACGCTCGTCCCGTTCGCGATGCAGATGTCGCTCGTCGTGCTGACGGGGTTCCTCGTCTCGACCGCGCCGGTGGTGGACCGCGCCTTCGCGCGGGTCGCGGGGCTGGCCCGGTCGCCGCGGGGCATGGTCGTCCTGATGGCCGTCGTGTCGATGCTGCTGGCGTGGGTGCACTGGGGCCTCAGCCTGGTCGGCTGCGCGATGCTCGTGCGGCATGCCGTGCGCGCCCAGCCGCGCACGGACTACCGGCTGCTCGTGTGCGCCGCGTATTTCGGGATGGGGTCGACCTGGCATGCCGGCCTGTCGGGGTCGGCGACCCTGCTCGTGGCCACCCCGGGGCACTTCCTGGAGTCGCAGATCGGCATCATCCCCATCACGGCGACGGTGTTCCACCCGTTCAACCTGGGCCTGACGGCGATCGTCATGGTCGTCCTGGCCGCGCTGGCCTGGGCGATGCACCCGGCTGACGCCGACGCGGTGACCATCGCGCCCGGGGAACTCGACCGTCTCGAGCGTTTCGTCCCGCCCGAGCGGCCGGCGGAGCGCACGGTGGCGGTGGCCCTCGACCACGCCCGCTGGCTGAACCTCGCCGTCGGCGCCTGCGGCACGGGGTGGCTCGCGTGGTATTTCGCCACCCACGGCTTCACCCTCACGCTGGACGTCCTGAACTTCGCGTTCCTGATGCTGGCGATCCTGCTGCACGGGTCGCCGGCGTCGGTCATCGCGGCGGGGGACCAGGGGGCGCGCCTGCTGGCGGGCGTGGTCCTGCAGTTCCCGTTCTACGCGGGGATGTACGGCGTGATCCAGGGGACAGGGCTGGCCCAGGCGCTGGGGGAGTGGATTGCGTCGGTCGCGAGCCCGTCGACCTTCCCGGCCCTGCTGTACTGGTACTCGGGCCTGGTGAACTATTTCGTCCCGTCCGGGGGCTCGAAGTGGGCCATCGAGGCGCCGTTCCTCGTCGAGGCGGCCCGCCTCATCGGCGTGAGCCTGGACAAGGTGGTCGTGGCCTATGCCTGGGGCGACATGTCCACCAACATCATCCAGCCGTTCTGGGCCCTGCCGCTGCTGGCGGCCGCGCGGCTCGACTTCCGCGACATCATGGGCTACGCCACCCTCGTCTTCCTGGTCTACGGGGTGGTCGTCTCGACGGCGTTCTGGCTGCTACCGGTGCTCTGGTAGGCCGGCGCCCGGCCCGAACCCGGGACGCACGCTGACCGTGGTCGTGGCCAGGCCCGTCACGTCGTTGCCCTGCTTGAGACGGAACCGGACCCGGTAGGTGCCGGGCTGCCGGAAGGTGTGCTGGGTGGAATACCGCCGGCGAATCTCGCTCTTGCCGGCCTCGTAGGGGTCGCAGTCGGAGGACGCCTCGGACCGCGTGCCGTCGCCCCATTCCCACTCGAGGGTCGGGCAGTAGAAGTCCCGGTAGTCGTCCGGGCCCCCGCGGACCGAGGCGGTGACGGTGACCCGCGAGGGGGCAAAGGAGATCGTCGGGCGCGCCCGGAGTGCTAGACTAGGCTTCTTTTCGGCGTCCCGCGCCGTGGCCCGCGACGCCGCGGGCGTGGCGCAGACGAGCGAGACGACAGCGAGGCCGGCCATCTGGCGGAGTGTCTTGTCTGGCAACATCGGTAGATCTCGGCACGCGGCTGCACAGAAATTCTACCGTCCCCGTCCCGCTCCGGCAACCTCCACACGGTTCGACACATGTCATCCGCATACCAGCTGCCACGCCTGACCAGCTCGACCGCTTCCGCCCTGGACGTGCCCGCCGACCTCGTCGCCCTGCCGCTGCTCGAGGGCGAGTCGGGTGTGCGGGTCGATGCCTTCGATGCCGCGACGGGCGGCGAACTCGGCGCCGCCATGGCGCGCGGCGCCTTCGCCGCCAAGGCGGGGGAACTGCTGTCCCTGCCGCTCACGGGGACGGCGGGCGGCGCCCGCCGACTGCTCGCGATCGGCCTCGGGCCCGCAGGGGAGCTGAGCGTCGAGCGATGCCGCCGGGCCGCGGCGTCGGCGGTCTCGGCGGCGCGCAAGGACCGCTACGGGCGCCTCGTGTGGGCCGTCGACGGCCCGCTGGCCGAACCCGAGGCCCTCGAGACGGCGGCCGAGGGGTTCGCCGCGGCCAACTTCGACCCCGCCCACTACAAGACCAAGGGCGACCCGAGGTTCTTCGTCGAGTCCGTGACCTGTACGACCGACAGCGCGGACGCCGGCCGGGCGCTCGCGGCCGGCGCCGTCATCGGCGAGGCGATCAACGAGGCCCGCCACCTGATCAACGAACCGGGCAACCTCCTGCCGCCCCGCCTGCTGGCCGAGCGGGCCCGGGCGCTCGCCGACGTCCCCGGGGTCACCGCGGAGATCCTCGACGAGGCCGCGATCGAGGCGCTGGGCATGGGCTTGCTGCTCGGCGTGTCGCGCGGCAGCGCGGAGCCGCCGCGGCTCGTCGCGTTCCGCTACGAGCCGCCGGACGCCCCGGCGGACGGACCGGTCCTCGGGCTCGTCGGCAAGGGCATCACGTTCGACACCGGCGGGCTGTCGCTGAAGCCGGCCGATGGCATGGAGCGGATGAAGGACGACATGGCCGGGGCCGCGACGGTGGTCGCGGCGCTGCGCGCCATCGCGCTGCTCGGGGTCCCGCAGCGCGTGGTGGTCGTCGTGCCGACGTGCGAGAACATGCCGGGCGGCCGGGCGACGCGGCCGGGCGACGTGCTCACCAGCGCGTCGGGCATCACCGTCGAGGTGAACAACACCGATGCCGAGGGCCGGCTGGTGCTCGGCGACGGCCTCTGGTACGCGAAGCGCCTCGGCGCCACGCACCTGGTGGACGTCGCGACCCTCACCGGGGCGTGCATCGTGGCGCTCGGCAAGATCACGACCGGGCTCTTCGCGGCGCCGGACCCGTGGGGCGAGGCCCTCAGGGCCGCCGCGGCCCGCGCGGGGGAGAAGCTCTGGCCGCTGCCGGTGTTCGAGGAATACAAGGAACAGCTCAAGAGCGAGATCGCCGACATGCTGAACAGCCCGGGCCGTCCGGCCGGGGCGATCACGGCGGCGCTCTTCCTGAAGGCGTTCACGGGCGACACGCCGTGGGCGCACCTGGACATCGCCGGCACCGCCTGGTCGGAGGAGCAGAAGGCCTGGTGCGCGAAGGGCGCGACTGGCGCCATGGTCCGCACGCTCGTCGAGCTCGCGCGGGCGGGCGGCGCGTGGGGCGCCCGCTGACCGAGGGGCGGCGGGACCGCTGGCCCGTGGGCGGCCTGGCGGACTAGAATCGAAGCGTGTTCCTCCAGCAGCCCGTTCCCGCGCCGCCCGACGCGATCACGCCGACCATCATCGAGGTCGTCAAGGAACCCGCCCGGTCGCTCAACATGATCGACGTGGCGGTGGCGGCCTTTGGCCTGACCGGCCTCATCATGGGCGCGGCCGTCGTCGCCGGGCTCGTCGCGGGCGTGCTGTTCGTGTGGTACCGGTCGCGCGGTCCCGCCTCGACGATCGAGGCGCGGGGACACCAGCACAACCTCTTCCGCTCCTGACGGCCGTCAGGGCTTGTTCGCCACCGTGGTCTGACGCTTCAGCGACTGGCGGTACTTGATGACCGCCTGGTGGAGCGACTCGGCGATGCGCTGCTTGTAGGCCGCGGTCTTGAGCAGCTGCGACTCCTGCCGGTTGGTGATGAACGCGATCTCCGCGAGGACGCTGGGCATCGCCGCGCCGATCAGGACGACGAACGGCGCCTTCTTCACGCCGCGGTTCGTGAGGCCCTTGTTCGACCGCTTGAGCCGCGTGACCAGCGACTCCTGGACCATCTTCGCGAGGTCGTGCGACTCGTCCAGCTTGTTGTTGAGCGCGATGGCCTTGATGATGTCGGGCAGGTTGTGCATCTCCCGGCCTGACGCGGAGTTCTCGCGCGCCGCGACCTCCTCGGCCTCCGGCGACGAGGCAAAGCTCAGGAAGTAGGTCTCCACGCCGCCGGCCGACCGGTTGCGGCTGGCGTTGACGTGAATCGACAGGAACAGGTCCGCCTGCTCGCGGTTGGCGATCTCCGTGCGTTCCTCGAGCGGGATGAAGACGTCGGTGCGCCGCGTGAGGACGACCTCGATCCCGGGCTCGTTCTTGAGCAGCTTCTCGAGGCGCAGCGCGACGTCGAGCACCAGGTCCTTCTCGTTGAGCCCCTTGATCTGCGTCCCCGGGTCCTTGCCGCCATGGCCCGCGTCGATGACGATGCGGGAGACGCCGAGCCCGAGCTGGCGCGACAGCGAGAAGCCGCCCTGCGAGTTGGCGGTCGGGGGCGCCGGCGGGGCGCCAGGCTCGGCGGTGGACGGCAGGGCCGCGCGCACCGCGTCGGGCGCCGGACGCGGGGCCGGTGCGGCCGCGGCGGCGGTCAGCGTGGTGTTGAGGGCCGCCGGACGCTCGGCGTCGATCACCAGGCGGAACGGGTTGTAGAGGGTGAAGACGCTGTACTTCGTGACGTCCTCGATGTCGAGCACGACGCGCACGGTCTGGTCGGGATGCCGCCCGACGCGGATCTCCCGGATGACGTCGGAGGGGTAGGCGAGTTCCGCGTCGACGAGCGCGGGAGTGAGCTGGACCCCGCGCAGGTCGAAGAACACGCGGTCCGGGTCGTCGATCCGTTCCTCGTGATACGGCACCTCGTGGTCGAGCTCGACCGTCACGCGCACGGTCTCGGGCAGGACGACGCGCTCGATGTTCACCAGGGTGGCGACGGCGGCCTCGTCCACGGGCGCGGCCGGGGCCGCGGCGGTTCCGTCGGTGACCGGGTCGGGCGGCACGGGCACGGGGGCGTCCGCCTCGGCCTCGATGAGGGCGACGGCCTCGTCGCCCCGGCGGGCGGGCGTCGGGAAGGGCGCCGGGACGGGGGGCTTCGACTCGGCGCGGGCGCGGGCCTCGGCGGCCTTCTCCGCGGCCGCGCGGTCGGCGGCGGCCCGCTCGCGCGCGGCGCGGTCGGCCGCGGCTTTTTCGGCGGCGGCCTTGTCGGCCGCGAGCTTCTCGGCCGCCGCCTTCTCCGCGGCGGCCCTGGCCGCCCGGCGGCGCTCCTCGGCGGCCCGCGAGGCCTCCTCGAGGTCGTCGATGAGCCCGCGGGTCTTCTTGACGAGCGAGCTGGAGGGGTACTCCGCGACCACGCGACGGTAGTACTTCACGGCGCCGGCGCGATCCTCCTCGCGATGGTAGCGGTTCCACAGCGCCTCGTAGAGGGAGGCGGCCTGCCACAGCGCGTTGTCGCTGTAGCCGCTCGTGGGGTACCGGCGCGCGATGGCGTGGTAGAGGTTCACCACCGTGCCGGTCTCGCGGAACACGCGCTCCCGGTTCGCGGCGGACGCGCCGGGCGCCGTGGACTCGATGAGCTGGCGGACCTTCTGGTCGCGGGCGAGCGCGGACTCGTAGCGCGTCCGCGCCGACTGCGCGGCGGCGGGCGTCGAGGCGAGCAGCACCGCCACGACGACGGCGAGCGGCCAGCGGGCGTATCGGAGGAGAGTCGGCGTCATTGGTCGAGACCCCTGGGCTAACGGAGCTGGGTGTCCACCTCGGCGAAGTACTCCGGGCCGACGAGCACCTCGCGCGGCTTGCCTCCCGTCGCCTGGGAGACGAGCCCCTCGGATTCCATCATGTCCACCAGGCGGGCCGCGCGGCTGAAGCCGATGCGCATCTTCCGCTGGAGGTACGAGATCGAGACCTGGCCGCTCTCCACCACGATCCGCGCGGCGTCGTCGTACAGGTCGTCCTTGTCGAATTCGAACCCGTCGGGCCCGGACTTCTTCTCGTCGGCGGTGATCGTCTCGTCGTAGGTCGGCCGGCCCTGCTTGCGGAGGAAGCTCGCCAGGCGCGCCGATTCCTGTTCCGAGATGTACGGGCCGTGCAGGCGCACGACGCGCGAGCTCGCGGGCGGCAGGAAGAGCATGTCGCCCTTGCCGAGGAGCTGCTCCGCGCCGCTGCCGTCCAGGATGGTCCGCGAGTCGATCTTCGACGAGACGCGGAACGAGACCCGCGACGGGAGGTTCGCCTTGATGAGGCCGGTGATCACGTCCACCGAGGGCCGCTGCGTCGCGAGGATCAGGTGGATGCCGACCGCGCGCGCCATCTGCGCGAGGCGGCAGATCGACTCCTCGACCTCGTTGCCGGCCACCATCATCAGGTCGGCGAGCTCGTCGACCACCACGACGATGAAGGGGAGCGGCCGCGGCGGCTCGCCGTCGGTGGGGAGGTCGTTCGCCTCGATCATCTGCCGGACGTTGCGGTTGTACTGCTCGATGTTGCGG
Organism: Vicinamibacterales bacterium; assembly: GCA_050250645.1. Lineage (GTDB taxonomy): Bacteria > Acidobacteriota > Vicinamibacteria > Vicinamibacterales > UBA2999 > JBFWVR01. The sequence goes on from JBFWOG010000006.1 coordinate 214,536, forward strand.
ACGCCGAACGCGGCGAGGGTCTTGTACCGCTCCTCCATCTCGCGGACGGCCCACCGCAGGGCGTTGGCGGCCTTCTTGGGGTCGACCACCACCGGCGTCATCAGGTGCGGGATGTCCTCGTACATCCCGAGCTCGAGACGCTTCGGGTCGATCATGATCAGGCGCACGTCGTCGGGCGTGGCCCGGAAGAGGATGCTCGTCAGCATCGAGTTCAGGCCGACCGACTTGCCGGTGCCCGTCGATCCCGCGATGAGCAGGTGCGGCATCGTCGCGAGGTCCGCCATGTAGGGCTCGCCGTGGATCGTCTTGCCGAGGGCGAGCGTCAGCTTCGACGCCGACTTCAGGTACGTCTCCGACTCGAGCAGCTCGCGCAGCGAGATGGCCTCGCGGTTCGGGTTCGGGATCTGGATCCCCACCGTCGACTTGCCGGGGATGCGCTCGATCAGCACCGACTCGGCTTCCATGGCGAGGCAGAGATCGTCGGCGAGGCTCGTGATCTTGCTGTACTTCACGCCGGCGTCCGGCTTCAGCTCGAACGTCGTGACGACGGGCCCGGGGTGGATCTGGACGACCGTCCCCTCCACCGAGAACTCGCGGCACTTCTCTTCGAGGTTGCGGGCCGCGTCCATCAGCTCGCGCTCGTCGATCTTCCGCTCGGCCTTCGCCGGGTCGAGCAGCGACCCGGGTGGCAGGGTGTAGCCGCCCATGCGGCGCTCGGCCGGCGTGCGCGGCTCGGGGTCCGGCAGGGGCAGCGGCGGCGCGATGGGCGTCTTCTGCCGGCGGACGACCGGCGGCGTCGCGCGGCGCGCGGCCCGGGCCGGCTGCGGCACCGGCACGTCGTCGTCCGGCTCCTCGACCTCGTCGTCGTCCGGCGCGGGGCGGACGGCCGCGCGCCGGGGCGTCTGGCGGACGGGCGCGGTGGCGGCGGCCTTCAGGGCCTCCGGGCTCGCGGTGCCCTGGCGGACGTGCTTCGCGATGACCTCGCGGCGCTGGCGCGCCTTGCGGCGCTCCTCGATCCAGCCGCGGATGCCCTCCGTCCCGCGGCGGAAGACGCCGGCGATGGCGGAGAAGATGGCGGCGAAGAGCCGGCCGAACGAGAACTGCGTCGCGAGGATGGTCGCGACGAAGAGCAGCGTCAGGATGACGATGATGGAGCCGGTCCGGCTCAGGTACTCGGCCATCTGGCCGGCCAGGAACTCGCCGAGGTATCCGCCCGCGCGAAGCGGGCGGGTCCCGAGGTCGACGCTCCCGAGCGCGAGGCTCATGAAGGCCGCCGTGCCCCCGAAGAGCAGGGCCGCGCCGCAGAGCTTGGTGTAGATGGCCTCGATCGGCCGGCACCAGAAGTAGTGCCATCCGGCGATCGCGACGGCGGCCGGGATGAGGTACGACGCGTAGCCCACGAGCTGGAACGACAGCTCGGCGAGGAACGCGCCGACCCGGCCGACGAAGTTCACCGGGACGTCGTACGCGCCCGTGCTGAAGAACCACACGGGGTCGTTCGGTTCGTAGCTGGCGAGGGCGATCAGCCAGATGAGCGCCACGGCGAACAGGGCGACGCCCACGACCTCGCTCACGCGGCGGGACAGTGTCGAACCAGGGGCCTGCACGGCGTGTCTCTCCTCAGATCTCCATGACGACGGGCAGCACCATCGGCCGCCGTCCCGTCCGCCGCTTCAGGAAGCGGCGGAGTTCCGTCCGCACCTTCTCCTTCATCAGCCCGGGGTCGGTGCGTTCCTCGACACCGCAGGCCTCCACGACCTCGACCAGGTGCCGCGACGCCTCGGCGAGGATGTCGTCGCCGGCGTCGGTCACGAATCCCCGGTTGATGAGCTCCGGGAGGCCGACGACCGCGCCCGTCTGCCGGTTCACCGCGATGACCGGGACGACGAGGCCGTCGCCGGCGAGGTGGCGCCGGTCGCGGAGCACCTCGTCGGCGACCTCGCCCATGCGGGTGCTGTCGATCAGCACGCGCCCGGCCGGCGCCTTGTCCACGATCGCGCCGGCGCCGGCCTCGAACCGGATGACGTCGCCGTTCTCCGCCGTGAGGACCTGCACCGGCGAGGGGAGGCCGCTGGTGACCAGCTCGGCGACCCGGGCATGCCGCGCCAGCTGGCGGAACTCCCCGTGCACCGGGACGAAGTACCGGGGCCGCACCAGCGACAGCACCAGCTTGAGCTCTTCCTCCGAGCCGTGTCCGGAGACGTGCACGTGCCGCGTGCCCTCGGTCACGATGTCCACCCGGCGCCGGGCGACGTGGTTGAGGACGCGGCCGATCGACTTCTCGTTGCCGGGAATCGACCGCGCCGAGATGACCACGCGATCGCCGGGCACGAGCTTCACGTGGCGGTGGTCGTCGATCGCGATGCGTGACAGCGCGGCGTTGGCCTCCCCCTGGGAGCCGGTCACCAGGCACAGCACGTCCTGGGCGGGGTAGGACGCGACGTCGCTGTCCTTGATCGTCGTGCCCACCGGCACGTGCAGGTGGCCCAGGCGCTGCGCGGTCAGCGTGTTCTCGACCATCCCGCGCCCGATGAAGGCGACCTTGCGGTCGAACTGCGCGGCGAGGTCCACGAGGATCTGCACCCGGTACAGGCTCGAGGCGAACGTCGCCACGACGATCTTCCCCTCGGTGCTCGTGAAGATCTCCTCGAAGGCGTCCACGACGTCCGCCTCCGAGCCCGTGTAGCCGCGGCGGTCGATGTTCGTGCTGTCGCCGAAGAGGGCGAGCACCCCGGCCGCGCCGAACTGCGCGAAGCGGTGGAGGTCGAACGGCTCGCCGTCGAGCGGCGTCTGGTCCACCTTGAAGTCGCCGGTGTGGATGATCGTGCCCTGCGGCGTGTGGATCGCCAGCGCCACGCAGTCGGGCATGCTGTGCGTCACGCGGATGAACTCCAGCGTGAACGGGCCGACCGTGATGCGGTCCTGCGGCGTCACCGGCGTGAGCGTCGGCGCCGGGTCCGGGTTGTGCTCGTCGAGCTTGCGCTGGACGAAGGCGAGCGCCAGGGGCGTCCCGTAGATGGGGCCGTCGAGCAGGGGCAGGAGGTACGGCACGCCGCCGATGTGATCCTCGTGCCCGTGCGTCAGGACGAGGGCCTTGACCTGTCCGCGGCGGGCCTCGAGATAGGCCAGGTCCGGGACGATCAGGTCCACGCCGAGCTGGTCGGGCTCGGGGAACATCCCGCCGGCGTCGACCACGATGGTGGTCTCCCCGCACGAGATGGCCATCATGTTCAGGCCGAACTCGCCGAGTCCGCCAAGCGGAACGACATCAACGGGCGGGGCGCCGGGCAACGGCTCGGCGCCGGTAGACACACTCATGCAACTCCCAGCCAGGGGCAGGCCTGTGCGAACGACACGTTGTCGCCGTTCTGGGAACGCCGGGCGGCGTCGCCACGAACGGCTGCCGGTCAATCACCCGAAACCGGGCAAGTACACGACCGGCGCCCCAGGCTACTGGGAAAGCCTGGGAAAAAGAGGGCAGGTACGGGCGAAACTATAGCACAGCCACTCAGGGGGCCGCAGCAAAAACGTCCGCAAGTCCAGCGATCTCAACGAGCTGGAGCGTCTCGGGCCGCCGGCGGGGGTCGATGCCCGCCCGGGCCAGGGCCTCGTCCGCCGGAATCCGCATCCCGACCGCGAATGGCTTGAGGGCGTTGCCCAGCGTCTTCCGGCGCTGGGTGAACATGGTCCGCACCATTCGCGTGAAGATCGCCTCGTCGGCAATGGGCACCGGGCAGGGGCGGAAGCTCAGCCGGACGACCGACGACCAGACCTTCGGCGGCGGCCGGAAGGCCCCGGGCGGCAGCGTCAGGACCTGCGTGACCGTGGCATGCACGCTGGCGAGGACCGTCAGGACGCCGTATTCCCCGGTGCCGGGCGAGGCGACCAGCCGGTCGGCGACCTCCTTCTGGAGCATGAGGACGGCGTCGGTCACCCCACCGGTGGCCGACGCCAGCTCGAGCAGGCGGAAGAGGATGGGCGACGAGATGTTGTAGGGCAGGTTCCCGACGACGCGGACCCGGTTGCCCGGACCGAGCGGGGCCCCGAGCCACGCGGCCGCGGTGGCTTCCACGTCCAGGTCCAGGAAGTCCCCGGTGACGACCGTCACGTTGGGCAGGCCTTCCGCCTCCAGCGCCGCCGCCAGGTCGCGGTCCACCTCGACCGCCAGCAGCCGGTCCACCTCGGCCGCGAGCGGCACCGTCAGCGCGCCGCGGCCGGGGCCGATCTCGATGACCCGATCCCCCGGCGCGAGCCGGGCCGCGGCGACCAGCTTCTTCACCCACGCGGCTTCGAGGAAGTGCTGCCCGAAGCGCTTCCGGGCCTTCATGCCGCGCCGTCCCCCGGGTCCTCGTCGTCCTCGTCGTCCTCGAACGCGTCACCGCGCCAGAACCGCTCCTCGATGGCCATGATCTCGTCTTCGCTCATCCCGAAGTAGTGCCCGAGCTCGTGGATCAGCGTCTCGCCAATCGCGACGACGATCTCGTCCGAGTCGTCGCCCGCCTCCTCCTCGATCGCCTTCTGGAACAGGATCACCTGGTCCGGCAGGACGTTCCCGTGGTTCCACTCGCGCTCCGGCAGCGGCGTTCCCGTGTAGAGGCCCAGCAACTGGTCGTCGGGACCGAGGTCCATCTCCCGCCGCAGTTCCTCGGAGGGCTCGTCCTCGATGACGATCGCCACGTTGCGCACCTGGCGGGCGAAGCGCGGGGGAATCGCGTCGATGGCCTCCTCGACGAGCGAGCGGAACGCGCCGCGCGTCATCGGCGCGCCCTCGCCGCCTTCGGCTTCGCGCCGCGGCCGGCCTTGAGCACGACACCGCCGCTGGCGAAGTAGTCGCAGTCCTTCCGCGCGTGGCACTTGCTGCAGTCGGGCTTCGGCTTGCAGATGCGCCGGCCATGGAGGATGAGGAGGTCCGAGGCCTCCGTCCAGCGCGACTCGGGGATGATGCCGGTCAGCGCCGCCTCCACCTTGACCGCGTCGTCGCTCTGCGCGAGCCCGAGGCGGCCCGCGACGCGCAGTACGTGGCGATCGACGGGGAGGCCCGGGACCCCGAGCGCATGCCCGAGGACGACGTTGGCGGTCTTGCGGCCGACGCCAGGCAGGGCCGTCAGCGCGTCCATGTCGGCCGGCACCTCGCCGCCGTGCTCGTCGACGAGGGCCGTGGCCATGCCGATGAGCGCGCGCGCCTTCTGGCGGAAGAAGCCGGTCGAGTGAATCTCGTCCTCGAGGGTCTCCGGACGGGCGGCGGCCAGCGCGCGCGCGTCCGGATAGTGCGCGAAGAGCGCCGGCGTGACCTCGTTCACCCGCCGGTCGGTCGACTGCGCGGAGAGGATCGTCGCGACGAGCAGCTCGAACGCGTGCCGGTAGTGGAGCTCCGTGTCCGGCTCGGGATAGTGCGTGCGGAGCGCGTCGAGGATGCGCCGGGCCTCCGCCCTGGTCTTCATCGGCGTGTGTCCCCGCTCAGTGGACGGGACCCTTCGCCCCGGGGGCGGCAGGCGGCGCGTCGGTGAACACGCGCATGTTCTCCTGCAGCGCCGCGATGAGCGTCGGGATGAACTGGACGGGCATCACGAGCCGCGCGCGGACCGGGGCACGCAGGGTGTGGTCGGACGCGGCGGCCTCGATCTCCTTGTCGGAGAGAGGCTGCACCTCGCAGAAGGTGAGGGTGACGTCGAACGGCGTGTGCGCGACGGCGCAGAAGTTCGCGTAGACGCGGTCGGGACCCGGCTGCGCGTCGTCCGGGACGATGGTGAAGTTGATCTGCTTGCGATCGGCCATGCCGGCCAGTCTAGCACTGGCCGGGGCGCGGCGCCCGCGGCGGACCGGCGTCAGTACTTGCGCATGACGCCGACGACGACGCCCTGGATCTGGACGCCGTCAGGGTCGACGTAGATGGGCGCCATGGTCGGGTTCGCCGGCTGCAGGCGGATGCGGCCGTTCTCGCGGTAGAAGGTCTTGAGCGTCGCGTCGGTGCCGCCGACGAGCGCGATGACCATCTCGCCGTTGTCCGCGCTCTTGCGGTCCTCGACGATGACCCAGTCGCCGTCGCGAATCTGCTCGTCGATCATCGACTCGCCGCGCACGCGCAGGACGTAGGTGTCGCGCTTGCCGCCGACGAGCGCCTCGGGCACCGAGATGCTCTCGCTGCCGGCGACCGCCTCGATGGGCATGCCGGCGGCGACGAAGCCGAGCATCGGCAGCTCGACGGCGCGGCCGCCCGAGCGGCTCGGCAGCAGCTCCACCGAGCGGCTGCGATTCCACGACCGCCGGATGAAGCCCTTCTCCTGCAGGTTCGTGAGGTGCTTGTGGACCGTCGCCAGCGAGGAGAGATTGAAGCGGCGGCCGATCTCCTCCAGGCTCGGGGCATAGCCGTGCTGCTGGATGAACTCGTTGAGGTAGTCGAGAATCTCGCGCTGGCGCTTCGTCAGGGGCTGCATGGTGGCTCCTTTGCCTGTCCCTTCGCTTTCGCTCGAAAAGCGTAAACAAAGCAAAGGCGAAAGTCAACCCTCTGCTATCATCCCGCCGTGCACATCCCGTTGGGCCTCCCCCCGCCCGACCGCCGGCCGCACGACTTCCTCGCGGTTGGCGCCAACTCCCTCGATCTCATCGCCGTCGTCCACCCGTTTCCCGTCCCCGACGGCAAGCAGCCCATGCGGCGGTATCTCGAGTCGCCGGGCGGGGAAGCGGCCACGGCGGCCGTCGCCGTCGCGCGCCTCGGCTACCGGGCGCGATACATCGGGCGCTTCGGCGCCGACCTGTTCGGCCAGGCCGGTCTCGCGGCCCTGGCCGACGCCGGCGTCGATACCGACGCGGTCGTGACCGTGCCCGGCGCGCGCAGCCAGTTCGCGATCATCCTGGTGGAGGAGGCGGGCGGGCGGCGGAGCGTCATCTCGCACCGCGAGCCCGCCATCGTCCTCGAACCGGGCGACACCCCGCCGGCCGCGGCGGCCAACGCGCGGATCGTCTTCGTGGACGGCCACGCCCCGGCCGCCGCGCTCGGCGTGGCGAATGCCGCCCGGGCTGCCGGTACGCCCGTCCTCCTGGACCTGGACCACGCCGGCGAGGCGGCGGAGGCCCTCGTGGCCGCGGCGGACGTGGTGTTCGTGCCGGCCGGGGTGGCCGAGGCCATCACGGGCCGGGCGGGCCTCGGCGAGGCGCTCGAGGCACTGCAGCGCGCGTCGGGCGCGCCGATTGTCGGGGCGACACTGGGCCCGGAGGGCAGCCTGACGCGGGCGCGGGGACAGGAACTGCGCACGCCGGCGTTCCGCGTGCCCGTGACCGACACGACGGGGGCCGGCGACGCGTTTCGGGCCGGCTTTGCCGCGGGCTGGCTGGCGCTCGGCCGCGACGCCGGGCTGGCGGACGTGCTGCGCTGGGCGGCCGCCGTGGCCGCCCTGTCGTGCCGGGCCCTGGGGGCCCAGGCGGCGTTGCCCGTCGCGGCCGAGGTGGCGGCGCTGCTCGGCGGGCCGGGTTCCGTGTAGATTCAACCTTCCGCGCCGGCCCCTGTCTAAACGGGGCAGGAGGGAGCGCGGAGATGAGACACGATGCGGCAGCGACCTGGTCCCCGGCCACAGCAGCGTCACTGGAGTGGAAGGTGAACGTCGTTCAACCCGACGCCCCGCCCGTCGCCGAGGGGGCCGCCCTCGAGTCGCTCGACGATGCCGCGCTCGTGGCGGCGTCGGTCGCGGGCCGCCGCGAGGCGTTCGACGTGATCGTGACCCGCCATCGCCGCACCGTGTACCAGGTCTGCTTCCGGTTCGTGGGCAACCACGAGGACGCCAGCGACCTTGCGCAGGACGCGTTCGTCCGCGCCTGGCGCGGGCTGCGCAACTTCAAGGGGCAGGCCCAGCTCTCGACCTGGCTCTACCGCATTGCCGTCAACGTCTGCCTGAACCGGGTGGGCACCCGGCGCCTCGACGTCGAGCCGCTCGAGTCCGACCGCTTCGAGGACGCCCAGGCGGTGGACCCCCGCAAGGAGCTCATCCGCGGGGAGCGCGCCGTCGCCGTCCGCCGCGCCATCGCGGCGCTCCCGAAGAAGCAGCGCGCGACCCTCATCCTCCGGACGTACCACGAGATGTCGCACCAGCAGATTGCGGACATCCTGGGGAGCTCGGTCGGGGCCGTCAAGGCAAACTTCTTCCATGCGCTGGCGAATCTGAAGAAAATCCTGGGGAGCGAGCCATGATGCACCTGACCCCGGACGAGTTCGTCGATGCCGTCGAGGGCGCCCTCGCGCCCGAGCGGCAGGAGCACCTCGACGCCTGCCACGCCTGCCGCGAGGAGACGGCGCGCCTGGCGGCGATCCTTCGCGAGGCGTCGTCGGCCGACGTGCCCGAGCCGTCGCCGTTGTTCTGGGACCACTTCTCGGCGCGGGTGAGCGCGGCCGTCGAGGCGGAGGCGGCGCCGTCGTCCGGCTGGCTGCCGGCGTGGTGCCGGTTGCCCGTGCTCGCGCCCGTCGCGTCGCTGGCCCTCGTCGTGATGGCGCTGGCTGTCGCGCTGCCCGCCCCGACGCCATCGCCGTCGTCGCTCGCCGCCACGGCGGGCGATCCGCTGCCGTTCGACGAGGCGTTGGCCGACGACGGGTCGTGGCAGCTCGTCACCGGGGTCGTGGCGACCGTCGACTGGGATACGGTCCGCGAGGCGGGCCTCGTGCCGGGGCCGGCCGCGATGGACCGCGCGGTGGCCGCGCTGTCGGAGAGCGAGCAGGCGGAACTCGTCCGGCTGCTCCGGGCCGAGATCAACCGGCCGCCGAGTTAGGATCGAGTCATGAGGAACGTCCTGCTGGCCGTTGCGCTCGTCGCGGCCGTCGCCGGCCCCGCGTTCGCCCAGCTGCCCCCGCGGCAGCCGGGGCAACAGGGGCAGGGGCCGCAAGGCCCGCCACAGCTGCCGGATCCCCCCGCGGACATGGCGCCCGCGGAGGTCCAGCGCCTGTTCGACGCGTACCTCGTGATGCAGGCGCAGGATGCGCTGGGGCTCAGCGAGGACCAGTACGCGCAGTTCCTCACCCGGCTGCGCACGCTCCAGGAAACGCGCCGGCGCAACCAGCAGGAGCGCTTCCAGATCCTGAACCAGCTCCAGCGGATGACCAACCCGCGCAACCCGGGCCAGCCCGACGAGGCCGCCGTCAAGCAGCAGCTCGCGGCGCTCCAGGAGCTCGAGTCGCGCTCGGCCGCCGAGCTCCGCCGCGCCTACAACGCCATCGACGAGGTGCTGAACGTCGTGCAGCAGGCGCGGTTCCGGCTCTTCGAGGAGCAGATCGAGCGGCGCAAGCTCGAGCTGCTGATGCGGGCCCGGCAGCCGAACCGGCAGAATCGCCGGCCGCCGGGGAACTAGTGGTGTGTACGCCCCGAATCACGACCGGCCGCTCCGTTGTCGCGGCCGTCGATCCGCGGTTCGACACCTCCGTCCGTAGTAATGAATCAGTCGATACGGTCCACTAGTGGACCGTATCGACGATTTCTTGGGGACCGGGCAACGCGCTCGGGGCTGGTTTGCCGGCCGTTCCTGCGGAACGGCCGCTTCACATTCCGGCCGGACATCCCACTAGCCGGGCGGACCATCCCGCTCGCTTCCGCTGCGGGCCGCGCCGGCCTACAATCGATCCATGCGCCTGGCCCTCCTTCTCCTGGTCCCTGCCCTGGTGGCGCAGGGGCCGCAGCTCTCGGAGCAGAAGGCGCGCGCCTTCGAGGCGAAGGTCGCGGCGGTGATGGTCCGCGGCGCGGCGGAGCGGGCCGCGCCGGCACGCACCGTCCTGCCCGAGGACGAGCTCAACTCCTTCTTCCGCTTCCGCGCCGGCGACGTGGTGCCCGAGGGCATCGCGGAGCCGCGGGTCGGGCTCGGCGCCGAGGGGCGCGTGACCGGGCAGGCCATCGTCGACCTCGACGTGGTGCGGCGCACGCGGAGCACGGGGGGCTGGTTCGACCCGCGCAGCTACCTGACGGGCCGCCTGCCGGTCGCGGTGACGGGCGTGCTGGCGGGGAAGGGCGGGCAGGCGACCTTCGTGCTCGAGCGCGCGGAGATCTCGGGCGTCCCGATCCCGAAGAGCCTGCTGCAGGAACTCGTCACCTACTACACGCGCTCGCCGGCGTTCCCTGGCGGCGTGAGCCTCGACGAGCCCTTCCCGCTGCCGGCGCGGATCGACGCCCTCGAGGTGCGGCCAGGCGAGGCGATCGTCGTCCAGTAGCGCACCGTGCAGTAAGATGACGCCCATGGCGGACGACGTCCTCCAGATGCCGCTCCAGTATCTGAAGGGCGTGGGCCCGCGCAAGGCGGCCGACTTGAAGAAGGCCGGCCTGCTCACCGTCGAGGACCTCCTCTTCCGGTTCCCCCTGCGCTACGAGGATCGGAGCCGGCTCCAGCCCATCGTCTCGCTGCGTCCCGGGGGCACGGCCGCCATCAGCGGCGAGGTGCTCCACGCGAGCCTGACGCCGACGCGGCGGCCCGGCTTCCGCCTCTTCACCGCGCTCGTCCAGGACGACAGCGGCCAGATCCAGGTGGTGTGGCCCAACCAGGGGTTCCTCAAGGACATCGTGCGTCCGCACCAGCGGATCGTGCTCTTCGGCAAGGTCGAGTACTGGGGCTCGCGCGGCCTGCAGATCACGGACCCGGAGTTCGAGGTCGTGCGCGGGGGCGAGGGCACCGACGCGGCGCCGAACGTGCACATCGGGCGCATCGTGCCGGTCTACGAGCGGTCGGGCAGCGTCACCACCAACATGCAGCGGCGGCTGGTGTGGGACGCGCTCGAGATGCTTCCGGACGAGCTGTTCGACCCGGTGCCCGCCGACCTGCTCGCCTCGGGCGGCTGGCCGGGGCGCGCCGAGGCGCTGCGGCAGACGCACTTCCCGCCGCCCGGGACGCCGCAGGAGGCCCTCGACCGGTTCCAGACGCCGGCGCAGCGGCGCGTGATCTTCGAGGACTTCTTCGTCTTCCAGGCGGGGCTCGCGCTTCGGCGGCACGAGAACGCGCAGGTGAAGAAGGGCCTCGTGTGCCGGGTGGACGACGGCGTGCGGCAGGTCGCGCGGTCGGTGCTGCCGTTCAAGCTGACCGACGGGCAGAAGGGCGCCCTGGCCGAGATCGTGGCCGACATGCAGCGGGCGTGGCCGATGCAGCGGCTGCTGCAGGGGGACGTCGGGGCGGGCAAGACGATCGTCGCGCTGCTCGCGGCCATCGTGGCGATGGAGAACGGGTTCCAGGTGGCGTTCATGGCGCCGACCGAGATCCTGGCCGAGCAGCACTACCGGACGATCACCGGGTGGCTCGCCCACACGCGCTTCCGGACGGCGCTGCTGACGGGCCGCGTGACCGCGGCCGAGCGGCGGACGCTGCTGCCGTCGATCGAGCGCGGCGACGTGCAGATCGTCGTCGGCACGCACGCGCTCGTCGAGGACCAGGTGCGCTTCCGCCAGCTGGCGCTCGTCGTGATCGACGAGCAGCACCGCTTCGGCGTGCTGCAGCGCGGCACGCTGGCGGCCAAGGGCTACAACCCCGACGTGCTGGTGATGACGGCCACGCCCATCCCGCGGACGCTGGCGCTGACCGAGTGCGGGGACATGGAGGTGTCGGTCATCCGCGGCCTGCCGCCGGGGCGGACGCCCGTGCGCACCATCGTCAAGCCCGACACCCGGCGCGACGAGGTGTACGACCTGGTGCGGCGCGAGATCGACGCGGGCCGCCAGGCGTACGTCATCTACCCGCTCGTGGCCGAGTCGGAGAAGATCGACCTGAAGGCGGCCACCGAGATGGCGGCGCACCTGGCGCGCGACGTGTTCCCGCGGCACCAGGTGGCCCTCCTGCACGGCAAGCTGAAGGGCGCGGAGAAGCAGGCGGTCATGCGCGCGTTCGCGGCGGGCGACACCCACATCCTGGTCTCCACGACGGTCGTCGAGGTCGGGGTGGACGTGCCGAACGCGACGGTCATGGTCGTCGAGCACGCCGAGCGCTTCGGCCTCTCGCAACTCCACCAGCTGCGGGGCCGCGTCGGGCGCGGGGCGCACACCTCGACCTGCGTGCTGCTGTACCAGGCGCCGTGGTCGGACGATGCGCGCGAGCGCCTGCGGGCGATGGGCGAGACGACGGACGGCTTCGTGATTGCCGAGCGGGACCTGCAGCTCCGGGGACCGGGCGACTTCTTCGGCACCCGCCAGTCGGGCCTGCCGCAGCTGCGCGCCGGCGACCTGACGCGGGACGCCGACCTGCTCGAGCGCGCGTACACCGAGGCCCGCCGCCTGGTGGAGACCGGCGGCCTCACCGACGCCCAGCGCGCCTACGTCCACGAGGTCTGGCAGCGGCAGTTCGGATTGATTACGGTGGGGTAGGATCAGGTTCGTCAGGTTCGACGGGTTCGTCAGGTTCGACGGGTTCGGGAGTCGCGCCGCGCACCTGCCGACCGCGGCGCTTGCGCAGGGCCGCGACGGACGAACCTGTCGAACCCGTCGAACCTGTCGAACCCGACGAACCCTGTTCTTCCCCCAAGCCATGCGCATCATCTCCGGGTCCGCGAAGGGCCGCACGCTCAAGGCGCCGTCGTGGGAGGGACTGCGGCCGACGTCCGATCGGCTGCGCGAGACGCTGTTCAACATCCTGGGGCCGCGGCTCGACGGGCAGCGCGTGCTCGACGTGTTCGCGGGCACGGGCGCCATCGGGCTGGAGGCGCTCAGCCGGGGCGCCGTGGCGGCGGTGTTCGTGGAGCAGGACCGCCGGGCCGCGGCGCTCGTGGCGGAGAACGCGGCGCGCTGCGGCGCCTCGGAGCGCTGTGTTATCATCCGCCTTGCCGCCGAGACGGCGCTGGCCCGGCCGGTGCCGGGCGGTCCTTTCGACGTGGTCGTGCTCGATCCGCCGTACGACCACGCGCGGCTCGACGAGGTCGTCCGCGCCGCCGCGGGGCTCGTGGCACCGGGCGGGCGACTGGTCCTCGAGCACGCGTGGCGCCGGCAGGCACCCGAGCCGGCGGGCACCCGGCGCACGCGGACGGTGCGGGCCGGGGACAGCGCCCTCAGTTTCTACGAGCGCGTGCCGGCCGCGGCAGAAGGTTCCGACGACCGATGAGCAGCACCCCCCAGAGCGCCCGGCGCCTCGCGGTCTACCCGGGCTCCTTCGACCCCCTGACCAACGGCCACGTGGACATCATCGCCCGCGGGGCGAGCCTGTTCGACGAGATCGTCGTCGCGGTGCTGGTCAACGTGGAGAAGCAGCCGCTCTTCTCGACCGAGGAGCGGCTGGAGATCATCACGGACGTCTTCCGGGACAACCCGAACGTCCAGGTCGAGACCTTCGACGGCCTGCTGGTCGACTACGCGCGGCGCCGCCAGGCGTGCGCGATCGTCCGCGGGCTCCGCGCGGTCTCCGACTTCGAATACGAGTTTCAGATGGCGCTCATGAACCGCCGGCTCGCCCCGCAGCTCGAGACGGTGTTCATGATGCCCGCGGAGCAGTACACCTACATCAGCTCGAAGCTGATCAAGGAGGTGTTCATGCTGGGCGGCGAGGTGAAGGGCCTCGTGCCGCCCGTGGTCGAGGACAGGCTGCGGAGCAAGCAGGCCAGCCTGCGGAATCGCCGGCTGGGCGGAGCACGGAAGGCATGACGTTCGCACATCGCATGGGCCGGATTTCGCCGTCCCCGACACTGAAGGTGACGGCCGAGGCGGATCGCCTCCGCCGCCAGGGCGTGGACGTGATCGACCTCGGCGCGGGGGAGCCCGACTTCCCGACGCCGGAGCACGTCAAGGCGGCGGCCCACGCCGCGCTCGACCAGAACTTCACGAAGTACACGCCGTCGGCCGGCATCCTCGAGCTGCGGGAGGCCGTCGCCGCCCGCTACCGCGAGGACTACGGCGTCACCTTCGCGCCCAACGAGGTGATCATCAGCGCCGGCGGCAAGCAGGCGCTCTACAACACCGCGATGGTCCTCTTCGAGGAGGGCGACGAGGTCGTCACCCACGCGCCGTACTGGCCGACCATTCCCGAGCAGGTCAAGCTCACGGGCGCGACGCCCGTCATCGTCCAGGCGCACGCCGAGGACGGCTTCACGATCCACGCCGAGCCCATCCTCGCCGCGCTCACGCCGAAGACCAAGGCGATCATCATCAACTCGCCCTGCAACCCGACCGGCGCCCTCATCACCGAGGAGGCGATGATCGCGATCGCCGACGAGGCGGCGAAGCGCGGGCTCTGGGTGATCGCGGACCTCACGTACGAAAAGCTGATCTACGACCCGGTGCCGCACAACCTGCCGAAGATCCTCGTCGACCGCCTGCGCGACCGCGCCATCATCTGCGGCGCGGCGTCGAAGGCCTACGCGATGACGGGGTGGCGTTGCGGCTGGACGATCGGCCCGGCCGCGTTCGTCGCGCAGTGCAACGCCCTCCAGGGGCACTCGACGTCGAACGTCAACTCGATCACGCAGAAGGCGGCCGTGGCGGCCCTCACGGGCCCGCAGGACGGCCTCGCCACGATGCTCGCCGAGTACCGCGTGCGCCGCGACAAGGTCATCGCGTGGATGACCGAGGACCCGCGGTTCACCTGCGTGACGCCGCGCGGCGCGTTCTACATCTTCCCCTACGCCGCGGACGTGCTCGCCCCGGCGGGCGTCCAGTCGACCGCCGAGTTCGCCGAGGCCCTGCTGGCCGAGGCGCACGTCGCGCTGCCGGCAGGCGAGGGGTTCGACGCCCCGGGCTACTTCCGGGTCTCCTACGCCACCTCCCAGGAGCGGCTCCGCGAGGCCACGACCCGCATCCACGAGTTCGTGCGCGCGCGCGAGCAGCGCGGCGCCGCCGCCGCCCGCTGACGGTCACCGGCGTGGGCCTGCCGCCCGACGTCCAGTCCCTCCTCGTCGCCGCCGTCGGTCCGGCCCACGCCCGGACCGACGACGGGGCGAGGCTCGCCTACGGCACCGACGCCCTCCAGCGCGGCCACCCGGCCGACCTCGTCCTCCTGCCCGGATCCACCGCCGAGGTCGCCGCCGTCGCGCGGCTCTGCCAGGCGCACGGCGTGCCGCTCGTCGTGCGCGGCGCGGGGACGGGCTACACCGGGGGCGCCGTGCCCGTGCGCGGCGGGGTGGTGCTCTCGATGGAGCGCCTCGATCGGATCCTCGAGATCGACGAGGCGAACCTGCTCGCGGTCGTCCAGCCCAACGTGATCACGCGGACCCTGCAGGACGCGGTGGAGGCGCGCGGGCTGTTCTATCCCCCTGACCCGGCCAGCCTCAACCGCTCGGCCCTCGGCGGCAACGTCGCGGAGTGCGCGGGCGGGCCGCGGGCGGTCAAGTACGGCACGACGCGGCGGTACGTGCTCGGCCTCGAGGCGGTGCTCGCCGGCGGCGAGATCATCCGCACCGGCTCGAAGACCGTCAAGAACGTCGTCGGCTACGACCTCACGCAGCTGCTCGTCGGCTCGGAGGGCACCCTCGCCATCGTCACCGAGATCATCCTGCGGCTCGTGCCCAGGCCGGCGATGCAGGCGACGCTCGGCGCGACGTTCGCGGGCATCCCGACGGCGGTCGCGGCGGTCACGGGGCTGCTGCGGGCGGGCGTCGTGCCGGCGACCATCGAGCTCGTCGACGAGGCGTCCATCCGCGCGGTCGAGCGGCACCTCGCGCGCCCCGTCGCGCCGGCGGGGACGGGCGCGCTCCTCATCATCGAGGTCGACGGCGTGCCGGCCGGGGTCGAGGAGGAGGCGGCGCGCGTCACGGAGGCGTGCCGGGCGGCCGGCGCGATCACGGTGACGCGGGCCGCGAGTGCCGCCGAGCGGGACGCCATCTGGGAGGCGCGGCGGGAGCTGTCCTTCGCGCTGCGCGCGCTCGCCCCGCGCAAGATCAACCACGATCTGGTCGTGCCGCGCGGGCGCGTGCCGGAGCTGTTCGATCTGGTGGACGAGGTCCGGCGTCGTCACGGCCTGCTCATCCCGTGCTTTGGCCACGCAGGCGACGGGAACATCCACGTGAACCTGATGGTGGACCCGGCCGACGCCGGCGAGATGGCGCGTGCCGCTCTGGCGGAGCAGGAGCTCTTCGCCGGGGTGGTGGCGCTCGAGGGCTCGATCAGCGGCGAACACGGCATCGGCTTCTCGAAGGCGCCGTTCATCGGCCTCGAGCTGTCGGCCGAGACCATCGCGCTCATGAAGCGGGTCAAGGCGGCTTTCGATCCCGATGGGATCCTCAACCCGGGCAAGATCTTTCCCTGAGCCCGGACAGGCCACAGAGACACAGGGACACCGAGGCCGCACAGAGCCGCCTCCTTCGGGGGCACCAGAACACGGAGCCACGGAGAAGACAGGGAGGCACGGAGGGGCCTTGCCGGGTCCGGACCACCCTGAGGCGGGCCGGCTGCAGGGCAGCCGGGGCGTGGCGCCGGTGGTCACCCGGAGGCAAGACCCCATACCCGTGGGTGCCGGTCTTGCCTCCGGGCGACCGCCGGTGCCACGCGCGGCGCTTCGCGCCGCGTGCCCGCCCGGTAACCGGCATTCACCATCGAGCTGGGCGCACCGCGTGCCCGCCCGGCAACTCCGGTCGAGCATGAAGCACACCGCAGCGACCGCCGACGGAGACGGGGAGGGCCGTGCCGGAGTCGAGCCGTGGCCGCGAGGCGGCCTCCGCCTCCGTGTCTCCCGGCTTTCCTCCGTGTCTCCGTGTCCTCCGGAGGTCTGACGGGGCGAGGGAAGCCGGTAAAGAAGTGCCGGGCGCGGGGTCGCAGCGTGACATCCCTATCGCGGTCCCAGCGCAGCGGACATCGGGAGTGAGCCGCGGAAGCCCTCATGGCGACTTCCTCGACGGGGGCACCAGAACACGGAGCCACGGAGAAGACAGGGAGGCACGGAGGGGCCTTGCCGGGTCCGGACACCCTGAGGCGGGCCGGCTGCAGGGCAGCCGGGGCGTGGCGCCGGTGGTCACCCGGAGGCAAGACCCCATATCCGTGAGTACCGGTCTTGCCTCCGGGCGACCGCCGGTGCCACGCGCGGCGCTTCGCGCCGCGTGCCCGCCCGGCAACCGCATTCACCATCGAGCTGAGCGCACCCCGTGCCCGCCCGGCAACCCGCATTCACCATCGAGGTTGGGCGCACCGCGTGCCCGCTCGGCCACTCCGGTCGAGCGTGAAGCACACCGCAGTGTTCGCGGACTGACGCGGGTGAGGGCGTGCCGGAGTCGATCCGTGGCCGCGAGGCGGCCTCCGCCTCCGTGTCTCCCGGTCTTCCTCCGTGTCTCCGTGTCCTCCGGAGGGCTCACCACGGGCGGGCGTGGGAACCCGACGATCGTGTCGGGACCCTGTGCGGCCTCTGTGTCCCTGTGCCTCTGTGGCCGAGGCCCCGCCAACCTCCGCGGCCGGGCCCGGTCAGCGGTTGGCGACGAGGACGACGCGGAGGATGTCGCGGGTGGGGTCGGGCCAGAGCAGGGTGCTGACCTTCACCCCGCCCTCGTTGAAGTAGGGCAGCGCCGCGATCCGGCGCGGCCGGATGCCGCGCTCGCGCTCGAAGCGGTCCAGGGTCCGCTCGGGGACCACGGCGAGCACGCGGGTGGGGCTGGCGAGGAAGTCGGCGAACTGGTCGTCGTTGACGACATCCGTCGTCTGCGTGCCGGTGTAGAAGACGAGGTTGCGCACGAACGCCTGGTAGGTGCCGACCATCTCGCCGCCACGCCGCTCCGCCGAGACGAGCCGGGCCATCTGCTCCACGGTGTCCTCGCCCGAGCCCGACAGCGCCCCGTACTGCAGCGCCACGAGGGTCACGGCCGACGCCACGGCCAGCGTCGCCGGCGCCGCGCGCCAGGCGCCCGAGAGTGTCACGATGACGACCGCCAGGCCCGCCACCACCATGGCCACCGCGGCGCCAATCGTGAACGGCTCCGCCACGTTCACGAGGAGCGGCCGCGCGCGGTAGAGCAGCCCGCCCATGGCGACCGCCAGGCCGCCGCTCGCCAGGCAGCCCACCACCACGGCCATGCTCGGCCGCGGGCGCACGCGCGCGCCGTCGAGGCTGCGCCACTCGCGGGTGCGCTCCATGATGGACGCGGCGAGCAGCACCGCCAGCGGCGGCAGCACCGGCAGGATGTAGCGGGGCTGCTTGCCGACCGACAGCGTGAAGAACGCCAGCGGCAGGCCGATCCACAGCAGCAGCCGCAGGTCGATCGTGCCGACGTCCTGCCGGCGCCGCAGGAACTGGCCGACCGGCGCCAGCCACGTCAGCGCCAGTGGCGTCCACGGCAGCAGGCCCCCGGCGAGCACGGGCAGGTAGAACCACCACGGCCGCGGGTCGTTGAACCGGTCGGTCGCGAAGCGCTGGACGTTGTCGCCCAGGAAGAAGCCCTCCAGGTACGGCACCCCGTGCTGGACGTACATCGCGACGTACCAGGGCAGCGCGACGGCCGCGAAGACGAGGACGCCCAGCGCGAAGTCGACCGGCCGGATGTTCAGCGAGTGCCGCTCGATGAGCACCGTGGGCACGAAGACGAGCGCCGGGATCAGGATGCCGAGCGGTCCCTTCAGCAGGAAGCCGAGCGCCATGGCCAGCGCCGACAGGAGCACCCAGCGGCGCGGATGCCGCTCCTGCTCGAGCGTGGCGACGAACGCGGCGAAGATCGCCAGCGTGATGCAGAAGGCGAGGGGCAGGTCGGGCAGCGCCATCCGCGCCAGGGCGAAGTAGCCGAAGTTGGTGGCGACGATGGCGCCCGCGAGCAGCCCGACCCCCTCGTCGAACCAGCGCCGCGCGCACGCCGCCGTCACGAGGACGAGCCCCAGGCCGGCCAGGGCCGCCCAGAGGCGCGCCCCGAACTCCGACGGGCCCGCGGCGACATAGGTCGCGGAGGTCAGCCAGTAGTAGAGGACGGGCTTCTGGAATCGCGGCTCGTAGTTGTAGTGCGGCGTCAGCCAGTCCCCCGACGCGACCATCTCGCGCGACGACTCGGCGTAGAAGGCCTCGTCGGCGTCGGTGATCGCGCCCCGCCCGAGCCCGGCGAAGAACGTCAGGAGGGCCAGCAGGAGCAGGGGGACGGTGGAGCGTGGCACAGCGCGTCATTGTACCCAACCCCGCGCGCGGCGCGTTCTATACTGGCCGGATGAAGACCGTGGCGGTCATCGGCGCGTCCACGAACCGTGCAAAGTTCGGGAACAAGGCCGTGCGCGCCTTCGCCGAGGCGGGCTACCGCGTCATCCCCATCACGCCGCGGCACGCGGAGGTCGAGGGGCTGCCGGCCTATCCCGCCGTGACCGACGTCCCGGGCCCCATCGACATGGTGACCATCTACGTCCCACCGGAGGTGGGGGAGACGCTGGTGGCCGGCCTGGCGGCCAAGGGGGTGGGCGAGGTGTGGCTCAATCCCGGGGCCGAGTCCCCGGACCTGGTGGCCCGCCTGACCGCCGCCGGGCTGGCGCCCATCGAGGCCTGCAGCATCGTCGGAATCGGCTTGAGTCCCGCCCGATTCTGATATACTCCCGCCTCAGTAGCGTTTCCCTTCCCGATACAGGCTGACGCGGGTCCCGTCCCGCGGCGTCCGGCTCCGAGTCCGGACCACGACCCGCAAACCCCGACAACCGACCGACGGTCACCTTCCGGATCAGCATCCCATGGCCAGTTCCAACAAGCGTCACGGTTCCTCGGGTCGCGGCGGCAACGCCGGCGGCCCTTCCCGGGCCCCCCAGGCGGACGTCGAGGATTCGCCGATGGAACTGCCGCCGGCGGGCGGTGACGGCCGCCGGGCCGGGCTGAACATCACCGAGCTGAAGGACATGAGCATCCAGAAGCTCACGCAGGTGGCGAAGGACCTGAACGTCGCCGGCGCCACCGGCATGCGCAAGCAGGAGCTCATCTTCCAGATCCTGAAGGCGCAGACCGAGCAGAGCGGGTTCATCTTCTCGGAGGGCGTGCTCGAGGTGCTGCCCGACGGGTTCGGCTTCCTGCGCGCCCCCGACTACAACTACCTGCCCGGGCCCGACGACATCTACGTGTCGCCCTCACAGATCCGCAAGTTCGACCTCCAGACCGGCGACACGGTCTCGGGCCAGATCCGGCCGCCGAAGGAGGGGGAGCGGTACTTCGCGCTCATCAAGGTCGAGGCGGTCAACTTCGAGGCGCCGGACCAGGCGCGCGACAAGCTCTTCTTCGAGAACCTCACGCCGCTGTACCCGGCCGAGCGCCTCCGCCTCGAGACCGAGGCCGAGAACCTGTCGGCGCGGGTGATGGACCTGATGACGCCCATCGGCAAGGGCCAGCGCGGCCTCATCGTCGCGCCGCCGCGGACGGGCAAGACCATGCTGCTGCAGAACATCGCGCAGTCGGTGGCGAAGAACCACCCCGAGGTCTACCTGATCGTCCTGCTCATCGACGAGCGGCCCGAGGAGGTCACCGACATGCAGCGGTCGGTGGACGGCGAGGTCGTGTCGTCCACGTTCGACGAGCCCGCGCAGCGGCACGTCCAGGTCGCGGAGATGGTGATCGAGAAGGCCAAGCGCCTCGTCGAGCACCGCAAGGACGTCCTGATCCTGCTCGACTCGGTGACGCGCCTCGCGCGCGCCTACAACACCGTGATCCCGCCGTCGGGCAAGGTGCTCTCGGGCGGCCTCGACAGCAACGCCCTCCAGAAGCCCAAGCGGTTCTTCGGGGCGGCCCGGAACATCGAGGAGGGCGGCTCGCTCACGATCATCGCCACGGCGCTCGTCGACACCGGCTCGCGCATGGACGACGTGATCTTCGAGGAGTTCAAGGGCACGGGCAACATGGAGATCCACCTCGACCGGAAGCTCACGGACAAGCGCGTCTTCCCGTCGATCGACATCCTCAAGAGCGGCACCCGCAAGGAGGAGCTGCTCATCCCCCGCGAGGACCTCAACCGCATCTGGGTGCTCCGCAAGGTGCTGAACCCGCTCTCGCCCGTCGAGGCCATGGAACTGCTCCTCGACAAGATGGCGAAGACGAAGAACAACGCGGAGTTCCTCGCGGCGATGCAGCGGGGCTAGAGAGCTGATCACGTAAATCGGCCACTGGCGGGCCGGGGGATCGACGCCGCGATCGGGCTGTGATCTGATGGGCACATGCCCACTCCGATTCGCTGGTCGTGTCCGACGGTGCTCGATGCGGA
>JBFWOG010000007.1:0-18046 GCA_050250645.1 Vicinamibacterales bacterium
GCGCATCTGTGTCATCTGTGTCATCTGTGGCCCGTGCCCCGTACATGACGAAGGGGCGGGCGCCGCCAGGCGCCCGCCCCTTCCATGCCCGTCTCCGTGCCCTAGAAGCGGGCGGTGAGGCCGAAGCGGATGATCCGCGGCGCCAGGATGCGCGACGGCCGCGACCAGCTGCTGCCGAGCGCCTCGGTCTGGCCGAGGACGTGGTTGGCGTTGAGGAGGTTGAACAGGTCCATCGACGCCTCGAAGTTGCCGAGGCCCAGCTGGAAGCGCTTGCTGAGGCGGATGTCGACGAACTTGTTGACCGTCTCCGTGCGGTCGTCACCGCGCGGCTGCACGCGCACGGTCTCGCTCACCTGGGAGGTCGTGAGGCCGCGGAACGTGAAGGTCCGGTTGAGGGGATCCCCCGCGCGCGCGGTGTACTTGCCCGAGATCATCACGTCGCCCGGCAGCATGTAGCTGCCCGACAGCGTGAACGTCCACGGCAGGTCCTGGAAGACCGACCCGTTGTCGCGGTTGATCGAGACGTTCGGGTTGCTGAAGTCGGCGTTGGTGAACGTGCCGTTGTGGTCGTAGCCGTGGTGCTTCTGGATCGAGAGGCCGGTCAGCAGCTGCCACCGGTTCGACATGCGCTTCTGCAGGTCGATCTGCACGCCGTCGTAGTTGCTCTCGAGGAAGCCCACGTTGTCGATCACGCGCTCGCGCGCCGAGGCGAACTCGGGCTTGAGGCGGTAGATCGTGATCGAGTCGGCCGAGCCGTCCGCGTTGGTGAACGTCCGCGTCTCCGGCGTGTAGGCGTCGGCCGTCCGGGCCAGGTCGAGCAGGCCGAGGCCGTTGCGGTGCTGGCGGCGGTGGTAGCTCACCGACAGCGCGAGGTTGTTCGCGAGCGACTGGTCGATGCCCACGTTCATCTCGTCGCTGTACGGCCGCGTCGCGTCCGCCGTCACCTTCGGGAACAGCCCCGACGGGAAGCCGAGGAACGTCCCGAGCTCGTTCTGCTGCGGGATGCGGTCGTCGTTGGTGTCCGTCCAGCTCACCGCCTGCGTCACGTAGGCGTTCGGGTTGGCCTGCTGCGCCAGCTCGGAGCCGAACTGGTTGTAGAACCGGCCGTAGTACGCCTTCAGCGCCGTCTTGCCGGTGCCGAAGATGTCATACGCGATGCCGATGCGCGGCGCCACGTTCGGGCCGAACGAGAAGACGTCCGTCCTCGGGAACGACCGCTCCCCGACGAACGTGCCGGCCGGGCTCGACTGCTCCGGCAGGTACGCGCTGACGCCGTCGATGCGCACGCCCGCGTTGATCGTCGCCCGCCCGATGATCCAGCGGTCCTGCAGGAACATCCCGTAGGTCTGGAGCCGGTGGTCGGAGTTGATCGGCGTGTTCGACAGGTTGGCGCGAAACGCCACGCCGTCGCGCATGTCGCCGAACAGGTCGCCATTGGTGATGCGCTCGAACTGCATCCCCTCGTACGAGAACTGCACGCCGCCCTTCAGGTCGTGCGTGCCGCCGCCCGCCGCGTCCACGAAGTAGCTGACCGTCGCGTTGGCCTGCCACCGGTCGTTCGGGTTGAGCGACTGCCCCGTCGCCGCGTTCTCGATCGTGAAGAGCGAGATGTCGCGGACGGAGATGTCCGTCGGCTGCACCTCCGGCTGGTAACGCGAGGGCGTCGTGCCCCACATGTGGCCCGCGCGCGCGTCGAACAGCAGCCGCGACCCGACCACCTGGTTGTAGTTGAACACGTAGTTCTGCGCCGGCTGGTCCTGCAGCGTGCTCGCCTTGTCCGCCACGAACAGGTACGGCGGGTTGCGCCGGTGGAACCGGTCCTTCAGGTTCTTGTTGAAGACGATCGACGTCTTCACGTTCGGCGACACCTGGTAGGTCAGCTTGCCGACGAAGTTGCGGATGCGGTTGTCGTCGATCGCCTGCGACCCGTCCGCGTTCACGGCGCCGACCTGGTACTGGTTCAGCCGCCACCAGCGGGACGCCACGAAGAACCACGCCTTGTCGCGCTTGACCGGGCCGCCGAGCGTCGAGCTCCAGTCGTAGGAGATCTTCACCGGGTTGCCCGCCGCGCCCGACTGCTGCCCCGCGCCGAGGCCGAGGCGGGTGCGCAGGGCGTCGTCGATGTTCTCGCCCTGCAGCGCGTCGTTCATGAAGTAGAAGTTGTGGTCGCTGTTGAAACGGTTGCCGCCCGACTTCGTGACCATGTTCATGTAGACGCCGCTGACATCGCTCTCCGCGGTGCCCGACGCCGTCTGCATGTTGTACTCCTCGTACATCTCGAAGCCGTAGTACATCATCGTCGCGCCGCCGTTGCCGCCGGCCCAGTTCGTCTTCAGGCCGTCGATCGAGAACGACTTCTGCGAGTTCGCCGAGCCGAACGCCTCGAGGTTGTACTGCTGCATGCCCTCGGTGCCGCCGACGTCGAGCCGCCCGGTGACCACGCCGGGCACCAGCCCGGCCATCGTCCACGGGTTGCGCGCGGTCGGGATGGCCTCGTAGAGGTCCTTGCTGATGTTGGTCTGCGTCACCGTCGAGCTGACGTCCACCACGGGCGACTCGCCACTCACCGTGACCGTCTCCTCGAGCGTGCCGACGCTCAGCTGGACGTCCAGGCGCACCACCTGCGCCACGCGGACCGCGATGCCCTCGCGCCGGAGGGGCGAGAAGCCGCCGAGCTCGTAGCTCACGTCATAGGTGCCCGGCGGCAGCGCCGCGAACTGGTAGCTGCCGGTCGCGCCGGTCACCGCCACGCGGGGCCCGCCGATCAGCGACTCGCCATCGATCGTGACCGTCACGCCGGGCAGCACGCCGCCCTGCGCGTCGGTGACCGCGCCGCTCACGGTCCCGGTCTGCTGCGCCGCGGCGTCCGCGACCCCCAGCAGGACGAGACACAGCCCCACACACATCCGCTTCACACAAGTCATCATCACTGGCGTCCTCCTGCGGGCTCGCGTCGTCCGGGGCGGCGCGAACCGGGGTGCCCTCTGAGCCGCCTCCGGTTGCGGGATGATGCGCGAGGGGACCTGCCGGCACAAGCGTAAAGTCAATCTAGTTGTCATACAGACAACTCACGGCACTGATGCCATCCGCGCATGACGGAAATTGACTGGGAATTTCCCCGATCCGGCGGGGCCGGAACGCAGCCGGCTCGGCCGTGCACGGCAGAGGCGGCGCACGCGCCGAACGGTGGCCGCGACCCGATCGCCCGGCCGTGGCCGAACACGGCGTCCCGGGCCGGCTGGTGCGGCCCCGTGCCCGCGCGAACCGGGAGGGTCAGCGACGATGGATGGTACCTGCGGGATACCGGCAGGCCTGTGCGGCCCTCGTGCGAAATTCGGTCATCCCGGGCTGCGAGGGAACTGTGGCTGCCGGTGACGGCCCCCGTGGTGGGGTGAGGCCCGCCTGCGCCGCGCCCGGGTTCCGCCCGCGCGCGCATCCGCGCCCCTCGCCTCATCTGCGCATCTGTGTTCTATCTGCGCATCTGCGTTTCATCCCGCATTCTGTGTTCGGTGCATCCCTGCCCGCGTACACGACAAAGGGGGCGGGCGCCACCAGGCGCCCGCCCCCTTGCCGTGTCGTTCGATCCGCGCCTAGAAGCGGGCGGTGAGGCCGAAGCGGATGATCCGCGGCGCCAGGATGCGCGACGGCCGCGACCAGCTGCTGCCGAGCGCCTCGGTCTGGCCGAGGACGTGGTTGGCGTTGAGGAGGTTGAACAGGTCCATCGACGCCTCGAAGTTGCCGAGGCCCAGCTGGAAGCGCTTGCTGAGGCGGATGTCGACGAACTTGTTGACCGTCTCCGTGCGGTCGTCACCGCGCGGCTGCACGCGCACGGTCTCGCTCACCTGGGAGGTCGTGAGGCCGCGGAACGTGAAGGTCCGGTTGAGGGGATCCCCCGCGCGCGCGGTGTACTTGCCCGAGATCATCACGTCGCCCGGCAGCATGTAGCTGCCCGACAGCGTGAACGTCCACGGCAGGTCCTGGAAGACCGACCCGTTGTCGCGGTTGATCGAGACGTTCGGGTTGCTGAAGTCGGCGTTGGTGAACGTGCCGTTGTGGTCGTAGCCGTGGTGCTTCTGGATCGAGAGGCCGGTCAGCAGCTGCCACCGGTTCGACATGCGCTTCTGCAGGTCGATCTGCACGCCGTCGTAGTTGCTCTCGAGGAAGCCCACGTTGTCGATCACGCGCTCGCGCGCCGAGGCGAACTCGGGCTTGAGGCGGTAGATCGTGATCGAGTCGGCCGAGCCGTCCGCGTTGGTGAACGTCCGCGTCTCCGGCGTGTAGGCGTCGGCCGTCCGGGCCAGGTCGAGCAGGCCGAGGCCGTTGCGGTGCTGGCGGCGGTGGTAGCTCACCGACAGCGCGAGGTTGTTCGCGAGCGACTGGTCGATGCCCACGTTCATCTCGTCGCTGTACGGCCGCGTCGCGTCCGCCGTCACCTTCGGGAACAGCCCCGACGGGAAGCCGAGGAACGTCCCGAGCTCGTTCTGCTGCGGGATGCGGTCGTCGTTGGTGTCCGTCCAGCTCACCGCCTGCGTCACGTAGGCGTTCGGGTTGGCCTGCTGCGCCAGCTCGGAGCCGAACTGGTTGTAGAACCGGCCGTAGTACGCCTTCAGCGCCGTCTTGCCGGTGCCGAAGATGTCATACGCGATGCCGATGCGCGGCGCCACGTTCGGGCCGAACGAGAAGACGTCCGTCCTCGGGAACGACCGCTCCCCGACGAACGTGCCGGCCGGGCTCGACTGCTCCGGCAGGTACGCGCTGACGCCGTCGATGCGCACGCCCGCGTTGATCGTCGCCCGCCCGATGATCCAGCGGTCCTGCAGGAACATCCCGTAGGTCTGGAGCCGGTGGTCGGAGTTGATCGGCGTGTTCGACAGGTTGGCGCGAAACGCCACGCCGTCGCGCATGTCGCCGAACAGGTCGCCATTGGTGATGCGCTCGAACTGCATCCCCTCGTACGAGAACTGCACGCCGCCCTTCAGGTCGTGCGTGCCGCCGCCCGCCGCGTCCACGAAGTAGCTGACCGTCGCGTTGGCCTGCCACCGGTCGTTCGGGTTGAGCGACTGCCCCGTCGCCGCGTTCTCGATCGTGAAGAGCGAGATGTCGCGGACGGAGATGTCCGTCGGCTGCACCTCCGGCTGGTAACGCGAGGGCGTCGTGCCCCACATGTGGCCCGCGCGCGCGTCGAACAGCAGCCGCGACCCGACCACCTGGTTGTAGTTGAACACGTAGTTCTGCGCCGGCTGGTCCTGCAGCGTGCTCGCCTTGTCCGCCACGAACAGGTACGGCGGGTTGCGCCGGTGGAACCGGTCCTTCAGGTTCTTGTTGAAGACGATCGACGTCTTCACGTTCGGCGACACCTGGTAGGTCAGCTTGCCGACGAAGTTGCGGATGCGGTTGTCGTCGATCGCCTGCGACCCGTCCGCGTTCACGGCGCCGACCTGGTACTGGTTCAGCCGCCACCAGCGGGACGCCACGAAGAACCACGCCTTGTCGCGCTTGACCGGGCCGCCGAGCGTCGAGCTCCAGTCGTAGGAGATCTTCACCGGGTTGCCCGCCGCGCCCGACTGCTGCCCCGCGCCGAGGCCGAGGCGGGTGCGCAGGGCGTCGTCGATGTTCTCGCCCTGCAGCGCGTCGTTCATGAAGTAGAAGTTGTGGTCGCTGTTGAAACGGTTGCCGCCCGACTTCGTGACCATGTTCATGTAGACGCCGCTGACATCGCTCTCCGCGGTGCCCGACGCCGTCTGCATGTTGTACTCCTCGTACATCTCGAAGCCGTAGTACATCATCGTCGCGCCGCCGTTGCCGCCGGCCCAGTTCGTCTTCAGGCCGTCGATCGAGAACGACTTCTGCGAGTTCGCCGAGCCGAACGCCTCGAGGTTGTACTGCTGCATGCCCTCGGTGCCGCCGACGTCGAGCCGCCCGGTCACCACGCCGGGCACCAGCCCGGCCATCGTCCACGGGTTGCGCGCGGTCGGGATGGCCTCGTAGAGGTCCTTGCTGATGTTGGTCTGCGTCACCGTCGAGCTGACGTCCACGACCGGCGACTCGCCGCTCACCGTGACCGTCTCCTCGAGCGAGCCGACGCCCAGCTGGACGTCCAGGCGGGTCACCTGCGCCACGCGCACGACGATGCCCTCGCGCCGGAGGGGCGAGAAGCCAGGCAGGTCGTAGCTCACCGTGTAGGTGCCAGGGGGGAGCGCCGCGAACTGGTAGGCGCCGGTGGCGCCGCTGACGGCCGTGCGGGCGCCGCCGATCAGCGACTCGCCGTCAACCGTGACGGTCACGCCGGGCAGCACGCCGCCCTGCGCGTCGCTGACCGCGCCGCTGATCGTGCCGGTCTGCTGCGCGCTGGCGACGCCAACGGCCAGCAGGACCAGACCAAAGGTGGTCAGGATTCGTCGACCAAGTGAACTCATGCAGTCTCCTTCGCTACTTGCAGCTCGACAACACACCACTTACAGAAAATGGCCTGTCGAAACGTGTGGGAACTCAGCCATTTTTCCGCGGCATCATATCAACAACGGCTGAGTTTCCAAGAGGAAACCGGCTGAGTTGGTATTTTTCTTGCTATTGCAGAGCTGGTCATGACGGACAATCATGACAATGCTCCTGCCCCGCGATGTTCTGGGTTTATTGATGAGCTGGACATGCGTGCGGCAGATGCTACGGCTCTGAAAAAGACGAGTTTGACGACCGGCGTGGAGCTGGCGCGCGGGCGCCATCGCTGAGGTAGTCCGACCGGCCCGGCGCGACCGCGAGACGCGCGCTTTCCAGCGCTGGGGCCACGGCCCGGCCCGCCCACGGTCGGCGTGTGGCCACCCGCGCCGCCGCCCCGCCGCCTCCCCGGCCCACTCCCCGGCCCACTCCCCGCCCACTCCCCCGCCCTCTGGCCCCCCGCCGCTTCGCGGCCGGCGTCCCGTTCCGGGGTGGGGATGGGTGCCAGACGCAGACAGCCCGTGACATAAAATGACGAGAAATTCCTCAGAATTTCACGGTATCTGTCGTATAACTGGCCCATCGACCGCAGTTTGGAGAGCCCGTCTCGAGGCTCGGGAGATTGAACTGAGCCGTGCCCCCGGACACGGTGCGTGGCTGATTTTCCAACTCGCAGGGGACAGGATGACGAAAGTCGTACTCGCGACGCTGGGCGCGACAGTTGTGGCAATGGGCCTTGCGGTGAGTGCACCGCTCGTGTCCGCCTCGACCGTGCCGCCCGTTCTGCCGGCGGCCCGGCCGGTCGCGCCGCCTCCGGTGGCGCCCGTGCCGGCCGCGGCCCGGCCCGCCATCTCGCACGAGACCACCGCGCCGGAGGCCGCCCAGGCCCCCGCTGGCGAGGTCGCGCGGATGGACGCCGCCCACCAGAACGAGCTCATCAACCAGTACTGCGGCGCGGCCTGCCATAGCGCGCGGGCGCACGCCGGCGGGCTGTCGCTGGCGGACTTCAACGCCGGCGCCGCCTACGACCAGCCCGAGGTGGTCGAGAAGGTCATCCGCAAGCTGCGCGCGGGGATGATGCCGCCGGTCGGCGCGAAGCGCCCCGAGCCCGAGGCGATCGCCTCGCTCGTCGCCTCGCTCGAGCACACGGTGGACACGCACGCCGCGCGCACCCCGAACCCGGGCTACCGGCCGTTCCAGCGCCTCAACCGGGCGGAGTACGGCCGGGCCGTCCAGGACCTCTTCGGGATCAAGGTCGACGTGACGGAGTTCCTGCCCGCCGACACGATCAGCCAGGGCTTCGACAACGTGGCCGACGCCCAGACCTTCTCCCCGACGCTGCTCGAGGGCTACCTCCGGGCGGCCAGCCGGGTCTCGGCGCTCGCGATCGGCGACCGCGACGCGCCGGCGAGCGAGACCAACTACAAGCCGTCGAAGACGGCCTCGCAGCTCGAGCGGGTCGAGGGGGCGCCGATCGGCACGCGCGGCGGCCTGTCGACCATGCACGTGTTCCCGGCCGACGGCGAGTACGTGTTCCGGATGGACCTGCACTCCAACGCGTGCGGCGTCCTCTTCGGCGGCACCGCGGAGAACGAGGCCCTCGAGGTCTCGATCGACGGCGAGCGGGTGGCGCTGCTGCCAATCGACCCGAAGATGACCGAGGCCACGACCGGCATCACGCTGACGACCGAGCCCATCCGCATCGTCGCGGGCACGCACCGGGTGACCGCGGCGTTCCTGAAGCGGGCGGCGGGGCCGGTGCTCGACATCATCGCGCCGATCGAGCAGACGCTGGCCGACACGCAGATCGGGGTCGCCTACGGGATCACCACGGTGCCCCACCTCAAGGACCTCAGCATCGTCGGTCCCTACCGGGTGACGGGCATCTCGGACACCGAGAGCCGGCGGCGCATCTTCACCTGCCGCCCGACGTCGCGGGACGAGGAGGCGGCGTGCGCGGCGAGCATCGTCAAGCGCCTGGCGACCAACGCGTTCCGCGGCACGCCCGACACCTGGGACTTCGAGAACCTGATGTCCTTCTACGAGGCGGGCCGCAAGGCGGGTGACTTCGAGGACGGCATCGGGGCGGCGATCGAGGCGATCCTGACGAGCCCGCAGTTCCTGTTCCGCTTCGAGCCGGTGCCCTCGTCGGCGACGGCCGGCCAGGCGTACCGCCTCTCCGACCAGGCGCTGGCGGCGCGGCTCTCCTACTTCCTGTGGGACGCGGCGCCCGACGCGCAGCTGCGCGAGGCGGCGGCGTCCGGCGCGCTCCGGAAGCCGGCGGGGCTGCACGCCGAGGTCCGGCGGCTGCTCGCCGACCCGCGGGCCGAGGCGCTCGCGACGCGCTTCGCGTCGCAGTGGCTGCGGCTGCAGGACGTGGACCAGATCCTGCCCGACGCCCTGCTCTACCCGTACTTCGACCGGACGCTCGGCAACGCGTTCAAGCGCGAGACGGAGCTGCTCTTCTACAGCCTGGTGCGCGAGGACCGGAGCATCCTGGACCTGCTGACCGCCGACTACACGTTCGTGAACGAGCGGCTGGCGCGGCACTACGGCATCGCCGGCGTGAGCGGTCCGCAGTACCGCCGCGTGACGGTGCCCGACGAGCGCCGCGGCATCCTCGGCCAGGGCAGCATCCTGACGCTGACGTCGGTGGCCGACCGCACGTCGCCGGTGATGCGGGGCAAGTGGGTCATGGAGGTCCTGCTCGGGTCGCCGCCGCCGCCGCCGCCGCCGAACGTCCCGGCGCTGGACGACTCGGTGAAGGCGAACACGGGCGGCCGGATGCTGTCGGTCCGCGAGCGCATGGAGCAGCACCGGGCGAACCCGGCGTGCGCGTCGTGCCACCGCGTGATCGACCCGATCGGCCTCGCGCTCGAGCACTTCGACGTGACCGGCAAGTGGCGGATCAAGGACAACGGCGTGCCGATCGACTCGGTCGGCAACCTGTACGACGGGACGAAGATGGAAGGGTCGGCGGGGCTGCGCGCGGCGCTGCTCAAGCACAAGGACGCGTTCCTGCTGGCCTTCACCGAGAACTTCATGACCTACGCGCTCGGCCGCCGCATCGAGGCCGAGGACATGCCGTGGGTGCGCGACGTCATTCACAAGGCGGCCGACGACGACTACAAGCTGTCGGCGTTCGTGCTCGCCGTCGTCGACAGCCCCACGTTCCAGATGAAGTCGGCGGCCACCGTCGAGACGGCCGCCAACGGCAACGACCGGTAGCGCGACGACCCCGAGGGAGGACTGAGGAGATGTTCATTACACAGAAGCACCTGTCGAGGCGAACCGTGCTCAAGGGCATGGGCGTTGGCATCGCGCTGCCGTTCCTCGACGCGATGATTCCCGC
Source organism: Vicinamibacterales bacterium (assembly GCA_050250645.1). GTDB lineage: Bacteria > Acidobacteriota > Vicinamibacteria > Vicinamibacterales > UBA2999 > JBFWVR01. Next base: position 9,788 of record JBFWOG010000007.1, read on the forward strand.
CGTGAGCGCCTCGACCCGCGCGGTGGCGACGCGGCCGCGCCTGATCGCCATCGAGATGGTGCACGGCGCGGCCGGGGCCAGCGCGATCGGCGCGCAGAAGAACCTGTGGTCCCCGGCCGAGACCGGCGCGGCGTTCGACCTGTCGCCGACCGCGCTCGCCCCGCTCGAGCCCTGGCGCGACTACCTGACCATCGTGAGCAACACGGACGTGCGCAACGCCGAGGCGTTCATCCCGAAGGAGATCGGCGGCGACCACTTCCGGTCGGCGGCGGTGTTCCTGACGCAGGCGCACCCGAAGCAGACCCAGGGCTCCGACCTGCACGCCGGGACGTCGCTCGACCAGTTCTACGCCCAGCAGTACGGCCAGGACACGCCGATCCCGTCGCTGCAGCTCTGCATCGAGAACGTCGACCAGGCGGGCGGCTGCTTCTACGGCTACTCGTGCGCGTACACCGACTCGATCAGCTGGGCCTCCCCCGAGGACCCGCTGCCGATGGTGCGCGACCCGCGCCTCGTCTTCGACCAGCTCTTCGGCGTGGGCGCCACGCCCGAGGAACGCGCGATGCGGCGGCAGCGCGACCGCAGCATCCTCGACCGGATGACCGAGTCCATCGACCGGCTCAAGAAGGACCTCGGCCCGGCGGACCGCGACCGGGTGGTCGGCTACCTCGACGACGTCCGCGAGATCGAGCGCCGCATCCAGATGATCGAGAAGCAGAACAGCAGCGGCGAGATGCGCGAGATCCCGGACGCGCCGGTCGGCGTGCCCGACTCGTACACCGAGCACGTCAAGCTGATGTTCGACATGCAGGCGCTCGCGCTGGCCTCCGACACGACCCGCGTCATCGCCTTCAAGATGAGCCGCGACGTGTCGAACCGCGTCTACCCCGAGACGGGGGTGACGACCGGCTTCCACATCGCCTCGCACCACCAGGAGAAGGAAGACCGGATCGAGGCGCTCGCCAAGATCAACCGGTACCACGTCAGCCTCCTGCCCTACTTCCTCGAGAAGCTCAAGGGCACGACCGACGGCGACAGCAACCTGCTCGAGAACTCGCTCATCGTCTACGGCTCGGCGATGGGCAACTCGAACGTCCACAACCACAAGCGCTGCCCGCTGTTCTTCGCCGGCCACGCCGGCGGCGCGCTGAAGGGCAACAACCACATCAAGGCGCCGGACGGCACGCCGATGGCCAACGCCATGCTCGCGGCGCTGCAGATGGTCGGCGTCGAGCGCGAGAGCTTCGGCGACAGCTCGGCGGTGATGGACCTGAACCAGGCGGCGACCACGACCGTCGCGGCGGAGGGCTAGCATGAGACGGATCCTGAGCGGACTGGCGGCGAGCGTCGCGCTCGCGCTCGCCTTCTCCGTCGTGGTGCAGACCGCGGCGGCCGCCCCGGTCGCCGACGCCGCCATGACGGGCGACGTCGACGGCGTCCAGGCGCTCCTGCGCGACGGCGCCGACGTCAACGCGCCGCAGGGCGACGGCATGACGGCCCTCCACTGGGCCGCCATGCGCGACAACGCCAGGCTCGTCGAGATGCTCGTGTACGCGGGTGCCAACCTGCACGCCACGACCCGCCTCGGCGCCTACACCCCGCTCCACCTCGCCTGCGACAACGGCGCGACGACGGTGGTGGCGCCCCTGCTCGAGGCGGGCGCCAACCCCAACGCCGTCACGACCAACGGCACGACGCCGCTGATGCTGGCGGCCGCCGCCGGTGACGCGGTCGGCGTGAAGGCGCTCCTCGCCACGGGCGCGGAGGTCGACGCGAAGGACACCGCCAACGAGGAGACGGCCCTCATGTTCGCCGCCGCCAACGGCCGCACCGAGGTGGTCGAGCTGCTCGCCAGCGCCGGCGCGGACGTCAAGGCCACGGCCAAGGTCGTCGACCTCAAGGGCCTCACGGCCCCGGAGGACCGGATCCTGCAGCAGGCGGGCGTCGCGCCCGACCCGAAGAAGGACACCAAGGCCGACGTCCCCGGCCTGACCCGGCCGTGGGTCTACACCGAGCTCATCGGCGCCCAGGGCGGCCTCGCCGCGATCCACTTCGCGGCCCGCCAGGGCCACATCGACGCCGTGAAGGCGCTGCTCGCGCACGGCGCCGACGTCAACGAGCTCAGCCCGGCCGACCACATGAGCCCGCTGCTCATCGCCACCATCAACGGCCACTTCGACCTGGCCAAGTACCTGCTCGAGCAGGGCGCCGACCCGACCATCGCGGCCGACAACGGCGTCACGCCGCTCTACGGCGCGCTGAACGTCGAGTGGGCCCCGAAGTCGTTCTACCCGCAGCCGCGCGCGTACCTGCAGCAGCACACGACCTACCTCGAGCTCATGCAGGCGCTGCTCGACAAGGGCGCGGACCCGAACGCCCGCGTCAACCGCAAGGTCTGGTACATGCAGTACAACTTCGACCTGCTGCGGATCGACGAGAGCGGCGCGACGCCCTTCTGGCGCGCGGCCTATGCCTCGGACATCGACGCCATGAAGCTGCTCGTCGCCCGCGGCGCCGACCCGACGATCCCGACCATGAAGACCGCCGGCCGCACGCGGCGCGGCGTCTCCGCCGACCGTGAGGGCGACGACAAGTCCGGCCTGCCCGAGACCCCCGTCGGCGGCCCCGGCATCCCGCCGCTCCAGGCCGCCGCGGGCGTGGGCTACGGCGAGGGCTTCGCGGGCAACGCCCACCGCTTCGCGCCCACCGGCATGCTGGCCGCCGTGAAGTACCTCGTCGAGGAACTCCACGTCGACGTCAACGCGGTCGACCACGAGGGCAACACGGTCATCCACCAGGCCGCCGCCCGCGGCGACAACGAGATGATCGAGTACCTCGTCTCGAAGGGCGCCGACGTGACCAAGGTCAACCGCGACGGCCAGACCACCGTGGACATGGCCAACGGCCCGGTCCAGCGCGTCCAGCCCTTCCCCGAGACGATCGCCCTGCTCGAGAAGCTCGGCGCGAAGAACAACCACAACTGCGTGTCCTGCTGACACGCGGCCACGACGACGACCGCGAAGGCGCGGCCCGGCACCTGCCGGCCGCGCCTTTCGCTTGTACGGCGGTTCCTGAGTTCCTCAGTTCCTCGGTTCCTCAGTTCTTGATTCTTGATTCTTGATTCTTGATTACTCACCGATCTCTATAATTGCCCCATGCCGACACGCCGAGCCCTTGCCGCCTGCCTGTTCGCCGCCGCGCTCGCCACGCCCGCGGCGGCGCGGCAGGACCCGACCATCGATCTGCTCCGCTCCCTCGCGGATGCCGCCGGGCCGCCGGGGTTCGAGGAGCCCGTGCGCAAGGTCATGGTGGACCTGATGCGCCCACTGTCCGACACGCTGACGTTCGACGGGATGGGGTCGATCATCGCGACGCAGGGGGCCAGCGGCCCGCGCGTGATGGTGGACGCGCACATGGACGAGCTCGGCGGCATGGTCCGCCGGGTCACGCCCAACGGCTTCCTGACGATGCAGATGCTGGGCGGCTGGCTCGACCAGGCGCTCGTGGACCAGCGATGGACCATCATCGGGTCGAAGGGCCCGGTGCGGGCGGTCACCGGCATCCGCGACGTGCACGTCGTGCCCGCCGAGGAGCGCGGGCGGGTCTACTCCCGCAACGGCCTCTACCTCGACGTCGGCGCCACGAGCGCGGCCGAGGTCGCGGCCATGGGCATCTCGGTCGGGGACCCGATCGTGCCGGACGCGCCGTTCACGGTCATGAACGGGACGGACAACTACCTCGGCAAGGCGTGGGACGACCGGGTGGGCTGCGCGGTGGTGATCGAGGCGATGCGTCGGCTGCGGACGGCGCCGCACCCGAACCAGATCGTCTGGGCGATCACGACGCAGGAGGAGATCGGCCTGCGGGGCGCGCACACCGCGGCCGAGACCATCAAGCCCGAGATCGGCATCGCCCTCGAGGGCGGCATCACGGGCGACACCTTCCCGGGCCACCCGGACGAGACGCAGGCCAGGCTCGGCGCCGGGCCGGTCCTCTTCCTCTACGACTCGTCGGCCCTGCCCAACCGCAAGTTCAGCCAGTTCGTGAAGGACACCGCGGCGGCGAAGGCGCTCCCCCTGCAGCTCGACCTCGTCCAGGGGTACGGCGACGACTCGGCGGAGATCCAGAAGAGCTCCGGCGGCGTGCCCACGGTCAACGTCCTCGTGCCGGCCCGCTACACCCACGCGCACAACGGCATCATCAATCGTCGCGACTTCGACCAGACGGTCGAGCTCCTCGTCGCGATGCTCCAGCAGCTCGACCAGGCGACGGTCGCGCGCATTCGCGACTTCACCCCGCAGTAGGCGGCACCCCGGAGTGGACATGACACACGATCGACGCGCATTCCTGAAGAACGCGACCACGGTCGGCGCGGCGGGCGCGCTGGCCGCCACCGCCGGCATCGGCTGCGCGGCCGGACCGACGGCCCCCGCGGCCGCCGCGCCGCCGGCACGGACGCTGGGCACGGGCATGGCGACCGGCCTCACGCTGCTCACGATGCGCGTGGACGGCGCCGACCGGCTCGGCGTGAAGACCGCGAAGGGCGTGCTCGACGTCCCGCGCGCGGCCGGCCTGCTCTCGATGTACGCGCCCGCCACGATGGACGACCTGCTGCAGCAGGAGGACGGGCCCAGCCTCCAGGCGGTCGTGGACGCCGCGCTCGCCAGCCCCGCGGCCGCCGGCGCGTTCGTGCCGGAGGACCAGGTGACCCACGGCCCGCTCGTCAGCCGGCCCGAGAAGATCGTCTGCGTCGGCCTCAACTACCGCAAGCACGCCGAGGAGACGGGCTCGCCGATCCCGCAGTACCCGGTGCTCTTCAACAAGTTCAACGGGGCGCTCAACCGCCACCGGGGCACCGTGAAGCTGCCTGTCGACCTGGCGACGCAGTTCGACTACGAGGTGGAGCTGGTCATCGTGATGGGCCGGCACGCGTCCGCGGTGAGCGAGGCCGACGCGCTGTCGTACGTCGCCGGCTACGCGACGGGCAACGACTTCACGGCCCGCGACCTGCAGAACGGCCGCGGCGGCCAGTGGATGGTCGGCAAGGCCATCGACCAGTTCGCGCCCATCGGGCCGCACCTGGTGACGGCGGACCAGGTGAATCCCGACGCGCTCGCGATCGAGTGCCGCGTGAACGGCGAGACCCGCCAGTCCTCGAACACCGCCGACCTGATCTTCAACACGCGGCAGATGGTGAGCTACATCTCGCAGTTCTTCGCGCTGAAGCCCGGCGACATCATCTTCACCGGCACGCCGGAGGGCGTCATCCTGGGCATGCCGAAGGACAAGCAGGTCTGGCTCAAGCCCGGGGACAAGATCGCCTGCAGCCTCGAGGGGCTCGGCGAGCTGACGTTCGACCTGGTGTAGCGGACACAGCCAAGGTGCCAGAAGTGCCAGGAGTGCCAAGGGTGCCAGGCGTGCGCCGCCAGGGTGCCAAGGGTGCCAGAACTGCCAAGGGTGCGCACGTGTTTGCACTCCGGGCACTCCGGGCACTCCGGGCACTCCTGGCACCCTGACGGCGCACCCCTGGCACGCCTGGCACCCTTGGCACTCCTGGCACCCTGGCGGCGCATCCGCCCCTCCGCCGCTAGTCCCCCCTCAACGCCTCGGCGGGCGCCACGCCGCTGGCGCGGCGTGCCGGGATCGCGCACGCGGCGACCGTCACGAGCAGCAGGACCACGGTGACGCCGGCAAACGTGAGCGGATCTCCCGGACGGATCTCGTAGAGCAGGCCGCTCAGCACCCGGCCGGCCGCCGCCGCGACGACGAGGCCGAGGGCGACGCCCGCCAGGGCCGGCCCGAGACCCTGCCAGAGCATCATCCGGACCACCTCGCCACGCTGCGCGCCGAGCGCCACCCTGACGCCGATCTCGCGCGTCCGCTCGGTGATCGCGTAGGACACCACCCCGTAGACGCCGACCGCGGCCAGCACCACGGCCAGGACGGCGAACAGCCCCAGCAGCAGCAGGTAGAAGCGCGGGCGCGACAGCGCCTGGTCGACGAGCGCGGTGACCGGCGCCGCGGAGATGAGCGGCAGGCGCGCGTCGATGGCGCCCACCGCCTGCCGCGAGGCGGTCAACACGCTGGCCGTGGGCAGGCCGCTCCGCACCACGTAGCTCATCGTCCGCGTCAGCGCCTGCGCGTCCGCGACATAGAGCTCCGGTTGTGGCGGGGCGGAGAGGCTCGATGAGCGGACGTCCGCGACGACGCCGATCACCGTTCCCGGTCCGCTGCCGTTCATGATGCGGATGGGCCGCCCCACCGGGTCCTCGCCGGGCCAGTATTCCTCGGCGAGGCGCTGGCTGATGATCGCGGCCGGCGGCGTGCCCTCGCGATCCGCCCTGGTGAAGTTGCGCCCCGCCACGACCGGGATGCCCATCGTCTGGAAGTAGTCCGGGGTGACGACACGGTAGAGCGCGACCGGCCCCCGGCCGGGCTCGGGCACGGGCCGGTCGGGACGCGTGAAGTTCAGCACGTTCTCCGACGCACCGAGCGGGAACCCGGCAATCCGCGCCACCGCGTCCACGCCGGGCGTGGCGCGCAGCCGTTCCGCGATGGCCTCGTGGGTGGCGAGCACCTGGGCGTCGGGGTAGCGCGCGGCCGGCAGGGACACCAGGAAGGTCGTCAGGCCCTCGGTCCGGAAGCCCGGGTCGACGCGCTGGAGCGCCGACAGGCTGCGCAGGAGCAGGCCGGCGCCGAGCAGCAGCACCAGGGACAGCCCGACCTCGGCGACGAGCAGCAGCGCGCGGCCGCGACGGCCGCCGCGGGTGCCGATGCTCCCCCGCTGCCCGAGCAGCGGCCCGACCGACCCGCGGGCCAGCCGGAGCGATGGGCCAAGGCCGAAGAGCAGGGCCGTGGCGAGGACCATGACCAGCGCGAACCCGAACGCGGGCGCGTCGAAGGCGATCTCGTCGAGCCTCGGGAGGTTCGGCGGCGCCATGGCGGTCAGCGCCGCGACGCCCCACGCCGCCACGATCAGGCCGAGCCCGGCGCCCGCGGCCGCCAGCACGAGGTTCTCCGTCAGGAGGAACGCGAGGATGCCCCGACGGCCGGCCCCGAGCGCCGCGCGCACGGCGATCTCCGCCTGCCGCGACGAGCCGCGCACCATGACCAGGTTGGCGACGTTCGCGCAGGCGATCAGCAGGACCAGCGCCACGGCGGCGAGCAGGATCACGAGGCCGAGGCGCACGCCGCCGACCATGCGCTCCTGCAGCGTGGTCAGGTGGATCGTGACGTCGGCGTTCGCCTGCGGATACTCGCGCTCGAGCGACGCCGCGATGGCGGTCATCTCCTGCCGCGCGGCGTCGACGGTGGCCCCGGGCGCCAGCCGCGCGATGCCGTTCGTATAGACGCAGCCGCGACCGCACTGCTCGTCGTCGTTCCTGACCGGCAGCCAGACACGGGCGCCGGCCGGGAAGTCGAAGCCCTGCGGCGCGACGCCCACGATGGGCCGGGCCCGGCCGCTGATCTCGACGGACTGGCCGAGGACGTCCGGGCGCGCCCCGAGCCGCTCCTGCCAGAAGCCGTAGCTCACGACGACCGCGTCCGGCCCGCCGGGCAGGTCCTCCTCGCGGGTGAAGGTGCGTCCCATGAAGGGCTCGGCCTCGAACACGCGGAAGAAGTCCGGGGTGACGATCCCCGCGCGAATCACGTCCGCGTCCCCGAGCCCCGTGAGCACCGTGCGAGTGGCGGCATAGAGCGCCATCGCGCCCAGCGTCCGGCTCTCGCGCTGGTAGTCGAGGAAGTTGAGGTGCGAGGTGTTGCCGTCGGCCGGCTCGGTGGGATTGCTCCGCTGGGTCTGGCCGAAGGCCACCAGCCGACCACTGTCCGCATACGGCAACGGCCGGAGCAGCACGCCGTAGACAACGCTGAAGATGGCGGTCGTGGCGCCGATGCCGAGGGCCAGCGTCGCCACCACGACGGCGGTGAACAACGGCTGGCGCAGCAGCGTGCGAACGGCGATCCTGAGGCTCATCACGAGGGCAGTGGCAAATCCCGTGCCCCGTTCCGGAGCGCGCCCACACAAGCCGGCGCGCACATGACGTCCCGCCGTCGAGCCCAGGCGTCCGGCGGTGGGCATGGCTGTGCCCGTTGGCGGACAGGGGCAGGACGCCGGCCTGCCGCGCTCGGCGGGACTCCCTGCGGTCGCTGGGAGTCGCTGGGAGCCGCCAGGAACGGAATTGGTGGCGAGGGGCCGTTCAGACGCGCCGGGGCCCAGCGATGTCCGAGGCGCGAACCCTCGAGGACGAGTCCTACATC
>JBFWOG010000007.1:18146-226095 GCA_050250645.1 Vicinamibacterales bacterium
GGACTCCCTGCGGTCGCTGGGAGTCGCTGGGAGCCGCCAGGAACGGAATTGGTGGCGAGGGGCCGTTCAGACGCGCCGGGGCCCAGCGATGTCCGAGGCGCGAACCCTCGAGGACGAGTCCTACATCGCCGCGAAGGGCCCCGCGAACAACTGGGCCAGGACGGCACCGACGACGGTCATCGAGAGGCCCCAGATCATCAGCTTGCCGAACAGGTCCCGCGCGGAGGCGGGGTCGGCGAGCGCGGCGACCGCCAGCGCGCCGAGGGTCGACAGCGGCGACACGTCCACCAGGGAGGAGCCGACGTTGATGCTGAGCGCGACGGCGAGCGGATCGCCACCCCCGACCTGTGCCACGAGTCCCGGCACGGTCGGCAGGAACGTCGGGAGGACCACCCCGGACGTGCTGCTGTAGCTCGAGATCACGCCCGTGACGAACGCGATCACGCCGTTCAGCGTGCCCGGCGTCGCCAGCTTCGCGAGGAGCGCCGTGAACAGCTCCATCCCGCCCGTGCTCTCGACGACGCCGACGAGCACGGACATGCCGGTCACCATGACGATCGCCGACCAGGGCATCTTCTGGATGCCGGCGCGCTCGTCGGCCGCGCCCACCAGCACCAGGGCGACAGCCGCGGCGAACGCGGCCAGCCCGAGCGACGCGCCGAGGAACACGACCGCGGCAATCCACACTCCGATGACGCCAACGGTGATCCGCCGCGCCGTCGTCCACTCGAGTTCGTCCGGTCGCTCGGCCTCTGCCGCGGCGGTGGTGTCTCCCGAGAGGCGCAGGCCCCCAAGCAGCAGGTATGCGGCCGCGCCGACGAGCGCATGCGCGATGAAGTTGGCGGCCCACACCTTCGCGGAGTGGCCCCCGAGGCCCACCCCCGCCATCGCGGTGTTCGCGATGACGCCGACGCTGCTCACCGGCGAGAGATTGCCGGCGTTGGCGCCGTTGGCCACCATCAGGGCGGTCAGGAACGGCGGGATGCCGGCGCGGTTGCCGACGGCCATCGCCATCGGCACGACGAGCGCCACGGCCGCGATGGCCCCGGGGCCGACCGTCGAGATGCCGCAGGCGATGAGGAAGAAGATGACCGGCACGAGCCTGGCGCTGCCGCGGGCGAGGCCGAGCGCCGCGCGCGCCAGCGCCTCGACGGTGCCGTTCACCTCCGAGAGCGCGAAGAGCAGGGTCACCCCGGCCAGCGTCAGGAAGAGCGAGGCCGGGAACTCCGCGATCGGCAGGCCGCTCTTGCCGGCGAAGGCGCCCACGGCCCAGGCGAGCGGCAGCGCGAGCAGGCCGACATTCACCCGTGACGTGCAGCTCAGGACGATGGCGACGACGAGCGCCGCGAGGGAGGCGTGGGCGGGGGTCATCTCGTGGGCATCTCCAGCGGGCCTGGTGGGGCCGCGAGCGCACGCGCGCGCGGGCAGGCACCGCGGGCTCGCCGGCGCCCCGACCGGGTGTCGGTCGCCACTAGCGTGGCCCGCGCGCCTCGTCCGCGACGATCGCGACCGCGTCTCCCGACGGCGAGACGGCGAGGCGCGAGAGCGCGCCGAGGCCGCGCGACGCCCCGTCGAAGGCCGGCGTCCAGGCTGCCTGTCCGCGGCGCCAGAAGTGCACGCGGGTCCCCGCGCTCATCAGGACGCCCGATCCGTCCGGCAGCCAGTCGTAGTCGTGGTTCTGGCTGCCGTCCACGGCCTGGACGAGGGGGGTGACCGTAAGGCTGTCCACGTCCACCGTCGACAGCCACGGCGCGCCGTCGTGCTCGGCGATGAAGCTGACGAGGCGCGTGCCGGGCACGCGATGCAGCGACCGGCCGACGCCGCGCGCCACCACCGCGCCCTGGCCCGTGCTGACGCGGGCGACCTGGAGGCTGTTGGGGTCGCCGAGCACGAAGAGGGCAAGGTGGTCGTCACCGACCCAGGCGTGGTACCCCACGGGCTTGATGTCGGGCAGGATCAGGCGCGGCTCCCCGCCGTCGAGCGGGTAGCGCCACAGCCGCTGCGTGCCGTCCGCCTCGACGCGAATGACCGACAAGGCGCCGCCAGGCGCCGGCGTCGGCGAGTACTCGCTGTCGGGGGTGTCCCAGAGCGGGCGGAGCCGCCCGGTCGCGCGGGTGAACTCCCATGCGTCCGTTCCGGCCCCGTCCACGCTGGACGTGAAGTAGACGCGCGCGCCATCGGGCGAGAACGACGGCTGGTTGTCGTACCCGGGCCGGACGGCGAGGGGCGCGGGCGCCGTCGACGCGAGCGACCCGACCCCCTCGGGCATCGGCACGAGCCAGATGTCGGTGCCTGGCGGCACCGGCACCTGGGCGAGGACGGCGGCACCGGCGACGGTCGCCAGCGCGGCGAGGAGGGCGAGCCCGGGCGGCCGGTTCATATGCCGCGCATCATACCTCCCCCCGCCTCAGGGGCAGGTGGCAAATGCGCTGGTGTCCTGCACCGGCTGGAAGGGGTTGCCCAGCGGGTTCGCGTACGACCGCACCGCCCCCGTCTGCGTGTCGGTGACGACGACGTCGACGGCGACATCGGTCTGGCCCGCCATGAACACCCAGTACCTGTTCTGCGACGGGCACTGGTCCAGGACCTGGACGAGCAGGTTGTAGTTCTGCGCGTCGAAGAACCAGAAGTAGCCACCGTCGTTGTAGCGCCCGCCGTCCTGCACATGGCCCGGCCCCGTCAGGCCCGCGGCGTCGCGCCAGGTCGCCTCGACGCGGAAGCGGCCGTTCAGCGCGCAGAGCGTCGTGTCGCCCGGCACGCACGTCTGGGGCGTGAAGAACAGGTCGCTCGCCTGGAACGGCAGCGTCTGCCCGACGGTGATGGTGGTGCCGTCCTGTCCCGTGCCGGTGATGGTGCACGTCACCTCCGACTGGCTCGTGAACGGGAATCGCAGCACCTCGTCGACCGGGCTCGGCGAGCCCGGCGCCACGCGCCTCGTCTCGAACAGCGGCCGCTCGAGCGGCATCTCGGCGCTCGTGAAGCGACAGTTGCCGCTCACGTCGGCAAACCCGTTCTGCGCCGCGACCGTGCCCTGCACGCGGACCATCCGGTCCAGGTGCGACGACATCGTCAGGCCGTCCTGCGCCGTCGAGGCGGTCGCCGGCCCGATCGTGAGGTTGACGGTCACACTGACGGCGGCGGGCGTCGGCGTCGGCGTCGGCGCAGTCGGGCTGCTGCCCCCGCTGCTGCCGCCGCCGCAACCGGCCAGGGAGACGGTGACGACCAGAACGGCGAGACGGCTGAGCTTCATGGGGTCCTCCGTACCGCGGGGGAAAGCGCGGCGGGAGGAACTCATAGCATCCGCTGGCGGTGGATGGCAACCTTCATGTCGGACCGCCCGCCCGTCAACGGCCGGGCAGCGGGACGAATTCCCCCTCGTCCCCGGCGACGGCGCCGAAGCGGCCGGCCACCCAGTCGGCCTTCGCCTGCTCGATGCGCTCCTTCGAGCGCGACACGAAGTTCCACCAGATGTGCCGTGGGCCGTCCATCGACGCCCCGCCGATCACGACGACGCGCGCCGGCGTCCGTGCCGTCACCGTGATCGGCGCGCCGGGCTTGACGATGACGAGCGGGCCGGCGTCCACCGCCAGGCCGGCCACGTCGACCGCGCCGTCCGCGACGAACACGGCGCGCTCCTCGTGGTCGGCGGGCACGGGCAGGACCGCGCCGGCGGCCAGCGTGACGTCGGCCAGCACCGTCTCCCAGCCGACGGCGACCGGCGAGCGCACGCCGAGGAATGCCCCGGCGACGACCCGCACGCGGACCCCGCCGTCCTCCGCGACCGGCAGGTCGGCGGCGGCGTGGTGGGCGAAGGCCGGGTCCCGCTCCTCGTCGTCCGCCGCCAGCGCGGTCCACATCTGCAGGCCGAACAGGCGCTGGCCGCGCGCGCGCGCCGCCGGGGGCGTCCGCTCCGAGTGCGCGATGCCCCGGCCGGCCGTCATCCAGTTCACGTCGCCGGGCGCGATGACCTGGACGCTGCCGACGCTGTCCCGGTGCAGCATCTCGCCCTCGAACAGGTAGGTCACCGTCGCCAGCCCGATGTGCGGGTGGGGCGGCACGTCCACGCCGCGGCCCGGGTCGAGGACCGCCGGCCCCATCTGGTCGAGGAAGATGAACGGTCCCACCATCTTCCGGCGCGCCGACGGCAGCACCCGGCGCACCTCGAATCCGGCGATGTCACGCACGCGGGGCACGACCAGCACGTCCAGGGCCGGGTCCGGCGGCTCGTCGACGAGGGGGTCGGGGGCGTGGTGGTCACTCATGGGGTCTCCTCGGCAGCACCGGCCGCTGGACGATACACTGATCGGGAGGAAAGGGGCACCGGATGCAGATTGGGATGATCGGACTGGGCCGTATGGGAGCGAACCTCAGCCGGCGGCTGATGCGGCACGGCCACGCGGTCGCCGCCTACGACGTCACGCCCGCTGCCGTGGCGACGATGGCCGCCGAGGGCGCCACCGGGGCGGTCTCGCCGCAGGCGCTCTGCCACGCCCTCGCCGCGCCCCGCGCGATCTGGATCATGGTGCCGGCGGCCGTCGTGGACGACACGATCGAGGGGCTGCTGCCCCACCTCGAGCGGGGCGACATCCTGATCGACGGCGGCAACTCCCACTACCCCGACGACATCCGGCGGGCCGCCCGCCTCGGCGCGCGCGGCATCCACTACGTGGACGTCGGCACGAGCGGCGGCGTGTTCGGGCTGGAGCGGGGCTACTGCCTGATGATCGGCGGGGAGCCGGACACCGTGGCGCGCCTCGATCCCGTGTTCCGCGCCCTGGCGCCGGGCGTCGACGCCGCGCCTCGCTCAGCCGGGCGCACCGGCGAGCCGGGGCCGGCCGAACACGGCTACCTGCACTGCGGCCCGCACGGCGCCGGGCACTTCGTGAAGATGGTCCACAACGCCATCGAATACGGGATGATGGCCGCCTACGCCGAGGGGTTCAACCTGCTCCACCACGCCGGGGCCGGGCGGGCCGGGCGCCAGGCGGATGCGGAAACCGCGCCCCTCGCCCACCCGGAGCACTACCAGTACGACCTGGACGTCCGGGAGGTGGCGGAGGTCTGGCGGCGCGGCAGCGTGATCCCGTCGTGGCTGCTGGACCTGGCGGCGGTTTCGCTGCAGGAGGACCCGGCGCTCGGCGCCTTCTCGGGACGCGTCTCGGATTCCGGGGAGGGCCGCTGGACGGCGCACGCGGCGATCGACACCGGGGTGCCGACACCGGTGCTGACCGCGGCCCTCTTCGAGCGGTTCAGCTCGCGCGGCGAGGCCGACTACGCGAACCGGCTGCTGTCGGCGATGCGCTTCCAGTTCGGCGGCCACCACGAGAAGCGGGGCTGAGGCTCAGCCGAGCGGGCGCCACGCGCGGCCGTCGTGCCCGAGCAGGGCGTCGGCCTCGGCCGGACCGCTCGTCCCCTGCCCGTAGACGGCCAGGCCGTCGCCATTCGAGGCCCACGCGTCGAGCACCGGGTCGACGATCGCCCAGCCGGCCTCGATGACATCGGCGCGCTTGAACAGGCTCTGGTCCCCGATGAGCGCGTCGTAGAGCAACGTCTCGTACCCGGTCTTCTTCTCCACACCGAAGTAGTCCCGGTAACAGAAGCGCATCTTCACCGGCCGCGTCGTCATCACCTCGCCCGGCACCTTCGCGCCGAAGCGCAGGGAGATGCTCTCCTCGGGCTGGATGGAGAGGACGAGCTGGTTCGGCACCGGGGCCTCGACATCGGCGCGCTCGAAGAGGCGCAGCGGGGCCTGCCGGAACTGGATGACCACCTCGGTCTTGCGGGCCGCGAGCCGCTTCCCCGTGCGAAGGTAGAAGGGCACGCCCGCCCACCGCCAGTTGTCGACCGCCAGCCGCAGCGCGACGAAGGTCTCGGTGGTCGAGGCCGGGTCGACGCGGGGCTCGTCGCGGTAGCCCTGGTACTGCGCGCGGACGGCGTGGGCCCGGCAGTCGGCGGCTCCGGGGGGCGGCACCGCCTCGAGCACCTTCGCCTGCTCGCCCTGGAGCGCGCCCGCCGAGAACGATCCCGGCGGCTCCATCGCGGTCAGGGCGAGGAGCTGGAACAGGTGGTTCGGGATCATGTCCCTGAGGGCCCCGGAGCCGTCGTAGTAGCCGCCCCGCGCCTCGACGCCCACGGTCTCGCCCACGGTGATCTGCACGTGGTCGATGTAGCGGCGGTTCCAGATGGGCTCGAAGATCCCGTTGCCGAAGCGGAACACCAGGATGTTCTGGACGGTCTCCTTGCCCAGGTAGTGGTCGATCCGGTAGAGCTGCGATTCCGCGGCGACGGCGGTGAGGCGGCGGTTGAGGGCGCGCGCCGACGCCAGGTCCTCGCCGAACGGCTTCTCCACGATGACCCGCCGCCAGCGTCCGCCGGCCTCGTCGAGCAGGCCGCGCGCGCCCAGGCGCTCGACGACGGGCGCGAAGAAGTCGGGGCCGGTCGCCAGGTAGTAGAGGACGTTGCCGCCGGTGCCGCGCTCGCGCTCCAGCGCCGCCAGGCGCTCGGCGAGCCGGCCGAAGGCGGGCTCGTCGTCGAAGGACGCCTGGATGTACTCGACGCGCGAGACCAGCCACTCGAGCCGATCGGCGTCCACGGCGTCGCCGGCGACGTCGCGGACCCCCTCGGCGATCCGGTCCCGCAGGTCGTCCACGCTGATCTCGGTGCGCGCGAAGCCGATGATGGCGAGCTCATCCGGCAGCAGGCCGTCGACGGCGAGGTTGTACAGGGCGGGCGCCAGCAGGCGCTTCGTGAGGTCGCCGGCGGCGCCGAAGATGACGAGCGCGGCCGGGCCGGCCGGCTCGGCCGATGGCGAGGCAGGAGGTTGTTCGACCACGGTGCCAGTCTATCGCGGTGGCACGCGGCGGACCGAGCCGCTATGATCCGGCCCGGTGCTCGATGCCCTGATCGTCCTCGTGTTCGTCGGCTACTCGATCAGCGCCGGCTTCCGCTCGCGCAAGATCGCGTCGGAGAGCCTGGAGGAGTACTTCCTGGCCGGGCGGACGCTGCCGGGGTGGCAGGCGGGCATCAGCATGGCGGCCACGCAGTTCGCGGCCGACACGCCCCTGCTGGTCGCGGGGCTCGTGGCCTCGGGCGGGGTGTTCCTCCTGTGGCGCCTCTGGATCTACGGGCTCGCCTTCCTGGCGATGGCCTTCGTCTTCGCCCGCATGTGGCGCCGTGCCGGCGTGCTCACCGACGCCGAGCTCACCGAGATCCGCTACAGCGGCCGGGTGGTGCTGCCGCTCCGGGTCCTCAAGGCCTTCTACTACGGGACCTTCTTCAACTGCGTGGTCCTGGCGATGGTGCTCGTGGCCGCGGTCCGCATCGCCGAGGTCTTCCTGCCGTGGCACGAGTGGCTGCCCGCGTGGTTCCACCACGGTCTCGTGTCGGCCGTCGCGGCGACCGGCCTCGAGCTCGGTGCGAGCGCCAACGGCCTGCCGCAGGACGTCGCCACGGCGAACCAGGTGCTGAGCATCGGGCTCGTGCTGGCCTTCACGACGCTCTACTCCACCACCGGCGGCCTGCGCGCCGTCGTCGCGACCGACGTGGCGCAGTTCGGCATCGCGATGGCCGGCACGCTCCTCTATGCCGCGGTGCTCGCGTGGCAGGCCGGCGGGCTCGGCGCCATCGCCGGGCGCGCCGTCGAGCTCTACGGCCGGGCCCGCGCGACCGAGATGCTGTCGTTCGCGCCGCCGGCCGACCAGGCGCTGCTGCCCTTCCTGGGCATCGTCGCGCTCCAGTGGCTGTTCCAGATCAACGCCGACGGGACCGGCTACCTCGCGCAGCGCGCGATGGCGTGCCGATCCGACCGGGATGCCAAGGTCGCGTGCCTCGTCTTCGCGTGGGCGCAGATCGTCGCGCGCAGCCTGGTGTGGATCGTGATCGCGGCGGCGCTGCTGGTCGTCTACCCGATCCCCGACCCGGCGCACGTCGACGTGGCCCACCGCGAGCTGCTCTTCGTCGTCGGCCTCGACGAGCACCTGGGGCCCGGCGTCCGGGGCCTGCTGCTCGTCGCGATGCTGGCGGCGCTCGCCTCGACGATCGACACCCACCTCAACTGGGGGGCGTCCTACTGGAGCAACGACATCTACGGGCGGCTCGTGTGCCGGGCGTGGCTGCGGCGCCACCCGACGGCGCGGGAACTGGTGGTCGTGGCGCGGCTGTCGACGCTCCTGCTGGTGGGTCTCGCCGTGGCGGTGATGACGCACCTCGGGTCGATCCAGGAGGCCTGGCAGGTGTCGCTGCTCTTCGGGGCCGGCCTCGGGTCGGTGCTGGTGCTGCGGTGGCTGTGGGAGCGGATCACGGCGTGGTCGGAGGTCGGCGCCGTGGCGGTCAGCCTGCTGGGCGCGCCCCTGCTCCTGGCCTCCGGCGCGGACGAGTGGGTGCAGCTGGCCACGATGGCCGGCCTCTCGACCGCGGCGGCCGTGGCCGCGGCGCTCGTGGGCCCCCGCACCGACCCGGAGGTGCTCGATGCCTTCTACCGCCGGGTCCGCCCCGTGGGCTGGTGGCCGGCGACCGCGGCCCGTGTCGGCGAACGGCCCGAGACGCAGGCCCGCGACACGCGCCGCGCGTTCGGGCTGACCGCGGCGTGCGCGGCGTCGCTCTTCCTCGTCCTCGTCGGCGCCGGCGGCTGGATGCTCGAGCCGCCGGGGCTCCCGGCCGCGTGGCCGATCGGGATCCTTGCCGCGGGGCTCGTCGCCGTGCCCCTCTGGTGGCGCGGCGCGGTCGGCCCGGGCGGTGGGCGATAGACGCTACCGGTTCTTCACGATCCGCCCCAGCAGCTCGAGCACCGCGTCGGGCGGAATCGCCATCCCCTGCTCGTCGAGCACCGCGAGGTTGTAGTTCGCGCCGTTCGCCAGGCGGATGTGGAACGCGTTGTACTTGATGCCGTTCAGGCGATTCTTGCGCGCCTCGAGGATCCCCGAGGCCGGCGACGACCAGTCGTGCAGCCCGGACGGCGTCGCGAACCCCACCGAGTCGCCCTTGACGAGAAGCAGCCCGACACAGAAGTCCGAGAACTCGCCCGAGACGTGATCGTGCGCGACGTAGGCCCACCAGTCCGCGTCGATGCCCTCGGCGCGCGGCAGGGGGCCGAAGCCGGCCGTGGCGGGGGTCCCAGGGGCCGCCGGCGGCGGAGCCGCGGGCGCCTCGGGCACGGCCGCGGCCGCCGATGGCGTGGCGCCGATCCGCGCGTTCACCTCCGCCATCGTCAGGGCCGGCGTGGTGGCGCGGAGCAGCGGCTTGGCGTAGTTGATGGGGACCGCGAAGTTGAGGTTCTGCGTGCCCTCGCCCCTCAGTTGCGCGGTCGTCACCCCGATGACGCGCCCCATCCGGTCGAAGAGCGGACCGCCAGAGCTGCCCGGCGAGATCGGCACGCTGATCTGGATGACGCGGTAGCCCTCCCACTGCCGGAATGCCGAGACGAGACCCGCGGTGACCGTGTGCTCCAGCCCCTTCGGGTTGCCGACAGCCACGGCCTCCTCGCCGACCTCGAGCCCGTCGGAATCGGCGAGCGTCAGCACCGGGAGCGTCGTGAAGGGGCGGATGCGCAGGACGGCGAGGTCGCGCCGCTGGTCGAAGTCCAGCACCTCGACGCGGTCGTAGACGTCCCCGTCAGCCAGCTTCACCGTGACGGCCGCGCTGCCGGCGATCACGTGCAGATTGGTGACGATCAGCCCGGACGCGTCGGCGATGAAGCCGGAGCCGAGGGCCTCCTGCTGCCCGGACGCGTCGTAGGTCTCGATGTACACGACAGCCGGGGTCACCTGCCGGACCAGCTCGGCCACGGTCAGGGGCTTCTGCGCCGCGGCCGGAGCAGCCAGGACCGCGAGCGCCAGGGGGATGAGGACACGCATGTTGGGCCTCCCGCGACGGCACCAGCAAGGTAAGCACAATGGCTGCCACCGGCGGGGCGCCGTTCGTCACCGGTTTCGCGCCCCTGCCGAGGCGCCTGGTCCGCGGCCCGTGGGGGGCGCCGGAATGCCGCAAGCCGGGACGCCGCCCCACCTGGCATCACCACGCGATAATGGAGGGATGTCCCTTCCGTTGCCCTTCACGCCCGGCGCCGTCATCTTCGACCTCGACGGGACGCTGGTCGACAACATGGCCCTGCACGCCGAGGCGTTCGCCGCGTTCGCGGCCCGCCACGGCCTGCCCCCGCTCACGCTGGCCGACCGCGCCCGGCTCGACGGGCGCCGCAACAGCGAGATCTTCCCCGTGCTGTTCGGCCGCGAGATGCCGCGGGATGAGTGGCTGGCCTACGAGACCGAGAAGGAGTCGCTCTACCGGGAGCTCTCGCGGGGGCGGCTCGCGCCCCTCGCCGGCACCACGGCGCTGCTCGACCGGCTCGAGTCGGCGCGGATCCCGATCGCGGTGGCCACCTCGGCGCCCGAGCCGAACGTGAACCACACGCTCCACGAGATCGGGCTGGCCGGGCGCTTCCCGGTGATCGTGCGCGGCGACCAGGTCGGCCGTGGCAAGCCGGCGCCAGACGTCTTCCTCGCCGCCGCCGAGACGCTCGGGCGGGAGGCGTCCGCCTGCCTCGTCTTCGAGGACGCGCCGATGGGCATCACGGCGGCCCGCGCCGCCGGCATGCCTGTCGTCGCCGTCACGACGAGCTTCGAGGCCGGGCACCTGCTGGGCCTCGCGGACCCGCCGGACCTCGCCGTCCCGGACTTCCTCGCCGTGATGCGCCACCTCGAATTTGCGATCTCTTAACATCGCCGGCCGCCCGGCCGGGCGGCGCGCCGGTCATACTTGATGGTGCCGGTTCCGCCGCCAGCGACCTGCCGCGCCGCCCGCCGCCTGCGGGTGGGAAACGAGTCGATTCGCATGCGAACGGGATGGATCCCCCTCCTTGCCAGCGCCTGCCTCGCCGTCGGGCTCGCCCCTGGCGCCACCGCGGCCCGCGCCCAGGACGACGCTCTCGTCGGCGTCTGGACGCTCAATCACGACCTCACGCCCGACCAGCCCGGACCCGAAGCCCGGCGGCCCGCCGAGGGCGGCCGCGGCGGCGGCATGGGCCGCGGCGGTGGCATGGGTCGTGGTGGTGGCCTGGGTCGCGGCGGCGGTGGCATGCCGAGCGAGGACGACCGGCTGCGCATGGAGGCCGTGATGCGGCGCCTCCGCGACGTGCCCGAGCGCCTGACGATCACCCGCGACGGCGCGGTCGTCGCGTTCGCCACGGACCAGGGCCGCGCGTGGTCGGTGCGCACCGACGGCGGCAGGAGCACGCGGCTCACCGGCGACGGCGAGATCGAGTCCAGGGCCGAGGTGGACGGCGGTTCACTCGTGGTCGAGGAGAAGGTCAAGAGTTCGCCGACGCTCGTGTTCACCTACGCGCCTTTCGACGACCAGGGTCGGCGGCGGCTGAAGGTCACGGTGCGGCTCGAGGGCGGCGGCCGCCGTGGCGGCCCGGCGACGGCGATCATGCGCATCTACGACTTTGCGTCGTAGCTTCGTCACACGGACGGCGACGGGCGCGAGCTTGCACACAAACTGGCGCCCGCCCCTGTTCCACGCGCGTCGTCGCCCCGAAGATAGTGCATGTGAGCGCGTCTCCCCCCCCAGACCGCCCGTCCCCACAGGGCGGCCCACCGGCGTGCCGCTATTGCGGCGCACCTGAAACCGAGATCACGAGTCGCCGTGGCGTCGTCATCCTGCGCCATTGCCCGGCCTGCAAGCTGTTCTGGGTCGCGGAGGACTCCAGCCGGCCGCCGACGCCGACACCGTCGCCGACCCGCGTGACCTGACTGCCCCGCGTCCGGACGGTGTCCGGCATGCCGCGGCGGCCACGGGTCAGGCGGGGTCCGGCGAACGGCGTGGGATGGGCCCCGTCGCGAGGTACGCGCGCGCGAGGCGGACATCGGCCTCGTCGCCCATCAGGTATAGGTCGTCAGCCGGCCCGAAGACCAGCGACGCCGTCGGCGACGTCATGATCGCGCCGCCGCGCCGCACCGCGAGGACGGTCGCGCCGGTCTGGGTCCGGAGGGCCACCTCTCCCATCGCGCGGCCCACTGCCCAGTCGCCGGGGGCGAGGCGGTGCGTGGCGACCGGCGCCCCGCTCACGTCGGCCGGCAGCGATCCGAGGGGGACCGCTGGCGCCCGCATCGGGCGCGCGGTCTCTGCCGCGGCCGTGCGCCGGTAGGTGTCGAGCAGCACCTCGACGACGTTGCCGGGCATCTGCAGCCGCGCGAAGAGCTGCGCCATCACCTCGAGCGACGCCTCCAGTTCCTCGGCCACGGCCAGCGTGGCCCCCGCCGCGTGCAGCCGATCGGCCTCGATGCGGTACCGGGCCCGCGCGATGATCGGGACCTCGGGGGCGAGGCCGCGCACCGCCCGCACGGCGCGGACCGTCGCGTCGGGGTCGCTCAGCACCGCCACGACCGCCGCGGCGCGGGCGACGCCGGCCGCCTCCAGCGGCTCGGCGGCGGTCGCGTCGGCGTAGTGGATGGGCAGGCCGGCGGCCGCGCCGTCCCGCACGGTGCCGCCGTTCAGCTCGAGGATCAGGAAGTCCACCGACAGGTCCCGGAGCGCGCGCGCCAGGAGCTGTCCGCCGACGCCGTAGCCGAGGATCACGACATGGCCGCTGAGCGCGGGAATCTCGGCCTCGTCGCCGCCGGCGCGTCCCGGCCACCGCCGCGCGACCCAGACGCCGGCCGCCGGCGCCAGGCCGATGAGCGTCGGCGTCACCATCATGGTCAACACGCTCGCGGCGAGCAGCACCTGCCACTCGGCGTTGGTCACGAGCCCGGCCTCGAGCGCCGACCGCCCCAGGACGAACGAGAACTCGCCCACCTGCGCCAGGACCACCGCCGCCGTGACCGCCACGCGCAGCGGCGCGCCGGCCGCGGCCAGCGCCACGCCCGCCGCGCCGCCCTTGATCACGACCATCGCCAGCGCGACGCCCGCCACGAGCGGGAGCGCCCTCACGAGCGCCGCCGGCTCGACGAGCATGCCGACCGTGATGAAGAAGAGGCTCGCCAGCAGGTCGCGCGCCGGGCGGACCTCCGCGTGGATCTGGTGGCTGAACTCGCTCTCGGCGAGCACCAGCCCGGCGAGGAACGCGCCCACGGCCATCGAGAGGCCCAGGACCTGCGTCAGCCAGGCCGTGCCGACGCTGGCCAGCAGCACCGCCACCGAGAACGCCTCGCGGCTCGCGCCGCTCACGAGCCGCAGCAGCCGCGGCAGCACGACGCGGCTCACGAGGACCAGGCCGCCGAGCACGACCGCCAGCCGCGCCACGGCGGCCACCGCGCCGCCGCCGCCGGCCCCCGCCTGGTCGAGCAGGACGGGGGCGAGCGCGAGCACGGCGATCACGATCAGGTCCTGCAGCAGGAGCACGCCGACCGCGAGGCGCCCGTGCGGGGCCGAGGCCTGGTTCAGGCGGGTCAGCTCCTTGATGACGATGGCCGTGCTGGAGAGCGCGACGAACAGGCCGAAGAACGCGAGCCGCGACCCGCCCGCGCCGAGCGCCCACCACGCGATGGCCGCGACCAGCCCGGCGGTGACGAGAACCTGCCCGGCGCCCCCGAAGACGATGCGCCGCCAGACACGGCGCAGCTCGGCGACCGAGAAGTCCAGCCCCGCCATGAACAGCAGGAGGGCAATCCCCACCTCGGCGAGGATCTCGACGTCCGCCTCCGACCCGACGAGCCCGAGGCCGCTCGGCCCGGCGAGCACGCCGGACGCGATGAGGGCGACGATCGCGGGCACGCGCAGCCGCGCCGCCACGATGAGCAGCACCACCGCGCCCGCGTAGATGAGAACGACGTCCTGCAGCAATCCGTGGCCGGCCACGGATCTACTCTAGCCGACCGGCGGCACGGCCCCGCCGGCGGATCAGGGGCGCACGACGGTCAGGCGGTAACTGTCGCGGAGGTCGCGGAGCCCGGCCGCCGCCTGGACGCAGACGCGCGAGAAGCCGCCGAAGTCGAGCCCCAGGCGGCTCGACACACCGGGGTCGATCCGGAAGTTGAGTCCCTCGGCCCCGAGGCCGACGCCAACGGACTTGGCGACGAGGTTCGCGACCACGACCGCGTCCACCACCGCGTCGGGCGCCTCGATCGGCGAGTCGTGATGACGCTCCACCGCCGATGCCAGCTCCGGCGGCAGGTTCCAGTGCCGGGCGAGGGCGCCGCCGACCTCCGCGTGGTCGCAGCCGAACAGTGCGCGTTCCGCCTCGATCCAGGTCACGCCGTGCGACGCGCAGTAGCTGTTCACCTGGGCCGGCCGCGCGGCCAGCGTGCGCACCATGACGAGCTTGCCGATGTCGTGCATGAGCGCCGCGGTCTGCGCGATCGGCGGGATCCCCGCCCTGGGGACCTCGCGCACGAGGGCGCGCACCGCCAGGGCCGACGCCGCGCCGTGCGCCCAGAGCTCGTCCTCCGCCAGGTCGTAGAGTGGCGCGGTGACGCGCAGGGTCTTGAGGTAGTCGCCGAGCACCAGGTCGAGCACCGTCGCCGCGCCGAGCCGCATGACCGCCGTCCGGACGTCATGCGCCGGGATGCGGCCGGCGTAGGCCGCCGAGCGCGCGAGCCGGAGCACCCGCGCCGCGACCACCGGGTCGAACTCGATGACCGACGCGACCTCGGCGAGCGAGACCTCCTCCTCGTCGAGCATCGCGATCAGCTTGTTGGCCGTCGCGGGCAGCGGCGCCAGGGACTCGAGCCCCAGCAACACGGTCGGTGGAATGGCCACGCGCTCCTCCATACTCCCAATCGGCCCTGGAGGGCATTTCTTGATCTGGTGATCTTGTGATCTTGTGATTGTGATCTGGTGAGTTGCGTCGGCGATCGGGGGTCGGAGGATCCGGCATCGCGTATCATGCCCCGGTGCCCTACCTCGTCTGCGCCCTCGTTGGCGCCATCGCGGGCGTGATCAACGTCCTGGCCGGTGGCGGCTCCTTCCTGACCCTGCCCGTGCTGCTCTTCCTCGGCCTGCCGGCGGCCGTGGCGAACGGGACCAACCGTGTCGGGGTCATGACGCAGAGCCTCGGGGCCGTGTGGGGGTTCCACCGGCACGGCAAGCTGGACTGGGGTTGGGCCTTCGCGGTCAGCGTGCCGGCCGTCATCGGGGCGGCGCTCGGTGTCTGGGCCTCCCTCGTGATCCCCGACTTCGCGTTCCGGCGCATCCTGTCCGTGGTGATGCTCGCGATCACCCTGTGGACCCTGTTCCGCAAGTCGTCCACCCCGCCGGTCTCGGGGACCCCGCCACGCTCGCCGTGGCACTGGTCGACGATGCTGGCCTTCTTCGGCGTCGGGGTGTACGGCGGGTTCCTGCAGGCCGGCGTCGGCTTCCTCGTGCTCGCGGCGACGAGCGCCGCCGGCCTCGACCTGGTGCGCGGCAACGCGGTCAAGATGCTGAGCGTCCTGCTGCTCACGGTGCTGTCGCTGGCCGTCTTCGCCGGCACCGGCAACGTGGACTGGCCCCTCGGCCTCGCCCTCGGCGCCGGCAACCTCGGGGGGGCGATGATCGGCGTGCGGCTGGCCGTGCTCAAGGGGCACCGCTGGCTCGAACGCATCGTGACGATCACGATCGTGATCTTCGCGATCCTCCTGTGGGTCACCGGCTAGGGTCCTGGGCCTCGTCACCGGGCCGGCGTGAACACCGGCAGCGGGACCGCAAGCCGCGCCGGCAGGTCCGCCCTGCCCTGCAGGAAGCCCACGATGGCGTCCTGGACGGCCGGCGCGGGTAGCGAGCCTTCGTGCCCCGCGCCCTCGATCGTCAGGTGGAGGTCCCGCGTGAACCGCGCGCTCACCTCGTCGGCCTGCCAGGGCGGCGTGTTCCCGTCGAGGGTGCCCCGCACGAAGAGCGTCGGCACGTCGCTCGCGAACGGCTCGCGGAACGACGCGGGCAGTGCCGGGAGCCCGAGGGCCTCGCAGACATCCGGGTAGGGAAAGTTCGTCATCACGCCGAGGAGCGACGATGGCGCCTGGGCCCGGATCTCCGCCAGCCGCGCCGGCGAGCTGCCCGACGCGCAGTCCATTGCCATCCCCATCAGGGCCACGCCGGACCCGATCTGTCCCAGCCGGCGCTCGACGACAGGTCGGAAGCCGCTGACGTCGCCACCGGCCGCCTTCGCGATCGCCGCGGGGATCCAGGGCCAATCGCCGGTGTCGCCGAGGTCACGCCGCAGCAGCCACTGGAGGCCTTCCGCCCCGACGAGGGCGGTGCGCGACTCCTTGCCCAGAGTGACGGGCACCCGCAGGGGTGCGGCCGCGGCGCGCTCGAGCAGCGCGAGCCAGGCGCCGACGAGGTCGGGGACGACGCCGCGGGCCGCCCGCGCGAGGCGGCCGAACTGCGCGTCGAGCGACCGCGGGTACTTGAGCGTGTGCCAGGGCCCCTCGGTGCCCACGAGCACCGCGCGCTCGACCGATGCGGGATGCCGACGCATCACCTCGAGCCCGAGGTGGGTGCCGTAGCTGAAACCGAGCAGCGCGATCGTCGGGACGCCGAGCGCCCGCCTGACGGCGTCCACATCGTCGGCGCTGGCCTCGGTGGTGTAGGCAGCCAGCGTGACGCCCTGCGCGCGAAGCTGATCCGCGCAGGCCCGCAGTCCCGGCTCGAGCGCCGCGCGCATGGTCGCCGCGTCCGTCAGGACGTCGTCGGGCAACCGGCCCTCGGCACGGCACGTCAGGCGCGGACGCGAGAGCCCGGTGCCACGCTGGCTGAGGAGGATCACGTCGCGGTCCCGGCGGATCAGGTCGAAGAGCCGGAAGTAGGCGGGCGAGCGCGCGAGGCTATAGCCGTCCCCGCCGGGCCCGCCGTCGAGGTAGACGAGCGGCGGCGCCGGCGAGGGATTCGTCGTCCGCAACCGCACGAATGCCAGCCGGATCTCGGGCGAGCCGTCCTGGCCGCGCTGCTCTGGCACGAGCAGGCGCCCCACCTCCGCGGCAACGGGTTCCGCGCCGCGCACCGCGAGCTCGAAGGGCTCCCACTGGATCGCGGGCGTCTGGGCCGACGCGCGATGCGCCCCGGCCGGGACGAGGCCCGTCAGCAGCAACACCAGACATATTTTTACATTTGTCGATTTATAAGACATGAGATGGCCCCTCTTCCTGGCGCGCGAGCGCCGTGTCAGCGGATGTCGACGACGACGATGGAGTCCTTGATGACGTGCTGCTCGACGGTGACCTGGCGCACCGGCCCGGATGGCGGCCGCCAGCGCCCCGTCGCGGCGGGCAGCGCCGTGATGACGAAGACCCACGCCGCGGCGACGGCGGCACGCCGCACGCGGCGCGACGGCGGCGACAGGTCGAGCAGCCGGCGCATTCGCGCCTTGAGCGGGTGGCCGGCGCCCGTTCCCGCCGCGAGCGCGAGCGGCCGCTGCTCGCTCCTCGCCACCGCCAGCAGCGCCGCACAGTACTCGCCGGCATCCGCCAGGCCCGATCCGACGACGTCCCCGTCCGCCCGCTGTTCGCGGAGCGCGCGGACCGCGCGGGCGAGCCCGTGGACCACCGGGTGCCACCACCACGCGGCGGTCAACAGGACGAGGCCCCACTCGACGGCGAGGTCGTGGCGCCGGTGATGCGCGAGTTCGTGCGCGAGCGCCAGGCCAGCGACGCCGCGCGGCAGCCGCTCGAATCCCCGCGGCACCAGGACAGCCGGCCGCCACACGCCGATCGCCACGGGCGAGTCCACCGCCGCGCCCCAGAGGAGTCGTGGCAGGGCCCGGCCGGGCGCCCATCCGAGTGCCGATGCCGCGTGGCGATAGGCATCGAGCAGGCCGCCGTCGGAGACGGGTTCGCCGTCGAGGCGCCACCGGCGCACGCCGCGGGCCCGGACGGCCACGAGGGCCAGCGCCGCCACGGCGCCGGCGAGATGCAGGACGGCGAGGCTGGCCACGGCGGCGGCGAGCCGCTCGTCCGGCGCGACGAACAGGCCCGCGGCCACACGATCCGCCAGCGCGAACGGCACCCGGACGTACGGCGGCACCGCGAACTTGAGGAGGCCCGCGCCCGCGACCATGAGGCCGGCCGTCGTCGACCATCGTCCCAGGACGCGCTGAAGGCCGAGGGCGACCAGGCCGAGCACCGACGCCTGCCAGGCCATCGGCCAGACGAACGAGGCCCACGCCGCGCCGAGCGCCGCCGCCACGCCGGTCATCGCGGCCCCCGCCGCGGCCCGCCGCGCCGCCACTGGCTCACCAGGGCCTCGAGTTCCTCGAGCTCGGCAGGATCGGGCGTGCGCGTCTCGAACAGGGCGGCCACGAGCGCCGCCGGGCTGCCCTTGAACAGCCGGCCCGCCAGGCCGCCGACGAGGGGCGCGAAGGCGCCGCCGCGGTCGCGCGTCGGGCGGTAGACGAAGGCCTTGCCTGTGTCGGCCTTGCGGCGCACGACGAGTCCCCGCGCTTCGAGCCTGTTGAGGAGGGTCACGACCGTCGCGTGCGCGAGGACGCGGTCCGCGGGCAGCCGCTCCCGGACCTCGCGAGCCGTCCCCTCGCCCAGGTCGTAGAGCACGGCCAGCAGTTCCTGTTCACCGGGCGGCAGGTTGGGGCTCTTTGTCGACATCTGTCAATTTGCACGGTTGGACGGTGGAGACCGCCGAATGGTTCCCATGTCCTCGGCAACGTGCCTCCATTCCACCATGCGGAATATTTCGTTACACCCCTTTGGTATGCTCGAAGGTAGTTCAACGGTCGATGCCAGAGCGACGTAAGCAGTTCGGCGGCGCTGAGCGCCCGGCGGTGGCTCACGACCCGGCCTTCCCGGTCGGGCGGCGGTCGCGCGCCCGCAAGGTGCGCGAGGCGGCGCTCCCCGGCCCGGTGGACTGGAACGCGCTCGACCCGGCGGACCTGTCGAACCGCGCGCTCTTCGTCAACCGTGAGCTCAGCTGGCTGGCGTTCAACCAGCGCGTGCTGGCCCAGGCGCAGGACCCCGAGCACCCCCTGCTCGAGCGCGTGAAGTTCCTCGCGATCAGCGGCACGAACCTCGACGAGTTCTTCATGGTCCGTGTCGCGACCATCCTGAAGAAGTTCCGGGCGGGCATCGAGGACGTCTCGATCGACGGGCTCAACACGGACCAGGAGCTCGCCGCCATCCGTCACCACGCCCTCGCGCAGATGGCGGAGCAGTGCGCCTGCTGGACCGGCGCGCTCCGCCCGCTGCTGGCGGCCGAGGGCATCCACTTCCTCGACCCGGCGGACTACACGCCCGCCATCGAGCAGTGGCTGACCCAGTACTTCGACACGCACGTCTTCCCGGTCCTGACGCCGCTCGCGTTCGACCCCGGCCACCCGTTCCCGTACATCTCGAACCTGAGCATGAACCTCGCCGTGCGCGTGAAGCACGGCGGCCGGACGAAGTTCGCGCGCGTGAAGGTGCCGGGCATGCTGCCCCGCTTCATCGCGCTGCCCGACCACCTGACCGGCCGGCCGGGGGTCTCCTATGCGTTCCTCGAGGACGTGATCCGCCGCAACATCCAGGAGCTGTTCCCCGGCACGCACGTCGAGGGCGCGTACCTCTTCCGGATCATCCGCGACACCGACATGGTGATCCAGGAGGACGAGGCCGACGACCTGCTCGAGACGGTGGACCGCGGCCTCAAGCAGCTCCGCTACGGCGCCCTCTCGCTGCTGCAGGTCGAGACCGACATGCCGCGGCGGGTCCTCAACATCCTCGTCGAGAACTTCGAGGTGGACGAGGACGTCGTCGTGCGCTCCAGCGAGCGCATGGGCTTTGGCGACTTCCAGGAGATCACGCGCCTCCACCGGCCGCGCCTGAAGGACCCCGTCTTCCAGCCGCGCACGCTGTGGACGCCCGACGATGCGGAGAACGTCTTCGAGCAGATCGCGGACCAGGACTTCCTGGTGCACCACCCCTTCGACTCGTTCACGCCGGTCGAGACGTTCCTCCGCGCGGCGGTCGCCGACCCGCAGGTGGTCGCGATCAAGATGACGCTGTACCGGATCGGCTCGAACTCCCCGCTGGTCGACCTGCTGGTCGAGGCGGCCGAGGAGGGCAAGCAGGTCGCGGTGCTCGTGGAGCTCAAGGCGCGCTTCGACGAGCGCAACAACATCGCCTGGGCGCACCGCCTGGAATCGGCCGGCATCCACGTCGTCTACGGCCTGGTGAACCTCAAGGTGCACTGCAAGCTGTGCCTCGTCGTGCGCAAGGAGTCCGACGGCATCCGCCGCTACGTGCACGTCGGCACCGGCAACTACAACCGCGTGACCTCGCAGGTCTACACCGACCTCGGGCTCTTCACGTCCGACCCGGCGATCGTCGACGACGTGACGGAGGTCTTCAACTCGCTGACGGGCTACTCCAACAAGCGGTCGTACAACGCGCTGCTGGTGGCGCCGGTGGGGCTGCGGCAGGGCTTCAAGGCGCTCGTCGAGCGCGAGGTGGCCCACGCCGAGGCCGGACGGCCCGCGCGGATCGTCATCAAGAACAACGCCGTCGCCGACAAGGAGATGATCAAGACGCTCTACCGGGCGTCGCAGGCCGGCGTGCCGATCGACATGATCGTGCGCGGCGTCTGCTGCCTGCGCCCGGGCGTGCCCGGCATCAGCGAGCGCATCCGCGTCCGCTCGATCGTCGGCCGCTTCCTCGAGCACTCGCGGCTCTACTACTTCCGCAACGGCGGCGACGACGAGATCTACATCGGGAGCGCCGACCTGATGGAACGGAACCTCGATCGCCGGATCGAGACCCTCTGCCCGATCATCGACCCGGACCTCAAGCGCCACCTCCGCGACACGGTGCTCGAGACCCTGCTCGCCGACACGGACCGCGCCTGGGAGCTGAACCGCGACGGCGCCTACACCCGCGTCCTGCCCGACGGAGACGCCCCCCGCGTCAACTCGCAGCAGGCCCTGCTCGACTGGTACACGAGCCACGGTCACGGGGAAATCGATTAGATCTCAGATTGCAGATCTCAGATTGCAGATTGCAGATTGCAGATTGCAGATCTCAGATTGCAGATTGCCAACGGCGGCGGATTGGCCTACTTGAACGCGCCATCCGGGCAAGACGGCCCACCCGATATCTGCGGCTCGCTCCAATCGTCAGTCTTCCACTCGAATTCGCAAGTCGGGTGAAGACTGCGCGGCCGGAGGCCGCGACGACGTTCAATCGTCAATCCGAGATCTGCAATCTGGGATAAAAAAGAGGGGCAGCGCGTGGCTGCCCAGGAGCGTCGGAGGACCGAACGAAGACGGGAGCCAGTCTGACGGGTGGTCCAGACAACCGGGTGACCGTGCCGTGTCGCGCGCGTTAAATCGGGCGCGGCGTGTTCTGGTAGCCTAGGACCGTGCCCGCCCCGGACGCCCTGACCCCCACCGAGGCCCGCGTCCTCGACGCCCTGGACTTCGACCGCCTCCTGGCCGATCTCGACGCACTCATCCGCATCCCGAGCCTCGGGGGGCAGGAAGACGCCGCCCAGGCATGGATGGCCGACCGCCTGGCCGCGCTGGGGATGGACGTGGACCAGTGGGAGATCGACTTCGGCGCCCTCGCGGGACATCCCGCCTTCAGCATGGAGGTGCCGCGGGCGCGGGGGCGCGGCGTGGTCGGCCAGGCGGGCCGCGGCGACGGACCGACGCTCGTCCTCAACGGCCACGTGGACGTCGTGCCCGTGGGCGACCTCCAGCAGTGGACCGTCGAGCCCTGGCGCGCCACCGTCCGCGACGGCCGGGTCTTCGGCCGCGGGGCGTGCGACATGAAGGGCGGCCTCGCCTGCGCGCTCGCCGCCGTGCGCGCGATTGGCGCGGCCGGGGTCACGCTCCGGGGACGGCTCGCCATCCACTCGGTGATCGCGGAGGAGGACGGCGGCGCCGGCACGCTGGCGACCCTGGCGCGCGGCCACCGCGGCGACGGCGCCATCAGCATGGAGCCCACCGAGCTGGCCATCGCGCCGGCGCATGCCGGCGCCCTCGGCTTCCGGTTGTCGGTCCCCGGCCGGGCGACGCACGGCGCGGTCCGGGAAGAGGGCGTCAGCGCCGTCGAGAAGTTCGCCCTCGTGCACCGCGCCCTGCTCGGCCTCGAGGCCGACCGCACCCGGCGGCTGATGCAGCCGCTCTTCGCGCGCTACGCGCTCCCCTACGCGCTGTCGATCGGCAAGGTGTGGGCGGGCGACTGGCCCTCCTCCGTGCCCGACCTGCTGGTCGCCGAAGGCCGCTACGGGCTCGCCCCCGGGGAGTCGGCCGACGAGGCCCGGCGGGAGTTCGAGCAGGCGGTCGCCGCCGTCGCCGCCAACGACCCGTGGCTCGCCGCCCACGCGCCCCGGGTGGAGTGGTGGGGCGGCCAGTTCCTGCCGGCGGCGACGCCGGCCGATGCGGCGGTCGTCACGACCGCGACGGCCGCCTTCACGTCGGTGACGGGCCGGGCGCCGGCCGTCGAGGGGATGACCTACGGCGCGGACATGCGGCTGCTCGTCGGCGAGGGCATCCCCACCCTGCTCTTCGGCCCCGGCGACGTCCGGCAGGCCCACCGCGCCGACGAGTCCGTGCCCATCGCCGACCTGCAACTGGTCGCCCAGGTCCTCGCGCTCACCGCCCTGAGGTTCGCGCGAGCCGACGCCGGAGCAGAGCATTGAAGCTGCAGATTGCAGCGTTTCTTGATTCTTGATTCTTGATTCTTGATTTCTCACTGTCACCATCGGGTTTCTCCTGCATCCCTCCCGATGGAGGACGTCATGCCCCTGTCCGTGCTGCTGCTCGGCCTGTCCCTCGCGGTCCAGGCGCCCGTGGATGCCGCGCGCGAGGCGCGCCTGCAAGGTGAGCTGATGGCGCCGTGCTGCTGGAGCCAGACGGTCGACATCCATCACTCCCCCGCGGCCGACGAGGTGAAGGCGTCGCTGCACGAGATGCTCGCGGCCGGCGACTCGGACGACCAGGTGCGCGCGGCGTTCGTCGCGCAGTACGGCAAGCGGATCCTGGTGGTGCCGCCCGCGGAGGGCTTCGCGCGCACGCTCTACGTGCTGCCGTGGCTGCTGATGGCGCTGACCGGCGCGGGCCTGGCGCTCATCGTCCGCCGGTTCGCCAGCCGTGGCGGGGCGGCGGCCGCCGTCGCGGCACGGTCGGCCGAGACCCCAGCCGAGCGCGCCCGCCTCGACGACCTGCTCGAGCGCATGGACTAGGCCCTGCGGGCCATCCGCGGAGGCACGCGGATGAACGCGGAGGCTGGCGGTCACGCGCGAGCCGGCGGCCGCGCCGCGAAGCGGCGCCGGCAGACGAAGGGACAGCCGGGCCGAACATGCAGCCGCTGGATCCTCGGGGCTGCATGTTCGGCCCGGCTGTCCCTTCGTCCGCTGCACCCTGCGGGTGCAGCCGCCGGCACGCCACGTGGTTCCAGCCAGCAGGGTGAAGACAGACAGTCAGATGGGCGACGGCGGGTGTCCCGCGACGGCCTGACCATCCGCGTCGATCCGCGTACATCCGCGGATAGCTGCCGTCAGCTCCAGCGGAACAGCCGCAGGGCGACCGCGAACGAGCCGAGGCCCCAGGCCGAGAGAATCCCGATCTCGCCGCCGACCCCGGCGAGCGACCGGCCCTCGATCATCACGCCCCGGAACGCGTCGACGAGCGCGGTGAGGGGCAGCGCCTGGATGACGGGCTGCATGACGTCCGGGAAGTTCGAGGCGGAGAAGAACACGCCGGACAGCACCCACATCGGGAGCATCACCACGTTCATCAGGCCCGACACGCCCTCGATCGTCCGGGCCCGGCTGGCCACGAGCAGGCCCATCCCGCCGAAGCTCAGCGCGCCCAGCAGCGACAGCACGGCCACCGCGAGATAGCCGCCGGCGCTGCCCACGCCGAAGGCGACCCGGGCGAAGCCGAGGATGACCCCCGACTCGAGCGCGAGGAACAGCAAGCGGCTCAGCAGGTGGGACAGCAGGTAGTCGACCCGCGACATCGGCGTGGCGACCAGCCGCTTCAGCAGCTTCTTCACGCGGGCCTGGACGATCGCGAAGCCGACGGCCCAGAGCCCGGTGCTCATGATGTTCATGCCGAGCAGCCCCGGCACCAGCCAGTCGATGTAGCGCGAGCCCACGGCCGAGATCGGCGCCTCCACCGGCACGAACGCGTCGGCGCGGCCCCGCGCCCGCTGGAGCGCCCGGTCGACGGCCAGCCGCGCGACCTGGCTCTCCGGCCGCGCCTCGTCGAAGTGGTACGCGGGCGGGTCACCCGGCACGACGACCACCGGCGCCCGGCCGTCCCGCACCGCGCGCTCCACCTCGCCCGCCGGGACCCGCCGCACGGTGAACCCGCCGGCCTGCTCGAGCGCGGCGACGATCGCGCCGGCGCCCGGCCCCTCGGCCACCCCGGCAATCACCGGCTCCGCGCCCTTCGATCGGAAGGCGATGCCGAGCGCGCAGGTCATGATGACCGGGAAGGCGAACACCCAGAACACCGCCTCGGGCTCCCGCAGGAACTCGCGGAAGCGCGCGAGGGTCAGCTCGACGAGGGGCGCGGCGGCGCCGCCGCGGTCAGGCGTCACGCAGGTGCCTCCCGGTCAGCGACACGAACACGTCCTCGAGCGTCGCGCTGTGCGTCGTCAGGCGGCTGAGCGCCCCGCCGGCGGCGGCCAGCGCGTCGAGCAGCGCCGGCACGGCGCGGTGGACCTCCGACGTGCCGAGCGCCCACGCGTCGCCCTCCCGCCGGACCGAGCCGACGCCCGGCAGGGCCCCGAGCACGTCGGCGGCAGGCGCCCGCGCGGGATCCTCGAGCGCGAACTCGATGACGTGCTCCGCGCCGAGCGACGAGACCAGCTCGCCCGGCGTGCCGAGGGCGATGAGCCGGCCGTGGTCCATGATGCCGACGCGCTCGCACAGCACGTGCGCCTCGTCCATGTAGTGCGTGGTGATCAGGATGGAGCCGCCGCCGGCGCGGAACCGCGCCAGCACGTCCCAGAGCTGCCGGCGCGACTGCGGGTCGAGGCCGGTCGTGGGCTCGTCAAGGAACAGCAGGTCGGGCCGCCCGGCCAGCGCGCAGGCGACGGAGAGGCGCTGCCGCTGCCCGCCCGAGAGCTTGCCGACCCAGGCGGCGCGCTTCGTCTCGAGTTCCACCAGGTCGAGCAGCTCGGCGACGGTGGGGCCCGAGGGATAGAAGGACCGGAACAGCCGGAGCGTCTCCTCGACCGTCAGCTTCTCGGCCAGCTGCGTCTCCTGCAACTGGATGCCGAGCCGCGGGCGGAGCCGCGCGGCGTCGTGGGCCCAGGTCAGCCCGAGCACCTCGACGAGGCCGGCGTCCGGCGCGCTCAGGCCCTCGAGGATCTCGATGGTCGTGGTCTTGCCCGCCCCGTTCGGCCCGAGCAGCCCGAAGCACTCGCCGCGGCGCACCTCGAGGTCGAGCCCGGCGACGGCGGTGACATCGGCATAGGTTTTCACGAGCCCCTGGCAGCGGAGCGCGGGCGTCAGGGCGGTCACGACGCGATTGTACCCGTGGTACACTTCCCTGCGCCTGTGTCCTCCAGCATCGTCCTGATAGCCCCAGCGGACGCCATCCCCGCCCTGAAGGATCGGCTCGACTCCGGGGCGGAGCTCCACGCGTTTTCGGGCGACGATGCGCTGGAGGCGCTGGACCACATCATCCGGCACCGGCCGCGCCTGATCGCGCTGGAGCACGTCTTCTCGTCGAGCTCGCGCGGGACGGCCCTCATCAACCGCATCAAGGCCGACCCGACGCTCGCCGACTGCGAGGTGCGCGTGCTCGCGCGCGACGAGGCGCACGCGCTCGCGGCGGGCCGCCGCCCGGCGGCGGCTCCCGCGGCCGCCGTCGCGGTCGCCGAGCCCGCGCCGGCCCTCGACCAGCGCGGCACGCGCCGCGCGCGGCGCTTCGCGATCGCGGAGGGCTTCGAGGTGCAGGTGGATGGCGGCCCGGCGCTGCTGGTGGACCTCTCCGCCATCGGCGCGCAGGTCATCTCGCGGGCCGTGCTCAAGCCCAACCAGCGCATCCGCGTCGTGCTCGCGGATGCCACCGGCCCGATCCGCTGCGCGGGGGCCGTGGCGTGGGCGTCGTTCGAGATGCCGAAGGGCCAGCCGCCACGCTACCGCGCCGGGCTGGAGTTCACCTCGGCCGACGGGCCGGCGCTCGAGGCCTTCGCCGCCCGCCACCCGCGCGCCTAGGCGCCGCCGGGCCGGCCGCGCGGTCCGCCCGGCGCACCGCCGGCTCAGGCCTGCTGGCCGGCGCCCCCCGGACCCCCGATCCACGACTCGGCGACGCTGCCGGGGCGGATGATCGTCTCCTCGCGGTCGGAGCCGGTGGAGACGATGGCGATCGGGACGCCGCTGACCTGCTCCAGGCGGGCGATGTACTGGCGCGCCTCGACCGGCAGGTCGTCGAAGTCGCGGGCGCCGCGGGTCGGCTCCTGCCAGCCGGGCATCGTCTCGTAGACCGGCTCGAGCGCGCCGAGGCTGTTCAGGTCGGCGGGGAACGCCTCGATCAGCCGGTCGCCGGCCTTGTAGCCCGTGCAGATCCGGATCTCCTCGAGGCCGTCGAGCACGTCCAGCTTGGTCAGGGCGAGGGCGTCGAGGCCGTTGACGCGGGCGGCGTAGCGGACGACCACCGCGTCGTACCAGCCGCAGCGGCGGGGCCGGCCCGTGGACGCGCCGTACTCCTGGCCGCTCTCGCGGAGCCGGTCCGCCAGGTCGCCGGAGAGTTCGGTCAGCATCGGCCCCTCGCCCACGCGGGTCGTGTAGGCCTTGGCGACGCCGAGGACGCCGCCGATGGCGCGCGGCGGGACGCCGAGGCCCGTACAGACCCCGCCGACCGTCGCGTTCGACGAGGTCACGAACGGGTAGGTGCCGTGGTCGATGTCGAGCATCGTGGCCTGCGCGCCCTCGAACAGCACGCGCCGGCCGGCCGCCATCGCGTCCGCGAGGTACAGCGAGACGTCGGCGGACCACCGGCGCAGCCGCTCCCCGGCGACGAGGAGGTCGTCGTAGACCTTCTGCCAGTCGAGCGTCGAGTCCTTGATGATCTGGTTGCGCGCGTGGACGTTCTCGCGGACCTCGTCGGCGAGCGCCTGGTGGTCGACCAGGTCGCAGACGCGGATGCCGCGGCGGCCGATCTTGTCCTCGTAGGCGGGCCCGATGCCGCGCGAGGTCGTGCCGATCTTGCGCTCGCCCCGCCGCGCCTCGCTCAGCACGTCGAGCTCGCGGTGGTACGGCAGGATCAGGTGCGCCTTCTCGCTGATGAGCAGCCGGTCGCCGACGTCGACACCCAGCCCGGCCAGCTCCTCGATCTCGGCGAAGAGGGCCTGCGGGTCGACGACCACGCCGTTGCCGATGATGCACGTCACGCCGGGGTGCAGGATGCCCGACGGGATCAGGTGCAGCACGAACTTCTTGCCGCGGACGTACACGGTGTGGCCGGCGTTGTGGCCACCCTGGTAGCGCGCGACGATGGAGAAATGCGGCGTCAGGAGATCGACGAGCTTGCCCTTGCCCTCGTCACCCCACTGGGCGCCCAGGATCGCGATGTTCATCGTTACGAGCATACCTGATTCGGGACCGCCCCCGGGCGTCGCCCCCGGCGGGCCTTCGGGGTATCCTTACCGGTCATGATCCAGCTCGATGGAGACCATCTCACCCTCGAGTCCCTCGTCGCCATCGCGGACGGGAATGCGGCGGTCGGCCTCGCGCCGGGCGCCCGCGCGCGCGTCCTCGCGGCGCGCGCCGTGGTGGACCAGGCGGCCGCGGGCGAGGCGGCCGTCTACGGGGTGAACACGGGCTTCGGCAACTTCGCCGAGACGCGGATCGACCGGCACGACCTCGCCGCCCTCCAGGTCAACCTGGTCCGGAGCCACGCCGCCGGCGTGGACGCGCCCCTGCCCGTCCGCGCCGTGCGCGCCGCGATGGCCCTCAGGGCCAACGTCCTCGCCAAGGGCTACTCCGGCATCCGCGTCGAGACGCTCGAGGCGCTGCTCGCGCTGCTCAACCACGGCGTCCATCCGCTGGTGCCGAGCCGCGGGTCGGTCGGCGCCAGCGGCGACCTCGCGCCGCTCGCGCACATCGCCCTCGTGCTGATCGGCGAGGGCGAGACGTGGGACGGACATGAGCGCCGGCCCGGCGCCGCGGCGCTGGCGGCCGCCGGCCTCGCGCCCGTCACCCTCGGCCCGAAGGAGGGGCTCGCCCTCATCAACGGGACGCAGGTCTCGACGGCGGTCCTGGCGCTGGCGCTCCACGGCGCCGAGCGGCTCGCGCGCGCCGCGGACGTCGCGGCGGCGCTCTCGATCGACGCGCTCCGCGGCTCGATGGCGCCGTTCGACCCGCGCATCCATGACGCGCGGCCCTTCGAGGGCCAGCGGGTCTCGGCGGCGAATCTCGCCCGGCTCATCGCGGGCAGCGCCATCAACGCGTCGCACGCCAATTGCGGTCGCGTGCAGGACGCCTACTGCATGCGGTGTGCGCCGCAGGTGCACGGGGCCGCCCGGGAGGCGCTGGCGTTCATCGGGCGCACCGTCGCGATCGAGATGAACGCCGCGACCGACAACCCGATGGTCTTCGCCGGCACGGCCGAGATGGTGTCGGGCGGCAACTTCCACGGCGCCCCGATCGGCATCGCCGCTGACCTTCTCGTGATCGCCCTGTCCCAGTTCTGCACGATCAGCGAGCGGCGCTCGGAGCGGCTGGTGAACCCGGCGCTCAGCGGGCTGCCCGCCTTCCTCACGCGCCACGGGGGCCTGCAGTCGGGGCTGATGCTCGCGCAGGTCACGGCCGCCGCGCTGACGGCCGAGATCAAGACGCTCGCGCACCCGGCCAGCGTGGACACGATCCCGACCTCCGCGAACAAGGAGGACCACGTGAGCATGAGCATGGCGGCGGCGCTCAAGGCGGAACGCGCTTTGCAGCTCGCGAGGAGCGTGCTGGCCGTTGAACTGCTCTGCGCCTGTCAGGCCGTGGATCTGCTGGCGCCGCTGGCCAGTTCGGAGGCGCTCATGGCGGTGCACGGCGCGGTGCGGGCGGACGTGCCCACGCTCGAGCAGGACCGCCCACCCGCGCCCGACCTGGATCGAATTGCGACACTCATCGCGGAGGGTGTGCTCGAGTACGCGTCCCGCATCGTTGTCAACTGATTTCAGATCGCATTTTCGATTTGACATCGCGGGGCGTGGTGCTTAGTTTCTGATCTTCGCGCCGACCCGCCGCTCGCTGCCGATCCCGATGACCACCGCCGCCCGATTCATCCGCGCGCCCCGCGGCACGTCCCTGACGTGCAGGGGATGGCTGCAGGAAGCCGCGCTGCGGATGCTCATGAACAACCTCGACCCGGACGTCGCCGAGCGGCCGGAGGATCTCGTCGTCTACGGCGGCAGCGGCCGCGCGGCGCGCAGCTGGGAGGCGTTCGACGCGATCGTGCGCGCCCTTCGCGCGCTCGAGGCGGACGAGACGCTGATCGTGCAGTCGGGCAAGCCCGTCGGCGTGTTCCGCACGCACCCCGGC
This sequence comes from Vicinamibacterales bacterium, assembly GCA_050250645.1. Taxonomy (GTDB): domain Bacteria; phylum Acidobacteriota; class Vicinamibacteria; order Vicinamibacterales; family UBA2999; genus JBFWVR01. Next base: position 47,532 of record JBFWOG010000007.1, read on the forward strand.
GCGCCGCGCGTCCTCATCGCCAACGCCAACCTCGTGCCGAAGTGGGCCGACTGGGACACCTTCCGCGACCTCGAGGACCGCGGCCTGACGATGTACGGCCAGATGACGGCCGGCAGCTGGATCTACATCGGCACGCAGGGCATCCTCCAGGGCACCTACGAGACGCTGGCCGAAGTCGCGCGCCGCCACTTCGGCGGCAGCCTGGCCGGCACGCTCACGGTGACCGCCGGCCTCGGCGGCATGGGCGGCGCCCAGCCGCTCGCCGTGACGATGAACGAGGGCGCCGCGCTCGTCGTGGAAGTGGACCCGGTCCGGATCGAGCGCCGCCTGCAGACGCGCTACGTCGACGAGGCCACCGACGACCTCGAGACCGCGCTCGCCCGCGTCGCCGAGTGGCGCGCCGGGCGCGTCGCGCGGTCCATCGCGCTCCGCGGCAACGCCGCCGAGGTGCTGCCGGCGCTCGTCGCCCGCGGCGTCACGCCGGACGTGGTCACCGACCAGACCTCCGCCCACGACGCGCTCGTCGGTTACGTGCCCGACGGCCTGTCGCTCGCGCAGGCGGCGGCGCTGCGCGCCTCGGACCCGGCGGAGTACCAGCGCCGCGCGATCGCGGCGATGGGGCGCCATGTCGAGGCGATGCTCGCGCTCCAGGCGCGCGGCGCGGTGACGTTCGACTACGGCAACAACATCCGCGCGCAGGCGGTGAAGGCCGGCGTCGATCGGGCCTTCGAGATCCCGGGGTTCGTGCCGGCGTTCATCCGCCCGCTGTTCTGCGAGGGCCAGGGCCCGTTCCGCTGGGTGGCCCTCTCGGGCGACCCCGATGACATCCGCGTCACCGACCGCGCGGCGCTCGAGCTGTTCGCCGACAACGAGCCGCTCTGCCGGTGGATCCGCCTGGCCGGCGAGCGGGTCGCCTTCCAGGGCCTGCCCGCGCGCATCTGCTGGCTCGGATACGGCGACCGGGCGCGGTTCGGCCTCCGGATCAACGAGCTGGTGCGGACCGGCCAGGTGCAGGCGCCGATCGTGATCGGGCGCGACCACCTCGACACCGGCTCGGTGGCCTCGCCCAACCGCGAGACCGAGGGCATGCGGGACGGCAGCGACGCGATCGCCGACTGGCCGATCCTGAACGCCCTGCTCAATGCCTCGGCCGGCGCCACGTGGGTGTCACTGCACCACGGCGGCGGCGTCGGCATCGGCTACTCGATACATGCGGGGATGGTGATCGTGGCGGACGGATCCCGGGAAGCCGACGAGCGCTTGCAGCGGGTCCTGACCTGCGACCCCGGCATGGGCGTGGCGCGGCACGCCGATGCCGGGTATCCCGAGGCCCTCCTGACCGCGCGGGAGCGGGGCGTGCGAATTCCGATGGCAGAGGCTGGGCGATGATGGCCCCACACGCGGGTCTCGAACGGCGGGTCCTGGCGGCGCTCGACGCGGCGCCGGGACGCATCCCCGTGGTCATCGGCGGGTGCGGCTCCGGCCGGACCACCCTGCTCCACGCCCTCGCCGACCGCCTCGGCCGCGACCGCTGCCAGTACGTCGACGTCGAGCGGGCCGCGAGCACGCCGGAGCGCTTCCTCCAGGCCGTGGTCGCCTCGGGGCCCTTCGCGCCGATCGACGGCGCCGCCACCCCGCCGGCCTCGGCCCGCGACGCCTTCGACCGGACGCTCGCCTACCTCGCCGCGGCCAGGAACGCCGACGGTGCGCCGGCGACCTTCCTCCTCGACGAGGTGCTCGAGCTCCGGACCTTCGAGAGCTTCCCGGGCCTGCGCCACGTCCTGCGCGAGCTGGTCGAGACGCTCGCCGCGAGCGGCAACCGCTTCGTCCTCACGTCGCGCTACCAGACGCGCGCCCTCCGCCTCCTGCGCGACAGCCCCGCGCGCTTCGAGGTCATCCACCTGCCCGCGCTCTCGGCCGCCGACGTGGCGGGCATGCTGCCGCCCATGGGGGACGCCGGCGACCGCGACTTCCTGAGCCAGACCATCCAGGCGCTGGCCGACGGGCGCGCCACCTACGTCCGCGCGCTCGGCGACGCCGTGTCCTCGATGAACGGCCAGGGCGGCGACCCGATCTCGGCGCTCACGGCCCTGCTCACCACGGACGGGGGCCTGACCGCCTGGTGCGGCTACCGCTACGAGCTGCGCCTGCACCGCGCGCGCGGGTACGGCGCGCTCAAGGCCATCCTCGAGATCCTGGCCGACGAGGAGCCTTTGACGCTCACCGAGATCGCGCACCGGCTGCACCGGACCCCGGGCTCGACGAAGGACTACCTGTCGTGGCTCGAGGACGTCGACCTGGTCGTCTCGCGGCAGAAGCGCTACAGCTTCGCCGATCCCCTGATGCGGCTCTGGGTCCGGCTGCACTGCCGCCCCGTCCCCCCGAACGTCGACGAGGTCGCCCGCGAGGTCCAGGCCTACGCCATGGCGCGCCTGCCCCACGCCGACGAGCCCCTCGAGATGGCCGCCGCCACCATCGGCGAGCGCAAGGGGTGGGGAATCATTGAAATTGATTAGTGAGTAATCAAGAATCAAGAATCAAGAATCAAGAACAAGAAACTAGGAACTGCGCACGAACGCTGTTTCTTGATTCTTGATTCTTGATTCTGGATTCTGGATTCCTCAAGCCTCCCCCTGCGCCTCCCCCGGGAGCCCCTCGATGGCGGCCTTGGCCGCGTCCTGCTCGGCGTCCTTCTTCGTGCGGCCCGTGCCCTGCGCGAGCTGTTCCCCGCCGACGATGACCTGCACGTGGAACAGCTTCTTGTGGTCGGGGCCGACCTCCGCGGTGATGCGGTAGGACGGGAGCCCGCGGCCGAGCGCCTGCAGCCGCTCCTGGAGGCGCGACTTGTGGTCGCGGCCGAAGTAGCCGGGGTGCCGCGCCTCGTCGATCTGGGGACCGAGCTCCCGCAGGATGAACTGGCGCACCGGCTCGAGCCCGCCGTCGAGGTAGATGCCCGCGATGAGGGCCTCGCAGGTGTCCGCCAGCAGCGCCGGCTTCTTCCGGCCGCCCGTCTTGTCCTCCCCGCGGCCCAGGATCATGTGGTCGCCGAGGTCGAGCCGCTCCGCCAGCTCGGCCAGCGACGTCGTCGACACGAGCGCCGCCTTGATCTTGGACTTCTGGCCCTCGCTGAACTCCGGGAACAGCCGGTAGAGGGCGTCGGCGACCACCAGCCCGAGGACGGCGTCCCCCAGGAACTCGAGGGACTCGTTGTCGATGACGCCGCCGCTCGGGTCCTCGTGCGCCTTGGACCGGTGGGTCAGGGCGTGCTCGAGGAGGCCGCGGTCGCGGAAGCGGTAGCCCACCCGCTGCTCGATCACGTCGAACTGCTGGGGCAGCGGCACGACGAGGCCGGCGCCGACCTTCTCGCGGTGGCCGTCGATGATCCGCACGGCCTCCTCCGCATCGTCCTCGCGGACCGACACCTGCGTCTCGCCGAGCGGGTTCACCGCGAAGGGGAAGACGCCGGCCGGCGGCGCCGAGGTGCGGACCGACTCGATGCCGCGGCTGTCGAGCAGCGACTGGACGATGCTCGCCTCGATGTCCGAGCGCGTGCGGAACACGACGGTCAGGTCGCCCATCACCCGACGCGCTCCCGCCGCGTCATACCGCCTCCGTGGGGGCCGCCGCGGCGACCTGGTCGACGCGCAGCAGGACCATCGTCATGTCGTCGTGCTGGTCGGCCTGGCCGGCGAAGGCCCGGAGCTCCGCGCTGATGTAGGAGCGGAGCTGCTCGAAGGGCAGGTGCGCGTATTCCTCGATGACCCGCGCGAGGCGCGGCTCGCCGAAGCAGTCGAACGCCTCGTTCATCGTCTCGCTGATGCCGTCGGTGAAGAAGACGATGACGTCGCCCGCCGCGAGGGGCACCGTCGTCTCCTGAAGCATCGCGTCGAACATCTGCCCGTCGTCGATGTTCAGGCCGAGCACGAGGCCGTCGGGGGCGAGCAGCTCCGCCTTGCGCAGGCCGGGCGGCTGGTCCCCGCGGACGAGGATGGTCGGGCAGTGCCCGGCGCGGGCGAACGTCATCTCCCGGCGCTCGAGGTCGATGACGGCGTAGGACATCGTGATGAAGCTCTTCGAGTCGATGTTCGCGGCGATCACGCGGTTGATGGCGATCAGGAACTCGCGGGGCTCGTGGTGGACGCGTGCGAGCGACTGGACGATCACCTTGAGCTGCGCCATGTAGAGCCCCGCGGCGAGGCCCTTGCCCGAGACATCCGCGATGAGGACGCCGAGCATGGTGTCGGTGATCGGCAGGAAGTCGTAGTAGTCCCCGGCCACCTCGCGCGCGGGTTCACAGAAGGCGTTGATGGCGAGCCCCGGCATCAGCAGCTGGCCCGACGGCAGGAGCTTCTGCTGGATCTCGCGGGCGGCGTACATCTCCTGCTCGAGGCGGCCCTTGTCCTCGACCTCGCGCAGCAGCGCCGTGACCTCGTGGGTCATCAGGTTGAACGACTCGGCGAGCTCGCCGAGCTGGTCGCGGGCGCGCACGGGGATCTGGTGGGTGAAGTCGCGGTTCCGCAGGTGCTGGGTGCCCGTGAAGAGGTCGTGCACGGCGCCGGTGATCTGCCGCGCCAGCACGAAGCCGATGACGAGCGCCACGCCCTGGATGATGAGGAAGAGCGTGCCGACGAGCGCCAGGACCGCCAGCAGGAGCTGCCCGAAGGTCATCGACCCGACCTGAGTCGACGAGATGGTCGAGATGCGGTCGTAGATCTCCCAGACGTTGATCCGGATTGCGACGGTCGCGTTCGACGAGGCCCCGCTCTCCCAGTCGAAGTAGTCGAGGAACGCGACCCACTGCGGCGCCCAGAACGTCGTGTCGGACGCATCGGCCAGGTGCGGGCGGTCCTCGACGGGGCGGCCCGCCGGCAGGCGCACCGCGCCCCCGGCGAACGGCAGCGCCGTCACCTCGCCCAGTCGGATGCCGGTCTCCTCGCGCAGCCGTTCCTCGATCCCCACCGTCACCGGCAGGTCGACGACGACGGCCCACTCGGGCGAGGCGACCTCGGGCACCACGACCGCGCGCATCACCAGGCGGGTCGGATCCGCCGTGGCGCCCTCCCCCGCCCCCCGGACGTCGTAGGCGAGGAGGCCGGCGAACCCGTCGCAGGTGATCCAGTCGGGCAGCGCCGCCGGTGCGGGCAGGTGCTGCCAGGGCCCCGCAACGAGGGGCAGGCGGCCGTTGATGGCCCGGCTCACGCGGGCGGGCTGGCCGGGCGCGGGCGGGCACGTGAGGCCCTTGACGGGGACCACGGCCACGGAGAGGAACGGGTAGCGCTCGGCCGCGCCGGCCTGGCGGCGCTCGAGGGCCTCGTCGAGCGCGACGCTGGACGGCGCGCGCTGCACCTCGAGCATCGTCGACTGCGCCACGAAGCTGGCCTGGTCGGCCAGCGTGCGGATTCGCGACTGCACGAGGTACGAGCTCACGTTGAAGAAGAGGAGCAGGCCCGCGAGCAGGAAGAACGTGACGATGAGCAGGCTGGGGACGAGCCCCACGAAGACGTAGGAGAGGATCAGCTTGCGGCGGACGCGCCAGAGGAGACGGCGGCGGGCCCAGAGCGTGGCGCGCGAGAGGCCGTAGGCGGCGGCGAAGACGAGGGCGAGGCCGGCGGCCATGTCGAGGGCCTCGAGCGGCGCGGGCAGCGTGGGCGCCACGCGGTGCAGCAGCCACACGACCAGCTTCACCACGCCGCCAGCCAGGAGCGCGCGCCCGGGGAACGTGCGGAGCATCCAGGCGCGGAAGGCGCGGGAGGCCGACGGCGACTCGCCGGGCGGCAGCGCGGGCGGGCGGACTCGGTCAGGCATCGAGCGGGCCGGGTGCCGGCATCGGCACGTGATTGCGTCGCAAAATCATATCAGAGTATGGTTTATGGGCTCATGAAACTCACAGACTCCGCTCGCTTTAATACCGTCTGCATCCACGCCGGCCAGGTGCCAGACCCGACCACCGGCGCCATCACCGTGCCCATCTACCAGACCTCCACCTACGTGCAGGAGGGCCTGGGCCAGCACAAGGGGTTCGAGTACGGCCGGACCCAGAACCCGACGCGCATGGCGCTCGAGGCCAACGTCGCGGCGATCGAGGGCGGCGCCGCGGGCTTCGCGTTCGCGTCGGGCATGGCCGCGATCGACACGATCCTCACGCGCCTCGAGGCCGGCGACCACGTGCTCGTGAGCGACAACACCTACGGCGGGACGTACCGGCTGTTCGAGAAGGTGCGCCGCAAGTTCGGGCTCGACTTCAGCTACGTCGACACCTCCGACCTGTCGCTCATCGACGGCGCCATCACGCCGAAGACGAAGTACCTGTTCATCGAGACGCCCACCAACCCGATGCTCAACATCACGGACCTGCCGGCCGCGTGCGACATCGCGCACAAGCGGGGCGTCCGGGTGGTGGTGGACAACACCTTCGCCAGCCCGTACATCCAGCGCCCGCTCGCGCTCGGGGCCGACATCGTCGTGCACAGCACGACGAAGTTCCTCAACGGGCATTCCGACAGCGTGGGCGGCATCGTCATCCTCAAGCACGACGACGACGTCGAGTGGATGCGGTTCGTGCAGAACGCGGCCGGCGCGATCCTGGGGCCGATGGACTCGTGGCTGATCCTGCGCGGGACCAAGACGCTGCCCATCCGGATGGAGCGCATCAACGACAATGCCATGGCGGTCGCCGAGTTCCTCGCGGGGCACCCGAAGGTGCAGAAGGTGATCTACCCGGGCCTCGCCTCGCACCCGCAGCACGCCCTCGCGGCGCGGCAGATGAAGGGCTTCGGGGGTCTCATCTCCTTCGACCTGGGTTCGGTCGACGCGGCGCGCGACATGCTGGGGCGCGTGCGGCTGATGTCGCTCGCCGAGAGCCTCGGCGGCGTCGAGACGCTGATCTCGCACCCGGCGATGATGACCCACGCCTCGGTGCCGCCCGAGCGGCGCGCGGCGATCGGGCTCACCGACGGCCTCGTCCGGATCTCGGTCGGGATCGAGGACGTCGCCGACCTGACCGACGACCTCGCCCAGGCCCTCGCGTAATGGCGACCTCGCGGCGCCCCTGCCCGGACCTGCGGTGATGCGCTGGCTGCGTCGGCTGTACGACTGGACCCTGCACTGGGCGGAGACGCCGCAGAGCCTGCTCGCGCTCTTCCTGATCGCCGTGGCGGAGTCGTCGGTCTTCCCGATTCCGCCCGACGTGCTGCTCATCGCCGTGGTCGCCGCCCGGAAGGAGTGGTGGCTGCGGGCGGCGGTCGTCTGCTCGGTCGGATCGATCGTCGGCGCGATTGGCGGCTACCTGATCGGGATGAGCCTGATGGCGGCGGTGGGCCAGCCCATCATCGACTTCTACGGCGCGCAGCCCCAGTGGGACCGCGTCGTGGGGCTGTACAACGGCGAGTGGGGCCTCTGGTTCCTCGCCGGCGCCGCGTTCACCCCGATTCCCTTCAAGGTGGCGACCATCGCGGCCGGCGCGACGGGCATGGCCTTCCTGCCCTTCGTGGCCATCTCCGCCATCGGCCGCGCGGGCCGCTTCTTCATCGTCGCCGGCCTGCTCCGCCTCTTCGGCCAACCCGTGCGCCGCGTGCTCGAGAAAAACTTCGACCTCGCCGCCTTCGCCTTCTTCGTCCTGCTGGTGGGAGGCTTCCTGGTGATTCGCTGGATCTAGCCCATCCCTAGATCTGGCGATCTCGTGATCTGGTGATCTGGTGATCTTGTGATCTTGTGAATTGGTGCTCAATCCGAGCACCCTGCCCAAATCACAAGATCACAAGATCACAAGATCACCAGATCACCAGATTCATCCGACCACTCCCCGTATCCACGCCAGGTATTCCTCCCCTCCCGCCTGGACCGGCAGCACGAGGTATTCGGGGACGTCGTAGGGGTGCAGGGCCGCCAGGCGCGCGCGGAGCGCGGGCTCGGCGGCGGCCGTGGTCTTGATGACGACCTGGTGCTCGTGCGCCTCGGTGATCGCGCCCTCCCAGCGATAGGTCGACGCCATCGGGGCGAGCACGCTCACGCACGCGGCCAGGCGCTCGTCGACCAGGGCGCGCGCGAACGGCGCGGCGTCGCGGTCGGTGGGCCAGGTCGTGAGAACGATCACAAAAGTGGACGCTGCCGGCACGGATTTGCCCCTTGTACGCGCGGGAAAGTTCTTGTACTCTCGATCGGGTTCCGGTACGCTCCCTCGCGTGGACGGTATCGACTGAAGGGGTACCACCCACGACAGCCCCTATTCGGGGCTTGTACTCGGACCGAAAAACGGGTACAAGGGTCAGCGAGCCCTTGTACTCCGCGGCGCGCTTCGCTATTCTGACACGGTCACCATGACGGACACCGACCACCAGTCCCCCACGCCAACGCCGTTCAAGGCGTCGGCCGGCCGCCGCGGCCGGCGCGTGGTGCGGTACGTCCTGGCGTTCGTCACGACCGTGCTGGTCATCGACGCGGTGGTCGGCGACAACGGGCTGCTGGCGCTCCTCCAGGCCCGCCGGGACTACCAGGCGCTCGAGATGGCGCTCGGCCACGCGCGCGCCGAGAACGCCAGCCTGCGCGAGGAGGCCCGCCGCCTGCGCGAGGACCCCTCCGCGATCGAGGACCTCGCCCGCAAGGACCTCGGCCTCATCCGGCCGGGCGAGAAGCTGTTCATCATCCGCGACGTCAAGCCCAAGTCCCCGAAATAGCCGGCGCCAGCCGCCCCCGCCCCCGTCCCCCTCCCCGCCCTTCCTGCTTCTTCTAACGGTAATAACATACTTGACTAACCGTTAGCGGTTTGGGATACTTGGCTCATGGGCGAGCCGAAGACCCTCCGCGAAGCGATCCTGTTCTTCTCCGACTACGAGAACTGCCGCAAGGCGGTTGAGGCAATCCGCTGGCCGGATGGCGTCGTGCGCTGCCCGCATTGCGGCTCTGAGAAGGTCACCTACCTGGAGAACCAGCGCCGCTGGAAGTGCTACGAGAAGCACCCACGGGCGCAGTTCTCGCTCAAGGTCGGGACCATCTTCGAGGACTCGGCTATCGGTCTTGAGAAGTGGCTGCCCGCCCTCTGGCTGCTCACCAACTGCAAGAACGGCATCTCGTCCTACGAGCTGGGCCGGGCACTCGGCGTCACCCAGAAGACCGCGTGGTTCATGCTCTCGCGCCTCCGTCTCGCGTTGCAGGATGGCGAGTCCGGCGGCAAGCTTGGGGGCGAAGTCGAGGCGGACGAAACCTTCATCGGCGGCAAGGCCCGCTTCATGCACAAGGACCGCCGGAAGCGGATGGTCAAGCATGGCTCCAAGCTGGCGGGCAAGGTCGCGGTCATGGGCCTGCTGGAGCGTCACGGCAAGGATGGCCGGTCCCGCGTCCGTACCGCCGTCATCCCGAACGTGCGGCGTCACTCCGTCCGTGAACAGGTGTCCAAGCACGTCGAGCCTGGCGCGACCCTTAACACCGATGCGTTCAAGTCCTACAACGGACTGGACGCGGATTACGTTCACAAGGTCATCGACCACGCCGAGTGCTACGTGGAGGGCACCGTGCACACCAACGGCCTCGAAAACTTCTGGTCGCTGCTGAAGCGTGCCCTCAAGGGCACCTATGTGTCGGTGGAGCCGTTTCACCTGTTTCGCTACCTCGATGAGCAGTCGTTCCGATTCAACAACCGCGCTGGCGATGACGCGACCCGATTCGTCCTGGCCCTCAAGGGCATCATGGGCAAGCGTCTGACCTACGTTGCGCTTACCGGCTCGGAGTTGCCGCAAACGTGCTGAAAAAGCCAAACCACAGCAAAGACGAGGCCCCAGATGTACGCGCCGATGACCCAGATGGCACCATGCATCGTTTCAAGAACGGTCTATGCCGCGTCCTGAGCGTCTCCAAATCCGAAACCATCTCAGGATGCGGCGCGGTCGATTCTCCAGCCACGCGTAACCGGAGAGCGCCCAAGCCAGCCAAGAGCGCAAGGCGCTAGCGCGCCACCACACCATGCGGTACGCCTCTATCGGGCCGAAGACAGAGCATTTCAGCGTGCGCCAGCACCCGTACCATTCCTGAAGTCGCACGTTACCCTGGAACAGCCGCTCTGGCTCTTTCCGCACCCTCTGCCAGGGCGTGTCGCCCTTGTGTATGTGGAAGCTGACCCGCCTCTGACCTACTTCCGCATACATCTCCTTGGGGTCTTTTCGGCCACTTCGTAGTATTTCGCCATTTCTTCCCTCGAACCACTGGAGCCTGACAAGGGCGAACCGAGGCGTCTCAGTTCCGTAGTACACTTGAACAGTGCTGCTGCCGTCTGGCTGCACGCTGAACGTTTCGCGCAGGAGAGGGACGAGAACCCCGGTGGCGATCTGGTGAACGTAGTCGCTGTGGTTGTAGATGCAGCGGAGCGTCCACACGTCAATCGGCACGTAGAGCCCCTTCCTGAAAGGCGGTTTAGGCGCCATGATTCAAGAGGAACAGATCAGGCAACAGCTCGCCGCCGCACTGGGCGGCCGACTTTCGATGGCCGCATTCGGGGAATGGCTCTCGTCCGAAAGCTGGAACATGTTCGAGGACAGCTCCGAGGATGCGATCAGGTTAGTGGCCGCGATTAATATCCGGGTCGACTCTTACGAAGCTGGGATGCTCGATGCGGCCAGATTGCGGGCAGAGCTATCCGGGCTCTTGAATAACGTTCTCGTGTCCCAACCGTTCGAGATCAGCGCCGATCAGCAGCGATACCTGGAATTCGTCAAGATGGAGAAACTGCTTCCACAGATGGGGGCTCACCCCGTTGCAGCTTGAGCGGAATCCTCGTTAGTAGCTCACCGTCCCATAGCACATCGAACCACACCAGGCCAAAATTCTTCACCCCAAGCGGCATCTGGATTCGCAGGTTCGCCCCGTGCTCACCGCCGTTGAGGATCAAGGGCCAGCCTTCATCAGGCCCGATCATGCTCGTCTCGCCCGTCGTCTTGTGCAAGACGATACTCAGCCAACCAGCGCCCTTGAAGTCCCCAGACTTAAGGGACACCAACCCGGTCAGCGCAATAACGCCTTGTAGGCCGTTCGGGAGCTCGACGCCATCGGGCAAGGGAGAGATGGTGTAGGTGTCCACAATGCGTATGGCACTCAACACGCCGTCCTTGTCTTCCAGCACGTTTTCACAGAAGCAGGCGACGGCCACGAGCGGTCTGGGTTTAGCCATTTCCAGAGAGACTAGCAGAACCGGATTGGTTAGCCAAGTATATTGTTGCCGAAACTGGAAGGGGTCGGTCTGCGCTAGGTCCTCGGCATCCGGGAGCGACACCGGCTCCCCCGTCACCGAGAACGATTCGATGACCTCGGGGCCGTGCGCCCCGACGAGTCGATGGCGGATCAGGTTGATCGCCAGGTGCGTGATGTCGATGCCCACCCAGCGCCGGCCGAGGCGCGCCGCAGCCGCGACCGTGGTGCCGCCGCCACAGAAGGCGTCCAAGACCACGTCGCCTTCGTCGGTACTTGCCTGGATGATTCGCTCGAGAAGCGCCTCTGGCTTCTGCGTGGGATACCCGAGCACCTCCCGAGACCGGTTGTTGAGGAGAGGCAGATCAGTCCACAGACTCTGCACGGGGACGCCGGGCATCTCATCCAGATAGCGCTTGTACTGCGGCACAGCGCCGGGCCGCGTCTGGATCACGCGTCCTTTCGCGATCAACTCCTCCATCTTGGCCTTCGAGTAGCGCCAGTACCGCGTCACCCCCAGGACCTCGTACCGAGGGCTGCCTTTGGCGGCACCGCCCGGTCCCTGGAGGTTGTCGATTCGGTATCGGCGGCCGTCCGGGTCCCGCCGTCGATAGTCCCGCTCGACATGCGACTCGTCGTAGGGCCGGTACTGCATGCGCCACTTGGCCGCGCGTGACCGCGCGTAGAAGAGAATGGTGTCGGTCACGCGGCCGAGTGCTTGGCGCCTTGGCGGTGATCACTATGGGCATGCGACCGCTTCCAGATGATCTCGTTCCGAAAGTTCTCTGGACCGAAGACCGCGTCCAAGACCAACTTGAGGTAGTGGCTGGCCGTCGGGTCGCAGTGCAGGTAGAGGCTGCCCGTCGGCTTCAGCACCCGCCTGAGCTCGTGCAGGCGCGGCGCCATCATCGCCAGGTAGGCGATCATGTCGGAGGCGCCCAGGAACGCGCGCAGCGCCTGCATCGCCACCGCCAGGCGTCCGCCAGCCTCGACGGTCTCGCGGTAGGCTCGCTCAGCCGACGCGTCCCAGCCCCAGGTGTCCTCGAAGGCGCGGATCTGGGCGGCCGCTCGTGACCCATCGTGCTCGGCGAAGAGCACGTTGTAGTCCTGGTCGGACTTGAACGGCGGGTCGAGGTAGACCAAGTCGATGGTCTCGTCGGCGATGTACTGCCGGAGGACCTCCAGGTTGTCGCCGTAGAACAGCCGATTCGGGGGATGATCCGGCCTCGGGGCCATCGTCTCACCTCGTTCGGCGGGCCCCGGGGGGAGCACCCGGTGTTCTCGGCTGGGGGCTTCCTGCAAATTAGGCCCTATTGGCACGGCGTTCCCCGACCGATACGCTGGGGGACTCTACGCCCCCCTGGAGAAAGGCGACACACCGCCTCATGTGGCTGCACCGCGATCCGCTCAAGACCGTGCCGCCCGCCTGGACCCTCGCCGGCCTGCACATCACCGCCCAGAACGCCGTCTGGAGCGTCTGTGACCAGACCCCCTGGGTGAAGAGCCAGCACGACTGGATGGCCATCGCCAGCGCCAAGTGCAACGTCGAGGGCCGCTGCCTCGAGGTGATGTTCATGCTGCGCGTCCACCATCACGCGCACCTCCGCGAGCACAGTGAGCCGGGATGGGTCCAAGCCCGGCGCCTGCTCGAGGAGCGCCTGAACCACCGGTCCCCCGACGAGACGCAGATCGGGGAAATCGCCGTCGAGGCCGGCGACTTCGACCGCTACTAGGGCGACGAGGCCCCGGGCCACTCGCCCCACCGCCCGGGGCGGACGATGGCCCAGCGGCGAGCGCCCGGGCGACCTCATCTCTCGGCGAACTCCCGCGCACAACACGGACACATCTCGCCGCCGAGCTGTACCCACATCAGAATCTTGTCGCTGCCGTTCATCACACGCCTCCCGCGCCGGCGCCGGCCGGCAGCAGTCCGATCGCCTGGTTGACGAGCCCCACGAGGTTCACCGGCAGGACCCGCGGCAGGAGCGCCAGCAGATCCGCCCTGAGGGCCTCGAGCGCCTGCATGAGGGCCGGGAGCGCCTCGAACGGGCTGTGGGCCCGGACCGCCCGGTTGTAGGCGTCCCCGAGCTTCAGCGCCTTCAGCAGCGCCGGCGCTATCGCTTGCCGCTGGGCCGACGTGATCGCCCCGTCGCGCTCCAGCGTGTCGGCGCCGTCCTGGACGGCCGCCAGGACGTTGTAGACCGTGGCGTCAGCCTGGACGGCGACCGCGCGCGCCTTGCCCGCACAGCCCACGACGCCGAGGCCGACGATCAGCGCCAGCGGCAGCAGGACCCGCGTCTTGCTCAGGTCGACGGCATCGACGTGCCACGCGCGCCGCGCCGCGCGCCGCAGTTCGTGTCGGCCGACGTCATCAAGCGGGTAGAGCGCGCGCTGCGCACGGCCGCCGCTGAGGCGCCGGCGCAGACTACCGGCGGCGGTCTCACGCAGGAGGCGTGGTACGCGCTGGTCTGGCAGGCGCCCTTGACCACCCTGGCGCGCCAACGCGGGACTTCGAACACCGCGATCGCCAAGATGTGCCGTCGCCTGCAGGTCCCCACGCCCCCGGCCGGGTACTGGGCCCAGCACCGGGTCGGCCGCGCCAGCGCGCCGCCCCCGCTCCCGCCGCGGCCGGCCCCATCGCGGCACCGGACCGACAGCCTCGCGCTGCGCCGCCTGATCCACGCGTTCTTCATGGTGGTGGCCAGCACGGGCCTCCGACCGTCGCAGGTGAACCGGGTGATGCAGACGGTGCGCGGTGAGGACGTCGCGCGGCGCGTGGTCCTGGTCAAGGGCGGGAAGGGCGGCGAACCGATCCCGCTGGTCCTCAACAGCGACCAGCAGGCGGCCTTCCAGGCCCTCCTGGCGGCGCGGATCCCCGTGCCCGACTCCACCCCGCCGCAGTTCGTCCGGATGGACGCGACGCGGTATGCGCGCGCGGTGCGCGCCGCGGGATGGCCGTCAGACGTCCGGCCCTACAACGCCAGGCACGCCGTCGGCATCGAGCTGGCCGAACGCGGTGCCGAGGACGCGGACATCCAGGCGCAGTTCGGGCACACCGACCTGGCCATGGTCCGCCGGCACTACACCGGCGTGCGTCTCAGCAAGATGCGACGCATCAGCGAAGCGCTCGAGGGGCGGCTTGGGTGGGGCGAGATTACCCCCACCACTACCCCACCGCCGACGGCGGTTCGTGGCGGGAACTGGCGGAAACTGGCGGGAAAACGAAGGGCCGCCAGCGGGCCTGAAATGGCGAATGGGGCGACCTCGCTTGCGCGAAATCACCCCATTTTCCGGGCTTTCTAAGATGGTTGCGGGGGGGGGATTTGAACCCCCGACCTTTGGGTTATGAGCCCAACGAGCTACCGGACTGCTCCACCCCGCGTCAAAGAGAAGCTGATTGTAACACGTCCTTCACGAACCGGCAAGGATGAGCTCGACAACGCGCGTCTGCATCGGTGGATTTCTCTCCGGAAATCAGCGATTCAGCCAATGATCCCCGCGCGGATCAGGGCCTCGCGGGTGCGGCGGCCCACCCCGTCCACCACCGGCGCCAGCGCGCGCCTCGCGCCCTCGACATCGTCCACGTCGTGCCAGGGCTCGACGAGCGACACCCGCAGGCGGTGCGTGCGGGACCGGGCCAGCGTGCGGTCAAGCACCTCGGACGTGCCCCACGGCACGTCCGCGAACACCCCGGGCCGCGGCTCCCGCAGGCCCACCAGGTAGTAGCCCCCGTCACCAGTCGGCCCGAGGACGATATCCGCCCCGCCGTCCAGCGCCGCGAAGGCCTCGGCGACCCGGGACGGGGGCAGGGTCGGCAGGTCGGAGCCGATGAGGATCGCCGACGCGGCGCCAGACGCGACGGCGTCCGCGAGCGCGGCGTGCATCCGCTCGCCGAGATCGCCGCCCCGCTGCGGACCGAACCGCGGACGGAACGTCGTCCGGCCGGGATCTCCCCCAGCCGGGCCGAGGCGCCCCGCCAGCGCCGCCATCTCGTCGCGTGCATCGTCGGGCGTGAAACACACGGTGACCGGCTCGCCGGAACCGCGCGCGGCATCGAGCGTGTCGAGGAACAGCGCCTCGCGAACCTCGCGCGCCGCGTCCGGGGTGAGCCCGGCCGTGAGGCGCGACTTCCCCGCCGCCGACGGCGCGCGGGCCAGGACGATCAGGGTGCGGGACATGGGGCGGCGGCCGGCCGCGGGGCTACGACTCGGCCCGCGCGGCGCGCGGCGGCGCGACCGACTGGCGCTTCTGCGCCCACTTCCACGCGCGGGCCGCGAGCAGCACGGCGACGATGGCGCCGTAGATGTACGGCGTCGGCTCGTCGACCTTCACCTTCCACACGTAGTGCAGCACGCCGAGCACCGCCGAGACGTAGACGAGCTTGTGCAGGAGGTTCCACTTCTTCCCGCCCATCCGGCGGATCCACCCCTGTGTGGACGTGATCGCCAGCGGGATCATCAGCACGAAGGCCGTGAAGCCCACCGTGATGTAGGGGCGCTTGACGACGTCCTCCCACAGCCCGTCGAACATGAACGACAGGTCGAGGACGAAGTACGTCATGAAGTGCAGGAAGCCGTAGAAGAACGCGAACAGGCCGATCATCCGCCGGAACTGGATGACCGGGTTGAAGCCCGTCACCCACCGGAGCGGCGTGATGAGGATCGTCACGACGATGAGGCGCAGCGTCCAGAGGCCGGTGGTGTTGGTGATGGTCTCGACGGGGTTGACGCCGAGGTCGCCGAAGAAGGCGTTGTAGACGAGCCAGAGGAACGGGCCGAGTCCGGCGAGGAACACGACGGGCTTGCCCACCCGTCGTGTCCACTGCGTAACGGTCATGCTCAGTAGTACTTCTTCAGGTCCATGCCGGCGTAGAGCGACGCGACCTGCTCGCCGTAGCCGTTGAACATCAGCGTCTTGCGGCGGAAGAACTCGCCGATGCGGCGCTCGGTCTTCTGGCTCCAGCGCGGGTGGTCGACCTCGGGGTTCACGTTGGCGTAGAAGCCGTACTCGCTGGCGCGCTGCTGCTGCCAGGTGTTGAGCGGGGCCTCCTCGGTGAAGCTCACGCGGACGATCGACTTGATGCCCTTGAAGCCGTACTTCCACGGCGTCACCAGGCGGATCGGGGCGCCGTTCTGGTTCGGCAGGGCCTCGCCGTAGAGGCCCACCGCCAGGATGGCCAACGGGTGCATCGCCTCGTCCATCCGCAGCCCCTCCGTGTAGGGCCACTGCAGCACCGGGTCACGCTGCCCCGGCATCTGCTTGTAGTCCACGAGGGTCTTGAACGTGACGAACTTGGCCTTGGAGGTCGGCTCGAAGCGCTTGATGAAGTCGCCGAGCTGGAAGCCCACCCACGGAATCACCATGGACCAGGCCTCGACGCAGCGCATCCGGTAGATGCGCTCCTCGAGCGGGAACCACTTGAGGATGTCCTCGATGTTGTACTTGCCGGGCTTCGCGCACTGCCCGTCGACGACGACCGACCAGGGGCTGGGCTGGAGCGTGTGGGCGTTCCGGGCCGGGTCGCCCTTGTCGAGGCCGAACTCGTAGAAGTTGTTGTAGGTCGTGACTTCCTTGTACGAGTTCAGCTCCTCGTCCGTGTTGAACGGGCTGCCCTTCTTGATGTTGGGGAACTTGCGCGCATTGGGGTCCTGCCCCGCCTCCGCGGGCGTCGCCGTCAGGACGCCGCCGAGCACGCCGGCGGCGGTCGCCGCCACGGCCGTGCTGCCCGCCACCTGCAGGAACTCGCGCCGCCGCAGGTACAGGTCCCTGGGCGTCACCTCGGATTCGCGAATGTCCGGAGCCTTCTTGATCAGCATCGGGGATCCTCATGCCGGCTCACCCGTGGGCGGGCCTTCGCTTCTCGGTCTCGGGTCGGTGCCCGATCATACCGCCTCGCCAGCCATTCGGGCGAGGCGCCCATGTCATACAGCGCGAGCGTGAGCAGGTTCCGGGTACTCCGCCGGACCCAGCCGTCCGCCTCCCACCGCCGGGCCGAGGTGACGACAGCCGCCGGCAGGTGGCGCAGGCGGCCGAGCCGGCCTAGCCGGCGGACAAACTCGACGTCCTCCATCAGCGGGACCGGTGCAAAGCCCCGCATCTGTACGAACACCTGGCGGCGGACGAAGATTCCCTGGTCGCCGTACGGCAGGTCGAACCACCTCACCCGGAGCGCCACCGCCCGCTCGAGCGCCCGCGCCTGCCACGCCCCGGAGTCGAGCCGCAGCGCGAAGCTGCCACCGACGACGTCGGCGGGGGCCGCCGCCAGCGCCTCGAACGCCGCGAACCAGGCATCGGGCAGCCGGCTGTCGGCATGCACGAACCAGAGCCAGTCGCCGCGGGCCGCCGCGGCCCCCGCATTCAACTGCGTGCCGCGTCCACGCGGGCCCGTCACCCAGGTGACGGCCGGCCACGCGGGCCGGAGCGCCTCAATCGCAGGATCCGGCTCGTCCGTGGCGGCCACGATCACTTCGACCGCGCCGGACGCCAGCGGCGCCGCCAGGCCGGCGAGCAGCCGCGCCAGCGGACCCGCATCGCCCCTCACGGGTATTACGATGGACACCAACATCCTGTTACTGAATAGGATAGCTTCGCCAGGGTGCCTGGGGTGCGACGCCGGAGTGCCAAGGGTGCAACGCCAGAGTGCCAAGGGTGCCAGAGGTGCCAAGGGTGCCAAGGGTGCGTCGCTAAAGTGCCAGAGTGCCAAAGGTGCCAAGGGTGCCAAGGGTGCGTCGCTAGAGTGCCAGAGTGCCAAAGGTGCCCAAGGTGCCTGAGGTGCGGTGAGTCCGGGTCCGTGTATGCCGATTCCTGCCGACGTCCTGCTGTCGTTGCTGAGCCATGAGCTGCGGGCGCCGCTTGGCGTCGTGCGGGGGTATCTGCGGCTGCTCGAGCAGGCGGGGGGGCTCGACGAGCGGCAGGCGAAGGCGGTGGCTGGCGGGGCGGCTGGGGGCGACCGGCTGGCGGAGGTCCTCGATCAGGCGAGCGAGCTCGGGCGGCTGATGCGCGACGAGCTCCGGCTCGATCGCGACGCGGTCGCCGTCGACGCGCTGCTCGGCGACGCGGCGGCCGCGGCGGTCCTCCCATCCGACCCCGTCGTCACCCTTGACGTCCGTCCCGCGCCGCGGCTGTCGGTGTCGGTCGACCGCCCGCGCCTCGCGCGCGCGCTCGGCACGCTCGTCACCGCCCTCGCCCGCGCGCAGGCCGCGGCCGTCGCCATCCGGCTCGCCGCCGAGGGCACGCCGGCAGGGACGACCCGCATCACCGTGACGCTGCCGACCACTCGCGAACCGGCCGCGCGCCCCGTCGACTACGGCCGCGCGGGCCAGGGCCTTGCCCTCGCCTTCGCCGGCACCCTCGTCGCCGCCCACGGCGGCACGCTCGAGCAGCTCGACGAGTCGGGCACCCTCGCGGGATTCCGCATGGAGCTGCCCGCGACGTAGACGGGTTGCCACCGCACCCCTGGCACCTCTGGCACCCTTGGCACCCTTGGCACCCTGACGGCGCACCCCAGGCACCAGAGGCACCCCAGGCACCCCAGGCACCCTATACTTGCCCCATGCGCGCGCTCCTCGCCGTGGCCGTGATCGCGCTGGCGCCCGCCGTCCATGCCCAGGTGCGCCTGGCGGACGAGTCGGACCGGGCGGCCTTCCGGTCGTGGTTCGTGCTGCTGGCCGACGCGCAGTTCGAGCGGCCCGATCCGGAGATCACGGATTGCGCGGGGCTCATCCGCTTCGCGTTCCGGGAGGCGCTGCGGGCGCACACGCCGGCATGGGCCCGCCGCGTCCAGCTCCCCCCGAACCACCCGCGCTTCCCCGACGTCGCCTCGGCGCCCGAGGCCGGCGCGGCCGGCTGGCCGCTCTTCCGCACGGCGGCGGCGCCGGAGGCCACCTACGGGGAGTTCGCCGACGCGCAGACCCTCATCCGCCTCAACACGCGCCCGCTCGGCCGCCGCCTCGACGCGCTCAGGCCGGGCGACCTCCTCTACTTCCACCAGCCCGGCCAGCACGAGCCCGATCACCTGATGGTCTTCGTCGGCCGCTCGTCCTTCGATCCCGGTCCCGACGACTGGGTCGTCTACCACACCGGTCCCGCCGAGGACGGCCCGGGCGAGGTGCGCAAGGTGCGCCTGGCCGACCTCGCCCGTCACCCGGCGCCGCGGTGGCGCCCGCTGGAATCGAATCCCCACTTCGTGGGAGTCTTCAGGCTGGCGGTCCTATGATGCGTGCCTTCCGCCCATCGGCGATCCTCCTCGCGCTCGTCACGCTGCTGCCGGCCGCCGCGCGGGCGCAGGCGGCCGCCGAGCCCGCCCCGGCCTTCACCCTCTCGAGCTCGGAAGTCTTCACGACGCGGGACCAGCCGTACTTCCACCTGACCCACCGCCAGCTCCCGAGCCTCGACTTCCGCGTCTACAAGGTGCGCGACCCGTTCGCGTTCTTCGCGGCACTCCGCGATCCGCACCAGCTCGGGAGCACCGAGCCGATCGTGCCGACCGAGCGCAGCTGGCTCGAGCGGCTCGCCGACTGGAAGCGCGAGCAGCGCTCGGCCCTGCGCGCCTTCCTGCGCGGCCAGGTCAGCCATGAGTACCGCGCCGAGCGGCGCGCCAGCCAGGACCAGGCGGAGGTCCAGCAGCGCGTCACGCTGCAGGTCAGCACCTTCGCGCAGGTGCCCCTGCTCAACCCCGACCAGCTGGTCACGTCGTGGCGCGAGCTGCTGCCCAACTACCGCGACGCCGAGCTGCGCCGCATCCCGCTGGACGTCCACGAGCCCGGGATCTACGTCGTCGAGGCCGTCCACGACCTGCTGCGCGCGTACACGGTGGTGATCGTGTCGGACGTCGGGGTCGTGACGAAGGTGTCGCCGGGCCAGCTCGTGCTCTTCGCGGCGGACCGCTTCAGTGGCGAGCCGCGGAGCGGGTGCGAGGTGCAGGTGCTCGCCAGCCAGAAGGAGGTGGCGCGCGGCGAGACGTCGGACACCGGGCTGCTCGAGGTCGCCCTGCCCGAGGGCCCCGTCGAGGACGTCATCGGCGTCGCGTCGTGCGACGGCCAGGTGGCGGCGACCGACCCGGGCGCCTGGTTCCTGGGCGACTCGCCGCGGCAGCTGCTGGCGTACGTCTACACGGACAAGCCCATCTACCGCCCCGGCCACACCGTGCACGCGAAGGTGGTGCTGCGGTGGCGCGCGCGCGACGCCATCGCCCCGTTCGACCGCGAGCGCGTGGAGCTGTCGGCGACCGACGTCAACGACAAGGTGATCTACCGCCAGCAGCTCGCGGTCAGCCGGTTCGGGACGGTGACGGCGTCGTTCGACGTGCCGGCGACGGCCGCGCTCGGGTACTACACCCTGCGGATCGCGACGGGCGACGAGGTCGCGACCGGCGCCTTCGAGGTGCAGGAGTACCGCAAGCCCGAGTTCGAGGTGCGGGTCACCCCGGCCGCGCGCTTCGTCGTGCAGGGCGACGAGCTGGTCGCCGCCATCGACGCGCGCTACTACTTCGGCCAGCCCGTCGCCAACGGCCGCGTCCACTGGGTCGTCAACCAGCAGCCGTACTACTCCCCGCTCCGCTGGGACGACGGCTTCGACGGCAGCGAGAGCACCTACTGGTACGGCGGCAACCAGCAGTTGCAGGGCGACCTGCGCCTCGACGCGCAGGGCAAGGGCGAGATCCGCATCCCGCTCGCCGCCGACGAGAACGGCCGCGACTACAGCGCGCGCCTCGAGGCCCAGGTCACCGACGCCGGGGGCCGCGAGGTGAGTGGCGACACGATCGTCCACGCGACGTACGGGCCGTTCATGCTCGCGGCGCGCACCGACAACTACGTCTTCCGGGCCGGCAGCCAGGTCCAGGCGTCCGTGCGGGCGCTCGACTACGCCGGGGAGCCGCGGGCCGGGGTCGCCGTCACCGCCGTGCTCGACCGCATCACCTACCCGAACGGGTACTACGGCGACCCCACCGCCACCAGGACCGGCGAGGCCACGGCCTCCACCGGCGCCGACGGCCGCGCCGAGGTCGCGCTCGCCCTGCCGGCCGAGGCCGGCACCTACCGCATCACGATGTCGACCACGGCCAGCGGCCGCCGCCTCTCCGACGAGGCCTGGATCTGGGTCCCGGGCGGCAGCGACACCGACGCGCTCGACGGCGACCGGTACCTCGAGCTGCTCGCCGACAAGCGCAGCTACGCGCCGGGGGACGTCGCCCGCCTCATGGTGCGCGGCGAGCCGGTCTCCGGCCCGGTGCTGGTCACCAAGGAAGGCCAGCACGTCTCGTGGTACCAGCTGATGCGCCCGGCGGCGTCCGACGCGATCGAGGTCCCCATCGACGCGGGCGACGAGGGCGACGTCTACGTCAACATCACCTACATGCGCGACGGCCGGCTGTTCCGCGCGGAGCGCCGCCTGTCGGTGCCGGCCGACGCGCGCCGGCTCACGGTGACGCTCACCGCCCAGCAGGCCGTGTCGCGCCCGCAGGAGCCCGGCGTGTTCGCCGTGGACGTGACCGACGCGTCCGGCGCGCCCGTGCAGGCCGAGGTCAGCCTGGCGGTCATCGACGAGGCGGTCTTCGGCGTGAAGGCCGACGACACGGCCGACCCGGTCCGCTTCTTCTACCGCCGCGAGTACAGCCGCGTCGGCACGGTGTTCTCGCGCGAGTACTACTTCACGGGCTACTCCGGCAACGAGAAGCTCCAGCTGGCCCAGCGCCGGCGCCGGCCCTTCACGCTCGCCGACTTCAAGGGCGAGCCGCAGGCCCAGCCCGCGGTGCGCAAGGACTTCCCCGACGCGATCTACTGGCTCGGCGACCTGACAACGGACGCCGCCGGGCACGCCCGCGTGTCGGTGCGCTACCCCGACGCCCTCACCACGTGGCGGCTCACGGCCCGCGCGGTGACCGCCGACACGCGCGTCGGCGTCGGCGTGGCTCGCACGGTCACCACCAAGGACCTCATCGTGCGCGTCGTCACGCCCCGCTTCCTCACCGAGGGCGACGAGGTGGTGCTGCCGACCGTCGTGCACAACTACCGCGATGCCGCGCGGCAGGCCACCGTGTCGATGGACGTGTCGGGGCTCACGCCCGCCAGCGGCACCGCGGGGCCGCCCACCACCGGCGGCCTCGGCGCGGGAGCCGAGCGGCGCGACGACTGGACCTACCGGGCTGGCGCGCCCGGCGACGCCACGGTCACCGCCACCGCCCGGACCGAGTCCGACACGGACGCGGTGGAGCTGCCCATCCCCGTCCTGCCGTACGGGCTGCACCGCCTCGACGCGCAGTCGGGGTCGGTCCGGAGCGGCGAGGCGACCGCGTCGCTCACGGTGCCGGCCGACGCGAATCCCGCGGCGCGTACCATCCGCGTCGAGCTGGCGCCGTCGCTCGCCGGCTCCATGCTCGGCGCGCTCGACTTCCTGACGTCGTTCCCGTACGGCTGCACCGAGCAGACCCTGTCGTCGTTCCTCCCGAACGTGCTCGTCACCCGGGCGCTGACGCGCCTCCGGCTGGCGCCCACCGAGCGGCTTGGGGCGCTCGACCGCCAGGTGAGCCAGGGGCTCGCCCGCCTCTACGACTACCAGCACGACGATGGCGGGTGGGGGTGGTGGAAGACGGACGAGAACCATCCGTTCATGACGGCGTACGCCATCTACGGCCTCATGGAGGCCCGCGACGCCGGCTACAAGGTCGAGGACTGGCGCATCGACAACGGCGCGCGCGCCCTCGCGCGGATGTACCAGGACTACCCGCGCGCGGTGCCGGACCTCAAGGCGTACATGGCCTACGTCCTGGCCCGCGCGGCCGACCAGCCCGAGATCACCTGGTACCAGGACGGCCAGCGCACCTACCGGCACGACCAGGCGCGCGACGAGCTCTGGGCGGCGCGCGACCGCCTGTCGGCGTACGGCCGGGCGCTGCTCCTCATGACCCTGCCACAGGGCGATCCCCGCGGCAGCGAGCTCGCGGCGTCGCTGGCCGCCAGCGCCCGCACCGAGGGCCAGCTCGCCTGGTGGCCGATGGACAGCGACCCCCTCCTGCTCGACGTCGCCGACACGTCGGTCGAGGCGACGGCGTTCGCCGTGCAGGCGCTCGCGTCCGTCGACCCGCGTCACCGGCTGCTCGAGCCGGCGGTCCGCTGGCTGCTGGCCAACCGGCGCGGCGGCTACTGGAACACGACCAAGCAGACCGCGATGGCGCTCTACGGGCTGCTCGACTTCATGGAAGCGCGCGGCGACGCGGCCGAGGCCTCGTCCGCCGACGTGTTCGTGAACGGCGAGCGCGTCGCGACCCGGTCGTTCACCACCGCGGACCTCGCGGCGCCGGACCCGGTCGTCATCACGACGCCCGCCCGGGAGGGGGCCAACGACGTCCGCATCGTCGAGAAGAACGGCGGCACGGTGTACTGGTCGGCCGCGGCGGAGTACTACGACACGGGCGGGGCGGCCGAGCGGGCCGGGACCCGCCGCCTGGCGGTGACGCGCCGGTACCAACGGCTGACGCCGGTCACCGTGAACGGCGCGATCGTCTACCGCGAGGAGGCCCTGTCGGGACCGGTGCGGCCCGGCGACGTGCTCACCGTGCGGCTGACCGTGGCCGGGTCGCCCGACTGGCGGTACCTGATCCTCGAGGATCCCCTGCCCGCCGGCGTCGAGTCGATCCAGGACACGACGGCGTACCCGCTGGAGCGGCCGGCCGACTGGTGGTGGGGCTCGCGGGTCGAGTACCGCGACTCGCGGACCGTGTTCTTCCAGGACCGGTTCGACCAGGGCCGCTACGAGTACGTGTACCTCGTCAAGGTGATCGCGGCCGGGGTGTTCCGCGCGGTCCCGGCGCAGATTGCGCCGATGTACGTGCCGGGGGTCACGGCCTCGTCCGAGCCGGCCACCGTCACGGTCACGCTGCCGCAGGGAGGAAGCCGATGAAGGCCGTCGTCGTCACCACCGCGTGGCTCGGCGCCGGCCTCGTCGCCGCCGGGGCCCTCTACTGGGGGTTCCTGAACACGCCCGAGTCGAACGCCGCGATGCTTGCGGCCTCGGCCCTGCTCTTCGCCGCCGTGGTCGCGGTCATCGGCGTCGCCGTGAACGGGGCCGTGCTCGAGGCGCGGACCGGGACGCTTCGCGCGGGCGAGGCGGTCCGCGCGCTGCCGGGGTTCGCGGCGGCCTCGATCGTCGCGCTCGCGGTGCGGTGGCTCGCCGGGACCGGCGCGTCGTGGACCGAGGCGCACGCCGGGGAGATCAGCGCGTGGTTCATCGCCACTGCCGGCTGGTCCGACGTGCGCTGGCTGCTGACGTCGGCGGCGTGGTTCTTCTCGTGGGCGGCATGGGTCGCGGGCCCCGTCATCGCGATCTCGCTCCTTGCCCGCCTCGTCGCGCCCGGCGAGACCGACGGCGGGGTCCGGTGGCTGACGCGCGCCTTCCACTGGCGGGTGCTCGGCCTCGCGACCTTGTGGTTCGCGCTGCTCGTGTGGCTGCCCTGGCAGGCCGCCCCCGGGCGGCCCGCCGCCTTCCCCACCGGCGCGATGGAGCCCGCGCTCGCGGCGCTCAAGCTGGCCGCGATCGGCCTCGTGATGACCGCGGGTCTCGGGCTCGTGATCCGGATCGCCGCCGGCCATCGGTCGGACCGCGTCGTCTGACGAGAGACCGGCCGGCGGCCGGCGACCGCCCGGTCGTGGCGGGCCCTGAAGGAGGCGGCGAGTGGCCGAGGACCTGGACGACGACATCGACGCACTCATCAGCGAGCTGAATGCCTCGGCGCCGCGCGCGGCCGGCGCGCCCGCCGCGGGAGACCGGGTGCTGCGGCTGGAGTTGCTGCTGGCCGAGACCATCCGGCGCGGCGGCAGCGACCTGCTGCTCGTCAGCGGGTCGGCGCCGGCGATCCGCGTGGACGGGTCGCTCGTGCGCGTCGACGGGCCCGCCCTGGACGACGGCGACGTCGAGGAGATCGTGCTGCCGATGATGCCGCCGCACGCCCGGCGGCAATTCGCCGACGCGGGCATCGCGGATGCCTCGCTGCGGCTGCCCTCGCTCGGGCGGTTCCGGCTGAACCTCCACCGGGAACGCGGGCGGCCGGCCGCCGCCATCCGCGCCCTGCCGTCGCGGGTGCCAAGGCTGGCCGACCTCGACCTCCCGCCCGAGATCGACGGCCTCTCCCGCGTGCAGCGCGGCCTCGTGCTCATCGGCGGCGCGACCGGGTCCGGCAAGACGACCACGCTCGCCGCGCTCGTGGACGAGATCAACAGGCGCGACGCGAAGCACGTCATCACCGTGGAAGACCCCATCGAGTACGAGCACGCGAACGCGCTCGGCCTGGTGGAGCACGTGGAGATTGGGGTGGACGCGCCGGACTACCCGACGGCCCTCAGGGCCGCGGTGCGGCAGGCGCCGGACGTGCTCGTGATCGGCGAGATGCGGGACCCCGAGTCGATGCGCATCGCGCTGGCCGCGGCGGAGACGGGCCACCTCGTCCTGAGCAGCCTGCACACGACCGACGTGGCCTCGACGATCGCGCGGATCGCGGACTCGTTCCCGAACGAGCGGCAGAACACGATCCGGCAGGAGCTGTCACTGGCCCTCTCGGCCGTGGTGACGCAGACCCTGATTCCCCTGGCGGGCGGCGGACGGGTTCCCGCCGCGGAGGTGCTGGTGGTGGGCTACGGCGCGCGCCAGCACATCCGGAAGAACGCGCTGCAGCACCTGCACCAGGAGATCACCCTGACGCGGCGCCACGGGTCGCTGACGCTCGAGGACTCGCTCGCCCGGCTCGTGCGCGCGGGCCGGATCCCGAAGGCCGAGGCCCTCGCGCGGGCCGGTCACCCGGACGAGCTCGAGAGCATCCTCAAGGACTGACCGGGCGGAACCGCGCCTGACGTCCCCTACCTGATCTCGTTCCAGCGCTTGCCGGCCGCGATCTCCCTGCGGAAGCACGCCTCCGCGCGGCCGTAGGCCTCGCGCTGGGCTCCGGCCGACACGGGGCGCAGCAGCTCCTCGTCCGTCGGGCGGTCCACCCGCGACGGCAAGTCGCCGCCCCCGTCGGGATCGGCAAAGTAGAACGCGGCCCCTTCCCGCACCCAGACCGGACGGCCCGTGAGCGCGCCATCGACGAGGACGTGCGCCATCTCGTGGCGGATCGTGCGTTCGAGCTGGCCCTGGCGGCGCAACATGGTGACCGGCAGGAGGTCGATCGACGCGCCCACCGTGGCGCCGGCCACCCACCACGGCTGCCCCGTCTCGCGCCCGAAGCTCTCGACGGAGGGATGCACGGTGACGCGCACCTCGGCCGGCGGCGTCACGCCCGCGAGCGCCGCGATGCCCGCGCGCGCGCGCGTCAACAGGTCGAGCACGACGGCGCGCTCGCTCGACTCGCCGGCAGGGAGCGACAGCAGGATGGGCGCGGCGGCCGTACGGGGCGCGGGCGGGGTGGCCGCGGGCGTCGGGGCCGCGGGCGCGGGGGCCGCGGCGGCGCGCGCGCCGGCGGCGTCGCCAACCGCCAGCTGCGGGAAGTAGAACCGGAGGATCTCGGCGGCGCTCTGCCCATCGTCGGCCCGGTTGCCCGCGCCGACCACGCACAGGCCCACGCCGTGGCCGAACCCGACGCCGCGGAAGCGGTAGCCCGCGCCCGTCCGCTGGAGGTCGAAGGCGGTGCTCTTGAGCGACTGCCAGCCGGCCACGCGCCCGAGCGCCATGCGGAACTCGTGGCCACCGACCTCCGCCGGCGAGAAGCCATCGGCGCGCAGCCGGGCCACGCGGCCTGACGCGTCGCGCGCCACGATCCGCAGCCCCCGGAGCCGATCGCCCCTCGAGCCGGCGAGGCGCAGCGCGCGCTCGACGTCCCGCGCGCGAACCTCGCTCGTCCAGCCCGGTTCACGCGCGCAGTAGGGGTCGGCGATGCTGCGGGCCTGGCCGTAGTCGTCGGCGCCCGGCCAGACCGCCGACGCGATCTCGGTGTGGCCGCCACACCACGCGGAATAGAACACGAAGGCGGGCTGCCCGTTGGCGAGCAGCACCTGGCCCGCCGTGGCCAGGGCGGCGCGGCGGGACGCGGGCGTGGAGGGCCGGACGACCTGGCAGTGGGTCGTGTCGCAGAGGTCGAACCCCTCGCCGCGATGACGATGCTGGTTGGCCAGGGCGAAGGTGCGGATGACCACCGCGAGCGCCTGCTGCGCGGCGTCGCCCGCCCGCGGCTCGCCTTCGCCCGCGAGCACGCGGGCCACGTAGTCCTCGAGCGCGATCGATTGCACCCGCGTCCGGCCCCGCTCGGCGACGAGCCCGAGCCGGATGGTGACGCCGCGGCTGGCGGCCGTGAGCGCCGCGACGCCGGGGTCGCCCTCGACGGTGCGGGCGACGGGCGCGGCCGCCGGCGCCGGCGCGACCCGCGCGGCGGCGGGCGCTGGCGGCGCCGCGGGGGTGCGCGGGGGCGGCGGCGCGGCCGGCGCCGGCCGCCGGAGCAGGTCGGCCGCCATGGCCGCCGCGTCGAGGCCCGCGGCCCCCGGCGCGACGACGACGACGCCGCGCGTCGGGTGGTCAGGCGGCGCCAGCGCGACGGCGAGCCCCATGAAGCCCCCGCCCGGCATCGGCGCGGTGCCGGTCTTGGCGAGCGCCGGGACACCGGCCGCGGCGAGCGCCGACGCCGTGCCGTAGGTGGCCGCGCCGCGGAGGCCCTCGAGGATCACGCGCCGCGTCTCGGCGCGCAGCCGCACGGGGCGATCGGGGTCCGCGCCAGCCAGCCGGGCGACGACGTCGAGGAGCGCCCGGGGCGTCACGCGCGGTCCCGCGAGGCCGACGAGGGCCGGCGCGAGCGGCGTGTCCGCGCTCACGGGCGGCAACCCGAGGGCCTGGCGCGTCTGGTTGAGGATGCCCCGCGGCAGCCGGGGCGCGAGCGAGACGAAGAAGTCGTTGCAGGAGTGCGCCAGCGCCTCGGCCGGCGTCAGGGGCCGCTTGAGATCGGGGTGGGAGCAGACGAAGCGCCGGCCGTCGATCGTGACGACGCGGCGGCACAGGCGGGTGGTGCCGGGCTCGATGACCTGGCTCTCGAGCGCCGCGGCCAGGGTGACGGCCTTGATGATGGACCCGGGGAGGACCGGCTGGTCGAGGATGTCGGAGCCGGCCTCCTGCCGGTCGGCCGGGGAGACCAGCGAGCGGACGAACCACGCCGCGCCCGGGGGCGGCTCGGCCGGGGCGGCCGACTGGGCGAGCAGGCCCGCGGCCAGGACGAGCGCCCAGCCGAGGGCCGCCGCCGCGCCCCGGCGTGCGGTCATAGCCTCGTCTTGCAGCCCGGCCGGCAGCGGCACGGGATGGTCTTGTCGCCCTCGGTGTTGTAGTCGTACGTCAGTTCCTCACCGGGCTCGATGCGCCGGGCGGCGCGGATCCAGATGGTCTTGTCGACCACCTCGACGTAGCAGTTGCCCGTGCACGAGTGGTTGATGAACCGGGCGTCGTTGCCGCCGACGTTGGCGTCACGGCTCCAGTAGCGGTTCACGCGGAAGACCCAGATGCACCCCTTGTTCAGGTACCGGTCCTCGCGCGCGGCGCTCTGCTTGTTGGTGATCAGCTCGCCCGCGTACTCGATGATCCGCTTGTTCTTGTTGATCGGCTCCAGCGCGAAGACGCCCCAGCCGTGAAGCTTCGAACGCTTCCGGCGGATGCGGGGGCTCGCGGCGGGCTTGCGGGTCGCGGGGGCAGGGCTCTTGGCGGTACGGGTCTTGGACACGCTGGGCAGTCTCGGTGAAAAGGACGCCAGCAGTGTAGCAGAACCCGGCCGGACTCAGCCCTTCCCGAGGTCGCCGAGGTCGACCATCATCGGCCCGTCCTTGACGTACTCGGTCAGCTGGATCTCCTCCATGAGGCGCAGCTTCCGCGTGACCCGCTCGATGCGGCGCCCGGCCGACTGGATTGCCCGGAGGCCGGCGACGACCGACGGGTCGACGCCCGGCGCCATCATCAGCGACTCGGCCTGCCCGAGGATGATGAGCAGCGGGTTGTTGATCTCGTGGTTGAGGGCGATGGCCATCTGGCCGATGAGCGCCATGCGCTCCTCGCGGACGAGTTCGTCCTCGACCTTGACGAACGGGCTGATGTCCTCGGTCGTGCAGATGGCGCCGCCGATGCGCACGTCGTGGATCGGCGTGACGCTGACCTGGAAGTGCCCCTGCGCGTGCCCGCCGGGCCAGCCCACCCGCGAGCGGCCGAACTGGTTGCCCCGCAGCACCTGCACGCGGGCCTCGGCCCAGTCGGCCGGCGAGAGCAGCGGGTAGCGCTGCGCCAGGTCCGCCCCGATCAGGTCGAGCATCGACGGGTCCACGCCCAGGCGCGTGAAGACCATCGACTGGCTCTTGTTGTAGAAGGTGATCCGGAAGGCGTGGTCGAGGACGATCACCCCGAGAGGCAGGTTGTTGAGCACCGCCTCCATGTAGGTGCGCGTCTGCGTGTAGATCTCGGTGACGGTCACCCCGTCCACGTCCGACTCGTGTAGCCGCTCGGTGTTCATTGCCAGTCGTCCTCGAGCTCGACGTCGAGTTCCCGGGTGATCTTGGCGATGTCGCTCCACTCGAGGTTCAGGACGCGCCAGGCTTCCGGGTCCATCCGCGGGATGCGGTTGTCGCCGCCGTTGCCGATGCCCTTGGCCCTCGCCAGGATGTCGGCCACGTGCACGACGGCGGACCGATCGGCGAATTCCCGGCTCGGGTGGAAGTTGTTGTGGTGGCCGACGGGCGCCACGAGCTTGGACGGCAGCGACCACTTGCGCAGCAGCCACATCCCGACGTCCGCGTGCGTGACCCCGAGGATCTCCTTCTCGGCCTCGAACTGGAGGCACTCGCGCTCGGCCACCGTCGCCCGGATCCGCTGGTACTCCGCCGGGAACTGCTCGGCGATGAGCACCTTGCCGATGTCGTGCAGCAGCCCGGCCACGGCATACTCCTCCGGCTTGGGCGCCCCGAGCCGCTCGGCGATGAGGCTCGACGCGCGGGCCGTGCCGAGCGAGTGCTGCCACAGGCCGCCGAGCGCGCTGGCCTTCGCCGAGAACAGGTCGAACACCGAGGCGCTGAGCACCAGCGACCGCACGACGTCGAAGCCGAGCAGGACCATCGCGTGGGTCATCGTGGTGATGGGCTTGCGGAACCCGCAGAAGCCCGAGTTCACCAGCTTCAGGACCTTGGCCGCCAGCACCTGGTCCTTGCTGATCTCCTCGGCGACCTCGCCGGCCGACGTGTTCTGGCTGTCGAGCAGGGCGCCCACGCGCTGGACGACCTGCGGCACGGTGGTGACGTTGGTGGCCTGCTCGATCTTGGAGCGCAGGACGCTCACGTCCGGGGGGGAGAGCGGTGTTCGCACGGTGACGGTGGGCACGGCGTCAGGCCTCGCTCTCTGGAATCTGCGCCCGCACGACGCCGTAGAGTTCCCGCATCAGGGGGTCGTCGATGACCGCCGCGAAGCGCTGGTCCAGCTCCGCGACCCGCTCGGCCGTCGTCCGCGGGGCGGCGGCGGGGCCGGAGCCCGCCACGAACACGGTGGTCACGCCAAGCCCGCGGAGCCGCTCGATGAGCGGGTCGGTCAGCGGCGTGCCGGCCTGCACGAGGACCACGCCATTGTTGTTGATGACGGATCGAAGGACCTTCTGTCCCGAGCGTGCTTGGCTGAGACCGATGCGACTCATGGTGCTCCCGGGGGGGGCTCGGGTCGCCCGGACCGTCCGGGCGAGTTCGCACCAGTAATCGGCCACCCTGCACCGGTCTTGAATGGGGTGCCCGGGCGCCGCGTCCAGTGGTACAGTGGCGGCCGGCCGGGCCCGACCGTCCGGCGTGGAGGTGTTCCGTGCGCGTGAGTGTTCCTGCCCTGCTCCTGTCCCTCGCCCTGGCAGTCCCGGCGGCCGCCCAGCGCCAGGTCGTCCCGGGCGCCCGGCCCGGCATGCCGTTCAGCGCCGCGGTCGCGGCCGACGGCCTCATCTACGTGTCGGGCACGCTCTCGGGCGGCGACGACATCGGGACCCAGACCCGGCAGACCCTCCAGCAGCTGGACGAGACCCTCCAGAAGGCCGGCTCGAGCCTGGCCAACGCCGTGTCGGTCACCGTGTTCCTCAAGAACCAGGCCGACTTCGCGGCGATGAACGAGGCGTACCGCACCTTCTGGACGGCCAACCCGCCGGTGCGCACGACGGTGGTGGCCGACCTCGTCGTGCCGACGGCCCTCGTCGAGATCGCGGTCATCGCGGTGCCCAACGGCGGCGAGCGCGTGGTGATCCATCCCGACGGCTGGCTCCGGTCGCCCAACCCCTACAGTTACGGCATCCGCACGGGGAACACGCTGTTCCTCGCCGGCCTCGTCTCGCGCAACGGCCGCGACAACACGGTCGTGCCGGGGGATGTCGCCGTCCAGACCAGGACCGCCCTCGACAACGCCGGCGAGATCCTGCGGGCCGCCGGGTTCGGCTACGAGCACGTGGTCCAGTCACGCGTGTTCATCAGCGACGCGGGCACCTTCCAGGCGATGAACGGC
This sequence comes from Vicinamibacterales bacterium, assembly GCA_050250645.1. Taxonomy (GTDB): domain Bacteria; phylum Acidobacteriota; class Vicinamibacteria; order Vicinamibacterales; family UBA2999; genus JBFWVR01. The sequence goes on from JBFWOG010000007.1 coordinate 79,167, forward strand.
GTCTACCGCACGTACTTCGAGACCGCCCCGCCCGTGCGGGCCGCCGTGGTGGCGCCGCTGACGAGCCCCCAGTACGGCGTCGAGGTGAGCCTCGTCGCGGTCAAGGCGCCGAAGACCGTCGTGACGACGCCGGCCGCCGACGGCACTCCCGGCCGGCCGAGCAGCCTGCTGAGCAGCGCGATCAAGGTGGGCAACCGCCTCTACGTGTCGGGCATGCTCGGCAGCACGCCCGAGACCAAGGGCGACATGGAGGCGCAGACCCGCGAGGCGCTCGCCCGGCTGGTCCGCACGCTCGAGGCCGGCGGCTACAGCGCCGCCGACGTGGTCGACGCGGTCGTCTACATCACCGACGTCAGCCAGTTCGCGGCGATGAACAAGGCGTACCAGGCGGTGTTCCCGACCGCGCCGCCCGCCCGCGCGACGGTCCGCACCGGCCTGGTCGTGGGCGACGGCCTCGTCGAGATCATGCTGACCGCGGCGAAGTAGCCGTCGTGGTACAGTGGGGGCCTCCCCCCGCGCACGTCCAGGGAGGCCCGCACGTTGGAAGGGATTGTCCGCGCCTGGGGCCGGATCCTGCTGGGATACCGGCCGAACCTCTCGATCGAGATCACCCGGGAGTGCCCGCTCCGGTGCCCGGGGTGCTACGCCTACGGGGACGAGCACCTCGGCGGCGGGCTGACGCTGCGCCAGGTGCGCGACCTCAAGGGCCAGGCCCTCGTCGACGGCGTCCTCGCCCTCGTCGCGCACCACAAGCCGCTGCACCTTTCCATCGTCGGCGGCGAGCCGCTCGTCCGGTACCGGGAACTCGACGAGATCCTGCCGGCCCTCGCCCGCCAGGGCGTGCACACGCAGGTCGTGACGAGCGCCGTCCGGCCCATCCCGCCGGCGTGGGCCCACATCGATCGGCTCCAGGTCTGCGTGTCGGTCGACGGGCTGCAGCCCGAGCACGACGAGCGCCGCAAGCCGGCGACCTACGACCGGATCCTCAAGCACATCGCCGGCCACCAGGTCACCGTGCACTGCACCGTGACCCGCCAGCAGGCGCGGCGGCCCGGTTACCTCGAGGAATTCGTGCGGACCTGGTCCGACAACCCGGACACGCGGCACATCTGGGTGAGCCTCTACACGCCGCAGGTTGGTGAGCTCTCGGACGAGAAGCTCACGGCGGCGGACCGGGCCGCGGTCGTCGAGACGCTCTACGACCTGCGGGAGCGGTACCCGAAGCTGTGGATGCCGAAGGGCCTGATCGCGGTGTACGCGGACCCGCCCCGTTCGCCTGACGCCTGCGTGTTCGCGCGGACGACCACCTGCGTCTCGGCCGACTTCGAGACGCCGATCACGCCGTGCCAGTTCGGGGGACGGCCCGACTGCAGCCAGTGCGGCTGCATGGCATCGGCCGGCCTCGAGGCGGTCGGCCGTCACCGGCTGCCGGGCGGCCTGAGGGTCGGCGCCATCTTCGACGGCTCGCTCGCGGTGGGCGCCGCCGTCCGGCGTCTCCGGGGCGGCTCCCACCCCGCCGCGCCCGCGCCCCGCCCCGCCCAGGACGTGACCGGCTGACGACGCGCCGTCAGGCGACGTGCCGGGCGTGCAGGGCCCGCGCCCGCGCAATCGCCATCTCGAAGTTCTCGCAGACGTTCTCGGGACCGAGGTGGCGGTGGAAGCCCGCGCGGAGCATCATCTCGGCGGGCTGCGGCGGGGCGCCGCACACCAGCAGCACCCGGCCCGACGCCTTCAGCACGTCGGCCGCATCCTCGATGGCCGCCAGCCCCGTCGCGTCGATGGCCGTCATGTTCCGGAGCCGCAGGATGACGATGGGCGGCAGCGACGGGACGTCCTCGAGCACGGCCCGGATCTTGTCCGTCGACCCGAAGAGGAACGGCCCGTGGATCCGGAAGATCGCGACGTAGGGCGGGATCAGCTTGTCCTGCATGCTGTGCGGGCGGCTCGACTCGACGTAGTCCCCCGTCACCCGCGTGATCGTGGTCGTCCCGCTCACGCGGCGGATGAAGAGCAGCGCCGCCATCACCATGCCGACCTCGACGGCCACGGTGAGATCCGCGAGCACGGTGAGCGTGAAGGTCGTCAGCCAGACGCCGATGTCCGTGAACGTCAGGCGGAGGAGCTCGGGGATCTCGTGCCACTCCCCCATGTTCCAGGCGACCACGAAGAGGATGGCCGCGAGCACCGACAGGGGCACGTATGCCGCCAGCGGCGCGCCCACCAGCAGCACCGCGACGAGCGTCAGGGCATGGACCACGCCCGCCACGGGCGTCCGCCCGCCGGCGCGCACGTTCGTCGCCGTCCGCGCGATCGCGCCGGTGGCGGGCAGCCCGCCGAAGAGCGGCGACACCACGTTGGCGAGGCCCTGCGCGACGAGCTCGGTGTTCGGGTTGTGCGTGTCGCCGCTCATCCGGTCGGCGACGACGGCCGACAGCAGCGACTCGATCGCGCCGAGCATCGCCACCGTGAGCGCCGGCGAGAGGAGCGTGAGGATGAGGCCGGGCCGGAACGACGGCAGCTGCATCGCGGGCAGCCCTGAGGGGATGCCGCCGAAGCGCGTGCCGATCGTCTGGACGTCGAGCCCGAGCCCCGCCGACACCGCCGTGCCCGCGACGAGCGCCACGACGTAGCCGGGCAGGCGCCCGACCCAGCGATTCCAGCCCAGCACCAGGGCCAGCGTGCCCGCGCCGAGCAGCGCCGTCGGGGCCGAGATCGAGCCGAGGTTGGCCGCGATGGCGTGGGCCCGCGCCAGGAACTCGCCGGGCATCTCCGCCGGGATGCCCAGGAAGTCCCGCACCTGCGTGCTCGCGATCACGAGGGCAATGCCGTTGGTGAAGCCGACAATCACCGGCCGGGGGATGTACTTGACCGCGCTCCCCGTGCCGGTGAGCCCCATGATGACCAGCATCACGCCCGCCATCATGGTGCACATGAACAGGCCGTCCACGCCGTATTGCGCGATGATGCCGGAGATCACCACGACGAACGCCCCGGTGGGCCCGCCGATCTGGAAGCGCGACCCGCCGAACGCCGAGATGATGAAGCCGGTGACGACGGCGCAGTAGATGCCGGCCTGGGGGCTGAGGCCGCTGGCAATCGCGAATGCCATCGCCAGCGGAAGCGCGACGAGACCGACCGTCACGCCGGCGACGAGGTCGGCGCCGAGGTCGGCACCGGAATAACCCTGGCTGAGAATCTGGACCGAGCGGGGCAGCCACTCGGCAAGGCGGACGGGCGGGCGGCCAGTAGCGGGATTCACGTGCGTACATCCCAAGTGTAGCAGGCGCCCGGGGAAGCGCCCAAGCCCACACCACGGCGGCGGCCCCCCCGGCCACCGGCCCCGGGGGATCGCCGTCGGGATGCCGGCGGCGTCCGGGGCGGCGGATGGCGATACGGGGGGCTGCCCGTCAGGTCATCAGGTCCAGCACGCGCCCCGGACTGAGCTGCGCCTGCGCCGACTCGGCTTGCGCCGGGCTGCCCAGGATCGCGGCCCGCGTCGCGACCGCGGCCTCGTACACCATCTGCACGACGGCCTGGGCCCAGGACGGCGGCCGCCCCGCCTCCCGCTCCCGCCGGTCCCGGCGACCGAGCGCGTAGTCGCTCAACTGCACGACGGTGGCCGCCTCGGTCCTGGGCACGGTCTCGGCCCCACCTATCGTGCGTCCCGACGCCCTCTCGGTCGTGGTCACCGCGAGGCGAATCCCCAACGGATCAATCGAACCAATCATCGAACACTCCCCCTTCGGGGCGGCCCGAGTGCCGCCCGGCCGGCCCCCTGGAATCCCAGGGCGAAAACCGGCGTATCCCACCAATCGGCATCCGGGTTGAGAACTTGAAGGGGCGGTTCGGGAGGGGCGCGTGCGCGGGGAGCCGGAGGGTGCGCCCGGGGCGCCTGCTGTCGGCTCGTGTCACGTCGATGGTTGCAAGGGTTGCGCCGCGGGCGACACGCGCGGATTCACTGGCGCCGTCGCGAGTTCGCACCGCGGGTGTGTGCCACGGCGCCCGTCCGGGTGCACCGGGCGGGCGCGTGCGCCCATGGGCGCCGCCCCGCGATCAGCGCCGTTGGCGCCGGGGCCCGCGGTCGGCCGGCCCTTCCGGCAGGCCGGGGCGCGATGCCAGCGCGCGCAGGAGGTGGGCCGGCCGTCCCGACGGCGTCCCTTCGAGCCGCTCGTCCCAGTCGGCCAGCACCGCGCGCAGCTCGTCGCGCAGGGCCAGCAGGGCCTCGAGCCTGTCCTCGAACGCCTCGAGCCGCTCGGCGACGAGCGCCCGGACCCGCCGGCAGGGCGCGCCGCCTCGCGCGCGCTCGCCGAGGACGGCCGACAGCTCGTCGAGCGTGAAGCCGACGAGCATCGCCCGCCGGACGAGGACGACCCGCGCCACCGCGTCCGGCGGGTACCGGCGGTACCCGTTCGCCGTGCGCGGGGGCGCGGGGAGCACGCCCTTCCGCTCGTAGTGCCGCAGGGTGTCCGGGCTGACCCCGGTCTCGCGCGCGAGCTCCGACCGGGTCAGCGTCGCGGTCATGGCGTCGGCGGCGGCGTCAGCGTGACCGGGTCGCCCGTCTGGTGGTCGGTGATCTGGAAGCGCATGAAGGCGTGCAGGGCGGCCAGCGCGTCGGGGTCGGTGGTGACGATGCGGACGCGCCCGCCCGCGGGCGTCTCCTCGTAGCGGTAGGTGATGCGGTCCCGCAGGCGCGCCATGTCGGCCGCGCCCGGGACGTCCTGCGCGTGGATGAACATCGGCATCGCGAAGTCGCCGGCGGCGAACGCGTGGGCGATGTGGGGCAGGTGCGCCCGGATGGCCGCGCGGTTGGCCTCGTCGTCCGGCGCCTTGACCGACACGTCGATCGTGGCGCCGTCGGCGTGCAGCAGGAAGTGGTGGGTCGTACGGTCCTGGTCGAAGCCCATGGCCTCCGCCCCGCGGGCCTTCATGCCCGAATGGTGGTCCTGGGCGTTCGCGCCGGCGGCGATACCCGGCGCGAGGGCGATCACGAGGAGCAACGGGAGTGTTCTGGTCATGGCCTCACGGTAAGGGCTGGAACCGTTCCGGGGTCAATCCCCCCGTGATACCAGTCGAGCGCGGCAGCCCTGCCGCGGATTCTACCGCCCGGCGGGGCGATTGCAGATTGAAGATTGCAGATCGCAGATCGCAGATTTGGGGTGCGGGAATGCGGGATTTGGGGTGTGGCGATCGCGGCTGCGGCCTACAGGAAGTCCCACGAACGCCACGAAGTGCCCAACGGCCCGAAGAACGACACGAGCGATGTCGGCTCAGGGAGCAAAAAGGGCAACAATCAGGAGCGTCTTCGTGACGCCTGCGTCGTGTGCTTCGTGCCCTTCGTGGCGTCTCGTGCAGCCACGGCCCATGCATCGATGAAATGAGAGGCACGCGTATGCGACGACTCGTGGCGTTCGCCCTGGTGGCCGGCCTGGTGGGCGTGGCCGGGACGGGCCGCGCGTGGGGGCGGCAGGCCGCCGACGCGCCCGGGGCGCCGCTCTCGCCGCGGGTGGCCGGCGGCCTGGACATCCACCACATCGTCACCGGGCGCGGCAACGCCACGTTCTTCGTGCTGCCCGATGGCACGACCATGCTGTTCGACGCGGGCGGCGCGGGCGACGGCATCCCCTTCACCGAGCCGCGGCCCGACGGGTCGCGCCGGCCCGGCGAGTGGATCGCCGCCTACGTCGATCGCGTGCTGCCGGCCGGGGCCCCACGGCGCCTCGACTACGTGGTCATCTCGCACTTCCACGTCGACCACATGGGCGGCCTGGCCGACGTGGCCGCGGCACTGCCGGTCGGCACGCTCATCGACCGCGGCTGGCCCGCCTACGACGCGCCGGTGCCGCCGCCCGGCATCAATGCGCCGGCGGACTACGTCGCGCTGGCGCGGCGGCTCGCGTCGGCCGGCACGCGCGTCGAGCGCGCGCGGGTGGGCGTCACCAGCCAGGTCGCCCCGGGCGCGGCAGGCCCGGGCGGGGCGCCCTTCGAGGCCCGCATCGTCGCCGCCAACGGCGAGGTCTGGACGGGCCGGGGCGAGGCGACCGAGCAGCGCTTCCCCACCCTGCCGGCGGACGCGCCAGCCGGCGCGCGGCCCACCGAGAACGAGAGCAGCATCGGCCTGCGCGTGAAGCTCGGCGCGTTCGACTACTACATCGGTGGCGACCTGACGGGCGTGCCCGACCCGGGCATGGAGGCGTGGCGCGACATGGAGACGCCGATCGCCAGGGCGATCGGCGCGGTGGACGCGCGGCAGATGCACCACCACGGGTCGATCAGCCCGGAGAACGCCTTCTTCCTCGCCACGACCCGCGCCCGGGTCGTCGTCATCCCCGCCTGGGCGCCGAGCCACCCGGCGCCCGGCCCCCTGAAGCGCCTGCTCACGCCGTCGGCCTATCCCGATCGCGGTCCCCGCGACGTCTTCGTCACGCTCCTCCGCGAGCCCACCGCCACCGTCATCGGCGCCCGCGTGGACCAGCTGAAGTCGCGCCACGGCCATGTCGTCATCCGCGTCGCGCCCGATGGCGCCACCTACCGGGTCGTGGTGCTGGACGACGAACGCGCAGACGCGCCCGTCGTCGCCACCTTCGGGCCGTACGCATCGGAGTGACGTCGCGGGTCCACAAGAGACGCCACGAAGGGCAGGAAGAAACGTCACGAAGACTTCAGATTCGTTTTCCTGACGTTGACGTTCGTTGTTTCGTGCCGTGCTTCGTGTCCTTCGTGATCTTCGTGGCTTCCGTTGTAGCCCCCCGCCAAGACCGCCAGACGATGACTCGACGCTGACGACGCGGTGTCACACAAGACACGCCGCGAAGGGCACGAAGAACGTCACGAAGACTTCAGATTTCGTTTTGCTGACGTTGACGTTCGTCGGTTCGTGCCGTGCTTCGTGTCCTTCGTGATCTTCGTGGCGTCCGTTGTAGAAGCCCCGCCAAGACTGCCAGACGATGACTCGACGCTGACGACGCGGTGTCACACAAGACACGCCGCGAAGGGCACGAAGAGCACGAAGGGACAAACCACGAAGCCGCCAACTCGTGTTTCGCAAACCTCGACAATCGTCGGTTCGTGCCGTGCTTCGCGTCCTTCGTGATCTTCGTGGCGTCTCTTGTGACTCCCGTCAACACCGTCAGTGGAAGTCGTGCGACTCCACCGCGGCGTCGTCCGGCAGGCCGCCGAGGCGGCTGACGCGCTCGGCCTTCACCGACACCACGTCGTCCTGGTTCTGCAACACGCCTTCCACGAGGAGGAACGGCGACTCGACGATGGCGAGGCGCTCGCGGGCGTAGAGGTCTGGCCGGATGATGATGTTGGCGATGCCGGTCTCGTCCTCGAGCGTGAGGAAGACGAACCCCTTCGCCGTGCCGGGCCGCTGCCTGGTGATCACCATGCCGGCCGTGCGGACACGCCGGCCGCCGCGCAGGCGCGGCAGGTCGATCGCGCGCGAGATGCCACGCATCGACAACTCGTGGCGCCGGAAGCTCATCGGGTGGGGCCCGATCGTCAGGCCGGTGCCCGCGTAGTCCGCCACGAGCCGCTCGGTCGGGGACATGGCGGGCAGCACGGAGGGCTCCTCGCGGGCCTCCCCTTCCTCCTCCCGGCCTTCCGCGAACAGCTCGCCCGTCGGACGCACCACGCGCTCGACCTGCCAGAGGGCGGCGCGCCGGTCATGGCCGAAGGCGTTCAGCGCGCCGACCGACGCCAGCGCGGTGAGCTCGTCACGCCGCAGCCCCACCCGCGCCACGAGTTCGTCCAGCGACCGGAACCGCTGCCGCCGATGCGGCACCGACCACTGGTGGGCACAGATGTTACAAAACAGGGCCACAGATGGCACAGATGCCACAGATGGCACAGATGGCACAGATGGCACAGATGGTGCCACGGGTGCCACGGGTGCCACGGGTGCCAAGGGTGCAGGTGCCAAGGGTGCTGGACGCAGCTGCGCAGATGTCGCGGGATGCACAGATGCATCACCGGGCACGGGTACATCATGGGGCGCGGGCAACGGTGGCGTGCGCGTATCGAGAGCCGTGAACAGGTCCGGCATCCTCGGCGTGTGCGGCGCCTTCGGCGCGGGCTGCACGATCTCCAGCATCGACGGGTCGTCGCACCCGCACTTCGGGCACCGCTCCGGACGCATGACTTCTTGATTCTTGTTTCTCGATTCTTGATTACTCACGGCGCTGGCAATGGCCCGCCCCACCTCTTCCCGGAGGCCGCTGACGTAGCGCAACCCCAGCCGGATGGCGCCGTCCGGCTCGATCGCGCAATCCCAGCCCGACACCTGGACGTCGATGGGCTCGAAGCGCACGCCGCGGCGCTGCGCGTCCTTCACCAGCGTCGCGGGATGGTAGAAGCCCATCGGCTGGTTGTTCAGGAGCGCGGTGTAGAACGCCGCCGGAAAGTGCGCCTTGAGGTACGCGCTCGCGTAGGCGATGAGCGCGAAGCTCGCCGCGTGCGACTCGGGGAATCCGTAGAGCGCGAAGGAGCTGATCGACAGGACGATCTGGTCGGCCGTCGCGCCGGTGATGCCCTGCCGGGCCATGCCGGCCCGCAGGTCGCCCTCGATCTCGCGCATCCGCTTCTCGGACCGCTTGAAGCCCATGGCGCGCCGGAGGTCTTCCGCCTGCCCGCCGGTGAACCCGGCCACCGCCATCGCCATCCGCAGGAGCTGCTCCTGGAAGAGCGGCACGCCGAGCGTCCGCGCGAGGATCGGCTCGAGCGACGGATGCGCGTAGGTGACCGCCTCGCGCCCGTCGCGCCGGTTCAGGTACGGGTGCACCATCTGCCCGACGATGGGGCCGGGCCGGATGAGCGCGACCTCGACGACGAGGTCGTAGAAGCACGTGGGCTTGAGCCGGGGCAGCGTCGCCATCTGCGCGCGCGACTCGACCTGGAAGACCCCAACGGTATCGGCCGCGCGCAGCATGCGGTAGACCTCGGGGTCGTCGGCCGGCAGGTGCGCGAGGTCCACGCGCGGCCCCTCCGCGTTGACCAGGTGGATCGCGTCCTGCAGCACGGCCATCATCCCCAGCCCCAGCAGATCCACCTTGACGATGCCCATGTCGGCGCAGTCCTCCTTGTCCCACTGCACCACCACGCGCCCCGGCATGCTCGCGTTCTCGAGCGGCACCACCGACGACAGCGCGCCCTGGCTGATCACCATGCCGCCCGAGTGCTGCCCGAGGTGCCGCGGCAGGTCCTGCATCCGCTTCCACAGCCCCCCGAACAGCCGCACCCGGGGGTCGTCCGCGTCCATGCCGACGGTGGCGAGGTTCTTCGAGAGCGTGTCGTCCGGGTCGGTGTACTCGAACTGGTGCATCACCCTGGCGAGCCTGTCGATCTCGCCGGGGTCGAGGTCGAGCGCCTTGCCCACCTCGCGCGCGGCGCTCCGCCCGCGGTAGGTGATCACGTTGGCCGTCATGGCGGCGCCGTGGCGGCCGTACTTCCGGTAGACGTGCTGGATGACGCGCTCGCGGCGGTCGCCGCTCGGCAGGTCGAGGTCGATGTCGGGCCACTCGCCGCGCTCCTCCGAGAGGAAGCGCTCGAAGAGCAGGTCCATCGCCACCGGGTCGACCGCCGTGATGCCGAGGCTGTAGCAGACGGCGCTGTTGGCCGCCGAGCCCCGCCCCTGCACCAGGATGCCCTCCCCGCGGCAGAAGTTGACGACGTCCCAGACGATCAGGAAGTAGCCGGCGAGGCCGAGCTTCTCGATGAGGTCCAGCTCGCGCGCGACCTGCGCGCGCGCCGCGTCGTGGAACGGCCGGTAGCGATCGCGCGCGCCGACCTCGGCGATCTTCCGGAGGAAGGACACCTCCGTCTCACCCGGCGGCACCGGGTAGCGCGGGAAGCGGTAGCCGAGATCGCGCATCGAGAACGCCAGCCGGTCGGCCAGCTCGCCCGTCGCCTGGACCGCGTCCGGGCGATCGGCGAAGAGCCGCGCCATCTGCCCCGGCGGCTTGAGGTACCGCTCCGCGTTGGCCGCCAGCCGGCGGCCGGCCAGCCTGAGCGGCAGGTGCTCGCGGATGGACGTGAGCACGTCGAAGAGCGGCCGGTCCTCCGGCGCGGCGAACCGCACGCCGCCCGTCGCCACGAGCGGCACGCGGAACGCCTCGGCCAGGCAGACGAGCAGCTCGTTGTCCGCCTCCTGGTCGCGCCGGAGATGCCGCTGGATCTCCACCCGCACGCCGTCGCGGCCGAAGATGCCGACGAGCCGATCGAGCAGCCCGCCCACGCCGAAGCGGTCGGCGCGCACGAGCGCGCGCCCCGGCAGGGCGACCAGCCCCTCGGCGTGCGCCTCGAGCTCGTCGAGCGTCACGGCCCCCTCGCCCTTCGGCGCGCGGAGCTTCATCAACGTCACGAGCCGGCACAGGTTGGCCCAGCCGGCTGGGGAGGAGACGAGGAGGGGCAGATGCCATCTGGTGATCTGGTGATCTGGTGATCTGGTGATCTGGTTTGGCGATCTGGAGATCTGGTGATCTATTTGGTGATCTATTTGGTGATCTATCTGGTGGTCGTGGGCGATGGTGAGTTCGGCGCCGATGAGGGGCTTCAGGCCCGCGGCGGTCGCGGCCTTGTGGAAGCGGGGGGCGCCGTAGACCCCGTCGCGGTCGAGGAGGGCGAGCGCCGGGTAGCCGAGCGCGGCGGCGCGCTCGACGAGCGCCTCGGGAAGCGAGGCGCCCCGGAGGAAGCTGAAGGCGGAAGCGGTGCGGAGTTCGATATACACGATTCGTCACGACTCGACGCGTCACAGGAACAAGGCGGCAGGTGGTGTCGGCGGGGATCCACAAAACCTGCCACGAGGAGCACGAAGAACACGAAGCAGACGGCACGAAAGCAACGCTCTTCAGGACAGTGCAAAGACAACCAGGTGTCTTCGTGATCGCTCCTTCGTGCGCTTCGTGATCTTCGTGGCGTGTCTTGTGAACATCCGTCGTCAGCTGCACATCTGTGTTCCATCCGTGCATCCGTGTTGGTCTTCCTGTTTGCGCCCTCTGCGGCCCTAGTCGATGACGCCCTCGATGAACCACTGCCCGACCTCGCGCTCGACATGGATGCGGTAGAGCGTCCCGTCCGCCATCTCCACGTCCCACTCGTCGCGGTCCCAGGGCAGGGATGAACTCAGATGCACGGAACCCAGATGCGCAGATGAAGACGGATGCACAGATGACGAGGCCACAGATGACGAGGCCACAGATGACACAGATGACGAGCGCACCTCTGGCACCTCTGGCACATTTGGCACCTGGCTGCGCACCCCTGGCACCTCTGGCACCTCTGGCACATTTGGCACCTGGCTGCGCACCCCTGGCACCCCTGGCACATTTGGCACTTGGCTGCGCACCCTTGGCACCCCTGGCACCCCTGGCACCCCTGGCACCCCTGGCACCCTTGGCACCCTGTTACTTCCCCACCACTCCCCCGATGTCCGCCAGGGGCCGGCGGCCTGGACGATCGCGCCGGCGGACAGGCCGCGGCGATCGACCTGCAGCCGGACGGGCCGCCCCTCGCGGACGGTGACACGCACGGACACGGGGAGCCGGAAGCGCCGGAGCGCGGTGCCGGGCACCGGCGGGGCGTCCACGTCCGCCGCCGCGCCCGGGCGATCGACGGGGACGAACGGCCGCACCTCGAAGGCGCCGGGGCGCCAGGTGTCCACGAGCGCGGGCGACCCGACGTGGCCCTCGCCCATCACCGCGGTGAGCCGGGCGACGAGCGTCGAAACCGACTCGGGCGCCGGCGCCGCGCGCTCGAAGAGCGTCCACTGCAGCACGCGGCCCGGCGTGGGCTCGACGAGGATCGACACGGAGTCGATGGCCGCGGATGGCGGGTGCGACTCGAGGTCGAGCAGCACGAGTGTCCGCAGCGTCTTCGGATCGCGCATGGGCGCCGGCAGCGGCAGCGCGCGGCGATGCACCTCGCGCGTGACGAGCCCGAGGTGGGTATGCAGGACCGCCGCGCCCCGGTCGGCGCGCTCGAGCCGCTCGGCCAGCGGCTCGAGCAGCCGCGCGACCACGAACGACAACGGCTCGAGCCCCTCGATGGGCCACTCGAGCCGCATCGACTGCTCGAAGGCCGGCTCGGGCACCCACGGCACCAGCGGCCGGTCATCGCCCCCCCGCGCCAGGCGCTGCCAGTTCACGCCGGCCTGGCCGAGCCGCGCCGAGAGCTCCGCGGGCGGCAGGCCGGCCAGCGCCTCGAGCGTACGGATGCCCCACCGCCGGAGCACGTCCACGCGCGTGCCCGCCGCCCGCGCCGCCTGCCGGGCCCTGGCGTCGGGCCGCCGGCCCGGCGTCGCCGCCGTCCCGAGCACCGTGGCCAACTGCGTCGCGCCGGGACGCTGATCGCGGGGATGCCGCCAGCCACCAGCCGCCGGCGCCCCGGCCGCCGGCCGCCCCTCTGCCTCGCCCGCCCGCCCCTCGCGCACCGCCTCGAACCGATCGAGCAGGCCCACCGGCAGCGGCGCCAGCGCCGCGGCCTCTTCCCCCCGCGGCACCACCGTCAGCCCCCGCCGCGCCAGCGCGAACATCACGGCCACCGAGGCCACCGATGCCACAGAGACAGAACACAGATGCACAGATGACGAGGCCACAGATGGCACAGATGACACAGATGACGAACGCACTCCCGGCACCTCTGGCACCTTTGGTACCTTTGGCACCTGGCCGCGCACTTCAGGCACCGTTGGCACCCTTGGCACCTCTGGCACTTTGGCGTTGATCTCCGCCAACAAACAACGCCCGATTTCTTCCGCGCTTCCGAACAGCCGCGACAGGCCGCTCACGTCGAGCAGGACGACCGGCGGCAGGACCTCGAAGCGGGGGGTGAACCCCTGCGCGACGTCGATGAGCCCCGCGAGATGCTCGGGGGGGGCGTGGAGGGCGGCAAACATATCGTCAGGTTCGTCGGGTTCGACGGGTTCGTCAGGTTCGTCAGGTTCGACGGGTTCGTCAGGTTCGTCGGGTTCGTCAGGTTCGACGGGTTCGTTCGGTTCGGCAATCTGCAATCTGCAATCTGCAATCTGCAATCTGCAATCTGCAATTCAAATGGCCGGGTCGAGCGCCGTCGTGACCTCGGCACGGCCGGTCACCGCGCGGCGGGGCGAGGCCAGCGCGGCGTCCACCGCGAGGCCGGCCAGGCGGCGCGCGCGGTCGTGCGTGCCGGTCCACCGGGCGGCGCCGCCGGGCCGCGAGGCCAGCGTGAGCGTCACGCCGCCGGCGCTGCGCGCGATGGGCGACGGGCCCACCAGCAGGCACGTCGTCTCGGTGCCGTCGATCACCCGCTGCACCCGCAACCACGTGCTGGCCGGCACGCGCGCCAGGCCCGCCGGCGGCACGTCGGCCAGGTCGAGGACCACGGCCGTGCAGACGCCGGATTGCAGCACCAGGTTGAGCGACTTGAGCGCCCTGTCGACCGCGCGCTCGACGAGCGTGCCCGGCCCGCTCGCCGCGCGCTGGCCCGGCCGCCACCCGGGGTCGAGGGCGCCGGCGGTCTTCGTGATCGCCTGGCCCCGGACCCACAGGAGGCGCTCCAGGACGATGCCGCAGTCCGCGCCGGAGGCCGGGTCGAACCTGTCGAACGTGTCCACGAGCGCGACCCATTCGCCCCGGCGGGTCGCGGCACCGAGCCACGCCCACGCCAGGCTGGTGCGGCCGGACGACGCCGGGCCGACGATCTCGGACAGCCGGCCGCGGGGCAGGCCGCCGAGCAGGCGTGTGTCGACCGCCTCCACGGCCAGCGGCGCGCGCGCGATGTCCGGCGCGCCATCCGGCGCCGTCAACGTCCGGTCGAGCTTGCGATCCCGCAGCAGGGCTTCGAGGGCGGCTTTGGTGGCCATGGGCGTCCTTTTCGTTTTCTGTTCGCCTTATTCTAGGGAATAAAAAGCGAAAGTCAAGCGGCCCGCACGTCCGGCCAAGATTGACTAAGATCAGGGAGCTTTGCTGGCGCTCGTCACCCAGGCCGGCCGCCGTCTGGCGGCGGCCCTCACCTACCGCGACTTCCGTCTGCTCTGGTCCGGCGCGCTCACCTCGAGCATCGGCACATGGATGCAGAAGGTGGCGCAGGCGTGGCTCATCGTCACGCTGACCGGCTCGTCGTCGGCGTTCTACCTCGGCCTCGACGCCTTCCTCGGCGAGCTGCCCATCCTGCTCTTCACGCTCATCGGGGGCGTCGTCGCGGACCGCCGCGACCGGCGGCAGATGATGCTGATGTCGCAGTACGTGCAGATGGCGGCGGCGTTCACGCTGGCGGCGCTCGTGTACTTCGACCGGGCGCACGTCGGGCAGATCCTGGCGCTGTCGTTCATCACGGGCTGCGCGATGGCCTTCGGCGGGCCGGCGTACCAGTCGCTCATCCCGTCGCTCATCGACAAGAAGGACCTGCCGAACGCCATCGCGCTCAACTCGATCCAGTACAACCTGGCGCGGGTCATCGGGCCGCTCGTGGCCGGCGTGGCGCTCAGCACGCTGGGCATGGTCGCGTGCTTCGGGCTGAACGGCGTCTCGTTCCTCTTCGTGATCGCGGCCATCCTCTCGCTGCGCATCCGGCACGTGCCGGTGATGCACACCGAGAAGATGGTGGCGCAGCTCAAGGGCGGGCTGCGCTACGTGCAGCGGGACTCGTCGCTCGTCACGCTGACGATCCTCGGCTTCGTCTCGGCGTTCCTCGGCCTGCCGCTCCTGACGTTCCTGCCGATCGTGGCGAAGGACGTGTTCCAGCAGGACGTGGCGCTCTACACGCGGTTCATGACCTTCTCGGGCGGGGGCGCGGTGCTCGGCGCGCTGCTGGTCGCGTGGATCGGCAAGCACCGCCACATGGGCAAGCTCCTGCTGGTGCTGCAGGCCGGCCTCGGGCTGGCCATCATCGCGTTCTCGTTCTCGCGGACGATCTGGCTGAGCTCGCTCCTCATCTTCTTCGCCGGCGGGATGCTCGTGATGTGCTTCTCGCTGCTCACCTCGCTCGTGCAGCTGCTGGCGCCGCACGAGATGCGCGGCCGCGTCGTCAGCATCTACATGGTGGCATTCCGCGGCGGCTCCCCGCTCGGCGGCCTGGCCGCCGGCTGGCTCATCGCGGGCCTGGGCTCGGCGCCGCTCGTCCTCGCGCTGAACGGCGGCGCGCTCGTCCTCGTCGCCAGCTACGTGCTGTTCCGCGGACACGGCCTGCGCGAAGTCTGAGCGCCCGGGTCCACGCCCCTTCACTGGCCGTGTCGACGGGGTTCACAAGACACACCACGAAAGAAGGCCAAGGGCACGAAGGGACACACGAAGCACGCCCCCTGGAGCAGGCAAACCCAGTCATGCCTTCGTGCCGTCCGTCGTGTTCTTCGCGCCCTTCGTGGCGTGTCTTGTGATCCCCGCGTCACTCCGCGCGCAGGGTCTCCGCGGGGTCGAGCCGGGCGGCCCGCCGCGCGGGCAGCCAGCTGGCCAGCGCCGACACCGCGATCAGGACGAGCGCCATCGCCCCGAACGTCAGGGGGTCCACGGGTTCCACGCCGTAGAGCACCGCGCGCATGAACCGCGTCACGCCCACCGCGCCGGCCAGGCCGATGACGACCCCCACCAGCGTGACGGCGACGCCGCGGCGGACCACGGCCCCGAGGACCTGGCCGGGCCGGGCGCCGAGCGCGAGCCGCACGCCGAACTCGCGCCGCTGCTCGTTCACGGCCGCGGCCAGCAGCCCGTAGACGCCAATCGCCCCGAGCAGGAGGCCGACCAGGCCGAACCCGCCGAGCAGCACCGTCAACAACCGCGGCTGCGCCAGCGCCCGGCTCACGGCGTCGTCGAAGGTGAAGACCGAGGTGATCGGCTGCAGCGGATCCACGGACCAGATCGCCTGCTGGACCGCCTCCGTCAGTTGCAGCGGATCACCGGCGGTGCGCGCGACGATCGTGGTCTTGACGCGCGAGTTCTGCAGGTTGTGCAGGTAGACGGTCGGCCGCGCCGGTTCGGACATCGCCACCTGCCGGATGTCGTTGACCACCCCCACGATCTCGACCGGCACACCACCGCCCATCAGCATGCGCTCCCCTGCCGCGCGCTGGCCGGGGAAGTATTGCCGCGCGAAGGCCTCGTTGACGACGACCACGAACGGCGCGCCGCCCCGGTCCCGCGGCGTGAACTCACGCCCCTCGGCGAGCGTCGCGCCGATCGTCGCGAAGTACCCCTCGCTGACGTGAATTGCCGTCGCGGTGGGCTGCTGGTCGTTCGGCCCGAGGGGCCGGCCCGGCAACATGAACCCGACCCGCTCGCCGTTGCCGCGGAACGGCGGGTCCTTCACGGCGCCGGCCGACACGACGCCCGGGATCAGCCGCACGCGCTCGATGATGTCCTGGTAGGCCAGCGCGTACGGCGATCCGGCGGTCACCGGCGCGTCGGGATCGCGGGGACCGAAGCGATCCGGATCCATCGTGAACTGGACGGCGAGCAGGTGGTCGGGCCGGAAGCCGGGGTCGACGTTGAGGAGCGCCACGAAGCTCCGCGCCATCAGCCCGGCGCCGACCACGAGCATCATCGACACGGCCACCTCGGCGACGATCAGCGCACGACGCCAGCGCCGGTGCCCATGTCCCGCGATGCTGCGCCCGCCCTCGCGGAGCTCCAGCGTCCCTCGCCCGTCGGACGCGCGCCACGCCGGCAGGATGCCGAACAGCACCCCGGTCGCGACGGCCAGGACGAGGGTGAACAGCACGACCGTGCCGTCGAGCGCGATCTCGTCGGCACGCGGCAGCTGGCCGGCGCTGAGCGCAAGGAGCGCGGCCAGGCCGTAACGCGCCACCAGGAGCCCCAACGCGCCGCCGGCCAGCGACAAGGCGAGGCTCTCGGTCAGGAGCTGTCGCAGGATCCGGCTGCGCCGCGCGCCCAGCGCGAGCCGGACGGCCATCTCGCGGGACCGGCCCATCGCGCGCGCCAGTTGCAGGGCCGCCACGTTCACGCACGCCATCAGCAGCACCAGGCCCACCGCGCCGAAGAGGACGAAGAGGCTCCCCCGCACCGGGCCGGTGATGACCTCCGCGAGCGGCCGCACGGTGGCGCCATCCCAGTTGGCATCCTCCGGGTACTCCGCTGCCAGCGCCGCCGTGATGGTCTGCAGCTCCGCCCGCACCGCGTCCTCGCTGACGCCCGCCTTCGCGCGCGCGACGACGTCGAGCACGCGGACCTGGCGGAGGCGGGGGATCGAGGTGTCGGGAATCGTCGAATACGGGATGAAGACGTCCGCCGAGCCGACCGGATAGTTCATCGACCGTGGCAGGACGCCGATGACGTCCATCGGCTGATCGTCGAGCGTCAGCGTGGAACCGACGACCCGCGGGTCGCCGCCGAACTCGCGCATCCAGAACCCGTAGGTCAGCAGCACCACGGTGTCGTGGCCGCCGCGCACCATCTCGTCCTCGCGCGGCAGCCGCCCGGCGGCGGGCGCCACGCCGAGCGCGCCGAGGAAGCCCGGGGTGTAGAACACGCTCGACAGGCGCCGCGGGGCGCCGCGCCCGCTCATGTTCACGCCCGAACTGCCCTCCGCGTACCAGAACCCGCCGATGTCGTCGATCCCCTGGCGCCGTGCGCGCCAGTCGTCCAGGTCCACGGGAGAGACGGGGGCGTCCATGTTCCCCGCGGTCTTGTTGGCGGAGTACACGGCATAGAGCCGATCCGCGTCGGGGAACGGCAGCGGCCGCAACAGCACGCTGTTCACGACGGAGAAGATCGCGGCGTTGGCGCCGATGCCCAGCGCGAGCGTCAGCAGCGCCGTGAGCGTGAAGGCCGGCGTGGCCGCGAGCCGGCGCAGCGCGTACACCAGGTCGTCCCGTAGATCTCCCATGTAGTTCCTCCGTCGCCGGGTCTCGGCGGTCCGCCGGCCGGCACGGCGCATCTCGCGACGCGCGTCCTCGAGGTCGCCGAATTCCTTCACGGCCAGCGCGCGCGCGTCCTCGGGCGGCAGGCCCTCGGCGACCAGCGCATCGGTGCGCATGTCCAGGTGACACCGGATCTCGTCGTCCACGTCGGCGCCGACCGGATCGGCGCCAGGTGCGTCCCGGCGGCCGGACGGCGGGGTCATGCCTTCAGCACCTGGGACATGGCCCACACGTAGCGCTGCCAGGCCGATTCCTCCGCGCGGAGCTTCCGCCGGCCGGTCGGGGTCAGCGCGTAGAAGCGCGCGCGCCTGTTGCTCTCCGACACGCCCCACTCGGCCGACAGCCAGCCGCTCTGCTCGAGCCGGCGGAGCGCCTTGTACAGCGGGGCGTCCTCGATGTGCAGCGTCCCGTCGGTCCGGTCGCGGACCCAGCGCGACACGGCGTAGCCGTGGCGGGGCCCGTCAGAGAGGGCCCTGAGGATGAGGACGTCCAGCGTGCCTTGCAGCAGTTCCATCGGGGGCTCGGGCATCGTTCACCTTACCTGGTAAGGCGAACACTACCACAGACGGTTGGGACCGCCATTTGGTTCAAGCCGGGATCGGAAGAATTGCGGGATCACGAGACGGCAATCACAAGAGACGCCACGAAGCAACGCTTGGGTCTGCGGTCCAATGGCTGCACCTCGTGCCGTCACGTCGCCAGGTGTGCGCGGGCTCGACGCCCAGGACAACTTCGTGCCGTCCTTCGTGGCCTTCGTGTTCTTCGTGGCGGGGCCTGTGAACGCCCGTCGACCCGACCATGCGAGGGAGCGGGAAGGGTCAGGGCGCGCCGGGGAGGATGATCGCCCGCACCAGCGTGGGGAACAGGATTCGCGTGTCGGGATCGAGGGAGCCCACCTCGTTGAAGTAGAGCGTGCGGCCATCGGCGCTCAGGGCCAGGTCATTCGGCAGCGACAGCGTGGCCTCCCCTGCCGGCCCGTCCGCGTGCCCGCGCGCCCCCGATCCCGCGACCACCTCCGTCTCGCCGTCCAGGCCGACCTGGAAGATCTGGTGCGCGCCGCGCCCGGCGACGTAGAGCACGCCGTTGCCGAAGACCAGGTGGCCGTTGTTGTCACCGGGCACCGTGACCAGCAGCCGGGCGTCGGCGCCGTCCTCCGCGACCCGCACGACGTCGCCGTTGTAGAAGTTCGAGACGTAGAAGGCGCCGTCGCTGCCCTGTGCGATGCCGTTCGGGCACTTCAGCAACGGGTCGTCCGAGAAGACCGACGACGTGCCGTCCGGGGTGACGTGCACCACGCTGTTGCCGCCGCAATTGGCGACATAGAAGTCACCGTCCGCGCCCTGGATGACCCCGACGGGATTCTGCAGGCCGTCGGCGGTGAGCGTCGTGATTGCCCCGCCGGGGGCGACGAGGCTGATCGTGTTGCCCCGGATGTTCGACTGGACGAACCGACCGGCGGCGTCGAAGGCGTTGCCCGAGGCGCCGTCGAAGCCCTCGGCGAACAACGACACCTCCCCGTCCGGCGTCACCCGGAAGACCCGGGTGCCCATCGGCCCCTGGTCCAGCGTGTCGCCGAACTCGGAGGAGTAGACCGCTCCGTCCGGGCCCAGCTCGAGCCCGCCGGTGCCGCCTGGCACCTCGGCGATCGTACGCACCATCGGCTCGACCGGGGCGGCGGGCCCCGCGGGCGGCGCCGGGTCCCCGGGCGCTGAGCACGCGCTGGCGAGCGCGCCGACAGCGATGAGCGACAACAGGGAGCGGAACGTCGGTTTCATCAAGGCAGTTCCTCCGGGGCCGTCTCCAGGCACCGGCGTCTGCGGCCAGCCTGTCTGTTCTACCGGCACAACCGCCGGATCGCTACCCGAATCCTGCGTCTGCCCCCGGGATCTCGGTAAGCGGTCCTGCCGGGGCCCCGAGTGGTCGCCGCGCGCGCCCCGGCGCCCGGCCGCCGCGCCTGCCAGTCGTTACCAGTAGTCAATGACGCGCCGGATCAGCGGGCCGTCGAACTCCAGGACCTTGACGACGGTACGCCTCTGCGGACGCCATGGGCCATCTCCCTGGCGGCTCTCGAAAGCCTGGACCAGGTTCAGGACCACCACGCCCGGGCCTGTCACGCGGGCCCGAACATCATCCTGGGGCCGCCGCACTGTTCCAAGGAAGTTGACCATCCCGGTGCGCAGCTGGTCCTTCCCGACAATGTGGGCACCGACCCGGGGGTGCTCGTACACCACGCCGTCGGCAAGGGACGCCAACGCCGCGTTGATCGCGGTCACGCCGGCGCCCTCGGCCTGTCGGGCGCGTTCGGCCGCCAGGTAGCCATCGGCCAGGGTCGCCAGGTCAGGCGGCGACTGGGCACGGGCTGGCGCGGCGCAGGCCCCGGCGAGCACGCCGACAAGGGCGAGCGGCAACAGCGCGTGGAGCGTCGGTTCCATCAGGCAGTTCCTCCGGTCGTCCCGGTGCAGACGCCCGCGTCTGCGGTGGGGCTCCCAGTTGTATCGACGCGGCGGCCGGCATGCTACCCGGATCTTGCCCCGTGCCTCACCGTCGCAAGACGCGTCGGTCGGCGGTCCTGCCGTGGTCGCCACGCGCCAGCTCATTGACCGTCGCGCAGATGAGATACGCGACCATGTCTCAGGGCTGCGTCCTGCTGACCGGGCTCCGCGTTCGTCATGCTCACGTTTGCTCGCCCGCCTGGTCGTCGATGACGACCCGGTCGTCGAGGGTCCCGCCAGCCGCGCGCCGGGCCCGTTCGCGTGGCACACCGGCGCCACCGCCTTCGCGCGCTTGCCTGGTGACGCGGCATCCTCATCGATCCGCCTGCGAGCGGGGGCCGCTCATCCGCGGCGCCAGCCGTGAGAGGGCCGCGACGAGCACGGCCGCGGCGCCCGCGAACATCGCCGACGCCCCCCACCGGGCCGCGACGAGCCCGGCGAGCGCGTACGACAGGGGCGTAAGCCCCACCGCGCCCAGCATCGCCAGGCCCATGACCCGTCCGCGCATTGCCCCGTCCGTGGCGCCCTGCAGGGAGCCGAACAGGGTGGGGTTCAGCACACCCGCCGCGGCGCCCATCGTCCCCGCCGCCGCCATCGCGGCCCGGACGTCGGTGACGAACGCCATGCAGGCGAGGCCTCCCGCCACGAGGGCCATGGTGATCGCCACGAGGCGGCCGAGAGCCCGCGCCCTGGCCGCGACGCTCGAGGCGACAAGGCTGCCAAGAAGCGCACCGGCGCCGAGGGCGGAGAACACCCAGCCGAGGGCGGCGGGCCCGCCCGCGAGGCGCTCATGGGCGACGAGCGCCACGCCGATCGTGAAGGGCCCGACGAAGGCGAAGTTCACGACGGCGACCGCGAGCAGGGCGCTGCGAACCTCGGGATGCCAACGCAGCTGGCCGACCACACCGGGCGCGCGGACCTCCGCCTGGCCGCTGGCCTCCGGCTGGTCCGGGGATCGGCCCATCCACCCCAGGGTCGCCGCCGCAACGACGAAGGTCGCCGCGTCCAGGGCCAGCGCCGCGCCGACGCCACATGAAGCCACCACGAAACCGCCAAGGGCGGGACCGGCCAGGCCCGCGGCCTGCGCACCTCCCTGCAGGACGGCATTGGCGGAGACGAGCTGCTCCTTGGGAACGAGGCGCGGAATGAGGGCGGCGTACGCTGGGTAGAACAGCGCGTCGGCGGTGCCCATCAACGCCACGATGACCAGTAACATCGTCCACGCGAGTGTCCCGGTGGAGACGCACATCGCGAGGCCCGCGACGAGCAGCGCACGGACGACGTGCGCCCAGAGCACGGCGCGGCGGGGGGAGACCCGGTCCGTGACCGCGCCGCCGGCCATCATCAGCAGCGCCCGCGGGACCGCTGCCACCATGAGGACGGCGCCCAGGGCCGTTCCGGAGCCTGTCGCGTCGAGAACCAGCCACGGCAGCGCCACCGCATGGACCTGTGAGCCGAGGATCGAGATCGTCTGCCCGCCGCAGAGCAAGCGAATATCGCGCGACCGGAGTCCGGGCCAGCCGCGACGCCGGCGGGCCTCACACGCCCGTGCCATGCCCGCTACGTTGCTACGGCCGGGTCGGCCCTGTCTTGGGGTTTCTTGACCGGGGGCGATAGCGTCCCGGAGGCGCACTGGCGAGCGCCCCGAACTGCCGGTAGAACTGGCCGAGGTCGTCAAACCCGACTGCGCCGGCAACCTCGACGATCGCCTCGCCGCCCGCCAACCGGATCAGCGCATCCGTCACGCGCAGCGCATGCCGGTAACGGACCGGCGGCAATCCATAGTCACGCCCGAACCGTCGGGACGCCACGGCCGGCTGTACCCCAAGTTCCGCGGCCAGGGCGCCAATCGGCGGCAGCGCCGGGTACTCGCGGTCGATCCGCTGTTTGAGCCGGACCGACAGCGACGCCGGGGCAACATCCCGGCCTATCGCGATGAGCGGCCCCGCGGCCCGGAGCGCGGCGTCCACCCCCGCTCGGCTGTCGGGAACGTCGCGCGCATCGAATGTGGTGACGACGGGCTCGCGCGGCGCGCCGGCCGGCAGGTCCCCGCGGGCCACCACCGCGACCGTGTCGCACCGCGCACGGTCCAGCCAGCACTCGACGATGGAGAACGGTGGCAGGAACACCGCAAATCGCCGAGCCGGCGGGGCGATCCGGGCGGCCCCTCGCGCGTACCAGAGGTGCCCGCGCCTGACCGTGACCACGGCGAACATCCAGTGCGGCCCTGTCACGTCGAAACCGGGAGCCGTCGCGTGGCACTGCATCGCCTGTTCGACGCGGACCAGGCCGTCCGGCAACCGGCCCACCCGCCGACGCACGGACCCGTGTCGTTGCCGGCTCCGGAACTCCCGCACCCGGCCATTATGCCCGCCTGGCCTCCGCCGGGACCCCCGGCGCCGCTCCGGCGGAGGGCCGGCGACAATCAGTTACAAGCGGGATCCGACAGAAACGGCGGCCTTCCTGCTAATATGCGGGCAACATTCACACTCATCCACAGGTCAGGTGTCGTTCATGAGTGCCACGATTCTCGCCGTCGTCGGTCTTTCGCTGATGTTTCTCGGGTATTTCGTCTACTCGAAGTTCATCGCCGAGAAGATCTACCGGCTCGACCCGAACTTCGAAACACCGGCGCACGCGATGCGGGACGACATCGACTACGTCCCGACGAACAAGTTCGTCCTCTGGGGCCACCACTTCACGGCCGTGGCCGGGGCCGCCCCGATCATCGGGCCCGGCATCGCGGTCATCTGGGGCTGGCTGCCGGCCTTCATCTGGGTGGTCGCGGGGACGATGTTCTTCTCGGGCGTCCACGACTTCGGCTCGATCTGGGCCAGCGTCCGCAACAAGGGCCAGTCGATCGGCGCGCTGACGGGTGACGTCGTCAGCAAGCGGTCACGGACGCTCTTCATGGTCGTGATCTTCCTGCTGCTGCTGATGGTCAACGCCGTCTTCGGCGTCGCGATCTCGGACGCCTTCATGGCGACCCCGAGCAGCGTCATCCCCGCGTGGAGCGCGATCTTCGTCGCCGTGGTCATCGGCCTGCTGCTCTACCGGGTGGGCGTCGGCCTCCTGTGGCCGACGGTCATCGGGACCATCGTGCTCTACGCGGTCATCTTCCTGGGCGACGCGGTGCCCATCTCCCTGCCCGCGACGTTCCTCGGGCTCGGCCCCGCCGGGCAGTGGATCCTGATCCTCTTCGCCTACGCGGGCATCGCGTCGATGCTGCCGGTCTGGCTGCTGCTGCAGCCGCGCGACTACATCAACGGCATCCAGCTCTTCGTCGGGCTCGGCCTGATGTACGGCGCGGTCGCCCTCGCCAACCCGACCATCGTCGCCCCGGCGTTCAACACGAACATGCCCGCCGGCTCGCCGCCCATCGTCCCGCTGCTCTTCGTGACGATCGCGTGCGGGGCCATCTCGGGCTTCCACGGGCTGGTCGGCTCGGGCACGACGTCCAAGCAGCTCGACAAGGAGACGGACGCGCGCTTCGTCGGGTACCTCGGATCGCTCGGGGAGGGCTCGCTCGCCCTCGTCACGATCATCGCGGCCACCGCCGGCTTCGCCTCGCTCGGCGACTGGCAGGCGATGTACACGGGCTTCGGGCAGGGCGGCATGGTCGCCTTCGTGCAGGGCGGCGCGACCATCCTCGGCACCGGCCTCGGCCTCAGCAACGCCTTCGCCCAGACGCTCCTCACGGTCATGGCCGTGCTCTTCGCGGGCACGACGATGGACGCCGGCGTCCGGCTGCAGCGCTACATCATCCAGGAGTGGGGGGTCATCTACAAGATTCCCGCGCTCCAGAACGGCTACGTCGCGACGACGGTGGCGGTGGGCGCCTGCCTCGTGCTCGCCTTCGGCGCGGGCGGCGCGAGCGGCTCGGGCGGCATGATCATCTGGCCGCTCTTCGGCACGACGAACCAGCTCCTCGCCGGGCTGACGCTGCTCGTCATCAGCGTGCTGCTGGTGCGGCTCGGCCGCCCGTCGCGCTACACGATGATCCCGATGGTGTTCGTCACCAGCATGAGCTTCCTGGCGGCGCTCTACCAGCTGTGGTCGCTCTACGAGACGGGCCAGTACCTGCTGGTCTTCATCGACCTGCTGATCGTCATCGCGGCCATCTTCGTGATGCTCGAGGCGTCGTCGGCGCTCATCGACGCGCGCAAGGCGCGGACCGAGCCGGCGGTCGCCGGGGCCAACTGAGGTCCCCGGTGGGCAAGCTGGCCGCACTCCGCCAGCGGCTCCGGGCGGCTGGCCACCTGTTGACCGAGTACTACCGCGCCCCGTACCGGGGCGCGGTAGCTCGCGCCCGCCGCGACGAAGACGACCTGTTCATGCTCTTCGTCTACTCGGAGCTGCTCGGCGTACCGAATCCCGCCGCCTACTACACGCTCGAGCTGCAGCCGGTGCTGCTCGAGCGGTTCCATGACTGGCACGTCCGCATGGGCATGGAGCATTCCCCGCTCGACGGCTTCCGCTGTTGCTGACCCCGATCCTCGACGCGATCACCGAGCGCCGCCTGATCTTCGTCGGCGGCAAGGGCGGCGTCGGCAAGACGACCATCGCCTCCGCGCTCGGCGTGATGGCGGCGGATCGCGGGCGGCGGTGCCTGGTCGTCTCGACCGATCCCGCGCACTCGCTCGGCGACGTCTTCGGCCGGGACATCGGCCGCGAGGAGACCGTCCTCACCGTCGGCCTCACCGGGCTCGAGATCGACCCCGAGCGCGAGGCCGAGGAGCACATCGCCGCGGTCAAGCACCAGATGAAGGAGCTCGTGCACCCGCGGATGTACGGCGAGGTGGAGCGCCAGCTCGACCTCGCGCGGTTCGCCCCCGGCACGACCGAGGCGGCGCTCCTCGAGCGGATGGCCGAGCTCATGGCCGAGGCGGGCTCGCGCTTCGACCTGGTCATCTTCGACACGGCGCCGACGGGCCACACGCTGCGCCTGCTGTCGCTCCCCGAGATCATGATGGCGTGGACCGACGGGCTGCTCCGTCACGAGGCCCGCTCCTCCAAGCTGGGGTCCCTCGTGACGCGCCTCGGCGGCGCGCCCCGGCACGGCGACGACTTCGGCGTCATCGACACGCCCGCCGACCACGAGCCCGGCAGCCGCGCCGCGCGGATCAACGAGGTCCTCCTCACCCGCCAGCGCAAGCTCCGCCGCGCCCGGGAGCTGCTGCTCGACGCGACGGCGACGGCGTTCCTGCTCGTGCTGAACCCCGACCGGCTGTCCACGCTCGAGAGCCGGAAGGCCATCGAGTCCCTGCGGCGCGCCAGCGTCCCGGTGGCCGCCGTGGTGGTCAACCGCGTCCTGCCGGCCGAGGCGGGCGGCGGCGAGTTCCTCGAGGCGCGGCGCCGGCAGGAAGCGCCCTACCTGCGGCAGATCGAGCAGGAGTTTGCCGAGCTGCCGCGCGTCGTGCTGCCCCTCTCGAAGGAGGACGTGCACGGCGTGGACGCCCTGCGCCGCACCGGCGAACAGCTCATCGGCGGCGCCTTACCGTAGCGGCCCCCTACCCGTCCCCAGACCCAGCCAACGGGGTCAGCAGCTTCGCGGCGATCTCGGCGGCGTGGACGTGAGCGACCTCGACCCGCTGATTCGCGATCTGCGCCAACTCGCCAGCCCGAACACGTAGGACGATCCGTCGGTTGTTGCGGCTATTGCCATCGTCGCTCGTCGAGGGCATGTCGCGCTTCGATGCGTGACGAACGGCCGGGGCGGCTGGAACACAATTCGGCGGTCCCGAGCCTTGAAGGCTACAGGATTGTGCCATTCGGCACGCGCATGTCCAGAGGACAGCGCCGATGACCTTCCGCCCACCTTGCTGACGGCGGAGGTCCCGGGGACCGGTCCGCACGCCCTCTCGAATTCGCGGCGAACGCGTGTGAAGAGGACCTGAGTGTGGACGGGCTGAGGAGGCCCGCGCACTCAGGCGATGGGCCGCCCGCCTCCTGAAGACCACGTCTCGGACGTCGGCTGCAAGATCGAGAAGCACGGGACCGGTCGGCTCGCGGTTCCGGCCGCCGCAATCCACGCATCACACAGAAATGTAGCCTCCGCCGGGAGCTACACGAAAACGTACGGCAATCCAGCCTCCTGTCCGGCCCTCACGAAACGCAACAGACCGTTGTTCTACAGCGACTTCGAGAGTGACTCCGCGGCATTTTCGGCGGCTCTCGCTGCTGGCACGCGTCTTGGTGGTGTGCCGGCCAGAACACTACGCGTTGACGTCCGCCGTCGCGAGCTTTCGGGGCTACCCGGGGTCGCCATCGCGATTTGGGGGGAGCCCGAAAATGAAGAAGGTCGAAGGGATCATCCGGCCGCACCTCCTGGAGGCGCTGAAGGGCACGCTGCAGGCGGTCGGCGTCACGGGCATGACCGTGACGGAAGTGAAGGGGTTCGGCCGCCAGAAGGGACAGACCGAAACCTACCGCGGCACGGAGTATCAGGTCGAGTTCGTGCCGAAGGTCAAGGTCGAGGTCGCCGTCTCGGACGCGCTGGTCGACCCGGTGATGGCGGTGTTCCTGGAGGTGGCGAAGACGGGTAAGTTCGGCGATGGCAAGGTCTTCGTGTCACCCCTCGACGACGTGGCGCGCATCCGGACCGGGGAGCACGGGGAGAGCGCACTGTGAGCGCGGAGGGCTGCGGCACCCGCGAACTGGCGCCCGCCGTCGGACGAGGTGACAGGCGCAGTCAGGCGGTGATGAGGGATTCCGAATACCAGCGCGCGAGGAGTGACATGACGAGGTGCGTACGACGCTTCTGGGGGCCCGTCATGACGGCCTTGATTCTGTTGGTGCTCGGGGCGGCTGTCGCGAGCGGCCAGGACCTGGCGAGCGGACAGGCGGCGCCCGTCACGGCGGAGACGGTGCAGCGGAACGCGGACTTCGTCTGGACGCTGACTGCCGCGTTCCTGGTGTTCCTGATGCAGGCGGGCTTCGCCCTTGTGGAAACGGGACTGACGCGGGCAAAGAACGCGGTGAACATCTGCCTCAAGAACCTGATGGACTTCTCGATGGGGTCGCTCGCGTTCTGGCTGGTGGGCTTCGGGATCATGTTTGGCGCCAATCCGTCGGGGCTCTTCGGCACGAACGGATTCGCGTTCTCCGACTACCTGACGGCGAAGGACCCATGGCTGTTTGCATTCTGGTTGTTCCAGGTGGTCTTCGCGGCTACCGCGGCCACGATCGTCTCGGGCGCCATGGCCGAGCGGACGAAGTTCGGCAGCTACCTGGTGTACAGCGTCTTCATCAGCGCGGTGGTCTACCCGGTCTTCGGGAGCTGGGCATGGGGGAGCCTGTACCACGGGGGCGGATGGCTCGAGAAGATGGGCTTCATCGACTTCGCCGGCTCCACGGTCGTGCACAGCATCGGCGGCTGGTCCGCGCTGGCCGGGGCGATGGTCGTCGGTCCCCGACTCGGACGCTACGGGCCCGACGGCAAGGCGCGGGCGATCCCGGGCCACAACCTCGTGTTCGCGACGCTGGGCGTGTTTGTCCTCTGGTTCGGGTGGTTCGGCTTCAACCCCGGGAGCACGACGGCGGCGGTCACCGACATCGCGCTCATCGCCGTGAACACGAATCTGGCGGCCGCCGCGGGCTCGGTCGGGGCGATGGCGACGGCCTGGATTTACCTCAAGAAGCCCGATGCGACGATGACTCTCAACGGCGTCCTGGCGGGCCTCGTGGCGATTACGGCTGCATGCGCAACCGTGACGCCTACCTCGTCGGTGCTCATCGGGCTCGCCGCCGGCGTGCTGGTGGTCTTCTCGGTGCTCTTCTTCGACCGGATCCGGATTGACGATCCGGTGGGCGCCATCTCGGTACATGGCGTCTGTGGCGCGTGGGGAACCCTCGCGGCCGCGCTGTTCAACGCCGAGGGCGTCACCATGCAGCTCGTCACCACGCAGCTCATCGGGATCGCCGCGGCGTTCGTGTGGGCGTTCGGGACGATGTACGTCTTCTTCAAGCTGGTGTCGCTGACCATCGGACTGCGAGTCAGCGCCGAAGAGGAAGCGCAGGGGCTCGATGCCTTCGAGCATGGCAACGAGGCGTACGCACCGGATCACTATGCCGTCACGGCGCTTGGGCGGGCAGTTTGAGACCAACGTCCCCCCATTCGAGGCGAGGTGCAAGCATGGCCTGGAGCATGGTGGTGGCGGCGGCCTTGACGGTTGTTTTTGGCGCGGCCGAGCCACGGGCGCAGGGGGTGAAGGCGACGGCCAATCTCGGTTGGACAAGCGTGTACATCTTCCGTGGCATCCCGCAGAAGACCTCCTCGGCGAGCGGAGGGCTGGATCTGGCCGCGGGCCCGGTATCACTGGGGACGTGGGCGGCGGACGTCGGTGATGGGAGCGAGGTCGATTTCTACGGCAAGCTCGGCTTCGAGTCTGGTCGTTTCCGCGGAGACGTCGGCGGGACGGGCTATTTCTACACCGGCGGC
Source organism: Vicinamibacterales bacterium (assembly GCA_050250645.1). GTDB lineage: Bacteria > Acidobacteriota > Vicinamibacteria > Vicinamibacterales > UBA2999 > JBFWVR01. The sequence goes on from JBFWOG010000007.1 coordinate 107,941, forward strand.
TTCGACCACAGGTACGTCGAACTGAACGTCGACGCCGGCTACGGTCCGCTGACCGCGTCGTACGCGGTGGGCATCCATGACGTCCAGCCGAGCGCGGACTACTGGCACCTCGGCCTCACGGGCGCGTATGCGGGCTTCTCGGTCACGGCGGGGCACTTCGACTACGACCATGACCGTGCCTCGAGCGGCAACTACGGACGGGTGGGCTATGACGTGCCTCTGTCCGACCTCCTGGGGCTCAACATCGCGTGGGTGGTGAGCGACAGCGTCCTTTCGGGACTCGGCCGCGTGGACCACACGGTCGTGCTGAGCCTCAGCAGGACGTTCACGCTCAACTAGCGAGACCGCGCCGGAGGGCTCAGCCCTCCGGCGCGAGGTCGTCACGACGGGATCGCGGCGTGTTCCGCCTGGGTGCATGAGGGATGAAGATCGATCTCGGCAAGATCACGGCGCCCGCCGGTGACCGGCTCGGCGACCCTCCGCCGGAGGGCGGACAGCGCGTCGCGTCGTTCAAGCGGCTCCTCAAGCTGGAGACCGACCGGCTCCGGATGCGCCACCGGTTCGGGCTCGGTGGCCGCGAGATCACACGGTGCCGGAGCGACCTGGTCGACATCGTGCTCGGGCGCGTATGCCAGATGGCGGAGGAGGAACTGGGCACGCCGGTGCAGCGGCGGCTGGCGTCCTGCGCGATGGTGGCGGTCGGCGGGTACGGCCGACGGGAGCTGGCGCCGTGCTCGGACGTGGACCTCCTGGTCCTGCGGCCGGGCCGCTCCTCCCGCGAACTGGAGCGGTTCGTCGAGAGGGTCTTGCCCATGCTCTGGGACGTCGGCCTGCAGATCGGCCACAGCTTCCGCTCGGTGGCCGAGTGCGTGGCCATCGCCAGGGAGGATCTGCACTCCAGAAACGCGATGTCCGACGCCCGTCTGGTCACCGGCAGCATCGAGGTGTTCCACCGGCTCCAGGGCGAGCTGGGCGCCGCGGTCTACCACAACGCCCGGGCGACCAGGTCGTTCCTCCGGGTGGTGCGCGCGGAGCTACAGGAGCGCCTCTCCCGGTACGGGGAGACCGTCTGCCTGCAGGAGCCGAACGTGAAGGAGGGGGTGGGCGGGCTCCGGGACGTGCACACGGTGCGGTGGATCGCGCACGCCCTCCTGGGCTGCGGTGACGTCGATCGGCTTTCCGAGCTGAGACACATCGCCGCGTCCGAGCACGCGCGTGTGCGGCGGGCGTACGACTTCATCTCGCGGGCGCGCAACGAAATCCATTTCCAGGCCGGACGAAAGACGGATGTGCTCACGCTGGAGCTCCAGCCCGGTATCGCCGAGGCGCTCGGCTACGGGCCGACGGGCGGGCTGGAGCCCTCGGAACTCTTCATGCGCGACTACTACCGGTCGGCCCACGAGCTCCGCCACTTCAACGAGCGCTTCCTCTTGCGGACGATTCCGGATCCACCGGAGCCGCTGCTGGCGTTCCGCCGGGGATCGCGCAGCGTGGGGCCCGGCGGACGCTACGAGGTGAGGGGCGGGAAGCTTTCGCTGAAGGCCACTGCATCCGAGGATGACGAGCGCGCCGAGCACCTCCTCGAGATCTTCGAGCTCGTGCAGGAGCTGGGCGTGCCGATGAGCGACTCGCTCAAGCATGCCGTCCGTGACCACCTGCGCCTCGTCGACCGCGCGTTTCGGGATTCGCCGGACGTGGCGACGCGCTTTCTGGCCATGCTGGGACGGCCGGGTCGCGTGGGACCGGTGCTCCGCGCGATGCACGACACCGGCTTTCTCGAGCGCTACCTTCCGGCGTTCAGGCGGATCTCTCTGCTCGTGCAGCACGACCACTACCACCACTACACGGTCGACGAGCACACGATCAGGGCCGTGGAGGCCGTGGACGCGCTCGTCGCCGCCCGGGAGGGTGGGGACGCCCGCGCGCCTGGACGGCGAGGCTCGCCCCCGGATCTGCTCGCCACCGCGCTCATGGAGGTGCTCGATGTCCGGCTGCTCGTGCTCGGCATCCTCCTCCACGACGTCGGGAAGGGCGGGGGCGGAGGGCACGCCGGCCGGGGGGCTGGGATTGCCAGGCGCCTGTGTGAGCGGCTGGGCCTGGACGCCGCCGCCACGTCCGACGTGGTCTTCCTGATCCAGAAGCACCTGGTCATGTCACAGGTCTCGCAGCGGCGCGATCTCTCGGACCCGGAGCTCCTGGCCGGCTTCGCGGAGACGGCGTCCACGCCGGACCGGCTGAACATGCTCTTCGTGCTCACCTACGCCGACACGAGCGCGGTGGGCCCCGGGGTATGGAACGACTGGAAGGCCTGGCTCCTCTCACAGTTGTACCTGCGGGCCCACGCGGCGCTGGCGCCGCGAACGCTCCCGCCGTCCGAATCCGCCCGCAGCGTGCGGCTGGAGGAGAAGGTGCTGGCGGGCTTGACGCCGGAATACCTCCGGAGCGACGTGGAGGCGTTCATCGCAGCGTTCCCGGACCGTTACCTGCGGGCCGTGCCGCCTGATGCGATCGCGCGACACTTCCGGATGGTGCACGCGCTCGGCTCTCGCAGCCTGCTGACCGACTGGGTCGCGACCGACCACGGGCGCCACACCGTGCTCTCTGCGTGCCTACCAGATGCGCCTGGTGTGCTGGCGCGACTGGCGGGCACGCTCACGGGGGCAGGCTTCGACATCCTGGCCGTCGACGCGTTCACCCGCACGGACGGGATCGTGCTGGATGTCTTTACGCTCGCGGAGGCCGACGGCTCCGCGGCGGGCGACGAGGCGAGGTGGTCGGCGGTCGGTGCGGATCTCACCGCCGCGCTCGAAGGACGCCACGCGGTCGAGGCCGCGGTGGCGAGGCGATGGGCGCAACTGCCCTGGGGCCGGAAGCGACGCGCGCCCACGCCTCCCCGAGTGCGCCTCGAGCCGCCGGACAGCCTCGGCCGCACCGTCGTCGAGGTGCGGGCGGACAACGAGCCGGGGCTCGCCTACCGCATCGCGAACTGCCTGAACCAGATCGGTTTGGACATCTCGTTCGCCAAGATCGCGAAGGAGAAGAACCAGGCTCTGGACGTCTTCTACGTCACGACAGCGAGCGGAGCGCCGGTGTCCCCGGAGGAAGCGCCGCGCGTCGAGGCGCAGCTGATCGAGGCCCTCACGAGCGGCTGGCCGCCCACCGCCTGAGGCCGTCGCTGCACCCCGCGCCCACGGCTCACCCCCCTCACGCTGGTGCCGGCACGAGCCGCCCGACGCCAGAGAGAAGCGACGACGGCGCTCAGTGACGTCGGCCGCTGCCGTGCTGACTCGTTCGGAACCCGTCCGGGCGCCTCCCGTCCTCCCCCGGGCGCGGGGGTATACTCGACCCGACCATTCAGACGCGAACCGGTCATTCGCGCCCATTCCTTCCCAGGAGGCGCTCGCAGTGCGCATCACCTCATTCCTTCGCTTCGTCCCCGCCCTTCTGTCGGCCCTGCTCCTCGCCCCGGCGCCTGCAGGGGCGCAGTCCCCGTCCACCTACGGCGACATGCAGTGGCGCTCGATCGGCCCCACGCGGGCCGGCCGCTGCCGCGCCGTGGCCGGCGTCCCGAGCCAGCCCAACGTCACCTACATCGGCTTCGACAACGGCGGGGTCTGGCGCTCCACCGACTACGGGTCCACCTGGGTGCCGCTCTTCGACGACCAGCCGACGAGCTCGATCGGGGCGATCGCCGTGTCGCCCTCCAACCCCAACGTCATCTACGTCGGCAGCGGCGCGGGCATCATCCGCCCCGACCTGTCCACCGGTGACGGGATGTACAAGTCCATCGACGCCGGCAAGACCTGGACGCACCTCGGCCTCCGCGACACGCAGATGATCGCGGACATCGAGGTCGACCCGGCCAACCCGGACCGGCTGTTCGTGGCGGCGCTCGGCCACCCCTACGGCCCCAACGCCGAGCGCGGCATCTTCCGCTCCACCGACGGCGGCCGGACGTTCGAGAAGGTGCTCTACCGCGACGAGTACACCTCCGGCAACGACGTGACGCTCGACCCGTCCAACCCGCAGGTCGTCTACGCCACGCTCTGGCAGCAGCAGCAGGGCTTCCGCGAGAGCTCCGAGTTCGGCGGCGCGGGCAACGGCATCTTCAAGTCCACCGACGGCGGGACGACATGGCAGCCGCTCACCGAGGGCCTGCCGGCCGTGATCGAGGCCAACCTCGCGGTGGCGCCGAGCAACCCGAACCTGCTCTACGCGATGGTCGCGGGCACGCCGCAGCGCTCCGGCGCGAGCGGCGCCGGCCGTGACGGCGGCACCACGGGCGTCGTGGGCCTCTACAAGTCGACCGACGCCGGCGCGCACTGGGTCGCCGTGGACGTGCCGGCCGGCCCGGTCGGCGCCGCGACGGCGCACGTGGACACGCGCCCGCTCGCCCGCATCGGCGGCGGCGACCTGCCGACGATCGCCGTCGATCCGAAGAACGAGAACGTCGTCTACAGCCCCACGGTCGTCCTGTGGCGGAGCGAGGACGGCGGCGTCCACTGGTCGGCCGTCCGCGGCGCCTACGGGGGCGACGACTACCAGAAGATGTGGATCAACCCCGACAACCCGGACATCCTCCTGGTGGTGTCCGACCAGGGCGCGGTGGTGTCGGCCAACCGCGGGGTCTCGTGGAGCAACTGGTACACGCAGCCGACCGCGGCCATGTACCACGTGAGCACCGACACCGCCTACCCGTACCGGATCTGCGGCGGCCAGCAGGACTCCGGCTCCGCCTGCGTGCAGAGCCGGTCGAACGACGGCATGATCACGTTCCACGACTGGCACCCCGTCAACATCCAGGAGTACGGCATCGCGGCGCCCGACCCGAAGGACCCGGACATGGTCTACGGCAGCTCGCGGACCGACGTGACGCTGTACAACCGCAGGACCGGCCAGACCACGAACGTCGGCCCCGACATGGGCCCGCGCGGCGGTCCGCTGAACCGCGACGTCCGGACGATGCCGATCCTCTGGTCGCCCGTCGACCCGGACCTGCTCTTCTACACGTCGAACGTCGTCTGGCAGACGCGCGACCGCGGCCTGACGTGGAGCCGCATCAGCCCGGACCTGGCGCGCCAGACCTGGGACGTGCCGGCCACCGCCGGCAAGTACGCGTCGACCGTCGAGCCGGCGCCGCAGGGCACGATCACCGCGCTCTCGGCCTCGCCCCTCGACGTCGGCGTCCTCTGGGCCGGCACCGACGACGGCAACATCCAGGTGACGATGGACGGCGGCGGCGCGTGGACGAACGTCACGCCGCCGGCGATCAAGCCCTGGACCCGCATCTTCAACATCGAGGCAGGCCACTTCGACCGCGGTACGGCGTACGCCGCGGCGAACACGATGCGCATCGACGACATGAACCCGCACTTCTGGCGGACGCATGACGGCGGGCGCACGTGGACGGAGATCAACACCGGCCTCGCGCCGGGCGCCGTCGCCAACGCGATCCGCGAGGACCCGCGCGAGAAAGGCGTGCTCTACGCCGCCACCGAAACCCAGGTCTGGGTCTCCTTCGACGACGGCGACCACTGGCACTCGCTCCGGCTCAACATGCCGGCCGTCTCGGTGCGCGACATTCAGGTGAAGGACGACGCGTCCTGCCTGTGCTCCGACCTGGTGGCCGGCACGCACGGCCGGGGCTTCTGGATCCTCGACAACGTCACGCCGCTCCGCCAGGCCGCGAAGGCCGCGGCCGCCACCGACGCCTACCTGTTCGAGCCGGCCGTGGCCGTGCGGACCAGGAACGGCATGAACGACCCGACCGAGTGGCCGCCGGAGATGCCCCACGGCGACAACCCGCCCCCGGGCGGCGTCATCGACTACTACCTGCCGGCCAACGCGACCGGTCCCGTGCGCCTCGACGTGCTCGACGCGTACGGCGAGCCGATCCGCTCCTACTCGAGCGACGACCCGGTGCTGACGCCCGACCCGGCGCTCGACCCGGTCGCCGCCGACAAGGCGTGCCAGGCGGACCCGACGGGGCCGAACTGCCGGGTGCCGCTCTACTGGCCCGCGCCGCAGATGGTGGTCTCCACGACGAAGGGGATGCACCGCTTCAGCTGGGACCTGCGCTACGAGCCGCTCGGCGACGAGCCGCGCGTCGCCGGCGGCGCCACCGGGGCCGTGCCCGGGCACACCTACCCGCAGCCCGTGGCGCCGTGGGCGCCGCCCGGCCGCTACACCGTCCGCCTCACGGTGAACGGCAAGGTCTTCACGCAGCCGCTGCGGCTGATGCTGGACCCGCGTGTCCAGACCGCTGGGACCGACCTGGCCCGCCTGGCGGACCTGACCCGGGAGATGTACGACGGCGCGCTCGCCGACCACGTGGCCTACGAACGCGCGCGGGCCCTCGTGCAGGCGCTCGACGCCGCCGGCGGCCAGGACGCGGCGGCCTTCAAGGTCCAGGTCGAGGCCATCGCCCCGGCGCCGCGGCCGCAGCCCGCCGGCTTCTTCCGGCGCGGCGGGGCGCCCACCGGCCCGCCGACGCTCGACACCGCCAGCGACGCGCTGCTGGCGGCGGCGATGGCGATGCAGGAAGCCGAGACCGCGCCGACCGCGCGGCAGGTCGCCGCGTGCGACCAGGCGCGGACGCGGTCGGGCGAGGTGATGGCGACCTGGACGCGGCTCTCGACGACGGGGCTGGCCGCGCTCAACGCCAAGCGGACTGCCGCCGGGCTGGCCGCGATCATGCTGCCGTAAGCGGCCACGGGCACCGCGCGATTGTCGACCGCGTGGTGCCCGCGGCTGGCTCAGCCCAGATCCAGCAGCAATCGTGTCCGGACGCGTTCGGCCTGCCAGAGGTGCCGTCGCTCGTGCGCCGCGTGGACGTGCAGGAACGCGAACACGCTCATGCGGATGCATCGGGCGATCGGCGACACGTAGATCGCGCGGCCGAGGTCCAGGCCCTCGAGTGCCGCGAAGCGTAAGGTAAGGAGCCTCTGCGACTCGAGAAAGCGCGGGAGCGCCTCGACCGCAGGCCCGCGTCCCATCGGGCGAAGCGGTCTGGGCGCCGGTAACCTGATCGCCGGGGGCGGCTCGACGTACCACACGAGTAGGCGCCCCCAGGGCCCGAGCCGGGACGGACCGGGCGAGAGGAATCCCCGGGCACGCGCCGTGTCGATCGCCACGTCGAGCGCGGGGGCGAAGACGTCCGTGGTCGTGACCAGATGATCCAGGCACTGGGCAATCGACCAGGCGCCGGGAGCGGGACTCGCGCCCAGCTGTTCCTCCGTCAGTCCGTCGCAGATGGCCGCCGCGGCGCGGGATGCGGCGTCGAGTGCATCCTGAATCGCGGACAGCTGCGAGCCGGGGCCCGCGTCTTCTCGGGTCATCATCGCTGGTGCTTTGCCTCCCGCTACGTGGACACTATCGCTTTTCCCTGATCCTCGGGGTCCCCGTTCGGAGCCAACGGGCCGGATGAGGGAGCCGACGGGACGACGGTGGCAGCCGGCGGGGCGCAACGCGGTGCCGGCGAGCCGGCCGGTGACGGCGGAATCCAGGGCGCGGCGGTATGCTGACGGCGTCATGGCCTCTGGCACAACCGGGAACGTCAGGTCCCTCGCGCCGGTCGGGCGGTTCTCCCCCGCCGTCCTGCGCCACGCGCGGATGCTCGGACTTGCGACCCTCGTCGCGGTGCTCTTCGCGGATCAACTCTACCTGGGCTATGCGGTCGCCGGCGTCACGGTGTCGTTCTGGGGCGTTCTGAGCCTGCAGGTCATTCACTGGTACCTGTGGCTGCCCGCGGGAGCCGTCGCGTGGGGGCTGGGACATCGGTTCCCGGTCGCCGGCGCGTCGCGGCGCCGGCACCTTCTGGTCCTTGCGATGTCAGGGGTCGGACTGGCACTTGGGGTCCTCGGGATCTACCTGGCCGCGTACCACGCCGTCATCCGCCTGCCCGGTACGGACGCCCTGTTCGGACGCCTCGACCGCTCGGTGTGGGGCACCGGCGCCTTCGTCTTCGCCTCGTACTTCCACATTGAGCTGCTCGTGTTCGCGGGCATCGTGGCGGCGCGGCAGGCCGTGGACGGCCGCCGGCGGCTGCAGGTCGAGGAGCGGCGCCGGTTGCAGCTCGAGGCGGAGGTCGCCACGGCGCGTCTCGCCGCGCTCAGCGCGCAGATGCAGCCGCACGTGCTGTTCAACACACTGCACGCCGTGGCCTCGCTGGTTCGGCAGGGCGATGGCCCGGCGGCGGTCCGGATGCTGGCCGACCTGGGACAGCTGCTGCGTCACACGCTGGACCAGGGCAGCCGCGACGCGGTCCTACTTGACGAGGAACTCGCGTACCTGCGCAGCTATCTCGACATCGCCGCCGTCCGGTTCGCGGGCCGGCTCGAGGTGATCTGGGACATCGAACCCGTCGCCGCCGGCCTGGCAGTCCCCGGCCTATTGCTGCAGCCGCTCGTGGAGAACGCGCTGCGGCATGGCGTTGCCCGCACGAGCGGCCCGTGCCGCGTCGAAGTGCGGGCACGGATCGCGGACGACGTGCTGGAGCTGTCAATCTACAACGACGGGCCGACCCTGCCCGCGAACTGGCGCCTCGACACATCCCGTGGCGTGGGCCTCCGCAGCGTCCGCAGCCGCCTGGCACATGCCTTCGGCGGTGCGACGTTCGAGCTCGGCAACGAGGGCGCGCGGGGCGTCCGGGCCCGCATCCGCATCCCGCGGCCTGACGCGGAGGTCTCACGAGCATGAGCGCCCTGCGTGTGCTGATCGTAGACGACGAGGCGCCGGCGCGTGCCACGCTGCGCCTCCTGCTCGCCGGGCGGGCGGACGTGACGATCGTCGGTGAATGCGACGACGGGACGACCGCGATCGCGGTCTTGCGCCGGACGTCCGTCGACCTCGTTCTGCTGGACGTGGAAATGCCGGGGCCGAGCGGCCTGGACGTGATCCGTGCGCTCGGTGAGGCGATGCCTCCGACGATCTTCGTGACCGCCTACGATCGCTACGCGATCCGGGCGTTCGAGAGTCATGCGCTGGACTACCTGTTGAAGCCCTTCGACGACCAGCGCTTCGAGCAGGTGTTCGAGGCGGCCCGCTCACGCCTCGACGACAGGCGGGTCGCCGAGTGGGCCCGCCAACTGGTGGCGGCGCAGCCGCCGCCCGCGCCGGAACCGCCCCGCACGCTGGCGGTCGAGGATGGGGCGACGGTCCGTCTCCTCCCCCTCGACGAGATCGACTGGCTCGAGGCCGCCGACCAGTACGTCGTCATCCACGCGGGCGGCGCGAGCCGTCTGGTGCGGGAGCCCCTGTACGGTCTCCTCGAGCGGCTGCCATCAGACCGGTTCGTCCGCATTCATCGATCGACGGCGGTCAACGTGGCGCGGGTGCGCGAGCTGGAGCGGCAGCCGAAGGGCGACTACCTGGTGCTCCTCAAGGATGGCACGCGGCTCCGCCTGAGCCGCCGCCACCGACAGGCGCTTGAGGCCCGAATCGGGTGGCCGCTCTGACCCGTTCGCCCCGCGCCCGGACCCGATGGCATCATCGCGTCGCCCGGTAACTCCAGCGCGCTGGCCTCCCCTCCGATGCGCCGCTAACGTCGGTGCCAAGGAGGTCCCGTATGAAGCTGTTTGCCGTCCTGTTGACCGCGTGTCTGGCATCGCTTCCACCATTGTCGGCCGTGCCAGACCCGCATGACCGGCTGCTCGCTACGCGGCGACTGGCCTACGACGCGACGTTCGAAAACGACGCCGCCGGCCTCAGGGCCGCAGCCGCGGCATTCGACGAGCTCGCCGACGCCGGTGGCACGCCAGGCGGGCTGGTGGCGCTGGCCAGGTACTACGCCGGCTGGTCGCGATGGTCCCTGGCGGCGTCCGAGGTCGTCGCCGGAGACATGGATGGCGCGCGCGCCACGCTGGAGGCCTCCGTCGACGACCTTCGGGCCGCCCGCGCGCGGCGATCGGATCTGGCCGACACCCCGGCCGCCCTGGCGGCCTCGCTGATCGCCCTCGTCCAGGTCGCGCCGGAGCGCTTCCCGGCCATCGCCCCCGAGGTCACCGCGCTCCGGCGGGAGGCGCTGGCGCTCGGTCCAGCCAACCCCCGTGTCGTGCTGATGGACGCGGGCCTGATCTTCTTCAATCCCCCCGAGCGCGGCGGGAGCCGGGCCCGGGGCCTCGCGCGCTTCGACGAGGCCCTTCGACTCTTCGAGCAGGAGCGCCGCGCCGACGACACCCTGCCTGACTGGGGCCGCGTGATGGCGCTCGGGTGGGTGGCACAGGTCCACCTGGCGATGGAGCCACCGCAAACGCTGGAGGCTTGCGGCCTGGCGCGTCGGGCGCTGGCGGCGCGTCCCGACTTCTGGTTTGTCAGGTCGCAGGTCCTGCCCGCGCTTGGCGACGCGTGCCCGGCGTCGCCGAGGCCATGACCCGCCGGACCGCGCCGGGTTGCCCCGGTCCGTCCGCGTGTCTCGTGTGCCTCACCTTCAGGACCGTCTGTGGCCGCACCCCGACGACGTCCCGCAGCGGGGCTGCGACGGGTCGCGGCCGGCAGGCGCGCGCGAAGTCTGCCGCCAGGCATCGTGCAACGGCCCAGGCGTCCGGCACGGTCTGTCCCCCCGCCTGCTGCACGCAACCTGATTCCAAGGAGCGATCGTGATGGCCATCTACCTGCTCACCGCATTCACCGCCGCACTGTTCAGCGGCCTCACCGGCTTCGTCCTCGTCGAACACGGGTACGCGGGGTTCGTCGACTGGGCGATGTACAACTCGGCGACGCGACTCATGCTGCTCGATATCGTGATCCTCGCCACGATCGTGCTGGGCTTCATCTGGCGCGACGCCCGCGCCGCCGGGCGCCGCTTCTGGCCGTACGCCGTGCTGACAGCGGGGTTCGGCTCCATCGGTCCGCTTCTCTACTTCCTGGCCCGAGGGCCCCGCCGCCGCAGCGGCGCCGCGGTCGCGTCCGTCGCCGTGACGTTCGGGGCCCTGGCGCTGGCCGCAGCGCCCGCCACGGCCCAGACCCCGACGATATGGCTCGTCCAGGAACTCGAGACCGAGCCCTCGCAGCTCGTCGCGGTCGAGGCGGCGTTCGCCGACGCCGCCACCGCGGCGTCCTCCGGCACCTGGCTGACGGTCCAGCCGTACTTCGCCGCTGGCAGGTTTGCGGTGTTCGTGCCGCTCGGTGAGCCCGCGCTGCCCATGGACGAGTGGTCCCAGGCGCCGGGGTCCGACGCGATACTCGCGGCGCCGATCATCCTGCCGGGCAGCGCGATTCGGAGCGTGGCGCGTTCCGTGGCCGTGATGGTGCCAGAGCTGTCGTATCGACCGGCAGCGGCGGGTGGTACTCGCCAGGCACCGGAGTTCTACCACGTCGGTGTCGACTACGTCCGGCCGGACCGGGTCGCGCAGTACCGGACCGTGATCGCCGAAGTGCGCAACGCCCTCGCCCGCCTCGAACACCCGCATGGCTTCGACGTCTTCCGCGACGTGGTCGGTGCGCATGGCCTCGCCTACACATTCATGTGGCCCAGCGCCTCGGCAGAGGTCCACTATCGGGACAACCAGCTTCCACGCCTCCTCCTGAGCGCGCTCGGCCCCCAGAAGGCCCTGGACCTTGGCCGCCGGTGGCGGGAGTGCCTCGTACGCTTCGAGGCGTACGACTTGAGGCCGCGACCCGAACTGTCTCGAATGCCGGCACCGGCGGGAGCCCCCCGGTGAGCCGGCCAGGGCGGGCCCGCGTCGCGGCCACGCTGGTGTTGGTCGCGCTGGCCGCGCTCGGCGGCCTGGCTGGCGCGAGTCTCCTCTACGCTGACGCCGAGGCGCACGCCGACGACTTGACGCTGAGCCCAGGCGAGACATTCGCCCGCGTCGACGGCCGGGTCCTGCACTTGGCGTGTCGAGGCACGGGTGAGCCGGTCGTCGTCGTCGATGCAGGGACCGGCGGATGGTCCGCGGACTGGTCGCCCTTCCTGGAACTCGTCGCTGCGCGCACCCGTGCCTGCGCGGTGGACCGCCCGGGGTATGGCTGGAGCGATCCCGCGCCCACGCCGAGGACCTCCGCCGCGGCCGCCGCCAACATCGATGCGGCCCTCGTCCAGATCGCGCCCGCCGCGCCGCTGGTGCTCGTCGGGCACTCCTACGGCGGCTATGACGTGAGGCTTCTCGCAGCGCGCCTCGGCGCCCGCGCGGCCGGCGTCGTGCTCGTCGAGGCCGCGCACCCGGAGCAGTGGAACCGCCTGCCCGCCGAAGTCTCCGCGTTGCTCGACAACGGCGTCATCACGCTGCAGCGGGTCGCCCTCGCCGCACAGTTCGGCCTCGTCAGGGCCATGCTGCCCGCGTCGTTGGGGCCGATGGCGCGCCGCGAGCTGGCCCGGCCACAGCACTACCGGACGCTGGCCGCCGAGGCGGGACTCGCGCGCGAGAGTGCCGGCCAGGCCGGCCGGGCCTCCGACTTCGGGAGCCGGCCGCTCGCCGTGGTCACGGCGGCACGCAGCTTCGACGCGTTCGCGCGTGCACTCCCGCCCGACGTGATCGAGTCCGCCAACCGGGTCTGGCTGGAGCTGCAGCTGGAGCTGACGACCCTCTCGAGCCGCAGCCGGCAGTTCGTGAGCCCGCGCGCGACCCACGCGATTCACCACGACGACCTGCCGCTCATCGTACAGGCGACGTGGTGGACACTGGACGAGGCAGGCGGGACGGCACCCTGACGGGCCCCAAGTTCAGCGGCGATCACGCTGCCGTAAGCCAGAGAGGTCAGAACCTTTCCGCCGCCAGGCCGCCTGCGTGGAGGTCCTGCCCCGTCCCTTCCACCGGCCGTGCGCGTTGCGCGGGCCCCCCTCCTCCTCGGCAAGCCGGATGCCGCTGCCCCTGGCATCCGCGCCGCCGGTCGCGCACCGCGCAGTCCGCGCGACGCCCCAAGACCAGGCCTCGGGCGTCCTGCAGGACTGATGGATGGACTCTAAACCGTTTGGTCTATATACTGCGGCGCACCATGACTGACGTGCGGCGAGACGTTGCCAGGCTGCTCCCCCTCAAGCCGAAGGTGCTCCATGTCCTGTTGGCGGTCGCCGATGGCCCGCGCCACGGCTACGGCATCATGCAGGAGGTGGCCGAGCGCACGGACGGCCAGGTGCGCCTCTGGCCCGCCGCTCTGTACCGGCTCCTCCGCGAGCTCGAGCAGGACGGCTTGATCGTCGAGTCGTCCGATCGGCCGGCCGCCGAGGACGACGACGAGCGGCGGCGGTACTTCGCGCTGACGCCGCACGGGAAGCGCGTGCTGGACGGCGAGGTGCGGCGGCTCGAGGCGATCGTCCACCATGCCCGCGCGAGCCGGGCCCTCAGGAAGGCGCGCGCATGACGGCCCACCGGCGGGAGATTCGCGACGACCGTCGCCGGTTGCTCGCGGCGGCGCGCGCGCGCGGACGGTTCGCCCTGGCGACGACGTGGCTCGCGTTGGCCTGGGACGGAGCCGTCGTCGGCGCCGCCCACGACCTCGCGCAGGCCCTGCGCGCCGTCGTCCGCTCGCGGGGCGCCACGATCGGGACCTCCTTCCTCCTGGCCCTCGGCGTCGCCGCGACCAGCACGCTCTTCGCGTTCGTGGACGCGGCATTGCTGCGGCCGCTGCCCTACGACGCGCCCGATCGGCTGGTCATGATGTGGGAGTCGAACATCGCCCTCGACCGCCTGCGCGAGGGCGTGGCGCCCGGCAACGTGGTGGACTGGGTGGAGCGTAACGACGCGTTCGACGCCATCACCGCCATGATGACCGTCTCGGCCACGCTGCGAGGCCAGGACGGCGGGGCGCCGATCGCCGGTGTCCACGTGACACGCGGCTTCTTCGACGTGTTCCGCCGCCAGCCGTACCTCGGCCGCACCTTCCTCGACGAGGAGTACGAGGGCGCGACGTCGATCACCTCCCGGCAGCCGTCGGGCGCCCAGCCGGTGATCGTCCTCAGTCATCGCCTGTGGCGGGCGCTCGGCGCCGACCCTCAGCTCGTCAACCGGACCGTCTCGGTCGAGGGCCGCGACTGGCGCGTGGTCGGCGTGATGCCCCCGGACTTCGCGGTGCCCGACCAGACCGCGACGTTCTGGGCGCCGTGGGACATGCCCATGTCCTACCGCCCGCGCTTCCCGAACGGCCCGCCACGTGACGCCCGGTTCCTGCGCGTCGTGGGCCGCCTGAAGGCCGGCATGTCCCTCGGCGGCGCCCAGGCGCGGATGGAAGGGCTCGCCAGCGGACTGGCCGCCGAGCACCCCGACACGAATGCCGGGTGGACCGTCGACATGGCTCCACTGGCCGGGGTGGTGGCGGGGACCAGCCGCACGGAGCTGCTGCTCGTGTTCGCCGCGATGGCCTGCCTGCTGCTGCTGCTCGCAGCCAACGTCGCCAGCCTGGCGATCGCGCGGGGGCTGCAGCGCGCGCGCGAGATGGCGATCCGGCTGGCGCTCGGCGCCGGCGGCGGTCGCCTCACGCGCCAGCTGCTCGCCGAGGGCCTCATCAGCGCGACCGTGACCGTGGTGTTCGCCATCGTCCTCACCGCCTGGTGGGTGACGGCCGCCGTGACGATTGCGCCGGCGAACATCCCGCGCCTGCACGAGGTCGGCATGACGATGCGGGTCGCGGCCTTCACGGCGGTGCTCGCGCTCGTCGTGACGGCGATCGGCAACGCGGTGCCCACGCTCCGCGCGGGCCGGACGCCGATCGCGGAGGCCCTGAAGGACGGGAGCGCGGTCTCGGCCCGCGCCGCAGGCCGCCTGCGGGCGGGACTGGTCGCGGCCGAGATCGCGGCCGCGGTGATGCTGCTCGTCGGCGCGGGGCTGTTGGCCCGGACGTTCGCGGAGCTGCGGCGGGTCGACATGGGCTTCGAGACGAGCCACCTGCTGGTCCTGCGGATCACGCCGGATGCGGCACGGTACCGCACGGGCGCGCAGACGACCGACTACTACCGGCGGGTGCTGACGGCGCTCGGCGAGGTGCCCGCCATCCAGTCGGTGGCGGCGGTCACGTCGCTCCCGATGAGCACGATCGGCTCCGAGTTCACGCGGCCGTACTGGCCCGAGCAGGGTGGTCCGGCGCGCAAGGCGGACGCCAGCATCCGGATGGCGACGCCGGGCTACTTCGCCACGCTGCGCCGTCCGTTGCTGGCCGGACGCGAGTTCACCGGCGGGGACACCGCCGACGCCTCCCGGGTGGTCGTCGTCAACCAGCGTCTCGCGACCCGCGCGTGGGGCGGCGAGAACCCGCTCGGCCGCACGCTGGTGCTCGACTACCAGGGCGCGCCGTATCCCTACGAGGTGGTGGGGGTGGTGCGCGACGATCGCCACGACGGGCCGCGCAGCGAGCCGGTGCCGGAGATCTACATTCCCCACGCCCAGAATCCCTACCTCGTCCTGAACGTGGTCGCGCGCACGAGCGTCGAGCCGATGGCCGTCGCGCAGACGGCGCGCGCCGCCGCGCTGGGCGTCGATCCGGACCAGCCCGTGCACTCGGTGACCACCATGGACCGGCTTCTGGACGACGCCGTGCGGCTCGATCGCTTCGCGACCCTGCTCATCACGCTGTTCGCGTCCGGCGGGCTGCTCACGGCCGCGGGCGGTGTCTACGCCCTGCTCGCCTACACGGTGGTGCAGCGGCGGCGCGAGATTGCGCTGCGGATGGCGCTCGGCGCGTCGCCACGGCGGGTCGCGCGCGGGATCGTGCTGGAGTCGCTGGTGCTCGCCGCCGCCGGAGGCGCCATCGGCATGGCGGGCGCCCTCGCCGGCGGCCGCTTCCTTCGCACCCTCCTGTACGGCGTGGCGCCCCAGGATCCGGTGACCCTCGCAACGGCTGTGCTGGTGCTCCTTGTCGTCGTCGTCGCCGCGAGCTGGCTGCCGGCGCGGCGGGCCTCGCTCGTGGATCCGAGCCGCGCCATGCGGATCTGAGGCCGGATCGGCACCGGTCCGCGCGGGCGCCGGGAACTCGCGTTCCGGGAGACTCCTTGTCAACCGCACCCCGAAGCTGTGCGAAAATCACCCGGATCGCCGTCACCGCGTTCCAGCCGAGAGCCCAGACATGCCCGCATCACACTCCCCGTTTCCGATGCCAGCCCTGACCCGCCGCGGGTTCCTTCACCAGCTCGGAGCCATCGGCGGCTCGTCCCTGGTCATGACCGCCCTGAGTTCCTGGGACCTCATGGCCCAGTCGGCGGGGCAACGCCCGGCCCTCTCGGGCCGGCCGTCCCGGTCCAAGGTGCTGATCCTCGGCGCCGGGACCTCCGGCCTGGTCGTGGGCTACGAGCTCGGCAAGCTGGGCTACGACTACCAGGTGCTCGAGGCGCGCGACCGCGTGGGCGGCCTCGCGTGGAGCGTGCGCAAGGGATCGACGCACACCGAGGTCGGCGGCGAGCGCCAGGTCTGCACCTGGGACGAGGGCCAGTACGTCAACGTGGGCCCCTGGCGCATCCCGTACTCGCACACCGGCGTCCTGGACTACTGCCAGGAGCTGGGCGTGCCGATGCAGGTCTTCCTGAACGAGTCCGACGAGTCCTACTTCTACTACGAAGGCGAGTCGGCCGGGCCGCTGGCCGGCAAGCGCGTGCGCATGCGCGAGGTGAAGGCGGACATCATCGGCCAGGTGAACGAGATGCTGGCCAAGGCCATCGACCAGCGCCAGCTCGATCTCCCCCTCACGGCCGAGGACCAGAAGCGGCTGACCACCTTCCTGGTGAGCCAGGGCCACCTCGACGCGAAGACCCACACCTACAAGGCCTTTGAGGACCGCGGCGAAGGCGACCCCTACAAGCTGATGGACCTGCTCGCGGCCGGGTTCGGCAACCGCCTGCGGTCGATTCCGCCGATGGAGGGGACGCGCGCCGCGCCGATGTTCCAGCCCATCGGCGGGATGGACCAGATCTGCAAGGGGTTCGAGCGCGCGATGCGCCCCGGAAGCATCACCTTCAACGCCGAGATCCAGTCGGTGCACCAGGACGACACGGGCGTGAAGGT
This sequence comes from Vicinamibacterales bacterium, assembly GCA_050250645.1. GTDB lineage: Bacteria > Acidobacteriota > Vicinamibacteria > Vicinamibacterales > UBA2999 > JBFWVR01. The sequence continues at coordinate 124,866 of JBFWOG010000007.1, forward strand.
CGTCTACCTCGACACCAGGAGCGGGAAGACGACCGAGGTGGCCGCCGACTACGTCGTGGTGTGCCTGCCGCTGACGGTCGTGACCGGCCTCGACATCAACGTCTCCGACGAGATGATGCAGGCGATGAAGCGCGTGACCTACAGCGACAGCGCCAAGATCGGCCTCGCGATGAAGCGCCGCTTCTGGGAGCAGGACGACCGCATCTTCGGCGGCCACCTCTACTCCGACCTGCCGCTGGGCGAGTTCTCGTACCCGTCGTACGACTACTTCACGAAGAAAGGCGTGCTGCTCGGCCTCTACACGAACGGGCCGATCGGCAACCTGAGCGACCAGCCCATCCAGGCGCGCATCGAGCACGTGCTGACGCACGCGAGCAAGGTGCACCCGCAGATTCGCGACGAGTTCGAGAGCGGGTACGCCGTGTTCTGGAAGAAGCTCAAGTACAACCTGGGCGGCTACGCCTCGGTCCGCGCCGCCTCCATCCGCGAACAGCTGTCGAAGGTGGAGAACCGGATCATCATCGGCTCGGCGGCGACGGCGCCCCGCTCGGAGCCGGACTGGCAGGAAGGCGCGGTGTCGGCGGGCTGGCAGGCGCTGCAGTCGGTGCACGAGCGCGCGATGCGCGGGTGACGCGAGTCATGTCCAACGAACCCGAAGACGATTTCGCCGCGCTGTTCGAGGCCTCGCTGAAGCCGAAGCGCCACACGAGGGGCCAGGCCGTCGAGGGCACGATCGTCGCGATCGGCCCGGAGGTCGCGTTCGTCGACGTGGGCGGCAAGGGGGAGGCGGTCATCGAGGTGGCCGAGCTGCGCGATGACGACGGCGCGCTCGAGGTCGCCGTGGGCGACCGCATCCAGGCCGTCGTGGTCTCCACCGAGGGCAGCCTGACGCTGTCCCGCCGGCTCGCCCGCGGCGCCGCGAGCCACCGGCAGCTCGAGGACGCGTTTCGCGCGGGCCTGCCCGTCGAGGGACGGGTCGAGCAGACGGTGAAGGGCGGATACGAGGTGCGCGTGGCTGGCCAGCGGGGCTTCTGTCCCCTGTCCCAGATCGACATCGTGCGAACCGAGGCGCCGGAGGTCCACGTCGGGCACGCCTACACCTTCCGCATCATCGAGTACAAGGAGGGCGGCAAGGACCTCGTCCTCTCGCGCCGCGCGCTGCTCGAGGAGGCCCAACGGGCCGGGGCGGAAGCGCTGCGGGAGACGATCGTGGCCGGCGCCGTCCTGACCGGCCGCGTGGTCTCGGTCCGCGACTTCGGCGCCTTCGTCGACCTCGGCTCCGGCGTGCAGGGCCTCCTCCACGTGTCGGAGATGGCGTGGTCACGCGTGACGAGCCCGGCCGAGCTCCTCGCGCCGGGCGAGGACGTCACGGTGAAGGTGCTGCGCGTGGACGACGACGGCAAGCGGATCTCGCTGGGGCTGAAGCAGCTGGCCGACGACCCGTGGGCCGGCGTCCAGGCGGCCTTCGAGCCGGGACAGGTGCGCCCGGGGCGCGTGACGCGCCTCGCGGAGTTCGGCGCCTTCGTCGAGCTGGCGCCAGGCATCGAAGGCCTCGCGCACGTCTCCACCTTCCCGCCCGCAGGTCGCGGCGGCGGCGGATGGTCCAGGGCCGTCCCCCCGGGCACGACCGGCGACTTCGAGATCCTGGGCATCGACCTCGACAAGAAGCGGATCAGCCTCGCGCCGGTGCTGGACGGGATGACGCGCGCCGGCCGCGCGGCCGCGGCGCAGTCGGCCGCCGCCCAGGACGCCGACGAGCTGCGCGAGTACGCCGCACGGCAGCAGCAGGAGTCACCGGGGGGCCTGGGGTCGCTGGCCGACCAGCTGAGAGATGCGCTGAAGCCCGGCGGCCGCTGAGGGCTGCCGCGCTCAGCTCACCATCGAGAACTCGACCTTCGGGTTCTGCTGGGCGCTGTACGAGACGTGCCAGTCGCTCTCGAAGAGGACGACGGGCCGCTCGTGCCGGTCCACGGCGCGGAGCACGCCGCTCGACGGCAGCTGCACCGCGTCCACGTCCTTCGGGTCGCCCTTCAGCCAGCGCATCGCCGTGTACTTCAGCCTGTCGATGCGGCACTCGGCGTTGTATTCCTGCTTGAGCCGCGCCTCCACGACGTCGAGCTGCAGCGGGCCGACGACGCCGAGGATGGGCTCGCGGCGGCCCGTGATGCCGTAGACCACCTGCATCAGCCCCTCCTCCTCGAGCTCACGCACGCCCGAGTCGAGCTGCTTGAACCGCGCGCCGATCAGCCGCGCGAGGCCGAAGTGCTCCGGGGGGAACCGCGGCACCGGCGGGTAGTGCACCGGGGGCCCCGCGTAGAGCGTGTCGCCGATCGCGAACTGCCCCGGGTTCACCATGCCCACCACGTCACCCGGATACGCCACGTCGAGGATCTCGCGCACGCCGCCGAAGAAGCGGTAGGGACGCGACACGCGGACCTCCGCGTCGAGGCGCGTGTTGGTGACGGTCATGTCCTTGACGAGCGTGCCCGAGCACACGCGGACGAACGCCACCCGGTCGCGGTGCTTGCGGTTCATGTTCGCCTGGATCTTGAAGACGAACCCGCTGAACCCGGTCGCCACCGGCGCCACCTCCCCTTCCTCGGTCGCGCGCGGGCCCGGCGGCGGCGCCAGCGTCTTGAGCGCGTCGAGCAGCGGCTCGAGGCCGAAGTTCGCGAGCGCGCTGCCGAAGAGCACCGGCGTCTGCCGCCCGGCCAGGTACTCCACCGGGCTGAACGCCGTCCCGGCCTCGCGGAGGAGCTCGGCCGTCTCCGCCAGTTCCTGCTGCGCGGCCTCGCCGATGATCGCCGCCAGCGCCGGGTCGGACGCGTCGGTCACCTGCAGCGGCGCGCGGTACGCGCCGCCCGCCTGCCGCTCGTAGAGGCGCACGCGCCCCTCCTCGAGGTTGAACACGCCCCGGAAGCGATCGCCGCTCCCGATCGGCCAGTTGACCGGCGCCGAGTGGATGCCGAGCACCTGCTCGATCTCGTGGAGCAGCTCGAGCGGGTCGCGGCCGGGCTGGTCGAGCTTGTTGACGAAGGTCAGCACCGGCAGCCGCCGCAGGCGGCAGACCTCGAAGAGCTTGCGCGTCTGCGCCTCGACGCCCTTCGCCGCGTCGATGACCATCACGACGCTGTCGACGGCGAAGAGCGTGCGGTACGTGTCCTCGCTGAAGTCCTGGTGGCCCGGGGTGTCGAGGAGCGTGATCCGGTGGCCGTCGAGCTCGAACTCGAGCGCCGCGGACGACACCGAGATGCCGCGCTCGCGCTCGATGTCCATCCAGTCCGAGACCACATGCCGCGAGTGCTTGCGGCCGCGCACCGCGCCCGCCAGCTCGATCGCACCGGAGTAGAGCAGGAGCTTTTCGGTGAGGGTCGTCTTGCCAGCGTCGGGGTGCGAGATGATGGCGAACGTGCGGCGCCGGGCCACCTCACGGGCGATGGCCGCCAGGGCGGCCGCGGCTTCAGGGGTGGAACTTTCGACAGAACTCATTCAGGGCGATCGTACCTGAGTAATCAAGAATCCAGAAACCAGAATCAGGAAGCCGGGCCAGGCTGATGCCCGGCGCCTCAGGCAAGCGGCCGGTGGAGGGCGGCAATCAACGGGCAGGTAATCGTTCCCTCGCTCGCGCAGCACCGCTCGACCAACTGCGCGAGCGCGGACTCGATCCGCCGCAAGTCGTCCAGCTTCGCCCGCACGCCCTCGAGCTTCTGCTCGGCCAGCTCGCGGGCTTCGTCACAATGCCGGCCGTCCTCCAACGTCAGGAGTGCGGCGACCTCCGCGAGGCTGAACCCGAGGCGCTGCGCGGCCTTCACGAACTTCAGGCGGGCGAGGTCCGACGCCCCGTACCGGCGCACGGTCCCATACGAGCGGCTCGGCTCGCGCAGGAGGCCCTTCCGCTGGTAGAAGCGGACCGTCTCGACGTTCACACCCGCCGCCGACGCCAAGGCCCCGACGGTGAGAGTTTCTGGAGGGGCGGTCATATTCGTCTTGACTCCGTACTTAAGTACAGCCTGAAGCTTACTGTATGACGACGACCAACGCCACCGCCCCAGGCGGGCCGCCGGCGCCGGGGGGCCGAACCGCGCTGTATGCGGGCGGCCTCGCCGCCCTCCTGGCGTCCACCTGCTGCCTGGGCCCGCTGGTGCTCCTGCTGCTGGGGTTCAGCGGCGCCTGGATCGGCAACCTGACGGCGCTCGAGCCCTACCGCCCAGTCTTCATCGTCATCGCCATTGTGGCGCTGGCGTTCGCCTACCGGCAGATCTTTCGCCCTGCCGTCGCCTGTGCCCCAGGAGAGGTCTGCGCGGTTCCGCAGGTGCGGACGACCTACAAGGCCCTCTTCGGGCTGGTCGCGACGCTGGTTCTGGTCGCCCTCGCGTTCCCGTTCGTCGCCCCCCTCCTGTACTGACCCACAGGATGCCCGCTTTGCTCCCGACCACCACTGACGAATCCAGGCCATCACCCATGAAAGGAACCCCCATGAAGACACTGATCGCCACCGCCGCCACACTGCTGCTGCTGGCCGCCCCCGCCTGGGCCGCACCGAAGACCGTCACGCTGGACGTACCGGGCATGACCTGCTCGATGTGCCCGATTACCGTCAAGAAGGCGCTGACCAAGGTCCCCGGGGTCGCCACCGTCGATGTCGACTTCGACAGCCGCGAGGCGGTCGTGACCTTCGACGATGCGAAGACGACCGTGTCGGCCTTGACCAGGGCCACGACGGACGCCGGCTACCCCTCGACGGTCAAGCGTGCCGCGAGCCGGAAGTGACGCGGGCATGAGGACCGACAGGTCAGCCGCACGGCCCGACGGGTCGCGCCTGCGCATCGCCGTCATCGGCAGTGGCGGCGGTGCGATGGCGGCGGCGCTGAAGGCGGCTGAGCGTGGCGCCACCGTCACGCTCGTCGAGCGCGGCGTCATCGGGGGAACCTGCGTCAACGTCGGGTGTGTGCCATCCAAGGTCCTGATCCGCGCGGCGCATATCGCCCACCTGCGTCGTGAAAGCGCCTTCGACGCCGGGCTATCCGCCGCGCCGGTCGTCATTGACCGGCCGCGGCTGCTCGCGCAGCAGCAGGGCCTCGTGGAAGGGCTGCGTCACGCGAAGTACGCAAGCATTCTCGCCGGGATACCGGCCATCACGGTCGTGCACGGCGAGGCGCGTTTCGCGGACGGGCACGCGCTCGCCGTGACCTCGACCAACGGCAGAGAGCGCCTGGTCCCGTTCGACCGTTGCCTGATCGCCACCGGGGCGAGCGCCGCAGTGCCGCCCGTTCCGGGTCTCGAGGACACGCCATATTGGACCTCGACCGAGGCGCTCGCCAGTGAGACCGTCCCGTCGCGACTGGCCGTGATCGGGTCGTCGGTGGTCGCGGTGGAGCTCGCCCAGGCGTTTGCGCGGCTCGGCAGCCATGTGACCATACTCGCGCGCCATACGCTCCTCTTGCGCGAGGACCCTGCCATCGGGCAAGCCCTGTCGGAGGTCTTTCGAGCCGAAGGCATCACGGTGTTGCCGGCCACGCAGGCTTCCGCTGCGTCATACGAGCGGGGCGAGTTCACGCTGGCCACCGATCGCGGCCACATCCGGGCGGATCAGCTGCTGGTGGCGACCGGCCGGACACCGAACACCAGCGGCCTCCACCTGGACGCCATCGGCGTCGCGCTCGACCCACGCGGGGCGATCGTGGTCGACGACCACATGCGCACGAGCGCGCCGGATGTCTACGCGACCGGCGACTGCACCGATCGGCCGCAGTTCGTCTACGTGGCCGCCGCTGGCGGCACCCGGGCCGCCATCAACATGACGGGCGGGGACGCCGCGCTCGATCTGACGACGATGCCGGCCGTGGTGTTCACCGATCCCCAGGTGGCGACGGTTGGGCTGTCGGAAGCCGAGGCCCGTGAGCGCAATATCGAGACCGACAGCCGCACGCTGGCGCTCGACGCCGTCCCTCGGGCACTCGTCAACTTCGACACGCGCGGGTTCATCAAGCTCGTCGCCGCGGCGGGCACGGGGCGGCTGTTGGGCGTGCAGGTCGTCGCGGCAGAGGCTGGCGAAGTCATCCAGGCGGCGGCTCTGGCCATTCGCGCTCGACTGACGGTCCACGACCTGGCGGACCAGTTGTTCCCGTACCTCACGATGGTCGAGGGGCTGAAACTGGCGGCCCAGACATTCACGACGGACGTCGGTCAACTGTCCTGTTGCGCAGGCTGATCGGACCGTGGTGGCAGGCGGGCATCGCGGGGCCGGGGAGGTCGTGCTGGCATCGCAGCGGCCACGGCCGCGGCAATCCCGACCTTCACCCCCACTGTAACGGCTGGACACCCCGTGAGACTGGTCGGTCCCGGGATTCGTCGCCGGACACAGCCGGGGCGTCAGCGCCCGGAGGGGGTCATATGCGGGTATGGATAATCGTGCTCCTCGCCGCCGTCGGGCTGGCCGCCCAGCGGCCGTGGGTGCAGGCGGTCGTGATCGACGGCGATCCTGTGATGCGCGGCCTGCCGCGTGACGCCATTCCGGCCATCGACAATCCGGCGTTCGTCTCCGCCGCCGAGGCGGACTTCGTCGCCGACGACGAGCCGGTCATCGGCCTCACGGATGGCACCGAGGCCCGGGCCTACCCCACGTGGCTGCTGAATGCCCACGAGATCGTCAACGATCGCCTGGGCGGGCACCCCATCGCGGTCACCTGGTGACCGCTCTGCTACACGGGCATCGTGTATGCCCGCACGGTCGGTGACCAGACCCTCAGCTTCGGCGTCTCGGGGATGCTGTGGCGCGACAACCTCGTGATGTACGACCGCGAGACCGACACCTGGTGGGCACAAGCCACCGGGGAGGCCATCCGGGGTCCGCTCCGCGGCCGGACGCTGGCGCCCGTCGCGTCCCAGATGATGACGTGGCGGCAGTGGCGGACGGCGTATCCCTCGACGCGGGTCCTCGCGCCGCCAGCCGGCCAGGAACGCCCCCGGCGGGACGTCTATGCGGGCTACCACCGGTCGGGCCGAATCGGCGTGACCGGGCGCACGCGGAGCGCCGGCGCGCTCGATGCCAAGGCCCGGGTGCTCGGGTTCCAGCTCGGCGGCCTCCCCTACGCCGTGACCGTCGACGGCAACTCTCCGCTCGTCCGCCAGGGCAACGCCGGAGGCGAGCCGGTCCTGATCGTCCTCACCCCCGACCGCGAAGGTGGCCGGGTCTTCCTCCCGGGGACGCGCATCTTCGTCGCGGACGGCGAAGCCGATGGCCGCGTCATGCTCAAGGACTTCGGGACCGGGTCGCGATGGGACGGGCTGGACGGCGTGGCCCGTTCAGGGTCATGGGAGGGCGTTCGGCTCCAGGGAGTCCCCGCGCACATTTCGTACTGGTTCTCCTGGCATTCGTTCTTCCCGGAGACAGAGATCGTGGAGGTTCAGTGAGGGCCTCATGCCGGCCGCCGACCTACGGCGCCGCCGGTCGTCCGGTCGAACCGGGCACCGGCGCGCCGTGAACCGCGGCCGGCGCGGCCGGCGCCGCGGCGGCCGGCCGCGGCGTCGGCAGGAAGACGAACTCGGCCAACCCGATCAGGACGAGCAGGAGAAACGGCCACCACGAGAACTGGCCGCATCCCACGCACGCAACATCGCGGTGCCGTCGCTCCATGGTCGATTCGTCTCCCGGCGCGGGTCGCTGTTACGCGGCACAGGAGGCCCGGGGCGCCTCGTCTCCCTGTGGAACCGGTGCGATGCCAGCGCCGGGCCGCGGTCGTGACGGGACGCGCGCGAGGACCGCGAGCCCGACGAGGGACCAGCACACCGACCGGACCCGGCGCGCCAGGGCCAGTCCGATGCCGAAACCTGCGCCGACGCCCACCCACGCACCGGTGGCCGCGGCGGCGGCCTCGGCCACCCCGAGGCCCGCCGGCACGAAGGAGGTCGCGAGGTTTGCGACCTTCGTCGCCCCCTCGAAGATGACCACCATCGACCAGGTGGGCCCGGCCCCGAGCCGATTGAGGACCAGATAGGCCTCCGCCAACGACAACAGGACCTGTCCGGCGCAGAGGGCTGCGATCACCGCGACCGTGGTGCCTGACACGCGCCACAACGCGGCCGGCCGCCGCCGGCCGAGCGTCAGGTCCCGCATCCGTCGCCTCCGGCGCCACCACGCGAGGCCGAGGCCAATCGCCACGACACCCGCAGCCACCGATCCCGCGAGCTCGGGCGACCGCGCGACGACGACCAGCGCCAGCACCGAGAGGGCGCCTGCCGTCATCGCATAGACGGCGCGCTCGACGACGCTGGCGGCGATGAGCACCTGTGCCGGCGCCGCGTCGCGCGCCACCAGTGGCCGGACGCCCTCCCGGGCGACCGCGCCGGCGACGCTCAGGTACCCCACCGCCTCGGCGGCCGTCGTCGCGGCCAGCGCGTCCCGCCACCCCACGCGCGTGGCATCGGGCATGGCCCGCCGCCAGGCCGCCGCCTGCAACACGTACCGGACGCCCGTCAGGAGCAGGACGGCAGGAAGTATCGGACCCAGCGTCCGTACCTGGGCCAGCAGCGCCGCCGGGCCGGCCCGGGCGATCAGCCACACGAGCAGCGCCCCCCCCCCAGCGGCGGCCAGGCGCCGAGTGACAGGAACGGCGTAGCCGGTCCAGGCCCGCCGGCTGCCTCCCAAGGTCAGGCGGCCCCCAGGCCCGCGGCCGGGCGCGCCAGCACGGGAAGCCATCCAGCCCGGGCCGGCCCGGCCCCGGCACCGGCGACAGCGGCGGCCGCCAGGTCCTCTTCGGCCAGCATTCGCGCAATGCGGCCCGGCGCGGCCGCCAGGTCGTGCGGATCGTCGATCTCGCCCCACGTGAGGCCGCCGGTCGAGACGGCGCGAATGGAGATCGTCTTCGCCAGGGCACTCACGGCCTCGACGTAGAACGCGTCGAGCCGCCCGTCCGACACCCACCGGGCCACCTCGGCCCGCAGGGCGTCCGCGGCGGCTCCCGAGAAGCGATAGAGGCCGATCGCGTTGCCGTCGGCCAGATCGGCGGGGAGGGACTTGCCGAGGCAGGTGATCTCCGTCCCGACCACCTGTGTCCGCATGGCATCGCCGGCGAGTGGCCGCTTGAAGTCGACAACGGCCGCCGCGTCTCCCGGCTCGTCCCCGAGCCGCCGGAGCAGGTCGCCGTGGAAGTAGTCGTCGCCGTTGATGACGGTGACGCCTCCCCCGATGGCCTCGAGGCCGAGCGCCAGCGAGTAGAGGTTGTTCGTCGTCTCGTAACGCGGATTCTCGACGAACCGCACCTCGAGACGGGTGGCGAGGCTCGCGACGTGGGCCCGGACCCTGTCGCTGCGGAACCCGACCACGACCGCCGCGCGACGGAAGCCGGCCCGCTCGATGCGCGCCAGGGCGCGGCTCAACAGGGTCTCGCCGGCGACCGGCACGAGACACTTCGGCCTCTGGGCGCCGGCGGCGCCAAGGCGCCGGCCCCGGCCGGCGGCAAGGATGATGGGCGTCACGAGAGTCCTCCCCGCTCGACGCCGATCCCCACCGGCGTGGCCGGTGCCCGGCGGCCGCCGACGAGCGCCAGGTGCACGGCGAGGGCGATCGGCACGGCGAGCACGGACGCGAACGTCCACAGGTAGACGATGACGCGGACCTGGCCGACGAGCGCGAGGAACAGCAGCACGTGGGCCACCGATGCCCGCTTGATGAACTGCAGCCCCCATACGGTGAAGCGCCCCATGAGGTTGGCGTCGCCGCGCCCCCCGCCGATGCGGGACTTGAAGATCCGCTCGTAGGCGTCGGGGTCCGCCTGTGCGACCCGCCGCCGCTGGTAGCTGAGCAGGAGGATGAGCGCCAGGGTCGCGAGGCCGCCGGCGGCGGCCACGGCACGATCGTTCGCCGAGACCGGGTCGATGACGACGCCGGCCACGACGCCGCCGAAGATGAGCGCGGTCGAAAGGTAATCCGAGGCGGTCTCGAGCCAGCACCCGAAGGCGGAGCTGCGGAAGGAGCAGCGGGCCACCTCGCCGTCGCAGCAGTCGAGCAGTGTCGACAGGTAGTACAGCGCGGCGCCCGCAAGCGGGATCCAGTAGCCACCGGCGGCGACCCCGAGCGCGGCAGGCACGCTGACCGCCAGGCTGAGCAACGTGATCTGGTTGGGCGACAGGGACGTCCGGAGGAACGCGCGCGTCAGGTACACCGACTGCCGCCGGAGGACCTTGGTCATGGCGTACTCGTCGCCGTTCAGGCGCCGAATGTACGCGTGCTCCAGGGCGGGCACGTCTTCCGGAGCCTCCACGCGCCGGCAGAACGCCCCGTCGGTCGACACCGTGTCGATCCGGCCGGCCTGCGTCAGCCGGGCGACGGCGTGGGTCAGCGACCGCGTGTCGGCGATGCGCCGCACGGCCTCCGGGCCGAAGCCGGCCATGAGCGGATCGGGCAGGGGTCCGGCGGTGTCGTCCGGCCCCGGAACGCGGTTGAGCACGACTGCGGCCGCGCCGTCGCTTCCGTCCGCGAGCGCGGTGAGCACGGCGCGGATGGCATCGGGTTCGGCGATCGTGTCGACCGGGAGCACCACGAGCGGCCGATCCGGCGGCAGTCCCGCGAAGACGTGCGTGGACGCGGCACCGGTCGGCCTCACGGTCACACCCGCCCGGGCGAGACGCGCGACCAGGCCATGCGGCAGCGCCTGGTCGCCGGCAAAGACGACCTCGATGATGCCGGCGTGCCTGGCCGCCAGGGCCGCCCGCTCCACCAGGCACCGTCCCGCGAAGGCGGTCTCACCGACGTGCCGCCACTCGCCCGGGCCCACGCCATCGGTCAGGATGAGGGCGATCGGCTGCCTCTCTGTCATCGTCATGTTCGCATCTCCGAGTCTGTCGGTCTCTGTTGGTCGAGCCGTCAGGCGGCCGAGTGCCGCCGGTACCGGCCGTCCGGCGTCCGTGTGAGGGCGCGCGCCTCCACGAGGCCATCCAGCAGGCGGCCGCACATGGGCTCGGCCAGGCCGCAGAGGCGTGATGCCTGCGCCCGCGTCAGGCTCATCCCGGGCATCTCTTCGAACTCCCGGCGGAGCCGCGTGAGCAGGTCAGCCAGGCTGGGTTCGCGTCGGGTCTCGCTCATATGGATACCGTCCTCGCCCGGCGGCGCGCCGTGCGCATCGACCACTCAGTCCGGCCGTGTGAGCTCCCGTTACACGCCGTCACGGCCGACCCGCGCCCTCGCGGCGCCGCGGCGGCCTGGCAGCCCTGGGCGTAACGCCGGACGCCACCGCGGGACTGGGTGAGCGAGGGGTCGCGAACTCCCTCATGGACCCAACGCATGCCTGTGACCTGTTCGTCCTCGTCGTCGCCCGCGCGCCACCGCCGGCTCCGCCTGGCCTTGTGGCTCGCGGTCATGACCGCCGTTCTCGGAGGCCGCGCGGTCGCCGCCCAGCCCCGCGCCGGCGAGGGTCCTGGTGTCGCCGGCACCGTGACGGTCTCCGGACCGGATGGCAGTGAGTTCGTCCTTCCGGGTGTCGTCGTCCTTCTCCGCGCCGGCACCACCGACGGCGCGATCCTCGAGACGACGGTCTCGGAACCGGATGGGCGGTATGCCCTGACCGCTCCAGCGCCGGGCCCGTACGTGGTGGAGGCCACGCTCGACGGCTTCGCCCCGTCGCGGGTCGAGGTTCGCGTGGGTCCGGAGGCCGCCACACAGGATCTGCGCCTCGACCTCGCCGGCGTGCAGGAGACCGTCACCGTCACCGCGAGCGGCCCGGACTCGGCGCCGGTGCGCGAGAGCTCGCCGCCGGCGGTCGTGACCCAGGCGTCCCTTCAGTCCGCCCCACTCGCCAGCGAGCAGGTCGCCGCCGCGTTGCCGCTTGTCCCGGGGGTAATCCGCGGCCCCGACGGGCTCCTCAACATGAAGGGGGGGCGCGAGAGCCAGTCCGGCCTCCGGGTCAACGGCGCGAACGTGACGGATCCGGTGACGGGCCAGTTCTCGTTCCGCCTGCCGCTCGAGTCGGTGGAATCGCTGGAGGTGCTGTCGAGCCCCTATTCGGCGGAGTTCGGCGGATTCAGCGGGGCGATGACCACGCTGCAGACGCGCGCCGGCGGGGAGCGCTGGCGCGTCCAGGTCCAGAACTTCATGCCGCGCGTGCGGCGCCGGGGCGGCACGATCGCCGGCCTCGAAGCGTTCACGCCCCGCGTCGCCGTGGGCGGGCCGCTGGCCGACGGCGTGCAGCTCTTCACGGCGGTGGAGTACCGGCTCACGCAGTCCAGGGTCGAGGGCCTGCCGCCGCTCGAGAGCGACATCCGTCAGGAGGGGGGATCGGCCTTCGGCCAGCTCGACTGGCAGCTCGGCCAGGCCACCCACCTCACGACGGCCCTGGCGGTGTTTCCGCAGGATACCGACTTCGTCGGCCTCGATTCCTTCACGCCACAGTCGGTGACCCCGAATCTCGAGCAGCGCGGCTATCTCTGGACCGCCAGCGACCGCCACGTGATGGGCACCCGCTCGTTCTGGGAGTTCCACGTGAGCGCGGCCGGCTTCGCTGCCGAGGTCGCGCCGCAGGCCGACGGGGACCTGGTCCTGGCCCCGGACGGGAATCTGGGCCGATACTTCTCGCGCGCGACCCGCGACGCACGGCGACTCGAGATGTCGTCGGCCTACACGTTCACGCCGGAACTCGACGCCGGTCGGCATGTCATCAAGTTCGGCGGTGGCCTCACCCACGGATGGTTCGACAGCCGGATCGACAGCCGGCCCGTCCATATCCTGGACGCCAACGGCCGGGAGCTCGAGCGGATCGTGTTCGGATCAGCCGTGTCGCTCGAGGCGGCGAAGACGGAAACCTTCGCGTACGCGCAGGACCAGTGGGAGATCGACGCCCGGCTCACGCTGGACTACGGCCTCCGGTATGACCTCGACAGCACCAGCGATCGGCACCGCGTTGCACCGCGGGCCGGCTTCGCCTGGCAGGCCCCCGGCACGGGCGGCGCCGTCGTGCGCGGAGGGGCGGGACTCTTCACCGGGCGGATCAATCTCAATCAGACCGCCTTCGACCAGCGCCAGCCACGCACCGGGCTGTTCTTCGTCCCCGGCGCCACCGAGCCGTCCGGCGCCGTGGTGCGGCCCCTCGTCACGGCGCCTGGCGGGCTCGAGCCGCCGCGCAGCGTCGCCTGGAACGTCGAGATCGACCGCGAGCTCACCCCGGGCCTGCTGATGCGGGTCGGGTACCAGCAACGCGAGAACCGGCACGAGGCCATCGTCGTCCCCCTGGACGGCCCGATCCCGTCGCTGCGCCTGGCCAGCACGGGCCGGTCCCGGTACCGGGAGTTCGAGGTCACGGCCCGCTATCGCCACGCGCGCGTGACGCAACTGGTCGCCTCGTACGTGCGATCCCGAGCGACGGGGGACCTGAACGACTTCACGACCCTCTTCGGAGACGTCGAACAGCCGGTGATCCGCGCGAACGAACACTCCCTGCAGGCCTTCGACGCCCCGAACCGGCTGCTCGTCTGGAGCGAGCTCGACCTGCCCTATGGCATCGGACTGGCCCCGCTCGTCGACATCCACGACGGCTTTCCCCTGTCGCGTATCGACGCGGCGCGGGATTTCGTCGGACCGCGGAACCGGGCCGGTCGCTTCCCGCTCTTCGTGTCGGTCGACCTCCAGGTCTGGAAGCGGGTCCGGGTGCCGTTTACCGGGCTTCGCGCCCGGGTCGGCGCGAAGGTGTTCAACCTGCTGAACCGCTTCAATCCCCGCGACTTCCAGGGCAACGTCGACAGCGCCGCGTTCGGCACGTTCGCCAACGGCGTGGGCCGGACCTGGCGCGGCAAGTTCGTCCTCGATTTCTGACGCCCTTCTCCGGGACACACTCGATGGGTGCCGGGATCTCGGGTGGGGCGCTCCGGCCGCCGACGTTGCCCCTGCCACACGAATGATGACCCACGATCGGCTGCCCGATTCCGACATCGTCCTGCTCGGGGCCGGCCACACCCATCTGCACGTGATGCGGATGTGGCGCATGGCGCCGCTGCCACGGGCGCGGCTGACGTGCGTCTCGCCCTTCACCATCGCGACCTATTCCGGGATGCTGCCGGGCGTGCTCGCGGGGCACTATCCTCCCTCGGCGATGCAGATCGATCTGGTACGCCTCTCGGCGGCGGCCGGCGTCCGCCTGCTGCTCGCCGACGCGGTCGGCATCGATCTGCCCGCGGCGGCGCTCCAGCTCGCCGACCGGCCGGCCCTCGGATTCGACGCGTTGTCGATCGGCATCGGCTCGGTGCCGACGTTCGACGGGGTCGTGGTCGGAGACCAGCGGCAACTCGTGGCCGTCAAGCCGATGCAGACCATCCTCGCGCGCATCGACGCGGTCCTCGCCGGCGTGCCACATGGGGCGCGCCGTCGGCCGGTCCGGGTGCTCGTGGCCGGCGCGGGCGCCGCGGGCGTCGAACTCGCGTTCGCGCTGCCCCGCTACGTGCGTGCCGCGACGGGCCTGGACGTGGACACGACGCTCGTAAGCGCGGGCCGGCACCCGCTGTCCGGGGAGGCCGCCGCCGGGCGCGCGCGGGTCGCCCTGGATCGTGCGGGCATCGCCGTCCTCGCGAGCCGGCGCGTCGTGGCCATCGATGGCGGCCACGTGACGCTCTCGGACGGCGACGTGCGCGACGCCGACCTCGTCGTGTGGGCCACAGGGGCGGCCGGCCCACCGATGCTCGGCCGTCTCGGCCTGCCGACCGACGAGCGTGGCTTCCTCCTCACCGACGCGACGCTGCGCGCGTCGGTCAGTCCACCAATCTTCGCCGTCGGGGACACGGGCACGAGCCGCGAGACGAGGACGGCCAAGGCCGGCGTCTTCGCCGTGCGGCAGGGGCCGGTCCTGTGGGACAACCTGAACCGCCTGTCGACCGGCCGCCCCCTCCGCCGCTATCACCCGCAGCGCGCGTTCCTCAGGCTCATCGGCACGGGTGACGGCCGGGCCATCGCGAGCTGGCACGGCCTGACGCTGACCAGCCGGCTCGCCTGGCGCGTCAAGGACCGCATCGACCGCCGGTTCATGGCGCAGTACCGAGATCTGTCGCCGATGCCGATGACGCCCCCACCCCGGATGCCCGCGTCGCTCGAGCCGCGGTGTGTCGGGTGCGGTGGAAAGGTTGGCAGCGACGTGCTGACCAGCGTCCTTGCGCGCCTCGACCTGCCGTCGCGCGCCGACGTGCCGAGCGGCGTCCGGGAGGGCGCCGACGTCGCAACACTCCTCCCTCACGCCTCCCGGGCCCTCGCGGCTACGGTGGACTTCTTCGTGCCGCCGATCGACGACGCCTTCCTCGCGGGGCGCCTGGCCGCCCTCAACGCCGTGAGCGACCTGTTGGCCGCGCGCGCGGTGCCCTGGACGGCACTCGCGATCGTCGGCATCCCGCCGGGCCGCGCCGCCGTCCAGACCGCGCTGCTCCACGAACTCCTGGCGGGCGGGGTCCGCGAGCTCGAGGCCGTGGGCGCGCGGCTCGCCGGCGGCCACACCATCGAGACCAGCGCGCCGCTCATCGGGTTCTCGCTGCTGGGGCATCACGCCGCTGCCCCCGAGTCGCCCCGGCACCTGCGTCCGGGCGACCAGATCGTGCTGACCAAGGCCGTGGGCACGGGCGTACTGCTGGCGGCCCACATGCGCGCGCGCTGCGACGCGGCGTGGTTCGAGGCGCTGCTGGCCTCGATGCTGCGGGGCCACTCCGGGGCGCTCCGGTGCCTCGACGGCCTCGACGTCTCTGCGATCACCGACGTCACCGGCTTCGGCCTGGCCGGCCACCTGCTGCGAGTGCTCGACGAGGCCGACCTGGCAGCGCGCGTCTCGGCGGGCGCGGTCCCGCTCCTGCCGGGGGTCCGCGACCTGCTCGACACCGGGCTCGAGAGCACGATGAGCCCGGCCAACCGCGCCGCCGAGGCGCGCATGTCCGCCCGCCCTGCCCTGCTCGGCACGCCGGCCTACACCGCCCTCTTCGACCCGCAGACCTGTGGCGGCCTGCTCGTCGGCGTGAGCGCCGCCGATGCCGGGACGCTCGTCGCGCGTCTCCACGACGCCGGCTGCGCCGAGGCCGCGGTCATCGCGACGGTGCGGCCGGCGCTCGACGCGCGCCGCCTCGCCGTAGAACCCTGAGGCCGCGGTGCGAAACGCGCCTGGTGCCCCGCCCCTGCAATACTTGACTGTTCGTTCCAGAACGGTCACACTCATCCGAGCGACCATGCCACGCGACAGGGAGTTCGACATCGACGCCGTCACCGAGCGCGCCCTGCGGGCGTTCTGGGCACAGGGCTACGAAGCCACGTCGATGGAGACGCTCCTGGCGACGATGGGGATCGGCCGGGGCAGCTTCTACGCCACCTTCGGGGGCAAGCGCGAGTTGCTGCACGCCAGCCTGCGTCGCTACGACCGCGAGTACCGCTCGGTGGCGCTCGGACGCGCGTCGGCCGGCAGGTCGCCGCGCGCGGCCATTCTCGCGATCTTCGCGAGCATGATCGACGGCTCCCGTGGGCCGGACTCGCGCCACGGCTGCTTCCTGGTCAACTCGGCGCTGGAACTGGCACCGACCGACGCCGAGGTGCGCCGCATCGTGCGCGCGGGCTTCGCAGACATCGCGCGCGTGTTCGCGGACCTCGTACGCCGCGGGCAGGAGGCGGGGACGATGGGCCGCGCGATCGGCCCGGAGGCCTTGGGGATGGCGCTCATGAGCCAGCTCGTCGGCCTCCTGGTCCTGGTGCGCGCCCGGGCGCCGCGCCCGGCCCTCGAGGCCGTCGTCGGGACGGTCGAGCGTCTCCTCGACTGCACGCGGCCGTAAATTTTTTGCCCATTTCTGGAACGTTCATTCCACTTCACACCCCCTATCAAGGAGATTCCCGATGACGATACATCCCCTGACGCCCGCCGACGCCCCCGAGGCCTCGCGTGAGATGCTGGAGGGCGCGGCGCGCGCCTTCGGCTTCGTACCCAACCTGCTCGGCAACATGGCCCACGCCCCGGCGCTCCTCGAGGCGTACATGGCGGTCGCAAGCGCCTTCAACAAGACGTCTCTCACGCCCACCGAACGGCACATCGTCCTGTTGACGACGAGCGTGCGGCACGGGTGCACGTACTGTGTCGCGGCACACTCGGCGACCGCCGGCATGCAGAAGGTCCCGGCGCCGATCGTCGAGGCGCTGCGCGCCGGCCAGCCCCTTGCCGATCCGAAACTCGACGCGCTGCGCCGCTTCACCCTCGACACGGTGGAATCGCGGGGCTGGCCCTCCGAGCAGACCGTGCGGGACTTCCTCGGCGCCGGCTACACCGAAGCCCAGGCGCTCGAGGTGCTGGTGGGCATCGGCCAGAAGACGCTGTCCAACTACACAAACCACCTGGCCGGCACGCCGCTCGACGAGGCGTTCGCGACCACCCGCTGGAACGCGCCCGCCACCCCCTGACCGGTGGGCCTGGCGGGCATGGTGACCACCTCGACGGCGTCAGGAAAAAAAAAGCCGCCAACCGCCGGAGGCGGGAGGCGGCACGACGGAGAAGGCCGGCGCCGAACTCGCTCGGCGGGCGACGGCGATACGGTCCCGCGGCGTGCCCGATCGTTACGGCAGCCGCGCCGCACTCCCGGTCCGTGGCCGGAGGTATCTCGAGCGTGCGTGGTGGGATCGCAGTGTCGACGCCGATGGCGCGCCAGGCCGCCGGAGGGGCAGGGTGTGGTGCCCGGCGGGGGCTCGACCCGCCGGGCACCAGCCGGCCGCCGCGGAGTGCCCGACGGCCGTACGGGCACATCCACCTCGACCTTCCGTAGCACCGCGCAGCCTCATCACCGCGGGGCGCTCCATGTCCTACGAGCGCACCCGCGCTCCCGTTACGCCAGGGGCCCCGCTGTAACGAATCGCCTGGCCGCGAGACTGGAATGGCAGCCGTGATGCCTCGCCCCCTTCCGCCATCGCTCGTGCGGCCACGTGCAACCGCGGGACCTCGCGCGCTGGTGCTCTTCACGCGCGCGCCGCGTGCCGAGGCGCGCGCGAAGCACCTGCCGGTCGAGCCTGCGGCCGCGATGCTGGCGGCGTTCATCCTGGGTTGGCGGGAGACCGCGGCAGCCGTCGGTGCCGAGCTGATGTTCGTGAGCCCTCCGTCGTCCATGGGGCCACTCGGCCGTCTGCTGCCCGAAGCCACAGGGATCGCCCAGACGGGGCCGACGTTCGGGGCTCGGATTGCAGCGGCTATCGACGCGGGGTTTGCGCACGGCGCCGCATCGGTGCTCCTCGTCGGTGGCGACACGCCGCCACTTCCGCCGGCCGTCGTCGAAGCGGCGTTCGACAGCGCCGAAGCGTCGCGAGACCACTTGGTCGTGGCGCCGGCTCCTGACGGCGGAGTCGCCGCGCTCGGCTTCGGACGGCCGCCGGATCGCCAGCTGTTCCACCTGCCCTGGTGCACGCCCCGCCTGCGGCGCCAGCTCGAAGACGCGGCCCTCCACCTGGGGCTCGAGGTCGTTCACGTGGCGGGGGCGCCTGACCTCGATGGCGACACGCATCTCGCCGGCCTCGCCATGTGGCTTCGGGCTGTCCGGCAATCCGGCCAGGAGTCATTGGCTCGCGTCGTCAGGGACCTGCTGGCCGCGCTCCGCCACGTTCCCCGCCTCGCCGCGACGGTGGTCCCCGCCGCGGTCCGCGCGACGGCGCGCGCCTCGCGCGCCCCGCCTCTGCCGGCCTAGCGCGACAACATTCTCCGCTCCATCCATTCGGCTCCGTCCACCCGCTCGTCCCGTGGGCGGATGGCTCTGGCGTGCGCGCGCGATCGCGCGCGCGGGAAGGCGTTCCATGACCGGTTCCCATCGCTGGCTCTTTCCGTTGTTCACCGATCACGAGACCTACGATCGTGGGATGGCCTCCCTCTCGGACCTGCATCTGTACACAGGCTCCAAGTGCAATCGTCGCTGTGCGTTCTGCATCGTTGATGGCCGGCCGGAGGGATGGTACCAGCCGATCGGCGCGGACGCCCTCGACGCCGCGCTCGCGCTCGTCCCCGCCGACGGGACGATCAAGTTCTACGGCGGCGAGCCGACCCTGGACCTGCCGAACCTGCTGTGGGCGATGGGCTACCTCCGCGAGCACGGGTTCCGAGGGTGGCTGACAATCTTCACGAATGGCGTGCAGGCCGAACGGGTCATCGCGGCGCTCGACGCAGACGACCACACGGACGCCGTGCTCAACTATTCGATCCTGCACGGCATCGATGCGGAGCCGCTGCCCGCCCCGGCGCTCGCCCGGCTGCAGGCGTGGGCGGCCCGGCACCCAGGCCGGATCTACTCCTCGCATGCCGGCGTGTTCCCCTTCGGCCCTGGCGCCAGATTCGCCGACGACGTCGGTCAGGCGCACCTCGATGCCCGCATGCAGACCTCGCTGGCGAAGAAGGTGGAGGCCGGCCACGTCGCACCGGAGGCGGCCGACGCGGCGAGCGCGCGGAACTACCGGATCTGCCCGCGCTGCCGCCCGGCGGTCGCCACCGACGGGCGCCATCTCGCCTGCCCGTTCGCCGTCGAGTCCCCGAGCCCCCATTTCGAGCTGGGCCGTGTCGGCGATCCACCGGCCCTCGTCTTGCAGCGATACCAGCAGTTCCTCGACTGGATCACCGACGTGCTCGAGCCGGAGGCCGAGCGTCAGCAACAGCATCCGTGCCGGGTCTGCACCGAAGGCCTCGCGCCCCTGCCCGTGTACCGGGCGATCGACGAGTGCCAGGGATGAGCCTCCACGGGCGTCGGCTCGGGGCGCGCGTCCAGCTGGCGCTGCAACTGCTGCCGGTCCTGAGTCTGCTGGCCCTGCTGGCGGCGGGCCTCGGGTCGGCCGTCCTGCAGAGCCTCGGGGTCATCGGGCCTGGCGCCGCCGGACACCTGACGCTCGAGGCCTACCGGTCGGTCCTCGGGGACGGGGAGTTCCGGGCGTCGCTCGCGTTGACGCTGTGGGTGGCGACGGCCAGCACCGTCGTCGCCACCGGAGGTGGCGTCGGCCTCGCGCTGCTGCTGAGGCGACTGGTCCGCGGCCGGGCCATCGCCCGCGGGCTGCTGCAGGTACCCCTGGCGGTCCCGCACCTGGCCATCGCGCTCAGCCTCATCACGCTGGCCGCCCCCAGCGGGTGGCTGGCGCGGGTCGCCTACTCTCTGGGCCTGGTGGGCCAGCCCGCCGACGTGCCCGCCGTCGTCGGCGACGCGTATGGCGCGGGCATCATCCTCGCCTATGTCGCAAAGGAGATCCCGTTCGTCGCGATCGTCGCCACGGCGCTGCTGGTACGGACGGGTCGGGAGTTCGACGAAGTGGCCCGGACCCTGGGTGCGTCGCCCTGGCGGCGCCTGTGGCACATCACGCTGCCGGCCATCGCTCCCGGCGTCACGGCCGCGGCCCTCATCGTCTTCGCGTACGTGTTCGCGGCCTTCGAGACGCCGTTCCTGCTGGGCCGGCCGTACCCGGCAATGCTCTCGGTGGTGGCCGAGCGGCGATACCTGAGTCTCGAACTGGCGGACCGGCCATCGGCCGTGGCCCTCGCCGTGGTCATGACGCTCGTCGCGGCTCTCGCCGTACGCGGTTACATGGGGCTGTCCTCGTCGCTGATGGGCCGCAGCCGGCCGGTGCCCTACTGATGCGCGCCTCCCCGCGCCACGCCTCGCTGGCCGCCCCCGCCGCGGCGGTCCTGACAGCCGGCCTCGCCCTGGGGCCCCTGGTGATGCTCGCCGTGACGAGCGTCGCACGGAACTGGTACTGGCCGACGCTCGTGCCGCACGAATGGAGCGCGCGCGCGTGGCGCTACCTCGCCGATGGGTCGGGACCGGTCGGGGGCGCCCTGCTGACGAGTGCGGCCATCGGCGTGGCCGTGGCCGTGCTGTCGGTGGCGATCGCGCTACCCGCCGGCCACGCGCTGTCACGGCGCACCTTCCGTGGTCAACGCCTGTTGGTCTTCGCGCTCCTGCTGCCGGTGCTGGTGCCGCCGCTCGCCGCGGCGATGGGCCTCCACGCCGTGTTCCTGCGGGGCGGGCTCGTGGACTCTCCCCTCGGCGTGGCGCTCGTGCACCTCATCCCGGCCGTGCCGTACGCGACGCTGATGCTCGCCGGCAGCTTCGCGAACCTGGATCCCGGCCTCGCCGCGCAGGCGCGGACACTCGGCGCGGGTCCCGTTCGCGTGTGGACGCGCGTGTTGTTGCCCGTCCTCTGGCCCGGCATCGCGGTCGCCGCCGCCTTCGCCTTCCTGATTTCCTGGAGCCAGTACCTGTTGACGCTGCTCATCGGCGGGGGCCGCGTGCTCACGCTGCCGCTCCTGCTCGTCAACTTCCAGCGCGGCGGTGACGACGCCGTGGCCGGGGCACTGTCGCTGGTCTTCATCGGCCCGACGCTGCTGCTCTTCGGCCTCGTCGCCCGCGGGCTGAAGGAGATTGGATGAAGGCACTGGCCGTCGCGCTGATGATCGGGATCGCCGCCGGATGCAGCGGGGCTCCCGACGCGCCGCCGCCCACCGCCGCCGATCTGTCGGCCGTTGCCTGGCCCGAGGTGGAGGCCGCGGCGCGGGGCACGACCGTGCGGTTCGCGATGTGGGCCGGCGACGAGGCGCGCAACCGCTTCTACGAGGACGCCGTCACGCGAGACCTTGCGACCCGCCTGGGAATCACCCTGGAGATCGTACCGCTCGGGGACACGGCCGACCTCGTCAACAAACTCCTGACGGAGCGTGAGGCAGGCCGCCACACCGGGTCGGTCGACATGGTCTGGATCAACGGGGAGAACTTCCGCACGGCGCGGCAGGGCGGGCTGCTCTGGGGGCCCTTCGCCGAACGGCTCCCGAACATCCACTACTACGATGCAGACGCCCGCGACAGGGACTTCGGTACGCCGACCGACGGCTTCGAGGCACCGTGGCAGCACGGGCAGTTCGTCTTCGCGTACGACACCGCGCGTGTCGCCGACCCGCCCCGGTCGCTCGAGGCCCTGCGCGCCTGGATCATCGCGCATCCGGGGCGCTTCACCTACCCGGCGCCACCCGACTTCACGGGCTCGGCCTTCGTCCGCCACGTGCTCTACCTGGCGGGTGGTGCCAGTCCTGCGGCATTCCAGGACGGCTTCGACGACGCGCTCTACGCCAGGACCAGCAGCCGTGCCCTGGCCTGGCTGCGGGACGTCCGGCCGTACCTGTGGCGGTCCGGTAAGACCTACCCGGCCACGCCGGCCGAGCTGGACCGACTGTTCGTCAACGGCGAAGTGGACTTCTCGATGAGCTACGGACCCACCTTCGCGAGCGAACGGATCGCCCGCGGCGAGTTCCCGCCGACCGCCAGGACGTTCGTCCTGGACGCCGGGACGGTCTTCAACTACAGCTTCCTGGCCATCCCCTTCAACGCCCCGAACCCCGGCGGGGCCATGGCCGTGATCAACGACTGGCTGTCGCCGGCCCACGCCCTGGCGCGTGCACGCGCTCTCGGCGGCATCGTTCCGATTCCGCCCGATCGCCTCACGCCTGCCGAGCGGGCGGCGGTCGACGCGCTGCCGATCGGCCCCGCGACGCTGCCCGTCGCCACGCTGGCCGCGCACCGGCTCCCCGAAGGGGACGCCGCGTACCTCGTGCGGCTCGAACGCGACTGGTTCCTCGAGGTCCTGCGCCGATGAGCACGGCGCTCCGGCTCGATCGCATCGTGGCGGGCTACGACCACGGGCGCGTGCTGACCGGGCTCACGCTGACCGTGCCGGACGGCAGCCTGACGGCCCTGGTCGGCCCGTCCGGCTGCGGCAAGACGACCGCCCTCAGGGTCACCGCGGGCCTGATGACGCCGGCCAGCGGAGACGTCTGGCTCGGCACCCGATGCCTGACGACGACGCCAGCCGAGCAACGCGGCCTCGCCATGGTCTTCCAGCGGCCGCTCCTCTTTCCCCACATGAGTGTCGCGGACAACGTGGGCTTCGGCCTCGAGATGCGTGGCGTGCCGCCCGCGGCCAGGCGGGTGCCCGTGGCCGAGGCCCTCGCGCTCGTGCACCTCGACGGTTTCGGGTCCCGCCGCCCCCACGAGCTGTCGGGGGGACAGGAGCAGCGGGTCGCGCTGGCCCGGGCGCTGGTGACCGAGCCGTCCCTGTTGCTGCTCGACGAGCCTCTCTCGGCCCTCGACGCGGCGCTGCGGGGAGGGATGCGGGACCTCGTGCGCCGCCTCCAGCGGCGCCTTGGCATCACGACGGTCTTCGTCACGCACGACCAGCACGAGGCCATGGACGTCGCCGACCGGATCGCCGTGCTGCTCGACGGGACGCTCGCGCAGGAGGGGCCGCCGCGCGACTTCCTGACCGCCCCGTCGACGGCGGCAATCGCCCGGTTCTTCGGGTGGGTGGTCCTGCCGGACGGCACGGCGTTCCACCCCACGGCCGCTCGCGTGCACTCGCAGGTCCCGGCGCATGGAGCCGACCGGCACTGGTCGGGCCTCGTCGAGCGCGTCGCCGACCTCGGCCCGCAGGTCCGCGTCAGCCTTCGCCTCGAACGCGGCGAGGCGGTGGACGTCCTGCAGGCCGCCCAGGCCCACTCGGGCGGCCACCTGATCGAGGGAGCCGTCGCCCACCTCATCGTCCCCGACCGATCCATCCGTCGCTTTGCACGTTGATGACCATGACCACGACCATGACCATGATGACGATGACCTCTGCACTCGCGCGGCTTGCGCGGCGGACGCTCTCTCGGCGGAGGTGCGGGGTCGCGCTCGCCCTGTTCGTCGCCGTCCTCGCCGCCCCCCGTGCCGTCGGCGCACAGGACGCCCGCGCCACCCTCGTGGGCCACGTGGTCGACGTGCAGGGTGGGGCCATCGCCGGCGCCGTCGTGACGGCGCGGGCGGACGCCACCGGACTGGTCTCCGCGGCGACGGCCGACCAGGAGGGCCGGTATCGGCTGTCCCTCCTGCCGCCGGGGGACTACGTCCTGGAGGTGGGCGCGCCGGGGTTCGCCCCCGTGGCCACGCGACTCGTCCTGCGCGTCGGCGAGACCCGGCGGGCCGACGTCAGGCTCGACATCGCCGGACTCCAGGAGTCCGTGTCGGTGGCCGCCCCCATCACCAACAGCGGGTCCGCCACGGTCGCCACGGTGCTGCCCGAGGAGCGAATCAACAACCTGCCCCTCAACGGCCGGCAACTGCAGGAACTGACGCTCACCGTGCCCGGCGTCACGGCGTCCGGGGGCTTCCGGTCGAGTGCATTCAACCAGTTCGGCCTCGCAACGCCCACCGACGGCAACGCGGGCGCCTTCTCGGTGAACGGCGCGCCGTCACGGGCCAACGGATTCTTCCTCGACGGGGTCGACATCAACGTCCCCGAACAGGGCGTGATTGCCTTCCCGCCGATCGTCGAGGCCATTCGGGAAGTGGAGGTCCAGACGAGCGGATTCAAGGCCGAGTACGGGCGGTACTCCGGCTCGATCCTGAACTACGTCACGCGGTCCGGGGCGAACACCTGGACCGGCGCGACGTACGAGTACTTTCGCGACGACGCGCTCGATGCGGTCGACGTCTTCACGAAGGCCAACGGCCTCGCCCCCACGGTGCTGAACACGAACCAGTTCGGGGTCAGCCTCGGCGGGCCGCTGCAGCGGAACCGGCACTTCGTCTTCGGCAACTACGAAGGGAACCGCGTCCGCCAGGGCACGGGGCCTTTCGCCAGCAACGTCCCCACCGCCGCACAGCGGGCGGGCCAGCTCGCCTACCTGACCTACGTGGACGCCAATGGGAACGGCCGCTTCGATGCGGGCGAGCCGACGTCGCCCGCCACCGTCGACCTCGGCGGCCGCGTGACGCCGATTGCCCGCGCGATCAACGACGGGTACATTCCCTTGCCGAACGTGTCCGGGGCCGGCGCCAACTACATCGCCAACGACGTCTCACGCATGACGGAAGACGCCTTCGTCATCCGGACCGACAGCCAGATCTCGGACACGGACCGGCTGACGGTGCGGTACAACTACGACTTCCAGGACCAGTTCTTCCCGTTCGACATCTTCTTCGTGTCGTCGTCGCTGCCGGCGTTCCCCTTCTCGAACCCGGAGCGGCGCCAGTCGCTCGCCGTCTCGTACACCCGGACCGTGGGGCACGCGAGCGCGAACGAACTGCGCGTCGGGCTGAACCGGCAGAGCAACCCCATCATCAATCTCACCGATGTCGACCCGGCGTCGCTGGGCCTGCCGAACGGGGCACCACAGAACGCGTTCGGCCGTGGCCTGCCGATCATCCGCATGACGGGGTTCGGTGGCACTGGGGGGCAGCCGTACACGGATAACCTCGGGGCGTCGACGACCACGCGGACGGTGTATCAGCTCATCGACAGCTTCCAGCACGAGCGCGGGGCGCACGCCTGGAAGACGGGCGTCGAGGTCCGGCACACGCTCGTGGACTCGAGCGCGTACCGGCCGATTCGGGGCGCCCTGACGTTCAACGGCACGCAGAACGGCGTCATCGACCCCACCGTGCCCGGCAACGCCCCCGTCGCGGCCCTGGCCGACTTCCTGCTCGGGCAGCCGGCGCTCGCCACGATCAGCTCGGCGAACCCCACGCGGCGGTTTCGCACGACGGCGTTCAGCGCATACGTCCAGGACGACTGGCAGGCAAGCGACCGGCTGACGCTGAATACGGGCCTGCGGTACGAACTCGACACGCCGCTCACGGAGGCGGACGGGCTGCTCGCCAACCTGATTCCGGGGGTGGGGAACTTCGTGGTCGGGAGTGCGGAGCTGCCACGGCTCCACCGCGTCGACCGGAACAATCTCGCGCCCAGGATCGGCGCCGCGTACCGGCTGGACGACGCCGGCCGGACGGTCGTCCGCGGTAGCGCCGGCCTCTACTACGACAACGGGGTGTTCCAGGACCGGTTCGCCACCGCGCGCACCAACGCGCCGTTCGCCGTGACCGCGACCGACACGACGCCGGCGCCGTTTCCCCTCGACGGGTCGCCGGCCACCACCTTCACGAACCTGCTCGGGAGCGGCGAGGCCACGTCGGCGGCGTCGATCGACACGAACTATCACACGCCGCGCGCGGTGCAGGTCAGCCTGAGCCTGCAGCGCGAGCTCTCGCCGTCGATCGTCGCGGAACTCGGCTACGTCGGCCGCCGCGGCTACAACCAGTCCCGGCCGGTGAACATCAACCAGGTCGTGGCGGCGAACAGCCCGGCCGCCGCCACCGGCCTGGCCGTGGGGACGCGGCCGCTGGCGTCGGCCAGCGTCCCGGCCGCCTCGCGGTTCAGCAACGACGTCATCCAGCAGCAGTTCAACGGCCGGTCCGTCTACCATTCCCTCCAGGCCCGCCTCGAGCGGCGGCTGAGCGGGGGCAGTTCGTTTCTCCTGGCTTACACATGGTCGGTCTCGATGGACGACGCCAGCGGCATTGGCACCGGCGCCGACGACCGGGCACAGGACTCCTATGACCTGCACGGCAACTGGGCACGCTCGAACTTCGACGTGCCGCGCCGGATGGTGGCCAGTGGCACCTGGGCGCTCCCATTCGGCCCGGGGCGGCGCTACCTCGGTGGCGACTCGCCGGTCGCCGCGCTCGTGGGGAACTGGCGACTCGACGGCATCGTCACGTGGCAGTCGGGCCAGCCGTTCACCGTCACCGTGGGCAGCTTCGACCCGGTGCTCCAGATCTCGAACCGGCGTCCGAATCTGGTGGGCGACCCGTCAGCCAGCGTGCCCCCCGGATTCGCGTTCAACCCGGCGGCGTTCGCCGCGCCGCCGGCAGGCGTGCTCGGCAACGTGGGCCGCAACACGCTCCGTGGCGACAGCTACTTCAACGTCGACGCGGCGCTCTCACGCGCCATCGGCCTCCCGCTCGGGCCGAACACCGAATTGCAGGTGCGCCTCGAGGTGTTCAACGTGTTCAATACGACCAACTTCACGTTGCCCGTCGCCTCGCTGTCGAGCGGAGCCTTCGGGCGCTACGTCAGCAACGCGACGGCACCGCGGATCGTGCAGATCGGTGCCCGGCTCCAGTTCTGAGCGGGCGCTCAGGACGAGCGGGAGGTGCCCGTGCCCCGGAGCGGGCGCTCGTCCTCCGGTGTGCGTGGCCGAGCCGGCCCGCGCGCAACGCCAATCGGGAGGACGTTCGACGCCGGCCACGCCGCGCGGGGGGAGGCCGCCGGCGTGTCGGTCGCCCCGTCGTCGACCGACAGGCCCACCGTGTCGATGATGGCCCGGATCGTCGCCATCGTCTGGCCGGCCAGCGCGCCCAGTTCCTCCGCCGCCGCGGCACTCTCCTCCGCCGACGCCGCGGCCCCCTGGGTCACGCGGTCCATCTGGGTCACGGCCTGGGTGACCTGATCGATCCCCTGGGCCTGCTCGCGGCTGGCGCCGCCGACCGACTCGACCAGCCCCTTCATCTCCGCCACGGCCTCGGCGATCGCGCGCACCGACTCCGCGGCCTCCTGCACCGCGGCACTCCCGTCGATCGAGCGCCCGATCGACTCCTCGATGAGCCCGGCGGTATCCCGGGCCGCCTGGGCCGAGCGCTGCGCGAGGTCCCGGACCTCGTCGGCCACCACCGCGAACCCCATGCCGGCGTCGCCGGCCCTGGCGGCCTCTACCGCGGCGTTCAGTGCCAGGATGTTCGTCTGGAAGGCGATCCCGTCTATGGTCTTGATGATCCGGGAGATGCGATCGCTCGATTCGCGGATGGCGGCCATCGACCCCACCATCCCGTCCAGGGTCCGGTGCGACGTCTGGACGCGGGCATCGACCTCGCGCATGAGCGCGGCGGCTTGTCCCGCGTTGGCCGCGTTCTGCCGGGTCATGGCCGCCATCTCTTCCATGGCGGCCGACGTCTCCTCGAGGGACGCCGCCTGCTCGGTCGCGCCCCTCGACAGGCTCTGGGACGACGATGAGACCTGCTCGGACGCCTGGGCCACCTGGCGCGCCCCATCGCGCAGGTGCAAGGTCAGCCCGCCGAGGGCGTGCATCGTCCGCCGGAGCATCCCCACGACCACAGCCACCGTCAGGAGGCCGACGAACGCCAGCGTCCCGGTGATCCCGAGAGCCGAGGCGTATGCGCGGTCGCCGGTGGCGGCTGCCTCCGCAAGCATCTGCTGCTGGAGCCCTACCAGCGTGGACGTCTGGGTGCTCACCGACTCGAGCAGCGGGGTCGACTCGCGCGTCGAACGCTCGAGGGCCCCGCGGACGTCGCCGGCGTCCACACGCCTCCGCAACGCGCCCTGGCTATCGTGCCAGCGGTCGAGGCTCGCGACCACGTCGGCAATCGCCGCACGCCCCTCGGCCAGGACGACGAGCGGCGCGAAGTCGGCGGCGGCGCGGCGGGCCGCCGCGAAGCGAGCCTCCGAGTCCTCACGGGCCGCCCGCACGCCCGCCTGGTCGCCCGACAACGCCGCGAGCATCTCGCGGTGCTCGTCCATGCGCAGGCCCGTGGCGTGCTGGTCGATCGTCATCGCCAGCTCGAGGCGGCGAGCCGCCCCACGCGCCACGCGGTCGAGCTGCGCCTTCAGGGTCCGCGCCTGCCACACGGCCGCGCCGCTGGCCCCGACGACCAGGAGCGCCAGCGCGGTGATCCCGATGAACAGCCGGTCTCTCAGGGTCCTCGTCCGTCGCATCACTCGACTCCCTCGTGGAACGTGCCTCCGGCCGGGCGCCAGCGGCGATCCGTCTGTGGTCATATCGGCGCCCGGTGACGGGCCTTGAGTGCCTCCGTCGAGCAGGACAGCCGCGCGGCAGAGGAACGACGCGTGGACCGATGGGGCCCCTTCGAGGTGCCGGGGGTTCGACGGTCCCGACACGGTGCGGTAGTTCGGTCAGCGTGGCCGGCAGCGGCCACCCCCGCGGCAGCCATAGACGTAGCCGAGGGTGCCACCGTAGGCGAGATGGGCGACGAGGCTGCCGAGCGCTGCGCCGAGTCCGAGACGGTAAGCAACGACGCCCGGCGTCGTCCCCACCCACCCGGCCGCCTCGGCGGCCGCGCCGAGCGTCGGCACCGCCACGACCTGTGCAAAGGCCCAGATCGCGGCCCCGTAGATCAAGCCGCTCGTCCCCGGTCCGGATGCCAGCCTCGGCTCCACCTGCAGCGTGTACACCCAGGCAAGCATGAGCCCGACCGCCAGGTGCACGGCCATCCCGACGGTCGCGGCCGGCACGGTGCCGGCCACCAGGACCCGTGCCGCCCAAATGGGCAGGTCGACCTGCGGCAAGCCCACCGCGGGCATCACATACATGATGGTGGTGATGGCCAGCGTCGCCAGGAAGCCACTCGACCAGGTCAGGGCGGTGTCAGCCAGCAGCGTCGTCGGCCGGTCGAGAACATAGGGTTGTGTCTTCATCCAATACCTCCTCGCGTGAGGTATCGTCGCGCCCGACGCCCCGTGCGTTACGGCTGACCGCCATCAGCGGCACGGCAGGCACGGTCGATCCCCGGGCCGGGTCACGCCTCGACCGCGCGTCGCAGCGAGCGCCTGGCCCGCAACCGG
The DNA here is from genome assembly GCA_050250645.1 of Vicinamibacterales bacterium. Classification (GTDB taxonomy): domain Bacteria; phylum Acidobacteriota; class Vicinamibacteria; order Vicinamibacterales; family UBA2999; genus JBFWVR01. Next base: position 154,273 of record JBFWOG010000007.1, read on the forward strand.
CGGAGCTTGACCGCCCCCTCGGTGACGCCGGCGGCGTCCGCGCACGCCTTGCAGCGGCGGCCTTCCAGTTCATCGGCGAGCGTTTCCCGGACGGGACCGGGCAAGGCGGACATCGCGCGACAGACGCGCCGCCAGTCGTCGGAGGCGAGGAAGGCGCGCTCGGGATCAGGCGACGGACTTCGCAGCGCCTCTGCCCGCTCTGGCGCGAGGCTCACTTCGGGGCGGCGCGAACGCGTCCGCCTGATGCCGAGGGCCGCGTTCATGGTGACGCGATAGACCCATGTCGACAAGCGGCTCCGGCCCTCGAAAGCGGCGAGGCTGCGGTACGCCGCGAGCAGGGCGTCCTGCACGGCGTCCTCGGCGTCGGTCCTGCTGCCCAGGACCCGCTCAGCCAGCCGGACGAGCCGAGGGCGTTCGGCGTGAACCAGGTCGGCCAGGGCCTGCTCGATCGGCGCTTCGGAGGTGGAGGTCATCTACCGGGCGACTGTCCCGGTCGCCGACGGGGCGTTACACGCCCCGGCTGACCCGTCGTCTGCCCGCACGGCTCTGACAGCCTCTCCAGGGGGTCGCCACGGCGGGCCGCGGGGCAGGCCGGCGAGGGGCCCCACCGGACGGACATCCGGGTTCCGCCGTCACCCGTAACGTCCACGGCCCTTGGGGGACTAACCGGCTGTCCGCGTTCGGCGCGGGCGCCGGCCCCACCGTGCGGGCGCCGGCCAGAGTCACCCCGATGGAGAGAGGACACACATGGACATGAACCGACGACTCATCATCACGGCGGCGCTCGCGGCGGCCGTGGCGGGCCCGGCGCTGGTGGCGACGGCCACGACCGTCTCCCAGGAACCGGCCTTCAAGGCCGAGAAGTGCTACGGCATCGCCAAGGCCGGCAAGAACGACTGCGCGTCCACCGGGAACAGCTCCTGTGCCGGCACCTCGAAGATCAACGCCGATCCGAACGCGTGGCTGTACGTCCCCCAGGGCTACTGCGAGCGGATCGTCGGCGGCAGCCTGAAGGCCAAGTAGGCCGCCACCGGAGCCCTTTCATGGCCCTGCCGTCTCGCTCGGTGTTCGGCGCGGGCGTCGGCCTGCGGCTGCCGCATCTGGCGGAGGTCGTGGCCGACGGTCCGCCCGCCGGATGGTTCGAAATCCACCCGGAGACGTTCCTCGCGAATCCCCACGCGCTGGAACTGCTGGAGCAGGTGGCGGACCGCTACCCCATCTCGATCCACACCGTGGGCGTCTCCGTTGGCAGCGCACACGGTGTGGATCGGCCGCACCTCGACCGGGTCTGCGCGCTCGTCGCGCGACTCGACCCGGTCCTCGTCTCGGGCCACGTGGCGTGGTCCACACACCCCGGCGCATACCTGAACGACCTGCTGCCGTTGCCGTACGACGACGAGGCACTCGACATCGTCGCGGCGCACGTGGAGCAGGTACAGGATGCCCTCGGGCGGCCGTTCCTCGTCGAGAACCCCTCCAGTTATGTCGGCTTCGCGCACTCGACGATGTCGGAGCCGGAGTTCCTGTCCGCGCTGGTCGACCGGACGGGCTGCCTGCTGCTGTGCGACGTCAGCAACGTCCACCTGAGCAGCCGCAACATGGGCTTCGACCCTCGCGCCTATCTCGACGCCCTCCCGGCGGCCGCCGTCCGCGAGCTGCACCTTGGGGGCTACGAAGTCGAGGCATCGGAGGCCGTGCCAGGAGAGACGCTCCTCGTCGACACCCACGGCCGGCCCATCAGTGCCGACGCCTGGGACCTCTACCGCTACGCCGTCAGCCGCTTTGGCATCCGGCCCACCCTGATCGAGTGGGACAACGACCTGCCTGCGCTGGCCACGCTGCTGGCCGAGGCGGCCCACGCCGACGTCATCGCCCTCGAGGCGGCGGTGGAGGCCTGACGTGCACGGGCTTCACGACGTCCAGCGGGTGATCCGTGACGCGCTGATCACCGGCGCCGCCCCGGCCACCAGCCTCGCCCTCACCGGCGGGCCGAAGCCCGCCACGCGGCTCGAGGTGCACCAGCGGCACTATCGCGCCAGCCTCGTCACGACGCTGTTGACCCGGTTTCCAGGCCTCGTCTGGCTGCTCGGCAGCACGCCGGTCGGCGAACTCGCCACGGCCTTCGTCCGCGGACATCCGCCCGCGGCGCCCTGCCTGGCGGAGTACGGCGCCGCCTTCCCGGCGTTCGTCGCCGCCCGGCTCGGGCGGGACGACATGGGGTATGTCGCCGACTTCGGGGCACTCGAGTGGCGCGTCGGCACGGTCTCCGTCGCAGTGACGCGGGCCACGCTCCCACTGGCCGAGGTCGCACGGGCGGGCGCGGCGGTGGCGCAGGCCACCCTCGTCCTCCAGCCAGGTCTGCACTACCTGCGGACCAGTTGGCCCGTGCACGACCTGTTCCGGCATTTCGTCGGTGATACCGCTCCGGACACCTACGACATCAGGCCCGCCGAGACCTGGCTCGAGATTCGGGGAGCCCGCGGCACGTTCACGTTCGCGTCGCTCCCGTTCCCAGTCTGGACGTTCCGGCGCGCCCTCCAGGCAGGCAGCCGATTGGAGGACGCCGCTGGCCAGGCCCTGGCACTCCACGCGCACTTCGACCCCGGTGCCGCCCTCGCCGAGGTGATCTCGGCGGGGCTCGTGACGGGGCTTCTCCATCTGACAGAGAGGACTTCACGATGACGACCGCTTCCCCAGCCGTGACCACCGGACACCCGACATCCGCGGTTGGCGCCGTCCTTGACGCCCTCGGGCGCTTCCCGATGTCCGTGCTGCTCCTGCTGATCCGCGTCGGCGTCGGCATGGTGTTCTTCAAGGCCGGCCTTCTCAAGTACAACTCATGGGAGTTCACGGTCCTGTTGTTTCGTGACGAGTACCAGGTGCCGCTCCTGGCCCCGGAACTGGCCGCCCGGATGGCCATGGTGCAGGAGCTGACACTGCCCGTCCTGCTGTTCCTCGGTCTCGGCGCCAGACTGGCCACGCTGCCCCTCTTCGGCATGTTGCTCGTCATCCAGACCTTCGTCTATCCGAACGCCTGGGCCGACCACCTGTTCTGGGGCGGGGCGCTCGCGCTGATCCTGACCCGCGGCCCCGGCGCCCTGTCGCTCGACCACCTGATTGCCCGCCGCGTCAGCCGACGGACCATGTAACGGTCCGCCGGCTCACCAGACTGCTCACCGGGTGCCGGTCCCCTCCGGCCCCTTCGGCCCATTCACGCAAGGAGACGACTCCGATGAAGCTCAGAACCGCACTACTCTCGACGCTGGCCATGGCCCTGCTGGCCGGTTTCACCCTGGTCTCGGCCCAGCAGGCCGGCGAGACCGCCATCGGCGGCTACTGCCCGGTCGGCTACAAGATGGCCAAGATGGCCGTCAAGGGCGACCCGGCCTTCGCCAGCACCTACGACGGCCAGACCTTCCACCTGTCGAACGCGATGGCCAAGCAGATGTTCGACAAGGCGCCGGCCGACTACGCGCCCGCCTATCACGGCTATTGCGCCTCCGCCGTCGCCAAGGGCATGAAGGTCAAGGCCGACCCGACGCTGTTCTCGGTCGTGAACGGCAAGACCTACCTCTTCTCCACCGCGATGGCCAAGGAGATGTTCGACAAGGACCAGAAGAACATGATCGCCATGGCCGACAAGAACTGGCCGACGGTCGCCAAGGCCAAGCCCATGCAGTAAACCGGTGCGCCGGCCTCCGGGCCGGCGCGACCGCGCCCCTCCAAGTCCCGCCCGTCTCGCCTGGGCGAGTGTGCTGGCGCGGTCGCCCGACGCCGGCCGCCGCCCTCCCCACAACGCCGAGGACACCATGAGTGATCTTTCCTGGTCCCTGCTGAACCTCGCGGCCTGGGCCTTCGGACTGAAAGCGGCGTACGACCTCCGGGCCGAGTTCCCGCCCCTGACACGGACATGGGCATTTCTGACCTGGGCCGTCTGGGCGTGCCTGTTGATGGAAGTGGCGATGATCGGCGCCCGGGCCGTTCCCGGCCTCGGGCTGTTCTCGGCCGTCACCGGTATCGTCTCGGCGTGCTACCTCCTGCTCGCGTTCCGCTCGCTCGCAGCCGGTGTCCGTCCGCGCGCGGGGACGCCGGCTGACACGACAACCCGGGCCCACGAGCGCGCCTTTGCGACCGGGGGCGTGGCCAGCCTGGCGGTGACCGTCTCCCTCGGCTACGCGTGGCCCACCGCCACCGCAGGCCTCACGGCGGGCGCCACGGTCGCCGAGGGGCTCCTCTGGCTCGTCATCTCCGCCGGCCTCGCCGTTGCGGCTGCCCGTAAGCCCGACGCGCCGCAGACGGCGGATGTGTCGATGCCTCGGGGACTCGCTCTGGCCTTCAGCCTGGCCTTTCTCGGCGCCGCGGTCACGCCCGTCGCGTGGCTGACCGGATGGACCCCCGACGCCGCCATCGTGCACCTGCTGCGGGCGCTGTTCGTGTTCGCGCTGGTGACCACCCTCTACGGCATGGTGCTGCGCACGCGGAGCGCCAGGCTCGTGGCGGCCACCACCCGACTGCAGCAGATCCAGGAACAGTTCGCGGGAGTCGAGAAACTGGTCGCCGTGGGCACGCTCGCCGCGGGCGCGGCCCATGACTTCAACAACTCCCTCACGGTCATCCTCAGCCGCGCCGAACTGCTGGCGCTGAACCCCGCCGAACTGTCGGCGTCCGCGCGCGCGCACGTCGATGCCATCGAGAAGTCCGCCCGGGCGGCCGCCACGGTCACCCGCAACCTGCTCGGGATCGCCAGGCGCCAGGGTGGCACGCAGCTCTACGGGGGCCTGGCCGAGATGCTCGAGGTCCCGCTCGAGAGCCTCAGGCGGGAGTTCGCGCGCCGCCGGATCACGGTCGAGACACGCTTCGACCCCGTGCCTACCCCGCCTGTCGATCTCGGCCTGCTGGTGCAGGTCTTCCTGAACCTCTACCTCAACGCCCGCGATGCCATGATCGCCACCGGCGGTGGGACGCTCCGGGTCTCCATGCGCCACATCGGCGGCGAGATCGAAATTGCTGTCGCGGACTCCGGCACTGGCGTTCCCGAGTCGTTCCGCGATCGGATCTTCCAGCCGCTGCAGACCACCAAGGGCGCCGGCGGCACGGGTCTCGGTCTGTCGGTCTCGAAGGCGATGCTGGAGTCGATGGGCGGTACGATCCGGTACGACTCGCGCGAAGGGCACGGCAGCACCTTCTACGTGACACTGCCCGCGGCTGCGGCCGGCGCCACCGCGTCTCCGGCCCAGGCCGTCGCGTAGGCGTCAGCGTGGGTCGGTGGCGTGAAACGGGTCTCGGTCCCGTGCTGACGGGAGGACGGACCCGCGGCGATCCCCCCTCCCGCCCCCGTCGTTGCGGCTCCCCATCCTGCGAAGCGCCTCTCGGTTACGCGGCCCGAGCCGCCGCCCCGCCAGCGATCGCACCCAGCAGTACGCCGTAGAGGAGGTGCCCGACGAGCGACCCCATCGCGGCCATGATGCCGCCCATCGCCATGCTGAAGAACCCGGCACCCATCATCGGCATGACGACGATCTGGGCCAGCAGCCAGAGCCCCACGCCAAACACCGTGCCCCTGGCAGCCGGTCCGCCCGGCAGCCATCCATACACCACGTAGACATAGGCCAGGGGAAAGATGATGGCGCCGTTGACGAAGTGCATCGCCATGCCGGCCGCCCAGCTGCCGCCCAGCATCGACCCCAGCATCGCGGCGATGTCCATGTTGAGCCCCATCATGGGCGCGACCATGTACATCATGGCCGTCATCACGATCGTGCCGACGAAGCCTCCCGCGATCGACCGTCCAGTATTCGGATGCATGTACTCCTCCTCTTGCTGATTGGTGAACACCGCGGATCCGGTCACGACGTCGACGTCCCGCATGAGTCTCCAGACACGTGGGACGCGGGACGGTCACCGCCCTTGTCTCCCGCCATCGCCCGGCGCCCACGCGGCCCCGCGCACGCACGAGGCCACGCCAGTGGCAACCCGGTCGCCGTCGATCAGACCCGGGCCGCGCCGCGAGCCCGATCGAGGTCCCAGGCGGCCGTGATCAGCCCCACGTGACTGAAGGCCTGGGGGAAGTTGCCCAGGTGCTCGCCGCTGACCGGGTCGATCTCCTCGGCCAGCAGCCCGACATCGTTGGCGAAACCGCACAAACGGGCGAAGAGGGCCTGGGCCCGCTCGATCTCCCCCGCCCGGACGAGCGCCGATACCAGCCAGAAGGAGCAGATGACGAACGTGCCCTCCTCGCCGACGAGCCCGTCGGCGTTGAGCCCCTCGGCGTTGCGATAGCGCAAGACCAGACCGTCCTCGGTGAGCTCACGGGCGATCGCGTCGATGGTCGAGCGCATGCGCGGATCGGTCGCCGGGAGGAAGCCGAGGATCGGCATCAGCAGCTGTGCGGCGTCGAGGTCGTCCGATCCGAAGGCCTGGGCGAAGGCCTGCTTCTTCTCGCTCCAGCCCCGTGTGAGCACCGCGTCCTTGATCGCGTCGCGGGTCCGGGCCCACTCGTCCACCTTCGCATGGGACCCGAGCACGGGGCCGAGCCGCACCGCTCGGTCCAGGGCCGTCCAGCAGAACACCTTCGAGGAGAGGTGGTGCCGCGGCTCCCCACGCATCTCCCACATGCCGGCGTCGGCCTCTTCCCACCGCGACGCCGCGACATCAGCCAGCCCGGCCGCAAACGCCTGAATCTCCGGGTGCAGCTCGCCGAGCTGCCTCTGGTACAGGTAGATCGTGTCGAGCAGCTCGCCGTACACGTCGAGCTGTGTCTGGCCCCAGGCGCCATTGCCGACCCGCACCGGCGACGAGTCCCGCCAGCCGCGCAGCTGCGGCAGCTCCCGCTCCGCGAGGTCGTGCTCGCCCCGGATGCCGTACATGATCTGCAGCGAGTGGTCCACGCTGGCGCCACCACCCGCCGCACTCGTCATGAACGAGACGAAGTTCCCGGCCTCCTCCGAGCACGTGCCGATATAGAGCGTCTGCAGCGTGAGGCTCGAGTCACGGATCCAGGCATAGCGGTAATCCCAGTTCCGCTCGCCGCCGACGGTCTCGGGCAGCGACGTCGTCGGCGCCGCCACGATGGCCCCGGTCGGCCGATACGTCAAGCCCTTCAACACCCGCGAGCTGAGTCGCACGAGTTCCCGGTGCGAGCCTTCATAGATGTCGTGTGCCAGTTCCCAGGATCGCCACGCCGCCTCGGTATCCCGGATTCGCGCCGCCACGTGGGCCGAGTCGGTCGGGCGGGGTGCCGACGCCTCGACCGGCACCCAGCGGAGCGCGAAAGCGGCGGTCTGCCCCGCCGACAGCGAGAAGGCCGCTCGCACCAGGCTGCCAGTCACCTCGACCGCGACGTCGGTCTGCAGGACGACCTGGTTGGGACCGCCGAACGTGCGCCGCCGACGAGCAGTCGGAGAGCATCGCATACGACCCGATGGGGCGCGAAGTGGTCGGTGCACCGGGAGGTGCCCCCCCGGCAGCCAACATCGTCTCGGGCATCTCGCGCGCGTCCTTTTGTGTCAGTCGAGCGGTGTCAGATCCTGGAGCATCGTCGGAATCAGCTCGCTGATGGTTGGATGGATGTGTACGGCCCGCGAGATCGTCGTATACGGGGCCTTGGCATACATGACGTCCAGCAGGGCATGCACGATCTCGTCACCGCCCACGCCGACGATCACCGCGCCGAGGATCTCCTGCGAGTCGGCGTCGACGAGCGCCCGCATGAACCCCTGCGTCTCGCTCATCTCGCGGGCGCGACCGATGCGGCTCATCGGCCGATGGCCCACGAGGATCCGACGCCCTGACGCCCGCGCCTCCCGCGTCGTCAGGCCCACGCGACCAACCGGCGGGTCCGTATACAAGGCGTAACAGGGAATCCGATCGCTCAGGCGCCGCGGATCGTTGTCCAGGAGGTTGGCGGCGACAATCTCGAAGTCGTTGTACGCCGTGTGGGTGAACGCGCCACGGCCGTTGCACTCCCCGATCGCCCACACGCCGGGGACGTTCGTCCGGCACTGATCGTCCACGGTGATCCGGCCGCGGGCGTCGGTCGCGACGCCGGCCGCCTCGAGCCCGAGGTCATCGGTGTTGGGTCGGCGGCCGACCGCCAGCAGGACGTGCGTGCCGGCGATCAGGGGCGTGCCCAGCGTGCAGTCCACCCCGACGGCGATCCCGCCAGGCGTCCGGCTCAGGGCGATGCACGTGGCGTTCATCCGGAACGCGATGCCCTCCCCTTCGAGAATCTGCCGGAGGGCGGTCGAGACGTCCTCGTCCTCGCGGGCAATGAGGCGCGCGCCCTGCTCCACGACGGTGACCTGGCTCCCGAACCGCCGGAACATCTGCGCGAACTCCAGGCCGATATAGCTGCCGCCGATGACGACGAGGTGCCCGGGCACCTCGTCCAGGTCGAGCATGCCGGCGTTGGTGAGGAACGGCACGTCGCCCACACCAGGCATGTCGGGCACGACGGGCCGCGCGCCGACGTTGATGAAGATCTCGCCGGCTTCCAGTACCTCGCCACCGACCTCGACGGTGCGTGGCCCCGTGAAGCGGCCGTGGCCTTCGTAGACGGTGAGGTTCGGCGTCGTCTTCATCCACTTCTCGACGCCTTCGTTCGACTGGCGGACCACGGCGTCCTTGCGGGCCTTGACCCGCGCCATGTCGACCCGCACGTCGCCCCCGGTCGTGAAGCCGAACTCGTCGCCCCGGCGCGCCATGTGGATGGCCCTCGCGCTCGCGACGAGCGTCTTGGTCGGGATGCAGCCGGTGTTCACGCACGTGCCGCCGAAGCGGCCGCGCTCGATCACGGCGACTCGCCGGCCGGCGTTCGCCAGCCGCGCCGCCAGGGAGGGGCCGGCCTGGCCGGTCCCGATCACGATCGCGTCGTAGTGTTTCATCATGACCTCACACGTATGGTTGGCCTCGTCGACGGCCGGTCGGCGGTGCCCTCACGTCAACCTCACGAGGTCGCCTCTCGCGAACAGCGGCGGGACCGCAAGATCAAGCGGCGCACGGGCGTAGAGCCCGGGCGGCACGCCGATGTCGGCGAGATACAGCTCGCCGACGAACCGGCGGGCGGTTCCGACCCGCAGGCCGCGCTTCGGCAGCGCCAGGGTCATCGTCGCGGCGGCCTCGATCGTCGGGTCGGCGGGCGCGCCGGTCGTGCCGTCCAGCCCGGACGGAATGTCGAGCGCGAGGACCGGGGCCGCCCCCGCGTTGGCCCACGTGATGAGCCGTGCCGCGCCGCCACGCGGTGCCCCGCGCAGGCTGTAGCCAATCACGCCGTCGATCACGAGGTCGGGCGGCGTCACACCGGCGACCCCGTCCGGGCGGATGAGCGCCAGGGGGAGGCGCCTCGCGATCGCCAACTGGTGCCGAGGCACGGGCGCGAACGCGTCGTCATCCACGGACACGACGACCGAGACCGTGGCCCCCCAGCCGACCAGTCGGCGCGCGGCGACCAGTGCCCCGCCGCCGTTGCCGCCGGGCCCCGCCAGCACGACGACGTGACGGCCGCGCAGGTCGCCCGCGAGGAACCGCTCGCGAGCGAGGTACGCGAGGTGCCGGCCGGCGTGCTCCATCATCTGCGGCAGGGCAATGCCGAAGTCCTCGACCATCGCCCGATCGACCTCGACCATCGCCGCGACGTCGAGCACGGGGACCGCGGCCGCGTCGGCGGGCGCCAGGCTCGGGATCGTGGTCATGCCAGCCTCTCGAGCAGATGATCGCCGACACGGAGCGCATTCGCCATCACCGTCAGGCCCGGGTTCACCGCGGCACTGCTCGGAAAGAAGCTCGCGTCCACGACGTAGAGGTTGTCCAGGTCGTGCGCCCGGCACTGCACGTCGAGCACGGACGTGGCCGGGTCGGTGCCGAACCGCAGGGTGCCGTTCTGGTGTGCCACGCCGGCGAGTGGGATCTGCTGGCCGAGAAACAGGTTCCGCGCCAGCATCCCCTGGTGACACTGGTCGCCGTGCGTCGGACAGGCGCGCCGCCCCTGCATCAGCCCCTTGAGCGCACCGATCAGCCGGTAGTGCGCCTCGACATTGTTCGGCCGGTACGCCAGGACCACCTCGCCCGCGGCGTTGACGGTGACCCGATTGTCGGGATCGGGCAGGTCCTCGCTCGTCAGCCAGAAGTCGAGGGAGTGTCGGGCCATCAGGTCCAGCGTCCACCCCGGCGCCACGGCGGGTGCGCCGGCCTCCAGCGTCACGCCGTCAAGCTTGCCGACGAAGGAAATGTGCCCCATCGGGTGGGGCCAGGCCGTGGAACTGAAGTAGAAGTCGTTCAGGCCCAGCGTCTTCTGGAACACCGTCGGGTTCGCGCACTTCGAGAGGGCCATCAGCACGGAGTTGACGTGCCCCATATAGTGTCGGCCCACCAGATCCGAGCTGTTCGCGAGCCCGCGCGGATGGCGGTCGTTCGCCGATCGCAACAGCAGCGCGGCCGAGTTGATCGCTCCGGCAGCGACGACGACGATGTCGGCGGTGAACTCCGCAGGCGCGTCGCCGACGGTGGCGACCACGCGCGTGACCGTGCGGCCGATCGCGTCGGTCAGCAGCCGGTCGACCCGCGCGCCAGTCAGCAGGCGCACGTTGTCGTGCGCCAGCGCCGGCTCGACGCCGCAGGTCTCGGCATCGGCCTTCGCGTGCAGCAGGCACGGGTAGCCGTCACAGGTGTTGCAGCGGATACAGCGGCTCGTGCGTGGATCGGACTCGTCGAGCATCACGCCGAGCGGCACGTGGAACGGGTGTGTGCCCTGGGCGGCGAAGTCCTCGGCCAGCGCCTGGATGACCGGTTCGTGGGAGATCCCGGGGTACGGGTAGGGAGCGCTGGCCGGCGGCTCGGTCGGGTCCTCGCCGCGCTCCCCGTGAACGGTGTACAACCGTTCGGCCTCGGTGTAGTACGGCTCGAACACGTCGTACCCGACGGGCCACGCCGGCGAGATTCCCCCGTGGTGGCGCACCTCGCCGAAGTCCTCCGCCCGGAACCGGAAGAGGGCGGCCCCGTAGAACTTCGTGTTCCCGCCGACGTTGTAATTGGTATGGGGATGGAGCGGCCGCCCCTTTCCGTCACGCCACACGTCGCGCGTGGCATACCGGCCGTCGACGTTGACGGCACGGGGGCTCCAGTTGTCCTTCTCGCGCGGCACGTACGCGCCCCGCTCGAGCAGCAGGATCCGCTTGCCCGATGGCGCCAGTTTCCGGGCAAGCGTGCCGCCTCCGGCACCGGTGCCGATGATGATGACGTCGTAGTCGTGGCCGTCACGCATGTGTCACGTGCCTTCCGGCCGTCGGATAGCCGCATCGGAAAATGCAGCGCTGGTGGTTGTCGTGATGGAGCTTGGCGCAGAGCACCTGATGGGCGCCAGGCCAGCGCCCGTAGACCGCGGCGGCGGCGATCATCCCGGTGACGGGCGCCACGAAGTAGATCCACAGCGCGGTCCACGCCCGGGCCGCGACGGCCGACGCCAGCGAACGGGCCGGATTGAGGCTCATGCCCGACAGGGGCGCCTCGAACGTGATGTAGACCGTCAGCAGCACCGCGACGGCGAGACCCGTGAAGCGATTCAGGTGCGGGCGGCTGGCGATGACGAGGACCGTGCCCATCAGCAGGAACGCGATGGCCACCTCCGCCACCAGGGCCAGCCACGGCCCGGCGACGCCCGGCCGGGTCACCACGTAGTTGACATGGGGATCGGCGAGGATGCCTCCCAGGAACAGGACCGCCAGGCCGACGCCGGCCACCCCGCCGACGACCTGCGCCAGCATGTACCACGCCGCGTCCCCCGGGTGGACCCGGCCCAGCCACCAGAACGTCAGCGTCACCGCAGGATTCATGTGCGCGCCCGATCGCTTGCCGAACGGCGAGTAGATGATGAGGGCCGCGGTACCCGCCATCGCGAGGCCCATGAAGAATCGGCGTGCCATCGGAGCGGGCCACGCCGCTCGGAACAGCGACGCCGGGTGCTCGAGTGCGGCCCCGAAGAGACTCGCCGACAGCATGAAGAGGCCGAGGCCGGTGGCCTCGATCACATACTCGGGCCAGTGCGCGCGCAGGCGGGCCAGCACGGTCGCCCCGTCAGGCACCGGCCACATCCACATAGATCTTGATCGCGTCGTCCGCGTCGGTGAGCAGCCGAAGCATCTCCGAATGGCCCTCGAGGCCGCTGACGCGGTGCGTGAGCAGCCGGTCGAGCCACCCGGGCCACAGGGCGTCGGCCATCACCAGGTCGGAGACCCCTCGCTCGAAGTCCTCGCGCGCGGCGTTCACACTGCCGATGGCCACCTTGTTGCCCAGCACGAAGCTCTGCAGGATGTGGTCGGCATGCACGCCATCGGCCATCCGGCTCCCGCCGGCAATGCCGGTCAAGACGAGCACACCGTTCCTGCCGAGGCGCTCCATCGCGTCGAACACCAGCGGACTGTAGCCAGTCGCCTCGACGATGAGATCGATGTTGCCCATCGAGGCGGACAGGTGCTGCAGGTCCTGGTCCTTGGCGCTGACGTACCGGGCTCCCACGGCCTCGGCGAGCTCACCGTTGACGTACGGCAGGCGTGGCAGCGCGAGGGTCGTGACCTCGAGGCCACGCACCCGGAGGGCCATCGTGGCGAGCAGCCCCAGCGGGCCCGCGCCGAGCACCACCGCGCGCGCCGGCCGCCAGATGCCCAGGCGCTCCTGCACCTTGTACGCCTGCCGGATGGCCTTCTCCGCCACCGATGTCGGCTCGAGGAGCACCCCGGCGCGCTCCAGGCGCGCGGGCACCTTGATCGCGTACGCCGCGTCGTCCACCACGCGCTCGGTCAGGAAGCCGTGGCGCAGCGAGATCCCGCGCTCGAAGTACTGATCGTCCGTGGTCATGTCCTGGAGCCCGATCCGGTCGTAGATCGAGTGGCCGGGCCGCCGCACCATGAAGACCACGCGGTCGCCCGGGGCCACCGTGGTGACGCGCGCCCCCACGGCTTCGACCTCGCAGAGGCTCTCGTGCCCGAGGACGAGGAACGCCGATCCGGGCGGGGCCGCGCCGTACTCCCCCGCGGCGATCTCGCGATCGGTGGCGTCGACACCGACCGCCAGCACGCGCGCGAGGACGCCCCGGCCGTCGGGCACGTCGTCGAGGCTCGGCGGCGCGAGGTCGGCCAGGTGGATGCTGCCCGCGCGGCCGGGGTGGACGGCAATCGCCTTCATGAGGGACCTCGGACCGCCGGGCGGTTCGGCCCGGCCTCGGCGAGCAGCGTCGCCACGAGACCCGTCCACCCGGTCTGGTGGGCGGCGCCGACGCCGCGGCCGTTGTCGCCGTGGAAGTACTCGTGGAACAGGAGGTGGTCGCGGAAGTGCGGGTCGAACCGGAACTTCTCGTGCCCGCCCAGGCTCGGCCGGCTGCCGTCGGCCGCGGGAAGGAACAGGCGGCGCAGCCGCGCGGACAGCTCGTCCGCAATCCGGTCGAGCGACAGGAAGCGGCCCGACCCGGTCGGGCACTCGACGAGGAAGTCGTCACCGTAGTAGCGGTGGAACTTGCGCAGCGACTCGATCAGCAGGTAGTTGACCGGCATCCAGATCGGCCCGCGCCAGTTCGAGTTCCCACCGAACAGCCCGCTGTCGGATTCGCCGGGCTGGTACGTCACCGTGTGGGTGATCCCGTCGACCTCGAGCCGATAGGGATGGTCCCGGTGGTGGCGCGACAGCGCGCGCACGCCGTAGTCGGAGAGGAACTCCGTCTCGTCGAGCATCCGCCGGAGCAGCCGCTTCATGCGATGCCCGCGCAACAGCGACAGCAGGTGCAACTGGCCCGAGCCCGGGATCTCCCAGCGCGACACCAGGTTCGCCAGGTCCGGTCGGTTCCGCAGGAACCAGTTCATGCGACCGCGAAAGGCCGGTAACCGTTCGAGCATCCCCGGCGTCAGCGTCTCGACCGCGAAGAGGGGCACCAGCCCCACCAGCGAGCGCACACGCAGCGGGATCGACTCGCACTGCCGGCCGTCTCGGCTGTCGCAGTGGAGCACGTCGTAGAAGAACCCGTCCTCCTCGTCCCAGAGGTCGATGCCCTCACCGCCGACGTTGCCCATCGCTCCGGCGATGTGAAGGAAGTGCTCGAAGTACTTGCTCGCGATGTCCTCGTAGGCCGGGCGATGTACGGCGAGCTCGAGGGAGATCCGGAGGAGGTTCAAGGCGTACATCGCCATCCACGCGGTGCCGTCGGCCTGCTCGATGTGGCCATCCACGGGTAGCGGCGCACTGCGATCGAACACGCCGATGTTGTCGAGACCGAGGAAGCCGCCCTGGAACAGGTTCAGCCCGTGCGCGTCCTTTCGGTTGACCCACCAGGTGAAGTTCAGGAGCAGCTTGTGCAGCGAGCGTTCGAGGAAGTCGAGGTCGCCCTCGTCGCCCCGACGCGCCCGGTCCGCCTCGAACACCCGCCAGGTCGCCCAGGCATGGACCGGCGGGTTCACGTCGCCGAACGCCCACTCGTAGGCGGGCAACTGCCCGTTCGGGTGCATGTACCAGTCGCGGGTCAACAGCAGGAGCTGCCGCTTGGCCAGGTCGGGATCGACCTGCGCCAGCGGCAGGCAATGGAACGCGAGGTCCCACGCGGCATACCAGGGGTACTCCCACTTGTCCGGCATCGAGATGACGTCGGCGTTGTTCAGGTGGAGCCACTCGGCGTTGCGCCCGGATCGCCGTTCGGGCGGCGGAGCCGGCTGTGCCGGATCGCCGGCGAGCCACTGCGGGATGTCGAAGTAGTAGTACTGCTGGCTCCAGAGCATCCCCGCCAGCGCCTGCCGCTGCACCTGGCGTTCGGCCGCCGTGAGGTGGGGCGGGTGCAGCGTGTCGTAGAAGGCGTCGGCGTCGGCGTGGCGTGCGGCCAGGATCCGGTCGAACGGCCCGAACGGATCGTCAAGCGCCTCGCGCGCCAGGCGGAGCCGGAACACCGCCTCCCCGCCCGCCAGGACGGTCCGCCGCCAGACGACGCCCACCTTGGTCCCCCGGCCCTCCGGGTGGACGGCGGTGGAATCACCTCCGACGACGTAGGCGTGCAGGCCGTCCTTGTAGTACCCGACGCCCGTAGCGCCACCATAAAGGCGTGCGTGGTTGGTCTCGTTCTCGCAGAATGCCAGCTCGTCCGGCCCGTCGGCCTGGAGTACGAACGACCCGAGCGCCGGGTGCGCCACGTCGACCCGGTCGCTCCCGCGCGCCGACAGGCCGGGGCGCTCCGGCCACCGTCCCCACGACCACGTGTTGCGGAACCAGAGCTGCGGGACCACCACGACCGGGGCGTCGTCGGGCCCGCGATTGACGACGCGGACCTGCATGAGGATGTCCTCCGCGTCGTGCTTCGCGTACTCGACGAAGACGTCGAAGTAGCGGTCCTCGTCGAACACCCCGGTGTCGATCAGCTCGAATTCGGGGTCCGACTTGCCCCGCGCGCGGTTCACGGCCACGAGCGCGTCGTAGGGGAACGCCGCCTGCGGATACTTGTAAAGCATCGACAGATAGGCGTGTGACGGCACCGCATCGAGATAGTAGTAAATCTCCTTGACGTCCTCGCCGTGGTTGCCCTCGGGCCCGGTCAACCCGAAGAGGCGTTCCTTCAGGATCGCGTCCCTGGTGTTCCACAGGGCCAGGCCGAGGCAGAGCCGCTGCCTGGTGTCGCTGAAGCCCGCCAGCCCGTCCTCGCCCCAGCGGTAGGCCCGGCTCCGGGCCATGTCGTGCGGAAAGCTGTCCCAGGCGGCGCCATGGGCACTGTAGTCCTCCCGGACCGTGCCCCATTGGCGCTCGCTCAGGTACGGCCCGAAGCGACGCCAGGAGGCCTCCGGCAGTCGAGCGTGCTCGGCAGTCAGCGGGGCCATCAGGCCTGAGTAGTCTCCCCCAGAGGGCAGGCGTTACGGGCGACGTCGGCCGGCGTGCGAGCGCGGTCGCTCTACCGCCGGTGCGGTGCCCGATGTCCGTGCGGATGCGGCGGCATCCAGTCCTCGAGGTCGACCCCGAGCCCGTCGGCCACACGGTTGATGTCATTGAAGATGGGCCGCCACCTGCGCCGCGTCCGACACCGCCCGGGGCGGCCCGCCACCCCGACCTCGCCCGCATCATACAGGTCGGGACCGGCGCCCACCAGCAGTCGCCCGCGAGGGCCGGCGATGTCGTTCACGCGGCACGGGTGCGCCGGCTCCGCTTCCCGTACCACGCCGCGATCCTTCTCCGGGCCGCGACACAGGCGTCGAGATCCCAGCCGTTGACGATGGCCACACGGAACCCGCCGGGCGGCATGGCGTGGGAGGAGGGTGAGCGGTCCAGGTGGAATGGATACTGGACGCTCGACACGCGGTCGTCGCGCAGCAGGCCTGCCGTCAGCGCGGCCGGAGGCTTCTGAAACGGGCCGCCGTGCGGCAGGAACAGCACGACGCTCCACGCCGCGCGCGGGGGGGTCGCGCGGGGCCAGCCGTGCCCGGCATAGAGCGCCACCAGGTTCCGGCCCCAGGCTGGCCCGTACAGATCCGCCCACTGGTCCGCGAACCGCAGGTGGACCTCGATGATGCGCCCACCGATTGTCTCCACGTTGACCATGCCCGTGTAGCGGCGCAGGTGTCGGCGAACCCAGGCCCTCAGGACGCCGTCGAGTCCGTCGGCGTCGCCGTCGAGGATGGCCCAGTAGTCGAACGTGCCACCGCCGGCTGGCGCGCCCCGGGCGTGCGCCAGCCAGGCGACCCTGCCGTCGACGACGGCGAGGTCGGTGCTGACGTGCGCGCCGGTCAGGAGCGGCATCCACATGTCGCCGGGCGACATGTGCCGATCGTAGTCCCGGGCATCGCGGAGCGCACGGCTCCCGTGCCCCATGCTGCGCAGGTTGAACGCGGGCTTCTTGAAGACGGGGTAGGTCGTTGGGCGCACGCCGTGCGGCGCGCAGGCGAGCCCCTGCGACTCCGCGACCGCGAGCTTGTTGTAGACCCACCGATACTCAGGGTTGAGTTCATAGGCGTCGGGGTCTTTCGTCGGGATGACGACGCCGCGGGGACAGCGGAGGCTCGCGAAGAATGGTTGCCGCCAGGGGTCGGGCTCGAGCACGGGCATGAGGGACTCCAGGTGAGTGGTCGTTGTGCGGTTCAGTCCCCGCCGCGACCGCCTCCGTTACGTCGATGCGATCGCCCGCGTCACGCGCCGTCGTCGAGCACCGCCGCCCGCGCGGCGCCGCGAAGGGCCACCGCGTCGCTGACGACGACCTGCACGGGTATCGCCTCGAGCACCGGGCGGAACCGGCCGTGACGGACGAAGGCCCGGAGGAAGTTGCCGCCGGTCAGCGCCGGCAGGATCTTCGGCGCGATGCCGCCTGCGACGAACACACCACCCGTCGCCAGCGTCTTCAGCGCCAGATTGCCGGCCTCGGCACCGTAGAGCGTGACGAACAGGTCGAGCGCCCTCCGGCACACCGGCGACGACCCGTCGAGCGCCGCCCCGGCAACGATCGCTGCCGGGTCGCCGTCACGCAGCCGGTCGGTCAACCACTCGGGCTCGCCCGCCCGCAACCCGTCGCGCAGGTAGCGATAGATGCCGTGCAGGCCGGGGCCAGACAGTACGCGCTCCCAGCTCACGTCCTGATGCTCGGCCAGCAGGAATCGCAGCAGTCCGATTTCCAGCTCGTTGCGAGGCGCGAAGCTCGCATGCCCGCCCTCGGTGGCGAACGGGTGATGGACCGCGCCATCCCAGTACAGTCCCGCCTCGCCGAGCCCCGTACCTGCCGCGATGACCGCGGCGTTGCCCGAGCGGTCCGACCGCCCGGGATTCAGCGTGACGAGCTCGTCGTCGCCAAGCACCCCGACGCCATGCGCGACCGCTTCGAGGTCGTTGATGAGCCGGACCCGAGGAGTCCCGAGCAGCGCCGACAACTCGCGGCGGTCGATGACCCACGGGAGATTGGTGGTACGAACGATGTCACCGACGATCGGACCGGCGATGCCGAAGCAGGCGGCGCGGGCCACGCACGCCGTGTCCATCGCGAGGAATGCCCGAACGATCTCCGCCAGGCTGGCAAACCCGGCACTCGGGACCGTCCGCGTCGCAACGACCGCGCCCGCGTCCACCCAGGCCAGTGCGGTCTTGGTGCCGCCGATGTCGCCCGCGAGAATCACGCCCCCCTCCGCGCAGGCGTGTCGCAAGCCGGGGCCACCCGCCGCCGGCTCGCGCTCGCGACTCCCCCTCGGCCCCTCACGCGACCGGATCCCGCCACGCGCGGCCGTCCCGCTGCAGGAGCGCCGCCGCCTCGGGCGGTCCCCAGGTCCCGGCGGCATATCCGCGTGCCGCGACGCCGTCCGTCCCGGCGGCGTCCAGGATCGGTGCCACCAGTTCCCAACCCGCCTCGACGATGTCGGCACGGTGGAACAGCGTGGCGTCGCCCACCATGCCGTCGTACAACAGGGTCTCGTAACCCGTGCTCGGCGACTGGCCGAAGTGATCCACGTAGCAGAAGTCCATGGTCACGCCCCCCAACTGCATCCGCGGGCCCGGCACCTTGGCCTCGAACTGCAGGGCGATCCCTTCGCGCGGCTGGATCCGCAGCACGAGCCAGTTCGGCTGCACGCACTCGGCCGGCGTGTCGCGGAACAGCGCCAGGGGCGGCTGCTTGAACTGGATGGCGATCTCCGTCACCCGCGACGGCAGCCGCTTGCCGGTGCGCAGGTAGAACGGCACCTCGGCCCACCGCCAGTTGTCGATGAGGACCTTCAGGCCGACGTAGGTCTCGGTGTCGGACAGCGGCGCCACCTTGGGCTCGGCCCGGTACGCGGGCACGGCGGTGCCTCCGGAGGTGCCCGCGGTGTACTGCCCCCGCACCACGTCTCGCGCGACCGCCTCCCCGGCGAGGGGACGTACCGACTGGAGCACCTTCAGCCGCTCGTTGCGGACGTGTTCGGCCAGGAACGATCCCGGCGGCTCCATCGTCGTCACAGCCAGCAGCTGGAACAGGTGGTTCTGGAGCATGTCGCGCACCGCGCCCGCCGTATCGTAGTAGCCGCCGCGCTGCTCGACGCCAACCGTCTCGGCGACGGTGATCTGGACGTGGTCAATGTACCGGCGGTTCCAGATCGGCTCGAAGATGCCGTTGCCGAATCGCAGGGCCATGATGTTCTGGACGGTCTCCTTGCCCAGGTAGTGGTCGATCCGGTAGATCTGGTGCTCCTGCAGGACGTCGAGCATCCGGCGGTTGAGCGCCCGCGCGGTGTCCAGGTCGCGCCCGAACGGCTTCTCGACGATGACGCGGCGCCAGGCGCCGCGGGATTCGTGCGCGAGGCCCGCCGCGCCGAGCCGGTCGACGATCGGCCCGAACAGGCTCGGCGGTGTGGCGAGGTAGAAGAGCGCGCCGGCGGGCCCCTCCTCGTCACCCGCGAGATGCCGGCCGATCGCCTGGAACGTCGCGTCGTCGTCGAACCCGCCCGACACGTACGACGCGCGCGCCAGGAGCCAGTCGCGGCCATCGGCGTCGATCGGCTGCGAGGCGAACTGCGCGAGATCACGCCCGAGCTTGTCGCGGTACTGCGCGTCCGTCTGCTCGTCGCGCCCTACACCGATGAGGCTGAACCGTTCGCTCAGCAGGCCGCTGCCGCGCAGGTTGTGCAGCGCTGGCAGCAGCTTGCGCATGGCCAGATCGCCACTGGCGCCGAAGATGACCACGGCGCACGGGCCGGTAACCGGAGCCGGCGCCTGCGTCCGCTCGGCACAGCCGTCGGTGGCGCCGGACGGTCCTGGTGATCGCGGGCTCATCGGGGTGTCTCCCATGACGCTACCCCCCCGCGGGGCGCTCGACGTGCCCCCCGAATTTCTCGCGCATGGCCGAGAGGACCTTCTCCCCGAACGTGTGGTCCTGGCGCGACCGGAAGCGGGCGAACAAGGCCGACGCCAGCACGTCGACCGGCACCGCCTCGGCGATGGCGGCCTCGATCGTCCAGCGTCCCTCGCCCGAGTCCTGGACGACGCCCGTGTAGCGCGAGAGCGCGGGGTCCTCGGCGAGGGCCATCGCCGTCAAGTCGAGCAACCACGACCCCACCACGCTGCCGTGCCGCCAGACCTCGGCCACCTCCGGCAGGTCGAAGTCGTACCGCTGCCCTGCCGGCACCTGCTCCCCGGCGGCGTTCCGGAGGATGTCGAAGCCCTCGGCGTAGGCCTGCATCAACCCGTACTCGATGCCGTTGTGCACCATCTTGACGAAGTGCCCGGCGCCCGCGGGTCCGCAGTAGAGGTAGCCGCGCTCGGCGGTGCCAGCGCCGCGCCGGCCAGGCGTCGGGGCCACGCCGTCATCCCCCGGCGCCAGGGTGGCGAAGATGGCGTCGAGCCGGTCCGCCACCTCACGCGGCCCGCCCACCATCAGGCTGTAGCCGCGTTCGATGCCCCACAGGCCGCCGCTCGTGCCGACATCGAGGTACTGCACCCCCGTGGCCTGCAGGGTGGCGGCACGGCGTACGTCGTCCTTGAAATGCGAGTTGCCCCCGTCGATAACGACGTCATCGGCGCTCAGGAGCGCCGCCACCGACGACACCATCTGTTCGGTGGCATCCCCGGCCGGGACCATGAGCCACACCGCCCGCGGCGGCACCAGCGCCTGGACGAGGGCGTGGAGCGAGGCGGCCGGCGTCGCCCCCTCCGCCGCCAGTTCCCGGACGCGCTCGGCGCTCAGGTCGAAGACGGCGACGGCATGTCCGCCACGCATCAACCGGCGAGCCATGTTCGCGCCCATCCGTCCGAGACCAACCATTCCAATCTGCATCATTCCCCCTGGCGAAGATCGCCTTTCGCGGTGTGACGAACCAGCCCGCACCGGGTTCACCTGCCAGACGTCACGGCCGTGGCTTGTGCTTCTCCAGTTGCTGGCGCGCGATGGCCACCAGGTGCTCGGGCGTGAAGCCGAATTTCTCCTGCAGCTCCTTGAGCGGAGCCGAGGCGCCGAACGTGCGCATCCCGACGACCGCGCCGCCCGGCCCGGCGTAGCGGTCCCACCCGAACGTCGATGCCTGCTCCACGGCGACACGGGCGAGCACGTCCGGCGGCAGCACGGCGTTCCGGTACGCGTCGTCCTGTCGCTCGAACAGCTCCCACGACGGCATGCTGACGACGCGCACGCGAATGCCGTCAGCGGCGAGTTGCTCGCCAGCGGCGACGCACAGCGCCACTTCGCTGCCGGTGCCGATCAGCAGGACGTCCGGTCGTCCGTCTGGTGCGTCACGGAGCACGTAGGCGCCGCGGGCCAGGCCGGTGGCCGGGGCGCAGGTCTTGCGGTCGATCGTCGGCAGGTTCTGGCGGGACAGCACGAGGGCCACGGGCTGGTGACGAAGTGGCATGATCACCCGCCAGGCCTCGACGACCTCGTTGGCGTCCGCCGGCCGCAGGGTGACCAGCCCAGGTACGGCGCGCAGTGCGGCCAGCTGCTCGACGGGCTGGTGTGTCGGGCCGTCTTCGCCCACCCCAATCGAGTCGTGCGTGAAGATGTGCACCACGGGCAGCTCCATCAGCGCGCTCAGCCGGATGGCCGGCCGCGCATAGTCGCTGAAGATCAGGAAGCCCGCGCCATAGGGACGCACCTTCGACAGCGACAAGCCGTTCAGCACCGCCGCCATCGCGTGCTCGCGCACACCGAAATGAACATTGCGACCGGCCGGTGCGTCCGCGCTGAAATCAGCGGCGCCCTCGAACGTCAGGCGAGTCTTGGTCGACGGCGCAAGGTCGGCCGCGCCGCCCACGAGCCAGGGCACCCGCGGCGCCAGCGCATTCAGCACCGCACCGTTCGCGTCCCGGCCCGAGACGCCGGTCTCGCTCGCCGCGAAGACCGGCAGGTCCCGGTCCCACCCCTTCGGGAGGTCCCGGCGCTGTATGAGTGCCAGCTCATCGGCGAGCGCGGGATACGCCCGGGTGTAGCCGGCGAGCCGGGTCTCCCACGCCTGGCGCGCCGCGCGGCCGCGAGCGCCCAGGCCGGACCGGAAATGCTCGTACACCTCCTCCGGCACCAGGAACGCCGCCTCATCCGGCCAACCGTAGCTCTGCTTCGCCAGCGCCACCTCCTCGGCGCCGAGCGGCTCGCCATGCGCCGCGCTCGAATCCTGTTTGTGCGGCGCGCCGTAACCGATATGGCTGTCGACGACGATGAGCGTCGGGCGCTCGGCAGCTTTCCTGAACCGCGCGAAGGCGCGCGCCAGCATGTCGACGTCGTTGGCGTCGCTGACGCGCAGGACCCTCCAGCCGTACGCCCGGAACCGCGCCGCCACGTCCTCGCTGAATGCCAGCGCCGTGGAACCCTCGATCGTGATGTGGTTGTTGTCGTAGATCCAGCAGAGGTTGCCCAGCCGCAGGTGGCCGGCCAGCGACGCGGCTTCCGCCGTGACACCCTCCATCATGCAGCCATCCCCGCAGAGCGCGTAGACGTCGTAGTCGAACAGGTCGAACCCCGGCCGGTTGAAGTGCGCGGCCTGCCACTTCGCCGCGATCGCCATGCCGACGCTCGTCGCCACGCCCTGTCCGAGGGGCCCGGTCGTGGTCTCGACGCCGGACGTCCACCGGTACTCGGGGTGGCCGGGACAGCGGCTGTCGAGCTGCCGGAACCGCCGGATGTCGCCCAGCGTGACCGACGGCTCGCCGAGGCGCTCGTAGTCGGCGTCCACCGCCGTCACCCCGCTCAGGTGCAACGTCGAGTACAGCAGCATCGACGCGTGTCCGATCGACAACACGAACCGGTCGCGATTGGGCCAGATGGGGTCGGTGGGATCGAACCGGAGATACCGCTGCCACAGCGTGAAGATCGTGGGCGCCATCGCCATGGCCGTTCCCGGATGCCCGGAATTGGCCGCCTGGACGGCATCCATGGCGAGGGTCCGAATGCTGTTGATCGAAAGCTGGTCCAGTGCGCGCGTATTGGTCACGAATCCTCCACCGGCCGCCTGTCCGATCTCACGCCGCCCGCACGATGCCCCGCCGGCACCCGCACGGGCTGAACCACGCGCCTCGCCAGGCGCCACCTCGCCGGCCCGCTCACCACGGCCAATCGTTGGCGCCTGGCGGGCGGGCCAGGGCGTCGGCGGCCTGCCGCGCCCGCTCGCGCAGTGCCGGATCCGGGTCGGACTGGGCCACGGTTCTAAGCGGTGCGATGCCCCTCGGATCGGCGAGCCGCCGCAGCGCGTCGACGGCGTTGCGGCGCACGGCCAGATCCGGATCGGTGAGGTGGGCAATGAGCGGAAGCACGGCCTCGGGACGCCCGAAGAACCCCAGCGCGTATGAGGCTCCCTGCCGAACGGCGGGCGTCGCGCTGTCGAGGGCCCGGATCAGCGGGAGGGTGGACCCCGTATCGCCGATCAGCACGAGCGCCACGGCGACATTCTGACAATTGTCGCCATCATGGTCGTCGAGTTCGGCGAGTAGCGGCCCGACGGCGCGCTTGTCTCTCAGCCGACCCAGGGCCAGCGCGATGGACATGCAGGCCTTGTGGGCGTCGTCATGTGGAAGCGCCAGCAGCGGCTCGACCGCCCGGGGATCGCCAAGGGACCCGAGCGCCAGCGCGCTGCTCATCCGTACGTCCAGGTCGGCATCGGCCAGCGCCGTGATCAGCGGCTCGACAGCCCGCCGATCGTGCAGGAGACCCAGCGAATAGGCGGCCGCGCTGCGAACGGCCGCGGCGCGGGGTTCCCCGAGCACCCGGATCAACGCCGGCACCGCCGTGGGGTCTCCGCGTTCCCCGAGGGCGAGCGCGGCCGACCGCGCGGCCTCGGTGTCCGGGTCGTGCAGGGCGGCGACGAGCGTCGCCACGGTGTCCACGGGCGCCTGCACGGACGTGCTCCCGGCCCCGCGGGCGGGCGTGCCGCGTCCCCGCGCGTCGAGCGACGGGGCAACGGCTCGGGCCGCTCGTGCGGGGTTCACACTCCCCATTACCAGGAGTGGCACCGCAGAGAGTAGCGTGACCGCGACGGCGGCGCTCCAGCCGGCGCTGGCCCTGGTCGGGGAGGGGCTGCCGCCGCTCCGCGAGCACCGAGGCGGAGGATGCTGCATACGCCTGTAGTCATCCACCGAGGCCAGCCGTTACCGAGGTGCCGCTCCCACGGCGGCTGTCGGACGGGACGCGGCAGACCGCCGAGCATCAGGGGCGCGTAACATCCGGTGTCGTGACACGACTACTCCCGGGTGGCAGGTTCGCCACAAGGCACTTCTGGGAGTCACACCATGAGATTCACGTTCAAGACCGTCGCGTCGCTCGGCGTCGCGCTCCTGCTCGCGACGTCCGTTCACGCGGCCGACACCAAGTTCGAGGCGACGCGCGTCACCGTCGCGTCCACCAAGTCGTTCGAGGCGGTCGTCGACTCGCTCAAGACGCTCGTCGCCAAGAACGGCATGATGGTGATGGCCGAGGTCAACCAGGGCCAGATGCTGTCGATGACGGGCATGAGCCTCAAGGCCACGCTCTTCCTCGTCGGCAGCCCCACCGTCGGCAAGCAGGTCTTCGAGCAGGACCACGCCGCGGGGCTCTACATCCCCCTGCGCGTGTTCGTCTACCAGGACACGGCCGGTAAGACGTTCGTCGCCTACGACAAGCCGTCGTCGCTGCTCGGCCAGTTCAAGAACGACAAGATCAAGATGGTCGGGGAGATGCTCGACAAGAACCTCGGCGGGCTGGCCACGATGGCCGCGCAGTAACCCCGGCTCGTTCCTGGCAGCAGGGGGGACCATGTCCCCTCTGCGAGGTCTTCCCATGTCACGCCACGCCCGTACCCTCGCGCCACGCTTCGTGCTGCTCGGACTCGCGTCGGTCGCACCCAACGTCTTCCCGGCGTCACTGATGGGCTACGGGTCGCTCCATCAGCTCGCGCAAACCGTGATGGTGCCCGCCGCGGCCGCCCTCGTCGTCCTGTGGTTCGTCACCCGCCGGCTCTCCCCCGGCCTGGCCGCGCTGGTCGCCCGGGCCGCCCTCGCGGGCGCGGCGGCGACCCTGGCCCTCGAGGCGGTCCGGTATCCGGGGTTCCGGATGGGTTTCATGCCCGGCAACCTGCCGCAGCTGATGGGCGTGCTGCTGCTCGACCGCTTCGCCCTCGGTCCGTCCACGCTGTCCGACGCGGCGGGATTCGCCTATCACGTCTGGAACGGCGCCAGTTTCGGCATGGTCTTCGTGCTGCTGTTCGCTGGCTGGTCCCGCTGGTGGGCGATCCCCTACGGTGTGCTCATCGGCGTGGGTTTCCTCGCCAGTCCCGTGGTCCTGTCGCTCGGCGTCGGGCCGTTCGGCCGTGACTTCGGCTGGCCGTTCGCGGCGACCGTGCTGACCGCCCACGCGGCCTTCGGTGCCGCGCTGGCCCTCCTGCTGCCCGCGCGGCTGGGCGGCCGGACCGGCTGAAGGGCGCGCCGGTTCCCGGACGGGGCGTGGTGGACGCGATGCGCGACCGATGACGGCGGCTCTCCCTGCCCGAGACGCGCACGCCCGCGTCTATTCGGCACACCCCCTGCTGGATCCCGAACTGCCGACCCGCCAGCGAACCACCCTGCGGTTCTGGCTGCGCGTCTACCGGCGGGTCGTCGCAGGCACGACGACGGCTGGCGATCTCGTCCGTTCGCTGACGGTCCCTGTCGCCGGCACCCGTCCGGCCGCCCTCGCCCCGCTGCGCACCTATCTCGACGACACCGATCGCTACCTCGACGACCTGCTGGACGTCGCACCCCCGTCGTTCGCGGCAGCGCGGCGGGTGCTTCCGGAGATCCGGCGGGAAATCCGGCTCGACGCGCTGCTCCGCCTGGCCTTCGAAGCGCCGGACCCGCGGGTCCGATACGAGGCGCGTCGCAAGCTGTACCTGACGCGCCTGCTCTTCGACATCGACCACACCCGCGCGGTTCGGGACGGCCGCCATCACCGCGCGATGTTCGACCGGGTCCTGCGCGAGCGTCTCTGGCGCGACCTGGAACCGGCGGGGCACGCCGCCGGCGTCACCCTGCTCAAGGGCGGTCGTCTCGAGTTCGGCACCCGGCGTGTGCCTGCGGCGATCGAGCCGCAGACCTGGTACTTCGAGCGGCGGCGGCTCCGGAACGTGGGCGGACTCGACATCGATCTATATCACTACCGGTCGCGATTCAAGCGCGAGGTCGCCCCGATCGCCGGCGATCCGATCGCGCCCCGGCGTGACAGTGCCCACCGGCAGCGTCCCCACCTCGGGCCGCGCAGCGGCTCCATCCTCAGCAAGATGATCCGCCGCGGCATCGCTGATGCCCATGCCGTGCCCGATCTGCTCGGTGCCATGTTCGTCGTCGGCAGCCGGCGGCAGGCCTATGCGCTCGAGCGGCGTCTGGTCGAGGGGCTGGGCGGGCCATTCCGCTGGCGGGATCGGGTCGACACGCTCGGCGAGGGCGGCGACGCGCCGCGGCTCACCTCGGCCTCGTCCGCGGGGTTCCAGGTGCTCAAGCAGATCGTGGACTTGCTGGTCGCCGACCAGCCGGACATGCCGCCCTACCACTTCCCGGTCGAAGTGCAGATCGCGCCGCTCCGTGCCTTCCTGAACACCCTCGACGCCGGACACGACGCGGCGCACCGGGAATTCAAGCGCCGGCAGGCCACCCGCGAACTGCTCCCGATTCTCTTTCCGGACGCCCTCTTCGGCCACGGCGCCGCTCACATCGGCGGTCCGCCCGGATCGGGCGACTGACGGCGAAGGGGGGGCGACACGGCGGGCGATGGACCGGCCGGTCGCCCTGCTGAACGGATCAGCGGGTGGTGTCGACCAGGCGGCCGTTGACGGACTGGTAGGTGTAGGTCATGCGGAAGTGCGACGTGCCCGCGATGAGGACCTCGGCGGTCGAGGTCATCTCGACCGGCACGCGGATGCCGGCGACCCGGGCATAGCGGCGGACGACGTCGACCGAGCGCGTCCATACAGAGGGGTTCCTGGCCAGGCGCCCGTCGATCTGGAGCAGATCGGCATCGTCGGCGGCCAGCCAGAGCCAGCCGTCGAGGAGCATCCCGTCGCGGCGCAAGGGGTGGATGGCGAGCCGCACGAGTCCCTCTGGCACGCCCTCGCCATCGGTCTCGCGAAACGTGTAGTTCTCGGCGCTCACCGACGAGCGGGACGGCTCTCCGGTGCGGATGGCATCGACCTCGGCCTCGAGAGCCCGGCGCAGCACCTTCGTGCGGATGTAACCGGAGCCGCCCTCCGCGAGGACCGTCCAGGAGAAGCCCTCGAGCGGGTCGAGGACCGTCTCCACCTCCAGCCATCCGGTCTTGCCGAACCGCGCGTTGCTGGCCTCGAGCCGTCGCGTCGCGTGGTAACTCCGAACCGGGTCGTCCCGGCGCGCCAGGAACTGCCTGGCCGCGACCGGGCGCTCCTCGAGCGGCGCGGCCGCGACGCCAAGCCAGCCGAGTGCCACACAGGCGACCCCTGCCGCAAGCATCACGCGAGAACCCTGCATCACATCACCTCGTCAGCGGCGCCACGCCAGGAACCGCTCGAACACCCGCCTGAGCATGGGTGTCAGCCGGCGCCGGGCCCACTGGTCGCCGATCTTCCTGGCGACTTCGCCCACCGTGGGGTACGGCAGCACCGTGCGTGACAACTGATCCGCCCGGAGGCCGGCCGTCATGGCGAGCACGAAGGGGCCGATCAGGTCGCCGGCATGACGCGCGACGATCGTCACCCCGAGAATCCGGCCCGACGACGCCTCGATGTGCGCCTCCGCGTACCCGTGGTCGTCTCCCTCGAGCACCGCGCGGTCCACGTCGGCGAGCGGGACGAGGATCGTCACGGCACGGTCCCCCATCGCGCGAGCCTCGTCGGACCCGATGCCGACATGCGCCAGTTCCGGGTCGGTGTAGGTGCACCACGGAATCACGAGGCTGCTCGCCGTGCGCCGGCCGAAGAACAGCGCGTTCTGGATCGCCACGCGGGCCATCGCGTCGGCCGCGTGCGTGAACTGGTACTTCGAGCAGATGTCTCCCGCCGCATAGATGCGGCGATTGCTCGTGCGCAGCCGATCGTCGACGAGCACGCCGGTCTGGTCCGCGTCCACGCCGGCCGCCTCGAGGCCCAGCCCTTCGACGTTGGGCGCGCGGCCGACGGCCACGAGGATCTCGTCGACCTCGATCCGTTCCTCGCCCGCCCCGCCGTCGAACACGACGGCCCGGCCGCCAGCCGTGGCCTGCACCGCGATGACCCGGCCCCCGAGCCGCAGGCTGATGCCCTCGCGCCGGAGCTGCGCCTCGACCACCGCGCTGGCGTCGGCATCCTCGCGCGGCAGGATCCGGGGACCGCGGCTCACGACGGTGACGGCACTGCCGAGACGGGCGAACGCCTGGGCCATCTCGCAGCCAATCGGCCCCGCGCCGATCACGGCCAGCCGGGGCGGCAGGTCCGTCAGGGAAAAGACCGTCTCGTTGGTCAGGTAACCGGCATCTTCCAGCCCGGGGATCGGCGGGGCGGCCGCTCGCGCACCGGTCGCGACAATCGCCCGGCTGAACGTCAGGCGCCGCGCGTCGACCTCGAGCACATCCGGCCCCACGAAGCGCGCGTCGCCGAGGAAGACGTCGACGCCCAGGTCGGTGAACCGCTTCACCGAATCGTGGTGCGCAATGCCGGTGCGGAGGCGACGCATCCGCTCCATGGCGCGGCCGAAGTCTGCGCGAACCGCCCCGGTGGCGATGCCGAAGGCCTCGGCCTCACGGGCGGCGTGCGCCGCATGCGCCACGCGCAGGACCGCCTTGGACGGGACACAACCGTAGTTGAGGCAGTCCCCCCCCATCAGATGGCGCTCGACGAGCGCCACGCGGGCGCCGAGACCGGCCGCGCCGGCCGCGGACACCAGGCCGGCCGTGCCGCCGCCCACGACCACCAGGTTGTAGCGGCCGGTGGGCTCGGGATTCTGGCGGCCGCCGGGATGCACGAACTCGACGAGGGCGCGATTGTGCGCATCGTCGGGCAGCACCTCGACGTGCGTCGACGCCTTGCCGCGCACCCGGGTCGGCGTCTCTGGCGATTCGGTCACGGTCATCCTCTCCCTGCTCCCGGCGCGCCGGCCGGAATCCAGATCGTCACGATGTCGCCTCGGCGACCGGACGCTCCAGCGACCGGTCCAGCGCGCGCCTGGCGGTCCGCCCGACCACGACGGCCACGGCCACGGTGGCCACCAACCCGACGACATAGAAGATCCGCGTCGCCCCGCCAGAGGCGCCGCCCTGCCCGGACAGCAACCCGCTCGCACTGGTGACCAGCGAGCCCAAATAGACGTAGAGCACCGTGCCCGGCAGCATGCCGATCCAGGAGCCCAGCACGTAGTCACGGAGCCGCACGCGGGTCAGCCCCAGTGCGTAGTTGAGCACCGTGAACGGAAAGAGGGGCGACAGGCGCAGCAACAGGACGATCTTCAGGCCTTCCCGCCCGACCGCCTCGTCAATGGCGGAGAAGCGGACCGAGCCGGCCATCCGGCGGCTGATCCAGCCACGCGCCACGGACCGTCCCAACGCGAAGGCGACCGTGGCGGCGATGACACTCACCGGGGACACAATCAGCGTGCCGAGCACCGGGCCGTAGACGAATCCGGCGCCCAGGGTCAAGACGGCGCCCGACACCATCGACACGGTCGCCGCGACGTACGCCACCGCGAAGACCGCCACGCCAAGGGCTCCGGCGCCGCGCACATAGTCCACCAGGCCGGTCAGCCACGCACCAATCGGCAGACCGCGACCAACGGCGACGCCGGCGACGAGGATCGCCGCAAGTCCGAGGATGAGTGGGAGGCGAGTCTTCACGTGGCGCTCCAGGCGGGCTCGTCATGAGCCCCGGGGAACGGTCTCGGAGTCGCAGGTTCCGCTACAGGTACGGCGCGATGCGCCTCGCGTGTAACGTGCCGTCATGCCCGGAGACCATGCGTGTCATGGTGTCTTGTGCGCTCCGCGACCCCTCACCATGAGTATGACCGACCCGCTGAACGCCGGCGCCAGGACCAGCCGCGCCGACCGCTGGTTGAGAGTCTTCGGAGACGTCCAGCCCGGGGAAGGCGGCCGGGCGGCCTTGCTCCTCGGCAACCTGTTCGTACTACTCGTCGCCTACTACCTGCTCAAGACGGTGCGCGAGCCGTTGGTCCTCGCCAGCGGCGGCGCCGAACTCCGCTCCTACGCCGCGGCCGCCCAGGCCGCGCTCCTCCTGGGCTTGGTGCCGGCATACGCACGGCTGGCCGGCCGCGCCGACCGCGCCCGGCTGATCGCCGTCGTCACGACCGGGTTCCTCCTGAGCCTCGAGTTCCTCGCCGGGGCGGTCGCCTTCGCCCTTCCGTATGTCGGGGTCGTCTTCTATATCTGGGTGGGCATCTTCAGCCTGGTGATGATCGCGCAGTTCTGGTCGTTCGCCAACGATCTCTATGGTCCGGACTCGGGCGAACGCCTCTTCCCGGTCATTGCCATCGGCGCCACGGCGGGCAGCCCTGTCGGTGCGTGGGTGGCAGGCCTGCTGTTCCGATCCGGCCTCAGCGCCGCAGCCATCCTCCAGGTCGCCGCGGGGCTCCTGGTCGTGCACCTGCTGACCTACCGGATGACAGAGCGGTCGCCACGCCAGCCGCGAACCGGGCAGGAGCGAGGCGCCCTGCCCGGCCCGAACGGCTTCGTTCTACTCCTCCGGAATCCCTACCTGCTCGCCATGGCGGCATTGCTGCTCTGCCTCAATCTCGTCAACACGACCGGCGAGTACATCATCGGCAGCCTGATCGTGGACGCGGCGGACGCGGCGGCCCGCCTGGATCCCGGACTCGACCGCGGCGCCTTCATCGGCAGCTTCTACGGCAACTACTTCTTCTGGGTCAACATCGTCGCGGTTGCCGTCCAGGCCTTCCTCGTGTCGCGCGTGGTGCGCCAGGCGGGGCTGGCGGGTGCCATCCTGGTGCTGCCCGTCGTCGCGCTCGGCGCCTACGGCCTGGTGGCCCTGGGCGCGGGGTTCTCCGTCATCCGGTGGGCCAAGACCGCGGAAAACGCCAGCGACTACTCCATCATGAACACGGTCCGGCAGCTGCTGTGGCTGCCGACGGACCGCCAGGAAAAGTACAAGGCCAAGCAGGCGGTCGACACCTTCGTGGTGCGGCTGGGCGACATGATCGCGGCGGGGGCCGTCTTCGTGGGTACGACGTGGGCGGGCCTCGGCGTCAGGGGGTTCGCGGCCATCAACCTGGTCGTGATCGTCGGCTGGCTGGTCGTGGCAATCGCCCTCGCGCGGATGTACCGCCGACGGTGCGCTGACTGCCCGTAGCGCGCCGGCTCGCGCAACGCATCGGCTCAGACCCTCGGACCGAGGGTCGCGACGATGGGTCAAGAGTCAGGGACACGCACTGTCCCCATCGGACTACCGAGCGCCTCTCCGCCGTACGATCGCCGCAGTCTCAGGGTGAGCAGCAGCCAGCCAGCCGCCACCACAGCCAACGCGCCGCCGAGCCACCGGAGCCCGACTTGCGGCTCCCCCACCCCGTGGACCGTCACCCAGACGCCGAGGGCAACCGCCGCCAGAAGCTCGGCCAGCCGCACGGCGACCCCCTCGACGAGCAGTTTGGCCTCGGTCCGACAGCCACCAGTGATCGGCAGAAAGGCCTGTTCCCAGCTCACCCGATGAACCGACGCCTTCAGACCGCCCTCCACGAGTCGGATCAGACCCTGGGCCGCGGCGACGGCCGCTAGGGCCGTAATCGGCGCCAGCCCCACGAGCACGACCGGCAGCACCAGCAGAGCCCCGGCGACACCGATGCGTCCCTGGAGGCGCGGACCGAGCGTGCGCTGAACGGCCCAGGCCAGGACATTGAGGCCGAGGTAGAGATTGGCGAACAGCGTCGCGAGCGCCGTCCCGTTGCGGCCAGACGATGCCGCGGCCAGGTAGAAGGTGAACTCGATGAGCACGCCGGCCATCGCCCCGGCGGCCGCCATGGCAGTGAGGAGCCGCACGTACGGCTGCTGCCACGCGCGCGCGAACCTCGCCCGCGCCACCGGGGGCGCCACGGCCAACGGCACGTCCGACGGCGCCGCGACCGGCGGCCGCGACAGCCGGTACACCAGGCCGGCCGCCAGCGCCATGAGGACCGCACTCGCACCCAGCAGGCCGTACGCACCGACGAACGGGGCCCCGACCCGCGCGAGCACGGCGCCGCCCACGCCGCCGGCAATCGAGGCCGCCCCGACCGACGCGTAGGTCCGGGCGCGCACCGCCTCGTCACCGCCGACCCGCTCGCCGACGAGGAGCCAGACGATCGAGAAGAGCACGCCGAACACCACCGGGACGAGCACGAAGAACACCGTCATGCCCGGTCCACCGCCGGGCCGTGCGACAAGGGCCGCCACCCCCAGACCGAGCGCTGTCAGCCCGAGGGCGACGGGGCGCGTGCGTGTCCGGCCGAACCGGCGGAGCACCAGCAGGGTGCCGAGGGCCGTGGGCATCGCGAGCGTCGCCGTGAGGCCGATGGCAAACGGCAGGGCCAGGATCCCGTCGCGCTGGAAGTAGAGCGCGTCACGACCGGTCTTCGCGAGGATGAAGGCGGCAGTCATGAGGGTCAGGACACGGGCGACCGCGCGGACCTGGTCCCCGGAATCGGCCAGGGCGACCGCGGAGACAGACGTCACGGGGGCAATGCGCGAAGTGGAACGGGATGACATGGCGTCGGGCGGGAACGGGGCGATCTGTTCACTACGCCCGGCTGCCGACGCTGGTTACCGTCGTGCCGCCGGATGCCCGTGGATTGGCCCTCGACCACTGGTCCGCCGGCACCGCGGCGCGGCGTAACCGGCGCCGGTGCCGATCGCAGTAATCAGGGATCGGTCGGCGCCCGGGCCCCAGGTGGCGGCGCCGACGACGACAACATACACTGTTCGTGTCAGGCTGTTGGCACCAAGCCTCACAACGCGATAGGAACCCACTCTTTGCTGCTTCCCCCTGACGACGTCCTCATTTCCCGGATCCGGGCGGGCGACGAGTCCGCGTTCGAGGCGCTCGTCGACTGTTACCACCGGTCCATGCTCAAGATCGCGCGCACCTGGGTTCGCAGCCCCGAAGCGGCCGAGGAGGTCGTGCAGGACACCTGGGTCGCGGTGATCGGGGGACTCGACCGCTTCGAGGCGCGCTCCAGTCTCAAGACCTGGCTGTTCCGCATTCTGGCGAACCGCTCACGAACGAAGGCCACGCGCGACGGACGCCAGATTCCCTTCTCGGCGCTGTTGACCGCCGACGACCACGAGGGCGACACGCCGCCCGAGGAACGGTTCGCCGCGGACGGACAATGGGCGGTCGCTCCGGCGACGTGGGGCGCGGGCGACCCGGAAACCAAGGTGCTGCAGGACGAGATCCAGGCAGTCATCGAACGCACCCTCGAGACGCTGCCCCCCGCCCAGCGGGCGGTCGTGACCCTGCGGGACGTCGAAGGGCTGTCGGCGGCCGAAGCGTGTAACATTCTGGACGTCAGCGAGTCCAATCAACGGGTGCTGCTTCACCGCGCTCGCACGCGACTGCGGGCGGCGGTCGAAGCCCACCTCGCCTGATGCCCATGATGCCCACGTGCCGCGACATCACCCGCCAGACCACCGCCTATGACGAGGGCGGCCTCCCGTGGACGGAGCGGCTGGCCTTCCGTGTGCATATCTTGATGTGCCGCCATTGCTCGCGGTATCTCGCGCAGATGCGCCGGATTCGCCGGCAAACGGCCGAGCTCTTCGGCCGTCCCGCCCCCCCAGCCGCGAAGGAACGGGCCCTCGAGGCCTTCAGGCAGCGCTCGCGGAGCTGAGGCAGCCCGGCCGGACAGTCCCTGAGGCCCGGACAAACGAAAACGGCAGGAACGGGCGAACCCATCCCTGCCGTCAGATCCTACGCGCCGGGCGCGGCGGCCGTTACGCTACTCGACGTAGCTGTAACCGCAGTTCTCGCACACCCACATGCGGCCCTGCTTGTACATGTTGAAGCCGCACTGCGGACACACGCGGTACTCGACGCCGTCCTTGTCGTACAGCTTGCCGTCGTCCTTGCCGTCACCGAAGGGGTTGTCGCCCTCCTTCTTGGGCTCTTCCTTCTTCTTCGGCTCCTGCTGCTGGGCGAAGGCCGGCACGACCGCGATACCCATCGCCGCCGCAAAGAGGGCGGACCCACGCAGGAAGCTGCGGCGATCGACGGGCTTGGAATTCGACTCGAACATCGGGGTCCTCCACGACTTGGTAGGGAAACAGTGTGTTTACTGTAGCAGGCCGGCCCGTATCACGGTGTGAAAGCTTGTCGCCAGATGTCTCCGGACGAGCGGCTTCAGGCCGAAATCCACCCCGGAAGGAGCCTAGCGGCCTCCTCCGGAGGGTTTACGGTCGAGCTGGGACAGCGGCAGCGTCCACTCGAAGGGCACGCTCTGCGGCGCATAGCAGAGCTTCTCGTCGCAGGCCTGGTATTCGAGCGTGCCGGCAATGGTCAGCTCCGTCTTGTCGGCCAGGAGCTTCTGGACCTCCGGCGTCGCCAGGACGGTCACGTCCTGGGTCAGCCGAAACGGCTTCATGAAGACCTCGACCCGCTCGTCGAGCGGCGCGAAGTAGAAGATCTCCGACGCCGGGTAGTGCATCTCGTGCACGCTCAGCCATGGCTCCTGCCGCATGGCGACCCGGATGACCTGGTACGAGTGCTTCCCGGGCGCATAGAGGTGCATCCCCCGCCGCGGCGTCACGTCGAACAGCATCGTCAGGCGCTTGCCCGGCGCCACCTTGTCGTCGCTGATCGCCGCGGTGACGGTCAGGTGCGCGGTGTCGATGGTCCGCGCCGGTCCGAAGGGCGTCGCGCCCTCGCGCACCAGGATGCTCGCAACGGTGCTGCGCTCGGTGTACGCGTCCTCGAAGTACCGCGCCGTCACGATCCCCTTGGCATCCACCCGGAACGTGCCCGGGAACGGCACGCCGTAGAACCGGTTCGCCGGGTCCATCGTCGTGTTGAGCAACCCGTATCGCTTGATGATGGCCGACCCCGGGTCCGAGACCATGGGGAACGTGATGCCACGCGACGCGGTGAAGGCCTTCAGGATCTCGGGCGCGTCGTAGCTGATCGCCACGAGCCCGATGCCCTGCGCCTTGAGCTTGTCATACCCGCCTTGCAGCTCGACCAGCTGCGTCTTGCAGTACGGTCACCAGTCGGCGGAGCGGAAGAAGACCACCATCGCGCCGTTCGGCCCGAGGACCGACTCGAGCGACTGGGCGTTGCCGAACTGGTCGGTGCCCGAGAACGGCAGCATGGCCTCGCCGACCTGCGGGCCGAGGCTGTCGATGTCCGGCGCGGGCGCCTGGGCGCCCGGATGGACCACGGCAGCCGCCAGCAGGCACGCCACGAGGGCCGTGCGGACCAGGAGCGGACGAATCTGGGAACGCATCATCTTCGCACTACTCTACGCCGGCAGGGGCCGGATGGTTACGGGCAATCTCGCGCGCCGCGCGGTGTAAGATCGTGCTCTGATCCGATGCCACGACTGATCGCCGGACTCGTCGCCCTCTACACCATCGTGACCGGTCCGGCCTTCGCCCAGGACACGCGCGCCGCCGCGCTGGCCGCCGAGCGAGCCGAACGGGCCAGGCAGCTTCGAGCGTACGAACCCAACCGGATCGAGCAGGGCTTCCTCTACATCGACGAGAAGCACCTGCTCGAGCGCCTCGCGGCGCCGCCCGAGGGCGTCTACCCGCGGTTCGGCGGCCTGCCGTCGGGCAACGGCCTGACGTTCGGGCCGGGCTACCGCCTCGGCCGGGTCGATGCCGGCGCCTGGCTCGACGCCGTGGCGCTGTGGTCGCACCGGAACTCGAAGGGCGTGGCCCTCAGGACGGGCCTCGCCGGGCTGGCCGGCGGCCAGCTGACGCTCGAGGGCGGGGTCGCCTGGCACGACCTGGCCCAGCAGGACTTCTGGGGCCTTGGCGGCGACACCGCGCCAGTCGCGCGGACGACCTACCGGCAGCACGACACGACCGTCGACCTGGGCGTCTCCGGCCATCCGCTCCCGTGGCTCACGGTCACGCCGTCGGGCGGCCAGCTCGCGGCCCATCTCGGGGCGGGCCGGGACACGGGCGTCCCGTCAGCAAGCGAC
Source organism: Vicinamibacterales bacterium (assembly GCA_050250645.1). Taxonomy (GTDB): domain Bacteria; phylum Acidobacteriota; class Vicinamibacteria; order Vicinamibacterales; family UBA2999; genus JBFWVR01. The sequence continues at coordinate 190,297 of JBFWOG010000007.1, forward strand.
CGCTTCGACGAAGCGACGGCGCCGGGCATCGACACGGCGGTCCGGCTGGGCTTCGTGGGCCTGTCGGTCGACGCCGACTTCCGCGATGCGCCGCTCAACACGCGGGGCGGCGGGCGCTACCGGGCCGCGGTGACGCGGTACAGCGATCGGCGCGGGGGGCCGTACGACTTCGCCAGGGTCGACGCCGAGCTGCTGCAGGTGTTCCCCATCTTCGACAAGAAGCGGAACTTCGCCGTCCACGTCGTCGCCAGCTCCGCGCAGCCGGTGTCGGCGGGCGACGCCGTGCCCTTCTATCTCATGCCCTGGCTCGGCGGCTCCCACTCCATCCGCGGCCTTCGCAACTACCGGCTGCGGGACCGTTCGGCCCTGCTCGTCACGGGCGAGTACCGCTGGGAGGCTTTCGCCGGCCTCGACATGGCGCTGTTCCTCGACGCGGGCGACGTCGCGCCCCGCTGGCGCGACATCGTCGTCGGCCGGATGAAGACCTCGGCCGGCATCGGGTTCCGCTTCAACACCAACAGGAACGTCTTCCTGCGCCTCGACACCGCCTGGGGCCGCGAGGGTGCGCGTTTCTACATGAAGTTCGGGCCGGTCTTCTAGGCACCCGCCATGCCCCTGCCCCCCCTCCGCCCCGCCCTGGCCGCCGCCGCGCTGGCCGTGTGCCTGGCGGCAGCCCCGGGGGCGGCGCGGCAGGCGTACTACCCTGACGATCCGATCGCCGTCGACCCGGAGACGGAGGACGCCTCGGGGGTCCGGCCGTGGTCGATCTCGGACCCGTACGATTTCCTCGCGAACACGTTCACCGAGCCCGGGGACCGGTCGCGACGGCGGGCCGTGAACGTCAACACGATCGACGAGGTGCCCGACTCGAGCTGGTTCACGAACCGCGCGCTGGCCCGGCCGCTCACGGCCGCCGACATCGCGCGGGGGCCCGACGAATCGGACGGGCCCGCGACGGGTCCGTGGACGGTCGTCTCCGGCAAGGCCGACGGCATCACGCCCGGCGTCACCGTCAGGGACACGGCCGGCGTCACCTGGTTCATCAAGTTCGATCCGCCCGCCAACCCCGAGATGGCGACCGGCGCGGAGATGATCGCGACGAAGCTCTTCTGGGCGCTCGGCTACCACGTGCCCGAGAACCACCTGGCGGTGATCGACCGCGCCCGGCTCGTCGTGGCGCCCGACGCGACGGCGCGTGACGAGCGGGGCCACCCGGTGCGCCTGACCGAGGCCGCGGTCGACCGCCTGATGCGGCTCGGCGCGCGGCGCGCCGACGGCCGGTACCGCGTGATCGCCAGCCGGGCACTCGCCGGCCGCCCCCTGGGGCCGTTCCGCTACCACGGCACGCGGCCCGACGACCCGAACGACATCTTCCCGCACGAGCACCGCCGCGAGCTGCGCGGGCTGCGCGCGTCGGCCGCCTGGCTCAACCACGACGACTCGCGCAGCATCAACTCGCTCGACACCCTGGTGGACGCGGGCGGCCGCGCCCTCGTGCGCCACCACCTGATCGACTTCGGGTCGACGCTCGGCAGCGGCAGCGTCTCGGCGCAGCGGCGCCGCGCCGGCAACGAGTACCTGTGGGAGCTCAAGCCGACGCTGCTCACGATGGTGACGCTCGGCTTCTGGGTACGGCCGTGGATCACGGTGGACTACCCCGAGCTCCTGTCGGTCGGCCGCTTCGAGGCGGCCTTCTTCGAGCCGGAGGCCTGGAAGCCGGAGTACCCGAACCCGGCCTTCGCCAACGCGCGGGGCGACGACCTGTTCTGGGCGGCCCGGCGCATCATGGCCATCGACGACGACGGGGTGCGCGCCGCCGTGGCGACGGCGGCGTACTCCGACCCGCAGGCCGCGGCGTATGTCGCGAGCGCGATCATCGCGCGGCGCGACAAGGTCGGCCTCGCCTGGCTGACGGCGGTCAACCCCCTGGTGGACTTCTCGCTCGCCGCCGACGGCGTGCTCACCTTCGACAACGCGGCCGTCCGCACCGCCCGCGCGACCCCGGCGAGCGGCTACGCGGTCCGCTGGTCGCGCGTCGACAACGCCACGGGCGCCGCCACGCCGGCCGGCGCGCCGCTCACCGTCCCCACGCCGCGGGCGGCCCTGCCGGCCGCCCTGGCGGGCGCGGCCTTCGTCCGGGCGGAGGTCGGCGCCATCCACGACGCGCATCCGGGCTGGGCGCGCCCCGTCCGGGTCACCTTCCGCCGCGTCGCGGACGGCTGGCGCCTGGTCGGGCTCGACCGGCTTCCACACGAGGACACCGAGTGACCCGAATACTCGTCGCCGAAGACGACCCCGATATCGCGAACCTGCTGGCCCACTACCTGCAGAAGGCCGGCTTCGAGACCGCCGCGGTCGGGTCGGGCCGCGACGTCCTCCCCGAGATTCGTCACCAGCCCCCCGACCTCCTGATCCTCGACCTCATGCTCCCGGGGCTCGACGGCCTCGAGGTCTGCCGGGCGGTGCGCGCCGACATCAACACCGCCGCCATCCCGATCATCATGCTCACGGCCAAGGCCGAGGAGTCGGACCGCATCGTCGGCCTCGAGCTCGGGGCCGACGACTACATCACCAAGCCGTTCAGCCCCAACGAGGTGGTGGCGCGGGTCCGCGCGCTGCTCCGCCGCGCGAACCGCACGGGCCCTTCCGACAGCCGGCTGACCTACGGCCCGCTCAACGTGGACGTCGACCGTCACCTCGTCCGCGTGAGCGGCTCCGAGGTGCGGCTGACCGCCAAGGAGTTCCTCCTGCTGCAGTACCTCATGCAGCACCGCGGCCGGGTCCTCTCGCGCGACCTGCTGCTCTCCGACGTCTGGGGGTACTCCTACACGGGTGGCACCCGCACCGTGGACGTCCACGTGCGGCGGCTGCGCGAGAAGGTGCCGTTTCTCGCGGACGCGATTGTGACCGTCAAGCAGTTCGGGTATAAGCTCCTCGACCCCGCGCCCAGCTAGGGACCGTGCCAGACTGACGTGCGTTTCAACTATCGCCTGACGATCTTCATCGCCGCCTTCTCCGGCGCCGGCCTCAGCCTCCTGTTCGTCGTGATGACGATGCTCGAGGCGGTGAGCGGGCCGGAGCAGGTCCGGCTGCTGACAGTGGCCGGCCTCGCGCTCGGCGGCTCGGCGCTCGGCGCCTACTTCCTGGCCGCCGCCCTCGCGGCGCCGCTCGACCAGCGCGTCCAGGGGATGCTCGCGGTCGCCCGGCGCTACGCCCACGGCGACCTGAGCCGCCCCACCCCGGACTACGGCGACGACGAGCTGGGCACGGTCGCGCGCGCGATGGACCTGGCCGCGCAGGACCTCGGCCGGCGCCTGAGCGGCCTGGCGCGCGATCGCGCCCGCATGGAGGCGATCCTCGCGAGCATGGTGGAGGGCGTGCTCGTCGTGGACGAGCAGGGCCGCCTGCAGCTCGTCAACGACGCCGCCCGCCGCATGCTCCGCCTGGACCGCGATGCCCTCGAGCGGCCCTACGTCGAGGCGATCCGGCACCCCGGCATCGTCGAGGAGATCGGGCGGGCGCTCGCCGGCGACGCGCCCGAGGGGCTCGAGCTGTCGTTGACCCGCGACGTCAGCCGGACGCTCATGGCCCGCGTCGCGCCGGTCATCTCGGCCGGCCGCGGCGCGGTCCTCGTCCTGCACGACATCACCGACCTCCGGCGGGCGGACCAGATCCGCCGCGACTTCGTCGCCAACGTGTCGCACGAGCTCCGGACGCCGCTCACCGCGATCCGCGGCTACGCCGAGGCGCTGATGGACGACCCGGACGACGCCGAGGCGCGCCACCGGTTCCTCGAGATCATCCACCGCCACTCGACGCGCATGGAGCGCCTCGTGAAGGACCTGCTGCGGCTGGCGCGCCTCGACGCCGGCCAGGAGGCCGCCGAGTTCGCGCCGTGCGACGTGGACGGGCTGGTGCGCGGCATCGTCGCCGACTTCGAGCCGGTGAGCGAGGGCAAGCGCCAGCGCGTCACCGTGACGATCGCCCCGGAGGCCAGGACGCTCGTCGTGGACCCGGCGAAGCTCCACGACGCGGTCCGCAACCTCGTGGAGAACGCGGTCAACTACACGCCGGAGGGCGGCGCCATCGACGTCTCGGCGTGGACGAGCGGTGACCGCTTCCACCTGGCGGTGTCCGACACGGGCCCGGGCATCCCCCCGGAGGACCTCGGCCGGGTGTTCGAGCGCTTCTACCGCGTCGACAAGTCGCGCACGCGCCCGGGTGGCACCGGGCTCGGCCTGGCCATCGTCAAGCACCTCGTCCACGTGCTCGACGGCGAGGCGACGGTCGTCAACAAGGAGACCGGCGGCGCGGTCTTCACGATCATCCTGCCGGTCCGCCCGCCCGAGTGACCCCCGGTCAGGGCATGCCGGCGGCCGCGAGCAGGTAGAAGCTCGCCGCCGCGATCACGGCCGACGCCGGGATCGTGAGCACCCAGGCCCACACGATCTTCCCGGCCACGCCCCACCGCACCGCCGACATCCGCCGCGTGGACCCGACCCCGACGATGGCGCCCGTGATCGTGTGGGTCGTGCTCACCGGGACGCCGAGCGCGGTCGCGGTGAAGAGCGACACGGCCCCGGCCGTCTCGGCCGCGAACCCGCCGACGGGCTGCAGCCGCGTGATCTTCTGGCCCATCGTGTGGATGATGCGCCACCCGCCCGAGAGCGTGCCGAGGGCGATGGCCGCGTGGGCCGCGAGGACGACCCAGAGGGGGATGTGGAACTCGCTGATCAGGCCGCCGGCGAACAGCGCCCCGGCGATGATCCCCATCGTCTTCTGCGCGTCGTTGGCGCCGTGGCCGAGGCTGTAGAGCGCCGCCGACACGAGCTGGAGCCGGCGGAAGGTCTTGTCCACGCGCGAGGGCGCGGTCCCCCGGCAGATCCAGTAGATCGCGATCATGAACACGAACCCGAGCACCATGCCGATGAGCGGGGCCAGGACGATGAAGATGAGGGTCTTGGTCCACCCGGACAGCAGCAGGGCGCCCGTGCCGCTCTTCGCGACCGCCGCGCCCGCGTAGCCGCCGATCAGGGCGTGCGACGAGCTCGTGGGGAGGCCGAAGTACCAGGTGATCAGGTCCCAGACGATGGCGCCGATGAGCCCGGCCAGGATGACCGCGAAGGTGACGACCGCGATGTCGATCATCCCCGAGCCGATCGTCTTCGCCACGGCGGTGCCGAAGCCGAAGGCCGCCACGAAGTTGAAGAACGCCGCCCAGACGACCGCCTGCCCGGGCGACAGCACGCGCGTCGACACGACGGTCGCGATCGAGTTGGCGGCGTCGTGGAAGCCGTTGATGTAGTCGAAGACGAGGGCGACCGCGATGACGAGGACGACGAGGGCGAGTTCCACCGCGTTACCCGTGCTTGACCACGACGCCCTCGAGGACGTTGGCCACGTCCTCGCAGCGGTCCGTGGCCTCCTCGAGGATGTCCAGCATCTCCTTCCACTTGATCACGGTGATCGCGTCGCGCTCCTCCTCGAAGAGCCGCCGGAGCGCCTCGTCGTGCACGTCGTCGGCCGCGTTCTCGATGCGGTTGACCTCGACGGCGCGGTCGTGGACGCCGTCCCGGCGCTCGAGCGCCTCGACGGCCACCTTCACCTGCATCGCCCCCTGCCAGGTGAGGGACGCCAGCTCGCGGGCGCCGTAGCGCAGCGTCTGGATGCGGAAGCGCCGGGCGACGTTCGCCGCGGCGTCGATGGCGTCCATCACGTCGTCGAGCGACGTGGCGAGCGCGTGGATGTCCTCGCGGTCGATCGGCGTCACGAACGTCCGGTTGAGCCGCTGGATGATCTGGTGGGTGATGCTGTCGCACTCCTGCTCGATCTGCTTGATCTGGAGGGCGACGTCCCAGGCCGGCGGCTCGGAGGCGAGCATCTTCTCGAGAAGCGTCGCGCCCGACACGATGCGGTCGGCAAGGGTGACGAAGTCGGAGAAGAACTTCTCCTGGCGGGGGATGAGTCGGAAGCGGACCACGCCGGGATTGTGCACCACGAATGTTACATCGTTGTTACATCGCCGGTTCCCCGCCCGTCAGTCCACGATGTAGCTGTACACCTTGCTCCCGCCGCCCTGCCGGATCACCGATCCGAAGAGCCGCAGCCGGCGCTCCTGGCCGTCGGGCCCGCGCACCACCAGCACCGCCTTCCGGCTGAGGGTGTACACGTCGTTGGTCGTCGTGTCCCCGAGGAACTCGACCCGCACCAGGTCGAACCGGGTGCCGCCCCAAGCCTCGAGCGTCTGCGCGAGGTGCGCGCGGCTCTTGTCGAAGGTGTCCCGCCACACGTAGTCGGCGGGCATCCCCACCTCGGGGCGGCTCGCCGGCAGCGTCGGCCAGACGACGTCCTCGAACTCGTCCTTGCTGACCGACAGCGCCATCAGGGCCTCGCGGTCGTTGGCCGCGACGGCGTCGAGCACGGCCCGGGCCAGGGCCTCGTCGGACGGGAGGGTGTGGCCGAGGGTCGGGGGCGCGCCGCAGGCCGCGGCGAGCAGGAGGCCGAGGGCGACGAGACGAAGCGGCCACCGGCGGGGCGCCCCCAGGGGGCGCCCCGCCGGGGCGGCGGTTACGGTCGGTCGTAGTTGAAGTCGGTCCACCCGCCAGCCATCCAGTTGCCCGCGTCGCCGGGCATGAACGCCCCGATGTAGGGGGCGATCTCGAAGAAGCCGTCGTTCGGCGGCGTCGCCGGCGTGAGCGTCATCGCGAGCGACGCGGTCGACGACGGCCGGTAGTCAGGATTGTAATGGTCGTAGGGGTTCACGAGGCCGGGATCGTTGGACCCGCCGACCAGGATGTTCGGCATGCCCGCGATGGGCGCCGCCGCCGAGTCGAGGTTCGTCCGGCCCGAGATGAGGCCGTTGTTGAAGATGATCCCGTTGGCGAAGGTCAGGGCGCCGCTGGCGAGCTGGACCTGGGTCGCGCTCTGGTCGACGTTGATCCCGTACTCCTTGAAGCCCATGACGATGAAGTTCCGGAACGTGCCGGCCGTGCCCTCGCGGATGAGCATGCCGTCGTCGCTCTCGCGGCCCTCGTTGTCGTCGGGGTCGCCGATCAGGGTCGCGTTGTAGACGGTCGGGGCCGAGCGCGGCAGCAGGTCGTTGCTCGTGCCGTTGTTGTCGGCCTCGAAGCCGTTGTCGGCGTCGTCGGCGCGCTGGTGGATGACCGCGAACTGCACGCGCCCGCGCCAGCCGAAGGTCCAGTCGAGGCTGTCGTCGCCGCAGGCGGTGAGGATGACGTGCTTGACGTCGACGGTCCCGCCGAAGAACTCCATGCAGTCGTCGCGGTTCATGACGACCTGCACGTAGTTGACGGTGGTGCCGCGGCCGACCGCCTGGAAGGCGATCCCGTTCAGCTCGTTGTCGGGGCTGAACTCGATGCCGCCGTACTCGACGCGCACGTACTGCAGGACGCCGCTGTCGTCGTCGTCATTCGTGCCGCCGTACTGGCCGGTGTCGCCCTCGCCGAAGGCGACGCCGCCGGGGACGTTGATCGTCGCCTCGCCGTTGATGATCATGCCGCCCCAGTCGCCGCGGTTGCGCTGCCCGATCGGCTGGTCGCTGGTGAACACGATCGGCTGGTCCGGGGTGCCGATCGCCATGATGCGGGCGCCCTTGTCGATGATGAGGGTGCCGAGCGTCGCGAACTCGCCGACGACGCGCGTCCCCGGCTGGACGGTCAGCGTCGCGCCGCGCTGGAAGAAGACCGCGCCGCGCAGCACGTAGTGGTACTGGTTGGTCAGCGTCACGTCCGACGAGAACTGGCCGCGGATGACGCGGACGGGCTTGTCGAGCCCGGGCACGTTGACGGGGTCCAGGATCACGCCGGCGCCCTGCGTCCACACCGGCTGTCCCTGGAGGAACGCCGCGCCGACGGCCAGCAGCAGGGCCAGGATCGTCTTGGTCGCTACTCGATTCATGATGATTCTCTTCGTCCTCTGATGAAACCGGCCCGCGCCTAGAAGGCGGAGAACCCGAGGTTGAACGCGAACGTCCGGCCCAGCTTGTAGCGGCGCTGCAGCAGGTCGCCCTGCGTGAAGTCGTACGCCTCGTTGGTCAGGTTGTCGGCGCTGAACCGGACGTTCAGCCGGTTCACCCGGTAGCCGAGCACCATGTCGAGCGTCCCGCGGCCGTCCGCGTAGATGTCGGGCAGGCCGACCGTGCCGACGTCGCTGATGCGCTTGTCGGCGAAGTTGTAGAGCGCCCGGAGCGAGCCGGCGCCGAACCGGACCTCCGCCAGGACGTTCAGCAGGTTCTTCGACTGGCCCGCGAGCGCCCGCTCGAGCGAGGTCTGGGCCTGGCCGGCCGTGTCCGACAGGGTCACCTTCGAGTCGACGAACGTGTAGTTGGCGCCCACGAGCAGGTTGTCGCCGAGCTTCTTGCGCGCCTCGAGCTCGAAGCCCATGTTGCGCGCCGAGTCGGCGTTGGCGAACGAGGTCCGCAGCTGCGCGGTGAACTCGACCACCCGCTCGATCGGGTCCTGGAAGTTCTTGTAGAAGAAGCTCGCCGCCAGGACCTCCTCCGCCGCCGGGAAGATCTCGTAGCGGACGTCGAAGTTCTGGATGAGCGCGCGCTGCAGGTCGGGGTTGCCGACCGTCGCGCGGCCACCGACCACGTCCGTGAACTCGAACGGCGCCAGCTCGCGGAACTCCGGGCGGTTGACCGTCTGGCTGAAGCCCACGCGGAGGTTGCGGTCCTGCCGCGGCGAGAACACGAGATTCACCGCCGGGAAGAAGTCCGTCTTGTTGATCTCGGCCCGGATGACGTCGGGGTCGCCCTCGAAGTCGAACAGGTCGAACGTGTCGACGTGCTGGTCGAACTTCTCGATGCGCGCGCCGGCGACCAGGCGCAGGCGCGACGAGAGCGCCATGTCGGTCATCGCGTAGAACGACGAGGTCTTCTGGCCCGCCGCGTAGGTGTCGGTGACGCGGGTCTCTTCCTTGATCTCGAAGTTCGGCCCGATGTTCGCCGACGTCAGGAGCTCCTCGGCCGGGTCCGTCAGGTCCAGCCCGACGTTCGAGACCGGCACGAACCGGAACCGGCGCGACGTGAAGTCGCGGGTCCGCTCGACGTACTGGCCGCCGAACTTGAACTGCACGGGCAGCTCGTTGACCGTCGAGAAGAGGCTCCAGTTCGCCGCCACGTCCGTGGTGTCGTCCGTGAGCGTGTTGAACATCCGGAAGCCCGACTGGCTCTGGTCGGCCAGCACGAAGCGGTTGCCGGTGCGCTCGTACAGCACCTCGCGCAGGTCGGGCTCGTCACGGTTGGCCGAGGCCACCGTGGCGCGCCAGTCGACCCGGCTGTTCGCCAGGTTGGCGAAGAAGTGCTCGCCGGTGAGCCCCGACGACACGAGGCCCTCCTCGATCCAGAACAGGCGCTGGTTGCGGAGGTCGGTGTTGATGTCCGAGTTGAAGCCCGTGTAGGACCGCGCCTCGTCGTTGCCGCTGTGGGTATAGAAGTTCTCCCACGTGATGCGCTGGTTCGGCGTGAACTGCAGCGACACGTTGGCCACGGCGCCGAGCTGCGCCTTCGTGGTGGCGGTCTGGAAGTCGTAGTTGCTGAACTCGGAGAGGCCGCTGTCGGAGGCGCGGTAGTAGATCTGCTTCTCGGTCTCGTACTGCGACTTGTAGGACTGCGTGTAGCTGCCCAGCAGCCCGAGCTTGCCTGCGCGCGTGCCGAAGGTCAGCCCCGCGTTCTGGTTGGGCTTGGCCGACCGCGTCGTCAGGTCCCACACGTCCGCGAAGGACCGGCCGATCGTCTGCAGGTCGCTCCGGAGCACGCCGACGCTCGGCGTGTAGATGCCGCCGCGAATCACCTTCCGGTTCGGGACCGCCGACGGCAGGCCGCGCGTGCCGTCGTCGAAGCCCAGCCAGTCGTGGCTGCCGCCGGCGTAGGCCGGGATGTCCTTGCCGGTCGTCAGGCTGTTGAACCCGAGGCCGTAGGACACGTCGAACACCGTCTGCGTCGGGAACTTGAGCGGCACGATCTCGACGAGGCCGCCGGCGAACTCCGCCGACCGGTCCGGCGTGTAGGACTTGGTGACCGTGACGCTGCTCAGCAGCCCCGACGGGAAGAGGTCGAGCGGGACGACCTTCTTGTCCGGCTCGGTCGTCGGGATGACGGCGCCGTTCAGCGTGGTGTTGCTGTAGCGCTCGCCGAGGCCCCGGACGAAGACGTAGGAGTTGTCGACGACGGAGAGGCCCGTGACCCGCTGCATCGCCGCGGCCGCGTCGCCGTCGCCGTTGTCCTTCATCTCCTGGCCGCCCATGTTGTCGCTGATGGAGCCGGCGCGCTTGCGCTCGACGAGCTGCGCCTCCGTCGTGGCGAACTCGGCCTGCCGGGCCTGGGCCGTCACGGTCACGGTCTCGGCGAACTTGCTCATCGAGATGCCGATGTCGGCCGTGATGGTGCGGCCGCCGGCCGGGACGGTGATGGTGATCGTGCGCGTCTCGTAGCCGTCGACGGCGACCTTCAGGTCGTGGGAGCCGGGGGCCAGCTCGACGTTGTAGCGGCCATCGACGTCCGTGTAGACGGTCGGGCCGCCGACGACCTCGACCGGGACGCCCGGCAGCGTGATCGCATTGAAATCGTCGCGGACCTGTCCCACGACACGCACGGTGCCTTGCGCGCTGGCGACGGCTGGCGCGGCCAGCCCCGCCAGCAGCAGGACCGCCACACACGCCCTGCAAGCCTTCAGTCGGAAACTCATACGCTCCTCATCACGGGGGACAGGCGGACGATGCCTGCCGCGGATCGCTCGGACTCATCGGGAAGGCGGGCACGGACGCGCGCCCGCCGCAGCAAACCGTCTGTGAGCGTATGGGGAGGGTTTGAAGGGGTCGTGACGGGGAAGTTAACGGCAGGTTAACTATCCCCCGGGGGCGCCCGGGCGGGCGATCGGCCAGTGTTTCGCGGGTATTAACACGCCCGTCGCACCGATGCCACACCGGCGCGGGAAGCTCGTCGACGGTTCCATGCTTCGCCTGCCCAGACCGGTCGTCGTGGGGGTCCTGGCCGTCGTGCTGCTCGTGACGTGCGCGTCACGGCTGTTCGCCGACCAGCGGCCCATCGGCCACGGGTCCGGTGCGCTCGTCGTGTCCGCCGCCAGCACGGTGACGTACGCGGCCGAGGAGGCGGAGCGTGGCGCCGGCCCCGAGACGGTGCTCGCCGTGGATGCGCCGCTCGGGCAGCAGCAAACCAACTCCTCCCGCCTGGCCCCCGCGAACTCCCGCGCTCTGGGCCGTCGCGCGCCCCGCCTCAGCTTCCACGTCATTCGCTGCTAGACCGGCCGCCGCGCCCGCGCGGAGCGGCCCGACGTGTCCCTGGCGGAGCCCCGCCCGGGACCGCCCTTTCCGGTGTCCACGAGGAGATCTGCATGATGGAACGGTTCGTACACTATGTCGCGGCCCTGGCGTGCGCCGCGATCCTGGCGGCCCCGGCCGCGGCGGCCGCGCAGGGCGCGGCCACCCTGAGCGGCAGCGTCCGCGACAAGACGGGGACCCTGCTCGCCGGCGCCACGGTGACCGTGCGCAACGAGCAGACGGGCGACGAGCGCACGGTCACGTCCAACGAGAAGGGCCTGTACCGCGTCCCCGAGCTGAAGCCGGCGGTCTACACGGTGCGCGTCGCGAACCCGCCGCTCGCCCCGACCGAGTACACCGGCATCGAGCTGCCGCCCGGGCTCGCGATGGTCCTCGACTTCGAGCTGAGCCCCCCCGGGGTCAGCGAGACGGTCACGGTCGAGGGCGTGGCGCCGGTGATCGACCTCAGCTCGGCCCGCATGGGCGTCAACGTGACGCCGCGCGAGGTCGACGACCTGCCGATCAACGGCCGCCAGATGTCGCAGCTCTACCTGCAGGCGCCGGGCGCGCTGAACAGCGGCACGGGCACCTTCAGCGACATCCGCTTCAGCGGGCGCGCGGTCGAGCAGAACGTCCTGCGCTACGACGGCGTGGAGGGCACGGCGATCATCGACGCGAACCCCGGCAACCTGAACGGCGAGGTGCCCTCCCCGTTCAAGCTCCAGGCGAGCCTCGAGAACGTGCAGGAGTTCCGGGTCGAGTCCAACAGCTACCCCGCGGAGTACGGCACGGGCACCGGCGGGCAGATCTCGGTCGTCACCAAGTCCGGCAGCAACCAGCTGCATGGCTCGCTCTTCGAGTACTACCGGAACGACAGGTTCGACGCGCCGAACTACTTCGACACGGCGGCCGGCCTGCCCAAGTCGACGCTCGACCAGCACCAGTTCGGCGGCTCGGCGGGCGGCCCGCTGCTGCGCAACAAGGCGTTCTTCTTCGGGAGCGTCGAGGGCTACCGCCTGAAGGCGGGCCTGAACTTCGTCGAGGCGATCCCGAGCGCGGCCGCGTGGGCGCGGGCGGTGCCGGCCATCGCGGCGCTCCAGCCCGCCTTCAAGGCGCCCGGCGCCATCGTGCTGCCCGGGGCCTCGACCAACCCCGACTTCGACATCGCGCAGCTCCAGGCCGACCAGGACGTCAGGGAGACCGCGGTCTCGGGCCGCCTCGACCTCAAGTGGTCGGACCGCTGGTCGAGCTACGTCCGCGTGTCGCACGACCAGGGGACCAACGACCAGCCCGAGGGCGTGACGGGCCGGACCGTGCACATCACCGACAACCCGACCAACGCCGTCGTCACGCTGCAGGGCCTGCTCACCGACACGACGATCAACGAGGTGAAGATCGGCTACAACGCCGCGCCGACGCGCATCAACGGCGTCGCGCCGACGGTCAACGGCATCGACCTCTCCCCGATCGTGATCAACCTCAGCGGGTCGGTCGCCAACAACGGCATCGCGGGCCAGGGGTCGTCGACGGGCCTGGCGACACCCGGCGGGCTCGTGCGGGCGAACTCGGCGACCAACGGCCGCGGCCAGCCCTACGACCCGTTCTCGCTCGCTTTCATCGACACGCTGACGATGACGCGCGGGGCGCACCTGGTGAAGGTCGGCGGCGAGGCGCGCATGATCCGGATGACGACCGACCGGCTCGGCGGCACCACGTATTCGTTCCCGAACCTCACCGCGTTCCTGGCCAACCAGCCGGCGGCGGTCCAGTACCTGGGCGACGTCAGCGAGCCGAGCGTGTTCAACGGCGGCGCGACGGGCCCGCGGCACACGCGCCAGCAGTACCTGGTCGCGTACGCGCAGGACGAGTGGCGCGTGTCGCCGTCGGTGACGGTCAACTACGGCCTGCGCTACGACTACTACACGCCCATGCGGGAGGCGAACGACCTGCTGGTCAAGTTCAACATCGACACCGGCCGGATCGACCCGAACACGACGCCGCTCTTCAGGTCGAAGAAGGACAACTTCCAGCCCCGCCTGTCGGCGACCTGGGCGGTGAACGACCGGACGGTCCTGCGGAGCGGCTTCGGCATCTTCGTCGGCCCGGGCCAGAGCGAGGACCAGATCCAGCCGATCGAGAGCGACCGCATCAGCTCGACGCTCTCGAGCGGCGTGTCGTTCCCGGTGGACATCAGCCGGCTGCGCCAGCAGTTCATCGACAATCCCGACACCCGGTCGTTCCAGCCGCGCGCCTATGCGAACGACTACACGATCCCGGAGAAGGTCTACCAGTACACGGTCTCGATGCAGCGCGACCTCGGCACCGGGCTGACCGCGACCGCGGCGTACGTCGGCAGCCAGGGGCGGAACCTCTTTCTGCGCAGCGTCGCCAACAACATCACCCAGGTCGTCACCAACCCGGACCCGACGAAGTCGGCCATCGTCGTGCGCGAGTTCTCGATCGTGCAGCGCGACGCCGCGGGTAACATCACCGGCGTCCAGAACCCGTTCGCGGAGGTCGACTACAAGACGAGCGGCGGGCACGACAACTACAACGCCCTGCAGCTGTCGCTCCAGAAGCGCTCGTCCAACGGGCTCACGCTGAACGCGCAGTACACGCTCGCGCGCAGCTTCGGCAACACCGGCGGCTCGAACGAGGCGCAGACCTCCGCCAACAACGCGCGGACGCTCGCCGACTTCGACTACGACCTCGGCTACAACGCGTTCGACGTGCGGCACCTGTTCAACGTCAGCGCCCTCTACTCGATCCCGTACGGGCGCGGACGCCGGTTCGGCGCGGACGCGCCGGGCCTGGCCCAGGCGCTGCTCGGCGGCTGGGACGTCGGCGCTATCGTCAACGCCCGCAGCGGGCTGCCGGTGGACGTGAAGATCACGCGCCCGGACGTCGTCTACCTGGACGGCGCCGGCAACGTGTTCACCAACCCGGCCGCCGGCCGCGTCGCGGTGATCAACACGCCCGGCGGCGGCGCGTCGCGCAACGTGCGCCGGCCCGACCTCGTGCCTGGCGTCAGCCCCTTCATCTCCGACGGCGGGACGCTCTACCTGAACCCCGCGGCGTTCGCGACGCCGGCGCCCGGGACGTTCGGCAACCTGGAGCGCGGCTCGATCAAGGGCCCGTCGTTCAGGCAGGTGGACCTGGTCCTGTCCAAGCGCTTCGAGATGTCGGCCGGCGCGCACGTGGAGCTGCGCTGGGAGATCTTCAACCTCTTCGACACGGTGAACTTCAGCAACCCGGTGGGCAGCCTGCCGTCGGCGCTGCCGGCCAACAGCCTCAACGAGGCCAACAAGGTCCAGCCCGGGCAGCCCTACTCGGCCGCCGCGGCCGGCACGTTCGGCAAGCTCACGAGCACGGTGGGCCGCACGGTGGGGCTCGGCACGCCCCGCCAGATGCAGTTCGCCCTGCGCTTCGTCTTCTAGGCGCGCGGCGCGCCGGTGCCCCTCGGGGCGCCGGCGCGCCCCCTGCCCCCTACCGCAGCATCTCGCCGATCGCCGACACCGTCGGGACGCGCCCGGCCACCCTGACGACGCCATCCACGACGAGCGCCGGCGTCGTCATGACGCCAAGGCGGACGAAGACCGCCGGGTCGCTGACCTTCTCGATCGTGACATCGAGCCCCGCCTCACGGGCCGCCTGGGCGACTCGCTCCTCGAGCACCTTGCACTTCTGGCAGCCCATGCCGAGCACCTGTATCGATCGCATTGCGGGGCCTCCCTACAACAGCGCGTTGAAGATGTAGCCGACGGCCAGGATGCCCGTGCCGACGACGCCGACGAACACGGCGATGAGCCGCGGCCGGAGCACCTTGCGAAGAATGACGAGCTCGGGCGCGGACAGGGCGATGACCGACATCATGAACGCCAGGACCGTGCCGAGGGCCGCGCCCTTGCCGAGCAGGGCCTGCACCACGGGGATGACGCCCACCGCGTTCGTGTACATCGGCACGCCGAGCACGACTGCGGCCGGCACGCTCCACCACGCATCCCGCCCCATGATCGACGCCATGAGCTGCTCGGGAACGTAACCGTGGATGGCCGCGCCGGCGGCGATGCCGGCGACGAGATAGGGCCACACGCGCCCGACGATGTCGCGTACGGCCTCGCGCCCGGCGTCGAGCCGCGCGCGGACGGTGAGGGGCTCGCCGTCGCCGGCCTCGCCCGCCGTCACCTCGTAGACCCAGGGCTCGACGTGACGCTCGAGCCGCAGGCGGCCGATGACCCAGCCGGCAGCGACCGCAATCGCGAGCCCGAGCCCCAGGTAGAGCGCCGCGACGCGCCACCCGAAGAGCCCGAGGAGCAGCGCGAGCGCGACCTCGTTGACCATCGGGGCCGAGATGAGGAAGGAAAAGGTGACGCCGAGCGGGACACCGGCCGTCACGAAGCCGATGAACAGGGGGACGGCCGAGCAGGAACAGAACGGGGTGACCACCCCGAGCAGCGCCGCCAGCACGTTGCCGGCCGCCTCGCGCCGGCCCGCCAGCCAGGCGCGCGTCCGCTCAGGAGTGAACCACGACCGGATCACGCCGACGGCGAAGACGACGGTGACGAGCAGCAGGAAGACCTTGGGGACGTCGTAGGCGAAGAACTCGACGGCGGCGCCGAGCCGCGACCCTGGCGCCAGGCCGAGGAGATCGTAGGCCGTCCACTGCGAGAAGCGAACGAGCATCCGGTCCCCCCTCCGGTGAGATGCGGGGCGGCGCGCGGTGGTGACAGCGTGCCGCCCCGCCAGCGTCCTAGTCGCAGCAGCCGGGGCCGCAGCACGGCTCGGCCGCGGCCGCGCCGCCCGGCTTGGTCGCCCGCACGAACGCGCTCATGAACCGGCCGTCCACCTGCGCGGCGAGCGACGGATCCACCCCCGCCACCCCGAGGAACTCCTTCGCGTCGGCGGCCGAGTAGACACGCGTCGGCTCGAGATCGACGCTCTCGAAGCCCGCGCCTTCGAGCTTGGCGCGGTACTCGCCCTCCTCGAGCGCGCCCGCGATGCAGCCGGCCCACAGCTCCATGTTGCGGCGCAGTGCCTCGGGAATGTCGGTCCCGCGCACCACGACGTCCGACACCGCGAACCGGCCGCCCGGCTTGAGCACGCGGAAGGCCTCGGCGATGACCGCATCCTTGTCGGCCGACAGGTTGATGACGCAGTTGGAGATGATCACGTCCACCGAGTCGTCCGGCAGGGGGATCCGCTCGATCTCGCCCTTCAGGAACTCCACGTTGGCGATCCCGGCCTTCTGCTGGTTCGCGCGCGCCAGGGCCAGCATGTCGTCGGTCATGTCGAGCCCATACGCCTTGCCGGCCGGGCCGACGCGGCGGGCCGACAGCAGCACGTCGATCCCGCCGCCCGACCCGAGGTCGAGGACGACCTCCCCGGGGGCGAGCTCGGCCAGCGCGGTGGGATTGCCGCACCCGAGCGACGCGATGACGGCCTCGACCGGCAGCTCGCCCACCTGCCGCACGTCGTAGAGGTCCGACGTGATCGGGTCGCCGCAGCCGCTCCCCGTGCCACACCCGCAGGAGGTCTGCCCCGCCGCCGCGCGCCGCGCGGCCTCACCGTACTTCTCCCTGACTGCGTCCCTGACGGTCTGTCCGGTCTCCATGCTGGCTCCCTCCGGCGGATTGGCCCGCCATATATATGCCAATGCGAATATATGGAGGCATGATATATTTGTCAAGGCGAATATGTCATCCACGGCCCGCCCCACCGTGCCCGCCTGCTGCGCCCCGCGCCAGGCGCCCCGCCTGCCCGGCGCCGCACGCCTGGCCGCCGTCTTCAAGGCGCTCGCCGACGAGACCCGCCTGCGGCTGCTGGCGCTCATCGCCGATGGCGAGGTGTGCGTCTGCCACCTGCACGGCAGCCTGCGGCTGCCGCAGCCGACCGTCTCGCGGCACCTCGCCTACCTGCGGAAGGCCGGCCTGGTCGCGGCGCGCCGCGACGGCGTCTGGATGCACTACCGCCTCGCGGAGCTGGACCCGGTGGTCGCCGCGACGCTCGACGCCGCCCTCCACGCGCTCACGCACACGCCAACGGCGACGGCCGACCGCGAGCGGCTGGCGCGCGAGATCGGGGCGTGACCACCGTCCTCTTCGCGTGCGTGCAGAACGCCGGGCGCTCCCAGATGGCGGCTGCCCTCTTCAACCGCGCGGCGGACCCGGCCCGGGCGCGCGCCATTTCGGCCGGCACCCGCCCGGCCGCGGCCGTGCACCCCGAGGTCGCCGCGACCCTCGCCGACCTCGGCCTCGACGTCTCCGGCGTCCGTCCCCAGCGGCTCACCGACGCCCTCGCCTCCCAGGCGCAGGTCCTCGTGACCATGGGCTGCGGCGACGCCTGCCCCATCGTCCCCGGGGCCCGCACGGTCGACTGGCAGATCGCGGACCCCCACGGCCAGCCGCCCGACGCCGTGCGCGCCATCCGCGACCACATCGCGCGCCTGGTCGACGCCCTCGTCGACGAGCTCGGAGTCGGGCGGGGGACTTAGGGGAGGTTCGACGGGTTCGTCAGGTTCGACGGGTTCGTCAGGTTCGACGGGTTCGACGGGTTCGACGGGTTCGACGGGTTCCCATCTGCGCATCTGTGTCATCTGTGCCATCTGTGGCCTGTGGCCGGTGCCATCTGTGCCATCAGTGGCCGTTGCATGTAGAATCCCGCGCACGATGCAGCGATTCGGCCGCCTTGCCGCCCTCGTCGTCCTGTACGCGTTCATCGCGTACGTCCTCCCCCGGCCCGAGGCGGTGACGCCGGAGGGCTGGCGCTTCTTCGGCATCTTCATCGCCACCATCGTCGGGATGATGCTGCAGCCGCTGCCGGGCGCGGCGCTGGTCATCGTCGGCCTGACGGCGACCACGCTGAACGGCACGCCGATGCGATCCGCCCTCGGGGGCTTCTCGGAGCCGTCGGTGTGGCTGGTGCTGGCCGCGATGCTGATGGCGCGGGTGCTCACCTCGACGGGCATGGCACGGCGCCTCGCGCTGCTCTTCATCCGGCAGTTCGGCGGCAGTTCGCTCGGCGTGGGCTATGCGCTCGTGTTCACGGACGTGACGCTGGCCGGCGGCGTCCCGTCGATCACCGCGCGGTCGGCGGGGATGGTGATGCCCGTCGGCCGCAGCATCGCGGAGCTCTTCGACTCGCACCCCGGCAAGAGCGCGCCGCGCCTCGGCCGGTTCCTTTTCGCGACGATGTACCAGGGGTCGGCGATCGCGTGCGCGATGTTCTTCACGGGCCAGGCGAGCAACGTGCTCGCGGCGAACCTCGCGGCCGACCTGGTGGGCCTGCAGGTGACCTGGACGAGCTGGTTCTCGGCGGCCGTCGTGCCGGGCCTCGCCTCGTGCCTCGTGGTGCCGTGGGTCGTGTACCGCGTGCTGACACCGGAGGTGCGGCGGACACCGGAGGCGCCGGCCTTCGCGCGCGAGCAGCTGGCGAAGATGGGCCGCATGAGCCGGGACGAGCTGATGGCGCTCGCCGTCTTCGTGTCGGTGGGCCTGCTCTGGCTGACCTCGGGCGTGCACGGCCTCGACGTGACGTTCGTCGCCCTCGCCGGCCTCGCGGTCCTCATCGTCGCGGGCACGCTCAAGTGGGAGACGGCGGTCTCCGAGCGATCGGCGTGGGACGTGTTCATCTGGTACGGCGGGCTGCTGCGGATGGGCCAGCTGCTGAACGACACGGGCGTCACGCAGGTCTTCGCGGAGAGCGTCGGCGGCCTCCTCGCGGGGATTCCCTGGTTCGCCCTGCTCGTCGCGACGCTCCTCATCTACTTCTACACGCACTACTTCTTCGCGAGCATCACGGCCCACATGCTCGCGCTCTTCCCGCCGTTCCTCGTCCTCGTCACCTCGCTCGGCGTGCCGGTCCCGCTGGCCGTGTACAGCCTGATGTGCCTCGCGAACCTGCCGGCGGGCCTGACCCACTACGGCACGACCACCGGGCCGATCCTCTTCAGCCAGGATTACGTGACGTTCCAGGAGTGGTGGCGGGCCGGGTTCGTCGTGTCGGTCGCCAACCTGGTCATCTGGATGACGATCGGCTTCGGCTGGTGGAAGGTCCTGGGGCTCTGGTAGGCGCTGGCGGGGGCAACGGAAAAGGCATCCGCGTCATCCGCGGATGTCCGCCTGCCGGACCCGGAACCGGCGGTCGAGATCCTCATAGAGCCCGAAGAACCGCGCGGCCACGCGGTCCCACCGGTGGGCGTCCGCTGTCTGCCGCGCCGCCGCGAGACGCGCGGGCTCGGGTGCGTCCACCGCCGCGCGGATCGCCGACGCGAACGACGCGGCGTCCGGGGCCGCCAGCCAGCTGTTGGCGCCGGTCGCGTAGCTCTGGACCCCACCGGCCGCCGGCGCGACGACGGGCACCCCCGACGCCATGGCCTCGAGCGGAGCGATGCCGAAGGGTTCGCGCGGATTGGGGTGCACGAAGACGTCCGCGCTCGCGTAGCAGCGGGCGAGACGTTCGCGGCTCTGGAGGGAGCCGAGCAGCAGCAGCCGCCCGGGCGCCACGCGCGCGGCGTCCCGGCGCAGGCGCGCCGTCAGCGGGCCATCGCCCGCAATGACCAGGCGGAAGTCCCTCGCAAGCCCGACGGCCGGCGGCCGGACGAGGCGCGCGAGCGTCTCGACGAGCAGGCCGACGTTCTTCTCCGGCGACAGCCGGCCCGCGTAGAACAGCAGGACGCTGCGTTCGGACCCGCCCGCCCGCTCGAGCAGGCGGCGCCTGACGTCCGCGTCCCGGTGCCCGGGGCCGAACCCGGCGGTGTCCACGCCCATCGGGCAGACATGGATGAAGTCGGCATCGCGGTCCCAGAGCGAGCCCCGGAGTTCATCCGCCGTGTAGTCCGAGTTGGCGACGTGGTAGTCGAAGGGGGGACCGTAGATGTTGCGCACGTACCACCGGGCGAAGCGGCGGCCGGGGCCGCCGCCGCCGAGGTACGCCTGCAGGTTGTCGTCCATGCGCTCGCAGCTCAGCCCGACCAGCGTCGGCCGCGGCAGGCCGGGCAGCCAGCCCGTGCGCAGCATCGCGGCGAGGTAGAACAGCGCGTACTTGTCGCAGATCTCGACGAGGTCGGGTCGCTCGGCGTGCAGGATCTCCGCGAGCCGGCTGCCGCGGAGCGGCAGGTACTGGTCCGGCAGGATCGCGCGGTAGCGGCGATCGAAGG
The DNA here is from genome assembly GCA_050250645.1 of Vicinamibacterales bacterium. Taxonomy (GTDB): domain Bacteria; phylum Acidobacteriota; class Vicinamibacteria; order Vicinamibacterales; family UBA2999; genus JBFWVR01. The sequence continues at coordinate 210,749 of JBFWOG010000007.1, forward strand.
CGGGCGCGCGGCGCGCGCCCACGTGGTAGATCCGGCCGAACCGGCCGACCGCCTCGACCCCGTCGCGCTCGGCGGGGACGACGAGGCGCAGGAGGCGCTGGTGGTCGTTCGCCGCGTCGAGCAGCGCGCGATAGAACGTGCGGATGCCTCCGGACGTCGGGTGGTACGCGTTGGTCAGGTGGAGGGTCTTGATCACACCCGCACCGCGTGCCGGAGGAGGTCGGCGACGAACTCCAGGAAGAGCGACGGCAGGCGCCGCAGGTCCGCGGCGAGCGAACCCGCCTCCGCGCCCGTGATGAGGGCGCCGCGCCGCATCACGTACAGGTTGAAGGCGGTCGACACGACCGTGAGCGCCACCGACGCGGCGACGCTGGCCCCCAGGTTCACCGTGCCCCGCAGCCAGTGCACCACGAGCTCGAGGCCGTGCCCGCACGCCGGCAGCACGATCATCGCCGTGACCATGGCGCTCCGTGCCGGCTCGACGCGGCGGAACGCCTGGGTCAGCGCGCCGTAGCAGCCTGAGGTCGCGAAGCGGAAGACGAACTCCGTCAGCAACGCGGCGGTCGCGGCCGGCAGCCCCGCCGCGAGATTCGCGGCGAAGAACAGCGCGCCCCGGACCAGCGAGCTCGTCACGGCGGCCTTGTAGTTCCAGCGGCGGACGACGTACCGCCAGGGGTGGCGCGCGACGAGCCGCAGCACCTCGGCCGCCCGCAGGCCGCCGGGCACCTCCGGGGCGTCAGGCCGCATCGGACACCAGCCGCCCGCGGGCCGCCGCCCGGTAGGCGGCATAGAGCGGCTCGAGCGCCATTTCCCACCGGCGGCCGCGGGCGAACTCACGCGCCGACGCGCCGAGGGCGCGCCGGCGGCCCGGGTCGCCGACCAGGCCGGACGCCGCCTCGAACCAGGCGTCGGTCGACGCGCCGGCGCAGACAAGGCCCGTCAGGCCGTGCACCATGTGCTCGCGCGGCCCGCCCGCGTCGGACACGAGCACGGGCAGGCCGGACGCCTGCGCCTCGAGCACGACGTTGCCGGCGGTGTCCGTGCGGCTGGGAAACACGAAGACGTCGGCCGAGGCGAACACCTCCGCGACCGCCTCCCGGCCGAGCGACCCGGTGAAGACGGCGTCAGGGCAGGCCGCCGCCAGCTCGCGGCGCATCGGGCCGTCGCCGGCCACGACCAGGCGGTGCCGGCGCCCGGCCGCCCGCAGCCGCCCGGAGAGCGCCGGCAGCAGGCCGAGGCCCTTCTCGCGTGACACGCGGCCCACGTACAGCAGGGCCGGGCAGCCCTCGGAGACGCCCCACGCCGCGCGGAGCCGCTCCGAGCGGACGGCCGGCGTGAAGAGGCGGGTGTCGACGCCCCGCGACCAGATGTCGATGCGGTCGGCGCGGCTCTCGGCCCGCACCATGAGCGCCCGCGTGGCATCCGACGGCACGAGCACGCGGGCGCAGCGCCCGTACATCCAGCGCATGTAGTCGCGCATCCACCCGCCGAGGCGGGGCGAGCCGCTCAGCAGCTCGGTGTAGGCCGCCAGGTCGGTGTGGAAGCTGCCGACCATCGGCAGCCCCGTCACGCGGCGCACCCACAGCGCCGTGAGGCCCATCGGGCCGGGCGTCGTGAGGTGCAGCACGTCGATGCCGTCGGCCTGGACCCGCCGCAGGTACTGCCGCCAGTGCGGCACGTACATCTTCATCTCCCCGTAGAACGGGATCGGCAGGCCGAACGAGCGGAGCGCCAGGTACTCGGCGCTGTCGACGCCCAGGTCGGCGGCGGTGTAGACGCGCGGCTGGATGTCGGGCGGCGCGTAGCGCAGCACGGCGGTCAGCGCGGTGGTGACCCCGTTCACCTTGTCGAAGTCGTTGTCGGTGAAGACCGCGACCTTCATTCGCGCCTCAGGCCGCAAGCTCCGGCACGGCCGGGGCGACTGCCGGGCGGGCCACCAGGTCGTACAAGAGGTTGCGGTTGAAACGTTCCTCGGCCACGAAGTGGAGGTACGCGGCGGCCAGCGGCAGGGCGACCAGCGGGAGGCCGAGCACGCCCCCGAAGACGAAGGCGTGCGCCCGCCAGCTCAGGGGCCGGCGCGCGAGGTCGCCGAACCTTTCCGCGTAGAACCCCGCGGCGAAGCGCAGCATGTCGGACGCCATGGTGAAGTAGCTGCCTTCCTGCCCCCCGGCCACGGCCCGGCCATCCCACAGGCCCGCCATGAACGCGTCGCGCGAGGTCGCGCCGGGCACCTCGGTCCAGGTGCGGCCGATGCCGCGCCGCGTGTGGGCGTCGCTGCCGCCGATGCCTGCCTTGCCGCAGGCCGCGGCCAGGCAGGCGGCCGTGCGGTTCTGTGCCGGCAGCCGCGACCCGTTGTTGACCTCGAGCGCGTCCACCCACGGCAGGAGGGCCGCCACGTGCGGCGCCGTAATCGGGCCGTTGACGCCGGACGCGACGTGGTTGAGCGAGGTGAAGATCCGCTCATGACGGAGGTAGGCCACCAGGTCGCGCACGTCGTGGCGCAGCCGCTCTACCTCGCGGTGCTGCGCGGCGGTGATGCCGAGGACGTTGAGGTGGACCCGCACGTGGTCGTTCGGGAACACGCCGGTGACCTCGCAGCCGACGACGACGTCGGGACGATCGGCCAGCTCGAGCGCGCCACTCACCTGGTCGTGATCGGTGATGGTCACCAGGTCCATGCCCCGGGCCTTCGCGAGCCGGTAGACGCCCTCCGGCGTGTTGTACGACTCGCGCATGATGAGGCTCAGCGGGTAGATGCTGGTGCGGCCGGAGTGGAACGAGTGCACGTGGGTGTCGAGCTTCAACGGCGCCTCCTTGCCGTCAAGCGTGGCCGCTGGAGGTGACACCCGCACAGCAGTGACGTGTCGCTGCCGCAAAATCGTGTGTCGCGACGCCGCCGGCCCACAACGGGTGCCCCGACCGTCGCGCCAGTACGAAATCATCCGCGGATGGACGCGGATGAACGCGGAACGGCGGCGGCACCTCGGGTGCCGCCCGATGGAGGCGCGGGCCGCGCTGCGGCGCGCCACCGCCGTCCAGGCTGCCTTCCGGACCGCGCATCCGAGGGCTCCAGTTCCGCGTCCATCCGCGTCCATCCGCGGATGCCTCCCTGTCGGTGGCGCCAGGGGCGCCTACCGCAGGTCGACGTGCTCGGTGTCGCGCGGCCGGTGGTGCAGGATCTCGGAGACGAAGTTCCGGACGTAGAGCCGGAAGACCGCGCCCTTCCCCATCGCGTTGTAGCGGCGCGCGGAGGTGTAGAGGAAGCAGTCGTAGCCGAGCGCCACGCGGCCGACCTGGAAGAGCCGGCGCCCGAGGTTGGTGTCCTCGCCGTGGAACTCGATCGAGGTGTCGAAGCCGCCGATCGCCTCGAGCGCCTCGCGGCGCACGGCGAAGTTGCCGCCGTAGAACACGACGCCGATCCGCAGGACGTACTTGACGAGCACGTGCGTCGCCGGCCCCAGCGTGAGGTCGTAGAGGCGGATCAGCAGCCGCCCCCACCAGTCCCAGTCGTAGAACCGGTAGTTGCCCGAGAGCGCGATGAGCGACGGCTGGCGGTCGAAGCGCGCGGCGACGCGGGCCAGCCAGGTGAGCGGCGCGCGGCAGTCGGCGTCCACGTAGACGAGCAGGTCGCCGCGTGCCTCCTGCCGGCCGCGCTCCCGGGCGATCACCAGCCCCTTGCGGGGCTCCCGCACCACGCGGACGCCGGGAATCGCCGCCGCCACCTCGGCGGTCCTGTCGGCGCTGGCGTTGTCGATGACGAGGACCTCGTCCGGCGGCCGCGTCTGCGCCAGCAGCGAGTGCAGGCAGGGCGCCAGGAACGCCTCTTCGTTGTGGGCACAGACGACGACGGAGATCGTCATGCGTGACCACGGTAGTGCGCCGGCGTAACCGGGGCGTCTCCGGCCGGTTGCCGCCGGGTTAAATGGCCCGGCCGGCCGTCTGCTATGCTTCCCGCATGATGCGCGACGCGCTGGCCTTGATCCTCGGCGGCGGCCGGGGCACCCGGCTCTTCCCCCTGACCGAGCTCCGGTCCAAGCCCGCCGTCCCGATCGGCGGCAAGTACCGCCTGATCGACGTGCCGATCAGCAACTGCCTGCACGCCGACCTCCGGCGCATCTTCGTGCTCACGCAGTTCAACTCGGCGTCGCTCAACCGGCACGTCTCGAACGCCTACCGCATGGACCTCTTCTCGCGCGGCTTCGTCGAGATCCTCGCCGCCGAGCAGACGCCCGACAGCACGGCCTGGTTCGAGGGCACGGCCGACGCGGTGCGCAAGGCGCGCCGGCACTTCGTGCAGCACGACGCCGAGCACTACCTGATCCTCGCCGGCGACCATCTCTACCGCATGGACTACGGCGAGCTGCTCCAGTCGCACGTGGACCGCGGCGCCGACATCACGCTCGCCGCGCAGCCGGTCGACGCCGACGAGGCCACGTCGATGGGCATCTTCCGCTTCGACGCCGCCGGCCACATCACCGGCTTCGAGGAGAAGCCGGACGAGGCCCGGCTGTCACAGATCGGCGCGTCGATTCCCGACCACGCGACGTTCGCGACACCCGACCCGGCGCGGCCGTTCGTCGCGTCGATGGGCATCTACCTCTTCTCGCGCGAGGTGCTGCTCGAGCTCATCGAGCGCGAGGCGGGCCACGACTTCGGGCGCGAGCTGATCCCGGCGGCGCTCGGCCGCTACAAGGTGTCCGCCCACATCCACCAGGACTACTGGGCCGACGTCGGCACGGTCGAGAGCTTCTACGACGCCAACATCATGCTCACGCGGCCGGGCGCGCCGTTCAGCTTCTACGATCCCCGCCGCCCCATCTACACGCACGCCCGGTTCCTGCCGCCGTCCAAGCTCACCGACTGCCAGCTCGACGAGGCGCTCGTCGCCGAGGGCTCGTACCTCGATCGGTGCCGCGTCGAGCAGTCGGTGGTGGGCATCCGCGCCAGCATCGGCGCCGGCTCCATCGTCCGGCAGTCGGTCGTGCTCGGCGCCGACTTCTACGAGCAGCCGGAGGACCTCGGCGCCAGGGGCAAGATCGCGCTCGGCATCGGCCGGGACGTGGAGCTCGACCGGGTGATCGTCGACAAGAACGCGCGCATCGGCGACGGCGCCCGCCTCGTCAACGAGCGGGGGATCGAGCACGCCGACGGCGAGGGCTACTACATCCGCGGCGGCATCATCATCGTCCCGAAGGGCGGCGTGGTGGCGGAGGGGATGGTGGTCTAGCGGGCCGCCCGGCGGGCGGTGGGCCTCGTCAGGCCGCCCTGCGGGCGTTCGGCCACGGCGCTTCGCGCCTCGGTGGGCCTCACCGCTCCGCGGTTCGTTGGGCCGCGGCTTCGCCGCGTTGGGACCGCACCTGTCCCGACGAGCGGCCGCAGGCCGCGAGGCCTGGCGCCCGCAGGGCGGCCCACCGAGGCGCGCAGCGACGAGGCCCACCGAGCGGCTGCAAGCCGCGAGGCCAGTAGTAACCCAGAATTAACCCGCCCGTCACCTGTCGGAAATCCCGTCCCGCTACTGTTTTCCAAGAGGTCTCCCGTTGGACCCCAAGGAAAACCGGATGCACCAGAACAGCCTCGAACGCGCTCCCGACAGCGCCGCCATGGCCCCTCGGCCACGCCCCGGCGGCCAGCCCGTGCGCGGCGGCGCCCGCACCCGCGTCCTCGTCGTCGAGGACGAGCACGACATCGCCGGCCTGATCAAGCACACGCTCGAGCGCGGGGGCGAGATCGACGTCGAGATCGCCGCCAGCGGTGACCAGGCGCTCAAGGCCGCGACCGAACACGCGCCCGACCTGATCCTGCTCGACCTCAACCTGCCGGTGCTCGGCGGGCTCGAGGTCTGCCGGCTCCTCCGCCAGCGGCCGGTGACGGCCCGCGTGCCGATCATCATGCTGACGGCCCGCACGAGCGAGAGCGATCGCGTGACCGGGCTCGACGCGGGCGCCGACGACTACGTGACCAAGCCGTTCAGCCTCCGCGAGCTCGCGGCCCGCGTCCGCGCGGTGCTGCGCCGCGGCCGCGCCGAGGAGCCCGCGCCCGCGCCGTCGCTCTACCGCGGCAAGCACCTGACCGCTGACTTCGACGCCGTGGCCATCTCGGTGGACGACGAGGCGATCCGGCTGACCAGGCGCGAGTTCGAGCTGCTGAAGTACCTGGTCGAGAACAAGAACCGCGTGCTCTCGCGCGACCGCCTGCTCGAGCGCGTGTGGGGCTACGACCGGCTCATCGAGACCCGGTCGGTCGACGTCCACATCGGCCGGCTCCGCGGCAAGCTCGGTCCCGCCGGCGCGCAGATTGAGACGGTCGTGGGGCTCGGGTACCGGTTTGTCGAGTGAGTAATCAAGAATGTCGAGTGAGTAATCAAGAATACAGAATCAAGAATCAAGAACGGGACACGGGATCGGGATTCGGGTCGTTCGTCGGCCCGAATGCAAAACGCGCCGAGCGGGGTATACCCGGCCGGCGCGTTTCTACTTCGACTGCTTCGATCTGACTTCTTCGATCTGACTTCTTGCTTCCGTCAGGCTTTTCCGTCCTGCCAGCCCTGCGCCCTCAGATCGCGCATCTCGAGGGCGAAGACCCGGCGGGCGCGCTCGACGCGGTGCCAGTCGGTGTAGCACACCTGCTTGAGCACCCGGCTGTCTTCCTCTTCGCGGACTTCCCAGCCTGCGTCTGTCGGCTTGATTGAGTAGCGGCGCACATGACCCGCGTGCTTCAGGCTCTTCACGAACGCGTACATTTGAATCCGTCTGCCGGGGACCAGCCCCTGTGCACCTGCATCGTGCCCCATCGCATCGCGCCGAACGTGTAAATTCTCTGAAACACGGTCGGGCAAATGCTAGAAGCGCTTTGGTTTAGCAGGGTTAGGCCGGTACGGTTGCCGCCATTGCCAGCTCATCCATAACGAGCGGCACGCGCACGGCGAGGGCTCCCGCGTGGACGCGGCACTCCACCACCGTCGGGCCGAGGCGCGGCTCGCCGTCGACGTGGAACGGAATCGGGACGGCGGCCTCCACGCGCGCCGTCGCCACCGCGCGCATCGACAGCCCGGGGGCGTCCCTGAGCGTCCCGCGAAAGAGCGCGGGCATGCGCGTGACCATCGACAGCAGCGACTGCCCTTCCACGACCACCAGCTCGACCCGGCCGTCGTCCAGGCACGCCGCCGGCGCGATCTGCGCGCCGTTGCCGTATTGCCGCGAGTTGGCGAACGCGATGATCAGCGCGTGGTGGTCGGCGCTCACGCCGTCGCCCACCACCCGGTAGTCCATGGCGCGGTACCGCAGCACCTCGCGCGCCGTGATCCAGGCGTAGGCCAGCAGCCCCCGCCGTCCAGACCGGTCGGCGAAGAGCGCCGCGATGCGCGCGTCGAGGCCGATGCCCGCGACGTTGAAGAACAGCGAGCCGCCGAGTTCGCCGGCGTCGATGACCCGCTCGGAGCCGCGCGCGGCCACGACGAGCGCCTGCCGCGGGTCGAGCGGCAGGCCCAGGTCGCGGGCCAGCCCGTTGCCCGACCCGGCCGGCACGATGCCGAGCGGCACGCGGCCGAACGCGAGCACCCCGCCGATCTCGTTGATCGTGCCGTCGCCGCCCCAGGCGACCACGAGCGAGGCCCCGCCCTCCATCGCCTCCCGGGCGAGCCGCTGGCCATCGCCGGGCCCCTCGGTGAAGCGCACGTCGACCGCCAGGCCCTCGGACGCCAGGACGTCCCGGGCGAGCGCCGCCTCGCGCTGGGGGCCCCCCGCGCCGCGGCCCGTTCCCGACACCGGGTTGAGGATGACGACGGCGCGCTTCATCGGGCCAGCCTGCGGAGCATGCGGGGCGGCAGCAGGAACCTGAGCGTGCCCGGGCCGCCGGGCAGCGCGCCGTCCAGTTCGATGAGGGCGACGGCGCCCTTCTTGAACTCCACGGCGCCGCGGGCGCCGAGCAGGCGCGCCGCGAGGTGGCCGAGATCCGGTTCGTGGCCGACGAGGGCGACCCGGCGCGCGCTCGCGGGGAGGCCCGACACGGCCTCCGCGACCGCGCGCGGCGCGGTCCCGGGCGCCAGCAGGTCCAGCACCTCGACCGGCGGCGCCTGCGAAAGGCCCGCCGCGAGGATCTCCGCGGTGCCCGTCGCGCGCGCGAGCGGGCTGGTGAGCACGAGGTCGAGCTCCACCCCGAGCGCCGCGAGGCCGGCGACCGCACGGCGGAAGCGCGACATGCCCGCGGCCGTCAGCGGACGGCGGCGGTCGTCCGGGTATTTCGCGCCCCGCGCCGCGGCTATCGCGTGGCGGACGAGATAGACCTCCCTCGCGGCCGCCATCACGTGCCGGCCGCCGCGGTGGCGAGGCGCACCCAGCCCTCGCGTTCGGCCATGTAGCCGGCGTGCAGTTCCCGGCACTCGCCCTCGAGGGCCCGGACGACGGCATCGAGGCCCGCGCTGACGCCGCGGGCGCCGACGGCGGACGCGGCCTGGACGATGCGCACGTGCTCGATGAGGACCTCGAGGTCGTGCATCCGCCCGAGCCGGTCCTGGAGCCGCTTGAGGAGGTCGAGGCGCCGTGCGGCGCGGGAGCGGGCGAGTTCCTGGCGCACCTCGATGGCGTAGCGCAGCTTCTTGCCGGCGATGCGCACGGCGTGCAGCCGGTCGGGCAGGTAGAGTCCGCCGGCGCGCTCGATGGCCTCGACGAGCCGCGCGCCCCGCCGGGCGATCTGCCGGTCGCCCTCGGCCAGCGCGCGCACGCGGTCGGCGGGCGGCGGCGGCAGCGTCTGGCCGAGCTCGGCGAGGCGGCGGCGCAGCCGCTCGACGCGCGCCGGGGTGAGCGTGTCGATCATGTCGCGGCGCCGCGCCTGCCGCTGCCGGTCGAGCGCCTGGCGGACGCGGGCCACGGCCGCCGCGGGCGCGAGGTCGCGCCGCGCGATCTCGTCGAGGTGGCCGAGCGCGACGTCGAGCTCGCGCACCGGGCCGAGCGCGCGGGTGACGCGGCGCGCGGCGCGCCTGGCCCGCCGCCGCGCGGCGCCGTCGCCCGCCGCGCCGGCGACGGGCAGCGCCTCGCGGAGCCGCCGCGAGGCCACGCGCGCCTGGTGCACGGCCCGCGCGTCGCCGGCCTGCGCCCCCGGGAGCGCGTCGAGGACCGCGGTCAGGCGCCGCCCGAGCAGGCGCGAGGTGGAGGAAGTCGGCATGCTAGGATGAGCCGATTATACCGGCGGGACCCACCACGTATGCGCCTGGCAGCCATCGACATCGGGACGAACTCGGTCCACATGATCGTGGTCCGCGTGCGCGAGGACTTCTCCTTCGAGGTCATCGACCGGGAAAAGGAGATGGTGCGCCTCGGGGCCGGCGGCCTCGACGGCCGCCGCCTCACGCCCGAGGCCGTCGGCGCGGCCCTCGCCGCCCTCTCGAAGTTCGAGCGGCTCGCGCGGTCCCACCACGTCGACGAGATCCTCGCCGCGGCGACCAGCGCGACGCGCGAGGCCGAGAACGGCGGTGAGTTCCTCGCCGCCATCGAGCGGCAGATCGGCGTCCGGCCGCGGATCATCACCGGCACCGAGGAGGCGCGCCTCATCCACCTCGCGGCGGTGTACGGCGTCGACACGCCGAAGACCGCGGTCGTCGTCGACATCGGCGGCGGCAGCGTCGAGATCACGCTGGGCACCGGCCGCGACGCCACCTTCGCGCGCAGCTTCAAGATCGGCGTCATCCGCCTCACCGAGCGGTTCATCACGTCCGACCCGCTGAGCGGCGGCGACGAGCGGCGGCTCGCCGCCCACGTCACCGACCAGGTCGACCGCTACCTCCGCCGCATCGTCGACGCCGGCTTCGACCGCGTGATCGGCACGTCGGGGACCATCCTCTCCCTGGGCGCGCTGGCGACCGCGGTCGACCGCGGCACGCCCCCCGGCGAGATCCGCAACCTGCGCGTGCCGGCCAAGGCCATCCGCCGCGTCCGCAAGCTGGTGACGCGCCTGCCGCTCGAGGAGCGCCTGCACCTGCCGGGGCTCGACCCCCGCCGCGCGGACCTGACGCCGGCCGGCGCCGTGCTGCTCGACACGATCCTGCGGACGCTCGACGCCGAGGACATCACGCTCTGCGACCTCGCGCTCCGCGAGGGCCTGGTGCTCGACTACATCCACCAGCACCGCCGCGAGATCGCGCGGGTGGACCTGTACCCCGACGTCCGGCGCCGCTCGACGATCGAGCTCGCCGAGCGGTGCAACTGGGAGGCCGACCACTCGCGCCAGGTCACGCGGCTGGCGCTCACGCTCTTCGACGGCACGCGCGCGGTCCACGGGTTGACCGACCGCGAGCGGGAGTGGCTCGAGTACGCCTCCCTCCTGCACGACATCGGCACGCACATCAGCTTCGAGCGCCACCACCGCCACTCGTACTACCTCGTCAAGAACGGCGACCTCCGGGGCTTCGAGCCGGAGGAGATCGAGGTGATGGCGCTCGTCGCGCGGTACCACCGCCGGGCGACCCCGAAGAAGGACCACGAGGGCTACCGCGACCTCGCCCCCGCCCTGCGGCGGGTCGTCCGGACGCTGGCGGCGTTCCTCCGCCTCGCCGAGGCGCTCGACCGGAGCCGGCACGGCGTGGTCCGGAGCGTGGACGTCCGCGACCGCGGCGGCGCGATCCGCCTGCGCGCGGCGGCGGTGGGCGACGCCGAGCTGGAGATCTGGGCGGCCACCCGCCATCTCCCGGTCCTCGAGCGGGTGCTGGGCCGCCCGGTGCGGCTGGAACACGCGCACCTGGCCGACGACCCGGAGCGCCCCTCGTCGACCCGGCGGCTTCTCCCGGGGGCCCCGCCCCCGCGGCCGGCCGCCAGGGCCCGCGGGCGGACGACCGCCCGGCCCACCCCCCCGCCGACCCGCCACTAGGCCCCCCGGGCGGGGTGGCGGCACGCGTTAACACCGATTTAACACGTCAGAAACTGGCCCGAAACGGCCAGCGGATACCGTGGCAGACATGGTCTTGTCATACGTTCGTCGCCTGGCGCCCATCGCGGCGCTCACCCTCGTGGCCGCGGCCTGCGGCGGCGGGACTCCCGCCGGACAGACGGCCGACAGCGGCCCCACGCTCGTCAAGCTCGACGGGTCGAGCACGGTCTTCCCGATCAGCGAGGCCGTCGCGGAAGAATTCCAGAAGTCGAAGCCCGACACGCGCGTCACGGTCGGCATCTCCGGCACCGGCGGCGGCTTCCAGAAGTTCTGCCGCGGCGAGACGGACATCAGCGACGCCTCGCGGCCGATCCGGCCGACCGAGATCGAGGCGTGCGCGGCGGCCGGCGTCACCTACATCGAGCTGCCCGTCGCCTACGACGGCATCGTCGTGGTGACGAACCCGGCGGCGACCTGGATCTCGGACATCACGACCGAGGAGCTGAAGGTGCTGTGGCAGCCGGAGGCGCAGGGGACGGTGATGCGCTGGAGCCAGGTGCGCGCGGGGTGGCCGGACGAGGAAGTCCACCTCTTCGGGGCGGGCGTGGACTCGGGGACGTACGACTACTTCACCGAGGCGCTCGTCGGCAAGGAAGGCGCGAGCCGCGGCGACTTCACGTCGAGCGAGGACGACAACGTGCTGGTGCAGGGCATCGCGAACGACGAGCACGCGCTCGGCTTCATGCCCTACGCGTACTTCGACGAGAACCGCAGCCGCCTGAAGGCCATCCCGATCATCAACAGCAAGGACGGCGATGCGGCGGTGGCCGTGATGCCCGAGTTCGAGTCGATCCGGACGGGCACCTACCAGCCGCTGTCGCGGCCGGTGTTCATCTACGTCGCCGAGAAGGCCGCGAGCCGGCCCGAGGTGCAGGCCTTCGTGGACTACTACCTCGAGCACGCCCCGACCCTCGTCAAGGAAGTCGGCGAGGTGCCGCTCAGCACCGAGGGCTACGACCTGACGAAGGCGCACTTCGCGGCGCGGCGGACGGGCACGGTGTTCGGCGCGGGCGGCTCCCAGGTGGGCGTGACCATCGAGCAGCTCCTGTCGAAGGAACGCACGCAGTAGCGGACGCCGGCCATGAAGACCCGGACGCTCGAATGGATCATCGAGCGCGGACTGTTCGTCTGCGCCGCGCTCTCGGTCGCCACGACCCTCGGCATCGTCGCGGTGCTGTCGGTCGAGACCATCCAGTTCCTGCGCGAGGTCTCCATCGTCGAGTTCCTGACGGGCACGGAGTGGACGCCGCTCTTCGCCAGCCAGCAGTTCGGCGTGCTGCCGCTCGTGGCCGGCACGGTGCTGGTCTCGGCGATCGCGATGGTCGTGGCGCTGCCGATGGGGCTGCTGAGCGCCATCTACCTGAGTGAGTACGCGCCGGACGGCGTGCGCCGGGTCGTCAAGCCGGTGCTCGAGATCCTGGCGGGCGTGCCGACGGTCGTCTACGGCTACTTCGCGCTGATGTTCGTCACGCCGCTGCTGCAGGCGATCATCCCGGGCCTCTCCGGGTTCAACGCGCTCAGCCCGGGCATCGTGATGGGCATCATGATCCTGCCGCTCGTCTCGTCCCTCTCGGAGGACGCGATGCGGGCGGTACCGCGGGGGCTCCGCGAGGGGGCCTACGCGCTGGGCGCGACGCGGATGCAGACGTCGCTCCAGGTCGTGGTGCCGGCGGCCTTCTCGGGGATCACTGCCGCGGCGATCCTCGCGGTGTCGCGCGCGGTCGGCGAGACGATGATCGTGGCCATTGCCGCGGGCCAGCAGCCGCGGCTGACGCTCGATCCGCTGGTGCCGGTGGAGACGATGACGGCCTACATCGTCCAGGTGAGCCTCGGCGACACGCCGCAGGGCACCATCGAGTACCGGACGATCTTCGCGGTGGGCATGCTGCTCTTCCTCATGACCTTCTCGCTCAACCTCGTGAGCACCTGGCTGCGGGCGCGGTTCCGCGAGGAGTACGCCTGATGGCGGCCCCCGCGGCGCCCCTCTCGGTCACGGCGAGCGACGCCGGCACGCGCCGGCGGCAGCGCGCCGACCTGGCGTTCCAGGCGGCGGCGCTGCTGGTGCTGCTCCTCGCGCTGGCGGCCCTGGCGGTCCTCATCTGGGACGTGCTGTCGGACGGCGCGGCGCGCCTCGACTGGCAGTTTCTCACGAGCTTCCCGTCGCGGCGGGCCGAGAGCGCGGGCATCTACCACGCGCTGGTCGGCAGCATCTTCGTGATCGCCCTCACGGGCATCCTGGCGCTGCCGATCGGGGTGGCCGCGGCGATCTACCTCGAGGAGTACGGCTCCCGGAGCCGGACGGCGAAGTTCATCGAGCTGAACATCTCGAACCTGGCCGCCGTGCCGTCGATCATCTACGGGCTGCTCGGGCTCGGGCTGTTCGTGCGGCTGCTCGCGATGGACCGGAGCGTGATGTCCGGCGCGGCGACGCTCGCGCTGCTGGCGCTCCCGGTGGTGATCCTCTCGACGCGGGAGGCGCTGCGCACCGTGCCCAAGTCGATCCGCGAGGGCTCCTACGCGCTCGGCGCCACCAAGTGGCAGACCATCTGGCACCAGGTGCTGCCGATGGCGGCCCCCGGCATCCTCACGGGCCTCATCCTCGCGCTGTCGCGCGCGATCGGCGAGACCGCCCCGCTCATCACCATCGGCGCGCTCACCTACATCCCGTTCGCCCCCGACAGCATCTGGTCGCCGTTCACGGTGCTGCCCATCCAGATCTTCAACTGGGTCTCGCGGCCGCAGGCCGCCTTCCAGGTCAACGCGGCGGCGGGCATCGTGGTGCTGCTCGCGCTGCTCCTGACGATGAACGCCGTGGCGATCGTCCTGCGGGACCGCTACCAGCGACAGGTACGATCATGAACGTGGCAACGAAGGGCCTGCCCTCGCTCTCGGGCGTCGCCGGCCGCGGCGGCCCGGCGACCACCACCAGGGACCACGCGGTGAAGATCGACGTGGCGGGGATGAACTTCTACTACGGCCTCAAGCGGGCGCTGGACGGCATCTCGATCCGGATGCAGACCAACCTCGTGACGGCGTTCATCGGCCCGTCGGGGTGCGGCAAGAGCACCTTCCTGCGCACGCTGAACCGGATGAACGACATCATCCCGGACACGCGGGTCGAGGGCACGGTGCTCATCGACGGCCAGGACATCTACGACCGCGGTGTCGACATCGTCCAGCTCCGGCGCCGGGTCGGCATGGTCTTCCAGAAGTCGAACCCCTTCCCGAAGTCGATCTTCGAGAACGTCGCCTACGGGCTGCGGATCAACGGGATGGCGCAGAGCAAGGCCGAGCTGGTGGACCGCGTCGAGGAGAGCCTCAAGGCCGCCGCGATCTGGGACGAGGTGAAGGACCGGCTGCACGACTCGGCGCTGGCGCTCTCGGGCGGCCAGCAGCAGCGCCTGTGCATCGCCCGCGCCCTGGCCATCCGCCCCGAGATCCTCCTGATGGACGAGCCGGCGTCGGCCCTCGACCCGATTGCCACGCAGCGGATCGAGGAGCTGATCTACGATCTCAAGCGCGACTACACGATCGTGATCGTGACGCACAACATGCAGCAGGCGGCCCGGGTGTCCGACTACACCGCGTTCTTCTGGCTGGGCCGGCTCATCGAGTACGACCGGACCGACAAGATATTCACCGCGCCGGCCGAGAAGCTGACCGAGGACTACGTCACGGGGCGCTGCGGCTAGGACCGGGGGCGGCGGGCGTGCGCCCGCCCCGACGGGACCGGGGACAAGCGAGGGGTTGTGGAGAGAGTCGTCCGGCATTTCCAGGAAGAACTCGAGGCGCTCAAGGAGCGGCTGCTGGCCATGGGGGGCCTCGCCGAGGAGCGCGTGCGCGAGGCCGTGCGCGGCCTGGCGGAGCGCGACCCCGAGCAGCTCGAGGCCGTGCTCGCCGGCGACGAGCCGGTGAACGACCTCCACATGGAGGTGGACGACCGCTGCTTCAAGCTGCTCGCCCTCCACCAGCCCATGGCCGCCGACCTGCGCGTCATCGTCGCCGCGGTCAAGATCAACACCGACCTGGAACGGGTCGGCGACCTCGCCGTCAACATCGCCGAGGCCGGCAAGCGGTACCTGCAGCACGCGCCGGTCAAGCCGCTCATCGACATCCCCCGCATGGGCGACATCGCGCAGCTGATGCTCCGCGATGCCCTCGACGCGTTCGTGCGGCGCGACGTGGCGCTCGCCGAGTCGGTGCTGGCCGAGGACGACCGCCTCGACGCGCTGAAGACGCAGATCTTCCGGGAGCTGCTCACCTACATGCTCCAGGACACCGGCACGATCGAGCCGTCACTGGACCTGATCCTCATCTCGCGGCACCTCGAGCGCATCGGCGACCACGCGACCAACATCGCCGAGGACGTGATCTTCATGGTGTCGGCGAAGGACGTCCGGCACCAGAACGACCCGCTCGACGACTAGTGG
>JBFWOG010000008.1:0-86647 GCA_050250645.1 Vicinamibacterales bacterium
AGGGGAACGCCTCGTCACCGGCGAAGGTGTAGAACTTCCCGGTCGACTTGCTCTTGTACGGGAACGCGGCGTGGTTCCAGCCGCTCGGGTACTTGTAGCTGCCGATCTGCACCGGGTTGCGCGGCGACCCGCCCTTGCCCGCGCCGCCCAGGTCGATGGCGACGACGCCGTCGGCCCAGTTGGAGGAGAAGGCGACGCCGTCGGCGATCCAGACGTCGTGGATGCCGTGGCCCGGCGTGTCGAGCTCGAAGCGGCCGACGCGCGTCGGGCTCGACGGGTCCTCGATGTTGATGATGTCGAAGCGCTGGCCGTTGCTGACCGCGTACACGTGCTTGTCGTAGATGAAGACGTTGTGCACCCCGCCGGTCAGCTGGTCGTCGTAGCGCGACAGCACCTTGACGCCCTCGGAGGGGTTCGACACGTCGAGGACCACGAGGCCGTTCTTGCGGTTCGACGCGCCCTCGCGGCTGATGACGGCGGTCTTGCCGTCCTCGGAGATCTTCACGTCGTTGACGGTGCGCGCGTCCACGCGGATGGTGTCGACGAGGCGCGGCGTCTTCGGGTCGGTCACGTCCCAGAAGTTGGCGTGCCCGTCGGCGCCCCACGTGCCGGTGACCGCGTAGTCACGGCCGTCCGGCGCCGTCCACACCCACAGGTCCGACGTGCGCCTGTCGCGGACGATGCCGCGACCGACCAGTTCGACCTCGCGGCCGACGTCGCGCGAGGTCACCTCCACGGTCGCCATCGCCGAGTGCGCGCCGTCGCTGGCCATCACCGTGTAGGTGCCGGCGCGCTCGGCGACGAAGCGGCCATCCGGATGCACCTCCGCGGTGGCGCCCGGCGCGATGATCGCCGGGGCGGGCGTGCCCGTCACGGCGTACTGGATTGGCAGGTCGGGGACCGCGTTGCCCGCGCCGTCCTTCGCGGTCACCGTGAAGCGGAGCACGTCGCCCGTCCGGGCCGACTCGGCGCTGGCCGCCACCGAGAAGCTGGCAACGGGGTTGGCCTCCACCGTCACGGGCAGCCGCGCCGTGGCGCGCTCGGCCGTCGCGGTGATCGTCGTCGAGCCGGGGGCCAGCGGCCGCACGCGGCCGAAGCGGTCGACGGCGGCAATCCGGGGGTCCGCGCTGGCCCAGGTCACCGGGACGTCCGTGCGCACGGTGTCGGCCTCGTCGGTGACGACGGCGCCGAGGGCCGCGATGGTGCCGGCATAGAAGTGGCCGGGGACGCCGTCGAGGGTGACCGACCTGACGGGCGGGTTCGGCACGGTGACGGTGATCTCGGCCTGCACGACCGCCTCGGCGCGCCGCGGGTCCTCGCCGGGGTCGCGCGGCACGAGCGCCACGACCGTGAAGGTGCCGGGCCTGTAGGCCTCGACGATGCCGGCGGCGTTGACGCCCACGTCGCGCCGCGAGCGCGAGAAGTAGACGACCGTGGCGCCGGGCACGACGGCGCCGGACGCGTCCTTGACCTCCGCCGCGATGGTGGCGGTCTTGCCGATTTCGAGGGTCAGGGCCGCGGGCGTCGCCACGATGGCGGCGGGCTGGGCAGCGGCAGGCGCCTGGGCGGCCGCCACGAGCGGCAGGGCCAGGGCACAACTGGCGAACAGAACGCAGAGGTGCGTCGGTCTCACGGAACCCTCCGGATCGCGGGCAGGCATCCACCCGGACGTCGGTAATGTCTTGAAGGCCGGCAGCTTACCACGAGAGCAGAGGACGACCGGGCAGGGGTCGGACACCTTTTCCCAGCGTGTCGCGAAAAAGGGGTCTGGCCCCATTTCCGGCCCGCGGTAAGCTGGGGCCGTCTCTGGCGGATTCCGGCAACCGACTTCCTGGGAGCACACCGATGAGCCCCCTCCGATCGCGGCGTCCGGTTCATCCCGAGCCTCCGGGGCCCGGCCAGGTCTCGGTCTGGGACTTCCCGCGGCCGCCCCGGCTCGAGGCCGTCCCCGAGCGGGTGCGCGTCGAGTTCGCCGGCCGCACCATCGCGGACTCCACCCGGGCGGTCCGGGTCCTCGAGACCGCCAGCCCCCCGACGTACTACCTGCACCCGGACGACGTGGCACGCGACTGCCTGGTGCCGAGCGACCACGGGTCGTTCTGCGAGTGGAAGGGCCGGGCGCGCTACTTCTCCATCGTCGTGGGCGAGCACGAGGCGCGCGATGCCGCGTGGACGTATCCCGATCCCTTGCGGGAATTCCAGGCCCTGCGCGGCCACCTCGCGTTCTACGCCCAGCGCGTCGACCGCTGCCTCGTCGGCGAGCACGTCGTCCGTCCGCAGCCCGGACGCTTCTACGGCGGGTGGATTACGCCGGAGCTGGTGGGGCCGTTCAAGGGGGAACCCGGAACCGAGCACTGGTGAGTAATCAAGAATCTAGAATTTAGAATCAAGAACCAGCAAGACAGTTCGGCGGCGGCGGGCGTCTGAACGGGTACCGATGACACAGATCGCACAGGTGGGCCTGGTTCGGCGCGCGGCGCTGGCGGCGGTGGTGGCGGGGCTGTCGCTTGCCGGGGTGGGGGCGCGGGCGCAGGAGCCGCGGCCGGCGCCGGCCGAACCCCGGCAGCAGGAGCCGCCGCCCGGGCAGGGCGGCGAGGCGCAACAGCCCACGCCCATCTTCCGCGCCGGCGTCGAGCTCGTGCGCGTGGACGTCAGCGTCCAGGACGGCAAGGGCAATCCCATCCCGGACCTCACGGCCAGCGACTTCGAGGTCGAGGAGGACGGCGTCCCGCAGGAGGTCGTCACCGCGGACTTCGTCAAGCTGACCGGCGAGCGCACGTCCGAGCTCAGCGAGTCGATGGAGATCCGGTCCGCGGAGCACGCGGCCCTCGAGGCGCAGCGCGACGACGTGCGGATCTTCGCGATCTTCCTCGACGACTACCACATCGAGAAGGCGCCGCGGATCACGATCCCGCTGCGCGAGTCGCTCGTCAAGTTCGTCGACCAGTTCGGGCCGAACGACCTGGTCACGGTGATGGACCCGCTCACGCCCCTCGACGCGCTCGAGTGGACCCGCTCGCGGTCCGAGCTCGAGGCGCGCATGCGGTCGTTCGAGGGGCGCAAGGGCGAGCTGTTCCCGGTGCGGAGCGTCCTCGAGGAGGCGCAGCTGCGCGGCAACACGACCCGGCTCCGCGCCGAGGTCACGCTGTCGGCGCTCGAGGCGCTCGCCACCCACCTCGGCGGCCTGCGCGAGGGCCGCAAGTCGATCCTCTTCGTCAGCGAGGGCCCGCCCGTCGGGCAGCCCGGCAGCCCGCTCGACGCGCAGCTCGAGCGCGTGATCGAGGCGGCGAACCGCGGCAACGTCACCATCCACGTCCTCGACCCCCGCCCGCTGGGGATGGCGCCCATGGGCGGCAACCAGTCGACGTTCCGGCTCACCCACGAGACCGGCGGCCGCGCCATCGTCAACACCAACAGCCCGGACCAGAACCTCGCGGGGGTCATCGCCGACGCCAGCGCGTACTACCTGGTCGGCTACTCGCCGGCGCGGAACATGGCCGACGGCAAGTACCACAAGATCGACGTCAAGGTGAAGCGCCGCGGCGCGCGCGTCACGTCGCGGCAGGGCTATTGGGCGCCGTCGTCGACCGAGATGGAGGCGGCGGCGCTGGCCGCCAGCAAGCCGGAGGTGCCAGGACTGGCCGATGCGCTCGAGGCCATCAAGGCGCCCCCGAGCGGCGCGCTCGCCGACGTGTGGGTGGGTTCGGCTCTCGGGACGGACGGCCGCACGGCCGTGACCGTGTCGTGGGAACCGGCAGACCCGCCGCCGGACCGGGACGCCACGCCCCCCGCGACACTCGAGGTCGAACCGCTCGTCGCGGGCAAGGACACGGCGCTCGCCGACCCGAAGGACATCCCGCGCGGCGAGGGCACGTCGCGCCCGCCCGCGGCGGCGACGTTCGACCTCGCCCCGGGCGAGATCGAGCTTCGCTTCACGGTCAAGGGGCCGAAGGGCGAGACGCTCGACCGCTGGGCGCAGCCCGCCACGATTCCCGACCTCTCGGGCGAGGTGCTCAGCCTCGCGACGCCGCAGTTCTTCCGCGCCCGCTCGCCGTACGAGTTCCGCCAGCTCCGCGAGCACAAGGCGACGACGCCGGTGGCGGCCCGCAACTTCGTCCGCACCGACCGGGTGCTCGTGGATCTGCAGGCCTACGGCGAGGGGGCCGCCGGCGCGACGCTCACGGCGGAGCTCCTCAACGAGGGTGGCGACAAGCTCGCGGAGCTCGAGATGCCGCCAGCCGAGGACGGGCACGCCCGCCTGGAACTCCCGCTCCGGAATCTCGCGCCCGCCCTCTACGTCATCCGCGTCCACGCAACGGCCGGAGAGCAGACCGCGGAGCGGCTGGAGGCGTTCAGGGTGGCGGGACAGTAGCCATTTCAGATTTCAGATTGAAGATTGCAGATTGAAGGCAGGAAGGGGGTCAGCCCCCTTTTCGTGGTCCCGGGTGCGAAAAGGGGGCTGCCCCTGTCCTGCTGGGAACGCGAGGAACCGAGGAACCCAGGAACGCCCGGAACCGCCGTGGCCGGCCATTGGACTCGGGCGCGGGTGTGGCGGTAGGCTGGCGGTCTGTCCCTCCGGCGCCGCGCGGCGACCGCGCGCCGCCGTGGCCGTCCCGATCGAGGAGGTCCTCCGTGTCCGTCCGCCACGCCCGCCTGGCCGGCGCCGTCTGCGCCCTGCTCGCCCTCGCCGCCCTGTCCGCCCACGCCCAGCGCCCCACCCTCTCCGACGCCGTCCGCGCCTTCGTCTCCGTCGACGCCCCGGTCGTCGCGCTCACGCACGCGCGGGTCATCGACGGCACGGGCGCGGCGCCGCGCGAGGGGCAGACGGTCATCATCACCGGCGACACCATCACCGCGATCGGCGACGACGCGTCGACCCCCGCGCCCGCCGGCGCGCGCGTGATCGACCTGGCCGGCAAGACGGTCATCCCCGGCTTCGTCATGGTGCACGAGCACCTGTACTACCCGACCGGCCCCGGCGTGTACGGCCAGCTCGGCATCAGCTTCAGCCGCCTCTACCTCGCCGGCGGCGTGACGACGATGCGGACGGGCGGCAACATGAACGGGTTCATGGACTTCAACCTGGCGCGGCGCATCGCTGCCGGCCAGATGCCCGGCCCGGCGATCGACGCCACGGCGCCCTACGTGAACGGCCCGAACAACTTCCTCCAGCTCAACACGCTCAAGGACGCCGCCGACGCGACCCGGCAGGTCAACTACTGGGCCGACATGGGCGCGACGTCGTTCAAGGCGTACATGCAGATCACGCGCGACGAGCTCCGCGCCGTCGTGGCCGCCGCGCACGCCCGCGGCCTCAAGGTCACCGGGCACCTCTGCTCGGTCACCTACGCCGAGGCAGCCGACATCGGCATCGACAACCTCGAGCACGGCTTCTTCGCAGCCACCGACTTCGTGGACGGCAAGACGCCCGACGAGTGCCCGGGCCAGGGCGCGGGCCAGCGCACCGTCGCGGATCTCGACCCCGACGGCGCGCCGTTCCAGGCGCTCGTCAGGAAGCTCGTGGACAAGGGCGTGGCCCTGACGTCGACGCTGACGGTCTTCGAGACATTCACGCCTGACCGGCCGCTGCCACCCGGCATCGACATGCTCACGCCGCCGCTCAAGGACCAGTACCTCAAGAACTACGCGCGCGTGCAGCAGAGCGACGACTCGGTGTACACGAAGCTCTTCCCGAAGGCGATGCGCCTCGAGCGCGCGTTCGCGCGGGCCGGCGGCCTGCTGATTGCCGGCACCGACCCGACCGGCGGGGGCGGCGTGATCCCCGGCTACTCGAACCAGCGCGAGATCGAGCTGCTCGTCGAGGCCGGGTTCTCGCCGGTCGAGGCCATCCGCATCGGCACGGCCAACGGCGCGAAGTACCTCGGGCGCGACGGCCGCGTCGGCACGCTGGCCGCCGGCAAGCAGGCCGACCTGGTGGTGATCGACGGCAACCCCGCCGCGGACATCGCCGACATCCACAAGGTCGAGACGGTGTTCCGGCAGGGGATCGGGTACGACCCGGCAAAGCTGATCGCGTCGGTCGAGGGCAAGGTGGGGCTGTGGTGACCGGCCGGGGATTCGCCGCGGCACTCGTGCTCGGTGTGTCGCTGGCCGTGGGCTCGCTCGTCGCGCAGCCGGCGCCCGCCGCGTCGCCCCCGACGTGGCGCCTCGACTTCTTCCACACCGGCGGCCAGGGCGTCGAGATCTTCAGCGTCGACCGCGTCGTCGTCGAGCCACTGCCGTGGCCGGGCGCGCCGTCAGGCAACCTGGATCCAGGCGGCTACGGCTCGTACCGCTTCGAGGTGCGCACGCCCGCCGGGGCGGTCCTCTACTCGCGAGGCTACAGCCCCATCTTCGCGGAATGGGTGACGACGGCGGAGGCGCCGGCGATGCACCGGACGTTCCACGAGTCGCTCCGCTTCCCCGCGCCGGACGCGCCGGTGGACGTCGTGGTCTTCAAGCGCGGGGCGGCCAACCGCTTCGAGGAGGCCTGGCGGACGCGCGTCGACCCGTCGGACATGTTCATCGACCGGTCCACGCCGCCGAAGCAGGACGTGATCGAGGTGGAACGCCACGGCGACCCCACGACCAAGGTGGACGTGCTGTTCATCGGCGACGGGTACACGGCCGGCGAGTGCGCGCAGAAGTTCCGCGGCGACACGCGGCGGATGGCCGACGCGCTCTTCTCGCAGGAGCCGTTCCGGTCGCGCCGCACCGACTTCAATGTGTGGGGCCTGTGCCCGCCGTCGCCCGCGTCGGGCATCTCGCGGCCGTCCACCGGTGTCCACGTCGCCTCCCCCGTCGGCGCCACCTACGACGTCTTCGGCTCCGAGCGCTACGTGCTGACGATGGAGAACAAGGCGTTCCGCGAGATCGCCTCGTGGGCCCCGTACGAGTTCGTGACGATCCTGGCCAACAACGAGACCTACGGCGGCGGCGGGATGTACAACGTGTTCTCGACCGCGGCGGTGGACAACGAGTGGGCCGACTACCTGTTCGTCCACGAGTTCGCCCACCACTTCGGGGCGCTCGCCGACGAGTACTACACCTCGCCGGTCGCCTACCAGCCGCCGGCGACGGTGATCGAGCCGTGGGAGCCGAACGTGACGGCCCTCCAGGACCCCTCGTCGCTCAAGTGGCGTGACCTGGTGACGGCGGGCACGCCGCTGCCGACGCCGTGGCCGAAGGAGCGGTTCGAGACCTTCTCGCGCGACCTGCAGGCGCGGCGCGCGAAGATCCGCGAGGACCGCCGTCCCGAGTCGGAGATGTCGGCGCTCTTCCAGGAGGAGCTCGAGTTCGACACGCGGCTCTTCGCCACCGCGGAGCACCAGGGCCACGTCGGGGCCTTCCAGGGGGCCAACTACGACGCCGCGGCCTACTACCGGCCGTCGATCGACTGCATCATGTTCACGCGGGACCACGTGCCCTTCTGCCCGGTGTGCCGGCGGACGCTGGGCCGGGTCATCGATCTCTACACGCCGCGACGCTAGCGTGCGGGTGCCCCTTCCATGTCCAGACTGCCTCTCGCCGTCCTCCTGATGACGCTCATGACGACCACCGGCGGGCGCGAAGCCCGCGCCGCCCAGGCGGCCCCGCTCTCGACCACCGAGCAGGCCATTGTCCAGGCCGTGGACGCCAGGCTCGGCGACGCGCTCGGCCTGCTCGAGCGCGCGGTCAACATCAACAGCGGCACGCAGAACCTGGCCGGGGTCCGCGAGGTCGGGGCGCTGTTCCGCGCGGAGCTCGACCGGCTGGGCTTCAAGACGACCTGGGTGGACGGGACGCCGTGGGAGCGCGCCGGGCACCTGGTCGCCGAGCACCCGGGGCCCGGGCCGAAGGTGCTGCTCATCGGCCACCTCGACACGGTGTTCGAGCCAGACAGCCCGTTCCAGAAGTTCCGGCGGTCGGGCACCGACGCCCACGGCCCCGGCGTCATCGACATGAAGGGTGGCGACACCGTGATGGTGCTGGCGCTCCAGGCCCTCAAGGCCGCCGGCGCCCTCGACGGACTCAACGTGACCGTCGTGATGACGGGCGACGAGGAGAACGGCGGGCGGCCGCTCTCGAAGGCGCGCGCCGCGCTCGTCGAGGCGGCCAGGGACACGGCGGCCGTCATCGGCTTCGAGGACGGCGACGGCAACCCGAAGACCGTGGTCATCGGCCGGCGCGGGACGACGGGCTGGGAGCTGACGGTGACGGGGACGCCTGCGCACTCGTCGCAGATCTTCAAGCCCGAGGTCGGCGCGGGGGCAATCTTCGAGACGGCGCGCATCCTCGAGGCGTTCCGGCAGCAGCTGGCCGGCAAGCCGAACCTCACGTTCAACCCGGGCGTCATCGTCGGCGGCACGGCCATCGAGCTGGACGACGTGGAGTCGCGCGGGACGGCGTTCGGCAAGTCGAACGTCGTGGCGGAGCATGCGCGGGCGACAGGCGACCTGCGCGCGTTGACGCCGGAGCAGTTCGCCGAGGCGCGCGCCGTGATGGAGCGGATCGTCGCGGCGTCGCTGCCGGGGACGAAGGCGACCATCACCTTCGACGAGGGCTACCCGCCGCTGGCGCCGACAGACGGCAACCGGAAGCTGCTGGCGATGTACGACCAGGCGAGCCGCGACCTCGGCTTCGGGCCCGTGGAGGCGGTGAACCCCGACAACGCGGGCGCGGCGGACGTGTCGTTCGTCGCCGACCCGTCGCGGATGATCATCGACGGCGTCGGGCTGATGGGGCGTGACGGGCACACGGTCGAGGAGACCGCCGACCTGTCGACGCTGCCGATGCAGGCCAAGCGCGCGGCGCTCGTGCTGCTGCGCCTGTCCGGGGCGAGATGATTCGCGCGGTGGCCCAGGCGGTCGTGGCCGTCGCGCCGGCGATCTTCGTCTTCGCCATGGCGCTCGTGATGTCGCGAAAGGGCGTCATCCGGCGGCTCGAGCAGGCCGGTGCGACGAGCGCCGGCGCGGCCGCGGACGGCCGACAGTTCAAGCGGGCCGCCGGCTGGTGGCTGCCGCGCCTGGTCGCGGCCGGGGTGGTCCACGATGCCGGGGGCGGGCGCGTCTGGCTCGATACGGCGGCATGGCAGGCGTATCGCGGCGTCCGGCGCAAGCGGGCCATGACCGCACTGGCGGCCTTCTGCGCCGCGCTGGCGGCGCTGTGGGTGGCAGGCGTCATCGGGGGAGGACCACGATGATCACGCGCGTGTGGCGCGGCTGGACGACGCCGGCGAACGCGGACGCCTACGAGACGCTGCTCATCGACGAGATCTTCCCGGGCATCGCGGCGAGGAACGTGCCGGGCTTCCTGGACATCTCGCTCGGGCGCCGCGTGGCCGGCGACGAGGTCGAGTTCGTCACCATCATGTGGTTCGACTCGCTCGACGCCGTCCGCGGCTTCGCGGGCGAGCAGTACGAGGTGGCCGTGGTGCCGCCCGCCGCCCGCGCGCTCCTCGCGCGCTTCGACGAGCGGTCGGCGCACTACGAGACGCCGGTGCCGCCCGCCTGACCGGCTAGCGCGGCGCGACGGCCTCGACGGTGGCGCGCCGGATCATGTCGAGGCGCGGGTACTCGCGCCTGAAGAAGGCGTTGCCCTCCGCGAAGCCGCGGTCCTGCTTCCCCGCCCGGATACCGCCCAGCCCCTCGCCGTACTCGGCGTTGAAGGCGTCGGCCACCTCCATCCCCTCGATCACCCGGCCGAACGGCACGAACGGCTCCTTGTCGTGCGTGTCGGCGTTGTCGCGCAGGTTGATGAACACCTGCGTCGTCCGGCCGTTGGGCACGGCGAAGGCGAAGGCCACGGTGCCGCGGGCGTTGGTCTCGCGGAACGGGTCGTCGGGGAAGGTGGCGTGCCGCCAGGCCTGGGCGACTTTCGGGTCGGCGGGGATGCCGAACTGCGTCCAGGTCTTCGGGCGAATCCGGAAGATCATCGCCTCGTCGTAGAAGCCCTGGCGGACCAGGTTGACGAACCTGTCGGCGCCGAGCGGCGCCCAGTCGCGGATGACCTCGATGACGACCTTTCCCTTCGTCGTGTCGAGCGTCACCAGCGAGCGCTCCGGCGCGTGCTCGGTGAAGACGGGGTTCGACGGGTCGAGCAGCACCGACGGCGCCTGCGCCTGGCCGGCGAGGCCGAGGGCGAACAGACAGAGAGCCGGCAGGGGAAGGGCGCGGATCATCGAGGGCATGACGGAATAGTAGCGGTTCCTCACGTTCTCGGTTCCCCGGTTCCGGGTTCGACGGGTTCGACGGGTTCGTCAGGTTCGTCAGGTTCGACGGGTTCGGCCAGTTCGTCAGGTTCGACGGGTTCCTCAATCGTGGCCCGTGCGCCGGGCGGCACGGACGTGGCCGCGGCGCGGACCTCCGGGGAGCTGACGCTCGAAACCGCGCCTCCGTCCGCTTGGATGGCAGACTGCCGCCGAGACGCGCCACTCCGCAAACGGCGGAGCTGGCGCGTGCCCTCCTCGCTCCCTCCGGCACGGTTTCGGACTATCGGATATCGCGTCACTCCCAGTCGGCCGCGCCCCGGGCCACGCCCGTGCCGCCCGGCGGCGGGCCGGGGCGCTGGGTTCGACGGGTTCGTCAGGTTCGACGGGTTCGTCAGGTTCGGCGGGTTCGGCAGGTTCGCTGAGCCCCGGCCATGCCTGGCACTTCAATCTGCAATCTGAGATCTGAGATCTGCAATTGTCAGGACTGGTCCGGGGCGGGCGCGAGGATGCGGCCCATGACGGCCGACAGGCGCTCCCAGGCGGAGACGCCGTCCTCGAGGCGGCGGCGGCCGGTGCGGGTGAGGGCGTAGAACTTGGCCTTGCGGTTGTTCTCCGACGTGCCCCACTTCGCGCTGATGAGACCGCGGTTCTGGAGGCGGACGAGGGCAGCGTAGATGGTGCCCTGGTTGAGCGCGAGGGTGCCGCCGCTCGCCTGCTCGATACGGCGCGCCAGCCCGAACCCGTGGAGCGGCCCTATCGTGTCGAGCGTCCGCAGCACCATCAGGTCGAGCGTCCCCTGCAGGACGTCCAGCTTCGCGTCGCCCTTCTTCTGTGGCATGACAACAGGAGGATGGCAGGCGGACGGGGGGATGTCAAATGGGGGTTCGACGGGTTCGTCGGGTTCGACAGGTTCGCTGGGTTCCACCGTCTTGCCGATTCGCTGGGTCCGTGAGCTTCGAAGGGGTCGTCAGATCCGCCGGGGGCGTTCGAGGCGCCCGTTCCTCGAATCTGACGAACCCGACGAACCCGTCGAACCTGACGAACCCTCTTTGATCGATACTGTCCCCATGAGCAACACGGTTCAGGTCCGGGTGTTCGACAAGGAGGCCAGGCTGGTCGGCCCGGTCGAGATGGCGAAGGTGTTCAAGAGCGACGAGGAATGGCAGGCCCAGCTGACGCGTGAGCAGTACGAGGTGGCGCGCGGCAAGGGGACGGAGCGGCCGTTCTGCGGGACGCTGCTCGACAACAAGCTCAAGGGCGTCTACGCGTGCATCTGCTGCCGGCTGCCGCTCTTCTCGTCGAGCACCAAGTTCGAGTCGGGCACGGGCTGGCCGAGCTTCTTCGCGCCCGTCGCGCCCGAGAACGTCACGACCTACGAGGACACGAGCTACGGCATGCGCCGGGTCGAGATTCTCTGCGCCCGCTGCGACGGCCACCTCGGCCACGTCTTCCCCGACGGCCCCGAGCCGACCGGCCTGCGCTTCTGCGTCAACTCGGAGTCGCTCTTCTTCGTCGGGAGCGAGGACCTGGGGGAGCTGGCGGAGGCCTAGGACTGGGTTCGACAGGTTCGACGGGTTCGACGGGTTCGACGGGTTCAATCTGCAATCGACAATCTGCAATCGAGATCGGAGTCCGACATGTCCGATGCCCTCGTGGCCGCACTTCCCGGCGCCGACCATCGTGAGTTCGGCGGCATGTCGCTCGACATCGTCCGCGCGGGCGATGGGCGGGTGAAGCGGATGATCTACCCGGCCGGCTTCCGGTGGTCCGAGCGCATCCGGCCCATCGTGGGGACCGACACGTGCGAGCACGTGCACGTCGGCTTCCTGGCCCGCGGCGAGATCGAGGTCACGTTCCCCGACGGGTGCGCGACGCGGTACACGGCGCCCGCCGTGCTGGCCATCGAGCCGGGCCACGACGCGCTCGTCGGCGGCGACGGCGCGGTCATCATCGAGTTCGACTTCGAGGGCGAGACGATCTCCCGGCTCGGCATGCCGGACGCCCACCGGCACGACTGACCGCCGCACCGCGGCACGACGGGGGTGAGATGAAGCTGCTCGGCGCGGCCCTGGTGGCCGTACTCGCGGCGCAGGCGGCGACGGTCCGGTTCGAGGCCCTGCAGCCGGAGCTGCTGTCCTCGGGCGGCGCGCTGGCCAACGCCTTCGCGGACTACGACGGCGACGGCGACCCCGACCTCTTCGTCGGGTTCGACAAGACGCCGAACCGCCTGTACCGCAACGATGGCGGGACGTTCACCGACGTCGCGGCGGACGCGGGCGTCGCCGACACGCGGTCCACCCGCGCCGCCGCGTGGGGCGACATGGACGCGGACGGCGACCCCGACCTGCTCGTCGGCTTCACGCCCGGCGGCGGATCGACGCTGCGCCTCTACAGGAACGACGCCGGGCGCTTCGCGGACGTCACCGCGGCCTCTGGCCTCGAGACCGACGGCGGCACGGTGCGCCAGCCCGCCTGGGTGGACATCGACGGCGACGGGGACCTCGACCTGTTCGTCGGCTTCCGCGACCGCGCCAACGCCTTCTTCAGGAACGACAACGGCCGCTTCACCAACGTCGCCGGCGACATCGGGCTGGCCGATGCGCGGAAGACCGTGGGCGCCGTGTGGTTCGACTACGACGGTGACGGCGACCTCGACCTCTACACGGGCAACATGGACGGCGACCCGAACGCGCTCTTCCGGAACACCGGCGGGCGGTTCGAGAACGTCGCGGCGGCAGCCGGCGTGGCCTGGGGCGGCCGCGCACCCGGTGAGGCCGCGAGCGGCACCGTGCGCCCCTGCGCGGCCGACGTCAACGGCGACGGGCGGCTCGACCTCTTCATGGCCAACTACGGGCCGAACGGGCTGTTCCTGAACGACGGCGCGGGCGGCTTCACCGACGCGTCCGCGGCATGGGGCGTCGCCATCGACAGCCACTACGACACCTGCGCGTTCGCCGACTTCGACAACGACGGCGACCTGGACTATTACGTCAACGGCACCGTCGCCGGCACCACGCACTACCCCGACTACCTGTTCAGGAACATGGGCGCGCGCTTCGAGGACGTGACGCCGGCCAATATCCGCGCGCTCAGGGCCTCGCACGGCGTGCAGTGGGCCGACGTGGACGGCGACGGCGACCTGGACCTGTCACTCGCCGGATCGGCCGCCGACGGCACGCACGCGGTGCTGCTGAACCAGCTGCCGGCCGAGGCGCGGGCGCGATCGCTCCGGGTCCGTGTGCTCGACGCGCGGGGACGCGCGACGCTCGCAGGCAGCGAGGTGCGCATCTATGCCGCGGGCACGACCCGCCTGCTCGGCGTCAGGCTCGTGGACTCGGGCTCCGGCTACGACGCGCAGAGCGACCTGCCGGTCCACTTCGGGCTGCCGGACCTGGCGCCCGTGGACATCCGCGTGCAGACACGCCAGAACGGCCATTCGCACGGCGAGACGGTGCGCGGGGTCTCGCCCGAGCGGCTCGCCGGCCGCGTCTACGAGCTGCGCCTGACCCGCAGTCCCGGGTAGTCCGCGGGGCCGACAAGACCAAGTCATCCGCGGATGCACGCGGATGGACGCGGAAGGTGTCACGCCGAGCGTCGGCTGGGCGCGCCTGGGGCGCGCCTGACCGGGACGAGGACACCGGCAGACGCAAGACGTCCTTGACCCGACCTCGTCTTGTGTCTGCCGGTGCCCTCGCCCCGGCGGCTGCATCTGTGATGCAGCCGGCCGACGCGGCGTCAGCGGCGATGAACGCAAAGCTGGGGGTATCCGCGTTCATCCGCGTGCATCCGCGGATCGTAACTTCCGTTCGTGGCGCCGGCCTGCCTACTCCACCCGCATCGCGGCGGTCGGGTCGATCCGCGTCGCGCGCCAGGCGGGCACGGCACTCGCCACCACCGCGACGAGCGCCAGCAGCAGCGCCACCGCGACGAAGGTCACCGGGTCCGTGGGCGACACGCCGTAGAGGAGCGAGGTCACGCCTCGCGACAGGAGGGCCGCCGCGCCCAGGCCGATGAGCACGCCGGCGCCAGACATGCCGAGGCCCTCGAGCACGACGGCGCGCCTCAGCCTCGAGGGCTCGGCGCCGAGCGCGAGGCGGATGCCGAGCTCGGGGGTCCGGCGCGCCACCGCGTAGCTCAGCACGCCGTGCACGCCGATGGCCGCCAGGACCAGCGCCATCAGCGCGAACGCGGCCAGCACCCACATCGTGAAGCGCTGCTCGCCGACCGACCTCGTCAGCGTCTCGGTCAACGGCTCGACGCCGAAGACGGCCAGGCCCGGGTCGATCTCCCGGATGGCGCCGCGCACCGCTGACGCGATGTCTGCGGGCCGCCCCGCCGTCCTCACCAGCAGGACACCCGCGCCAGACACGGACGGCACCTGTGCCACCGGCACGTAGATGCCGATCGGCGCAGCCGCCGCCAGGCCCTGGAAGCGCTCGTCCGCGACGATGCCGACAATGGTCCGCTGGGCGCCCCAGAACGCAATCTTCTGGCCAATGGGATCACGTCCGGCGAAGAGCTTCGCGGCCGCCGCCTCGTTGACCAGGCCCACGGCGGGATCGAACGTCCCGTCGGCGTCGCCGTAGAGGCGCCCCCGCACGAGCCGCAGCCCCACGGTCCCGAAGTAGCCCGGTGACACCCGGCGCACCGAGATCTCGGGGAAGTCCTCGTCCTCGCGGCCGACGATCGCGAACGAGTTGGTGGAGCCCGCGGCGAGCGGGTGGTCGCCCGCCACGGCCGCGGACACGACCCCGGGCAGCCGTGCGACGCGCTCGAGCAGCGCGCGGTTGAAGGCGTGCTGTTCCTTGAAGTCGGGGAACACGCGGAAGTCCGCCGGGTAGCGCGAGCGCGGCAGCTGGTACTCCGCCTTCAGCACGCCCGCGGCACTGAAGCCCGCGTCCACCGATGTGAGCGTCCAGAAGCTGCGGATGACCAGGCCGGCGCCGGCCACGAGCAGCACCGCCAGCGCCGTCTCCGCCACCACCAGCACCGAGCGGACACGCGAACCCCGCTGGCTGCCCGCGGTCCCGCGCCCTGCCTCGCCCCTGAGCGTGGACTGCGGATCCACCCGCAGGGCCTGGAGGGTCGGCACGATCCCGAAAGCCAGGCCGACGAGCACCGAGACGCCGGCCGTGACGGCCAGGACGCGCAGGTCGATCGCCACCTCGTCGAGTCGGGGGATGTCGGGCGGCGCCTGGGCGACGAGCAGCGCCAGGCCACCGTAGGCCAGCGCCACGCCGGCCGCCGCGGCAATGGCCGTGAGCAGCGTCGTCTCTACCATGAACTGGCGCGCGAGCCGCCAGCCGCCTCCGCCGAGCGCCGCGCGGATGGCCACCTCGCGCTGGCGCGCGGTGCCCCGCGCCAGCAGCAGGTTGGCGACGTTCACCGCGGCCACGAGCAGGACGAGCCCGACCGCCGCCCAGAGGAGGAGCAGCGCCGGCCGCACGGGACCGAACACCACGTCGCCGAGGGGCTCGAGGTGCACGCCGCGCGCGCGATTCGCCCGGGGATACTCGGCCTCGAGATCCGCCGCGATGCCCGCCAGTTCCGCCTGCGAGGCCTCGACGGTCACGCCGGGCCCCAGGCGCCCGATCATGAAGATGGGATGCGTCTCGCGCGGCAGCGCGACCGGGTCCGGCTGGAAGGGGACCCACACGTCCACGCGGACCCGCGTGCCGCGGTCGGCGAACGCGCGCGCGTAGGCGGCGGCGCCGAGGATCTGCAGGACGCCGAAGTCCGACACGTCGGGCATGACGCCGACGATGTCGTACGGCTGGTCGTCGAGCCGGATCGCGGTCCCGACGATGTCGGGTCGCCGGCCGTACAGCCGGGTCCAGAGGGCATCGCTGATGAGCGCCACCCGCGCGGCGCCCGGGCGGTCGTCCTGGTCGCTGAACAGTCGCCCGGCAACCGGCGGGATGCCCGCCATGTCGAGCACTTCGTGGGTCGCGCCGAGCGCGGCGACCCGGACCGGGTCGCCGGCCGGGGGCGTCACGTTGCGCTCGAGCGCGGTCAGGGCGCCGAGCGACTCGAGGGTCGTCGCGCGGGCCTGGTAGTCGAGGAAGTCGGGCACCGAGGCCGGCTCGCGCACCGTACCCGACCCGCGGTCGGTCTCCCACACGATGACCGTGCGGTCCAGCGCGTCCACCGGCGCGCGGCGCAGCAGGACGCCGTCGACGACGCTGAAGATGGCGGTGTTGAGGCCGATGCCGAGCGCGAGGCTCGCCACGGCCACGGCCGTGAACCCGGGGGCGCGGGCGAGCATCCGGAACGCGTAGCGCAGGTCGAGCCACGCCTGCTCGAGGAGCGGCAGCCCCCGGGCGTCGCGGTGCGCCTCGCGCGCGCTGTCACGCCCGCCGAAGGCGGCGAGGGCCAGGCGCCTGGCCTCGGCCGGCGGCACGCCCCGCCGCTCGTGCTCGTCGGCGGCGAGGTCGAGGTGCGCGGCCATCTCGGCCTCGAGGTCGTCCTCCAGGCGATGCCGGCGCGCGAAGGCCACCACGCGGGCCGCGAGTTCCCGGAGCCGGTCTGACACCATGGGCTGCTCTCCTGTCGTACTGCCACACGAGCCTTGCACGGCTCCTGTGGCATGTCAACATGAGCATTGGATGACCGGTGACCGCCCGAGGGTTGGACGCCTTCCCTTCGCGACGCCCCTGCCTGCGCGGCGCCGGCTACCGGAGCGGCGGCGTCGAGGCGGGCGCCCTCCGGTGATGCGTCGCCTGCTCGTAGGCGTAGGCGAGCTTGATGAGCGTCGGTTCGGACCACGCGCGCCCGTAGAAGGTGATGCCCGCCGGCAGGCGGTCGCCGCGCGTGTAGCCCATGGGCACCTGGATCGCCGGGAAGCCCGTCGTCGGCGAGAAGAACTGGCTGTTGTCGCCGGCAGGCGTGTTGAGGTCGCCGATGAGGCGCGGTACGTTGCTCCAGGTCGGGTAGACGAACGCGTCGAGCCGCATTGCGTCCATGGCGGCGGTCACGGCCTTGCCGACGGCCGCGCGGTACTCGCGGTCCGCCTGGCACGCGGGCGAGTCGGGGCCGTTCTCGGGCCCCTCGAGGGCGCCCTCGAGGCGGGCCTCGACGGTCGGGTGGAACTTGCCGCCCTTGACGACCTCGGCCAGCGAGTGCACCGGCACCGTGTCGCCGCGCGCCGCGAAGAACCTGTTGATGTCGTACTTGAAGCCCATGCACGGGCCGAGCCCGCGCGGCCTGGTGATGGCATCGAGCCCCGCGACGTCGGCCGGGTCCACGATGGTGGCGCCGGCCCGCTCGAGGTCCGCGACCGCGCGCATGAAGACGGCCTCGACCTCCGGGTCGGCGGTCTCGTGGCGCCACGCCTGGCGCAGCACGCCGATCCGCGCGCCCTTCAGCCCGTCGCGGTCGAGCGCCGCGGCGTAGTCCTGCGGCAGGTGCGCCGGGGCGGCGGCCGTCACCGGGTCGGCGGGGTCGGCGCCGGCGATGGCCTGGAAGACGGCGACGGCGTCGGCGACGGTCCGCGCCATCGGCCCGGCGATGTCGGCCTGCAGGTTGAGCGGAAAGACCCCGCTGCGGCTCGTCAGGCCCATCGTCGAGCGGATGCCGACGAGCGCCTGGTGCGAGGACGGGCCGCGGATGGAGTTGCCGGTGTCGGAGCCGAGGCCGACGGCGCCGAAGCTCGCGGCCACCGAGGCCGCGGTGCCGCCGCTCGAGCCCGCCGTCACGCGATCGAGCGCATACGGGTTCTTCGTGTAGCCGGGGAGGATCGAGCTGACCGTCTCGTAGGGCGTGAACGCCCACTCGGCCATGTTCGACTTGGCCAGGACGATGGCGCCGGCCGCCTTGATGCGGGCGACCTGGAAGGCATCGGCGCCGGCCACGTAGCCGGCCAGCGACAACGAGCCGTTGGCGCTCTGCAGCCCGACCGTCTCGAAGTTGTCCTTGACGATGGCGGGCACGCAGTGGAGCGGACCGACGGGGCCGCCAGCGGCGAAGCGCCTGTCGAGCGCGTCGGCCTCGTCGAGCGCGTTCGGGTTGACCACGATGATGGCGTTCACCGCGGGGCCGTTCTTGTCGTAGGCCTCGATGCGGTCGAGGTACGCCGAGACGAGCGCGCGGCACGTCAGGCGGCCGTCGCGCATCGCGGCGTGTATGTCGGCGACACTGGCCTCGACGACGTTGAAGGCCGGCGGCGCCTGCGCGGCGTGGAGGCCGGCGGCGCCGAGGAGGACGAGTGGAAGGAGCATCAGCCTGGACATGCGCACCCGCGCATCATAACCGCTTCGCCCGGGCGTGGCCGGGACGCGGCCGGCCGGGGGTACAATGGCTCCCCGCATGCCTCTGTGGTCTCCCGCCAATGCCTCCGTCTGGCGCCTCGTCGAGGGCCTCAACCACGCCTGGGTGTCCGGCCCGCTGGGGTCGCTGGACAGCATCTACCACGAGGCGATCGTCGTGGTCGACCGCGACGGGCGCCAGCTCGCGCGCGGCCGCGAGGAAGCCATCGAGCTCTACCGGGCCTTCCTGGAGGACGCCACCCCGACCGACTTCCGGCCCTTCGAGCCGTTCATCCACGTGGACGTCGTCGGCGGCACGGCGGTCGCCCAGTACAAGTTCGAGATCGGGTACGAGCAGGGCGGGCGCCCACGGACCGCCATGGGCCGGGACCTGCTGGTGCTGACCTACGCCAACAACGGCTGGCAGGTCCTGTGGCGCCAGTACTGGCAGGACGCGGCTGAGCCGGGGGCGTAAACCTTCGCGGGCCCGCTCCCGTCTATTCCGGACGAGGAGCTGCCCATGACACGCCTGCTTGCCCTGTCGCTCGCGATCGCCTCGGTCCTGCTGCTGGCCGCGCCAGCCTCCGCCCAGAAGGTCGAGGAGCGGGTCGACCGCACCCTGACGCTCGAGCCCGGCGGCACGCTGCGGCTGCGCACGTTCTCGGGCCGGGTCGACATCACGGGGACCAGCGGCAACCAGGTGGTCATCCACGCGGTGCGGCGCGCGACGCGCGACCGGCTGGCGGACATCACGCTGGAGATCACGCAGAGCGGCTCGACCATCGAGATCGACGCCAACCACCGCCTCGTCGAGCGCGACCGCGACAACGTCGTCGAGACCGACTTCGAGATCCAGGTGCCGAGCCGGACCCGGCTGGATCTCAAGACCTTCAGCGCGCCCGTCACCGTGACGGGCGTCAGCGGGGCGCACGAGGTGGACGGCTTCTCGAGCGGGGTGCGGCTCACCGACGTGTCGGGGCCGCTCCACGTGAAGACCTTCAGCGGCGATGTCGAGATCGCGTCCTCGAGCTGGACGGATGGCGACGACGTGGAGCTGACGACGTTCAGCGGCGAGATCGAGCTGCGCCTGCCGGCCAACGCGCGGGGCGCCCTCCGCTTCACCAGCTTCAGCGGCCACTTCTCGAGCGACCTGCCGGTCACGTTGTCCTCCTCCAGCAAGCGCAACTTCAACGGCGAGCTGAACGGCGGCGGCAGCACCGACTTCCGGCTGAAGACGTTCAGCGGGGACGTCTCCATCCGGCGCTAAGCGGGCCGCGCGAACGAGCGCGGCGCCGCGGTCAGCGCCGGAAATCAAGAATCAAGAATGAAGAATCCAGAAACAGGGCCACTCCGCCATCTGTGTCACCTGTGACATCTGTGGCTCCGCGTGGACTGGAGTATCCTTGCCGGCGGCATGATCGCGCGTCTGCTGGCCCGCGTCGGGCTCACCACTCCTGAACAGCGGGCGTGGGCCTGGTATGACTGGGCGAACTCCGCCTACTTCACCACCATCGTCACGGCCGTCTTCCCGATCTTCTTCAGCACGTACGCGTCGGCGGACGTCGACCCGGCGGTGGCCACGGCGCGCTTCAGCCTGTTGACCACGGCCGGGGTCCTCACCGTCGCGTTCCTTTCCCCGATCCTCGGGGCCATCGCGGACTTCTCGGCGACGAAGAAGCGCCTGCTCTTCATCTTCATGTGCATCGGCGTCGCGGCGACGCTCCTGATGCCGCTCATCGGCGAGGGCGACTGGCAGTTCGCCGCGGCCCTCTTCCTCATCAGCAACGTCGGCATCTCGGCGTCGCTCGTCTTCTACGACTCGCTGCTGCCGTTCGTGGCGACGCCCGAGCAGACCGACAAGGTGTCGTCGGCCGGCTACGCCCTGGGGTATGTCGGCGGCGGGCTGCTGCTCGTCATCAACCTCGCGTGGATCCTGCAGCCGGCGACCTTCGGCTTCGCCAGCACGGCGTCGGCGACGAAGGCGTCGTTCGCGAGCGCGGGGCTCTGGTGGCTCATCTTCTCGATTCCCCTGCTCCGGCGCGTGCCGGAACCCCCGCGCGTGCTCGACCCGGAGGAGCGGCCCGGCACCGGGGTGATCGTCGGGGCCTTCGCGCGGCTGGGGCGCACGTTCAGGGAGATCCGGAAGTACCGCAACGCCTTCACGCTCTTCGTCGCCATGCTCGTCTACCAGGACGGCATCCAGACGATCATCCGCCTCGCGTCGATCTACGGGGTGGAACTCGGCATCGGCCAGACGGCGCAGATCGGCGCGTTCGTGATGGTGCAGTTCGTCGGCATCCCCTTCACGTTCCTGTTCGGGGCGCTCGGGGCGCGCATCGGCACCAAGCGCGCCATCTTCATCGCGCTGGGCGTCTACGCGCTGGCGACGCTGCTCGCCTTCTTCATGACGACGGCGACGCACTTCTTCATCCTGGCGGGACTGGTGGCGACGGTGCAGGGCGGGAGCCAGGCGCTCAGCCGGTCGCTCTTCTCGCGGCTGATCCCGGCCAACAAGACGTCGGAGTTCTTCGGCTTCTACGCGGTGGCGGAGCGTTTCGCGACGGCGCTCGGGCCGCTCGTCTTCGCGGCGAGCGTGGCGCTGACCGGGTCGAGCCGGAGCGCGGTGCTGGTGATCATCCTCTTCTTCGTCGCCGGGGGGCTGCTGCTCCGGCTGGTGGACGAGGAGGAGGGCGAGCGCGCGGCCGCGGCCGGCTAGCGGCCTACTGCACCTTCGCGGCGGCGTTGGGCCGGGCGAAGGCGTTCTGCAGGCTGTGGGCGGTGCTCTCGAGGGTGAGCTTGTAGTACTTCTGCGCGTTCTTCCGGTCGCGCTTCGCCTCGTAGGCCATGCCGAGCAGGTTGGTGATGAAGGGGTCCTTCAGGTCCGCCTTCTGCAGCTCGCGGACGGCGCGGTCGTAGTCCTTCAGGTAGTAGGCGACGTAGCCCACGAGATACTGCCGGATCGGCCGGTCCTCGGCGGGCTTTGCGCGCTCGGCCATCAGCGTGTCGAACTCGGCCACCTTGGCCCAGGCCTCGTCCGCGTTCCCATCGCGCGCGGCAATCCGCGCCTCCGCGTGCAGCCAGCGGAGGTCCCACAGGATCAGCTCCTCGTCCGGCAGGTCGGTCAGGCGGTGCGCCAGGTAGTTGCCGCGCTCGTACCACATGGCCGCGGCCTTCGTGTCGCCCGTCTCGAGCGCGATGCGCCCGATGGCGTTGGCGGACCCGGCGGCGGCCGCGGTCTCCTCGAGCGCCACCTGCTCCTGCCAGATCTCGTCGTAGCGGCGGATGGCCTCGAGGCCCCGGCCCTCGAAGCAGAGCGACGTCGCGTAGGCGATGACGGCGTCCCGGCGCGAGCCGATCGGCGCCTCGTCGATGGCCACCTGGAACTGGGCGCGCGCGTCCTCGTACGCGCCCTTCAGGTCGAGGACGATGCCGAGGCCCATGGCCGCGTCGAACGACTTCGGGTCGGCGGCCAGCGCCTCGCGGTAGGCGCGCTCCGCGTCGTCGAGCCTGCCCCGTTCCTGCAGCTGCTTGCCCTGCGCGGCCAGGGCCTTCACGTCCTGCGCCCCGGCCAGGGCCGGGACGGCGAGCACGGCGACGAGCGCGATGGGGACCAGTCGGGACATGCCCCCGATTATAGTGCGGCCCTCCGGCCCCTCAGCCGAGGCGCTTGCTCGAGCGCAGGGTCGCGAGCGCCAGGATGGCGACGCCCCAGGCGAAGAGCGCGAGCGCCTGGGGCCAGAACGTCTCGAGCCCCACGCCCTTGAGGAAGATGCCCCGCAGGATGACCAGGAAGTACCGCAGCGGGATCAGGTAGGTCCACGGCTGGATCCAGTCCGGCATGTTCTCGATCGGGAAGATGAAGCCCGACAGGTAGATCATCGGCGTCAGGAAGAAGAAGACCGTCGTCATCATCGCCTGCTGCTGGGTCGCCGAGATGGTCGACACGAACAGGCCGAGGCCGAGCGTGGTCAGCAGGTAGACGCCGCTCATCGCGAAGAGCAGCCAGAGGCTCCCGCGCATTGGCACCTCGAACCAGTAGATCGCCACGATCACGACGAGGACGACGTCCAGGAGGCCAATCAGGGCGTAGGGCAGCAGCTTGCCGACGATGAGCTCCCAGCGGGCCAGCGGCGTCACGCTCAACTGCTCGAGCGTCCCCACCTCCTTCTCGCGGACGATGGCCATCGCCGAGAGGTTCGACGTGACGACCAGCAGCAGCAGCGCGACGATGCCGGGGATCATGAAGTCGCGGCTCTCGAGCTCCGGGTTGAACCAGACGCGCACCTCGGCGTTCACCAGGCGCCCGGCCGGGGCGCCGGGGCGCCGGGCGGCGGCCAGCTCCTGCGCGTAGCCCCCGATGAGCACGCGCGTGTAGCCGAGCGCGACGTTGGTCGAGTTCGAGTCGGTGCCGTCGGCCACGACCTGGAGGGCCACCGACTCGCCGGAGCCGACCTTCTGCCCGTAGCCGGCGGGGATCGACAGCGCCATCCACGCGTCGCCGCGCTCGAGCCACCGGTCGATGCCGTCGGTCGACCCCTCCATGCCGACGATGGTGAAGTTCTCCGACGCCTCGAACCTGTTGATCAGCGCCCGGCTCGCGGCGGAGCGGTCCGCGTCGACCACCACGACCGGCACGTCCTTCACGTCGGTCGTCGCGGCATACCCGAGGACGCCAAGCTGCAGGAGCGGCGCCATGATCACGATGCCGAACAGGCGCGGATCCTGGCGCAGCTCGAGCAGCTCCTTCTTGACGAGATGCAGCACGCGGGTCATGGGGTCGCTTCTCTCGGGTTCGTCGGGTTCGTCGGGTTCGACAGGTTCGACGGGTTCGACAGGTTCGACGGGTTCGTCAGGTTCGTCGGGTTCGTCGGGTTCGTCGGGTTCGTCGGGTTCGCCGTGTGCGGCGTCCTGCCGCGCGGAGCCGCGGCGTCGCACCGCACATGCACATGCACATCCATGGCTACGCCCATTCGCGCGAGAGCCGGATCGACGCAAGCCCGAGCGCGATCGTCGAGAAGACGCCGAGCGCGACGAGGTCGGGCCAGAACGCCGAGACCGCCGCGCCCTTCAGCACCACGGCGCGCAGCGCCACGATGAAGTACCGGGCCGGCACGATGTAGGTGATGTACTGCACGACGATCGGCATGCTCGAGATCGGGAAGATGAATCCCGAGAGGATGAACGTCGGGAGGAACGACGAGAGGAGCGCCACCTGGAAGGCGACCTGCTGGTTCGGCGCGATGGTCGAGATGAGCAGGCCCTGCGCCTGGGCGCCGACGAGGAAGAGCACGATCGAGAAGCAGAGCAGCAGCCACGACCCGCGCATCGGCAGCGCGAAGAGCGCCATCGCCACCAGGATGATCACGAGCGCCGAGACGAAGGAGATGACGAGGTAGGGCACGGTCTTCCCGAGGATGTAGACCCCCGGGCGCACCGGCGCCATGCGGATCTGCTCCATGGTGCCGCGCTCCTTCTCGCGCACGACCGAGAGCGCGGTGGAGATGACGGCGGTGATCATCGCGATGTAGGCGATGAGGCCAGGGACCAGGAACAGCGTCGAGCGCAGCTCCGGGTTGTACCAGACGCGCGCCTCCATCGTCAGGGGCGGCGCGGCCGGCGGGGGGGCGGCGCCCGCGCCGCCCGGCGCCGCGAGCGAGGCGGCCAGGCCGAGACGCGCCTCGTACGCGGCGGACATCTCCGACACGATGGCCTGGGCGTAGCTCACCACGGTGGTCGCGGTGTTGGCGTTGTCGCCGTCGACGATGACCTGGACGGTGACGGCGTGCCCGTTCAGGATGTCGGCGCCGAAGCGGTCGGGGATGACGAGGACGGCCCGGACGTCGTTCCTGTCGACGAGCGTCTCGATCTCGTCGCCGGAGGTGACGACCGCCTCGTTGGTGAAGTAGCCGGAGTTGACGAAGGCGGAGACCAGCTCGCGGCTCTGGCGGCTGCCGTCGCGGTCCTCGACCGCCAGGCGGATGTTGCGCACGTCGAAGTTGAGGGCGTAGCCGTAGAGGAGCAGGAACATCGCCGGCACGAAGAGCAGGATGAGCAGCGTGCGGCGGTCGCGGAGGATCTGCCGGAGCTCCTTGTGGGCGACGGCGAGGAGGGTGCCCATCAGGCGACCTCCTGCTGGCGCTCGACCACGTCGAGGAAGACGTCCTCGAGCGAGGGGCTGACCGGCTCGATCGACGTGAAGGCCAGGCCCCGCTGCCGCAGGGCGTCGGCGACCTCCGACCGGCCGGCGGCGGCCGTGCGCATCACGGCATGGACGGCCGTGCCGAAGATGCTGGTCTTCTCCACCACGGGCGAGGCCTCGAGCGCCTCCATCACCGCGACGGGCGTCGGCGTGGTGATCTCGACGATGGGCCGGTCGGCGAAGACCGACTTGAGCTCGAGGGTCGACCCGAGCGCGGCAAGGCGCCCGGCCTGGATGATCGCGACGCGGTGGCAGTGCTCCGCCTCGTCGAGGTAGTGGGTGGTCACGAGCACCGTGACGCCCTGGCGGGCCAGGTCGCCGATGAGCTCCCAGAACTGCCGGCGCGACAGGGGGTCGACGCCGCCGGTGGGCTCGTCGAGGAAGACGATCGGCGGCTCGTGGAGGATGGCGCAGCCGAGCGCGAGGCGCTGGCGCCAGCCGCCCGGCAGGTCGCGCGTCAGCATCTTCTCGCGGCCCTCGAGCCCCGCAATCCCGATGACGAAGCGGCGCCGCTCCTCGATTCGGTCGCGCGACAGGCCGTAGATGCCGCCGAAGAAGCGGATGTTCTGGTCGACGGTCAGCATCTCGTACAGCGAGAAGCGCTGGGACATGTAGCCGATGCGGCGCTTCACGCCCTCCGGGTCGGCCGCCACGTCGATGCCGCCGACGAGCGCCGTGCCGGCCGACGGGCGCAGCAGGCCGCAGAGCATGCGGATGGTCGTGGACTTGCCCGCGCCGTTGGCCCCGAGGAAGCCGAAGACCTCGCCGCGGCCGACGGTGAACGACAGGTCGTTCACGGCGGTGAACGCGCCGAAGCGGCGCGTGAGGTGCTGGACGTCGATGGCCACGTCCATGGCTATCGCCCCAGCACGCGGTCGAGCCGGGCCTCGGCGAGCCTGACGCCGGCCAGCGCGCGCGTCCGATCGAGCTGGGCCTCGAGCAGCGCCACCTCGGCGTCGAGGACGTCGGTGTTCGTCGCGACGCCCGCGTCGTACCGCTCGGTGACGACCCGCCGCGCCTCGTCGGCGGCCCGCACCCCCACCTCGGCCGCCTCGATCGCCGCGCGGCCCGAGTCGATGTCCAGCAGGCGCTGGCGCACGTCGGCCGCCACGCGCGTGTCGAGGTCCGCGAGGCGCTCCTTCACCGCCGTCGCCTGCGCCGCCGCCTCGGCCGCCTCCGCCTTCGAGCGGCCGGCATCCCAGAGCGACCAGTTCACGCTGAGCGAGAGGTCCCAGGACGGCTGCCACTTGTCGGCCCTGGGGAAGATCCGCGGGTTCGGGTTCGCGTAATCGACGCCGCCGACCGCGGCCACGGTCGGCCGGCGCGCCAGGAGCGCGGCGTCCTGCCGCGCCTCGGCCCCCTCGATCCGGATCTGGAGGGCCTTGCGCTCCGGCCGGGCCGACAGGGCCTGGTCGACGAGCGCGGCCGGCGGCGGCGCCTGGCCCTGGGCGGCCGGCGCCGGCTCGAGCCTGTCGGCGGCGACGACGGGCTGGTCGGGCTCGAGGCCCGTGAGCCGCCGGAGGTCGGTGGCCGCGGCCTCGCGCAGGTTCCTGGCCTCGATGAGCTGCAGTTGCTGGCGCGCGCGCTGCGCCTCGGCGCTCAGGACGTCGTTGGGCGGCACGAGGCCCACATCGAGCCGGCTGCGGACGTCGGCGAGGTGGCGGTCGGCGCGCTTGAGCGCCTCCTCGAGCACCCGCACCGACTCGGTGGCGGTGGCCAGCGCCCAGTAAGCGCGGGTGACCTCGAGCCGGAGGTCGGCCCTGGTCGTCTCGATGTCGGCCGCCGCGGCGCGCGCCTCGGCCTCGGCGGCGCGCTCGAGGGCATCGGTGCGCCCGCCCGTGTAGATGGGCCAGGCCACCGAGAGCCGGGATGTCAGGTTGTTCGGCAGGTCCGGATAGATCACGCGGAGGCCGCCGTTCGGCTGCGGCACGCCGAACTCGTCGACGTGGTTGGTCCGCGTGTAGGCGCCGCTGACCTGCACGGTCGGCTTGTCGGCGGTCTGTCGCACCTCGACCGCCGCCCGCGCGCCCGCTTCGCGCGCCCGGCCCTCGGCGAGCTGGTGAGAGGCGTCGAGGGCGCGGTCGATGGCCGCCTCGAGCGTCAACGCGACCGGCGCCTGCGCCTCGACCCGCGCCGTGGCGAGCGACGCGGCGATGGCCAGGAGGACGATGTGTGCTTTGCCGACTGTCATGGGACCTGCCTCAACTCGTCAATCTGCAATCTGAAATCTGCGATCTGAAATCATTTGCCCGTCTCCGCGAGCTTCTCGATGAACACGTCCTCGAGCGACGGCACGATGGGGCGCACGCCGCTCGGCTGCAGGCCCGCGGCGGCCGCCGCCTCGCCGCACTCGCGCACCGCCTGCTCCGGGTCACCCGAGGGGAGCCACACGTGCAGCCTGTCGCCGAAGATCTGCGTCCTGTCGAGGCCCGCCGCCCTCAGCGCCGCGGCGGCCTCGCGGACCTGCGGCACCACGACCTCGAGCAGCGTGCCGTCGAGCGACTGGCGGAGCCGGCCCGGCTTGTCGAGCGCGAGCAGGCCGCCCTCGTGGAGGAGCGCAACGCGCGAGCAGCGCTCGGCCTCGTCGAGGTAGGGAGTCGACATCAGGATGGTGATGCCGTCGGCGAGGAACTGCGAGAGCAGCTTCCAGAACTCCCGGCGCGACACGGGGTCG
The DNA here is from genome assembly GCA_050250645.1 of Vicinamibacterales bacterium. Taxonomy (GTDB): domain Bacteria; phylum Acidobacteriota; class Vicinamibacteria; order Vicinamibacterales; family UBA2999; genus JBFWVR01. The sequence goes on from JBFWOG010000008.1 coordinate 27,306, forward strand.
ACGCCCGTCGTGGGCTCGTCCAGGAAGATCACGTCGGGCTCGTGGACGAGCGTGCAGGCCAGGGCGAGCTTCTGCTTCATGCCGCCGGAGAGCTGGTCGGCCAGCCGGCCGCGGAAGGGCGTGAGCTGCGTCATCTCGAGCAGGCGGTCGCGGCGCGCCTTGTAGCCGCGGACGCCGTGGATCTCGGCGAAGAACGCGATGTTCTCGTCGATGCTCAGGTCGCCGTAGAGGCTGAAGCGCTGCGACAGGTACCCGACCGAGGCGGTGAGCTCGCGGTGGTCGGCGACGGGGTCGCGCCCGAGCACCCGCACGGCGCCCTCGTCCGCGTGCAGGAGCCCGCAGAGCAGCCGGATCGACGTCGTCTTGCCGGCGCCGTCCGGCCCGATGAGGCCGAACATCTCGCCGCGCCGGACGTCGAACGACAGCCCCGCCAGTGCCGTCACGGCGCCGAAGCGCTTGACGACCTTGTCGAAACGCATCGCGTCGTCTTCCGGGCCTCGCTGGGCGGCGTCCTGGACTCGATGGGCGGCATTGGTCACGGGCATGCCTCGTTACTCGCTGGGCCTCGCTGGGCGGCACTCCTCACGCTCGTGCCTCACTACTCGTTGGGCCTCGCCGGCGCCGCCGGCTCGTTGGGCCGGCCGCTCCGCGGCCGTTAGGACTCGGCCCTTCCGGGCCTCGATGGGCGGCACCCCTCACGCCGTGCCTCGTTACTCGGTGGGCCTCGCCGGCGCCGCCGGCTCGTTGGGCCGGCCGCTCCGCGGCCGTTGGGACTCGGCCCTCCGGGCCTCGATGGGCGGCACCCCTCACGCCGTGCCTCGTTACTCGGTGGGCCTCGCCGGCGCCGCCGGCTCGTTGGGCCGGCCGCTCCGCGGCCGTTGGGACTCGGCCCTCTCAGGCCTCGATGGGCGGCTCGCCTCACGCTCGTGCCTCGCTACTCGGTGGGCCTCGCCGGCGCCGCCGGCTCGTTGGGCCGGCCGCTCTCCGCGGCCGTTAGGACTCGGCCCTTCCGGGCCTCGCTGGGACAAAAACCGGGAGGTCATCTGTGCATCCCGTCCCATCTGGGCATCTGTGTCATCCGTGACATCTGTGGCCGCGCTACGCTCGTTGGGCCGGCCGCTCCGCGGCCGTTGGGACTCGGCCCTCCGGGCCTCGCTGGGACAACCGGATGGTCATCTGTGCATCCCGTCCCATCTGTGCATCTGTGTTACCGGGGCCCGGTTGCATCGGAGCCATCGATGCCCATCTCTGCCTCGACGGGCATGCCCAGCTTCAGGACGCCGGCGCTGTTGTCCACCGTGACGCGGACCCGGTAGACGAGCTTCGAGCGCTCGTCGGCGGTCTGCACGTTGCGCGGGGTGAACTCGGCCTTCGGGGAGATCCACGTGATCGTGCCGCCGAGGCCCTCCCCGCCGGCGTCGGTGTAGAGCGTGGCGGCCTGGCCGAGGCGCAGGCGCGGGACCATCGGCTCGGGCACGAACACGTCGGCCCACGCGTGGTCGAGGTCCACGACGACGGCGACGGGCGTGCGGGGCGCGATCACCTCGCCGACCTCGACGAGCTTCTCGGTGATGACCCCGCCGGCCGGCGAGGCGAACGTGGTGTCGCGCAGGTTCTCCTCGAGCGTGGCGATCTGGGCGTCGGCCGCGGCGACGCGGGCGCGCGCGGCCTGGATCTCCTCGGGCCGGGCGCCGGAGCGGAGCCGCGCGACCGCCTCGGCCGCGGCGGTCACCCGGCTCTCGGCCGCGCTCACCCGCTCGCGTGCCACGTCCCGCCTCGTCGCCGCATCGTCGCGCTGCTTGCGCGAGCCGGAGTTGCTCTCGACGAGCGCCTCGAAGCGTCGGAGGTCCTGCTCGGCCGACGCCAGCTCGGCGCGCGCGGCCTCGACGTCGGCGCGCGCGCTCGCGGCCTGCGCCTCGGCCTGCCGGATGTCCTCGCGGCGCGCCCCGGCGACGAGCAGGCGCAGCTGGGCGTCCGCCTGGTCGCGCTCGGCGCGCGCGCGGGTGATGGCGAGGTCGATGTCGGTGGCGTCGAGGCGGACGACGGGGTCGCCCGGGGCGATGCGGTCGCCCTCCTTGACGTCGAGGGCGAGCACGCGCCCGCCCGCGTCCGGCGCGAGGCGCGTCTCGGTGGCCTCGACGTGCCCCGAGACCCTGATGCTCGTGACGGGCTCGGGCGTGCCGCACGCGGCGGCGAGCGTGGCGAGGACGGTGGGCAGCAGCAGTCGGCGGCTCATACGGTCAGCGGTCCTTTGCAAGCATCCGGATGACGGTTTCCTGCATGTGCCGCGTCAGCTCCTCGCGCGGCACGTCGACGAACATCGGGAGGGCCTTGCGGCCCGGCACGCGGGCCGCGCGCTCGCGCGCGGCATTGAAGAGCATCGGCCCCAGCGTGGACATGTAGGCGAGCACGGGGTTGACGCGGCGGAAGCGGCCTTCGGCCTCACCGCCCGCGAGGATGCGGCCGAAGGCGTCGAAGACCACGCGCATGAGGCCGAGCGTCTCGAGATCGAGGTGGGGCGCGCCTTCCGCGACCTCGCGCATCATCAGCGTCGGGAACCACGGGCGCTCGGCCGCCAGGCCGACGAAGGAGGCGATGAACCGCTCGAGCTTGACCTGCGCGGAACCCTCGCTGTCGGCGGCCTCGGTGATCCGCCGGCCGGCCTCGCGCATCATGTCGGCGAAGATGGCGCGGTAGAGCGAGAGCTTGTCGGCGAAGTGGTAGTAGATCATCGCCTTGTTGACGCCGGCCTCCCGGGCGATGTCGTCGACGCCGACGCCGCCGAAGCCGCGGGCCGAGAAGGCCTCGGCGGCGGACAGGAAGATGTCGGCGCGCGTGTCGCGGCCGGCCGGGCCGGGGCCGGGCCGGGCGCCACCCCGCGGGGGGCGGGCGGCGCGAGGCGTGGTGCGGGGCGTCTTCGACGCCGGGGTCCTGGGCACAGTATTCACCAACCGGTTAGTTTGTCTAACCAGTTAGTTAATAAGAACTCCGCGCCCGTGTCAAGAGGGCGGTTCCTGGGGTTCCTCACGTTCCTCAGTTCTTCTGGTGCCTCGGGTTCGCCCCGCTGCCGGGGGATCGAGGTCGCTGACGAAAGCGTCATAGGATCGAACGATGCGCGTGATTCTTGCCGGCGGTTCGGGATTCCTCGGGCGGGCGCTGGGGGCACGGCTGTCGGCGGACGGCCACACCGTGCAGGTCCTCACCCGGCACCCGCGCCCCGGCGTGGCGACGGACCTGGGCTGGCGCGCGGACGGGTCCGGCGGCGACTGGGTCGCCGCGCTCGACGGCGCCGACGCCGTCGTCAACCTCGCCGGGGCCGGCATCGCCGACAAGCGGTGGACCGCGGCCCGGAAGCAGGCACTGCTCGAGAGCCGCCTGCAGCCGACCGCCAGCCTCGTCGCCGCCATCCGCCAGGCACGCATGCCGCCGGTGCTGGTCTCGAGTTCGGCCGTGGGCTACTACGGCCCGCGCGGCGACGAGCGCATCCCCGAGGACACGCCGCCAGCCGACGACTTCCTGGCGCGGCTCTGCCGCGAGTGGGAGGCCGCGGCGCTGCAGGCCGCCGGCGTGACGCGAGTGGCGCTGCTCCGCACGGGCCTCGTGCTCGACCCGCGGGGCGGCGCGCTCGGGTCGATGCTGCTCCCCTTCAAGCTCGGCGTGGGCGGCCGCCTCGGCTCGGGCGAGCAGTACTGGCCCTGGATCCACATCGCCGACTGGCTCGAGATGACGACGTGGATCATCGGCGAGGCCCGCGCGGCCGGCCCGTTCAACCTGACGGCGCCCGAGCCCGTGACCAACGCACGCTTCACGCGCGCGCTCGGCCAGGCCCTGCACCGGCCGGCCGTCCTGCCCGCGCCCACCTTCGCCCTGCGCCTCGCCCTCGGCGAGTTCGCGCGCTTCCTGGTCACCGGCCAGCGCGCCGTCCCCGACCACGCCGAGTCCCTCGGCTTCGAGTTCCGCTTCCGCGACGTGGAGGGGGCGCTCGGGGACCTTCTCTAGTTCCTCGGTTCCTCGGGTTCCTCGGGTTCCTCGTGCGGCAGAGAACCTGACGCGGCCTCGCCTCGTAGTCAACTACGACGGCCGGACCACGACAGGGAAGGTGCTGCTCGACATGCTCGGACCCGCGACGGATCTCACAAAGGAGCTGCGGTGGGCGCTGCGCAGCTGGCGCAAGGCGCCGGTGGTGGCGGCCGTGGCCATTGCCTCGCTGGGCCTCGGCATCGGCGTCACGACGACAATCTTCGCCGCCGCCAACACCCTGCTCTTCTCCTCCTCGAGCGGCGTGGAGGCGCCCGACCGTGTCGTCCGCCTCTACACGAGCGGGCCGAACGGCGAGCGGTACGGCGCCACGTCCTACCCCGACTTCGTGTCGCTCACCTCGTCGCTCGACGCAATCGACGAGGCCGCGGTCAGCCTCTACGAGCCGATGGTGTTCGGCAGGACATCGTCGCGCGTGCTGTTCGTGGAGAAGACCAGCCCGAACTTCTTCTCGGTGCTCGGCGTCGTGCCGCCCCTCGGCCGCGCGTTCCGTTCCGGCGCCGGGGACTCCGGCGAGAGCCACACGGTGATCCTCAGCCACGACCTCTGGCGGTCGTCGTTCAACGCCGATCCGGCGGTCATCGGCAGCACGATCGAGCTCGGCGCCGAGCCCTGCACGGTCATCGGGGTGACGCCACCCGGGCTCGACATCGGCAACCCGTTCCGGCGGACCGACGCGTGGGTGCCGCTGGTTCCCGAGTCGGCCGGCGGGGAGCTGGCCACCCGACGCGACCTCCGGCGGTTCTCGGTCGTGGCCCGCCTGGCGGACGGCGCCTCCATCGAGAACCTGCGATCCCAGCTCGACGTGGTCGCGGCCAACGTGCACCGGGACGAGCCCCTGACATTCGCCGACGCCCGGGGCGTGGCGCTCCGCTTCTCGGCGTTGACCGAGGACCAGTCCCGGCTCCCGCCGGACCGGCGCGGCATCATGGCCGCGCTCACCCTGTTCCCGCTCTCCATCGCCGGGCTCGTCCTGCTCATCGCCTGCTCGAACGTCGCCACCCTGTTCCTCGCCCGCGCCACCGAACGTGCGCGGGACACGGCGGTGCGGCTCTCCCTCGGCGCAGGCCGCGGGCGGATCGCGGTCATGTCCTTCGCCGAGAGCCTGGCGCCCGGGCTGGCCAGCGGGCTGGCCGGCCTCGCGTTCGCGTGGGGCGCGGTGCGCCTGCTCGGCTCGGTGGCCCTGCCCCCCTCGGTGCCCCTCCGCCTAGACCTGGCGCTCGACTGGCGCGTCGCGCTGTTCGCGCTGGCCCTGGCGCTGGGCACCACGCTCGTCTCGGGCATGGCGCCGACGCTGGCGGCCACGAGGGCCACGTCCCTGGAGGGCCTCAGGGAACGCGGCGGCGGCGGACGCCGCGGCCAGGGCTGGCGGCGCGCGCTCGTCACCGCGCAGGTCGCCGCGTCGCTCGTCCTCATCGTCGGGTGCGGGCTCTTCTACCGGGCCCTCGAGAACGTCGCCACCCTCGACATCGGCTTCGAGCCCGGCGGCATCGCGGTCACGACGAGGACGGTGCCGGAGGACCAGGCGGAGCCGGAGGCCGCCCGTCTCTTCGTCACCGACCGGCTCGCGCGGCTGCGGTCGACGGCCGGGATCGCCGACGCGCAGGCGTCGAGCGCGGTGGAACTCACCACGGCCTCGGCCGGCCAGGTGGGCGTCGTCGACGCCGGCGGCTTCGCGACAGGGCACGACTCGGTACCGACGACCCTTCGAAACGCCGTCACACCGGGCTACCTCGAGATGCTCGGGATGACCCTGCTGCAGGGGCGCACGCTGCGCGAGACCGATGCCGGTGGCGCCCAGCGGGTGGCCGTGGTCAACGAGTTCTTCGCCCGCCGGTTCTGGCCGGACGGCGACGCCATCGGGGACACGTTCCGCCTGGCGGCGGCCGACGGCGAGGCTCCCGACCCGGCCGCCGCCACGTACCGCGTCGTCGGCATCGTCAAGGACGGCCGGTTCGGCGACATCGACGACCCGCCGCTGCCCTACATCTGGACCTCGCTCTACCAGACGACGCCGACGCGCGTGGCCTTCCTCGTGCGCGGCCGCGGCCAGGCCGCGGACCTCGTCCCGATCCTGCGGCGCGAGATCCCGCCCGACGAGGCCGAGGTGGTCCTGGTCCCGCCGAGCACCCTGGACTCGCTCATCGACGTCCAGTTCACGTTCGGGCGGGTGACCATGCGGGTGCTCGGCTGGGCCGGCGCGTTCGGACTCGCCCTGGCGATGATCGGCATCTACGGGATCGTGTCGTTCTCGGCCGCCTGCCGGTCCAGGGAGATCGCCATCCGCGTGGCGATTGGCGCGGACAGGCGCCAGGTCACGCTGACCCTCGTGCGGGAGGGACTCGTCCCCACCGTGACGGGCCTCGTGCTCGGCGCCGCCGTCGTGCTGCCCCTGGCATCCCTCCTCGAGGCGCAACTGCTCGGCGTCAGTCCGGCCGACCCGATCACCCTGGTCGCGGGATGCACCCTCCTGCTGGGCGCCGCCCTGGCCGCGAGCCTCGTGCCGGCGCGGCGCGCGTCCCGGGTCGACCCGCTGGGGGCGCTGCGCGAAGGCTAGGCCCTTTTAAACCTCGGCGCCCCATCGGCGGTCCATCCACGAGAAGCGCCCGCACGCCGATTCCGGCGTCGGTCCCCCACCGGGGACCGCCGACACGGGACGCCTTCCCGAGGTCCCGCCTGCCATGAGCCAGCGCGCGCGTCTCCTGACCCTTCTGCTGCTGGCGAGCGCCGCCGGACCAGCCGCACTCATCGCCGCCACGACGTTCACCTTCTCCACCCTCGCGGGGACGCCCGGGCCGGTCGTCAACAGCCGCGACGGCCTGGGCACCGACGCGCAGTTCGACGCGCCGCGCGGGGTCGCAGCCGATGGGGCTGGCAACCTGTTCGTGGCCGACACCACCAACAACACCATCCGCAGGATCTCGCGCACCGGCGAGGTCACCACCTTCGCCGGCACGGCCGGCTTCGGCGCCTACGCCGACGGCGCGGGGGTGGAAGCGCGCTTCAACGAGCCGTTCGGCCTGGCCGTCGATCGCGCGGGCACGATCTACGTGGCCGACGCGTCGAACAACGCGATCCGCCGGATCACGCCCGAGGGCGTGGTGACCACGCTGGCCGGGGGCGGGGGCCCGGGCACGACGGACGGCACCGGCCGGACCGCCAGGCTCGACGAACCCCGCGGCGTGGCCGTCGACGCCGGCGGGACGGTCTACGTCGCCGACTACGACAACCACCTGATCCGGAAGATCACGCCCGCCGGGGTCGTCACGACCCTTGCCGGCGGGCCCGACGAGCCCGGCAACGCGGACGGCCGCGGCGCCGAGGCCAGGTTCCGGGGCCCGATGGGCATCACTGTCGATCGGAGCGGCGTCGTGTTCGTCGCCGACAGCGGCAACCGGGCGATCCGCCGCATCAGCCCGGACGGCGACGTGACCACGCTGGCGGCGCCGGGGCTGTCCGACCCGCGCGGCCTGGTGGTGGACGATGAAGGCACCGTGTACGTGGCGGACTACCGCGGGCACTCGGTGAAGGTCGTGTCGGCGGGCGGCCGCGTCGGGAACCTGGCGGGAAGCCGGTCGGCCGGGGCGGCAGACGGGCAGGGCGTCGCGGCCCGGTTCAACAGCCCCACTGGCATCGCCTGGGGCCTCGACGGGGTGTACGTCGCCGACACGGCCAACGACACGATCCGCGCGGTCACCCTGGACGGCGCCGTGACCACCGTGGCCGGCATGGCGGGACGCACGACCAGCGCGGACGGCGTGGGCCCCGATGCCGTCTTCGAGGATCCCTTCTCGGTCGCGGCGGACGTCGACGGCGTGGTGTACGTCGCCGACAGCGCCGCCCACATCATCCGGCGCATCTCGGCGGACGGCGAGGTCACCACGTACGCGGGGTCACCAGGCCAGTTCGGAAGCGCCGACGGCACCGGGCAGGAGGCGCGGTTCTACTCGCCTTTCGGCATCGCCGTCGATCGCGCGGGCACGGTCTACGTGGCCGACTCGTACAACAGCACGGTCCGCAGGATCGAGCCGGGCGGAGTGGTCACGACGCTTGCCGGCACCGCCCTGACGCCCGGCGACGTGGACGGCACCGGCGCCGACGCGCGGTTCGACCAGCCATTCGGCATCGCGGTCGGCCCGGATGGCAACGTGTATGTCTCGGACGCCACGTTCAACACCATCCGCCGGATCACCCCTGACGGCGTGGTCACGACGGTGGCCGGCCGGTCACGCGAGCACGGGCTGGTCGACGGCGTGGGCGCGGACGCGCGGTTCGCGGTGCCCTACGGCATCGCCATCGACGCGGCCGGCACCATCTACGTCGTCGACCACGGCAACCACGCGATCCGCGCGGTGACCCCCGAGGGCGTGGTGACCACGCTGGCCGGGACGGGCACGGCCGGCTATACGGACGGCGCCGGGGCCGAGGCGCAGTTCACGTTCCCGTCGGGCATCGCCGTGAACAGGGAGGGCGAGATCTTCGTCGCCGATACCGACAACCACGCCATCCGCCTCGTCGCCAGGGACGGCACGGTCACCACGGTGGGGGGCGGGGGCAGGGTCGGGTCGACCGACGGCGACGGCCCGGACGCGAGCTTCTTCAACCCCAAGGGCGTCGCCGTGGATCGCGACGGCGCGCTCTACGTTGCCGACCGCGGGAATCACACCGTCAGGGTGGGTCTTCCAATTTCGTGATCTGGTGATCTTGTGATCTCGTGATTTGATCTGGTGATCTGCGAATCTGGCGATCTATTTGGCGATCTATCTAGTGATCTATTTGGTGATCTACTTAGTGATCTAGATGGGTTCGAGTGGTGATCTTGGTCCGGGTTGTGGACATCGCCTGCGCTTCCCCGGACAATCGCAGGCATGTACAGACGCCGCTTCGCCATCGGCTCGGGCGTTCGATGCCTCGCAGTGGCGTTGTTGTGTGGGCTTGCGGTTCCCGCGCACGCGCAGGTCCTCGCGCCACCCGGGACGCGGGTCGAGCTTCCGCCGATGACGGCGGAGGAGGCCAACGCCATCCTCGCCCCTCCGGCGACGCCACCGTTCCTCGCGGGCACCGAGGTGAGCCGGCTCGTGACGACCGCGCCGCTCCTCGTCGCGCGGACGTACGTCTTCGATGCCGACGGCTTCGTGCGCGGGTCGCTCGGGAGCTGGACACTGCCCGTCGCGCAGCTCCGCGGGATGAGCCACGCGCAGTACCTCGACTTCTGGTCGCTGCCGATCGAGCCGGGCCGCGAGCGCAACAACTCGGTCGCGTTCGTGCTGCTCCCGGCCGGGATCCACATCTGGTCCGGCACCGCCGGGCCGATCGCCGACGAGAACGGCGTCTGGGGGAACGGCGGCGGCGTGCAGTACTTCGTCGGGCGCGAGGCCAACCAGCCGCCCGGGTCGTTCCAGACGGCGCCGGACATGTTCTACACGACGCCGCAGCCGCTGCTGACGCTGCAGAAGTACGGCCCGCGGGTGGCGGGCGCCACGGGTGCGGTGGCCGCCTATCTCGACTCGCTCGCCGTCACCCCCTACTCCGATCTCGACAACACGCTCGTGCAGCTCGACGTGCTGCCGCTCATCGACACGGCGGGCGCGCCCCTGCTGGCGGCGGCCGTGCAGAGCATCGGCCCGGAGCGGCACGCCTCCACGGCACTCTCCGGCCTCCGGTCCATGGGATCGCGGCTCGACGTCTTCGCGAGGCGCGGCATCTCGCGCTCGGGCGCCTGGTCGCCCGCCGGCGTCGCCCTGCCCGCCATCGCCGCTCCCGGCGATGCCGGCCTCGGGCGCGGGATGGCGCAGGCCGGCAGCGCGGCGGTCGGCGAAGGATCGGTGCAGGCCTGGTTCGACGGCGGGACATCGTCCGACACCCAGGACGACCGCCAGGACCTCACGGGGTACTCGAGCCGCGCGTACGGCGCGCTCGGCGGCATCGACGCGCGCATGGGCCAGGCCTGGGCGGCCGGCATCGGCGGCGGCGTCGCGGACACGCCGCTGGCCTGGAACGGCGGCGGCGGGGACGCGGACGTCACGATGGGCCTGGTGGCCGGCTACGTGGGCTATCGACGGGGGCGCCTGGTCGTGGACGGGGCGCTCGGCGGCGGGCGCTCGCGCATCACGACGCGCCGGCGGGTCGCCATCCCGGGCGTGTCGCTCGACGGCCTGCCCCCGCTGACGGCCGACTTCGCCAGGACCGCGGAGAGCCGCCACTCCGCGTGGACCGTCGGCACGCAGCTGGACGCCGGGGTGGACCTGGCGGCCGGCGCGATGGCCGTGCAGCCGTTCGCGGGCGTCGCCTACGCGCGGTATTCGCAGGGCGCGCTGGCCGAGGACGGCGGCGGCAGCGTGAGCCTCGCGGTCGATGCGTTCGCGGCGGGCGTCACGCGCGTTCGCGCGGGTGTCCGGCTCGAGCGCGCCGGCGCCGGCAGCCCGCGCTGGCGGCCGGAGGGCCAGCTCGTGTGGTCACGCGCGCTCGGGGACCGGGCCATCACCATGGCGGCGGGCCTCCGGGACGCGGCAGGCCGCTTCCGGTTCGACGCGCCGGCCGACGCGCGCGACGAACTGGCGGCAGGCCTCGGCCTCGTCGGGCGCTTCGGGTCGACGGTACTGCGAGCGCGGTACGACGGCCGCTACAGCCGCGACTGGCGATCCCACGGGTTCACGGTCGCCGCCGCCGTCGTGTTCTAGGCAGCAGCCCCGAGGGCACGGCGCCGGCTAGCGGCCCGCGCCACCCCGGCCCGCGACGGCGTCGAACGCGACGTTGCCGATGGCGTAATGGCGCCAGTCGTCGTGGTCGAAGTGCCACCACTCCTCGGGGTTGACCGTGAAGCCCTCGGCCTCCATCACGCGCCTCAGGAGCGCGCGGTGCCAGCGCTCGAGGCTGGTACCGCCCGGATAGAACGCATAAGCGCGGTGCGTGGACTCGTCGTACGTGCTCGGCATCTGGACGACCGCGCCCGTCCCGAGTTCGTAGAGGGTGATGTCGACGGCCGCGCCGCGGTTGTGCCGCGAGCCCGACGCAGGGTTGGCCACCAGCCACTTCGTGTCGGCCGGGGTCGCGTCCCAGAAGGCCTTGGTCACATACCACGGGCGATACCCGTCGTGCACGAGCAGGCCGTACCCGAGCGGCGCCAGCGCCTTGCTGGCGCGCGCCACGGCCTCCGCCGCCGGTCGCTGGAGGAAGGCCCTGGCCTCGGCGTAGAACACCGAGCCGAGGAAGTTGTTCGTCGTCGCGTAGCGGATGTCGAGCCTGATGGTCGGGTCGAGCGTGGTGAGCTCGACGAGATCAGCCGTGCGGAAGTCGCCCGTCTCGACCGGCGGCGACGCCTTCTTCGCCTCCTCGAGGATCTCCGCGACCGGCCGGACGGGACGGATGCGCAACTGGCCGGCGCCGCCCTCGGGACCGACCTGGAGACGCGCGTAGTCCACACCGCCGCGCGTCACCCGGGTCGCGCGCCCGCCGCCGTCCCGCGCGAACGCGGCCGGGGCAATCGGCGCGGCCGCGCCGCGACCGGCGATCGCCATCAGGCGGCCGTCGCGCTCGATGACGTAGAGGCGCGCGCCCGGCCCGCCAGCGGCCGACTCGTACTCGCCGATGAGGCCGTTCCATTCCGCCGGCGGCGGCGCCGGCTTCAGGGCGTTCGGCGCCTCGGGCTCGCGCGGCCAGGCGGGTTCCTGGTCCTGCGCGCCGGCCGCGCCGGCAAGGACGGACACCGCCAGCGCCACGGCAAGCAGGGCGCGGGGACGATGGACGGACATGGGTGCCTCCGGGGAGCGGGCTTCCGTGGTCACTTGCGGCCGCCGGGCGGCAGGTGCTCGAGGAAGTAGCGCGCAATTCGCTTGTGGAGATCGGTCGAGGTGCCGGGCCCCTCGGAGATCGCATGGGTCCGGTTGGGATAGATCATCGCATCGAATGGCTTGCCCAGCTCGATCAACCGGTTGACCAGCCGCTCGGTGCCCTGCGCGTGGACGTTGTCGTCGCCGGACCCGTGCACGACCAGGAGCCGGCCGGCCAGACCCTCGGCGAAGTTGATCGGCGACCCGATCCGGTAGCCCTCGGCGTTGGTCTGCGGCAGCCCCATGTAGCGCTCCTGGTAGATCGTGTCGTACAGCCGCTGGTCCGGCACGGGCGCCACCGACACGCCGACGCGGTACACGTCAGGGAAGCGGAACATCATGTTCAGCGTGTTGGACCCGCCGCCGCTCCAGCCCCACACGCCGACCCGCCCCGGGTCCAGGTAGGGGCGCGAGGCCAGCAGCGCGCGCATCGCCGCGGCCTGGTCGCGCGACGAGAGGTCGCCGACGGTGCCGTAGACCACCTTGCGCCATGCCGCGCCGCGCGGCGCCGGGGTGCCGCGGTTGTCCACGGTCAGCACGATGTAGCCCGCCTCGGCCAGAGCCCGGTGGAACAGCATCCTGGCGCCGCCCCAGCTGTCGTTGGCCGTCTGCCCCGCCGGCTCGCCGTACACGTACACGATCACCGGGTACTTCAGGCCCGGGTCGAAGTCCCGTGGCTTCAGCATCCAGCCATCGAGCGCGACGCCGCCGCCGATGTCCACCGTGAAGAACTCGACGGGCGGGACGAGGACGGGCTCGAGCGCCGTGACCAGCGCGGCCGTGTCGGTGAGCGTCCGGCGCGAGGCGTGGGCGGGAAGGTCCACGACGTCGGTCACGGGCGGCCGGTCGAACGCCGAGTAGGTGTGGAAGGCAAGCCGGCCGCCGGGCGCGACGTCGTAGCGATGGGTGCCGGGCTGGCCGGCCGGGGTGACCCGCTCCGGCGTGCCGCTGCCGTCCAGCCTGGACCGGTAGAGATAGCGCTGCCCGGCGTTGCCGGGCGAGGCCATGAAGTAAAGCCAGCCGCCCTGCTCGTCGAGGCCCGCCACCTCGGTGACGTCGGCCTCGAAGCCGGTGACGAGCGTGCCGGCGCCGCCCTCGCGCGGCACGCGGTAGACGTGCCGCCAGCCATCGCGCTCGCTGGTCCACAGGAAGGCGCGGCCCCCATCGATCCACGGGACCTCGTCCACCACGTCGACCCACGTCGTCGACTCGTCGCGGAACAACCGCGTCACGGTTCCGGTCCGCGCGTCGGCGGCGAGATAGTCGTCCCGGTTCTGCAGGCGGTTGAGCTGCTGGATGGCCAGCGTGCCGGCGTCGATCCACTCGAGCCGCGCGAGGTAGGTGTCCCGCGGGTCGCCCGCGGTCTTCATCCAGGTGGTGTCCCCGCCCTTCGCGCCGACCACGCCGATGCGGACCGCCGAGTTCGTCGTGCCCGCCTTCGGGTACGGGATGCGGGTGACCACCGGGTAGAGGGTGTCGGTGTTGTTCAGCAGCGAGAAGATCCCCACGCCCGTGCTGTCGAACTGCCAGTACGCGATCGACGCGCCGTCGGGACTCCAGCGGAAGCCGTCGCGGACGCCAAGCTCCTCCTCGTAGACCCAGTCCGACGTCCCGTTGATGGTCGTCTCCGACCCGTCGCGCGTGAGGCGCGTGACCGCGCCGCCGTCGAGATCCTCGACGTAGATGTCGTTGTGGTGGACGTAGGCGACCCGCGTGCCGTCGGGCGAGAACTTCGCGAACATGAGCGACGCGGCCGGCGCGCCGCCGCCGAGCTGGGTGAGCCGGCCACTGGCCAGCTCGAGCACCCAGTAGTCGCCCCTGGTGTTCTGCCGCCACACCTTGCGCGTGTTGGTGAAGACCAGGAGCCGGGCGCCATCGGCGGACCATGCGTAGTCGGCGATGTCGAGCGCGCGCCCGTCGGGCGTGCCCGGAGGAGCCAGGCTGGCGGCAGGGACGAGGACGCTCCGCGCGCCGCTGGCCGCGTCGTAGCGCACGATGTCCCACCCGCTCGCCGGCGGCGCGGCCCGCTCCACGGTCGTGTAGGCCGCCCCGCCCGGCAGCCACCGCGCCGGGCCGAACCGCGGGAGCGCGTAGGCGTCGGCGGTGAAGATCCTCTCGATCCGGGCGTCGAGCGCGGCGGCCCGGTCGTCCTGCTGCGCGCTGACGGAGACGAGCGACAGGGCCGCGACGATGCCGAGGCGGAGGGCGAACCTGATGTGGGCGCTGGCCATGCCGGACAGTACCCCCGAACAGGCGGGTCCCGCAACGGCGGGGGCGCCGCGGGCGGGCGGTCTCGCGCCCGCCCCGTCCCTACTGGCCGCGCCGGGCCAGGATCTGCTCGATCTCGTCCATCGTCCTGTTCATCTGGCGGATGGCCAGGTCGAGGGGCTCGTCGGTGGTCATGTCCACGCCGGCGTCCTTCAGCAGGTCGATCGGGTACTTCGACCCGCCCGCCGAGAGGAACGCCAGGTAGCGGTCGCGGGCCTGCCGCCCGGCCTCGCCGCCCTCGAGCACCTTCTCGGCGAGCGCGGCCGACGCCGTGTAGGACGTGGCGTACTGGAACACGTAGAAGTCGCGGTAGAAGTGCGGGATGTAGCTCCACTCGTTCGCGATGTACGGATCCACGATGCAGACCCCCGCATCGTGCCCGTAGTACTTCTTCGTGATCCCGTAGTACAGCCCGGCGAGCGCCTCACCGGTGATCGGCTCGCCCTTCTCCGCCATCTGGTGCATGCGGAGCTCGAACTCGGCGAACTGCGTCTGGCGGAACAGCGTGCCCTTCGCGTTCTCGAGGACGCTGCCGAGCAGCGACAGCCGCGTGTCGTCGTCCTTGATCGTGTCGAGCATGTGGTGCACGAGCAGCTGCTCGTTGAAGGTGGAGGCGACCTCGGCGACGAAGATCGGGTAGTTGGCCAGGGCGAAGGGCTGCGCCTTGTTCGACAGGTAGCTCTGCAGCGTGTGGCCGAGCTCGTGGGCGAGCGTGCTCATGTCGTCGTACTTGCCGTTGTAGTTGATCAGCATGTACGGGTGGACGTCGTAGGCGCCGCCGTCCGAGTAGGCGCCCGATCGCTTGCCGGCCGTCGGGTACAGGTCGATCCAGCGGCCGCTGAACGCCTTCTCGAGGACGGCGGTGTAGTCGGGGCCGAGGGGCGCCATCGCGGCGATGATGTTCTTCTGCGCCTCCTCGGGCGAGTAATCGAGGCGCACGGACCCGACGAGCGGGGCGTACAGGTCGTAGTAGTGCAGCTGGTCGAGCTTCATCATGCGCTGCCGCAGCTTCAGGTAGCGATGGAAGGTCGGCAGGTTCCTGTCGATGCCCTCGATGAGCCGTGAGTAGACGGCCACCGGGATGTTCGGGCCGTCGAGCTCCGCCTCGAGGTCCGACGGGTAGTTCCGCGCCTTGGCGCGGAAGCGCACCTTCTGCACCTCCCCGCTCATGGTCGCGCCGAGCGTGTTGCGGTACTTGCCGAGCGCCTCGAAGAAGGACGACATCACCAGCTGGCGGTCGGCGCGGTTCGGCACGCCCCGCTCGGTCGTGAAGGCGGCCTGGTCGAGGTGGACCTTGCGCCCGTCGGCGAGCGTGATGTCCGGGTACGGGAAGTCGGCGTTCGTGAAGATGTTGTAGACGTCCGACGGCGTGTTGCCGACCGGTGCCGCGTCGGCCAGCAGCTTCTCCTCGGCGTCGCTCAGCGTGTGGGCGGCGCGCCGGACGACGTCCTCGAGGTAGAAGCGGTAGACGGCGAGCCGCGGCTCGGCGCCCAGGAACCGCTCGATCGTCGCGCGGTCCATCTTGAGGATCTCCGGCTCGATGTACGCCGCCGCGGCGTTGAGCGTCGCGAGCACCTCGACCATCTCCTGCGTCATGCCCTGGTGCGAGGCATCGCGCGTGTCCTGGTCCGCGAGCAGGCTCGCGTAGGTGTACTGCCGCGAGAGCTCCTTGACGAGATCCGACTGGAGGGCCAGCGCGTCGGCCAGCGTCGCGGCCGACGACCCGAGATGGCCACGGTACTCCCCGAGCGAGGGGATGCGCGCCACGAGCGCGTCCTTGGCCTGGCGCCAGGCGGCGTCCGACGGGTAGATGTCGGCGATGTTCCACTTGTACTGGTCGGCGATGCGCGAACGGTCGCGCTCCTGGGCGGCACCAGGGGCCACGGCCGCCGCCGCGAGGGCCAGCACCACGACGAGCCCGAGGCGCCGCCGGGACGAATGACGTGACGAACGACCACCGTCGCGAAGCACAGGATTGGGCATGTGGCCATTCTAGTGGACCGTCTCGACTGATTCATTACTACAGACGGCGGTGTCGACCCGCGGGTCGACGGCCGCGACACCGGAGCGGCCGGTAGTGATTCGGGGCGTACACACCACTAGAGGAATCGCACCCGGACGGGAGCGGCCCGATGGACCCCGCGGCGGCCGATTTGAAGCCCCTCCGCAAAGGGCTCTACACTGGTCGCCCAGAAGAGGAGATCGCGATGCTGTCACGACGTTCGTTCCTCCGGTTGTCGTCGCTCGGCGCGGGTGTCGCGTGGTCGCCCCGCCTCCACGCGGAGCAGAGAGCGGGCGGCGCCGCCCTGCAGGGCCCCCTGCCGCCGTCGATCGCCGCCCTCGAGTCGATGAAGGACCGCGCCCGGCCGTTCACGCACCAGGAGCGGCTCGCGCGCGTCGAGAAGGCCAGGCGCCTGATGGCGGCCGAGAAGATCGACGCGATCCTGATGAACGGCGGCAGCTCGCCCCAGTACTTCGCGAACGTCTCCTTCGGCGGCGGCGAGCGGCTGTGGGCGCTCGTCATCCCGGCCACGGGCGCCCCGTTCATCGTCTGCCCGGCCTTCGAGGAGGACCGCGCGCGCGAGCTGCTCGAGGACAGCCCGTTCGGCGCGAACACCGAGATCCGCACCTGGCAGGAGGACGAGAGCCCCTTCGCGCGCGTGGCCGCCGGCCTCAAGGACCGCGGCATCGCCTCGGGCCGCCTCGGGATCGAGGAGACCGTCAAGTTCGTGTTCGCCAACAGCCTGGCCCAGGCGGCGCCGGCCCTCGAGATCGTCTCGGCCACGCCGGTGACGGCGGGCTGCCGGATGATCAAGGACGCCCACGAGGTCGAGTGCCTCCGCCTCGCGGGCGAGGCGACCCTCAAGGTGTACAAGGCCGTCTACGAGGCGCTCGCGGAAGGCATGACGCAGCGTGACGTCAGCGCCCTCATCCAGGCGGGGTACGCCCGCGTCGGCTTCAGCGGGTTCGCCAGCCTGAACGTCGGGGAGTACACCGCGTCGCCGCACGGCTCACGGACGCCGCAGACCATCCGTGAGGGCACGATCCTCATGGTCGACGATGGGTGCAAGGTGGAGGGGTACACCTCCGACATCACCCGGACGTTCGTGCTGGGCAGGCCCACCGACAAGATGAAGCGGGTGTTCGACGTGGTGCGGCGCGCGCAGCAGGCGGCGCTGAAGGCCGCCAGGCCCGGGGTGCCGAACGAGGCCGTGGACGCCGCGGCCAGGCAGGTGCTCACCGAGGCGGGCTTCGGGCCGGGCTTCACCTACCTCACCCACCGCGTCGGCCACGGCATGGGCATGGACATGCACGAGTGGCCGTACCTCGTGAAGCACAACATGTTCGGCTGGCCGAAGGACCCGACGCTGCAGGCCGGCATGGTCTTCAGCGACGAGCCGGGCATCTACATCAAGGGCGAGTTCGGCGTCCGGCTCGAGGACGACATGCACGTGACGCCATCGGGGGCGGAGCTGCTGACGCCCACCAGCCCGTCGCTCGAGGACCCGTTCGGCACGGCCTGATCGCGCGCCGCGCGCCTCAGTAGCCCCGCTCGAAGTCCACCTGGTGGCGAAGCGGCTCGCCACGCTCGAAGCGCCGGTAGTTCTCGGCGAACACGCCGACGATGTCGTGGGGGAAGCTGAGCGCGGCGGTGTGGCCAGTAAGGAGGACGCCCGGCGTGCGCCACAGGGGGTGGTCCGCCGGCAGCGGCTCCTCCTCGAACACGTCGAGCACGGCGCCGGCCAGCCGCCCGGCGTCGAGCGCCGACACCAGCGCGGCGTGATCGAGCGTGTCGGCGCGGCCGGCGTTGACGACCAGCGCGTGTGGAGGCAGCGCGTCAATCATCCCGGCGTCGATGATGTGCCTTGTGCCCGGCGTGTTGGGCAGCACGGCCACGAGATAGTCGAGCCCGTCCGCGAACGCGGCCTTCTCGGGGCCGTGGTAGTAGCGGTCCACGTGGGGGCAGTCTTCGCTCGCCCGAGTGTAGCCGCGCACCGTCATGCCGAAGTGCCTGGCCGTCGCGGCCACGTGCGCGCCGATCGAGCCGACGCCGGCCAGCCCCAGCGTCTTGCCGCGCAGGGTCCCCGGCAGCGTCGCGCCCCAGCGGCACGCGCGCTGCGCCTCGTGGCGCTCGAGGATGCGCCGCTCGTGCGCCAGCAGGTAGCCGAACACGTACTCCGACATAAGCGGCCCGAACACGCCCCGGATGTTGGTGAGCACGTAGTCGCGCCGGAGCGACGGGTCGAGCATGGGCTCCACGCCGGCCCAGGTCAGCTGGACCCACTCAAGCGCGGGCAGGTGCGGCAGCGCCTCGCGCACGCGCGTGGGATCGCCGAGCAGGATGTTGCTGCCGCCGGCGCGCGCGATGCCGTCAGCCACCTCGGCGGCCGCCACGACCTCCAGGCCCGGCAGGTTCGCCGCGTCGACCAGCCGCCGGTACTCGTCGGGATGCTTCGTGAGGATCAGGACGCGGTGCACCAGGTCGCCTGCCTGGCCCGGCGCGAGCCAGGTCCGCTGGGGATGATCATCGCCCGATTCTAACTGAGGGCGCATATCATCGCGGGGAGCCCGGCGCGCGGCCCGGACGGGACCGGGCTGGATGGCCGACGGGCAGGGCGGGCATGGACAGCGGACTCCTGGGCGTACTGTGGCTGGCACTGCTGCCGGCGGCCGGCAACTTCGCCGGCGGCCTCTTCGCCGAGTGGTTCCCTCCCTCGAAGAAGACACTCAACCGCGCGCTGCACGCCGCGACGGGCATCATCCTGGCCGTCGTGGCCGTCGAGGTGATGCCCGACGCGCTCGACAGCGCGCCGGCGTGGCTGCTGGCGCCGGCCTTCCTGGCCGGCGGCGGCGCGTACCTGCTGGTCGAGGCGGGCATCGAGCGCTGGCAGGCGGGCGTGGCGGCCGGGGCCGGCGCGGGCGCGTGGATGGTCTACGTCGCCGTCGCCGCCGACCTCTTCGGCGACGGCCTGCTCATCGGCGCGGGCTCGGCGGTCTCGAGCCAGGTGGCGCTGACGCTGGCCCTCGGCCAGATCCTCGCGGACATCCCCGAGGGCTTTGCCGTGATCGCCAACTTCCGCGGCCGGGGCGTACCCCGCGGCCGGCGGCTGCTCCTCTCCGCGTCCTTCGCCGTGCCGGTCGTCGGGGCGGCGGTGGCGGCCTGGTTCGCCCTGCGTGGGCGCTCCGAGGCGCTGAAGATGGCGGCGCTCGTGTTCGTGGCGGGCCTGTACCTGCTGGCCGCGCTCGAGGACATGCTGCGCGAGGCGCACGAGAGCGACGACGACAGCCGCTGGTCGGCCGCGTGCCTGCTCGGCGGCTTCGCGCTGTTCCTCGTCGCGGCGGAGACGCTCGGCTAGCGCCCCCGTCGCGACCGGCCGCTACTGCGCGTACTTGCCGAGCGCCGCGCGCCAGGCGGCCACCGGCTCCGGCGCCCCGCCGAGCCGCTCGAACACGATCTGCCCGGTGCGGTACGCCTGCCCGTAGAAGCGCTCGTTCGCGTCGCGGTCCTGGTTGATCGTCGAGCCGTTCAGCGTGACGCCCGCGAAGAGCCCGCGCGTCCGCGAGTAGCTCAGGATCTGCGCGCGCATCTGGATGTCGGTCGCGGCCGAGGCGTCGCGGCCCACCGGGCCGGCGGCCACCGACGCGTCCGCGCCGACCTTGAACTGGTTGCTCACGAGCTGCTCCAGCCCGCGGCGGTTCATGATCACCAGCACGAGGTCCACCGCCTGCGCGCCGATCTGGAAGCCCACGCTGCCGCCGGTGATCGTGAGGAACGCCGGCGCCGACCACGTGCCGCTCTTCTCGTCACGCACGCTCAGGATGCCGTGGCCGCGCTGGCCGCCGACGATGAACCCGGCCTTCACCAGGGAGGGGAACACGGCGATGCCCTGCGCCTTCTCCATGATCGAGCTCGGGACCGAGCTGTCGGCGGCGCCCATGACCTCCGACAGCACCGTGGTCGCCTCCCCGACGCGCCTGGCCTCCTCGGACTGCGCCGACAGGGCCAGGGGCAGCAGGCAGCAGGCGGCGAGGACCGCCCACGCGGCCGGGCGGATCGGGGCAGCGCGGCGATCGGGTCGAATCGGCCCGGCGTTTCCATTACAGTGTCTCGTCATGCGGTCTCCACTGGTCCTTGTCACTCTCCTGATTCTGACACCGGCGGCCGGGGCCGCGGCGCAGAACCTCCACGATTTCGGGCTCGACGACTACCTGGCCCTGCGGGCCGTCTCCGACGTCGAACTCTCGCCGGACGGCCGCTCGGCCGCCTACGTGGTGCGCGAGGTGGACCGGGCGAAGGACACCCGGACCTCGGCCATCTGGCGCGTCCCGATGGACGGGGGCACCCCGCGCCGGCTGAGCCGGGAGGGCTTCTCCGCCCGCCAGCCCCGCTACTCGCCCGACGGCCGCTACCTCGGCTTCATTGCCGACCGGGACGGGACGGCGCAGGTCTTCGCCCTGCCGATGGACGGCGGCGAGGCCTTCCGCCTCACGGACCTGCCCGGCGGCGTCTCCGCCTATGCCTGGGCCCCGGGCAGCGACCGCCTCGCCGTCATCGCGACGGATCCCGAGCCTGGCGCTGAGGCCGACCGCACCGGGCCGGAGGGGGCGGCGGCCTCCGACGACGCCGACGACGTGGCGCCCCCGATCGTGGTGACCCGCCTCCAGCACAAGCAGGACGGGAGCGGGTACACGACCAACCGGCGCGACCGCCTCTATGTGTTGACGCTGGCGGAGGCCATCCGGACGTCGGGGCGCGAGGTGGGCGAGCCCCTCGTCCTGACGGAGGGTCCATACGATGCCGCGCACCCGGCATGGTCACCCGACGGCCGCCTCGTGGCCTTCGACGCGAACCGCTCGGAGCCCGATCCCGATCGCAACAACAACAGCGACATCTGGGTGGCCGATGTCGGCGCCGGGACCATCCGGAAGGTCACGACCTCGCCGGCCTCCGACACGGGCCCCGTGTGGTCGCCCGACGGCTCGACGATCGCGTACGTCAGCATGCCCGTCGAACCGGCCATCTACGCCACGCCCCGCGCCATGACCATCCCGGCGGCCGGCGGCTCGCCCACGGACTGGACCGGCGCGAAGGACCGCCACGTCAGCGGCGCGCCCGCCTGGTCGGCCGATGGCGCCGCGCTCTACGTCGCGCTCGTCGACTCGGGCCGGACGCCCCTCCTCCGCGTCGCGCGCGACGGCACGACGACGACCATCGTCGACGGCGACGTGGACGACTTCGCGATTGCCGGTGGCCGGCTGGCCGTCGCGATGGGCACCCCGTCGCGGCCGGCCGAGGTGTACGCGGCCAGCCTGGCGGGCGGCGCCGCGCCGGTGAACCTGAGCGAGGCCAACGAGGACCTGTTCGGCGCGTTGCGGTTCCACGCCGCCGAGGCGGTGCACTTCCGCAGCAAGGACGGCACGCCGATCGAGGGCTGGGTGATCAAGCCGCCGGACTTCGATCCCGCGCGGAAGTTCCCGCTGGTGCTCCGCATCCACGGCGGGCCGGTCGGCCAGTTCACCGACACCTGGGAACCCGAGCACCAGTACCTCGCCGCGCAGGGCTTCGTGGTCCTCATCACGAACCCGCGCGGGAGCAGCGGGTACGGCGAGGCGTTCTGCAAGGCGATCTTCGCCGACTGGGGCAACAAGGACACCGAGGACGTCCTGGCCGGGGTGGATCACGTGATCGGCCAGGGCTACGTGGACCCGGCGCGCCTCGGCGTGGGCGGCTGGAGCTACGGCGGCATCCTGACCAACTACGTCATCACGCAGTCGACCCGCTTCAAGGCCGCGATCTCCGGGGCGAGCGAGACGGACATGTTCAGCGCCTTCGGCAACGACGACCTCGTCCGCTGGTGGATCGACGAGCTCGGGCCGCCGTGGAAGAACGCCGAGCTGTATCGCAAGCTCTCGCCCATCTACAAGGTGGAGGCGATCGCCACGCCCACGCTGATCATGGTCGGCGACAAGGACTACCGCGTGCCGCTGCAGCAGTCCGAGCAGCTCTACCTGCAGCTCAGGGCGCTCGACAAGGTGCCGACCGGCCTGGTGATCTACCCCGGCCAGAGCCACGGCTTCCGCCGCCCCTCGTACGAGGTCGACCGCCTCAGGCGCTACGGCCTCTGGTACGAGAAGTACGTCAACGGGAAGGACGTGGACCCGCTCTACGAGGGGATGAAGCCAGGAGAGAAGTGAGTAATCGAGAATCCAGAATCAAGAATCAAGAAACGATTCAGGAAGCTGGGCGGACCGTTGAGGCTCGGCGTCAGAGAATGCGTGGGGCCGCGCCCCTGAAGTCTCCTCCGAGGAGGGCGACGGAGTCGGCGCCGAGCCAGTCGTCGATGACCCGGGCGTAGACGGCGCGGAAGTCGGTCTCGTGGCGGACGTCGAGGCCGCCGTTCTCGAGCAGGGGATTCGACGCGTCCTGCGCGAGGTCGGCGGCGGTGCCGTAGAGCCCGCCGCGGACCCGGCCGCCCATCGCCAGCACCAGGCCGGCCGCGCCGTGGTCGGTGCCGGCGCTGCCGTTCTCGCTGACGCGGCGCCCGAACTCCGAGTAGATGAGGACGAGCGTCGAGTCGAGCAGGCCCTGGTTGCCCAGGTCCGCGTAGAAGGCGCCCAGCCCGTCGTTCAGCCCTCCCATCAGGTTCGCGTAGGCGCCCTGGTTCACCCCCTGCCCCGCGTGGGTGTCGAAGCCGCCGGTCTGCACCCAGAAGATGCGCGTGCCGAGTCCCTTGCGCATCGCGCCGGCCACGGCCTTGAGCGACGCGGCGAACGACCCGCCGGGATAGGTGACGCTCGGTTGGTATGCCGCCACCTTCGCGACCTCGTCGAGCGTGGAGAGGGCTGCCTGCGCCGTCGAGGCGACGAAGGCCAGGTGGGGCCGGTCGTCGGGCAGGTGCGCGGACATCCGGATCGCCGCCGTCCGCTCGTACGCGGCCTGGAGGCCGGTGTTCGGGCTCGAGAAGGCGTAGGCAGCGGGGCTGGTGATGGCCGGCACGCCGACCGACGCCGCCATGAGCGGCCGCGGGGTCTCGCGGGTGGTGTTCCAGCCGGCGAGCGGGTTGATGGGCGACGGCAGCCCGTCGAGGTACCGGCCGAGCCACCCCGTGCCGGACGTGTTCGCCGGGTTGGCCGTGCCCCAGATGTCGAAACCCTGGAAGTGGGATCGGCTCGAGTTCGGGTAGCCGGTCCGCTGGACGAGCGCCAGCCGCCCGGCGTCGAAGATGTCCCGGAGCGCCGTCAGGCGCGGATGCAGGCCCAGCTCGCGGCCCGAGCCGTCACGCCCCACCTGCAGGACGCTCCCGGCGGGCACGCCGAGCGTCGGCCGCCGGCTGTAGTACGCCGGGTCCGTATAGGGCACCAGCGTGCTCAGCGCGTCGTTGCCGCCCGCCAGGTAGACGACGACGAGCGTGCGCGACGAGGCGCCCTGGGCGAGCGCGAGATCGCAGAGGAAGCGCGGAGCGGCCACGCCCAGCGAGAACGCCGTGACCCCTCCCTTGACGAATGCCCGACGTGAGACTCGCATGCTCATGTCCCGTCTACCGGATTCCAGACACGCTGTGGGCCGCCGCGGCGGGCGCGGCCCCTGAACTCAGATCATCCGCGGAGGTACGCGGAGGCACGCGGATAAGACGACACCTGCTCACCGCAACCGTTCATGAGGGACGGCGGTGGCGCGCCGCCGCGCGGCGCGCCTCGATGGGGAGCGACGGCGCGGGAACAAGACCGTTACCAGCCGCGTGTGGTCTTGTTCCCGCACCGTCGTTCCCCATCGGCGGCACCTCCGGTGCCGCCGCCGTCCCATCCGCGTCATTCCGCGTACATCCGCGGATGACTTTCAACCGTCTCCGGCGACTCCTTCAGTTGAACTGGTATTCCGACGAGGCGACGATCAGCCGCGCGGCCCCGGCGGCCTTGTCGTTCAGCTGCGAGGTCGCGCCGGTCCACCCGCCGGCCTGCAGGTACTCGAGCAGCGCGTCGTAGACCTCCTGGCCGATCGGCGCGTAGGTGAACCGGTTGAGCAGGTAGTCGAGCACCCGGTCCGGCGACTGCCCGTACGGCGCGGCCGCCGCGCCGAGGTTGAACTTCTGGTTCTGCATCAGGGCGGAGGCGAAGTTCATCCGCGCGAGCATCGACGCGGTCGAGAACCACGCGGGGCCGAGCGCCCAGCCGTTGACGTCGGGCGGCTCGAACAGCTGCTGGCCCATGTTCACGAGCGGCGTGATCGCCGTGTCGACGCCGAAGCCGGTCCAGCCCGCCTCCCGCACCGACCGGACGACGAACTCGAGCGGCCAGGCGTACCGCGCGAACTCGTTGGCGGGATCGAGGAACGCCGGGGAGGTGAACAGGCGCTGGAGCACGCTCCGGATGCTCGTGCCGCTCGCCAGGTAGGTGGCCGCGAGGTCGTCGATGACGGCATCGTCCGGCGGGTCGACCTCGTTGATGAAGTACGCGTAGAGCCGCCCGGCGAGCCGGCGCGCGGTCGCGGGATGGCGCGCGAGGGCCGCGATGAGATCCAGCCCGTCCTGGAGGCCGGCCTCCCCCGACCGGGCGGCCATCGTCTGTCCGCCGTCCGGGTAGATGGCGAACGTGAAGGCCTTCGCGGCCGTGTCGTGCTGGTTCTGGTTGAAGACGAACTGGTAGTAGCTGGCCTCGGGGTTCGACCTGTCGCCCACGAGCTGCAGGTTCCAGCCGGTGAAGGCCCGCGCCGCCGCCCGCACGTCGTCTTCCGTGTAGTGGCCGATGCCCGTGGTGAAGAGCTCCATCAGCTCGCGGCCGAAGTTCTCCTGGGGCCGGTTCTTCGTGTTCTGCCGGCCGTCGAGCCACACCAGCATCGCCGGGTCCTTCGCGACCGCGACGAGCAGGTCCGTGAAGCTGCCGGTGCCCATCCGCCGGAAGAGCTCGTACTGGCCCGTGGCGCCGCCCGGTGTCTCCTCGGGCCTGGCCGCCATCATGCGCGCGCCCTGCACCTGGCCGATGGCGCCCGCGACCTTGCTGTAGGCGGTCGCGAAGTGGTTGTGCCAGAAGAGCGCCATCTTCTCGGCCAGCGGCCGCCGGCTGTGGATCATCCGGAACAGCTCGCGCTGGCGGGCGTCGGCGATGGAGGTGTTCGGAGAGAAGGGGCCGCCGCGCGTCGTGACGCCGGCGTAGCCGGGCTTGCCGATCTGGGCGTCGACGGTGTCGGGGATGCGGTCGAAGGCCAGCAGCTCGTGGACCAGGTCGAGCGGCGGGACGTCGGCGTAGGCCGCGAGGTCCTCTGCCGATGCGCCGAAGCCCATGCGCCGGAGGACGTGCTGGATCATGCGGGTGCCCTGCCTGGCGCTCCTCGGGCGCACCAGGTGTATCGGCTCATTCTGGCTCAGCCGTAGGGTGCCGCGCCACCAGGGAGTGAGGCCGGGACGACCACGGCACGCGGTCGTCCCGGACGGGGAGGGTATCCGGCCGCCGCCCCGTGTGCGGGGGCGGCGGCCCGGAGGTCAGGGCTTCGGGGCGGCCGCCGTCTCGGCGCCGCCAGGCGCCTCGCCGAGGCTCACCAGGTTGGCCATGAGCCGGAACGCGCCGTCGGTGCCGGCGGGGAGCTGGCGCCAGAGGCCGATGCCGAGGTAGATCCACCGGCCCTTGCCGACGGTCGCCTCCACGAGCGCGCCGCGCTTGAGCCCCTTGTTGTAGGGGAACGGCTCGTCGAACTCCACGAGGTCCTTGTAGTTCGGGTCGGCGTTCGCGGTGTCGAGGAAGTACAGGCCGCGCTCCTGCTTCCACCCCTGCCAGTCGGCGGGGGTCAGCTTGTTCGGCGTGTTGAAGACCGGGTTGCCGGGTTCGAGCAGGGTGACCGGGGCGTTCTCGTCGGTCACGCGGTCGCGGCCGACCTTGGCCGGGTACGGGCCGTACTGCGCCTGGTTGAACTCGAACTTGTTGTAGTTGACGATGACCGTCCCGCCGCTGCGGGCGTAGTCGATCAGCCGCTGGTTGTAGGCGCGGAGATCGCTGCGCCGCTCGTAGGCGCGGACGCCCGTCATAATGACGTCGTAGTGCGACAGGTCGCCCCAGGCGAGGTCGTCGGCGCCGATGAACTCCACCGTCGCGCCGATCTGCTCGAGCGCGCCCGGCACCTCGTCACCGACGCCCATCACGTACCCGATCCGCAGCCCGGGCTTCACCTTCAGGTCGAGGGCGCTCACCCGGACGTCAGGCGTGCGCAGCACGTGCCGCCGGGTCGTGTGCGGGTATTCGATCACCTGGTAGCCCTGCGCGTAGGTGCGGCCGCCCTCGACGACGCTGGCCTTGACGTCCAGGTGCCCTGGCTGCAGGTTCGCCGGGGGCGTCAGCGTGAAGCGCACCGTGCGCGCCTCGTCCTCGCGCGTGAAGCTCACCGGCGACGAGGCGGGCGAGGCCGACCAGCCGGCGGGCAGCACCAGCCGGACGTCGGCCTGGGCCGCGCCCGTCCCGTGGTTCTCGACGGTGACGCGCACCTCGCGCGTTGCGCCCCCGCCGGTCGGCATCACGACGACGCCGGGCGAGGCCGTGACCGAGAACTTCGGGACGACGTGGAGCTCGGAGCGCTTCTCGCCGCTGAAGATGCTCCCCTCCGAGCGGTGCTCGATGGGCAGCGTGCGCGCGATCTC
Source organism: Vicinamibacterales bacterium (assembly GCA_050250645.1). Lineage (GTDB taxonomy): Bacteria > Acidobacteriota > Vicinamibacteria > Vicinamibacterales > UBA2999 > JBFWVR01. The sequence goes on from JBFWOG010000008.1 coordinate 54,064, forward strand.
GACGCCGCCCACGTTCACGGTGAACGTCGCGGTGTACGGCGTCGGCCGGAACGGCAGGCCGAACGGCACGTCGTCGTCGAAGACGTAGCGCGCGGCGTCGGTACCGGTGTGGAAGTAGGCGGCGGTCAGCCGCGCGCCGGCGGGAATCGTCGCCGTGACCTTGCAGGTGAGGGCGCCGTTCGGGCCGGGGATTGCGCCGGTCGCGCACGCGGTGGTCGAGCCCTCGAGGCCGGCAATCGTGACCGCGCCGAGCGTGGCGGCCGCGTCGCTCCGGCGGCTGGCGGCAAGCGTCACCTCCACCGGCTGGCCGCCGACGACGAGGCCGTCGTTGGCGACCGCCTCGAGGCGGATGTCGGCCGCGAGCTCGAGCGCCTCGGCGAACTGCTCTTCCTTCTGCTTCAGCCGGAAGTCGATCTCGTAGCGGGCATCGTCGGACAGGCCCATGGCGCCGAGGCCGGCGCGCAGGTCGCGGACCGCGGTGATGCCGCGGGCGAGCGGCGCGACCGCGTTGGCATTGCCGCCGGCGGCCAGGGCCGCCCGGGCGTCGGCGACGGTCTTCGTGATCGCCTCGAGGCCGGCGGTCAGCGCGGCCGGCGGGGCGGCGCCGGCGTAGCCGGCGAGCGTGACGAGGCGCGTGTCGACGCCGTCGAAGATGCCGACGTCGGCGCGGTTGACGCCGTCGGGGAGCACGGTGTCGCGCAGGCGGTAGAAGCGCGCGGACGGGCCGGGCAGCGGCAGGATCTGCGACACGCCCTGGCACTTGTGCATCGACCGGGCCTCGGCCGCGATCTCGTCGTAGGTGCGGCCGAGCACCTCGTCGTAGTCGCCGCCATTCGTGAAGCGCAGCGGGGTCGTGGCGCCCTCGCCAGTGAGCTGCGGGGCGCGCGGCGCGCCGCCGCCGAAGCCGCCGAAGCCGGCCGTGTAGTAGTACTTCTTCGGCTGCCAGGCGCGCAGGCCGTCGCGGGTGATCTGCTCGGGGAACCGGTTCGGGTCCGCCGCGGCGCGGAACGCCTCGAGCGTGAGGCGCGCGGACGTCTGGTGGTGCTGCCCGCCGCCCTCGCCGTCGAAGATCCAGCCCACGATCACGTCGGGGCGAATCGTGCGGATCAGCCGGACGAAGTCGCCGAGGATCTCCTCGTGGCCCCACTTGTCGAGCGTCTCCTCGACGCTGAAGGAGTAGCCGAAGTCGATCGCGCGGGTGAAGTACTGCTCGGCGCCGTCGAACTGGTGGGCGGCGTGCAGCTCCTCGGTCCTGAGGACCGCGAGGGCCTCGAAGAGCTCGGGGCCGATCTCGTTCTGGCCGCCTTCCCCGTGGGTGGCGGTGACGAGCGTGGCGCGGTAGCCCTTCCCGTGCGCGAAGTACGCGAGCATCGCGTTGTTCTCGTCGTCCGGGTGGGCGGTCGTCATCATGAACGTGCCGACGGTGTCGAGCTTGCGCAGGGCGAGCTCGAGCGCGGGCTGTCCGCGGAGCGCGGCGACGGGCTGGAGCTGGTGCTGGGCGCCGGGGCCGATCGTGAAGACAAGGAGGAGGAGGGCGGTTGAGAGGATGAGGCGGCGCATCTGGTGATCTCCTGATCTCGTGATCTGGTGATTTGATCTCGAGATCTGCCGATCGGTTGATCTATCTGGTGATCTGGTGATCTGGTGATCCGGTGATCTGGTGATCTGGGCTACCGAAAAGGGGTCTGCCCCTCTTCCGCGTGTGTCGGACGGAAAAGGGGTCAGACCCCTTTTCGGTCTGCCTTCACATGTCGAGCGTCGTGATGCGTGGAACGGGGTGCGCCCGGGCGGCGGCGCCTGGCGCCGCCGCCCGGACGAGTCATCAGAAGAGGAACTTGAAGCCGACCTGCACCTGCCGCGCCTGGTAGGTGTTGGTCGAGGCGAAGGTGCTCGGGATGGCGGCAATCGGGTTGCCGAGCGTGTCGGTGGCGACGACCGAGTTCACCGAGCGGGTGTTCTCGTTGTTGAAGAGGTTCTTGGCCTCGACGAACAGCTCGCCCTTCATGTTGCCGCTGACCGGAATGAAGCGCGAGTACCGCGCGTCGACGTTGATCACCTTGCCGAGCTCGCCGGTGTTGCGGGCGATCCCGTTGGGGCGGTCGGCGGAGATGCCGTCCAGGTTCAGGTCGCGGTTCGACCGGATGTTGAACGGCAGGCCGCTGTTGGCCTGGAAGATGATGCTCAGCTGGTTGTCGTTGAGCAGCGCCGCGCCGATGCCGCTGCCGCTCACCTCGGGCCGGATGACGGCGCTCGCGATGAAGGTGTGCGTGGTGTTCCAGGACGTGTAGCTGTAGTCGCGCGCCTGGTTCGACGGGTCGGACAGCGCCGCCGCGTCCGTGCTGCCGACGACGTACCGGCCGCCGATGACGCCGTCGTCCTCGGCCTTGGCCAGCGTGTAGGACGCCTGCGCCTGGAAGCCCTTCGAGAAGCGGCGGTTCAGCGAGATCGTCATCGCGTTGTAGGCCGACGTGCCGGTCGAGCGGACCTCGTTGATCGTGTCGAAGGTCGGATCCACGCGGGTCGACGCGTTGATGGCGCGCGAGTAGATCGGGCGGCCGTCAGGGAGGGTCGCACCGGTCGGGATCACGTTGCTGTTGAGCAGCACCGGCAGGCTCCGGCCCGTCGAGTTGACGTAGCCGAGCGCGACCGACGTGTCGTTGTTCAGCGCGCGCTCGACCTGGACGTTCGAGAGGATCGCGTACTGGGTGTCGAAGTCCGACGCCACGGTCCGGATGCTCCGCGACGGCGTCACGCCGGGCGGCAGGCTCGAGAGCGTCCCCGGGTACGCCGGCGCGCCCGCCTGGCTCGGCGTCACCGACGCGGTCAGGAACGTCGACTCACCGCTCTCCTGCAGCGCGTCCTGGTAGAACATGCCGAGCGGCGGCTCGTACATGATGCCGGTGGACGCCCGGACGACCGTCCGCGCGCTCTCATCGAGCGACCACGCGAAGCCCACGCGCGGCCCGAAGTTGTTCTTGTCGACGCGGAACTCCCGCGAGCCGGGGAACGGCGCGTTCGGGTTCGCGTCCGGCACCTTGAACAGGTCGTACCGCACGCCGTAGAGCAGCTTGAAGTTCGGCGTGATGCGGAAGTCGTCCTGGATGAACGCGCTGTAGTACTGCTGCGTGTAGGAGACCGTCGGGTCGCCGACCGCCTGCTGGAAGCGCGTGTAGCCGAACGGGTTCGTCCCGTTCTTCGCCGCGAGGAACGCGTCGACGGTCGGGAAGGTGTAGAGCGCCGAGACGTCCGACAGCCGGTAGTCGTCGATGAACTGCACGTCGAAGCCGACCTTGAGGTTGTGCCGCCCGAGGTACCAGCTCAGGTTGTCCACGAACTGCCAGTAGGTCTGCCGGAACTCGGTGTCCGTCGCCGAGCCGCCGAAGTTGGCGACACCGGTGATCGTGACGCGCGGACCCGGGCCCGCCGCCGCGCTGGGCACGCGCGGGTTGTTGCGGCGGCCGTAGGCCACGCGCACCTCGTTGAGCGTGCTCATGCCGATCGTCGAGGTCAGCTGCAGGCCGACCGAGTCCATGCGGTCCTGGAAGTCCGTCGCGGTCTCGCGCGTGTTCAGCCCGCCGCCCACGTTCTCGGGCGTCGTGTTGTTGAACACCGACCAGCGCGCCGAGAAGCGGTTCGCCTGGTTCACCTGGATGTCGGTCTTCCCGATGAACATGCTCACCTTCTGCACCGCCGGGATGACGCCGTCACCGAGGGCGGCCGACGAGAGGCCGAGCAGCGACGCCGTGGCCGGCGTCACCGTGATCACGCGGTCGGCCGAGAGGTCGTTCTTCAGGTACTCGTAGCCGGCGTAGAAGAACGCCTTGTCCTTCACGAGCGGCCCGCCGATCGCGAACGTCACGTTGTCGACCTGCGTGTCCGGCTTCTTCGCCGTCGGCGACAGGTTGAACGGGCGCGACGAGAACGCCTGGCGGCGGAAGCGGTAGCTCCCCTGCCCGCTGAAGGTGTTCGTCCCCGACGGCGAGATGGCGTTGTAGACCATGCCCGTCGTCTGGCCGAACTCCGGCGCGAAGCCGCTGGTCGTGACCTTGACCTCCTTCACCATGATCTCGGAGGGCTGGAACATGCGCAGGCCCGCGCGGTCCTTCTGCGTCGCGCTCGCACCGTCGATCTGGTAGTTCGTGCGCATCTGCGAGCCGTTGGCGTTCATGCGCGTCGCGCCGAACTCCTCGTTCTCGTAGCCCGTCACGTTCGGCTGCAGCAGCGCGAAGTTGAACGTGTTGCGCGCCACGTTCGGGAGGTTCTTGACCTCCTCCGCCGTGATCGTGCGCCCGAGGTCGATGGCCGCCGGCTGCGTGACCGGCGCATCGGCCGAGACCTCGACCACCTCCTGCACGCCGCCCACGCTCATCTCGCCGTTGACCGTCGCCGTCTGGCCCGCGCTCAGCGTCAGGCCCGTGCGCTCGACGGTCCGGAAGCCCGCCAGTTCCATCCGCACCCGGTAGGTGCCCAGCGGCAGCAGCGCCGCGCGGTAGCGGCCTTCCGCGTCGGTCACCGCGGTCCGCACGGTGCCCTCGTCCACGTTCGTCACCGTGACCGTGACGCCCGGCAGCACGCCGCCGGAACTGTCACGCACGACGCCCTCGATGTTGCCGTTGATCGCCGTCGACTGCGCATAGGCCGGCATCGCCAGGGCCAGGCAGCCGAGCACAACCAGTAGTGCTCGCTTCATGGGTAACTCCTTACCAACGCCTCGATGGGCTCCAGAGGACCGGAGCCGGGGGAGGAACAACAGAACAATCCAGCTCTTGAGTATAGCTGGTGTAACAGGACGCTTGACCGCGCGTTCAGGATCCCTGTGACGAACTTTGCAACGGCGTGAGCCAGGCGCCAGGCAGCAGGCCGAACACCGTCGACAAGGGCAGCCGGCCCAGCTCATCTGTCCCAGCCACTGCCTCGACGATGCGGCCCGTCAGGTGATCGCGCCACGGCCCCGTGGGGAGCGACGACGGCAGGACGATCCCGGCCTGCCCCCACGCGTCCCCCACCGGCCACTCGCCGTCACGGGACAGCCGCCCCGCCAGGCGCGGCGCCGCGACGACGACGATCCCTCCCGCATGGACCCGGGCGAACGCCACCGCCGGCGTGTCGGGAGGGTCCACGGCCAGGGGCACATAGGCGCCCTGGAGGAATACGTCGGGAACGGCCCGGCGGTGACGGAGCGCCGCGGCCAGCACCCACGCCTTGACGCGCCCGTCCACCCAGCCGTCGCGGAGCGAGCCGACAAGGGCCTCGACCTCCGGGTCACCGGGCGTGCCCGAGGCCGCCCGCGCCAGCCACGGCAACAGCTCCGACACGGCCGCCTGGCGCCGGGCGAAGTCCACCGGCCCCCTGTTGTCCGGGTCCACGAGGTGCAGGTCCCACAGCTCCGCGCCCTGGTAGACGTCTGGCACGCCCGGGGAGCCGGCCTGCAGCAGCACCTGCGCCAGCGAGGTCATGGCGCCGTGGCGGGCCACGGCGCGGGCGAACGGCACGAAGCGCGGCAGGAAGCGGCGGGCGCCGAGCCCCTCGAGGATCTCGTGGATGAACGCCGTCATCGCGTCCTCGTAGGCCTGGTCGGGCCTGAGCCAGCTCGATCGCTCCTTCGCCTCGCGCACCGCCTTCACCATGTAGGCGGCCACGCGGGCCGCGAGGCCCTCGGGAGCCACGGTGGGGATCGGCGCGTCGGCCGGCTCCGGCGGCCAGATCGCCAGCAGCGCCTGGTACATGTGGTACTCGTCGGCGCGATCGGGCGCCTGGCCGTCGCCGGTCGACACGCGCCGCCCCTGGTTGGCGCGGGTCCACGCCGCGACCTGCCGGCGCCACTCCGAGGATCGCTCGGTGAGCGCGGCCAGCCGCGCGCGCGCATCGCCGCTGCGCTTGGTGTCGTGGGTCGCCAGCGCGAGCATCGTGTCGGGCCAGTGGGTCAGCCGCTCGAGGTTGGCCTCGTGGAACTCGTCGGGCGTCAGGCACGGGTGCGGCGGGTGGCTCCCCACCTCGTTGGCCGCCAGCAGCGCCGCGTGGCGGTAGAACGCCGTGTCCTCCAGCCCCTTCGCCTGGATGGGCCCCGTGATCTGCTGCACGCGCATTGCGAAGGCCAGCACCGCCTCCCCGCCGGCGGGACCCGCCGAGAGCACGCGCTCGACGAAGTCGAAGATCGACCGCTCCATCACCGGGCTCCGGCGCCGCGCCTCGGCCACGGCCTGCCGCACGACGACCCTGTCGGTGTCGGAGACGCCGCGGGGCGTCACGTAGGTGCGGTACACCGGGAAGCACGCGACGACCTCGCGGAGCACCTTCCGCAGGCTGTTCAGCGTGAAGTCCCGGGTGCGCCTGTCAGAGGCGGCAATGCGCTCGAGGGCCAGGGCCAGGACGTTCATCTCGCTGGCCATCGCCGTCTGCGCGATGAGCCGCCGGCACTCGTAGGCCGTCTCCTCGAACGGGGTGGTGCGGCCGGTCAGCCGGCTCCACAGCCGCTCGACCTGGTGGAGGCCGGCCCGGTCCAGGTAGAGGCCGTTCACCTGGTTGAGGAACCGGTACCCGGTGCCCCCGTGGATGGCCCACCCCGGCGGGAAGCCCTCGTTGTTCGACAGGATCTTCTCGGCGACGACGTAGAGCGGCCGGACGGACCAGTGCGAGGGGTCCTCGGCGCGCCTGGCGCGGCGCCAGGCCGCCAGCCCGTCGACGACCTCGCCCGGCTCGCTGCCGAACTCGGCGTGCGCGGCCGCGCGCCACGCGGCGTCCTGCAGGCGCTCGAAGTAGGCCTCGGGGTCGGCGAGGCCATCGGGATGGTCGAGGCGCAGGCCGGTCACGAGCCGCGCGCCGACGAGCTCCATCACGAGCCGGTGCGCCTCCTCGAAGACCCGCGGGTCCTCCATGCGCACCGCGCCAAGCTCGTTGATGTCGAAGAAGCGCCGGTAGTTGATCTCGTCGAACGCCGTCCGCCAATAGGCCAGGCGGTAGGGCTGGCGCTCCAGCAGCTCGTGGAGGTGGTCGAACGAGCCGGGGTCGCCGGCGCGGCCGTTGACGACGGCGATGGCGCGGTCCACGAACGCGCGGATGGCCGGCGAGCGCTCGAGCAGCCGCGCGAACCGGCCGTAGGACACCGCCGTCTCGCGCCGGCGCTCCTCGCGGCGCGCCGGGTCGCGCTCGGTGTAGGCCGGCAGGTTGCCGAAGGCCGTCAGGACGCTCCTGAGCTCACGGACGTCGTCGGGCGCCGCGCCCGCCTCGGCCAGCGCGCCGAGGCTCGGCCCGAAGACGAGCGGCACCTGCCGCGGGTTCAGCGGGAGCTGGTGCTCGAAGTACCGGATCACCAGCACCGCGTCGCGACGCGCGACGGCGATCTCGCCACGCTCGAGCACGACGCCGTACTGGTCGCCGAGAATCGGCAGGAGCACCTTGTCGTGCAGCGCGCCGGTCACCGGCCGCCAGTCCACGTCGAACCAGCCGGCCGAGGGCGCGCTCGGCCCGTTCTCGAGCAGGTCGCGCCAGTACGGGTTCTCCACCGGGTCGAGCCGCATGTGGTTCGGCACGACGTCCAGCAGCACGCCGATGTCGCGCTCGGCGAGCGCCCGCGCCAGCGCCTCGAACCCCTCGCGCCCGCCGAGCTCGGGGTTGATCGTCGCGTGATCGACGACGTCGTAGCCGTGCGGGCTGCCCGACTTCGCCGTCAGGCAGGGCGACAGGTAGCAGGCGCCGATGCCGAGCGCCTCCAGGTGGTCCACGAGCGCGCGCGCATCGTCGAACGTGAAGCCGGCGCTCAGCTGCAGCCGGTACGTGCTCACGGGCACGCGGAGGGCGCCCGCCAGTTGCGGCGCGACGAGATCGACGTGGAGGGTGCCGGAGGTGTCGCTCATGCCGCGCTCCCCGGCCCGGCCACCCCGCCCGGCGCGTCCACCGGCTCGAGCACCACGGCGCCGGGGCGCTCGAAGCTCACGACGAGGCGGCCCGACTCATCGTGGATCCTCGCCGGCGCCGGGTCCGCGACGACGTGGTCGGCCTCGGTCGACAGCCGCACGCGCCACGGGCCGCCGGCGGCAATCGGCACCGTGACGGCGCCCGCCCCGGCGAGGCGCGCCACGACGAGCAGGTCGCCACCCACGCGGCGGCGGCGGCGCATCGCGATGGTGGCCGGGTCGATCGCGCGCACCCGGCCGGGAGCAACCTGCCCGGAGACGCCCTCGGGCGCCAGCGTGTGGCGCAGCCACAACCCGTCCCGATAGAGCGCCAGCACCCCGTCGTGCGGCGGCCGTTCGATCTCGGTCCAGTCGAGCCGGCTGCGCCTGAACGTCTCGAGCGCCTGCGGATCGGGAATGCGGTCCCGGCGCGCCGGGTCGCTGAAGGCGCGGAAGTGCCGGAACTCGCCGCGACGCCCTTCGCGCACCTGCGCGCCGAGCGGCTCGGCGTGGTCGGTGAAGTACTGGAAGGGCGTGCGGGCCGCCCACTCCTGCCCCATGAACAGGAGCGGCGTCTCGGGCACGAGCAGGAAGAACAGGCTGAGCGCCCGGTACACCGCCGGGTCGACGGCCTGCCCCAGTCGATCGCCGAGCGCGCGGTTGCCGACCTGGTCGTGATTCTGGATGCACACGACAAACGCGCCGAGCGGCAGGCCCGCGGGATCGGTGCCGCGGGGGCCGCCGAAATGGGGCGCGTGGCGGCCCTTGTAGAGCCAGCCGTCCGCCACTGCCGCGGCAAGTTCCTCCGTGGTGCCCGCGAAGTCCTCGTAATACCCCTCATCGTCGCCGGCGGTGAGCCGGCGCGCGACGTGGTGCATGTCGTCGGCCCAGACCGCGTCGAGGCCCCACCCGCCGGACGCCACGGGATCGACGATGGTCCGGAGGTTCCGATGGTCCTCCGCGATGACGAGCACGCGGCGGCCGGGGGTGGCCGCGCGCGCCCGCGCGGTCAGCTCCTCGAGGAAGTGCGGCCGGCCCTCGTCCACCATCGCGTGCGTCGCGTCGAGGCGCAGCCCGTCGATGCGGTACTCCACGAGCCAGTGGATCGCGTTCTCGATGAAGAACGCGCGGACGCCGGCCGACCCGGGCCCGTCGAGGTTGATGCCCGCGCCCCAGGGGCTCTGGTGGCGCTCGCTGAAGACGCGGGGGCTGACGGCGGCCGCGTAGGCGCCGTCGGGACCGAAGTGGTTGTAGACGACGTCGAGCAGGACGGCGAGGCCGTGCCGGTGGGCCTCGTCCACGAACCGCCGCAGGTCGTCGGGTTCGCCGTAATACGACGCCGGGGCGAAGAGCGCGGCGCCGTCGTAGCCCCAGTTGCGCGTGCCCGGACACGCCGCCACGGGCATGAGCTCCACCGCGGTCACGCCGATGCCGGCCAGCCACTCGAGCCGGCGCGCCGCGGCCGCGAAGGTGCCCTCGGGCGTGAAGGTGCCGACGTGCAGCTCGTAGATCACGAGGTCGTCGAGCGCGCGTCCCGTCCAGTCGCGCGTCCGCCACCTGAACCGCGACGGGTCCACGACGGCCGACGCCCCGTGCACGCCGTCCGGCTGCCACCGGGACGCCGGGTCCGGCCAGGCCGGGCCGTCGTCGACCGCCACCTTGTAGCGGCCGCCCGTCTCGAGACCGGCGACCTGCCCCGAGAAGGAGCCGCCGCCCTCGGGCGCGAGTGCGGTCCGCTCCCCACCGGGCTCGGTGACGACGGCCAGCCTGGACGCGGCGGGCGCCCACACGCGGACGTGGGCGCCGCCGGGGTCGGGCCAGGCGCCGAGGCTCGGGCGCCATGGGGCGGGCACGTCAGGCATCGCCGGGTGCACCCGTGCCGTTGCCGTGGCCGTTGCCGTGCCCATTGCCATTGCCGTTGCCGTTGCCGAGGTCGGGCGGCATCCAGCCCGGGTCGACGAGGTCGAGCAGGGCATCGAGGGGAATCTCGACCCAGTCGGGGCGGTTACCGAGCTCGTAGCCGAGCTCGTACACCAGCTTGTCGAGGACGAACACGCCGAGCAGGGCCTGGCGGGTGTCGGCGTCGGCTGGCAGGAGCGGCTCGCCGTCCATCACGCGGTAGTAGCCCTGCAGGAAGACGTCGGCCATCGCCCGCTCCCACGCGACGGCCCACGGCCCGATCGGCGTGGCCATCTCCGGCCGGGCCCTGAGGAACTGGCGCAGGCCGCTCTGCGCGGCGTAGCTCAGCGAGCGCAACATGCCCGCGACGTCCCTGAGCGGCGACTGCAGGGCGCGCCGCTCGGCGAGCGGCCGCGCCGGCTCGCCCTCGAAGTCGATGATGAAGAAGTCGCCCTCCACCTCGAGCACCTGTCCGAGGTGGAAGTCGCCGTGCGTCCGGATGCGCCGGCCCGCGTCGCGGATGGCCGTGAGGCCGGCGAGGCGCTCGAGCACGAGCGGCCTCAGCTCGAGCAGCCGGCAGGCCTTGATCTCGCGGAGGCCCGTGTAGGGGCCGACCTGGTCCGACAGCAGGTTCATCACTTTGTCGGCCTTGGCGGCCATGTCGCGGGCGATCCGCGCGAGCTCGTCCGCCTCGAGCGGGTGGCTGCCGAAGGCGTCGCCCCCGAGCGCGGCGAGCGTGCGGTGCAGCTCGCCGGTCCGCCGGCCCATCAGGTCGAGCGTCGTCCAGTACGCCCCGGCGGTCTCGCGGACGAGCTCGTCGGTCGGCGCGTCGCCGTCGCCGGACCTGACTCGCACCTCGGCGCGCTCGTAGTAGCGCTCGATCTCGTCGAGGGCGCGCTCCCAGCCGGACCCGCGGCTGGGCACCTGCTGCTGGAGCATGGCGAGCGACACCGGATCGCCGCCGTTGGCCGGTTCGTACTCGGCCCAGCCCAGCAGGGCCGGCACGTGCGCGTCGGCGGCGCGCGGGCCGAGCGCGCGGCCGACCTCGATGTCGGGGTTCTCGCCGGGCTCGAGCCGGCGGAACACCTTGAGCAGGTAGCGGTCGCCGATGAGCGCGTTGGAGTTGCTCTGCTCGAACGACGGGATGGTGGCCCGCAGGCCCTCGGCGGCCTCGATGGCCGGCGCCCCGTCCGGCTGCCCCGCGCGGATGAGCCCGCCGCTCATGCGGATCTGGCCCTTCCCGCGCATCCAGTCCACGAGCTCGCTCGACACGGTCGGGTCGATCAGCGCGTCGTAGAGCACGCCCGACCGCGCGCCGGAGATGCGCGCGAGGACCGACGGCCAGTGCCCGGCCTCGATCTGCTTCGCCGCGTCGCCCGAGGCGGTGGCGATCGGCACGGCGTACCGCTCGGGCGCCCCCTCGTCGAAGGAGACCTCGACGATGGTGAAGAACACCGGGTCGGGCGCGCCCCGGAGCGTGGCCCAGTCGACGAAGCGGACGGCGCTGACGCGGCGCGACTTGCTGCCGAACCAGCGCTGCCGCGCCATGAACCCGGCGAGGGCATCGCGCTCGAGGACGTGGCGCGCGTGGCCGTCGAAGAGCAGCGCCCACTCGGCGCTCACGAGCAGCGCCGGCCGCACGTCCCCGGCCACGCCGGGCAGCCGGGGCCGCTGGACGACGACCGGCTCGGCGACGCGGGAGAGGAGGAACCAGTAGAACGCGTGCGGCCCGAGCGTCAGGAAGTACGGGTCGGCGCCGACGGCCGGCAGCGTCGTGTTGCCGATCATCTCCACCGGGTGGAGCCCGCGGAACCGCTCGAGGTCGAGGTGCACCGGCTGCACGGTACGCGACATGTTCGCGACGACGAGGATCTGGTGGTCCGCGTCCTCGCGCACGTAGGCGAGGATCTTGCGGTTGTCGGCCGGCACGATGTCGAGGCTGCCGCGGCCGAAGGTCTGGTAGCGCTTGCGGAGCGCGATGATGCGGCGCATCCAGTTGAGGAGCGAGCTCGGCGAGCGCTCCTGCGCCTCCACGTTGATGGCCTGGTAGCCGTAGAGCGGGTCCATGACCGGCGGCGCGAAGAGCCGGGCCGGGTCGGTGCGCGAGAACCCGGCGTTCCGGTCGCCGGTCCACTGCATCGGCGTGCGGACGCCGTTCCGGTCGCCGAGGTAGACGTTGTCGCCCATCCCGATCTCGTCGCCGTAGTAGATGATCGGGGACCCCGGCATCGACAGCAGCAGGCTGTTCAGCAGCTCGATGCGGCTGCGGCTGTAGTCCATGAGCGGCGCGAGCCGGCGGCGGATGCCGACGTTCAGCCGCATCTGCGAGTCGGCGGCGTACGCCTTGTACATGTAGTCCCGCTCCTCGTCGGTCACCATCTCGAGCGTCAGCTCGTCGTGGTTCCGGAGGAAGAGGGCCCACTGGCAGCCCGGCGGGATCTCGGGCGTCTGGCGCAGGATCTCGATGATCGGGTGCGCGTCCTCCTGCTGGACCGCCATGAAGATGCGCGGCATCAGCGGGAAGTGGTACGCCATGTGGCACTCGTCGCCGTCGCCGAAGTACGGCCGCACGTCGGCCGGCCACTGGTTGGCCTCCGCGAGCAGCGTGCGATCCGGGTACCGCGCGTCGAGCTCGCGCCGCAGCTCCTTCAGGATGCCGTGCGTCTCGGGCAGGTTCTCGCAGTTGGTGCCCTCGCGCTCGATTAGGTAGGGCACGGCGTCGAGCCGGAGCCCGTCCACGCCCATGTCGAGCCAGTACCGCATCACCCGGGTCACGGCCTTGCGGACGTGCGGGTTGTCGAAGTTGAGGTCGGGCTGGTGCGAGAAGAACCGGTGCCAGTAGTACGCCTTCGCGACCGGGTCCCAGGTCCAGTTCGACACCTCGGTGTCGGTGAAGATGATCCGCGCCTTCGCGTACTCCTGCGCCGTGTCGCTCCACACGTAGTAGTCGCGCTTGACCGACCCCACCGGCGCGCGGCGCGCCGCCTGGAACCACGGGTGCTGGTCCGAGGTGTGGTTGACGACCAGCTCGGTGACCACACGGAGCCCCCGCGCGTGCGCCTCGCGCAGGAAGTGCTTGAAGTCGCGCAGCGTGCCGTAGGACGGGTTCACGTCCCCGTAGTCGGAGATGTCGTACCCGTCGTCCCTGAGCGGCGAGGGGTAGAACGGGAGCAGCCACAGGCACGTGACGCCCAGGTCCTGCAGGTAGTCGAGCCTGCGGATGAGCCCCTGGAAGTCCCCGATGCCGTCGTCGTTCGAGTCGAAGAACGAGCGGACGTGGAGCTCGTAGATGATCGCGTCCTTGAACCAGAGGGGATCCGTCGGCAGCCGCTTCTTCATGCCGTCCTCACGCGCTCGACGAGGAAGATGTGGGCAGGGACGCCGGCCGGGTCGAGCCGGACGTAGTTCCAGGGGCCCTGCCAGTCATACGCCGCGCCGGTCAACAGGTCCCGCACGCGGTACCGCTCGCCCTCGGCGATCGGGTCCTCGGGCAGCGACGCGCAGACCGAGCCGTCGCGGGCCGCGGTCGGGTCGAGCGACACCACGGTGAGCAGCCGCGCGGCGTCGCCGGGCGCCGTCTTGCTGTAGGCGACCAGGTGGTCGCTCGTCGTCAGGTGGAAGCGCAGCCCGTCGTTGTACTGGAAGGCCCGGTGCTCGCGCCGGATCGCGTTGACCCGGGCGATCAGGTCCTTGAGGTGGCCGGGCCGCTCCCAGTCCCATTGGCGGTACTGGTACTTCTCCGAGTGGAGGTATTCCTCCGACCCCGGCACGCCCCGGCCCTCGCCGATCTCGAAGCTGCTGTAGATGCCGTAGGTGGCGCCGAGCGTCGCCGCGAGGACGTACCGGATCCGGAAGGCGGCGATGCCGCCCTGCTGCAGGTACGCGTGCAGGATGTCCGGGGTGTTGGCGAAGAGGTTCGGCCGGAAGTACTCCCGCATCTCGGTCGTCGTGAGCTCGGTGAAGTACTCCTCGAGGTCGGCCTTCGACGTGCGCCACGTGAAGTAGGTGTACGACTGCGTGAAGCCGATCTTCGCCAGGTGCTTCATCACCTTCGGGCGGGTGAACGCCTCGGAGAGGAAGATGAGGCCGGGGTCGCGCGCCTGGACGTCCGCGATCATCCACTCCCAGAAGGCCATCGCCTTGGTGTGCGGGTTGTCCACGCGGAAGATCCGCACGCCCTGCTCCACCCAGAACCACACGACGTCGCGCAGCTCCTCCCAGAGCGAGGCCCACTGGTCGGTCTCGAACTCGAACGGGTAGATGTCCTGGTACTTCTTCGGGGGGTTCTCGGCGTACTTGATCGTGCCGTCGGGCCGGTGGCGGAACCACTCGGGGTGCTGGCCGACGTAGGGGTGGTCGGGCGAGCACTGCCAGGCGATGTCGATCGCGACCTCGAGCCCGTGGCGCCTCGCCTCGCCGATGAACCAGCGGAAGTCCTCGAGCGTCCCGAGCCCGGGCTCGATGGCCATGTGCCCGCCCTCGGGCCCGCCGATCGCCCACGGGCTGCCGGGGTCGCCCTCGCCGGCCACGAGCGCATTGCCCTTGCCCTTCCGGTTGGTCCGGCCGATCGGGTGGATCGGCGGGAGGTAGAGGACGTCGAAGCCCATGCCCGACGCGCCGATCTCGGGCAGCCGGGCGGCCGCCTCGCGGAACGTCGCGCTGCGGGTCGGGTCCGGACCGGCCGAGCGCGGGAACATCTCGTACCAGGCGCCGGTGCGGGCCCTGGCGCGGTCGACGGTGACCCCGAGCCAGCGGGGATGGCGCGTGGCCAGGCGGCGGTCGGGCGCCGCCGCCATCCGCGCCGCGAGCTCCAGCCGGAGCGCGAGCGCGGTGCGCGCCACCGGGTCGCCGTCGGTCGCGAGCTGGTCGCCGCAGTCGAGCAGCCACTCCCGCTCCTCGCCCGTCGCGGCCCGGGCCTCGGCCGCGCGCACCATCGCGGCCCCCTCGAGCAGCTCCGACTGGACGTCCTGCCCCGCCGCCACCCGCTTCTCGAGCTGGTGCTGCCACGTCGCGAAGTGGTCGACCCAGCCCTCGACGGTGTACTCGTAGCGGCCCTCCTCGGCCACCCGGAACGAGCCGCGCCACCGGTCGTTGTCGACGGGCGCCATCGGGGACTCGAGCCACCGGCTCGCGCCGGCCTGCCGGTAGAGCACGACGGCCGCGAGCCGGTCGTGGCCATCGGCGAAGATGTCGGCCTCGACGACGACGACCTCGCCGGGCGTGCGCTTGATCGGGTGTCGTCCCCCGTCGATCTCCGGCGTGACGGCCTCGATGACGACGCGGCGCCGTCCTTCGTCGGGCAAGTTCATCCGCTGCCTCCTTCGGCCGCGCCCGGCGCGGGCGCCGCCCGGAAGAGCGCCACCGAACGTGGCGCCAGTGGGTAGGTGGTGCCGGCCGTGAACGCCTGTCCCTCGCGCGCGCGGTCGAAGGTGTCGACCAGGCACGACCAGGCGGTCCGGAGCGCCGCGGGGCCGAGGGCGAAGCCGACCTCGACGTCGTGGCCGTTGAACAGCACGAGCAGGGTGTCACCCTCGATGGGCCGCCCCGCCTCGTCCACGTCGTCGGCGGCCTCGGCCGGCAGGTGCATGCCGAGGCAGCGGAGGTCGGCGCGGCCCCAGGCCTTGTCATCCATCTCGCGGCCCGTGCGGTCGAGCCACATGACGTCCTTGACGCCGCTGACGCGGCGGCCGTGGAAGAAGCGGCGCCGGCGCAGGACGGGCTGCTCGCGGCGGATGCGCAGGAGCCGCTGGGTGAACTCGAGCAGCGCCTGCCGGTCGCCGTCGAGCGCCCAGTCCACCCAGGTGAGCGGGCTGTCGTGGCAGTAGGCGTTGTTGTTGCCCTGCTGCGTCCGGCCCATCTCGTCGCCGTGGCCGAGCATGGGGACGCCCTGGGAGAGGAGGAGCGTCGCGAGGATGTTGCGCTTCTGGCGCTCGCGGAGCGCGCGGATCTCGGGGTCGTCGGTCGGCCCCTCGACGCCGCAGTTCCAGCTGAGGTTGTGGTTCTCGCCGTCGGCGTTGTCCTCGCCGTTGGCCTCGTTGTGCTTCTCGTTGTAGCTGACGAGGTCGTTCAGCGTGAAGCCGTCGTGGCACGTGACGAAGTTGATGCTGGAGTACGGCCGGCGCCCGCTGTGGCCGTAGAGGTCGCTGCTGCCGGCGAGCCGGGTGGCGAACTCGGAGATGACGCCGGCGTCGCCGCGCCAGTAGCGGCGGACGGCGTCGCGGTACTTGCCGTTCCACTCGGTCCAGAGCACGGGGAAGTTGCCGACCTGGTAGCCGCCCTCGCCGAGGTCCCACGGCTCGGCGATGAGCTTGACCTGCGAGATGATCGGGTCCTGGTGGATCACGTCGAAGAACGCCCCCAGCCGGTCGACCTCGTACAGCTCGCGCGCCAGGGCGCTCGCGAGGTCGAAGCGGAAGCCGTCGACGTGCATCTCGGTGACCCAGTAGCGCAGGCTGTCCATCAGCAGCTGCAGCACGCGGGGGCTCCGCATGTTGAGCGTGTTGCCGCAGCCGGTGAAGTCCAGGTAGAAGCGCGACTGCCCGGGCGCCAGGCGGTAGTACGAGGCGTTGTCGATGCCGCGCATCGACAGCGTCGGCCCGAGGTGGTTGCCCTCGGCGGTGTGGTTGTAGACGACGTCGAGGATGACCTCGATGCCGGCGGCGTGCATCGCGCGGACCATCATCTTGAACTCGCGCACCGCCTCGAGCGGGTCGCGCGAGTCGGAGTAGCGGAGGTCGGGCGCGAAGAACGAGAGCGTGTTGTAGCCCCAGTAGTTCGACAGCCCGCGCTCGACGAGATGGCGGTCGTAGGCGTGGTGGTGGACCGGCATCAGCTCGACGGCCGTGACCCCGAGCGACAGCAGGTGGTCGATGATCGGCTGGAGCGTGAGGGCCGTGTAGCTGCCGCGGAGCGGCTCGGGCACCTGGGGGTGCCGGGCCGTGAAGCCCTTCACGTGCATCTCGTAGATGACCGTGCGGTGCCAGGGCGTGCGGGGCGGCCGGTCGTCGCCCCACGTGAAGCCGGGGTCGATGACCGCGGCAAGCGGCGCCGACGCCGCGCTGTCGCGCTCGTCGATGACCAGGTCGGCCTCGGCGTGGCCCACCTGGTAGCCGAACAGCGTGTCGCTCCACTGCACCGGGCGGGCGATTGCCTTCGCGTAGGGGTCGACGACGAGCTTGTGGGGGTTGAAGCGGTGGCCCTGGGCCGGCTCGTACGGGCCGTGGACGCGGTACCCGTAGAGCTGGCCGGGCCGCACGTCGGGCAGGTAGGCGTGCCAGACCATGTCGGTCTGCTCGACCAGCCGGATGCGGGTGCGCTCGGCGGTGTCGGACGGCCCGTCGAACAGGCACAGGTCGACCGCGGTGGCGTGCTCGGAGTAGATGGCGAAGTTGACGCCGAGGCCGTCCCAGGTCGCGCCGAGCGGGTAGGGGGCCCCGGGGAACATGCGCAACGCCTGGCGGTCGTCGCCGGCGGGCGCGCTGCTGGTGTCCGACATATGGTCGTGTACGACTCGTGGTCGTGATGATGGAACGGTGACCCGTCCGCCGGACGCCGATCCGGCGCGGGAACCTGTCAATTATGACCGAAGTCGGCGGACGGCCGAAGGCGAGGTCGTTTACGACCGTCGTTGTCCGTTTGCGGGGATGTCTGGTACAGTAGGCCGCGTGATGACCGCGGTGCCCCCTCAGGCTGCCGCGGGCACTCCCGGCCGCCGCGAGCGGCGGAAGGCCCGCACCCGCCGGGCGCTGCTCGACGCCGCCCTCGGGCTCTTCGCGCGCCACGGCATCTACGACGCCCGCCTCGAGGACATCACCGACGCCGCCGACCTCGGCAAGGGCGCGTTCTACAACTACTTCGGCTCGAAGACCGAGCTGGTCTCCACCCTGCTCGGCGAGGCCATCGACCAGCTGCTCGCCAGCTGCGAGCACCTCGTCGCGGAGGACGACGCGCCGGCCGCCCGCGTCACGGCCGTCGTCCGGGCGCACGACGCGTTCTTCAAGCGCCACCCCGCCTACTTCCTGCTCGTCCACCAGGCGCGCGGCCTCCTGATGCGCCACGACGCCGGGCAGGGCCCCCTCGAGGCCGTCTTCCAGCGCTACCTCGCCGGCCTCGGGCGCCTGCTCACCCCCGAGGGGGCCGCGGGCATGACCGCCGCGGCGCGCGCCGACCTCGCCGCGGCCGTCGCCGGCGCCGTGAGCGGCTACCGGTCGTTCGACGCCGCCGCCGGCATGGTCAACCGCCCCGAGACCATCGAGACGTTCGTCAACGGCGGCGTCTCCGCCACGCTGGCCCGGCGCGCCCGGCGGGCGGACGCGCGGAGCCGCAAGTAGGCGCGGCGACGCGCCGGCGCCCTACGGGTCGAGCGGGTCGGTCGCGTCGGCGCGGAGCGACGCGGGCAGCGGGCGGAACTCGAGGTCGAAGCGCGACAGGCGCCGGCCGATCGCGGCGGGCTGGTAGCCGAGCTCCCGCGCGCACCGCTCCCCGAAGTCCGGGTTCTCGATGTAGGCGCTCTGGTAGCGGTCGGTCGTGACCACGGAGGGCTTGTCGGCCGGGAAGCCGTAGCGGAACAGGAGCCGCGCCGTGTTCCGCAGGTTCGTCGTCGTGTGCCGCGCGTGCGGGTCCACCAGGATCGCGTGCTCGGGGATGCCGTAGTCGCGCATCAGGGCGCGCTTCATCTCGATCGCCTCGGCGAAGGGCGTCTGCGCCGGGTGCACGTAGCCGCCGGAGACCACGATGAACGGCGCCTTGCCGTCTCGGTAGCGGGCGACCGCCAGTTCGAGGCGCAGGCGCGCCCAGGGGTCGAGCGCGACGTCCGGCCGGTCGGGTCCGGCGCCGGGCACCAGGATGACGGCGTACGGGTAGCGCGCCCAGTCGATCCCGCCCACCCGCGCGACGGCCGCCCGGTTCTCGCCGGCCTCCAGCGGTTCGTGCCGGCCGGCCTCGTCCCGGCCGTTCGCCTCGAGGAGCCGGCGCGCGAACGCGAGCGCGGGCGAGTAGAAGAGGTCGAGTCCCTCGCGGCCGTCCTCGATCACGTCGGTGATGTTGCCCACGAGGCGGCGATAGGCGTCGGTCGTCACCTCGTACGAGACCGCGTCGATGGCCGGGTACCGTGGCGCCTGTCCCAGCGCGTAGACCTCGATGATCCGGTTCATGCCCGCCGCGGCGTCGGCCCACGCCCGGCCCACGAGCGCGCCGTCACCCTCCGCGGGCCGCGCGTCGATCGTTCCAGACCGGCGGAGCGCGTCCGCCAGCGCCCCGACCCCGGCGTCGCGTCCGATCCCCTCGATCGCCAGGCGCGCCGCGGAGATGTCGCCGGGGTTCCACGTGAACGCCGTCGCGTGACATGGAACCTGGTCGCCACACGACGCCGCGGCGCGCGCGAGCCGCTCGAGCGCGCCGTCCCTGAGCGCCGCCAGCGCCGGCGGCCGGGACAGGGCTTCGCGCGCCGCCGGAAGGCGGGCGACGAGGTCGAACAGGTAGAAGTTCTTCCCGGTCACGGGATCGGCCATCTCCAGCGGCCGCCACCCGTCCGCCGCCCCGGGCGGAGGCGCCGCGGCTCCAGGGCGATGGGCCGGCGCGCTGCCCGTGGCGGGGGCGTACCGGGGGTGAGCCGGCGCGATCGGGTTCCCGTCGGGATCCGGCACCGGCGGCTCGCCGCTCCGGACCCACGCGGTGTAGGCGAGGTCGCGGAGCAGCGCGGCGCCGCTCGCCGTGCGCTCGATCACCAGGCGACGGGCCGCGGCGTTCGACGCATCGGCGAGCGCGCCGCCCTTGTCGAGCCGGTACACCTCCTCGACGTGGGAGGCCGCCGTGTCGAGGTGATCGAGGATGGCCGTGAACGGATCGTCGAGCAGCCGCGCGGGCGCCACGGCGGCCTGGACGTCGGCCGCCTCGAGCTGCATGAGGTCGACGAACTGCGACTCGAAGCGCCCGTGGACGCGCGGGTCGGTCGTGTAGCCATGGGGGTTCGGCCCCTGCCAGCCGTCGTGATGGATGGTGTCGTGCAGCGGCTGCGCGCCGTCGCCCGTGTAGTGGCCGGTCCACCCCATGTAGAAGGCGATCTCGCGCAACGCGAGCGCGCGGTCCTGCCCGTCGGGCAGCGCGCGGTACCGGCGCATGGCGGCGAGCATCCGCTCGTAGCCCTCGACGGCGGCGTACGGCAGCGTGCCCGTCCAGCGGACGTTCGTCAGCTCGGCGGCCGGGTCGCCGGCCGCCGCCTGCTGGCGGCGCAGGGCATCGAGGCGGATCACGAACCCGTACCGCGACCGGGGAATCTCCCCGATCCCGGCGAACTGCTCCATGAACCAGCCGTGGTTCGGGTCCTCCAGGATCTTGAGGAACGGCTCGGAGGGCCGACGCCACGTGTCGGGGATGCTCGCGAGGTAGGCGATCCAGTCCTCCTCGGCCTTGAGGAACACCGGGCCGTCGGCGGGCAGCGTCCGCACGGCCACCCGGTTGATGAGGTCGTGCGCGCGGACGCCCCAGGCCGAGCCTGTGGCGCCCAGCGTGGCGACGAGCGCGAGGAGCGTGAAGGTCAGGCGGCGCATCGTGTCACTCCCGGCCGGCGGATCCGCCGGCCTCAGAACAGGAACCGCGCCCCGAGCTGCACGTAGCGGCCGGGCCGGGTCGCGGTGATCCGCAGGAAGTCGGCGGCGCCGTCGCGGCTCACGACCGCGCCGGTGCACCCCGCGATGCTGCAGTTGGCGTTGAGCCGGTTCAGCAGGTTCTCGGACTCGAGCATCAGGTCGACCGCGGCGGTGGGACCGAGGTGGATTCTCCGGGAGATGCGCAGGTCCACCTGGAAGTAGTCCGGGCCGTCGAAGCCGTTCCGCTCGACGCCGGGCCGGCGGTCGTTCAGCACCAGGTCGTTGTTCAGGTCGAGGCCGGCCGTGGCGTTCACGGGGAAGCCGCTGTTGTAGAACACCAGCGTCGAGAACTCGAAGCCGTTCAGCCACCGCAGGGCGCCATCGCCCTCGGGGGTGTAGGTCGCCTGCCCCGTCACGTTATGCCGCAGGTCGCCCGCGCTCCGGCCGAGGTCGCGGTCCACGTTGCTCGGGTCGGTGACGGCGCCGCCCTCCATGTCCGAGTTGCCGCGCGCGCTGGCCCACCCGTAGTTGACGCTGAACTGCAGGCCGCGCGTCAGCCGCTGCCGGAGCGAGACGTCCACGCCGTGG
Source organism: Vicinamibacterales bacterium (assembly GCA_050250645.1). GTDB lineage: Bacteria > Acidobacteriota > Vicinamibacteria > Vicinamibacterales > UBA2999 > JBFWVR01. Next base: position 75,029 of record JBFWOG010000008.1, read on the forward strand.
TACCGCGCCGTGCCGAGGCTCTCGACGAGGTTGATGGCGCGATAGGCCGGGTCGGGCCGGCCGGCCGCGCCCGAGTAGACCGGCCGGCCGTCCTCGAGGGTCCGGACGACGGGCCCGAGGTTGATGTCGCGCGAGTAGGGGGCGTTGCGGTGGTTCCAGAAGCTGTAGCCCGCCGACACCACCGTGCTGCCGGTCAACTGCCTGTCGATCGTCACGCTCGCCTGGTGCGCGTACATCGTCTGGAAGTCCTCCGGGAAGACCGTGATGCTCGGCGGCGTCGCGAAGCTCGGGTTCCCGGTGGCGAGGAGGTTGGGATAGATCGGCGCGCGCGGGTCGGAGCCGGGCACCACGTAGCTCAGGATCCGCCGGCCGTTGTTCTGCGCGGCGGCGAGGACGAGGTTGAGGCTGGTCGAGTCGTAGTAGAGCCCGTAGCCGGCCCGCACCGCGGTCTTCTCGCTGCCGCCGGGCCGCCAGGTCAGGCCGACGCGCGGCGCCACGTTGTTCGTGTCGTTGTTCACGCGGCGCGACAGCGCGTAGGGCGCCTCGGCGTCGAGCACCGGGTACATGATGAGCTCGTAGCGCAGGCCGGCGCTCATCGTGAGGTCGCTCCGCAGCCGCACTTCGTCCTGCAGGAACAGGTTGAGGTAGTTGAAGCGCATCGACAGGTCGGGGTCGCCGATCTGCTGCTGCAGCTGCGTGAAGGTGTAGGGCCGGCCCGTCGCCGGGTCGATCTCGCCGGCCCGCGCGCGCAGGTACTGGTCGAGCGGCGAGACCGCGCCGCGCCCGCCGGACGCGGCGAGGCCCGTGAACGTGAAGACGCGGCTGAGCGCGCTGTGCACGTCGTACTGCGTCGTCTGGAAGTCGAGGCCCGTCTTCACGGTGTGGCGGCCCCGGGTCCAGGTGACGTTGTCGATGACCTGCAGGCTCGCCTCGACGCTGTTGTTCGCCGCGAGCGGGTTGACGCCGAAGTTGGCCACGCCGGAGATGTTGACGTTGGCGCCGCCGGCGTCGCCGTCGACGTAGGGGTCCCTGTTCTCCGCGCGCCGGTTGAACCCGAAGCGCAGCTCGTTGAGCAGCGAGGGCCCGAGCGTGGTCGCCAGCTGCGCGCCGACGCCGTTCATGCGGTCCTTGAACGTCAGGCTCCGCGAGATGGCCGTGAGGCCCCCGCCGCCGCCGGGCTGGTCGTTGGTGAAGCGGTTGTAGCGGACGAACCCGCTGTTGGCGTCGTTCAGCCGGAAGTTCACCTTGAGGCTCGGCGTGTGGAACGTCTCGCCGAACGGCGAGTTGCCGAGGTCCGAAGCGCCGAGGCCGATCGCCGCGGCCGCCGCGGGGTTGATGGTCACCGGCTGCGGCGACTTGAGCGGGTTGTACTCGTAGTTGGCGAAGAAGAAGACGCGGTCGCGCACGACCGGCCCGCCGACGTTGCCCTGCACCATCCACCACTTCTGGTCCGGCTTGGAGCTGGCCAGGGGCGGGCGCGCCGAGAGCGACTTCGGGCGCACCAGCGCGGACCCGCCGCCCTTCACCTGGTTCGACCCCGATCGGCTGACGACGTTGATGACCCCGCCGGCGGCGCGGCCGAACTCGGCGGAGTAGGCGCCGGTCAGCACCTGCATCTCCTCGACGTTCTCGGGCGTGCTGATGACGAGCCGGATCTGGCGGTTGAAGCGACGCTGCGAGTTGTCGATGCCATCCATCGACCAGGTCATGCGGTCGTGCCCGCCGACCAGGAACTGGGTCGTGCCGAACCCCGTGCTCGGCATGCCCTTCACGCCGGGTCCCACGAGGTGGAAGTTGTAGATGTTGCGCGAGGTGATCGGCAGCGACCTGACCGCGCGCTCGTTCAGCACCTCGCCGGACGCCGCCTGCCCCGCCAGCACCGCCGAGGCGTCGGCCGTCACCGTCACCGTCTCGGTGGTGCCGGCGATGCCGAGGGCGACGTCGACGCGCGCCTGCTCCCCGACACTCAGCCTGATGCCCGTCTGCTGGTAGTCCGCGAATCCCTGGGCGCTGACGAGGACCTCGTACTCGCCGACCTGGAGGAGCGGAAAGCGGAAGTACCCCTCCCGGTTCGCGACCGTCTCGCGGACCTGGTTGGTGCCCAGGTTGAGGGCCATGACGCGCGCGGCGGGCACCGCGGCGCCGCTGGGGTCCGTGACGAAGCCCTCCAGGGCCGCGTCACTGGCATTGCTCTGCGCCCGGGACGGCGTGGGCGCGGACGCGAGGCCGAAGGCGATGAGGGCAACAAGGGCGCGAACAACGAACAGGGTCGAGAGCGCAACACGGCGCATGGTGCAAGCCTCCTGGTGATCGAACACGGAGACAGCACGGTATCGACCACTCGCGACGACGCCGCGATGACGGATTGAAATCGGTGTATCGGACGAGCTGGCCGCCGCCGCGGACGCCCGGGCCGAGGCGACACGGGACGCCTCGACGGCACCCGGTGGTACACTGATCGCATCGGCGCTTCGGCCGGAGGCGAATCCGTCAGGGGCGCCGGGGACAGACCGTATGTGGGCCGACACCCTGCTCCACCCGGGATCCGTCGGCCGGACCCGCGCGACGGGCGCCGGCCTCAGGGCGGCCCTGGGCGCCGTCGCGGTGGCGGTGGCCGTCGTTACCGGCATGGGCGCCGTGACCGCCGCGGACAAGTGGCGCGAGCTGAACGACCCCGGGCCCCTGCCCGCGCTGCCCGCCAGCCCGATCCCCGCGGGCATCGACGCCACCTACTTCGATCTCACGCCCCTCTCCGTGATCGTCCCCGCCGGCTGGGAGAAGATCGCGCTGCCGATGACGGTGGACGCGTTCGAGCGGTCGCCGGCGCTGTGGACGTCGCTCCGCATCGAGGACTGGGACCAGCTGCCGCCCACCGTGCGCGGCTACGGGCTGCGCCGCATGGCGGAGGCGGACGCGCGCCTGCTGGCGAGTCCCGCGCGCTGGCCCGCGATGACCGCCGAGGACTGGGACCCGGTGCCGCAACCGGTGCGCGCCGCCGCCTACCTGCAGATGGTCGCGGAGTGGTACGACCACTACGGCGTCGGCCAGGCGTGGGACCTGTCGCGCGACCAGGTGCTGCCGACGATGCAGGCGGTGATGATGGCCGAGTCGTGGTTCGAGCACCGGGCGGTGGCGGCGGGCGAGGACAACCAGGACCTCGGGCTGGCGCAGTGCTCCGACTACTGCCGCGACACGCTGGCCCGGCTCGCGAAGCAGGGACGCGTGGACTTCGCCATCGGCGACGCGGATCACCTCAACCCGTGGAACTCGACGCGCGTGCTGGTCACGTGGTTCGCGCTGATGCTGGACGAGGCGCGCGGCGACCTGGACGAGGCCGTGCGCGCCTACCACGCCGGCATCTCGGACGCGCGGCGCAACGGCGCGCGCGACTACGCCGAGACCGTCGAGCGACGGCGGCGGTACCTCGAGGGTGAGACCGGCTCCCCCACCTGGGCGTTCGTCCGCGCGATTGCCGGCATGGAGCGCGGGCCGAAGCCCGTGGCCGAACCGGGCAGCTGACCACGGACGGGGCCGCAGAGACACAGGGTCACAGAGAAGGCATCACAGAGGCTGTCCGGTGTCGGTCGGTGCGCCTCCGGCGGGACACGGAGTCGCGGAGAAGACAGGGAGACACGGAGGCCTGGAACCTGACTCGGCCGGCAGCCGGCACCCTGCGGGTGCCCTGGCGCGCCGCGTCCCTCACCCCCGCGCGCCGCGGGCCCGCCACACACCGGGAAGACTATCAGTCGAAGCGCGCCGTCCGGCTCCGTGTCTCCCGGCCTTCGCCGTGTCTCCCTGTCCTCCGGAGGAACACCGAAAGACACCGGGCAGGCTCGGTGATGCCTTCTCCGTGTCCCTGTGTCTCTGTGGCCGTCCGAAATGCGTCAGGACCAGTCGCGTCTCAGCAGCAGCTCCTCGATCCGGTATGCGTGCAGGAAGTCGTGCAGCGCGAGGTGCCTGAACATGATGAAGACCGAGTAGCGGTTGTACTCGGCGTGCGACGCCGTCCGCGCCCAGTCCGCCGCCGAGAGGCCGCGGAGCCGCGCGACGAGGCGCCTGCGATCGTGGGTGTAAGCCTGGAGCGACGTCTCCAGGTCCATCTCGAGCAGCAGGTCGTCCGGATCGCTCGTGCCGGGGTCGTAGGGCGTAATCACCGGCTCGGGCATCGAGAGCAGCAGCTCGAGCCTGTCGAAGAACAGGGCGTGCACGGCCGCGAGGTGACAGGCGTGCTCGTGCGCGGACCAGCGCGCGGGCGCGGGACGGCGCTTGAGGACCGCGGGCGGCACCTCCCGCACGAGGGGGATGACAAGGTCGGGGGCGCGCTCGAGCGCGTCGATGACGGCGGACGGAGTGTCAGGCATGGGTGCGTCGGGGATGGGATGGCGGCAACCCGGCGATCGTAACCCGGCGCAGGTTCCCGCGCGGACCGAGTCACCGCTTGCCAGCCTGCCGGTCCCGCCCCTCCCCGAGCATCCGCGCCGCCTGCGGCATCCCTGGCCTCGCCGTCTGCCCCGGCATCACGCCACGCGCCGTCATCACCGGCCGGCCCGCGCGCGGCAGCGTCACCTCGATGTCCACCGGCGCCATGGACGGCAGCCCGAGGTGCACGGGCTGCACGCTCTGCGAGCAGTAGCCCGACCCCGCGTCCACCAGCCCCGCGGCGACGAGCGTACGCGTGCCCGCCGCATAGGCGCGCACTTCGGCGCCGGCGACCGACAGGCCCGTCACCGGGTCGCGGACGACGACCGAGACCGACCGCCGCGCGTCGGCCGGCGGCAGCGCGTTGCGGAAGATCGGGTGGTGCCCGAGCGCGTCGTTGTTCGCGAGCGCCAGGTCGAGCGCGCCGTCGCCGTCGACGTCCGCCCACTGCACGCCGTGGCTCGCGTCGTTGCCCTTCACGCCGGCCGGGATGACGTCGGTGAAGCGCCCGTTGTCGTTGCGGTAGAGCAGGTCGGGCGCGTGAGGCTCGGTGCCGAGGAAGCCGGCGACGTAGAGGTCCGGGTCGCCGTCGTTGTCGTAGTCGCCCCACGCGGCGGTCACGTCGTGCGCGTGGCCGCTGATGCCGGACGCCTCGGCCACGTCCGTGAAGCGGCCGTGCCCGTCGTTCCGGTAGAGCGCGTTGGCGCCGTAGTTGGCCACGAAGAGATCGAGGTCGCCGTCGAGGTCGTAGTCGGCCACCGCCGGACCGACACCGCCGTCCTCGGCGGCGCGGCCGCGCGCCGAGACCCCCGCCTCGTCCGCCACGTCGGTGAAGCGGCCGGCGTCGTTCCTGAAGAGGCCGTTGGCCTCGCCCTCCTGGTTGGCCACGAACAGGTCCAGGTCGCCGTCCTGGTCCATGTCGAACCAGACGGCGCTCACCGCCTTCCGGCCGTCGGCCAGCCCGACCTCCGGCGCGACGTCGGTGAAGTGGCCGTGGTCGTTCCGCAGGAGGACGTTCGGCCGATCCCGGAACGCGACGAACAGGTCGAGGTCGCCGTCCTCGTCGTAGTCCAGCCACACGGGCTGGCGGGTGGTGCCATGGAGGTCGATGCCGGCCTCGCGCGCGACGTCGGTGAAGTGGCCGCCGTCGTTCCGGTAGAGCCGGTCCGGCACGGTCTGCCCGGACGCGAAGCCGACGAACAGGTCGAGGTCGCCGTCGCCGTCGTAGTCGCCCCACGCGGCGGCGCGCGTCTCGTTGGCGTCGCCGAGGCCGACCGCGGGGGCGACATCCGTGAAGCGGCCGTCGTCGTTCCGGTAGAGCCGGTCGAGCGCGCCGCGGAAGCCGACGAAGTAGTCGAGGTCGCCGTCGCCGTCGTAGTCGGCGAACGCCGTGGCCTGCGCGCCGGCGGCCGCGAAGGTCTCCGGTTGCAGCGGGACGAAGGGCGGCGCGGCGCCGTCCGCGGGGGGCGCCGCCTGCGGCTCGAGCGTGAGCCGCGACCGGGCGCCCTGCTCGACGGCGGCGCGCGAGAAGATCAGCGGGAAGTAGTCACCGCGGCCCCACGGTCCGGCGAGGTCCTTGTAGTGCGGGCTGAGCGGCTGCGCCGACTGGCCGGGGGCGCTGAGGCCCACCGAGCGGTCCCAGTCGGCGACGTCGAAGACGAAGGCGAACGACGCGCCCGACAACTGCTTCGTGTTGGCCGCGGAGAGCGACGTGGACGCCAGCAGCGTGTACGCGTCCCCTCCGCGCGGCACGGGCGCGACGGCGAACAGGTCGCCGGCGCCGTCGGCCTGCGCCAGCGGGTGGACGAAGTCCGCCGTGTGGATGTCGCCCCACGTCATGTCGAACAGTCGGCTCCCGCCGTACCGCTGCTCGATCTCCTCGACGGCCTCGACGAGCGCCGACAGCAGGATCCCGTCGCGCGCCTGCTCGCGCGCCTTCCGGTCCACCCCGTACGCCGGTCCCGGGTCGGTCATCCACTCGACGACACGACGGACGTCCCAGGCCCTGAACGTCCGGCGGGCGTAGTCGGTCAGCCGCGGCTCGTAGGCCTTCGGCTGCAGCTTCATCATCCAGAACTCGTAGAGCAGGGCCTCGTTGGACGAGGCATCGAGCCTGTAGTCCCAGCCGAGCAGCGCGTCGATCGCCTTGACGACCTCGGGCGCCACGTCGCCGTCCTTCCTGCCGACCCTGGCGGCGAAGATCGTCGAGTTCCGGCCGGTGAACGGCGAGGTCGGCAGGGCGCCGGGCGACAGCGAGACGCCGCCGCCGAGCCGCGCGCGAATGGGCGTGAGGAGCGGCACCAGGGCGCGCGCGGGCAGCGACAGCGTGTCCTGCTGGAGGCGCGCCATGTCGGCCACCGTCAGGCGGCGCCCGTCGGCCAGGACCTCGCGCGCCCGCTCGTAGCGGAACGGCGCGGAGTACTCGTAGCCGAGCGGCAGCGCGTAGTCGGGCAGGATCTCCGGGACCACGTCGTTGTTGGACGTGTTGTAGAACCCGCGCGGGTCGTTCGCGCTGAAGGGCATGGCGGCGGCAGGCACGAAGCCGTCCCACTCGTAGCGCCCGTCCTTGCCGGGCACGGGCATCAGCCCGTCCCATCCCTCGCGCCGGGGCGTCAGGCCGGCGCCCAGATACGCCGTGTTGCCCTCCACGTCGGCGTAGACCAGGCTGTGCGACGGCAGGTACCACGACTTCGCGACGCCCGCGCGGAACTCGTCCAGGTTCCGCGCCTGCATCACGTTCAGCGACCCGAGGTAGCCCGCGCCGCCCGGCTCGGCGCCGACCCAGCGAAGCGCGAACGCCCGATGCTGCCCGGCGTGCTCCGCGATGACCGGGCCGTGTCGCGTGAACTTGAGGTCCACCTCGACGGGCGCGGCCTGCCCCTTCACCCAGATCAGCTCGCGCTCGACGCGCATGGGCGCCCACGCGCCCTTCCAGCGGTACTCGTCGGCATCGTCCGGGTTCGTCTCCTCGACGTAGAGGTCCTGCTGGTCGATCCCGAGAATCGTGAATCCCCAGGCCACCCGGTCGTTGTGCCCGATGCTGATCCCCGGCAGCCCCGGCTCGGTCGCCCCGAGCGCGTTCCAGCCCGGGGCGTTCAGGTGGACCATGTAACGCAGCGCCGGGTTCACCACCTCGCGGTGCGGGTCGTTGGCGATGAGCGGCTTGCCCGTCGCCGACCGCGCACCGGCAATCACCCAGTTGTTGCTGCCGAACCCGGCGGTGTAGTCGCCCGACCCCCGCGCTCCTGGCGACCCCGGCGAACCCGACGGACCCGAAAAGCTCCACCTGATGTCGTTCGCCCCGCGCGCGAGACCGAGCACATCCGGCGTGATGTCCTGCAGGTCCAGCCCGTCGGGCACGACGAAGTCGGTGGCCGGGTCGGTCGGCGCCAGCTCCCGGGTCTTCGCCAGCCCCATCGTCAGCACGTCGATCGCGCGCTGCACCTCGCGCGAGACGTTGCGCGAGAGCGTCCAGCCAGGCATGCGGGTCAGCAGGGTCTTCGCCGTCCAGACCGGCTGCGGGTCGAAGCCCATCAACCGGAACTCGACCGGCACCGTCCCGTCGGCCAGCGCCTTCCGGATCGCGGCGTTCACGCCCTCGGCGAAAGCGTCGAAGATCACGCGGCCCTCGGGGTGGTACTTGCGGAACTCGACGTCCCAGTCGCCGCGGAACGCGAGCAGCCGGGCGAACCGGTCGCGGGTCACGTAGCCGGGACCGAGCACCTCCGAGAGCCGGCCCTCGGCGTTCCTGCGCCACATCTCGAGCTGCCACAGGCGGTCCTGGGCCACGGTGAAGCCCTGCGCGAAGAACAGGTCGTGGGTGTTGCCCGCGTAGATGTGCGGGATGCCCCAGCGATCGCGGATGACCTCGACGGCCCGCGCGAGGCCCGGCAGCGCGATGGTCCCGGTGGTCTGCGGCAGCGCCGCCTGGGCCTGCGCCCGGATCGCGTCCGTCGCCTGGGCGCGCGGCGTCCCGCCGCCCGCGAACAGCGTGAGCGCCATCGCCACGGTCGTCGCCAGCCGGGTGCGGACGGGAGACATGGTTCAGCTCCTGGTGAGCGCGAAGTGGTCGTCCGACTTGCTGGCAGCGCCCTGGTGGTGACGCAGCAGGATGCGGCTCGCGAGGAACGCGCGCGCCGGATCGTGGTCGGCGCCCCAGGCAAAGAGGTGCCGCGGGAAGTTGCGGTGCGGCCCCGCGAACATCGCGCCGTCGGCGCCCATCGTCGTCCGGATCTCCCAGCCGAAGGCGGGCTGCAGCCCGGAGATCGCCGGCCACGTCGTGAGGGCCTCGTACATCAGCTGGCCGGTGCGCTGGACGAGCACCTTGTCGCGGGCGCGCGCGGACGTCGGCTTCTGCGCCGCGCCGGTCAGGAGGAGGCGGTCGCCATGCACGAACGCCGCCGCATCGTCGATGGCCCCGGCGGCGGAGACGATGGCGCCGCGCCGGCCGAGGGCCTTGCGCACCGGGGCCGGCAGCGCCTCGGTGAGCACGGCGTAGCGCTCGAGCGTGGTGACGTGGCGGGCCAGCTGGCGGAAGAGCGGGCCGGGTTCCGCCGTGCAGACGATGACGGTGCCGGCGAGGAGCCGGCCGCCCTCGGTCACGACCTCCACGCCCGCCGCGCCCGGGCGGACGCGCGTGACGCGCGAGCGCTCGAAGATGGCGGCGCGCCGCTTCACGGCGGCCGCCGCGAAGCCGAGCAGCAGGCGATAAGGGTTGGCCCAGGCCCACGGTGCCAGGCGGGCGCCGCCTTCCGACTGGAGCGCCAGCTCACGCGCCAGATCGGCGGGCCGCCGCCACGCGGCGTCGAGACCGGCGCGCTGCCGCGCGGTCGCCTCGCGCTGCAGGTCGGCTGGCGACTGGTAGAGCGGGACGTACCGGTACGCCGCCAGTGGATGCAGGTGCGCCTGGACGCGCAGCCGCCGGGCGGCGGCCGCCAGGTCGAGCGCGGCGCGGCGCGACATCTCGTGCATGGCCCGCGCGGCGCGCCGGCCGTGCCGCTGCTCGAGCTCGCGGTACGACGAGGCCGGTTCCGGCGCCATCAACCCGGTCGAGCGCCCGCTCGTGCCCGAGCCAAGCCGCTCGGCCTCGACGAGGGCGACCTTCACGCCGGACGCGGCGAGCGCCTGGGCCGTGAAGACGCCCGTCAGGCCGCCGCCGATGACGGCGACCGCGCTCTCGTGCTCGCCGCGAAGACGCGGGAACGACGGCTGTTTCGACTTCGGGATCTCGCGGATCCACGGCGAGAGACCGTACTTGGTGGTCATCGGGCCTCGATCCTGAGGGGGACGATCGAGGGGAGTGTAACGCACCGGGCGGACGATGGAGGTTCCGGGGTTCCTCGGGTTCCTCGGGTTCCTCGGGTTCCTGAGTTCTTCAGCCCAGGCACCTCTGCTTCCGTCTTCCTCGGCACCCCAGCGCTCCTGAACCAGAGGAACGTGAGGAACTCGAGGAACCCTAGGAACCTGAGGAACTTGAGAAACCTGTGGAACCTCCGTCGGTCGCCACGTGCCGCGCCGCGACCTCGAGCAGCGGCCCGAGCCTCGCGGCCTCGCGGACGGTCCGGGGCCTGAAGTGCGTCCAGCCGCGCAACGGCCGGGCGGCAGGCGGCTGCATGGCGCCGGCCTGGCGTGCCGCGGCCGCGGCGGACGGCGGCAGGCGCAGGGCCAGGCCGCCGTCCACGACGCGGGCAAAGAGCCGGCGTCCCGCGAAGGCCCCGGCGTCACCGAACACCCGCCCCAGCCTGAGCCCGGCGTGGTCGCGGACGAACGCGGCGAGCACGGCCTCTGGACCGGGCGCAGCCTGGGTCATGACCTGCCGGATCGCCCGCGCCGTTCGCCGCGCTCGCGCGCCAGGAGCCGCGCCTTGCGCGAGACGCCCCACCGGTATCCGCCCACCCCGCCGGCTTTCGGCACGACGCGATGGCACGGCACCGCCAGGCAGACGGGGTTGGTCGCGCAGGCCCTGGCCACCGCGCGCGCGGCCGACGGCTGGCCGATCGCCTCGGCCACGTCGGCGTACGTGCGGGTCTCGCCGCGGGGAATCGCCATCAGCGCCCGCCAGACACGCCACTGGAACGCCGTGCCACGCACGTCGAGCGGCAGGGCCCGCCCCTTCCCGCCGGCGCCCTCGGCAAGCCTGACGACCTGGCTGACCCAGTCGCGGGACACCACCTGGTCCCGCTCGATCGTGGCGGCCGGCAACTCGCGCCTGAGGTCCCTCTCGAGCGCCGTGTCCGAGTCGCCGATCTTGACCGAGCACACGCCGGCGCTCGTCGCGGCCACGAGGAGCCGCCCGAGCGCGCACGACACGACCGTGAAGCCGACGACGTGACCGGCGCCGCCTTCCTTGTACGCCGTGGGCGTGAGGCCGCGGCCCGTCGGTGGCGCCTCGTAGACGCGGCTGGGCGAGCCGTAGCCGGCGCCGTAGATCGCGGAGGTCACGTCGCGGCCGTCCCTGAGCTCGCGGCGGAAGCGCTCGGCGCGGCACGCCGCCTGGTACTCGCGCGGCGACACGCCGACGATGGCGGTGAAGCGCCGCTGGAGGTGCGCCGGGCTCAGCCGCACCACACGGGCCAGGCGGGCGAGGGTGACGGGCTCGTCGGCGTGCGCAGCGAGGAATGCCGCGGCCCGCCGCACGGAGGCCTCCGCGTCATCGGCGCGGGCGAGCGCCTCGGGACGGCACCGCCGGCATGGCCGGAAGCCCGCGGTCGAGGCGGCCCCGGGCGTGTCGAAGAAGCGCACGCGGTCACGGCGGGGCCGCCGGCTCGGGCAGCCGGGCCGGCAGAACACGCCGGTGGAGGTGACGGCGTAGACGAACTGGCCATCCGCCGACCGGTCGCGCGCGACGACCTGCCCCCAGCGGCGGTCGTCGGACGCACGGCGAGTGGCGGCAGCGGTCGTGGGCATGGTGTCGGTCGATACATGCTGCAACATGCGTCAACCGTACGCCAGCGTCCGCCACCGGGGCGATCCGCGGCGTGCGGGTAATTGCGAGCACGCTGACGACGGGCGATCACGGACGGTAGCCACGAAGGCCACGAAGATAATGGGCACGAAGACCCAGAAGAACCCATTTCTCTAAACTGCTTCGTGCGTGTGCCTTCGTGTGCTTCGTGCGCTTCGTGGCGTCTTTTGTGATTCCGATCTGCGGCACGCTGACGACGGGCGGTCACGGACGGTAGCCACGAAGGCCACGAAGAC
>JBFWOG010000008.1:86747-208808 GCA_050250645.1 Vicinamibacterales bacterium
TTCTCTAAACTGCTTCGTGCGTGTGCCTTCGTGTGCTTCGTGCGCTTCGTGGCGTCTTTTGTGATTCCGATCTGCGGCACGCTGACGACGGGCGGTCACGGACGGTAGCCACGAAGGCCACGAAGACCAATGGGTACGAAGGCCTAGTAAAGCCCATATTCCTGGGTTGGTTCGCGCGCGTGCTTCGTGTGCTTCGTGCGCTTCGTGGCGTCTTTTGTGATTCCGATCTGCGGCACGCGGACGACGGGCGATCACGGACGGTAGCTACGAAGGGCACGAAGACTAATGGGTACGAAGGCCCAGAAAAGCCCTCTTCCCTGAATTGCTTCGTGCGCGTGCTTCGTGTGCTTCGTGCGCTTCGTGGCGTCTTTTGTGATTCCGATCTGCGGCACGCGGACGACGGGCGATCACGGACGGTAGCCACGAAGCTCACAAAGAATACGGGCTCGAAGACCCAAAGAAGCCCATTCCAAAGTTGCTTCGTGGTGCGTGCTTCGTGTGCTTCGTGCGCTTCGTGGCGTCTTTTGTGATTCCGATCTGCGGCACGCTGACGACGGGCGGTCACGGACGGTAGCCACGAAGGCCACGAAGACTAGGGGGACGAGGACCCGGAAAGCCATTCCCCCAAGGTTGCTTCGTGGTGCGTGCTTCGTGTGCTTCGTGCACTTCGTGGCGTCTTTTGTGATTCCGATCTGCGGCACGCTGACGACGGGCGACCACGGACGGTAGCCACGAAGCTCACAAAGAATACCGGCTCGAAGACCCAAAGAAGCCCATTCCAAAGTTGCTTCGTGCGCGTGCTTCGTGTGCTTCGTGCGCTTCGTGGCGTCTTTTGTGATTCCGATCTGCGGCACGCTGACGACGGGCGATCACGGACGGTAGCCACGAAGCTCACGAAGACAACAGGCACGAAGAACCCAGAAGGCCCATTCTTTCTAGACTGCTTCGTGTGCATGCTTCGTGTGCTTCGTGCACCTCGTGGCGTCTGTTGTGATCCCGATCTGCTGCACGCTGACGACGGGCGATCACGGACGGTAGCCACGAAGGCCACGAAGACTATGGGCTGGCGTCTCTTGTGATCCCATTTGCGGCCCACCGACAACGCGCGGCCGCGGGGGGCGCCGTGCCCGCTAGAATCTGACCATGGCTCAAGGCGGCTCCCGGCTCCGGCGCGCGCTGGCCTACGCGGTGGGGCTGATCCTGCTGGCCGCCGTGGCGGGCGGCTGCTACGCGCACCAGCGGCTGGCCGCCAGCCTCCCGATCACCACTGGGACGCGGACGCTGGCAGGGCTCGACGCGCCCGTCACCGTGGCGCGCGACGGGCTGGGCATCCCGACGATCGCCGCCGCGACCCGCCGCGACGCGGCGCGCGCGCTCGGGTACGTGCACGCGCAGGAACGCTTCTTCCAGATGGACCTGCAACGCCGCCAGCCCGCGGGCGAGCTGGCCGCGCTCGTCGGCGTCCGCGCCGTGGCGGCCGACCGCGCGGCGCGCATCCACAGGTTCCGCGACGTGGCCCGGCGGGCCGTGGCGTTGGCGACGCCGGATTTCGGCGCCATCCTCGACGCCTACACCGAGGGCGTCAACGCGGGACTCGCCGCCCTCTCGGCGCCGCCCTTCGAGTACACGCTGCTTGGCGCGACGCCCGAGCCGTGGCGGCCCGAGGACTCGGTCCTCACCGTGCTCGCGATGTTCGAGACACTGCAGGGACGCCAGGAAGGCTTCGAGCGCACCATCGGCGAGATCCACGACGTCCTGCCCGCTCCGCTTGCCGCCTTCCTGACCGCCCCGGGGTCCTCGTGGGACGCGCCCGTCGAGGGAGCGCCGTTGCCGCGGCCGCCGGTTCCGGGGGCGGGTTCGGCAGGTTCGTCAGGTTCGTCAGGTTCGTCAGGTTCGTCGGGTTCGTCGGGTTCGTCGGGTTCGACGGGTTCGTCGGGTTCGACGGGTTCGACGGGTTCGACAGGTTCGACGGGTTCGACAGGTTCGACGGAGTCGACGGGGTCGCTCGTGGTGGCGGACTCGGGCGACCTGCCGTGGCGCTCCGCGCTCACCGCGGACGAGGCCGCCGGGGTGGGGAGCAACAACTGGGTGGTGGACGGCGCGCACTCGGCAACGGGCGCGGCGCTCGTCGCCAACGACATGCACCTCTCGCTCGGCGTGCCGAACATCTGGTACCGGGCCACGATGACGTTCCCCGATCCGGTCGCGCCGGACGGCGCGCGGCGCCTCTCGGGCCTCACGCTGCCCGGCCTTCCCAACCTGGTCGTCGGGTCGAACGGCGAGATCGCGTGGGGCTTCACCAACTCTGGCGGTGACTGGAGCGACCTCGTGGTGATCGAGGCGGACCCGCGGGACCCTTCGCGTTACCAGACGCCGGACGGCCCGGTCGCCTTCGAGGACATCGACGAGACGATCGCGATCAAGGACGCGGCCCCCGAGACCCTCCGCGTGCGGACGACGATCTGGGGGCCGGTCGTAGGCACCGACCTCCAGGGCCGGCCGCTCGCGCAGCGCTGGGTCGCGCACGACCCCGCGGCGCTCGCGACCGACACGCTCGCGCCCGAGCGCGCCCGCTCCACGCTCGACGCGATCACCCGCGTCTTCCCGGGCCTCGGCATTCCCGCGCAGAACGTGGTCGTGGGCGATCGCGCCGGCGACATCGGCTGGACGATCGCCGGCCCCATCCCCCGGCGCGTCGGCCACGACGGGTCGCGCCCGGTCTCGTGGGCCGACGGCACGAACCGCTGGGACGGCTACCTCGACGCCGCGGAGTTCCCGCGGATCCTCAACCCGCCCGGCGGCCGCATCTGGACCGCGAACGCGCCGGTCATCACGGGTCCCGGGCTCGAGGTGCTCGGCGAGGGCGGCTACGCCGACGGCATCCGCGCCCGCCTGATCCGCGATCGCCTCGCGGTCGTCGACCAGGCCACGCCAGGCGACATGCTGCGCATCCAGCTCGAGGACGGCGCGCTCTTCCTCGAGCGCTGGCGCGCGCTCGCGCTCGGCGCCCTCGACCCCGGCACCGTCGGCGCCGACCCGGCGCGCGCGGAGTTCAGGCGCGTGCTCGAGGCCACGTGGACGGGCCGGGCGTCGACGGGCTCGGCCGCCTACCGCCTGGTGCGCACGTTCCGCAGCGCCGTCGCGGCGCGCGTGTTCGACGCCATCACGGCGCCGGTCGCCGTGGCCGATCCGGGTTTCGACTTCGGGCGCGCGCTGCGGAGCGAGGGCCCGCTCTGGCAGCTGATCACGACACGCCCGCCCCACCTGCTGCCGCCCGGCTATGCGAACTGGCAGGCGCTCTTCGCCGGCGCGATCGACGAGGCCATCGCGGAGCTCACCGCGGACGGCCGGCAGCTGGCGGATCGCACGTGGGGCGAGTACAACCGGCCCGCGATCCGCCACCCGCTCGCCGGCGCGCTCGGCGTCCTCGGGCGGTTCCTGAACATGCCCGACGACCCGCTGCCCGGCGACACCTACACCCCGCGCGCGCAGACGCCCCGCACCGGGCCCTCGGAACGGATGGCCGTCTCGCCGGGCCACGAGGAGACCGGCATCCTCCACATGCCGGGCGGGCAGAGCGGCCACCCGCTGTCCCCGCACTATGCCGACCAGCACGCCGCCTGGGCCAGCGGCGCGCCGCTCCCGTTCCTGCCGGGACCGACGGTGGAGACCCTGACACTGGTGCCGTAAATGGGCCGCACGATCCTCACTGCGGTACTTCGACCAGACCCGGCCGCCGATTGCTCAAGGACGGGCCGATCACCTCGCCGACTTCAGTGGCTACCTGCACGGCCTCGATGTGACGACCGGCAAGCCGTACTGGCCCTGCGACACCTTCGCCGCCATCCGAGGCTCACCGATGATCATCGGCCACAGGGCCTATCTGGGCGTGAAGACGTCGACTCTGCGATCGTGGAGCCCAGCAAGACGAAGCAGAACCCCTGTGTCGCGTAGGTCGTGCGCGGGGCCGAGCCGGATCCCCCGTTTCCGCCGCGGCGGTTTGGGATTACCATCCGGGTAGGCTCGTACGCGGTCGGCCCGAGGCGGTTGACTTTATGCGAAGACACCTCTCCGCGCTGGTCTTGGTCGCTGGCATGCTGCTAGCCGGTGCGCTCCTCGCCTTTTACCTGCAACGCGACGTCAAATCACAGGTCGTCGAGCAGTTCAACGCGTCCAAACTCCTGGTCGCCCGGCTGGCCACCCGGCAAGTCGAGTCGTATCTCGATGCCCGCACCTTCGACATTCGCCGCCTGATGTCGCTCTCGTCAATGCGCGGTCTCGACGTCAAGGCGATGGCCGCCGACGTCCAGGCAACCGTCGGCCTCTTGAGGGCGGCGCATGTCCAGGACGTCTCCATCCTTGATGAACAGGGGCGGGTCGCCTATTCCACAACCGGCGGCGCCACGGGGTCGACCCTGATTGGCGCCGACGTTCAGGCCTGGGCCCGGGACCCGGTCAACAAGGGAGCGGTCCGGGTCGTTGTCGAGACGCCGGGTAACCGCGGCGCGCCGGCAACGGAGCCGGGAGCGACGGGGTTGTTCCTCGCAGCGCCCCTATATCGGGAAGCTGACGCCGCCGGCGTGGCGGAAACCGGCGCGACCTTCGCCGGGGTGTTGGTGCTGACGGTCGACTTGCAGGCCCTGGTCGAAGGCGCACTCGGGGCCTCACCTGCGATGGGCCGTGGGCCGTCAAACATCTGGGTCGTGGATGACGACGGAACGCTGCTCCTGCATTCCACGCATCCAGAGATGGTGGCGCGAAACATCCGCAACACGAACGAGGACTGCCGCCGGTGCCATGTCTCGTTCGACTATGCGCAGAACATGCTGGCGACGAAGATGGGGACCTCGGAATATCAGATCAAAGGGCAAGACAGCCGGGTCGCGGCCTTTGCGCCGATGGACTTCCAGGACGCTTCGTGGATCGTCGTGGTGGACACCCCGAGGGACGACATCACGGGGTTCATGCGGACGACCACGACCAGGACCGTGGCACTCTTCGGTGTCGTCGGCACGGTGGTCGGCTTCGTGATTGTCTCGATCTTCCGGAACTCGCGTCAGGAAGCCGTGATCGCGGAGAAGGCGAAGCACCTCCGGGAAAAGGAGAGGCTGATCGACCAGTTGCGGGAGGCCGGAGACTACCTCGACAACCTGTTCGAATCCGCCAATGCGCCAATCATCGTGTGGAATTCGGAACACCGGATCACCATGTTCAACCGCGCCAGCCAGCGGCTGACCGGCTACACGGCCGCCGAGGCCATCGGCCAGGAGCTGGGACTGCTCTTCCCCGCCAGCTGCCGGGAAGAATCGATCGCCAAGATCTCGCACTCGGCCGGCAGCGAGGACATCGAATCCCCGGAGATTCCGATTCTCCGAAAGGACGGGGCGATCCGGATTGCGCTCTGGAACTCGGCTGACATCCGCAGCGGGGACCGAACCGCCGTCATCGCCACCATCGCCCAGGGCCAGGACATCACCGAGCGCAAGCGGGCGGAGCAGATGAAGGCCGACTTCGTCTCCTTCGTGACCCACCAGCTCCGCACGCCGCTGTCCGGCATCCGGTGGCTGCTCGAGCTGACGGGGCAGGACCAGACGTTGTCGGATGACACGGCCTCGTTCATCGCCGACGCTGGCGCGGCGGCCGAACGCCTGATCACACTGGTCAACGAGCTACTGGCCGTCTCACGACTCGAAGGAGGACGGCTCGTGGTGCACCCCGATCCCCTGGATCTGGTCGGCCTGACGATGGAGGTGGTCGGCGAGGTGACACCCCTCATCCGCACGAAGAACCAGCAAATCACCTTGCCCGGCGCCGCCGCTGCGCCCCTCGCCCACGGCGACCCGAAGCTGGTGCGCGAGGTGATCATGAACCTGTTGTCGAACGCAATCAAGTACACGCCGCCCGATGGGACGATCACCGTGTCGGTGCAACCGCACGGCGACATGGTGCAATGGGCGGTCCACGACACCGGTATCGGCATCCCGCTCGCCTCGCAGGCTCACCTGTTCGAGAAGTTCTACCGCGCCGAAAACGCCTCGGTCATGAACACCGAAGGAACCGGTCTCGGGCTCTACCTCGTTCGGCTCATCCTCGAGCAATCGGGCGGCCGTGTCTGGTGCGAGTCGGTGGGAGGCGAAGGCTCCACCTTCACCTTCGCGTTGCCGGCCGCGCCCGCGTCCGCCACTGCCCCGGAGGCTACCCGTGAGTGAGAACGTGACGTCAACGCCCGCACGCCGAATCTTGCTCGTGGAGGACGACCACTTTCTTCGGAAAGCGGCCCAGACCTCACTGACGCGTCGCGGTTACCACGTCGTGACGGCCTCCGACGGCGAGGAGGCGTTGCGGCTGGTTCGCACCGAAAGACCGGAGCTCATCCTCCTCGATCTCATCATGCCCAGGATCCAGGGCTTCGAGGTGCTGAGGACGCTGAAGGCCGACGCCGACACGGCGGCCATCCCGGTGATTGTCCTGAGCAACCTCGGCCAGGACCACGATCGCGAGGCGGCACTGGCGGCGGGCGCGATCGCCCACATCGTCAAGGCCAATATCTCTCTGGTCGAGCTGGTGGCCGAGGTCGATCGCGCCCTGGCGGCGAAAGCGTAATGGCGGCCGGCCTGCGCGCCACCGAGGAGGAACTCCGGACCTTGCTGGTCAACCAGCTCGGCGTGATCACCCCCGACGCGTTCGCAGCCGCTCAGGGCATTGCCACCCGGATGCGGGTTCCCCTGGAAGAGGCACTGGCCGAGCGGGGCCGCGTACCGCTGCGGTTCATCCTCAAGCAGCTGGCCGACACCTGGGGCGTGGAGTTCACCGAGCTTCGGGTATCCGACGTCAAACCCGACGCCCTCCGCCGCGTGAACGGCGAGTACGCGCGATCCCATCACCTGGTTCCCTTCGACGTCGGCGGCGACACGCTGGCGGTGGCGATGGCCGATCCCCGCAACAAGCGGCAAATCGCCGAGCTGGAGCAACTGAGCCACCGGACCGTGGTGCCGTACCTCGCGCCACCCGACAGCATCGATCGGGCGCTGCTGCTCTATCGAGACGACCTGCTCGACCTCCTCAAGCGCGCCACGGCAGAGACTGCGGCGGTGACCACAAGCGCCGACTCGACGCCAATCGAGCTCTTGACGCACATCCTCGAATACGCTGCGGTCACCGCGGCATCAGACGTCCATATCGAGCCCTACGAGCACGAGACCCTCATCCGCTTCCGTGTCGACGGCGTCCTCCGGGAGGTCATCAGCGCACCGGCCGACACGATCGGACCGCTCGCGGCCCGCATCAAGGCCCTGTCCGGAATGCGAATCGACGACCGGCGGTCGCCACAGGACGGCCGCTTCGAAGGGACGGCTGGCTCGATTCGGTTCGACCTGAGAGTGTCGTCGCTGCCGACGCAGTGGGGCGAGAAGATCGTGATGCGCGTGCTCCCCAAGAACAGCGCGACGCTCGACCTCGAAGGGCTCGGCTTCAGCGAGCGCGACCTGGCCACCGTCTCCCGCAACATCCTGCGGCCGTTCGGCATGGTGTTGGTGACCGGCCCCACCGGATGCGGCAAGAGTACCACGCTGTACGCAGTTCTGGCCCGCCTGGCCGCCGAGCGCTTGAGCATGGTCAACATCTCGACAATCGAAGACCCCGTGGAGCATTCGATGTCGCGGGTGACGCAGGTGTCGGTCAACCCGCTAGCCGGCATCGACTTCGCCGGCGGTCTCCGGGCGCTCCTGCGCCAGGACCCCGACATCATCATGGTTGGCGAGATTCGAGATCGTGAGACGGCCGAGATCGCGGTGCGGGCCGCGCTCGTCGGCCGATTGCTGATTTCGACGCTCCACACCAACGATGCGACGACGGCGATTCCCCGTCTGATTGACATCGGCGTGGAGCCCTACCTGCTCGCTTCCACGTTGACGCTGATCGTCGCGCAGCGCCTGGTGCGCCGCATCTGCACGAGCTGCCGCCAGAGCATCGCGTCCGACGAGGCGCTGTCCGCAGAGGTGCTGAGCCGGCCGGAGTTCGCCGCCTCCCTACCGGCGCTCCAACAACGGGGTCTCGTCACCGCCAGCGGCAAGAGCGCGGAGAACCTGAGGTTTTTCCGCGGCGGCGGGTGCGGCCGGTGCGGCGGAACCGGGTACAGTGGACGCATTGTCATCTGCGAACTGTTCGAGATCGACGCGGCGATTCGCCAGCTCATCTCCACACGGTCGGACGCTTCCCTTTTCCGCTCCACTGCCATCGCCCATGGCATGCGCACGATGTTCGAGGACGGGCTGGAGAAGGTCTTGCTCGGAGAAACGACGATCGCGGAACTCGTGCGTGTCACCACCTGATGCCGAGCCGCCACGAGCAGCCCCTCAGAAAAGGAGAGCTCGTCGGCTGTCGTTCGGCTTGCGTCATTCACACGCTCAGCCCGAAGCCGGCGCGGTGCCGCCCGAAGTACACCAATACCCGGGCGCGACTCGGTCCCGATACCCAGATCCTGCCGGCCTCACCGGGCGTCCGCCGGGCGTCGATCAGGCGGTGAGCACCGCGCGGGCCGCGAGCACGCGCTCGGCGGCCTGGTCGACCGTGTCGGCGAGGGCCGTCAGGTGGCCCATCTTGCGGCCCGGGCGCGGCTCGGACTTGCCGTAGAGGTGCAGCTTCACCTCGGGGATTGCCAGGGCGGCCGCCCAGTCGGGCTCGCCGCCGGCCCACAGGTCGCCCAGCAGGTTGGCCATCGCGGCGGGCCGGAGCTGCGTGACGGCCCCGAGGGGAAGCCCGCAGACGGTCCGCACCTGCTGCTCGAACTGGCTCGTCAGGCACGCGTCGAACGTGAAGTGCCCGGAGTTGTGCGGGCGCGGCGCGATCTCGTTCACCAGGAGGTGGCCGCCGGCGGTGAGGAAGAACTCGACGCACAGCACGCCCACGTAATCGAGCGCCTCCATCACGGCGCGCGTGATGCGCGAGGCCTCCACCGCCACCTCCGGAGGGACGCGCGCCGGGGCAATCGAGAGGTCGAGGATGTGCCGCGCGTGGGTGTTCTCGACCGCGCCGAAGTCCATCATCAGGCCGTCGATGCCGCGCGCCGCGACCACCGAGATCTCCTTCTCGAAGTCCACGACGCGCTCGACGACGGCGTCCTGCGGGCCGATGAGCTCGGCGACGCGCGGCGCGTCCTCGATGGACGCGATGCGGTGCTGCCCCTTGCCGTCGTACCCGAACGCGGCGGTCTTCACGATCGCCGGCAGGCCGACCCGGCCGAGCGCCACCGCGAGGTCGTCGAGCATCGTCACCGCCGCGAACGGCGTGACCGGGAAGCCGCGGTCGGCCAGGAAGGCCTTCTCGCGCGCGCGCTGCTGCGTGATGTGCAGCGCCTGGCCGCTGGGCCGCACGGGCACGACCTCCGCGGCGGCCGCGGCCGCGTCGGCCGACACGTTCTCGAACTCGAAGGTGACGACGTCGACGCCGGCGGCGAAGGCACGGATGGCGTCGAGATCCTCGAAGTCCGCGGTGATCTCGACGTCCGCCACCTGCCCGGTGGGCGTGTCCTCGCCCGGGGAGAGCGTGTGGATGCGGTAGCCCATGCGGCGCGCCGCGATCGCGAACATGCGGCCAAGCTGGCCGCTACCGAGCACGCCGATCGTGCCTCCCGGGAGGACGACCCGCTTCATGGCAGCTCCGCGCCGCGCACCGTCTCCGTCTGCTCCGCCCGGAACGCCCGGAGCCGCTCCGCGAGGTCGGGCCGTGACAACGCCAGGATCTGGACCGCCAGCAGCCCGGCGTTGGTCGCGCCGGCCTTGCCGATCGCGAGCGTCGCCACGGGCACGCCGCCCGGCATCTGCACGATCGACAGCAGGGAGTCGAGGCCGTTCAGGGTGCTCGTCTGCACCGGGACACCCAGGACGGGCAGCGTCGTGTGGGCCGCCGTCATCCCAGGCAGGTGCGCGGCGCCCCCCGCGCCCGCGATGATCACCTCGAGCCCCCGGCCCGCCGCGCCGGTGGCGAACTCGGCCATCCACGCCGGCGTGCGGTGCGCCGAGACGACGTGCTTCTCGTACGCCACCCCGAAGCGGTCGAGCGCCTCACAGGCGTGGCGCATCGTCTCCCAGTCGGACGTGGAGCCCATGATGACGGCCACTAGAGATTTGGACATCTTGTGATCTTGTGATCTTGTGATCTCGTGATGTGGTGATCTCGGATCTTGGGATCTTGGGATCTTGGGATCTTGGGATCTGGGGATCTGGGGATCTGTTGATCGGGGCGGCCGGGCGCGATTTTCGCGGGAAGTTTATCATGCGCCCAGGCCCGACCCGGCGCCTGCGGCGAACCTGTCGAACCCGGTCGAACCTGACGAACCTGACGAACCTGACGAACCTGACGAACCCGACGAACCCGACGAACCCGACGAACCCGACGAACCCGACGAACCCGACGAACCCGACGAACCCGACGAACCTGACGAACCCGACGAACCCGACGAACCCATGGAATGGCTCAACTACCACCACCTGCTCTACTTCTGGACCGTCGCGCGCGCGGGCAGCATCGCCAGGGCCGGTGAGGAGCTGCGGCTGGCGCAGCCGACCATCTCCGGCCAGATCCGGGCCCTCGAGGACCAGCTCGGCGAGAAGCTGTTCGAGCGCACGGGCCGGCGCCTCGTCCTGACCGACGTCGGGCGGATTGCCTACCAGTACGCCGACGAGATCTTCGGCCTCGGGCGCGAGATGCTCGACACGCTGAAGGACCGCCCCACGGGCCGGCCCGTCCGCCTGCAGGTGGGCGTCGCCGACGAGGTCAGCAAGACCGTGGCCTACCGGCTGCTCGCGCCCGCCCTCGACCTGCCCGAGCCCGTGCACCTCGTGTGCCGCGAGGGCCGGCCCGACGCGCTCGTCGCCGCCCTCGCCACGCATCACCTCGACCTCGTCATCGCGGACCAGCCGCTGGCCTCGTCGGTGAAGGTCAAGGCCTTCAGCCACCAGCTCGGCGCGTCGTCGTTGACCGTGTTCGGGGCGCCGCGGCTGGCCGCCGCGGCCAGGCGCGGGTTCCCCGACTCGCTGAACGGGGCGCCGATGCTGCTGCCCGCCGACGGCGCGCCCCTCCGGCGCGCGCTCGACCAGTGGTTCGACCAGCGCGGGGTGCGCCCCCGCATCGTCGGCGAGTTCGACGACAGCGCGCTCGCCAACACGTTCGGCCAGTTCGGGCGGGGGCTGTTCGTCGCGCCGACCGCGGTGGCGGCCGAGATCGCGCGGCAGTACGGGGTGAGGCCCGCCGGGCGCATCCCCGAGGTCGGCGAGCGGTACTACGCGATCTCGATCGAGCGGAAGCTGAAGCACCCCGCGGTCGTCGCCATCTCCGAGGCGGCGCACGCGTGGCTCGAGCCGGCGCGCCCGCGGCGCGGAAGCGCGGACCCCGGCTAGTCGGCGGACCTCAGCCCCGAAGGGCCTGCTCGAGCGCGGTCCGCAGCCCGTCGAGGCGCACGGGCTTCGTGAGGTACTCGTCGACACCGGCCGCCGCGCACGCGTCGCGCGTGCCGGTCGTCACGTCGGCGGTCAGGGCCACCACGCGGCCGGCGGGCAGGCCGCGGCGCCGGATTTCGGCCGCCGCCGTCAGCCCGTCCATCTCCGGCATCTGCATGTCGAGCAGCACGAGATCGTAGGCCTGCCGCTCCAGCGCCAGGAGCGCCTCGCGACCGTTGCCCACCATGTCGCAGTCGCAGCCCAGCTGCCGGAGCAGGCGCCGTTCCACGAACTGGTTCACGGGGTTGTCCTCGGCGACGAGGATCCGCAGGCGCCCGAAGCTCATGGAAGGCGGCTGGTCCACGCGCGCCGCCGCTGGGGCGTGGGCCGCCACGGCCGGCACCCGCAGCGTGAAGACCGACCCGCGGCCCTCGGTCGTCTCCACCGTGATCGCGCCGCCCATCAGGCTGGCCAGGCGCTGGCTGATGGCCAGGCCGAGCCCGGTGCCGCCGTACGCCCTGGTCGTGGACGAATCGGCCTGCGTGAAGGGCTGGAAGAGGCGGCCCAGGCGGTCCGCGGGGATGCCGATCCCCGAATCCGCAACGCGGCAGACGAGCGTGCCGCCGCCGGGGCCCTCGACATCCAGGGCCACCGACACGTTGCCGCCGGGCGGCGTGAACTTCACCGCGTTGGACAGCAGGTTCAGCACGATCTGCCGCAGCCGCCCCTCGTCCCCGCGCAGCCAGGCCGGCACGGCGGGGGCGACCCCCGTCTCGAGCCGGAGCCCCTTCCGGGTCGACGCCGGCCCCACGATCCGGGCGGCGTCGGCCACGAGGGCGCGGGGGTCGAACACCCGCGCCTCGAGCTCCACGCGCCCCGCCTCGATCTTGGAGAAGTCCAGCACGTCGTCGACGAGGGCCAGCAACCCGTCGCCGCTCGACTGAATGACGGCGACCAGCTCCTGCTGGGACACGTCGAGCGCGGTGCCGCCCAGGAGGTCCGAGGCGCCAATCACCGCGTTCAACGGCGTCCGGATTTCGTGGCTCATCGTGGCGAGGAACGTGCTCTTGGCGCGCGCCGCCTCCTCGGCGGCCTCCTTGGCCGCGCGGAGCACCTCGGCCGCCGCGTGTTCCTCGGTCACGTCCCGGACCACGCCGACCATCCGGCGGGGGGCGCCGTCGGCGCTGCGCTCGACGATACGGCCGCGGTCGTGGAACCAGCAGTAGCCCCGGTCCCGCGTGCCCATGCGGTAGGTCTCCTCGAACAGTCCCTCGGCGCTCTCCGTGGCGCGCACGTGGGCCGCGACGATGCGGTCGCGGTCGTCGGGATGCAGCCACGCCAGCCAGCCGGCGAGATTGCGGGGCAGCTGCTCCGGGCCGTACCCGGAGAGCTTCGACCATCGGGGGCTCACCCAGAGTTCCTCCCAGTCGCCGTCGGTCGACCACTCCCACACGCCTTCCTCGATGGCATCGAGGGCCTCGCTCAGCCGCGCCTCGGTGCGCATGGCGCGCTCGGCCATTCGCTGGCGGGCCTCGAGCGCGCGCTCCATCTCGCGCGTCCGCTGCCCGACCCGCCGCCGCAGCGTCCAGTTCCACCCCATCACGAGGCCGACAGTCAGTGTCACGAGGCCGCCGGCGAGCTGGGCGACGCGCCAGGTCGCAAGGTCGACATGCGGATGCGAGCGGAGCCAGTCACTGGACATCTGCTCGACGACGCCTGTCTGGTGCAGCCGTTGCAACGCCGCGACCACGGGCGCGAACGCCGGGCCGCACTGGCGTGCCGTGCTGAGGAAGAGCGGGGTCGACCAGATGGGCACCTCGATCGGCAACCCGGTGTTCCGCTGCCGCTCGCTCCACCGGATGCCGGCGCTCGAGCCAGCCGCGCCGTCGGCCCGGCCCGCGAGCACGGCGTCGATCCCCTCGAGCTTGCTGCCGACGAGGACGAGCCGGGGACGCTCGCCGGCCGGAAGACCTTCGAGGACGGCTTCCCCCATCGTGTCGCGCTCGACGGCCACGGTGTACCTGCCGAGATCGGCTATCGCGGTCGGCACCGGCGCCGTCGTCGCCGGAAAGAACGAACCGAGGCGGACCGTCGCCGTCGACGCCATGAGGGCGTAGCGCAACTCGCGTTCGGACGTGTGGGCCAGGCTCGCCAGCACCGGCTCGCCGCGGTCGAGCGCCGCCAGCACCTGGGGCCACGGCGTCGGCCTGACCTCGATCGCCAGCCCGCTCTCCGCGGCCACCCGCCGAATCAGCTCGACGTTGAAGCCCTCAGGATGGCCCTGCGGATCGACGAACTCGAAGGGCGGCAGCGCGGGTTGCGCGAGGTAGACGATCGGGGATGGGAGGACGCAGGGCTGGTCGGGAGCCGGCTGGGCGAACACCGGCGCCGAGACAAGGCATGTCAGGACACCGACATGGGCGACCACTTTGGCCCATGACGGAGCCACGTTCCGACCAGGTTTCGCGCACACGCTCGGCATCACTCCCACCGGTCATACCCCGGTCCGGGTGGGCGGATTCAATTCTCCTGCCAGCAGCGGCAACGGCGACGCCCGCCCGCTGCTAGACTGGCGGGATGACGCGCCTTCTCGCCGCCGTCGCGACCGTCTGCCTGACCGCCGGCCTGTCGGCACAGGCCCCGGCGCCGCTGTCGGTGCCGTACACGGAGTTCACCCTGGCCAACGGCCTCCACGTCATCCTGCACCGCGACACGAGCGTGCCGGTGGTGGCGGTCAACGTCTGGTACCACGTCGGCTCCGGGCGCGAGCAGCCGGGCCGCACCGGATTCGCGCACCTGTTCGAGCACCTGATGTTCGAGGGGTCCAAGAACGTGCCCGAGGGCGCCTTCGACGTGTGGCTCGAGGGCGCGGGCGGCAACAACAACGGGTCCACGAACGAGGACCGCACGAACTACTTCATCGACATCCCGTCGAACGCGCTCGAGCTGGCGCTCTTCCTCGAGTCGGACCGCATGGCCTACCTGCTCGACGCGATGAGCCCGGCCGGCGTGGACGGCCAGCGCGACGTCGTCAAGAACGAGCGGCGCCAGAGCTACGAGAACGCGCCCTACGGCAAGGCCTTCCTCGAGCTGCCGGCGCTGCTCTACCCGAAGGACCATCCCTACTCGTGGTCGACCATCGGCTCGATGGAGGACCTCTCGGCGGCGAGCTACGAGGACGTGGTCAACTTCTTCAAGACCTACTACGTGCCGAACAACGCCAGCCTCGTGATCGCCGGCGACATCGACCTCGCCGGGACGCGCCGCCTGGTCGAGAAGTGGTTCGACGAGGTGCCGCGCGGCAAGCCCGTGCCGCCCGCCCCGATCCCGGCCGCCGCGCTCGAGGGCGTCACGCGCCGCGAGATCACCGATCGCGTCCAGCTCGAGCGCCTGTACCTCGCGTGGCTCACGCCCGCCACCTACGCGCCCGGCGACGCGGCGATGGACGTGACGGCGAGCCTGCTGACCGGCGGCAAGAACTCGCGGCTCTACAAGCGGCTCGTGTACGACCTGCAGATCGCGCAGGACGTGTTCGCGGTGCAGCAGTCGCAGGCCCTCGGCAGCGTCTTCCTGATCGTCGCCACCGCGCGGCCGGGCCAGAGCCTCGACCGCATCCAGCAGGTGATCGACGAGGAACTCGACAAGCTGCGCGCGGCCCCGCCCGACGCGCGCGAGATGACGCGCACCCTCAACCAGACCGAGGCCAACTTCTACCGCCAGATGGAGCGCGTGGGCAGCTTCGGCGGCAAGGCCGACAAGCTGAACGGCTACTACACGAACACCGGCATGCCCGACTACTTCGAGGAAGACCTGGCGCGCTACCGCGCGCTGGGCGCCACCGACATCCAGTCGGCCGTCCGCCACTACCTCCCGAAGGACCGACGAGTGGAACTCATCGTCCGGCCGGAGAAGGAGGGCGGGCGATGAGAATCAAGAATCAAGAATCAAGAATCAAGAACTCGCAGGGTGCCATGGGTGCCAGAGGACTGGCCTCCGCGCATCTGCGTCCATCTGTGCATCTGTGTTCGCTCATCGCGGTGCTGGCGTTATCTGTGGCCCCGGCGACGGCCCAGGGGCCCGACCGTTCGCACCCGCCCGCCACGGGGCCGGCGCCGTCGCTCACCCTGCCCGACGTGGCCAAGCGGACGCTCTCGAACGGCCTGCCCGTGTGGGTGGTCGAGCAGCACGAGGTGCCGCTCGTCCAGGTGAACCTCATCGTGCGCGCCGGCAGTGCGACCGACCCGGACGGCAAGTTCGGCGTCGGCAGCCTGACCGCGGCGATGCTCGACGAGGGCGCGGGCGGCCGCTCGTCGCTCGAGCTCGCCGACGCGGTGGACTTCCTCGGCGCCGACCTCGGCACGTCCAGCTCCTACGACTACTCGGCGGTGCGGCTCTCGGTGCCCGTGGCGCGGCTCGACCAGGCGCTGCCGCTCATGGCCGACGTCGTCCTGCGCCCGTCGTTCCCGGACGACGAGCTCGAGCGGCTGCGCGCCGAGCGCCTCACCTCCTTCATCCAGGCGCGCGACAACCCCGCCGCGCTCGCGCAGATCGCGTTCCCCCGCATCGTCTACGGCGCCCGCCACCGCTACGGGACGATCGCCTCGGGCACGCCGGCGAGCGTCGAGGGCCTGGGCGCCGCCGACCTGCGCCGCTTCTACACGACCCACTACCGGCCGGACACCTCCGCGATCATCGTCGTCGGCGACACGACCGCGGCCGCCGTCCTGCCGATGCTCGAGCGGGCGTTCGGCGGGTGGACGGCCGACGGCCCCGCGCCGGCGACGGCGCCCCTGCCGGCGGCGCCGCCCGACCAGCCGCGCCACATCTACATCGTCGACAAGCCGGGCGCCGCGCAGTCGCAGATCCGCATCGGGTGGGTCGGCGTGCCGAGGCAGACGCCCGACTACCCCACCCTGCAGGTGCTCAACACCATCCTCGGCGGCTCGTTCACCTCGCGGCTCAACACGAACCTCCGCGAGGAGCACGGCTACGCCTACGGCGCGTTCTCGGCTTTCGACACGCGGCTGGCGGCCGGTCCCTTCTTCGCCCAGGCCGGCGTCCAGACCGACAAGACCGCCGAGTCGCTGCACGAGTTCTTCGTCGAGCTCGAGGGCATCCGCAAGCCCATCCCGGCCGACGAGCTCGAGAAGGCGAAGAACTACGTGGCACTCGGCTTCCCCGGCGAGTTCGAGACGACGGGCGACCTGGCGCGGAAGCTCGAGGAGCAGCTGGTCTACGGGCTGGCCGACGACTACTTCGAGACCTTCGTCGGCGCGATCCAGCGCGTGACGGCCGCCGACGTCGAGCGCGCGGCCGCGCGTTACGTCCGGCCGGACCGCTTCGCGGTCGTGGTGGTCGGCGACCGGAGCGTGATCGAGCCGGGCATCAAGGCCCTGGGGCTCGGCCCCATCACGGTCGTGCCCGTGGACGACCTCTTCAAGTAGCCGGGGCGTGCGCGGGCCCATTGTCGTCGTCGGCGCGGGGGCGGCCGGCCTGGTGGCCGCCGTCACCGCGGCCGGCGCGGCCCCCGGCGTGCCGGTGGTCGTCGTCGAGACGACCGCGGACGGCGGCCGCAAGATCCTGATCAGCGGCGGCGGGCG
Organism: Vicinamibacterales bacterium; assembly: GCA_050250645.1. GTDB lineage: Bacteria > Acidobacteriota > Vicinamibacteria > Vicinamibacterales > UBA2999 > JBFWVR01. The sequence goes on from JBFWOG010000008.1 coordinate 103,783, forward strand.
ATGCAACATCCTGCCCGCGGCGCTCGAACCCGAGCGCTTCGTCACCGACTCGGCGCCGCGCATCCTCCGCGGCCTCCTCCGGTCGTGGCCCCTCGCCGGCCAGCGCGCGTTCTTCGAGGACGAGGTCGGGGTGCCGCTGGCCCTCGAGGCCGAGACCGCCAAGCTCTTCCCCGCTTCCAACCGCGCGCGCGACGTGCGCGACCGGCTCGTGGCACTCGCGAGGCGCCGGGGCGTCACCTTCCGCTTCGGGACGTCGCTGACGGGGCTTGCGCCTGGCGAGGGCGGCTGGCGCCTCTCGACCACCGCCGGCGACCTCGACGCCGCCGCCGTCGTCCTCGCCACGGGCGGGCTGTCGGTGCCGGCGACCGGCAGCGACGGCGTGGGGCTCGGCCTCGCCGGCGCGCTCGGCCTCGATGTGCGCCCGCCGTACCCCGCGCTCACCCCGCTCGTGGCCGCCGGCGCGCCGCACGCCCACCTGAGCGGCGTGTCGCTGGTCGCGCGGTTGCGCGCGCGCTGGGCCGGCCGCCCTGTCGAGACGCGGGGCGGGTTCCTCTTCACGCACCGGGGCTACAGCGGCCCGGCGGTGCTGGACATCTCGCACGTGGCGGTCCGGAGCCGGCTGGCAGGGGCGCCCGTGCCGATCCGCGCGCAGTGGTGCGGCCTCGACGCGGAGGCGTGGCATGCGGAGCTGGCCGGCGCGAACGGACTCGTCGCCACGCTGCTGGCGCGACACCTGCCCCTGCGCCTGGCGGAGACGCTCATGGATGAGGCGTCGGTGCCGGCCGATCGCCGCGCGTCCGCGTTGCGGCGCGCGGAGCGCGCCGCGCTCGTCGAGCGTCTCACCAACTACCAGCTGCCGTGGACCGGCGACGAAGGCTACCGCAAGGCCGAGGTCACTGGTGGCGGCGTGGCGCTCGAGGCCGTGGACGCGGCGACACTCGAGAGCCGGCGGCACCCGGGCCTGCACCTCTGCGGGGAGATCCTCGACGCCTTCGGCCCGATCGGCGGCCACAACTTCGCCTGGGCCTGGGCCACGGGCCGGCTCGCGGGCCGCGGCGCGGCGGGCCGGGGCCCACGCGCGTAGCCCGCGCGCCCGCCGGACGCGGTAATCTCGGGATCCGGCCGACGCCGGAGCCCGTCCCCCGACTGGAGACACCCGTGAACCACTACTACGACGAGAAGGACCTGGCGCGCTTCGCCGAGATGGGCAAGGAGGCGCCGGAGCTGTGGGAGAAGTTCTCCGCCTGGTACGGCGCGGTGTTCCAGGAAGGCGCGCTGACGGCCCGCGAGAAGTCGCTCATCGCCCTGGCCGTGGCGCACGCGGTGCAGTGCCCGTACTGCATCGACGCCTACTCGAGCGACTCGCTCGAGAAGGGCGCGACCGCGGAGCAGATGACCGAGGCGGTCCACGTGTCGGCGGCCATCCGCGGCGGCGCCTCGCTCGTGCACGGCGTGCAGATGCGCAACAAGGTCGACAAGCTGTCGATGTAGCCGGCGCGCCGCCGGGTCCGTAAGGATTGAGATGAGCCTGCCGACACTGCTCAACACGCGCTCGCCGCTCGCGGCGCCGGCCGCGCAGCGCGCCGCGCTCGAGGCGCTGCCGCTCGGCGCCCGGTTCGGCGCGAAGGCGGCCGGGGCCGGGCACGCGCCGCTCGCGCCGACGGCCACGACCGTGCTGCAGGTCAACGTCGGCCGGCGCTGCAACCAGGCGTGCCATCACTGCCACGTCGATGCCGGGCCGGATCGGACGGAGGTCATGCCGGACGAGGTGGCGGACGCCTGCCTCGCGCTGCTCGAGCGGTCCGCCATCCCCACGCTCGACATCACCGGCGGCGCGCCGGAGCTGCACCCGCGCTTTCGCGACCTCGTCGTCCGCGCGCGCGGGCTCGGCCGCCACGTGATGGACCGGTGCAACCTGACCATCGTGACGCTGCCCAACTACGCCGCCCTCCCGGCCTTCCTCGCGGAACACCAGGTGGAGGTCGTGGCGTCGCTGCCGTCGTTCGCGGCGTCGGCGACCGATCGCCAGCGCGGCGACGGCGTGTTCGCGCAGTCGATCGACGCCCTCCGGCGCTTCAACGCCCTGGGGTACGGGCGGGAGGGCTCGGGGCTGGTGCTGAACCTCGTCACGAACCCGGTCGGCGCGTTCCTGCCGGCCGGCCAGGCGTCGCTCGAGCGCGAGTGGAAGCGCGAACTCGACCGGCGTTACGGGGTCACGTTCAACAGCCTCTACACGATCACCAACATGCCCATCAGCCGGTACCTGGAGTGGCTCGAGCGCTCGGGCAACCTCGAAGGCTACATGGCGCGCCTCGTCGACGCGTTCAACCCGGCCGCCGTCGACGGGCTGATGTGCCGGTTCACGCTGTCAGTGGGCTGGGACGGGCGCCTCTTCGACTGCGACTTCAACCAGATGCTCGACCTCGCGGTCGCCCCGGGCGCGCCCGCGACCGTCGCCGACCTCGTCGCCGGCCTGCCCGCCTCCCTCGACCGCCTCCACGCCCGCCGCATCGTCACCGCCCCCCACTGCTTCGGCTGCACCGCCGGGGCGGGCAGCTCATGCGGGGGGGCGACGGTGTAGAGCCAGGGTGCCTGGGGTGCCAGGGGTGCCAAAGGGTGCCTGGGGTGCGCCCTCAAGGTGCCAAAGGTGCCAAAGGTGCCAAAGGTGCCAACGGTGCCAGGGGTGCGGCCTCAAAGTGCCAACGGTGCCAACGGTGCCAGGAGTGCCAGGAGTGCGTCGATTGGCCACCGCGCCGCTCTCGTGCGGAGCCGCGGAACCCGAGGAACCAGAGGAACCCGGAATCCCCGGAGTTCCCGCCTTCCGTTACGCGCTAGAATCCCCCTTCAGTCCCCTCTCTGTAAGGAGTCCGCCATGCGCCAGGCGCTTGTCGTTGCTTGCGTGATCGCCCTGGGGGCCTCGGGGCTCCATGCCCAGACCGCCCCGGCCGCCGGCTACCTCGAACCGCCGAAGGTCATCGTCGACATGCTCGACGCGGCGCCGCCGCCGCGCGTCGTGGTAAGCCCGGCGCGCGACCGCGTGGCGATCCTCGATCGCGACAGCATGCCGCGCATCGCCGAACTCGCGCAGCCGATGCTCCGCCTCGCGGGCGTCCGCATCAACCCGCGGACCAACGGCCCGCACCGCACCGAGGGCAACCGCGCCATCACCTACCGCGCGCTCGCCATCGAGACCATCGCGGACGGCGCGCGCCTGGCCGTCACGCTGCCGCCCGACCCGCGCATCTCATGGGTCGGCTTCTCGCCCGACGGCGCGCGCTTCGCCTTCACGCAGACGCGCGACACGGGCATCGAGCTCTGGGTCGGTGACGCCGCCACCGGCGAGGCCAAGGCGGTCACGGCCGCGCAGCTCAACGCGTCGCTCGGCACCCCGTGCTCGTGGATCGGCGACGGCGCGTCGCTCGTGTGCCGGTTCGTCGTGCCGAGCCGCGGCGCCGAGCCGGCGCCGCCGGCCGTCCCGAGCGGGCCGAACGTCCAGGAGAACCGCGGCAAGGTCGCGCCCGTCCGCACATACGAGGACCTGCTCACCTCGGCGCACGACGATGCGCTCTTCGAGTACTACGCGACGAGCCAGCTGGCCACGGTCGACGCCGCGACGGGCCAGCGCGCCCCGGTGGGCCGCCCCGGCATCTTCCGGGACGTCGAGGCCTCGCCCGATGGCCGGTTCTTCCTGGCGGTCAGGGTGAACCACCCGTTCTCGCGGCTCGTGGAGTACGACGACTTCCCCGCGACGGTGGAGATCCTGGACGCGCGCGGCATCCCGGTCCGGACGGTCGCCGAGCTCCCGCTCGCCGACAACGTGCCGATTGGCGGCGTCATGGCGGGGCCGCGCCGCTGGCAGTGGAACGCCGCGCAGCCGGCCACCCTCGCCTGGGTCGAGGCCCTCGACGGCGGCGACCCGAAGAACGCCGCCCCGCAGCGTGACCGCATCGTCGAGCTCGCGGCGCCGTTCACGGGCGAGCCGGCGGAAGTCGCCAGGACCGAGTACCGCTTCGACGGCATCGCCTGGACGCCATCGGGCGTCGCCCTGGTGACGGAGAACGACCGCGATCGCCGGTGGACACGCACCTGGATCATCGAGCGGCCGGGCGCCGAGCCGCGCAAGCTGTGGGACCGCGCCGAGCAGGACGCCTACTCGGACCCGGGCGATCCCCTGCACGCCGGCGCCTCGAACGACTCGCCCCTGCGCGTGGCGGGCAACCGGCTCTTCCTCACCGGCAGCGGCGCGTCGCCGGAGGGGGCGCGGCCGTTCGTCGACAGCCTCGACCTGTCGACGCTCGCCACCGATCGCCTCTTCCGCTCCGCGTCGAGCGCATACGAGCAGGTGATGGACGTGCTCAGCGACGACGGCTCCCTCGTCCTGACGCGGTACGAGTCGCGCACCGAGCCGCCCAACGTGTACGTGCGCAACCTGAAGACGAACGAGCGCCGCGCGATCACCGCCTACACGGACCCGGCCACGGCGCTGCAGGGCGTGCAGAAGCAGCTCGTCACCTACAAGCGGAACGACGGCGTCGCCCTGTCGGCGACGATCCTCACGCCGCCGGGCTGGTCGCCCGCGCAGGGGCCGCTGCCGACGCTGCTCTGGGCGTACCCGCGCGAGTTCACCGACCCGACCCTCGCCGGCCAGGTCACCGGCTCGAGCCAGCGCTTCACGCTGCCCGGCTGGTCCACCCTGCACCAGATGTTCCTCACGCAGGGCTACGTCATCATCGACGACCCGACAATGCCGATCGTCGGGCCCGGCGAGACGGCCAACGACACCTACGTGCAGCAGCTCGTCGCGAGCGCGCAGGCCGCCGTGGATCGGGCGGTGGGCATGGGCGTCACCGACCGCGATCGCGTCGTCGTGGGCGGGCACAGCTACGGCGCGTTCATGACGGCGAACCTGCTGGCGCACTCCGACATCTTCCGCGCCGGCATCGCGAGGAGCGGCGCCTACAACCGGACGCTCACGCCGTTCGGCTTCCAGAACGAGCGCCGCACCTTCTGGGAGGTGCCGCAGATCTACGCCGCCATGTCGCCGTTCTTCCACGCGGACCAGGTCAACGAGCCGATCCTGCTCATCCACGGCGAGGCCGACGACAACAGCGGCACGTTCCCGATCCAGTCGGAGCGGTTCTACATGGCGCTCAAGGGCCACGGCGCGACGGTGCGCTACGTGACGCTGCCGTACGAGGCGCACGGCTACGCCTCGCGCGAGTCGATTCTCGACGTCGTCGCGGAGATGCTCAACTGGTCGAACGAGTTCGCGAAGAACGCGAAACCGCGCGAGTCGGTGCAGCAGCAGCGATAGCGGCGGTGCGCGCGACGGGGACGAAAAGGGGCCTGCCCCTTTTCGTCGCCGCCTCTATGCCGTGGCGGTCCGCGGCGCGTGCGGGCGGGGGGTGGTCACGACGGCGCGCACGCTCGCGGGCATCACCTGCCGCGGCGGCTCGGTGGCGTCCTGCAGCCTGGGCCAGCTGTGCAGGCACCGCGGGCAGCGGAAGATCGCCCCCGTCTCGTCCCGGTCGAAGATGGGCTCGTCGTGCCACAGGCACTGCCCGCGAACCAGCCACGACACCAATCTCACCATGGATGACCCTCCTGGTCTCTCCTGCAAGGGATAGACAGCAAGAAGACCGCCAAGGTGAAAGGCGCGAAGTGGTGCGGGATTCCGGCGGGACGCCAGGACCGTGGCAACCCGGAGTGGCAATTCTGGGCAGGCAAAACGCCACAAGATGTCCACGGGTGCCCATTTGGCGGGAGCCCGCGCGGCGATCACCAAAAGCGGGCGGGGCGCGACAGGAACGTCGTCCGCGGCGCACTCAGCGGAAGATCGACGGCCCCCCGCCGGTGTGCCAGAACAGCACGGTCTCGTCGTCGCGGAAGACCTCGTCGCGGATGCCGCGGATGAGCCCCGCCATCGCCTTCGCCGTGTAGGTCGGGTCCAGGAACAGCGCCTCGGTCCGCGCCGCCAGGTCGGACGCCTCCATCGACTCCGCGGTCGCGACGCCGTACCCGCCGCCCACGAACCGGTCGTCCACGTGGATCGGCCGCGCCGAGGCCAGGGCCGGGCCGTCCACGCCGATGAGGTCCTCCATCCCGACGATGATGCTGCGGACCTGCGCGGCCAGCGCGTCGGACGGATCGTCCGCGCTCACGCCGATGACCCGCGTGTCGATGCCCGCCAGCTCGCAGCCCGCCACCAGGCCCGCCTGCGTCCCGCCGGACGAGGTGGCATGGACGATGACGTCGGGCGGCGGCACCTGGGTCATGAGCTCGGCTACCGCCGCCACGAAGCCCATGGCGCCGAGCGGCGTGGAGGCGCCGACGGGAATGGCGAACGGCCTGGCGCCATCGGCCGCCAGCCGTGCCGCCTGCTCCCGCATGGCCGGGGTGCGCTCCTCGCGCGTCTCGACGAAATGCACCTCGGCGCCGAGCATGAAGTCGAGCAGCAGGTTGCCGCGTGGCACCGCGGGCCGCTCGCCGTTCAGCACGAGCACGGCGCGCATGCCCAGCCGGGCGGCCACGGCCGCGGTGGCCCTGGCGTGGTTCGACTGGACGCCCCCGCAGGTCAGTAAGGTGTCGGCCCCCTGGGCCTGCGCCTGCGCCGCCACGAACTCGAGCTTGCGGACCTTGTTGCCGCCGAACCCCAGCGGAATGGCATCGTCGCGCTTCACGAGGAGCCGCGGGCCGCGGCCGAGCGCCCGGCGGAGGCCGGCGAGTTCCTCGACGGGCGTGGGCCCGCCGGTGAGGGGGAGCCGGGCCAGCCCATCCAGGCTGGCCTGGAGCCTGGCTACCGGCGCCATGGGGCGCCCCTGAACGACTGCATGTAGCAATGTATACTTCAGGATTGCGGACTTTTCGGCTCCCCCAGGAGGCGAATCACACATGAGACGCGGAATTCTCTCAGCGCTGCTGGTCCTCGCGATGGCCGCGCCCGCCTTCGCCGACGTCACGATCGTCTCGAAGACGTCGGGCAAGGGCATGGGCATGTCGATGGACGGCACGACCACGGTCTACATCAAGGGCCTGAAGATGCGGTCCGACACCCGGATGAAGGACCGCGTGGCGACGACGATCTTCGACCTCGACGCCCAGAAGATGTACTCCTTCGACTCGAAGAAGAAGGAAGTCGACGTCTGGGACATGCAGGCCTTCGCGGACCAGCTGAACCAGAACGTCCAGGTCAGCGACATGAAGGCGACGATCGAGCCGAACGGCCAGACGAAGCAGATCGCCGGCAAGTCGGCCCAGGGCTACGACATGAACGTGTCGATGCCGACCGCCATGGGCGGCAACAAGGACATGACGATGACCGTCACCCTGACCGGCCCGGTGTGGATCGTCAAGGGCGCGCCGGGCACCCAGGACTACGCGCGCTTCTACCGCGCGGCGGCCGAGAAAGGCTGGATCTTCACGGACCCGCGCGCCGCGAAGGGCAGCCCCGGCCAGGCGAAGTCGATGACCGAGATGTACCGGCTGATGGCCGACCTCGGCGGCGTCGCCTACGGCAGCGACATCGAGGTGAAGATGGGCGCCGGCGAGGGCGGCGGCGGCGGCTTCGGCGGCATGATGGGCGGGCTCATGAAGAAGATGGGCGGCATGTCGGCGAGTTCCGAGGTGGAATCGGTCGATACCGGCGCGCTCGCCGACGACCTCTTCACCCCGCCCGCGGGCTACAAGCTGAAGCCGCAGAAGTAAGAAGAAGACGAAGACTTGGCGTCGTTCCTGACCCTCCTCCGCACGGCTCTCGGCATGGTCATCACGGTCGAGCTCCGCCCGCCGCGGGCGGAGCTCGAGACCGCCGCCGGCATCGACGCGTGGATCGACACCTACCACGCGATCCGCTCGCTGACCCGGCAGGACGCGCGCGTGATGGTGACCGACAGCGCGGTGGGCGCGCAGGAGGAGAACAACCTCCGCCACCTCGTCGCGAACCTCGGCGAGGACGTGGCGCGGAACCAGGTCGTCCCGTTCCTCACGGCGAAGCACTCGCTCGACTTCTGCCTCGAGTACGTGGACCAGGCGATCGATCGCGGCTTCGAGTCGGTCGTCGTGCTCGGGGGCGACAAGAACGTGGGGCGGCCCCGGTGCGTCGAGCACGCGTGGGAGCTGCGCGAGATCATCCGCCAGCGCCACCCGGGGCTCGAGCTCGGCGGGTGGGCGAACCCGACCGCCGACGCCGCCCGCCAGGTGGACTTCCTGCTCGACGGCCATGTCTCGGCCGACTTCTACCTGACGCAGATCGTCTCGCACCACCAGGCCGACACCGTCGGCCGGTTCCTCGAGGAGGGCGCCCGGCGGGGCCTGGCACTGCCGGGCGTGTTCGGCGTGTTCTACTACCGCAGCGCCAACCCGAAGACCCTCTCCATGCTGGCGAACTTCCTGCCCGTCCCGGTCGAGCAGCTGGCCGCGGAGTTCGCGGCGGGCGCCACCCCGGTGGACGTCTGCGCGCGCACGATCCGCACCCTCTCCGCGCTCGGCGCGCGGCACTTCTACCTGAGCAACCTGCCGCTCCGGCACACGGCCCGGACGCTGAACCAGATTCTCGAGAAGGCCGGCGTCCTCGCCGCCGGCTAAGTCACAAGATCACCAGATCACAAGATCACAAAATGGGCAATTTCCTCGACACCGTTCCCGTCTCCGCCATCATCAAGATCCGCGACATGATGCACACCGTGAAGGATCCGTTCCGCCTCGACCAGGGCGACGTCTCCTTCGACTCGCCCGACACGGTGAAGCAGGCCATGGCGCAGGCCATCGTCGACAACCGGACGCACTACCTGCCGACGACGGGCCTGCAGCGGCTGCGGCAGCTCGCCGCGGAGAAGATGCGGACGAAGAACGCCATCCCGGTCGGCAGCGACGACGAGGTGGTGGTCACCAACGGCGGGACGCACGGCATCTGGGCCGTCTGCCACGCGCTGCTCGAGCCCGGCGACGAGGTCATCGTCCCCGACCCGGAGTGGCCGGCGACGATGGCGATCGTGATCGCGGCGGGCGCGACGCCCGTGCTGGTGCCGCTCCGGGAGCCGCTCGGCTGGCGCTGGGACATCGACGAGGTCGAGCGGGCCATCACGCCCCGGACGAAGGCCATCTACGTCAACTCGCCGAACAACCCGAGCGGCGGCGTGCTGACGCGCGGCGACATCGAGCGGATCGCGGCGATCGCGCGGGAGCGCGACCTCTGGGTGATCTCGGACGAGGCCTACGAGGACGTCGTGTTCAACGGCGAGCACGTGAGCATCGCGTCGCTGCCGGGCATGTACGAGCGCACGATCCCGATCTACACCTTCAGCAAGTCGTACGCGATGACGGGCCTGCGCCTCGGCTACTACGCGGTCAAGGACCCGGTCATCCGCGCGCGGTCGGTGAAGGTCGTGGCCTACACGACCAACAACGTCAGCTCGATCGTCCAGTACGGGGGCATCGGCGCCCTGGAGGGCTCGCAGGCCTGCATCGACGAGTTCCGCGCGGAGCTGCTCGCGCGCCGCGACTTCTTCTACGACGGCCTCGCCGCCGCGGCGCCCGGCGTGTTCTCGGGCGCGAGGCCGGACGCGGCGTTCTACGCCTTCGTGAAGATCGACCCCGCCGCCGCGAAGGACGCCGGCGTCGAGGGCCCGTCGCTGTCGTGGGCGATGGCCGAGCACCTCATCAAGCACGCGCGCATCGGCTGCGTGCCCGGCGTCGACTTCGGCCCGTCGTGCGAGGGCTACCTGCGGCTCTGCTTCAGCCGCGACCGCCGCGAGCTCGAGGGCGCGCTGGCGTCGATGAAGGACGTCTTCGCCGCGAGGGTCTGACGACCCGCGCCCGGCAGATCACAACCCAGGGACGCGACCGAGCCAGGCTCCCCGACGCGGCCTCCCGGCTTCCCCGTCACGAGCGGAGCGCTCCACCCATCCGTGTCATCTGTGGCATCTGTGGCTGATCCGGCCCCGGCATCCCGCGCCGCCTCCCCGGCCCGCATCGTCTTCATCGACCTGGCCCGCGCGCTGGCGGTGTTGATGATGATCCAGGGCCACACCATCGACACGCTGCTCGTGCCCGAGGCGCGGGCCGGCGTCGCCTACGAGGCGTGGCTCTTCCTCCGCGGCCTGACGTCCGTGAGCTTCCTCACCCTGTCGGGCATCGCGGTCAGCGTGACCGCGATGCGCCACTGGGACGACCACCGCCGCGTCTCGGCGCGGTGGTTCCGGCGCGTCAGGCGGTTCGTCTTCTTCCTCGCCCTCGGCTACCTGATGCGCTTCCCGATGGGCAAGTTCGTCCACCTCGTCTTCGCGTCCCCCGAGCGATGGCAGTCGTTCTTCGTCGTCGACATCCTGCAGCTCGTGGCGGCGACGCTGCTGCTGGTCCAGGCGCTCGTCTGGCTGTCGGTGACGCCATCACGCTTCATGGTGGTGACGGCGGCGCTCGGTGCCCTCGTGGTGGGGACCGCGCCGGTGGTGTGGACGGTGGACTGGACGCGGTACATGCCGCTCTGGGCGGCGTCGTACATGTCGCCGGCGTGGGGGTCGCTCTTCCCCATGTTCCCCTGGGCGGGCTACATCCTGATCGGCGGGGCGTTCGGCGCGTGGCTCGAGCGGTGGCTCCACCACGACACGATCCGCCACGTCGCGAAGCTCCTCGCGTGGAGCGGCGCGATTGCGATCGCGGTGGTGGGGATCGCGCGGCTCGTGGGCCTGGCCCCCTACGGCCCGATCGACCAGCGGGTGAGCCCGGGCTTCTTCGTCCTGCGGCTGGGCTGTGTGCTGCTGCTGCTCGGGGGGCTGGCCTGGGCGAGCGCCGGCTGGCGCCGGCTGCCCGTGGTCATACGCGCGCTCGCCGAGGAGTCGCTCCTGGTCTACGCGGTGCACATCGCGCTGCTGTACGGGTCGCTGTGGGGACCCGGGCTCCGCACGCTCGTCGGCCCCGTGCCGGGCGAATTCGTGCTGGCGTGGATCGTGGTGATGATCGGCGCCATGACGGCCCTCGCGTGGGGCTGGAACCGGCTGCAGCACGAGCACCCGCGGCTCGCCGTCGCGTGCCGCGTCGCCACGATGACCGCCCTCATCTACCCGCTGCTCGGCGTGTAAGGCCGAAGCCCTCGGGCGGGCCAGAAGGGGTAAGGGGTCAGCCCCCGCTTCTCATCCCGCCAGTTCCGCCACGAGCGCCTTCCGCTTGCGTCCGACCATGACGCCGTTGGCCCAGTGCACCGGTCCGAGCAGGAAGAAGAAGAAGCCGGCGACGCCGACCAGTTCGCCCGGCAGCACGAAGGTGAGGATCAGCGAGCCCACGCCCACGCCCGCGCTGACCAGGTGCGTGCGCACGCCGGCCCCGAGGTCGAAGCGCTCCAGCGCGTCCCAGGAGTACCGCTCGCGCAGCCGCAGGCCGTTCCAGTGCAGGGTCCCGAGCAGACCGAAGATCGCGATGAAGCCGAGGTCGTAGACCCGGATCAGGAAGCGGCCCTGGTCGGTCGTGAGCTCGTGCAGGGTGTCGGCCGGCCCCAGCATGCCCGCGAAGACGAACTTGAGCGGGTAGACGTAGAACAGGACGACGAACATCAGCAGGCTGTTGATGAAGATCGTCGCGCCGTCTTCCATCGCGAAGGTGCGGAAGAAGCGGTAGTGGTTGTACCAGAGCCAGATGGCGACCGTGAACGTCGCCGCGAAGGCCGGGAACCCGCGGAGCGCCGTCATGAGCCCGTCGAAGTTCTCGGGCACCTCGAGCGCCACGACGAGCAGGGTCAGCGCGAATCCGAAGAGGATGTCGCTGAAGGCTTCGAGCCGGGAGACTTCCTTGCCGCGCATGGCGCGTAGTCTAGCATCCGGGGGTGTAAACGGGTTCGACGGGTTCGACGGGTTCGTCAGGTTCGACGGGTTCGTCGGGTTCGTCGGGTTCGACGGGTTCGTCGGGTTCGGCGGGCGGCTGGGTGTCGCGGCGGAGGCGACATCCCCCGATCAACCCCGAACCTCTTCAATCTGAAATCTCCAATCTAAAATCTGAAATCTACTTGGTGTGCCTGCCGCCGTCGACGCGCAGGGTCTCGCCCGTGACGAAGTCGGTCTCGACCAGGAAGAGCACCGCCTTGGCGATCTCGTCCGGGCCGCCCCAGCGGCCGAGCGGGGTCGCGCGTTCGACCGCGGCGATTTCCTCGTCCGTCGTGCCCGGCGGCGCCACGATCGGGCCGGGCGCGATCGTGTTCACCAGGATCTGGTCGCCCGCCAGCTCGAGCGCCAGCGCCTCGCCGAGCGCGATCACGCCGGCCTTCGCCACGTAATACGGCACGTAGCCGGTGTACCGGGGTCGGCCGCTGGCGGCGACCCAGTCGGCGAAGTTGACGATGCGGCCGCCGCCCTGGGCACGCATGGCCGGCACCGCGGCCTGCGCGCAGAGGAACGCCGCGCGCAGGTCCACTGCGATCTGGCGGTCCCAGTCCTCCTCGGTCAGCTCGTCGAGCGGCTTCGCCTCGTAGATCGACGCCATGTTCACCAGCACGTCGAGCCGCCCGAGGCCCTCGACCGCCGCCGCGACCGCGCGGGCGCCGCCTTCGTGGTGCGAGAGATCGGCCTGGACGGTGACGGCCCGCCGCCCCATCGCGCGAATGGCGGCCGCCGTCTGCTCGGCCTCCGACGCGGAGTGGTTGTAGACCAGCGCCACGTCGGCGCCACGGCGCGCAAGCGCCTCCGCCACCACCGCGCCAATCCGCTTCCCGCCCGTCACGAGGGCAACTCGGTCTGTCAGGTTCATGGGTTCGTCGGGTTCGTCGGGTTCGTCGGGTTCGTCGGGTTCGACAGGTTCGACAGGTTCGTCAGGTTCGTCAGGTTCGACGGGTTCGTCAGGTTCGTCAGGTTCGTCAGGTTCGACGGGTTCGTCAGTTTCGAGCGTACGTGCCTTCAATCATCCTCGGCCGTTTCAATCTTCAATCTGAAATCTGAAATCTGAGATCGAATGATCAGTGCACGATGATCCCCACGAGGATCAGGCCGAAGCGCAGCGTGCCCTGCGGCTTGCCCTCGAAGGCGAACGGTACCTCGAACACGATGCCCTCGAGGCCATCGTCGTTCGTGTAGGACGAGAGCGGCGGGTCGGGCGCCTGGTCCGGGGGGTCCAGGCTGAGCGCCGCCGGATGCGACGTGCCGATCGTCCGCGCCGACAGCTTCGTGACCGCGTCGTAGCCGAGTGCCGACGGGTCGGTGTCGAGCGCGGCCGGGCTCATCAACAGGAACTCGCGGAACGGCGAGACGCCCAGGTGGTCGCCGTTCTGCGGCTGCTGGCCGTAGCGCAGCGTGTAGACCCCGGGCTCGACCGTGCGGCCGCGGACGTCCTTGAACGCGCCCGTCACCCGCAGGGCGCCGACGAGGGCCCCCTGGTCCACCATGCTCCAGCCCGGCTCCCCGGCCGCGTACGGCTCGACGCCGGTGACCCACCAGAACTCGAGCGAGGACGGGCCAATCGTCACCGTCGCCGGCGTGCCGGCCGAGCCGTCGCCGAAGCGGGCCGCAATCGCCGGTGTCAGTTCGGAGGGCACCGCGGCGGCGAGCGCCGCGGCCGAGGGCGACTGCCCCGCGGCCGGCGCCGCCAGTGCCGCGGCCAGGCCCGTCAGCATCAGCACGCGTCGAAGCATGTCAGCCACTGTACAGGACAAAGGGCGGCGCCGGCTCGGCCGTGCCGCCCTCCTCCGCCGTCGCCCGGTGGCGCGTCAGTAGGTGAACGTGCCCCAGAACGCCGAGCGCTTGTTCGGCGCGCTCCAGCGGCAGCCGAGCCCGGTGCCCGCGTAGGCGTGGGTCTCGGCGGTGCCCATCTGGGCGGTCGCCGAGGGCGACAGGGGCGAGAACCACTGCATCGCGCCGCAGCTCGGGTCGTGCTTCATCTCCTTGTCGACGACGAGCGTCAGGCTGTCGTCCGGCGTCGACACCTCGATGTACTTCTGGGTGGTCGCGAAGCGTACGCGCGCCGTGTCGACGCGGACGACGTCCGTGATGAGGCCGCCCGACAGCTCGAGCGCCAGCTTGACGAGCGCGTCGCGCTGGTCGGCCGACGCGCGGGCGTCCACGGTGATCACGGCCTTGACGACCGTCGGCGCCTCGCCGCCCATCTCGCGCATCCCGAGGTTCGCGTCCCCGGCAACGGCGGCCACCACCGTCAGCCCGTCGAGCGTCACCCCGTGGTACGTCCCTGCGGTGACGCGCCACGCCATGACCGCCTGGCGGCCCGTCGTGCCGGCCTCGCTGTTCATCACGCACCCGCCGGCAAAGACTTCCGCGGTGCGCGCCTCGACGTACTCGCCGGTCAGCGTGCCCCGCCCCGAGGCCGACACCACGGACGCCGCGAGCACGAGGGCTACCGCCACTGCTGTGAACTGCTTCATGGCTGTCCTCCGGCCGGAAACCGGCCGCACCTGCCTGTCCTGGTCCGTTCGTTTGGGGGAAATGCCCGGAACGGGCAGGATAACGCGACCCTTCGGGACGATCAACGAACTTTCATCCCCTCGCCATGCCAGCGGGACGGCCTGGGGACGGACGCGGGGACGAGCCGGCCCCGGGTGTCGAGTACACTGCCCACAGGTTCCGGATGCCGCCGTCGGCCACGCCCTGGCACGCCCTGTCCCCAGACGAGGTGCTCCAGCGTCTCAGCGCGGTCCCGGCTGGCCTGACGCCGGCCGAGGCCGCCCGCCGGCTCGGCCGTCACGGCCCCAACGCCCTCCCAGTCACCCCGCCCACTGCGGCGTGGCGCATCCTGCTGTCGCAGTTCCGCGGGGTCGTCATCTACCTGCTGCTCGGCGCCGCCGTGGTCGCGGCCGCCACGGGAGATCCGCTCGACGCCGCCGCCATCGGCGTCGTGCTGGTCCTGAACGCGGCCATGGGCTTCGTGACCGAGCTCAGGGCCCGCCGGGCCATCGAGGCGCTCAGCCAGCTCTCTCCGCGTCGTGCCATCGTCGTGCGCGACGGCCGGCGCCACGAGATCGAGGCGCGCGACCTCGTGCCCGGCGACATCGTGGCCGTCGAGGCGGGCGCCGCCGTGCCCGCCGACGCGCGGCTCATCGCCGCGAACGGCCTGCGGGTCAACGAGTCGCCGCTCACCGGGGAGTCGGCGCCGGTGAGCAAGACACCGGACGCGGTCGGCGAGGAGGCGGTACTCGCCGAGCGCCAGTCGCTCCTCTTCACGGGAACGATGGTGGCGGACGGGACGGGAGTGGCGGTGGTCGTGGCGACGGGCGCCGCCACCGAGATCGGCCGCATCGGCGGTCTCGTCAGCAGCCTGGGCGAGGAGGAGACGCCCCTCGAACGCCGGCTCGACGCGCTCGGGAGCGGGCTGGCGTGGATCGCCCTTGGCGTCGCCGCCCTCGTGGTGGTCATCGGGGTGGTCCAGGGCACCCCGCCGGCCACGATGATCGCCGCCGGCCTGGCGCTCGCGGTCGCCGCCGTGCCCGAGGGCCTGCCCGCGGTCGCCACGATCGCGCTCGCCGTGGGCGTGCGCCGCATGGCGCGGCGCCGCGCGCTCGTCCGTCGCTTGCCGTCGGTCGAGTCGCTCGGCGCGGTCACGGTCGTCTGCACCGACAAGACGGGCACGCTGACCGCCGGCGAGATGACCGCGACCGTGCTCTGGGCCGGCGGCCGCCGCTACGAGATCTCCGGCGCCGGCTACGCGCCCGAGGGCGGGGTCACGCTCGATGGCGGGCCGGTGACGCCGGCGGGCGATGAGTTGCTGGCCCTGGCCGCGAAGGTAGGCGCCCTCGCCGGCCGGGGCGACGCGCGCGAGGTGGACGGGACGTGGACGGCGGAGGGCGACCCCACCGACGTCGCGCTCCTCGTGCTCGCGCGCAAGCTCGGCCTGCCGCGGTCCGTGCTCTGGCGCGACTGGCCCGAGGCCGGCGAGGTGCCTTTTTCGAGCACCCGGCGGTTGATGGCCACCTTCCACCAGACGCCGGAAGGCCTCGCCGCGTGCGTGAAGGGGGCGCCCTCGCAGGTCCTCGCTCGGTGCGACCGGTGCCTGCTGCCCGAGGGACCGCGCCCGCTCGACGCCGGCCTCGCCCGCGCGGTGCACGACCAGAATGCGGCCATGGCGTCCGAGGGCCTGCGCGTGCTCGCGCTCGCGCATGGTCCCGTGTCGGCCCCGAGCGAGTCGGCGCTCCACGGCCTCGCGTTCGTCGGCCTCGTCGGCCTCATCGATCCCCCGGCGGAAGGCGTTCGCGAAACGATCGCCGCATTCCGGGGCGCCGGCATCCGCACCGTGATGATCACGGGCGACCAGCGGCTGACGGCGGAGGCCGTCGGGCGCGCGCTCGGGCTCTTCGGCCCGGGCGACCAGTCGATGGACGGGCGCGAGCTCGACGAGGCCACCGACGAGGCCCTCGACGCCGCGGTGCCGGCCGTCGCCGCCTACAGCCGCGTGTCCCCGGAGGGGAAGCTGCGGATCGTCGCGGCCGTGCAGCGCCGGGGCGACATCGCCGCGGTCCTCGGCGACGGCGTCAACGACGCGGCGGCGCTCAAGAAGGCCGACGTCGGCGTCGCGATGGGCGGCCGTGGCACGGACGTCGCGCGCGAGGCCGCGGACGTCGTCCTGCAGGATGACAACTTCCGCACCATCGGCGCGGCGGTCGAAGAGGGACGCGTCATCGCCGACAACATCCGCAAGTTCGTCTTCTACCTGTTCAGCTGCAACCTCGCCGAGGTGCTGGTGCTGCTGGCGACGGCGGTGGCGGGCCTCCCGCTGCCGCTGTCGCCGCTGCAGATCCTCTGGATCAACCTGGTCACCGACACTTTCCCGGCGCTCGCGCTCGCGCTCGAGCCAGGCGAGGCCAACGTGATGCGGCGCCGTCCCCGCGACCCTCGCGCGGCGATGCTGTCGCCGTCGTTCCTGCGCGCCATCGCCTTCTACGGGGTGCTCATCACGGCGTCCACGATCGGCGCGTACGGCTGGGCGCTCACCGCGAGGCCGGGCGCCGCGCCGACGATTGCCTTCATGACGCTCGCCCTGGCGCAGCTCTTTCACCTGGGCAACGCGCGGAGCCGCCTCGACGTGGTGGCGCCGCGCCGCGCGATGGCCAACGGCTGGGCACTGGGGGCGGTGGCCCTCGTCATCGTCCTCCAGCTCGCCGCGCTCCACGCCGGGCCGGTCGCCGCCGTGCTCCGGACGGCGCCCCTCGACGGCGAGGCCTGGCTCGTCGTCGGCGCCTGCTCGATGGTGCCGGCCCTGGCCGGCCAGCTCCACAAGCTCGCCACGAGGCGGCGCCGCGCGGAGGGGGCCCGGTGACCGGACTCCAGGTCGTGCTGCTCTTCGCGAGCTGCGCCGCGGTCATCGTATACACGGGCACGCGCCTGTCGTTCTACGGCGACGCGATTGCCGATCGCTCGGGCCTCGGCCAGGCCTGGATCGGCGTCGTCGCGATGGCGTCGGTGACCTCGCTGCCGGAGCTGGTGACGGGCGCCAGCGCCGTGACGATGGTGGGCGCGCCCGACATCGCGATCGGCGACGTGATCGGCAGCTGCATGTTCAACCTGCTGCTGCTCGCCGGGCTCGACCTGCTGTCGCCGCGGCCGCTGCTGTCGCGGGTGCGGACGGCGCACACGCTGACGGCCGCCATCGGGGCGATGCTGCTCGCGGTCGTCGCCATGGGGCTGTCGGCGGCCGGGCGGGTCCCGGCCATCGGCTGGGTGGGGGGCACGAGCGCGGTGCTGACGGGCGGCTACCTGCTCGGCGTGCGCGCGGTGTTCCTGCACGAGCGCCGGACGGGGGCCGACCTGCTCGTCGACGAGCCGGCCGTGGAGCGGCACACGCGCATCACGCTGCGGACCGCCGTCACGTGGTACCTCGTCAACGCCGTCGTCCTCGTGGCCGCGGCGGTCAACCTGCCGGCGCTCGCGGCGGCGATGGCGGATATGGCCGGGGTGTCGCAGGGCTTCCTGGGCACGACGCTCGTCGCGCTCTCGACGTCGCTGCCGGAGCTGGTGGTCTCGATCGCGGCCGCGCGCCTGGGCGCGTGGGACATGGCGGTCGCCAACGTGCTGGGCAGCAACCTGTTCAACGTCGCGATCCTCGCGGTGGACGACCTGCTGTACGTGCGGGGCCCGCTGCTCGCCGGCGCCGACCCCGGCCACGCGGTCACGGCGGCCGCGGCCGCCACGATGTCGGCCATCGTCGTCTGCGCCCTGGTCTACCGGACCCCGGCGCGGATCGGCCGGATGTCGTGGGCGTCGATCGCCCTCGTCGCCGTGTACCTGGCCGGCGTGGCCCTCAGCGCGCACTGAAGGAGGCCGCGGGCCCTCCGGCTGGGCCTTTCGGCTTTCTTGATTCTGAATTCTTGATTCTTGATTCCCGGAGCGGGGACGTCCCCATTTCGTGTCCGTCAGAGGCGAAATGGAATCGTCCCGCTTCCGGGTTCAGTCCGGCCCGCGCGGCAGTTCGTCGAGGGAGGTGCCCGCGGCGTAGATCAGCTTCATGTCGCCGTCGCGCTCCGCGTAGACGTCGGTGAACGATCCCTTGGACATCAGGGTCTGGCCGTCCGGCAGCCGCACGGCGGCGGCCTGGATGCCGGTCGCGATCACGACCGGGCCCGCGGTGTGGATGGCGAGCGCCGCGGCGTGGATGTGCTCGATCTCGTAAGTCGCGTCGGCGATGAGATCGATGAACGTCTGGCGGTCGGTGACCTTGCCGCCGGCGTCCACCTGGATGAACTCCGGCGCGAGGACGGCCTCGAGCGTCGCCCTGTCGCGCGTGCGGATGGCCTCGAAGATGTCGTGGGTCAGGTCGTTGACGCGCTTCTCGCTCATGCCTTCTGCTTCCTGCCAACCCGTCCGAGATGGCTGTTCTCGAAGTGATCGGGGTACTTCAGCCCGAAGCCGAGCATCCGATCGAACCCGATGTGCGCCGTCCAGATGAGGCCGAACGGCACGACGTCCGCGCGCCCGATGCCCAGGCCGTACATGATCAGGAACACCGGGGCCGCGTAGTTGTGCGAGAGGTTGTAGAGCCGCGCCCCGAGCGCCGGCGTCGCCAGGTAGCCGAGCATCGTGATGTCGGGCACCAGGAAGAGGGCCCCGAACAGCTGCCACGACGCGAGCTGCCAGGAGTAGGCCACCGCGCTCGCGGCGAAGACCGCGAGGCCCTCGATGCGCAGCCAGGTGCGGGGCGTGCCAGTGACGAACATCGTCCTATTGTCCGCGAGGTCGCGCCCAAATCCCACGGGCGAACACCGAACACCCGTTCGTCACACCCGATCCCACGTTATTCCACGCATTCCCACGCGCCTCCCGGCGGAACGCGGATTGCTGCGTAGCACGACCGCAAGCGCCCGATAGCGCGCCGCCACGGCGCGGGAACAAGGTGAAGCCGATGAAGCACTTCGAGTTCGCGTGGAGCGCGCTGGTCGCGGCGATGATCCTCGCGGGCGCCGTCCTGTGGACGGCCACCGCGACGCCCACGGCCGGATCGGCCACCGCCTGGATGGTGCAGAAATGCCGGCCCGTGCTGCCCGCGTACGAGTTCAAGATCGGGCGCATCCTCCCGACGGGCTGCGACGCGGCCTACTGACGGCGGCCGCGCCGCTACTCGCAGCAGCCGCGGCCGCAGCCGTGCGCGCAGGTCTCGGGGCGCACGGGCATCCCGTCGGGGCCGAGCGCCTTCTGCGTGCGCGTGCACCAGTAGTGCGTCGCGTCGTACCGGTCGTAGAAGCGGAACTCGTCCGGGTCCGGGGCCGACATCACGTACATCCCCTTGTGCCGGAGGTTGCCGCAGTGGCTCGCGGTGACGGTGGGCGACGAGAGCTCGGGGTGATCCATTCGGGGCCGCCTTTCCCTACACCACGTCCATGCCGGCGGCCTTCATGACCGCGCGCTTCACCGCCGTCTTCGCGATCTGCACCTTGTAGGCGTTGCCGCTCATCGGCCGCGCGCCCGCCACCGCCGCGGCCCCGGCCTCGGCCGCCACGGCCTCCGACAGGCTCTGCCCGACGAGCGCGCGCTCGGCCGCCGGCGCGCGCCACGGCACCGGCGCCACCGCCCCCAGCACCACGCGCGCCGCCGTCACGCGACCGCCCGACAGCACCAGGCTCACCGACGCCGCCGCCAGCGGCCAGTCGTGCGCCTTCTTGAACCGCGCCTCGTAGCTGGCGCTCCGCGTCGGCGCCGCCGGCAGCGTGACGTGCGTCACGATCTCGTCCGGCTGCAGCACGGTCTCCCCGTACAGGTTCGCGCTCGGCATCTGGTAGAACGCGCCCGCGTCGACCTCGCGCGCGCCGCCCGGGCCCAGCACGCCAATCGTCGCGCCGTAGGCGATGAGCGGCACCGCGAGGCTCGACGGGTGGACGATGTGGCAGGGCCCCTCGCCGAAGATCGCGTGGTGCTGGTTCTCGCCGTCCACCGCGAAGCAGCGCGCCCCGCCCTTCTTCAGGCAGTCGAACTCCTCGTTGCGGAAGTACCAGCACCGCGGCCGCTGCATCAGGTTGCCGCCGACCGTCCCCTGGTGCCGGATCTGGGGCGTCCCCACGCCGGCGGCCGCCTCGGCGAGCGCGGGGTAGCGCGCGCCGATGTCCGCGTGCCCGGCCACGTCGGCGACGCGCGCCGCGGCGCCGATGCGCAGGCCCGGTCCCTCGGCGGCAATCGCCTGGTCGAGCCCCTTCACGTTGACGAGCCGCTCGGGCGTGACGAGGTAGTCCTTCATCATCCCGAGCAGGTCCATGCCGCCGGCGAGCGGCAGGATGCGGTTGCGCTCGGTGCCGAGCGCCGCGACGGCCTCGCGGGCGTTCGCCGGGTTGACGTAGGCAAAGGCCTTCAATTCGTCCCTCCCGCCCGCTCGAGCGCGCCGAGCAGCTTGTCCGGGGTGATGGGGATGCTCCGCATGGTCACGCCGGTCGCGTTCCGCACCGCGTTGGCGATCGCCGCCGCCGTGGCCACCGCCGGCGGCTCGCCGATCCCGATGACGCCCCGCTCCGGCTGGTCCACCAGCGTCACGTCGATCTCGGGGATGTCGGACTGCCCGGCCATGAGGTACCACTCCATGTTCGGGTTCACCATGGTGGCCGTGTTCCGGTCGAGCACGCGCTCCTCGAACACCGCGTAGTTGACGCCGCTGATGATGCCGCCGTAGCACTGCGTCTCGGCGGTCTTCAGGTCGACGACCAGGCCGCAGTCCTGCACGCACACGATCCGGGTCACGCGCGTCACGCCGGTCTCGATGTCGACCTCGACCTCGGCGAACTGCACGCCGCTCGTGCCGCTCGCCGACAGCCCGGCCTCCCACTGCCCGTCCACGGCGACCGGCTCGGTGCCGAGCATCTTGCACGCCTCGCGCCACGTCACGGTGCGGCCCGTCGCCCCCACCCGGATGCGGCCGACGTCGACCGCGAGCTCGCCCGGCGCCACGCCGAGCGCCGGGGCGATCCGCTCGAACAGCGCGTCGCGCGCCTTCCCGGCCGTCACCCGCATCGCGGGCGACACCGAGGCCGCCGTCGTCGACCCGCCCGACCCGCCGCTGAAGGGCTGGTTGCTGTCGCCGAGCTGGATGGTGATGTCCGGCACCTCGAGCCCGAGCGTCTCGGCGACGATGATCGCCATCAGCGTCCGGGTCGCGGTGCCGATGTCCTGCGTGCCCGAGCGCATGACGACGCTGCCGTCGGGGTTGATCTCGCAGTGGGCGCGGGTGCCGCGGCCGGCGCCGCCCCAGCGGTTCGCCGAGCAGCCCAGCCCGCGCTTGATGGGCCCCGGCGTCGGGTCGCCGGTCGGGTGCCGGCGGCTCCAGCCGATGCGGTCGGCCGCCATCGGGAAGTAGCGGCGCCACATCGCGTTGGGCGCCAGGTCGGGCAGGTTCTTGAGCCGGAACGCCACGGGGTCCAAGCGGACGAGGTCCGCGAGCTCGTCCATCAGCACCTCGGTGATGAAGCAGCCCTGCGGGTGCCCGGGCGCGCGCATCGCACGCTGCTGGCCGGCGTTGATGTACACGTCGCGGTGCACGCGGCGGCGGTTCGGGAACTGGTAGATGTAGGGCAGGGGGAAGCCCGACCCCGCGCCCGCGCCCCCCGTGCCCCACGACTCGCCGTCGAAGGCCGTGAGCGTGCCGTCGGCGGCGACGCCGGCCCTGACCCGCGCGAAGGCCGACGGCCGGTTGCCGGTCGCCAGGTGCTCTTCCTTGCGGTCGAGCATCAGCTTGACGGGCGCACCCGCGGCCTTCGCGAGGCGCGCGCAGAGCAGGCCCTGGATATCGGGGCCGAACTTGCTGCCGAAGCCGCCGCCCATGTACTCGGTGATCACGCGCACGTTCGCCTGCGGGATCCGCAGGCCCTGCGCGAAGCCCTCGCGCGTGCCGTGCACCGCCTGCGTCGACACCCACGCCGTGAGGTGGTCGCCGTCCCACTCGCAGACGCACCCATGCGTCTCGAGCGACGTGTGCGTCTGCACCTGCGTCCCGTAGACGCCCTCGATGACGTGGGCCGCGGCCGCGAAGCCCGCCTCGAGGTCGCCCTGTTCCTCGGCGCTGCCCGCGCGCACGTTGGCGGGCTCGAACACCCGTGGCGCCTCGGGGCGCATCGCCTGGTCCACCGTGGCCAGGTGCGGCAGCACCTCCCACTCGACCGTGATGAGCCGCACGGCGTCGGCCGCCTGCTGCTCGGTCGTGGCGGCCACCGCCGCGATCTCCTCGCCGGCGTACATCACCTTCTGGCCCGGCTCGATCGTCGCGAAGCACGCCTTGACGCCCGGCGCCCGCGACGCCGCCGACACGTCGATGGCCGTGACCCGCGCGTGCGCGTGCGGCGAACGCAGCAGCCGGCCGTACAGCATGCCCGGCCGCTGGATGTCGTAGCTGTACTTCGCCCGGCCGCTGACCTTGGCGGGGCCGTCGATGCGCGAGACGCGCGTGCCGAGCAGCCGGCGCTCGGCCGGCCAGGGATACGTCGGGTGGCCGCCGGCCTGCGCGCCCGCCCGCACCTCGGGCACCTGCGCGGGCGCCGCGGGATCCATGGGGTTGACCGGGTCAGCCACGCCGCACCCCCTTCACCGCCGCGAACAGGCCGATGTTCGTCCCGCACCGGCACAGGTTGCCGTCGAGCGCCGCCCGAATCTGGTCGTCGGACGGGTTCGGCGTCGCCTCGAGCAGGGCCACCGCCGACATGACGAACCCGGACGTGCAGAACCCGCACATGGAGGCGTCGTGATCGACGAACGCCTGCTGCACCGGGTGGAGCGCGCCGTCGCCGGCGATGCTCTCGATGGTCCGCACGTTCTTCCCCTGCGCCTCGATGGCCAGCATCGAGCAGGAGTAGTACGTGCGGCCGTCGATGATCACGGTGCACGCGCCGCAGGCGCCGCGGTCGCAGACGCGCTTGGGGCCCGTGATGTCGAGGCGGGTCCGGAGCGCGTCGAGCAGCGTCACGCGGGGCTCGACGCTGAGCTCGTGCGCCTGCCCGTTGATGGTCAGGGTGATCGGCACCTCGCCCGGGCCGACGGCCGCGGGCGCCTGCGCGCCGGCGGGGCGCGCGGCCGAGACGACCGCCGTGGCCACGGTGGACACGCCGACCGTCCGGAAGAAGTCGCGCCGGGAGACGGCGGAATCCGGCGCGTCAGCCGGCGCCGGCGTCGGAGGAGCGGAGTCGCGCGAAGCCATCACGGGCCTCCTGCTGGCAACGGGGATTCTGGAAAGAGGGTCAAGGATAGCGAACGACCCGGTGACGGGCAAGCGACCTGCTACAATCCCGATCGGACCGGCATGCCCCGCAGACGGCAACTCTCGCCCCCGCAATTACTTGCGCTGAGCATCTCGGCACTCATCCTCCTGGGCGGCCTGCTCCTCTGGCTACCGGTCTCCGCGCCGCCGGGCCGGTCGCTGTCCCTCGTCAACGCCCTGTTCACCGCCACCTCTGCCGTGTGCGTGACGGGCCTCGTCGTCGTCGACACGCCGCACGACCTGTCGCTCTTCGGGCAGGCCGTGGTGCTGGTGCTGATCCAGCTGGGCGGCCTCGGCTACATGACGATCTCGACGGTGCTGGCGGCGGCGTTCGGGCGGGCCATCACGCTGCAGGAGCGGCTGACGCTGCAGGAGGCGCTCAACGTCCACGACCTCGAGGGCCTCGTCCGCTTCGCGGGCACGGTCCTCAAGCTCACGCTGTTCTTCGAGCTGACCGGCGCGACGATCCTGGCGGTCCGCTGGTGGTCCGACCTCGGTCCCGCGCAGGCGATGTGGTTCGGGTTGTTCCACGCGGTGTCGGCGTTCAACAACGCGGGCTTCGCGCTCTGGAGCGACAGCCTGGTCCGGTGGAACACCGACGTCACCGTCAACGGCGTCATCTCGGTGCTCATCATCCTCGGCGGCCTGGGGTTCTTCGTGATCAACGAGCTGCTGCGGCTGCGCCATCGCGTGACGATGTCGATGCACACGCGGCTGGCGTTGACCTCGTCGGCGGTGCTGGTGGTGGGCGGCACGCTGGCGATCCTGGCGCTCGAGTGGCACAATCCCGGCACCCTCGGGGGGCTGGCGCCGGCGGACCGGGTGATGGCGGCGTGGTTCCAGGCCGTGACGGCGCGGACCGCGGGGTTCAACACGCTGGACATCGCCGCGCTCGGGCCCGCGACGCTCTTCCTGATCATGGCGCTCATGTTCATCGGGGCGTCGCCGGGCGGGACGGGCGGCGGCGTGAAGACCACGACGTTCAGCGTGACCGTGGCCGCGCTGTGGGCGACGGTGCGGGGCGACCAGGAGCCCGTGCTCTTCGGGCGCCGCATCTCGACCGAGACGGTCGCGCGCGCGTTCTTCGTCTCGCTCATCGCCTTCCTCGCCCTCAACAGCGCCGCCGGCATCGTCCTCATCATGGAGCGCCGGCCGCTGATGGAGACGCTCTTCGAGACGACCTCGGCCTTCGCGACCGTCGGGCTCTCGCTCGGCTCGCCCGGCTCGCCGCTCAGCCTCGTCGGCGGTTTCGGCGCGGTCGGCAAGATCCTCATCGTGGGACTGATGTTCATGGGCCGCGTCGGGCCGCTCACGCTGGCGTTCGCGCTGGCGCGGCGCGGGTCGCTCCGCGCGCGGATCCGCTATCCGGAGGGAAAGGTGCTCATCGGCTAGGCCGGGGGCATCGAGGGGTTATGGCACGACGTCAATTCGCGGTCATCGGACTCGGACGCTTCGGCTCGGCGATGGCGACCACGCTCGCCGGGCTCGGCCACGACGTGGTGGGCATCGACGGCGACGAGGACAAGGTCCGCGCGCTCGCCGACCACATCTCGCTCGCCGTGCAGCTCGACGCGACCGACGAGAAGGCCCTGCGCGCCTCGGGCATCAAGGACGTGGACGTCGCCGTCGTCTCGATCGGCGAGAACATCGAGTCGAGCCTGCTCGTCGTCACGCTCGTCCGCGAGCTCGGCGTCGAGAACATCGTCGCCAAGGCGGTCACGCCCCTGCACGGCCGGATCCTCGAGAAGCTCGGCGTCACCCGCGTGGTCTTCCCGGAGCGCGAGATGGCGATCCGCATCGCGCACAGCCTGGTCGTCCCGAACGTCCTCGACTACATCGAGCTCTCGCGCGAGTTCTCGATCATCGAGATCCCGGCGCCGCCGCAGTTCATCGGCAAGAACCTCAAGGAGATCGGCCTGCGCGCCCGATTCGGCCTGACGACCATCGCCATCAAGCGCACGTCGAAGACCGGCGACGGCGACTTCACCACCGTGTCGCCGGGTCCCGACGACATCATCCAGGACGGCGACATCCTCGCCCTGCTCGGCAGCAACGAGCGCCTCGGCCAGCTCGACCGGATGCTCAAGCAGGCCACCTAGGGTCGCCTCGCGAATCTCAGATCTCAGATCTCGGATTGCAGTTTGCACGCTCCCGCGATTTGGGGTTCGGGATCCGTCGTTTGTGAGCGACAATCCGGCGCACGGAAACGCACCATCCTGGAGGGTGAGATGGATCGACGGGCATTCCTGCGGCGGAGCGTCGTCGGCGGCGTCGGGGCGGTGGCCGCGTTCAGGGACGACGGGCTGGCCAGGGCCGTGCGGGCGGCGGGCCGGGCGGAGGCCGACGGCCGCGGGCCGGCCGAGCTCGCCTCGGACGAGACGTTCTGGCGCGAGATCCAGCAGGCCTTCACCCTGGACCGCACGATCATCAACCTGAACAACGGCGGCGTCAGCCCCAGCCCGCGCGTCGTCCACGACGCGTACAAGCGGTTCCTCGACATCTCGAACCAGGCGCCCGTGTACCACATGTGGCAGGTGCTCGAGCCCAACATCGAGAGCGTGCGGCGGCGCCTGGCCGGCACCTTCGGGTGCGACGCCGAAGAGCTGGCCATCACCCGGAACGCGAGCGAGGCGCTCCAGATCGCGCAGCTCGGCCTGGATCTCCAGGCCGGCGACGAGGTCCTGACCACCAACCAGGACTACGGCCGCATGCTCAACACCTGGGAGCAGCGCGTGCGGCGCGACGGCATCACGCTGACGAAGATCTCCTTCCCCGTGCCGCCGCCGAGCATGGACGACCTGGTCCAGCGGTTCGAGCGCGCCATCACGCCGCGGACGAAGGTCATCCACTTCTGCCACATCACCAACCTGACGGGGCAGATCTTCCCGGTGCAGGCCATCAGCCGGATGGCGCGCGCGCGCGGCATCACGACCATCGTCGACGGCGCCCACGCCTTCGCGCACTTCCCGTTCACCCTCGCCGACCTCGAGTGCGACATGTACGGGACGAGCCTGCACAAGTGGCTGCTCGCGCCGATCGGTACCGGCTTCCTCTACGTCCGGAAGCCCCTCATCCCGTCGCTCTGGCCGATGCAGCCGGCCGCGGAGGCGCAGACCGACAACATCCGGAAGTTCGAGGAGATCGGCACCCACCCCGCGGCCGCGCACAACGCGGTCGCCGAGGCGCTGGCGTTCCACGAGGGCATCGGCGCCGAGCGCAAGATCGCGCGGCTGCGCTACCTGCGCGACCGGTGGGCGAAGCGGCTCGAGCAGAACCCGCGCGTGAAGCTGCTCACGAGCTACGACCCGGCGCAGTCGGGCGGGCTGGCCAACGTCGCCATCGACGGCGTGGACGTGGCCCAGGTGACGAGCCACCTGTGGAACAGGTGGCGCATCATCGTCGTCCCCATCCGGCACGCCGAGTACAGCGGGCTGCGTGTGACGCCGAACGTCTACACGACCGTCGAGGAGGTCGACACCTTCGCGGCGGCGATCGAGCAGATCCTCGAAAAGGGCCTGCCCAAGCCTTCCGCCTAGCGGCCATCGCCGCCTTACGCGGCGCGTAAGCCGGTTTCGGGAATCGAAAGACCCGGCCGCGGGACGCCCCGGCCGGGTCTTCGCGCGTACGGGCGAATCGGCCCGGAATTGGGCCCTTCGCGCCGGCTCCCCGGTTCCAGCGACTGTTGGCGCGCCCGTTGCTCCCCTGGCAGCGGCGCTGCCCCGGTTCCGGCGGCGAAGGAGTGACTCGATGCGACGTGCCCTGTTCGTCCTTGCCCTCGGCCTCGCGCTCGCGGCGCCAAGGCTGGCCCTCGCCCAGGCCAGCGGCTCACAGGCCCAGCTCGTGTACCACATGACCGCGCACCTCTCGGGCGCGAGCGAGACGCCGGGCGTCCTGACGGGCGCGTACGGCATGGCCGACATCACCGTGAACCTGGCGACCCAGACCGTCACCTACACGGTGCAGGTGTTCAACATGCCCAGCGGGACGACGGCCGGCCACTTCCACGTCGGCGGCGCCGGGCTTGCCGGCCCGGTCGTCGTGGACATCGCCCCGCCCGTCGGCGCGTCGAACGAGTTCACGGTGAGCGGCACCGCGACCGCCTCGTCGCTCCGCGTCCGCGCCGACCAGGGCATCCGCTCCTGGGACGACTTCCTGCAGGCGCTCGTGGGCGGCCAGGTCTACCTGAACATCCACAGCACCGTGAATCCCGGCGGCGAGATCCGGGGGCAGGTCACGGTCGTGCCCTGACGGGCACGCCATCAGGACGCGAGAATCAGTAATCCCGAATCAAGACGACGACGCGGCGGCCTCTCGATCCTGCGTTCTTGATTCTCGATTCTCGATTACTCATCGAAGGTCTCGAGAATGTGGGGAGCCGTTGGCGCACGGCGGTCCCTGCAGGGGGTCCCCGGCGTCGCAGCTGTCCCCGCGACGTTGGGGGCCCGCATTCCAGCGCTCGCGCCAGGCGGGCCGGATTCCGGGTGCGGGATTGCTCCGTCCCCGGCGTAAGATCCCTCCTGCATGAAGCTCTCCGTCGTGATGCCCTGCTACAACGAGCGGGCCACCATCGCCACGATCCTCGACCGTGTGCTCGCCGTCGACCTCGGCCCCATCGAGCGCGAGGTGATCATCGTGGACGATGGGTCGACCGACGGGACGCGGGAGCTGCTCGCGGCCCGGGACGGGCGGGACGGCGTCCGGGTCATCTACCAGCCGGTCAACGGCGGCAAGGGCACGGCGGTGGCGACGGGCCTGGCGGCGGCGGCCGGCGACCTGATGATCGTCCAGGACGCCGACCTCGAGTACGACCCCGAGGACTACCCCCTGCTGCTGCGCCCCATCCTCGACGGGAAGGCCGACGTCGTCTACGGCTCGCGGTTCCTGGGCTCGCCGCGCGGCCAGCGGGTGCTGTACTTCTGGCACTACGTCGGGAACCGGCTGCTGACGCTGCTCTCGAACGCGGTCAGCGACCTCAACCTCACCGACATGGAGACGTGCTACAAGCTCTTCTCCCGCGACGTCGCCGGCCGGCTGCACCTCGAGTCCACGGACTTCGGCATGGAGCCCGAGATCACGATCAAGGTCGCCCGGCTCGGCGCGCGGGTGTACGAGGTGCCCATCTCGTACCACGGCCGTACGTACGAAGAGGGCAAGAAGATCGGTCTCAAGGACGCCTTCAAGGCCCTCTACGTCATGGCCCGCTTCGCGCTGTGGCAGCCCGCGCCCGGCGACCGCGAGGCCGTCATGGCCCGCCGCCGCCAGCGCTGAAACCCGAGGAACCCCAGGAACGCGAGGAACCTGAGAAACCTGAGGAACCCAGGAACTAGCGCGCCCTAGAACCTGAAGATCGCGCCCCACGTCCACATCGACCCCTGGTGCGAGAGCTTAAGGCGGTCGGCGAACGGGATGAAACCGGGCAGGGGCGTGATGGTGGTGCCGGACGACTCGGGCGCCAGCGGCGGCTGCGTGCTGTCGTCGGCGCCGCCGAAGCGGATGAAGGTGTAGCGGTAGTCGCCGAAGAGCGAGACACGCGGGTGCAGGCGGATTTCGCCGCCCACGCCGGCGTGCCAGCCCATCTTGCGGGTGGTCGTGGTCTCGAGGACGGCCTGCCCGGCGCCGAGCGAGTCGACGCGCTGCGAGTACCAGCCCAGGCCGCCGACCAGGTAGGGCGACACGGCCGCGCGGATGGGGTAGACGAGGACGGAGGCCTGGAACGGGAAGTCCTTCACCCGCTCGGTGAGGTCGTCGTTCACCGCGTTGCGGTAGTCGATGGCGAGTTCCACGGCGGCGGCGCCCGAGCCGAGCCGCAGGGCGCCGCCCGAGAACCGTGTCGACCCGTCCGGCGTGCTCGCGTCGCCCCGGACGAAGGTGATACGGGGACCGATGCCGATGCCCGTCTGGGCCGCCGCCACGCCGGGCAGCGCCGCCAGCCCCAGCACCACCGCCAACACGACACCCGTCGTCTGCAGGACCCTCATGGGCACCTCCTCGTCTCCGGAGTGTCGTATCGGGCCGAACCGTGCAGAACTTTACCGGGCGCGTGGCCGACGCGGCAGGCCGACACAGGCCGCGTCGGCCACGCGTCCGGCAAATCAAGAATCAAGAATCAAGAACCAAGAACGACGGGACGGGTTTGTTTCTAGATTCTTGATTCTCGATTCTTGATTCCTCAATGAAAAAAGGACCGGCTTCCCCCCCGAGAAGCCGGTCCACGTGGCGGTCGACGGAGGCTGACTAGGCGAGCACCTTGATGACCACCCGGCGGTTCTGCGCGCGGCCCTGGCGCGTGGTGTTCGGGGCCACGGGATTCTCCTCGCCGAAGCTGATCACGTTCATCTTGTGGAGCGGCACGTGGTGCTGCTCGTAGAGGTAGCGCTTGACCGCCTCGGCGCGCTCGAGGCCGAGCTCCTTGTTGTAGACGGCGCTGCCGGTCGAGTCCGTGTAGCCCTCGATCTCGATCCACACGGCTTCCTTGCGGTCCTTGAGCTGGGTCACCATGTCGTCGATGGCGGTCTTGGCGCCATCCGGCAGCTCGGTCTTGCCGAACTTGAACTGGCCCTGGTCCTCGCTGACGACGACCTCGAAGAGGAGCTTGCGGTTGGCGGCCTCGATCGCGTCGGCGCGCTTCGCGGCGGTCTCCCCGACCTCGTTGGCGGTGGCCGCGGCGTCGTTGGCCGCCTGCTTCGCGTCCTGCGCCGCGGCCTGCGCGCGCTTGTCGACGTCGGAAATCCCCGCCTCGTTCTTCCGCACGCGCTCCTGCGTCTCCTCGAGCGAGGTGCCCATCGTGCTCACCTTCTCGTTGACCTCGCCGACCGACTCGCGCACGAAGCCCTTGGTCGCGCACGCCGGCGCCACCGCGAGGGTCACCGCGAACATCCCCATGACGAATACCGACTTGCCCATGACTGCCTCCTTCACGACCCCAACCTCGATTCAAGAGCGCGCCGCGCCACGCGGCCGCGCGCCTACCAGCTCTCGCGTCCTGACATGTAGCCGCCCCGCGCGCGCACGGTCAGGTCGCGGCCGCGCGCCCGCACCTCGATCGGGTGCCAGCCCGCGGCATCGCCCGGCCGGAACGCGATCAGGTACTGCTGCCGGAGTTCTTCGATCACCGGGCGCGCGACCTCGGCCGAGCGCGCCGGCGAGCTGCTGTAGAGCAGCGCCCCGCCCGTCCACCTCGCCAGGTCCTCCAGCGTCGCGGCCGCCGGGTCGCCGGATGGCCGGCCCCGCGCGGCGCGCGGCGACCCCGGGTCGTCGATCGACAGGACGGTCGCGACGACGTAGATCGGCACGTCGATCGCCGCGGCGATACCGGAGACCTCCGCCGCCGTCAGGCGGCTCGCCGTGTCCACGCCGTCGGTGAGGACGATCACTGCCCGGCGCGGGGCGGATCGGCCGGCTACGCGCCTGGCCGCCTCCGCCACCGCGTCGTGCAGTGAGGTGGCCCCGAACGGATCGACCTCCCCCAGCGCACCCGTCAGGGCGCGCGTATCGACCGAAAACGGAGCCACCTCTCTCAGCCGGCTGTCGAACGCGAACAGCCCGGCTTCATCCGTGCCCGGCTCGAGCCGGGCCAGCAGGTGGTATGCGGCAAACCGCGCGGCCGTCATGCGCGCGGCGACGTCCATGCTGCCGCTGACGTCGAACAGGATCGCGACGCTCAGCGGCGCCGACTCCGCGCGGAACGCGCTGATCGCGCGGGGCTCGCCGGCGTCGAGCACCTCGAAGTCCTCGGCCGACAGCCCCGTCACGAGCCGGCCGCGGCCGTCGCGCACCGTCGCGCTGACGGTGACGAGCTCGACCCCGGACCGGAACACGGGCGGGGCCTCCGGCGCACCCTGCGCGACACCCTGCACTGGTGCCATGGCCAGTGCCGCGCCGATGAGCCCCGCATAGAGACGCTGCCGCATGGCCGTCCTGGATCCAAGACCCTTGCCAGTTAGATAAGATGTTTGTTTTCTTGTGTTTAGTGGAAATTGCCGCGCGCGGGGCGCTGTGCAACTCTCACCCGGGTGTGTAATTCTTGCGCGGTGATCGCGACACCGCTCCCACACCCTGGCACCCGCGGCACCGCCCGCGGGCCGGCCTCGTCGCGGGTGCCGCGGGCACCGGCGGCGTCTTCCGTTACACTCGACGCGTGACTCCTCAGCTGCCCTCGCCCATCCGCACCGCCAGGCGCGTGGACCGCTTCACCTACGCCATCCGCAACATCGTCGCCGAGGCGAAGAAGGTGGAGCTGGCGGGTGTCGCGGTGCGGTACCTGAACATCGGCGACCCGAACCAGTTCGGCTTCCTCACGCCGCCGCACCTCATCGAGGCGGTGGAGCGCGCCATGCGGGACGGCCACAACGGCTATGCGCCCTCGCCGGGCATCCTCGCGGCGCGGGAGGCGGTGGCCGCCGACTTCGCGAGCCGCGGCGTGGAGGTCTCGCCGGATCGCGTGCTGATCACGTCCGGGACGTCCGAGGGCATCGAGCTGGCCATCACGGCCATCGTGGACGAGGGAGAAGAGGTCCTCGTGCCCTCGCCCACCTACCCGCTCTACACCGCGGTGCTGGCGAAGATTGGCGCCGAGCCGGCCTACTACCGGACCGATCCGGACAACGGCTGGCTGCCCGACCTCGACCACCTGCGGTCGCTCATCGGCCCGAAGACGCGGGCGCTCGTCGTGATCGACCCGAACAACCCCACCGGCGCCATCTACCCGGACGAGGTGCGGCGGTCGCTCATCGCCCTGGCGGAGACGCACGGGCTCGTGATCCTCGCCGACGAGGTCTACGGCGACCTGGCCTACGACGGCCCCGTCGCGCCGATGGCGACCCTGGCGCCGGCGGCGCCGATCATCTCCTACTCGAGCTTGTCGAAGGCCTACCTCGCGCCGGGCTGGCGGGCGGGCTGGATGGCGGTCGGCGGGACGCCCCGGCTCGACAACGCGCTGGCGGCGATCAAGAAGCTGGCGGACGGCCGGCTCTGCAGTCCCGGCCCGATGCAGTTCGCGGTCACGGCGGCGCTCACGGGCGACCGCTCGCACCAGGTGGCGCTCCGTGACGACCTGCGCGAGCGCGCGGCGCTCACGACGACGCGCTTGAACGCGATCGCGGGGATCACGTGCGTCGCCCCGCGGGGGGCCTTCTACGCCATGCCGCGGGTCGCGCTCCCGCCGGGGCACACCGACGAGCAGTTCGTGCTCGCCCTCCTGCGGGAGGCGGGCATCCTCTGCGTCTACGGCTCCGGCTTCGGCGCGCGGCCGGAGGACGGCTTCTTCCGCATCGTGTTCCTCGCCTCGCCCGCGGAACTCGGCGCGATCTACGACGACCTGGCGCGGTTCACGGCAGATTACCTTCGGTAATCTCGTGATCTTGTGATCTTGTGATCTTGTGATGTGTCGGCGCGCTCGTCGCGTCCGGCAAGGAACTGGGCGTGATCCCGGGACGTAGAGATCAGTGCGGATTGCGGACTGGCGCGCGGAGGCGGATCTCGTCATGAGCCTGCGGTCGTCGCCGTCAACCTGCAACGTGCAATCGGGAACCTGCAGTCCGAGATGGCCAAAGCCCGCGAGTTCTTCAACCGGTATACCGCCGACCTGACGACCGACGAACTCGGCAAGCTGTTCACGCGCGAGACGCCCGAGGCCTACCGCTTCTTCGCCAAGGGCATCAACACCGCGGAACTCGAGGGCCTGCCGCGCCACCGCCGCGCGGTGAAGTACGTCCAGGCCTTCTTCCTCGCCTTCACGATGCGCCTCTCGCCGGCCCGCCGCCTCATGTACGGCGTGTCGCTCCTGGCCTTCGCGATCGGCCTGATCAAGCTCTTCGACCACTTCGGGCTGATGCGCATCCCGGTGCCGGTCGCCTTCTTCTTCGTCAACATCGGCGTGCCCGGGCCCGTCTTCGCCGAGGGCACGATCTGGCTCCTCGTCGGCTTCCTGCTGATGAACCTCCTCGTGCTGCTGGAGGTGGCCGACCGCCTGTCGCTCAAGCGCGACCTCGAGGTCGCGCGCGAGATCCAGCAGGCCATGCTGCCCGACGGCACGTGGTCGGGGCCCGGCGTCGAGGCGTTCGGCCTCACCAAGCCGGCCAACACGGTCGGCGGCGACTTCTACGACATCCTGCCGCAGCCCGACGGCACCGTCCTCGTCGCGCTCGGCGACGTGGCGGGCAAGGCCAGCCCGGCCGCGCTGCTGATGGCCCTGCTGCTGGCGATGCTCCGGACGCTCGTGGACGAGGGCCTGGAGCCAGCCGAGCTGGTGCGCCGGCTCAACATCCAGATCGGGCGCCACGCCCCGGCGAGCCGGTTCATCACGTTCTTCCTCGCCCGCTACACCCCGGCGACCGGGGCGCTCGAGTTCGTCAACGCCGGCCAGACACCCCCGCTGCTCCGCCGGCAAAATGGATCGATTGAACGGCTCTCGACCGGCGGCATCGCGCTCGGGATGTTCGAGGCCTCGACCTACGAGTCGGGGCACGAGCGGCTCGACCCGGGCGACGCGCTGGTCATGTATACCGACGGCATCACGGAGGTCGAAGACCCCGCCGGGGTGCCGTTCGACGAAGAGGGGCTCGAGCGGACGCTCGCCCTGCACCACGGCACGCTCCAGACGGCCGCCGCAAGCACCCTGGGACGGGCCATTTTCGACGCGGTCGAGCACCACAGGCGGGATTCACGGCTGCAGGACGACCTGACCGTGCTCATCCTCAGCCGGCACACGAATCCGGTAGTCTGAACGTGCCCCACCGGCGTCTAATCGACGTATGGGCCGAGCGCTCCTCCTCTGCGTGCTCGTCCTGTGGGCCAGTCCCGGACTCGCCCGCCAGGCGGAGATGCGCCCGGACGTCGACGAGGACACGTCGATCCAGCTCTTCCTGGACGCGGTCCAGGCCGCCATCGCCGGTGCCGACCGCGCCGCCTGGCTGACCCTCGTCTCCGACAACGCCGACCGCGAACACGCCGGGGAGTTCTTCGACGCCATCACGGCGCAGGGGCTGACGCGCGTGGTGGTCCAGGAGCGTGACCGCTCGGCGCTGCCCGGCACCCTGCCAGGCCTCGGGTACCGCCTCGTCACCGAGGTCTTCCTGCAGTCGGGCGCGCGCGGCCGCATCGCGACCTGGCGCCTCGACGTCCGCCGCCCCCGCGACGAGCGGTTCGACAGCCAGCCCTGGCGCATCATCGCCGAGGACCGGCTCGCCGCGCTCGACGGGCTGCACCACCTCGAGCTCGAACCCACCAAGCAGTTCGCCGCGCGGGACCTCGTCATCCGCGCCGTGGATCTCGAGCTGCGGCTGCCGACGGGCGACGTGTTCGTCGCCGAGACCGCTGAGGGCGTCACCGGGCTGGTGCTGCTGGGCAACGGGACGATGGTCTTCACGCCGGGGCCGGCGGAGGAGCGCGGGCAGGTGCGGCTCTTCAGCGGCAGCGACGCGATCGACACCGGGTTCAGCGCGGCCTTCGTGCGGATGAACCCGTTCGAGTTCGAGCAGCGCGTGCAGTCGGCCTCGCTCGAGCCGGTGGTCGTCGACGCCCGCCAGTTCCGGCGGGCGAGCGAGGTGTTCGACGAGGAGGCCGGCAAGTCGTTCAGCCTCGACCTGGCGAAGCTCAGTCCCGAGTCGTGGTCGCTGCTGCCGCAGGCCGGCGACTTCCTCGCGGAGATCCGGACGCGGCGCTACGACACCCTGACCTACGCGCGGTCGACGGGCGAGCCCGAGGACGTGACGCTCTTCCAGCGCGAGAAGAAGCGCAACATCGCGGTGTACGCATCGGAGCCCAAGCTCGCCTCGCGCGGCCGCTTCTACGACGAGGACGACCTCGTCGAGTACGACGTGCTGCACTACGACGTGGACGCGACGTTCGACCCGGCGCGCGAGTGGCTGAGCGGCCGGGTGCGGATGAAGCTCCGCGTGACGTCGTTCGCCCTCTCCACGTTCACCCTCAAGCTCGCGGGCGACCTGACGGTCAACAACATCGTCTGCGACGAGCTGGGCCGCCTGCTCTTCCTCAAGGTGAACAACCAGAACGCCGTCGCGGTGAACCTGCCGTCGCCGGTCGCGCGCGACTTCGAGCTCACGCTCAACGTCTCCTACCAGGGGCGCGTCCCGACGCAGGCCACCGACTCCGAGTCGATCACGCAGGGCCGGGGCCGCTCACCGCAGCGGCTCGAGGACATCCCGTACGTGCCGCCGGAGCCCAACTGGCTGTTCAGCAACCGCACCGCGTGGTACCCGCAGGGCCAGGTCACCGACTACGCCACGGCCACCATCCGCTTCACGGTGCCGGACGCGTACAGCGTGGTGGGGTCGGGGATGCCGGTGAGCGGCACGCCGGTGCAGGTGGCCCCGCCGACCGCCGAGCGCCCGGGCCAGGTGCTCTACGCCTTCCAGGCGGTCCAGCCGGTGCGCTACCTCGGTGTCGTCGTCAGCCCGATGACCGAGGTCGAGAAGGCGACCGTCGCGCTCGACGTGCTGCCGGCCGACCCCGGCGCGCCCGCGGGCGCGGCCGACGGCGACCGCCCGGCGCTGCCGATCGGCCAGCGCAACACCGTGGACCTGCGGATCGAGGCCAACCCCAGGCAGGAGGAGCGGGGCCGGGACGCGCTGCCCGTGGCCGCCGAGATCCTGCGGCTCTACGCGTCGATCGTCGGGGATGCCCCGTACGGCGCCATGGCCATCGCGATGCTCGAGCACGACCTGCCCGGCGGCCACAGCCCGGGCTACTTCGCCGTCATCAACAACCCGCTGCCGACCACGCCGTTCTTCTTCAGGAACGACCCGGCCACCTTCGACGACTTCCCGGAGTTCTTCCTCGCGCACGAGATCGCGCACCAGTGGTGGGGACAGGCGGTCGGCTGGAAGAACTACCACGAACAGTGGCTCAGCGAGGGCTTCGCGCAGTACTTCGCCGCCCTGTACGCGCGCCAGCGGCACGGCGATGACGGGTTCGCCAGCGTCATCAAGCACATGCGCCGCTGGGCGATGAACGAGTCCGACCAGGGCGCCATCTACCTGGGCTACCGCCTCGGCCACATCAAGGGCCAGCCCAGGGTCTTCCGCGCCATCGCCTACAACAAGGGCGCGCTCGTCCTCCACATGCTGCGCCGGTTCGTCGGCGACGACGCGTTCTTCACGGGGCTGCGCCGCTACTACGCCGAGAACCGCTTCAGGAAGGCCGGCACCGACGACTTCCGCCGCGCGATGGCCGCGGCGAGCGGGAAGAACCTCGATCGCTTCTTCGACCGGTGGGTGTACGGCTCGTCGCTGCCCCGCCTGCGCATGTCGTCCGAGGTCGACGGCAACACCCTCGTCGTCCGCGCCGAGCAGGCCGGCGAGGTCTTCGACATCCCCGTCACCGTCACCATCACCTACGCCGACAACCGCACCGCCGACGTCGTCGTCGCCGTGACCGGCCAGCAGACCGAGGCCCGCATCCCCCTCGACGGCACGGTCAAGAACGTCGACTTCAACAAGGACGACGGAGCCTTGGTGAATGTGAGTAAGTAAGAATCAAGAATTAAGAAGTAAGAAGAGGGGACCCGGTTCCAGGCATGCTGCCCGACACCGGCACCCGTCTTCTTTCTTGATTCTTGATTCTTGATTCTTACTTACTCACCATCTACCTGAGGTAGATCCCCGACACCCGCACGGGGCCGCCGGGCTCGGTCCGTTCCGAGACCACGAAGAAGCGGGTGCCGTCGCGCTCGTAGGCCCGGAGCTGGCGGTCGCCGAAGGGTCCCTGGGTGACCTGGGGCGGGCCGTCGGCCATCGTCTCGTCCACGAGGGCGTTCAGGGTCGAGGTCGGGTCGCCGACGCGCAGCTCGCGGCCGTCGAGGAAGACGAGCAGCGCCACGGGCGTCGCGGCGGCGGGCACGCCGTCGGGGCGGGGGTCGACGGTCTCGACGAGCGCGGCGGGCGGCTGGCCCAGCCAGCCCTGGATCGGCCCGTACAGCATCCAGCCCACGGCGCCGAACGCCGCCAGGGCGACCACCCATTCGGCCACCGACCGTGTGCCTCGCCTGCCTGCCATGGTTCTGCCGCGATTCGGGGTCCGGCCCCGCCTGCCGGGGCGCGTGCCTTGATTCTAGCGCCGCCCGGGCCCCGGGTTCCGCCGCCCGGGGCCGCGCGGGCCCGGATCCGGTCCCGTCTGATATGATCCGGAACTGCCATGGAACAGGTGACGCTCACCATTGACGGCAAGACGGTCACGGTACCGAAGGGGACGATGGTCCTCCAGGCCGCGATCCAGGCCGGCCTCAAGGTCCCGTACTACTGCTACCACCCGGGCCTCAGCATCGACGCCTCGTGCCGCGTCTGTCTCGTGAAGATCGAGAAGATGCCGAAGCTGCAGACGTCGTGCTCGACGCCCGTCTCCGAGGGCATGGTGGTCCACACCAAGGACCCGGAGGCCGTCGAGGGGCGCGCCGGCGTCTTCGAGTTCCTGCTGATCAACCACCCGCTCGACTGCCCGGTGTGCGACAAGGGCGGCGAGTGCCCGCTGCAGGACTTCTCCTACACGTTCGGCAACGCCGAGAGCCGCATGGACTTCCCGCGGCGGACCTTCGACGGCGAGGGCGTGAAGGCGGACGTCGACTTCGGCCCGACGCTGATGCTCAACCGCAACCGGTGCATCCTCTGCACCCGCTGCGTGCGCTTCATGCGGGACGTGGACGCGGACGCGCAGATCGGCGTCATCGACCGCGGCAACGGCAGCGAGGTCGCGACGTTCAGCGAGCAGGGCGTGCACTCCCTGCTCTCCGGCAACCTCATGGACGTGTGCCCCGTCGGGGCGATCACCACCAAGCAGTACCGGTTCCGGTCGCGGCCGTGGGACAACCCCAACGCCGTCGACACCATCTGCACCGGCTGCTCGAAGGGCTGCAGCGTCACCGGGTGGATCAAGGCCAAGCCCGAGTGGGCCAAGGGCTCGCGGCTCATCCGCATCACGCCGCGCTACAACCCGGACGTCAACGGGTTCTGGATGTGCGACATCGGCCGCTTCGAGTACGGCTGGGTCGAGAGCGAGGAGCGCCTCAAGAAGCCGCTCATCCTCACCAAGGACGGCGTCCAGCAGGTGGTGACGTGGAAGGACGCGCTCGTCAAGGTGCGCGACCTCCTGAACGCCGCCGGCCGCCGCGACCCCGCCTCGGTGCGCATGCTGGCCTCCGGCCACGCCTCGCACGAGGAGCTCTTCCTGATGAAGCGCGTCCTCACGGAGCTCAAGGGCGAGCAGGGCGTCGATCACCTCTCGGTGAGCTGGCGCCGGACCGCGAAGCAGCAGCCGGCCGGCACGAAGTTCCGCGTGCCCGCCACCGACGCGCCCAACCTCAACGGCGCCAGCGCGCTGGGGCTGGCCGTCGGTGCCGGCAACGACGGCGAGGCCGACCTCTCCGCGCTGCGGTCTGCCGTCGATCAGGGCAAGGTCGCCGTCCTCTACGTCGTCGACCCCGGCCCGGCCGGGTCGATCGGCGACGTCGCCTGGATCGTCGAGGCGCGCCGCGCCGGCCGCCTGGGCGGCATCGTGTACCAGGGCGTCCTGCAGAACGAGCTGGCCGCCGCGGCCGACGTCGTGCTGCCGGGCGCGGCCTGGCTCGAGAAGGACGGCTGCTTCACCAACGACCAGGGCATGCTGCAGGCGGCCTCGAAGGCCATCCCGACCCCGGGCGAGGCCGTCGAGGACTGGCAGATCCTCACGTCGGTCGCCGCCGCGCTCGGCCTGCCCGTGGCCTACACCAGCGCCGAGGGCGTCCGCGCCGACATGGGCCTGGGCGACCAGTCCTTCAACCGCCCCGTGAGCGCGGAGAACTGGCTGCAGTCCAGCAACCCGATGGAGCGGCTGAAGTGGCACGGCATGTTCGAGGACCTGGCGCCGGTCAAGGGCCACAACGTCCAGATGGAGAACGCGCCGCAGCCGACCGTCATCCCGCTCCGCCTCGTGACGGAAGAGATCTCGCGTTCCGAGTAGGTGGACCGCGCCGGGGTGCGTGGCGAGGGCCGAGGAGGCTCGCCGCCCGCATCCCGGCGCCGCCCGCGCCCCGCGGCGTCCGGCCCGGACGCCCGACAGGCCCCGCCTCCCCACGCTCCCGCGCGTCTGAGACCTGCTATATTTGCCCCCGATGAAGAACCGCTGGCTTCGGCTGCTGCTGGTGGTGCTCGCGCTGGGCGGCACCGTGGGTCTCGGTTACCGGGCGTGGCAGGACGAACAGGCCAGGGACGCGGAAGCCGCGTCCGCCCGCAACCAGGCCACACGCGCCGACCGGGCCCTCATCAAGATCGGCGACCTGCGGGCCTCGCTGCACGCCTACGTCGCGGCCGGCCAGGGCCAGGCGTTCTGGACGGCCCGCACCACCGTGCTGCTCGATGAGCTGCGCACGGCGATGCTGTCGATGGACGCCGCGGCGGCGGCGGCCGACCGGTCGTTCACCGCGTCGCTCGGCGCCATCGACCAGCTCGCCGCCGCCGAACGCCGCGCCCGCGACTACGTGCGGGGGGGACAGGCCCTCATGGCAGGCGACGTCATCTTCACGGAAGCCCGCGACCTGCTCGACGGCGTGCAGGCCGAGGTCATCGACGTCTCCGGGGCGGTCCAGGCGGCGGCCACCAACCGCCAGGCGGCCCTGGCGGCCGAGCAGGCGACGCTGGCTGGCGCCGCGGCGGGCCTCTGGCTCCTCGTCGCGCTGCTGCTCGTGCCGACGCCGAGGGTGTCGAGCATGACCGCGAGCGGCGAGCTCCTGGGCCTGCACGACCTGCCGGCACCGGCCGGCGGCACCGCCGTCGCCGACGAACCGGCGCCCGCGGCGCCGCCGGTGGACCCGCGGCCGGAGGTCGATCTGCCGGCCGCCGCCGCCCTCTGCGGCGACCTCGCGCGCCTCTCGGACAGCGCGGCCCTCGGGGGGCTCCTCGAGCGCGCCGCGGGCGTGCTCGGCGCGAGCGGCATGATCGTCTGGACGACGGGGCCCGGCCAGGCCGCGCTCTTCCCCGTCGCGACCTTCGGCTACGACGCGCGACTCCTCGACCGCATCGGGTCGATCCCGCGCGACGCCGACAACATGACCGCCGACGCCTTCCGCGCGGTGGCGACCTGCACCGTCGGCCCGCACGCCGGCGCCCCGGCCGCGATCGCCGCGCCGCTCGTCGGCCCGGACGGCGCCATCGGCGTCCTCTCCGCCGAGGTGCCCGGCGTGGAAGCCGTGGGCCGGCATCGCGCCGCCCTCGCCGGCATCTTCGCCGCGCAGCTGGCCACGCTCGTCGGCGCCATGCCGCCGGCCGCGGGGAACGACGAGCCGGAGGCACCGGCTGAACCAGCCGACGAGCCGGTCGCCGCCGGCGAGGCGGCCGACGACCCCGACCCCCAGGCCCAGAACGGCTAGCCCGCCGCGGCTCGCCCTAGAAGCGCAGCCCGGCGCCCGGCCGCGCCCCGCGCGCGGCACCCCGCCCCTGCGGCGCCCGGTCCTCGACCGTGACCGTCACCGTCGTCGCCTGCCGTTCCCGGACGATGGCGAGCGTGACCTCGGCCGATGGCGCATCGTCGAGCCCGTCGAGCAGGTCCCGGGTGTCGGCCACCGTGGCGCCGTTGATCCCCGTGATGACGTCCCCGGCGCGAATCCCGGCCCGTGCGGCCGGCGAATCGGCGGTGACCGACGCCACGAGCACCCCGCCCGCCGCCGCGAAGTAGTCGGCCAGTTGCGGGGTCAGCGGCTCGACCTGGACGCCCAGGCGCCCGCGTGACGCGCCGAGGTCCCGGAGGTCGAACCGCATCGGCGGCCCGTCGAACCGGAACTCGCGGAGCCGTGGTTCGAGCTCCCGGAGCCGCGGTTCGAGGTCGCGCAGCCCGCGCTCGATCTCGCGCGACAGCCGGCCATCGTCGAACCACGCCGCGGCCGTCCGCGCCTCCGGCGTCACCGTGAGCTGGCGGCGCGCGCCGTCCCGCCGCACGACGAGTGGGACCGCGCGCCCGTCCGGGGTCTCCTGGACGAGCCGGCTGAACTGCCGGGCGCTGCGCACCCGCTCGCCGTCGAACTCCACGACGATGTCGCCGTCCCGGGCCCCGGCCTTCGCCGCCGGGCCGCCCGGGTTCACCGTCTCGAGGACCACGCCGGCCTGGCCGTCGCCGGCCTCGAGGTCGCGGATCGTGACGCCGATCTCGCTGCCGCGCCCGTCGAGGACGTGGAACTGGCGGTCGGGCTGGGCCGGCGAACGGTCCTGGGCCAGGAGTCCCGCCACCGACAGCGCCACGCCCAGGGTGAGCCCGCCGGCAAAGACCGTGAAACGTGCCTTGGTCATCGCACTTGCCTCCACGTTCGATCTGACGTGGCCCCGGTGGCGGCGGCCGGCCGGGCCGGACACGCTCCGGGGACGAAGGCCCGGGTCGGCGGCGGGGCGGTCTACAATCGAACGCATGCCGAAGCCCGGAGCCGACGCGCGCTCCCTGAAGGCGGAGATCCTCGAGCGGGCGAGCCGCGAGCGCGTGAAGTTCCTGCGCCTGCAGTTCACCGACATCCTGGGGGTGATCAAGAACGTCGAGGTGCCCGACCGGCAGTTCGGCGACGCGCTCGACGGCCGGATCATGTTCGACGGGTCGTCCATCGAGGGGTTCGTCCGGATCGAGGAGTCGGACATGTTCCTCCTCCCGGACCTGCGGACCTTCGAGGTCTTCCCCTGGTCCGACCCGAGCGGGGCCCGCGTGGGCCGGATCATCTGCGACATCGCCAACCCGGACGGGACGCCGTTTGCCGGCTGCCCGCGCACGACCCTGAAGCGCGTCATCGCGATGGCGGCCGAGCGGGGCTTCGGCATGGTGGCGGGTCCCGAGATGGAGTTCTTCCTGTTCCAGCGGAAGGGCGGGACCCCGACGACCATGACGCACGACGCGGCCAGCTACTTCGACCTGGCGCCCGTGGACCTGGGCGAGGACGTCCGGCGCGAGATCGTCCTGGCGCTCGAGCAGATGGGGCTGCACGTCGAGGCGGCGCACCACGAGGTCGCGCCCGGCCAGCACGAGATCGACTTCCACTACGACGACGTGCTGGCCACGGCCGACAACGTCAGCACGTTCCGCTTCGTCGTCAAGAACGTGGCGTTGCGCTACGACCTGCACGCCACCTTCATGCCGAAGCCGATCTTCGGCGTGAACGGGTCGGGCATGCACACGCACCAGTCGCTGCTGGCGGGCGGCGTGAACGCGTTCCACGACGAGGCGGGCACGGGACAGCTGAGCGACACGTGCCTGCACTACATCGGCGGCCTGCTCCGGCACGCCAAGGGGTTCTGCGCGATCACCAACCCGCTCGTGAACTCGTACAAGCGCCTCGTGCCCGGCTACGAGGCGCCGACGGCGATCGCGTGGTCGGAGAAGAACCGCAGCCCGCTCGTCCGTGTGCCCGCGCCACGCGGGGACCGGACGCGCATCGAGCTCCGCATGCCGGATCCGTCCTGCAACCCGTACCTGGCGTTCGCGATGATGCTGCGCGCCGGGCTCGACGGCATCGACCAGCAGCTGGACCCGGGCCCGCCGGTCAACAAGAACATCTACAAGATGAGCCACCGCGAGCGCCGCCACCTCCGTATCGACGACCTGCCCGTGAACCTCAACGAGGCCCTCGACGAGCTCGAGAAGAGCGACCTCGTCCGGGAGACGCTCGGCGACCACATCTTCCAGGCCTTCCTCGAGGCCAAGCGGGAGGAGTGGCACGGCTACATCCGCCACGTCTCCCCGTGGGAGCTCGAGCGGTACCTCGGGGTCTACTGATGGCGCGCGTCTTGATCGTGGACGACGACCCGGATATCCGGGTCCTCATGCAGATGGCGCTCAGCGCGGCCGGCCACGGCGTCTCGGAAGCGACCTCCGCCGACCAGGCGCTGGCCGCCATGGCGGCCACGCCCTTCGACGTCGTCGTCACCGATCTCAACCTCGACGCGGTTGTCGGCGGCGAGGAGTTGCTGCGGCGGATCCGGCAGGCGGACGCCGGCGCGCGGGTCATCGTGATCAGCGGGTTCGTGGAGGCCGGCGTGACCGGCCGGCTCCGCGAGCTCGGCGCCTTCGAGTTCCTGCCCAAGCCCTTCGACCTGCGGGTGCTGGCCGCGGCCGTCGCCAACGCCGCCAGCGCGGGCGGCGCCTAGCGCCGGCGGGGCCCCGGGGCGCGGTTCAGCCCCTGGCCGGGGGCTCCTGGCCCTCGTTGGCGAGCGGCAGCGTGAACCAGAACGTCGCACCCTGGCCCTCGCGCGACGTGACGCCGATCGAGCCGTGGTGCTGCTGCACGAGCGCCCGGGCAATCGACAGGCCGAGGCCGGAGCCCCCCTTGGCCAGCGCGTCCGCGCGTTCGGACTGCCGGAAGGGCTCGAAGATCACCTGCTGCAGGGCCAGGGGCACGCCGCGGCCGCGGTCGATGACGGTGAAGCGGGCGTGCCCGCCCTCGGCCGCCCAGCCGAGCGTGACCCGCGCGCCGCGCGGCGAGAACTTCACGGCGTTCGAGAGCAGGTTGACGAGGACCTGCACCACGCGATCGCCGTCCGCGAGGACCACGAGGTCGGGATCGGGCCGCGCCACCAGCTCGACGCCCTGGCCGGCGGCGACGGCGCGCACGGACTCGACGGCGCGCTCCGCCAGCAGCGCGGCGCTCATCGGCTCCGGCACCACCTCCATGCGGCCCGCCTCGAGCCGGCCGAGATCGAGCAGGTCGTTGACCAGGCCGACCAGCCGGGTGATCGACCGCTGCGCGATGCTGATCACCTCGCGTCCCTGCGCGCTGATCTCGCCGGTCGTGCCGCTCTCGAGGATCGCCAGCGAGCCCGAGATCGACGTCAGGGGCGTGCGGAGCTCGTGGCTCACCATCGACACGAACTGCTTCTTCAGCTTCTCGATCTCGCGGCGCTCCGTCAGGTCGCGCAGCGCCCCCGCGAGGACCTGCCCCTCGGACGTGTCGAACTCGAAGAGCTGCAGCTCGACGGGGACGACCTCGCCGGACTTCCTGCGGACCCGCCACTCCGTCGTGCGGCCAATCGCGGCCTCGTAGGCCTGCGCGAAGAACTCGGGCGACCGCGTGGCGGGCTCGTCGGGCATCAGTTCCCCGAGGTGCCGCCCGACGATCTCGCCCGGCGCGTAGCCGAAGATGCGCTCGGCCGCCGGGTTGATCGAGCGG
Source organism: Vicinamibacterales bacterium (assembly GCA_050250645.1). Classification (GTDB taxonomy): domain Bacteria; phylum Acidobacteriota; class Vicinamibacteria; order Vicinamibacterales; family UBA2999; genus JBFWVR01. Next base: position 148,541 of record JBFWOG010000008.1, read on the forward strand.
ATGATGCCGTCGGCATGGCGCACCAGGACGAGCCCCTCGAGCATGTGGTCGACGACGGCGCGCCAGCGTGCCTCGCTCGCGGCGAGGTCGGCCTGGGCGCTGAGCCGCTCGGTGATGTCCCGGTACTGCCAGAGGTGCCCCCGGTGGCGGTCGGCGACGGTGATGGGCACGTAGTCCCGCTCGAAGGTGCGCCCGTCGGCCATCGCGAGCCGCTCGCCGAACACCTCGACGCGCGCCTCGAGGCAGCGGCGGACGCCGGACACGAAGGCGTCCGGGTCGGCGAAGAGCGTGGCCGCCCCCTCGGTGAGGTCGCCGCAGTCGATGCCCACCAGCATCTCGGCCGGCCCCTCGAGCCCGAACAGGCGCGCCACCGCCGTGTTGGCCAGCACGATGTGGCGATCCTCGTCCTCGACGATCGTCGCGGCCTTCATCGTCTGGATGAGGCGCAGCAGGCGCTCCGAGACCTCTTCGAGATCGTTGCGGCGCGCGGTTGCCTCGTCGGCCCGCCGCCGCAGCTCGAGCTGCGCCGTGGCCTGGCGCGCGAGCGCCGCGAGCGCGTCGACACCGGCGGGCGGGTCGGGCCGCGGCTCCACGTCGAAGACCGCGAGGACGCCGATGTCCAGCCCGTCGGCCGTGCGGATCGGCGCGCCGGCGAAGAAGCGGACCAGGCGCCCGTCCACCTCGGTCCGGGTGCCGGCGGTGCGCGGGTCCGTGGCCGTGTCGCACACGACGAGAGGGCCCGACCGGGAGACCACCAGGTCCCAGCACGTCCCGGCCCTGGGCAGGTCGCGGGCCTCGATGCCCACGACGGCCTTGGGCCAGACCCGCGCGTGGTCCACGAAGCCGATGGCAGCCAGGGACGTGCCGCAGAGCATCGCGGCCAGCCGTGCCAGGTCGTCGAGCGCCAGGTCGTGCGGCGTGTCGAGGACCCCGTAGGCGTGCAGCGCCAGCAGGCGGGCGTCTTCCTCGACCGGGTCGGCCAGTACGGGCACGGAGCGCATCGTTTCCGTAATCGGCTGGCAACCAGACGACTTGACCCCTGGCGGCGCCGGGGCGGATCGCGCTGTCGCCGCGAAGCCACGCGGCGTCCCTCGGAGAGCACAGCCGTCTCTCGCCGGGGACGGAGCCGGAAGGCGACAGCCGTGAGAGACGCGTGGTTTTACGTGGGTTTCCGCTCGTCCAAGACTGGCACGACCGTTGAAATAGGGATGGTCGACCGCGGCGGATCACCGGGGTGCGATAACTTCAGGCAGGCGCTGGCATCGCCGCATCCCGGCCGTTCGTTTCACGATCCGTCGCGGTCGCTCATCACGCTCACGTCGTTCTCCTCCGTGCCAACACCGTGGCCGCCGATGGAAGGGCTCCAGTCGGCGGCCTTTTTTGTACGGCCCTTGTCCGGCCGCGCGCGCCGCCCGGGTCCCGGCGGTGCGGGCCAGCCGGCCTGCCGGGCGCGGGGTCGCCCCCGTAAGTCGCTGAAGATACTGTGCCTTCCGCCAGTCGGCGGCAGCGCGGCGCTCCCGGGGCGGGCCGGGCGGGCCGTGGCCGCCAAACGCGGATCCATGGCCTTGTGAATTCTGGTACAATCTCCGGATCGTGGAAGCCCTAGAACACCCCTCGCCGCTCGTGGACCTGATCAACGCCCTGCTGGGGCCGATGGGTCTGCACGTCCCGGACTACATCGTCTTCTGCGCGCTCATCGTCCTGATCGTCGCCGGCATCGGCCTGGCGATCCGGTCACAGCTGAGCGTGGAGAACCCGGGCAAGCTCCAGATCATCCTCGAGGACATCGTCGGCTTCTTCGTCGACCAGCTCGAGAACACGATCGGCCACGGCAAGGGCGTGACGTACCTGCCCATCTGCGGCGGCATCTTCGTGTTCATCCTGCTCGGCAACCTGATGGGCCAGGTCCCCGGCCTCGGGGCGCCGACGAGCAACATCAACGTGCCGCTCGGCTGCGCGCTGACGGTCTGGGTCTACTACCACATCCAGGGCGTGAAGGCGCAGGGCATCGTCTCGTACCTCAAGCACTTCGCCGCGCCCCCGGGCATCCCGGTGTTCCTCGCGCCGATCATGCTGCCCATCGAGATCATCAGCCACCTCTCGCGCGTGCTGTCGCTGACGCTCCGCCTGTTCGGCAACATCTTCGGCGAGCACCTGGTCGTGCTCATCATCGCGAGCATCATCCCGTTCATCGCCCCGCTCCCGATCCAGTTCCTCGGCCTGATCGTCGGGCCGCTGCAGGCCTTCATCTTCATGGTGCTGACCGCCATCTACCTTGGCGGCGCCGTGCACGTGGACGAGGCGCACGAGACGGTCTGAGCGGATTTAGCGGAAGAGGGGACAGGCCCCTTTTCCGCTTCGTCCCACCCGAAAGAGGGTCCTGTCCCCTCTTCCCTTTCCCCCGCCCGTGCCCGCTACGGCTGCCGGCCGTAGGCCCGGCCCCTGGCCAGGCGATCGAAGTAGCTGAACGCCGCCGACGCCACGTCGTGGATGGCGCGCTCGCCTTCGGCGTCGTCCGCCAGGTACGTCGTCATCGCCGCCAGCGCGAAGGGGCGGCCCCCGACCTCGACGACGGCGGCCTCGGCGCGGACGCCGCCGAGCGTGCCGGTCTTGCTGAAGACGGGCACGCCGGCCGGCACCGCGGACCGGATCTGTCCCGGCACCTCCCGGAGGATCGCCAGGGCCGCGTCGCGGCTCGATGCCGACAGCCCCTCCCCCCGCCACAGGCGCGCCACGAGCCGCGCGAGCGATCCGGGGCTCGCGACGTTCTCGTCGCCCCGCGCCGCGGCCGCGCCGTCCATCATGCGGCGCCTCAGCCGGACGTCCCCGAACCCGAGGCCCTGCATCCGCGCGTTCACCTGGTCCATCCCCAGGGCGTCGATGACGACGTTGGTGGCGGTGTTGTCCGAGACGATGATCATCAGCGCCGCGGTGTCCCGGAGCGACAGCGCGGGTGACGAGAGGTGCTGCAGCACGCCGCTGCCGCCGACGACGGCGGCGCGGTCGATTTCGCGCCTCGCGTCGATGTCGAGGCGCCCCTCTTCCGACTGCTTCAGGAGCTCGTAGAGCAGCGCCAGCTTGATGGTGGACGCGGTCGGGAATGGCTCCGCCGCCAGGTGGGCGGCGACCTCCGTGCCGTCCTGCAGGTCGATCACGGCGAAGCCGAGGACGCCGTCGAGGCCGGACGCGATCCCGTCGAGCCGCGACACGAGCTTCGCCCGGAGCTCGTCCTGCAGGGGCCCCTGCGCCGGCGCGGCCGCCGCGAGCCCGAGCACCAGCACCGCACCGGCCATCCCGGCGAGCCGTCTCGGCCTCATCGCCTCACCCCGTCAATCTGCAATCTGCAATCTGAGATCTGAGATTCCTAGACCGTGATCTTGACGACGACGGCGGTCATGTCGTCCGTCTGTTCCGCGTCGCCGCGGAACGCGGTGGCGGCGCCGAAGATCGCCTGGACGATGTCGTTGGCCGACCGATCGCGCGCGCCCGAGACGACCTCGATGAGGCGCCGCGCGCCGAACTCGCGGCCTTCGGTGTCGAAGGCCTCGAAGATGCCGTCACTGCAGAACACGAACACGTCGCCCGCCGTGAGCGCGAACGACGCCTCGTCGTAGCTGGACCCGCCGAACGAGCCGAGCGGCACGCCCGGCAGCTCGACCTGCGCCGTGCCCTCCGCGGTCGATCGCACGGGGTACGGCAGGCCCGAGTTGCTGATCGTGACCGTGCGGTGTTTCAGGTCGAACGACGCGTAGCACAGCGTGCAGTAGTACTCCTCGAGCTGGCGCTCGTGGAGGATGCGGTTCATCGAGCTCAGCACCGTGGCCGGGCCGCCGGCCAGCTCGGGCGCCCACCGCTGCCGGTACGTGCGGCCGCGCACGAGCTCCCCGACGAACGCGCCATAGAGCGCGGCCGGCACGCCCTTGCCCGACACGTCGCCCACCGCGACCACCAGGCTGTTGGGCACTGGCGCGAGGAACTCGTAAATGTCGCCGCCGAGCTCGAGCGCCGCGTCGAAGTGCCAGGCCACCTCGACGCCCTTCAGCCGCTTCGGCAGCTCCTTCGGCAGGAGCGCCGCCTGCACACGCTGCGCGAAGCGCAGCTCCTTCTCGATGCGGACCTCGTTGTCGCGAATCGCCTCGTACAGCCGCGCGTTCTCGATCGCGACCGCGGCCTGCGCCGCGAGCAGCGTCAGCAGCTCGACGTGCTTCTTGGAGAACGCGTCCAGCTCGGGACTCTCGAGGTCGAACACGCCGATGCAGCGGTCCTTGATGAGCAGCGGGACGACCAGCTCCGACCGGACGTCGCTCACGGCGTTGATGTAGCGCGGGTCCTTCGAGACGTCGGGGACGAGCACGGCCTCCTTGTGCGCGGCCGCGTAGCCGACCAGCCCCTCGCCGACGGGCACGGCCTGCACCTGCTGCAGCTCCCCGTAGCTGATGGCGATCTTCATCTCGAGCGTCCGGCTGGCGTCGTCCATGAGGGCGATGCCGAACGTCCGGTAGTCGATCAGGCGCTTCACCAGGTGCGCCAGCCGCGTCAGCAGCTCGTCGAGGTCGAGGATCGCGCTGACCTCGCGCCCGAGCTCGGCGAGCATCTCCAGCGTGTCGGCGTACTCGCGCTCCGACTCGAACAGCCGGGCGTTGACGATGGCCTGGGCCACGTGCGCGCCGAACTGGCGGAGCATCGCCTCGTCGCGGGGCGTGAAGGCCCCCAGCCTGTCGCTCAGCAGGTTCAGCGCGCCGATGACACGCCCCTTGTGCCGGAGCGGCACGACCAGCTGCGACTGCACCCCCGGCACCACGCCGACGAAGCGCGGCTCCTGGGTGACGTCGTTGACGAGGATCGGGCGCTTCTCGAGCACCGCCGATCCCACGATGCCCTGGCCCACCTTCAGCCGGAACGACCGGACGACCTCGTCGGGGTAGCCGACGGCATAGGCAATCCGGAGGTCGTCCCGCTTCTCGTCGAGCAGGTAGACCGAGAACACCGTGAACGGCGTGAGCCGGGCGATGAGGTGCGGGATCTTGGGCAGGAGTTCGTCGAGATCGAGGACCGACGTGACCTCCCGCCCGAGCTCGAACAGCGTCGCGAGCAGCTCGGCCGCGCTCTGCGTGGTGTACGGCGGCTGGTCCGCCGTGCCGGCTGCGCGGCTGCCGCCCGGGTGCGACTGGTCGCTCATTGGCTGCTGGTCTTCCCCGTGCCCGTCGTGTAGCGCGTGATCCAGTCCTGGATGCGCGTCAGGCGGTCCTTCAGGTGATAGTACTCGGAAAACCCGTGCTGCTCGCGCGGATAGAAGATCAGCTCGGTGGTCTTCCCGCGGTCCTTCAGGCCCCGGAACAGCTCCAGCGCCTGCCCGACGGGCACCCGCGGGTCCTCCGCGCCGTGCAGGATGAGCGTGGGCGTCGTCACCCGGTCGATGTAGGTCATCGCCGATCGCTTCATGTAGAGGTCGAGCGTGTCGGTGCCGGCCGTGCCGCCGAAGTAGGTGACGAGGACGTTCGGGATGTCGTTGGTCCCGTACATGCTCCACATGTTGGTCAGGCCCGCGCCGACCATCGCCGCCTTGAAGCGCTGGGTCTGCGAGATCACCCAGGCCGTCATGTAGCCGCCGTAGCTCCAGCCGATGTGCGCCAGCTTGTCGGGGTCGGCGATGCCGCGGGCCACCAGGGCGTCCACGCCCGTCATGATGTCCTCGTAGTCGCCGCCGCCCCAGTCCTTGATGTTCGCGCGCAGGAAGCGCTCGCCGTAGTTCGTGCTGCCGCGCGGGTTCGGGTAGAACACCGCCCACCCGATGCCCGCCCAGACCTGCCCGCCCTCGAGGCCGCCCACGCGGTAGTTGTCGACGTACGCGCCGGACGGCCCGCCGTGGGCCACGACCAGGGTCGGGTACTTCGTGCCCGCCTTGTAGCCCACCGGCTTGAGCAGCACGCCCTCCACCTCGGTGCCGTCCTTGCTCTTCCAGGTGATGACCTCGGTCTCGCCGAGGGCGAAGTCCGCCACCTGCGGGTTCGTGGTCGTCAGCCGGCGGAAGTCGCCGAACCCCGCGTCGGTCACGTAGACCTCGGCCGGCTCCGCGGGCGAGTCCATCACGACGGCGACCACCGAGCCGTCGCGGCTCTGCGACCCGAGCTGCAGGGTCCGGTGGGTCGTCAGGGCCCGGTAGGTGCCGGCCGCCACGTCATACGCGAACGCCTCGCGCCACGCGCGCTGGCCGGCCGTGAAGAGGATGCGCCGGCCGTCCGGCGTCCAGGCCGGGGCGCCCATGTCCACGTCGAAGTCGGCCCGGGACCGGTCGGTGATGGTCTTCGCGTTGACGTCGTACAGCAGCAGGTGGCTCAACCCCACGACCGAGGGGACGGTCCCGTCATCGAGGAGCGGGCCGGTGTAGGGCTCGGCCACCCACGCGATGGTGTCGCCCGACGGGGACCAGGCCGGCGACTGGTCCGACCCGAGGTTGGTGCTGATCTTCGTCACGGCCTTCGACGCGACGTCCGCGATGTAGACGTCGGACCGGTAGTCGCGGAGCATGGTCGTCGGCTTGGCGGCGAAGGCGAGGCGCGATGAATCGGGGGCCCACGAGGGGTCGCCCACGACCGAGTACTCCCCCTCGGTCAGCCGGGACGCGGTCTTCGTCGCGAGGTCGATCGTCCAGATGTGCGTCATCCGGAACGCGTCCTCGTAGGGACGCTCGTCGTCCCGCTTCTTGACGGCCGCCTGCCGATCGGACGGCTCCGGGTCGACCATGAGGAAGGCGACGCGGGTGCTGTCGGGGGCCCACGTGTACCCGCGCACGTTCTCGGGCGCCGAGGTGAGGGCCCAGGCCTCGCCGCCGTCGGCCCGCATGAGGTGGATCTGGGCCTTCACGCCCTCGCCGCTGCCCCGCTGGGAGACGAAGCTGATGTAGCGTCCGTCCGGCGACCACTGCGGGTCGGTGTCGCCCTTCGGGCCGAACGTGACCTGCCGCGCCCGGCCGCCGTCGGCCGGGACCATCCAGATGTGGGTCCGGGACTCCATGCGGTCGCCGTCCGCCTCCCACGCGCGGACGGTGTAGAGCACGCGCCGGCCGTCGGGCGACACCTGGGCCGCCCCGACGCCCTTCAGGTCCATCACGTCGTCGATGGTGACGGGCCGCTGCCGCGCGAGCGCCGGGACCGCCGAGGCGACGAGGGCAAGGACGACGAAGCGGGACGTCAGTGACATGGTCAACTCCTGGTACGGTCCGCGCGCCGCGTGGCGCGCCTGGCACCCCCGGCAGCCCGGCACTTGCGGGACACCCTGGCCGTTGGCCGCAGTATACTGAACCGCTCCTTATGGAATCGCCTGCCCTGCCGCTCGATTACGCGGCCATCGAGCGGATTCTCCCGCACCGCTACCCGTTCCTGCTGGTCGATCGCGTGACGGCCTTCGAGCCCGACAAGCGCATCGTCGGGGTCAAGAACGTGTCGCTCAACGAGCACTACCTGTCGCCGCCCGGGCCCGACGGCCGGCCCACGCTGCCGCCGACGCTGCTGACCGAGGCCGTGGCCCAGGTCGGGGCGATCCTGATTCTCTCGAAGCCCGAGAACCGGGACCGCCTGATCTACTTCATGGGCATCGAGAAGGTCCGGTTCCGCGGCCAGGTGTTCCCCGGCGACGTCGTCGAGATCGAGGCGCTGGTCAAGCGCCTGCGGAGCCGGATGGGCGTGCTGACCGGCCGCGCCCGCGTGAACGGCAAGGTCGTCGTGCACGGCACCATGACCTTCGCGCTCGGCCCCAGGGCCGGCGACGCCGCCGAGTAGCCGCGCCGCCCGCGCCCGCCGTCACCCCTTGTAGAGCACGCGGTTCAGGCGCTTGTGCCAGCCGGTGAAATCCTCGTCGTTGGCGTCCTCGCGGACGGCGCGGCGCACCTGGTTGATGCGCGCGTCGAGGTCGTCGACCGCCGCGAGGATGAACGCCTCGATGGTCTTCGGCTCGACGGGTGAGCCGTGCTCGCGGGTGCCATGGTGCGACGCCACCAGGTGCTCGAGCTTCGACCGGAGCTCGGGCGGGAAGCCCTGGATGTGGTTGGCCGCCTCGCGCACCATGATGATGCCGAGCGCGATGTGCCCGACGAGGTTGCCGTCGCGCGTGTAGCTGGTGCGCCCGGCGTCGTAGGCCAGTTCCTGCAGCTTGCCGATGTCGTGGAGGATGACCCCGGCGATCACGAGGTCCTCGTCCGCGCCGTACACCTTCGCGAGCGCCCGGCCGCTCGCCATCATCGAGCAGATGTGCTCGAGGAACCCGCCTCGGTACGCGTGGTGGATCTGCTGCGCCGCGGGCCACTCCCGGAGGTCGGCGCCGTGGTCGGCCAGCATGCGGGCAATGAGGACCTTCACGTGCGGGTTGGCAATCGACTCGGCGTGGGCCGTGAGCTCGGCCCACATCTCGTCGATCGAGCGGGGCGCGCTCAGCACGCAGTCTTCCTCGCGGAAGCCCTGCAGCCGGTCCTGGTCGGGGTTCACGCGGCGGATCGTGGAGATGGCCAGCTCGAGCCGGCCCTGGTAGACCCCGCTCCGCGCCTCGACCCGCACGAACTCGCCCGCGTCGAACTCGGCCTTGAAGCGCTGGACGTTCTCGAAGATCTTGCCGGCCACCTGGCCGGTCGCGTCCTGCAGGGCGAGGATGAGGAACTCGCCGCCGCTCCGCCCCACGCGGACTTCCTTCTGGGTGCAGAGAAAGTAGCCCCAGCCCGAGAGCGAGGGACCGAGGTCGGCGACGCGCGGCAGCTTGTTCATGTCGGTTCGATCTTACGGCGAATCGGGTCGTTCGCGGGGGCCGGGAATGCGCGCCGGCCTCAGGCGGCGCGGTGCGCGACGGCGCGGACCGGCGGGGGCGGCGACCGGCGCACCACCGCGATGCCGCCGAAGACCAGGGCCGCGGCGCCTACGATGCGGAGGCTGAAGGGCTCGGCCAGGATCAGCGTGCCGAGCAGGACCGCGATGATCGGGTTCACGTAGGCGTAGAGCGCCACGGTCGAGACCGGCAGGTACTTGAGCGCATAGGCGTAGCACGAGTACCCGATGATCGACCCCACCACCGCGAGGTAGGCCACCGCGCCCGCCGAGCGTGGCGTGAACGTGAGCCGGCTCCACTCCCCCGTCACCGTCCCGATGCCGACCAGGAAGATGCCCGCGAAGAGCATCTGCAGCGCCGAGGCCGTCAGCGGATCGGCGTCGACCGAGTGGCGCTTCGTGTAGGAGGTGCCGAGCGCCCAGCCCAGGCAGCCCACCTGCAGCGCCAGCACGCCGACCACGAACTGGCGCCCCGCCGTGCCCCCCTGCGTCAGCTCCGGCCAGACCAGGACGACGATGCCGAGGAAGCCGAGGGCGAGGCCGGCCATGACGCGCCCGGTGAGGCGCTCGCCGCCCGAGATCGCCGCCTGCACGAGGACCGACCAGAACGGGACCATCGCCACCACCACCGCGGCGAGCCCGCTCGCCACGTACTGCTCCGACCACACCACGAGGCCGTTGCCGAGCGCGTTCATCAGGAAGCCGAGGACGAAGATCGACCCCCAGGCCCGGCGCGGCGGCAGCGGCCGCCCGAGGAGCGGCAGCGCCGTGCAGAGCACGACGCCCGCGATGAGCCAGCGCGAGCCCGCCAGCAGCGCCACCGGCACCGTCTCGAGGCCGACGCGGATCGCGAGGTACGTGGTGCCCCAGACGACGCAGATGGTGAGCCACGCCAGGACGGCGAGCGTGTGCTTACGCGCGGCCATGGATCGGCACCCGCGGGCTCTCCTTGATCGTGCCGAGCACGATCGTGGTGCGCGTCGAGGTGACCTCGGGAATCTGGTTGATGCGCGTGCGGAGGATCTCGCCCAGGTGCTCGGCGTCGCGCGCCCGCATCTTGAGCAGGTAGCAGTCGTCGCCGGCGACGTGATGCACCTCGAGCACCTCCGGGATGTCGGCCAGCGCCCTGGCCACGGGCATCTCGGGCCCGTCGTCGGTCGCGCGCACGGAGACGAAGGCCAGGAGCGCCAGGTCGACCACCCGCGGCGCCACGAGCGCCGCATAGCCGCGAATCGCGCCCCGCGCCTCGAGCTTGCGGATCCGCTCCATCACGGCCGACGGCGCCAGGCCCACCGCCTTCGCGATGTCCGCCTGCGTCGTGCGGGCGTTGTCCTGGAGCATCCCCATGATCAACGCATCAGTATCGTCAATCGTTCGGTCCATAGCCCACAATAGCAAATTTTATTCGTGTATCGAATCGAGTTTTCAGATTTGTTTCTGTATTCGTGCGCAGCGCAGTCCTCGAGCCTTCGTCCAGGGACCAGGTCGAAGGGCGGCCCTCCATCGACCCGGCTCCTGTTCATCTATTGAACAAGGTCGGGCCCGACGAGCCCTGGCCAGATCCCCGGTAACTGCGCATCTGCCTTCATCTGTGCATCTGTGTTGCCTCTGCGCATCCGTGTTCTGTGGCAGGATTGGCGCGACCGAAAGGACCCCGTGACGACATCCATGCCCTCGGCAACCGGTCCCCGGCCCGCGCACTCCGCGGAGTTGGGTTGATGCTGGCCTTCTGGCGGGAAGCCCCCCCCGAGGCACGCCGCGCGCTCGTCGCCGCCTCCATGGGGTGGCTCCTCGACTCGTTCGACGTGATGCTGTACGCGCTGGTCCTGGCGTCGCTCGTGCAGGATCCAACGCTCGGCCTGACGCTGACCGGCGCGGGGCAGCTCGGGTCGCTGACGCTGGTCGCCTCGGCGTTCGGCGGGATGATCTTCGGCGTCGTCGCCGACAAGCTGGGACGCACCCGGGCCCTCACCCTCAGCATCCTGCTGTACTCGGTCTTCACGGCCGCCTGCGGCGGCGCGCAGACCGTGGCGCAGCTCGCGGTGTTCCGCGTCTTCCTCGGGCTGGGGATGGGCGGCGAGTGGGCGAGCGGCGCCGCCCTGGTGTCCGAGACGTGGCCCGCCGAGCACCGGGGCAAGGCCCTCGGCCTCATGCAGTCGTGCTGGGCCATCGGCTACGGCGCGGCGGCCGCGGTCACGGCCGTCGTGCTGCCCACCTACGGCTGGCGCGCCGTCTTCTTCGTCGGCGTCATCCCGGCGCTGTTCACGCTGTGGATCCGCCGGAACGTCAAGGAGCCGGAGCTGTGGACGCGCGCGCAGGCGTCGGACGCGCCGTCACCCGGCTTCGGGGCGATGTTCTCGGGCGGGCTCTTCCCGCTGACCGCCGCCGTCACGTTGATGAACGCCGCGACGATGTTCGCGTGGTGGGGGTACAACCTGTGGATCCCGGCGTACCTGTCGCTGCCGGTCGGCGAGGGCGGCGTGGGGCTCTCGACGGTCGCGATGTCGGGCTTCGTCGTGATGATGCAGGTCGGGATGTGGTTCGGCTACGTCACGTTCGGCTTCGTGAGCGACGCGCTCGGCCGCAAGCCCACCTACATCGTCTATCTCGTGACCGCGGCGGTGCTGGTGTGGGCCTACGGGCTGACGCGCCACCCCGCCACGCTGCTCGTGCTCGGGCCGTTCGTCGCCTTCTTCGGCACCGGGTACTTCAGCGGTTTCGGGGCGATCACGGCGGAGATCTACCCCACGGCGATCCGCGCGACCGCGCAGGGCTTCACCTACAACATCGGCCGGCTCGGCAGCGCGGTGGCGCCGTTCGTCGTCGGGTCGATGGCCCAGGCGCGAGGCTTCGGCATCGCCTTCACGATCACCGCCGCCGCCTTCATCGTCGCCGCGCTGCTCTGGCTGGTGATTCCCGAGACGAGGGGGCGGCAGCTGGCGTGACGCGGGCCTGACGTCACGACCAACGCCACGAAGCCGCGCACGGACACGGGCACGCACGAAGCCAACCAGGCTTCGTGACCGGCCTTCGGACCTTCGGCCTCTTCGTGGAGTGTCTCGTGGCCGAAGGCGTGGTGTTACGCCAGGTTCGGCTTCTTGTCGTCCTTGATCAGGGCGAGCGAGTCGGCCGCGATGCGGACGCAGTTCCGGCCGTCGTCCTTCGCGCGGTAGAGGGCGGCGTCGGCGCGCGCGATGAGGGCCTGGATCGACACCTCGCCGGGGGCCGCCTGGGTCAGCCCGAAGCTCGCGGTCACCGTGAGCGCCTCGCCGGCCCACGGCACGGGGCGGTCGGCGATCTCACGGCGGAGCGTCTCCGCGACCCGGCGCGCGCCCGCGAGGGGCGTCTCCGGCAACAGCACGAGGAACTCCTCGCCGCCGTACCGGCACTTGAGGTCCGAGCCCCGCAGCACCTCGCGCATGCGCTTGCCCACGGCCGCCAGGACCGCGTCGCCGCACAGGTGCCCGAAGCGGTCGTTGACGTCCTTGAAGTGATCGAGGTCGAACATGATGAGCGACACCGGCGCCTGGCTGCGCCGGGCGCGCCGCAGCTCGGCGTCGATCACCTCCATGGAGTGCGCCCGGGAGAAGCAGCCCGTGAGCGAGTCGCGCAGGCTGTTCTCGCGCACTTCCCGGAAGAGCTGCGCGTTCTTGAGCGACACGGCCAGCAAGGCGGCCGACGCCTCGAGCGCCCGCTGCCGCTCCTGGCCGAGGCCGCCCTCCGGTGGCCGCACGCCGAGCACGCCCACCGCCGTGCCGCCGACGAGCAGCGGGAAGCCGACGTTCTGCCCCGTCTGCAGGCTCCCGTCGCGCGTCCCCCCGATCAGCTGCTCGTCGAACCCCTCGAGCTCGACGACGTGCTCGGCGCCGCGGGTGTCGCCGGCGAGCGCCTCCCAGCCGTTGTCCTGGCGGAGCACGACCCACAGGTCGTCGGTGCCCGCCACCCGGGGCAGGTACTGCTCCACGGCGGTGCGGATCGAGTCGTGGTCCAGCGAGCGGGCCAGGGCGTGACCGAACGCCACGAGCCGCTCCAGCTCCTGCGCGCGCGTCACCGCCTCCCGCTTGGCCGCCTCGGCGGCCGCGGCCTGCGCCTGCACCTGGTTGCGCTTGCGGAGCTGGTGGATGAGGTAGACGAAGGTCAGGACGATGAGGGCCGGCGTGAGCGCAAGGCCGCTCTGCCGCTCGATGTCGCGGGTGTAGTCGAGCAGCCGCGTCAGCGGCTCCGAGAAGATGATGACGAGCGCCGCGAACAGTCCTGCAATGAGCAGGACGTCCTGGCGGCCGAACAGTCGCATAGGGGAGGTTCTCTGCTCGGCTCAGCGTAACACGCGGCGGCCCGGCACGGGGGTCCAGGATACCCGCCGGTTGGGGTCCGTCCGCCCCTGGCGCCGCTCCTGATAGACTTGTCCATCATGCGGAAACTGCTTAGCTTCGGCGTAGCCTTCGTCCTGGCGACCGGCGCCGGCGTGGTCCTGGCCCAGGGGGCGCGGTCCTCCTCGGCCCAGGCGGCGCGGGTGTCGGTGCCCCCGCTGCCCAATCCCGGCTTCGCGCCGGCCAGGCCGCTGGACGTCACGCGGCGGGCCTACGAGTTCGCCGCGCAGAACCCGGACGTAATCAAGTACGTCCCCTGCTACTGCGGCTGCGAGCGGTCGGGGCACGGGAGCAACGAGTCGTGCTTCGTGCGGTCGCGCGACGCCAAGGGCAACGTCACCGCGTGGGACAGCCACGGTTGGGGCTGCACCATCTGCATCGACGTCGCCGTCGAGGCCTCGCAGATGCACGCGCTCGGCGCCAAGCCGAGCGGCATCCGCGCGGCGATCGACCGGAAGTGGCGCCAGCGCTTCCCGACCAGCACGCCAACGCCGGTCCCCCCGCCGGGACATGAACACCACTGACACCTATTGATTTGGTGATCTGGTGATCTTGTGATCTTGTGATCTGTGATCCACACGATCGGGAAAATCACGAGATCACAAGATCACCAGATCACCAGATCACAAGATGTCCGATCGCCATGGCCTGGAGAGGCTCTTCGACGCCGTCCCGCAGGGCGCGTACATCGGGATCCTCGGCGAGGCGGCGTCGCGTACCATCGCGGCCAATGGCCACCTCAGGTCCAGCCTCGGCTACCCGGCGGGCACGCCGGAGGAGCGGGTCGACCCGTTCGCCCCTGAGCGGTTCGTCGATCCGCAGGCGCGGGCGGCCTTCCTCGATCGCCTCCGCGCGGACGGCACGGTCGTCGACCACCTGCTCCGGCTCCGGCGCGTGGACGGGGAGGCGATATGGGTCGAGGTCACGGCGTCGGCCGCGCCCGACCCGGACGAGGCCGGCGCCCTCCGGATCGAGGCGCTCGTCCGCGACGTCAGCGCGCGCAAGAAGCTCGACGACCAGTCGCGCGACCTCTACCACCAGCTCCTCCAGGCCGAGAAGCTCGCGGCCCTCGGGCAGACCATCTCGGGGGTCGCGCACGAGCTGAACAACCCGCTGGCCACCATCCTCTCGTGGGCCGAGCGCCTGTCGGCGCAGGCGACCGACGAGTCCACCCGCCGGGGCGTCGACGTCATCCTCGGCGAGGCCGAGCGCGCCGCGCGCATCGTGCGCAACCTGCTGACCTTCGCGCGCAAGCGGCAGAGCACGCGGATGATGGTCGCGGTGAACGAAGTGGTCGCCGAGACGCTGGCGCTGCGGGCCTACGAGCAGCGGGTCACGAACATCCAGGTGGTGCAGGCGCCCGGAGCGGGCCTGCCGGAGGTGTTCGCCGACGGCCACCAGATCAAGCAGGTGCTCCTCAACCTCGTCATCAACGCCGAGCAGGCGATGCTCGCCGCCAACGGCCGCGGCACCCTCGTCGTCCGGACGTGGCACGACCAGGACCGCGAGTCGGTGATCCTCGAGGTGAACGACGACGGGCCCGGCATCCCGGAGGCGGAACAGGGAAAGATCTTCGACCCGTTCTTCACGACGAAGGAGGTCGGGAAGGGCACGGGCCTCGGCCTGACCGTCGCCTACGCGATCGTCCAGGAGCACGGGGGGCGTATCTGGCTGCAGTCGGGCGAGGGCGGGACGTCGTTCTTCGTCGAGCTGCCGGTGACGGGCCAGCCGCTCGGGCCGAAGAAGCCGCCGCCGGAGCCGGTGTCGCTGGAGGGCTTCAAGGGCCTGCGCGTGCTCGTCGTGGAGGACGAGCCGGCGCTGGCGATGGCCGTCGCCGAGGCGCTGACGGACGCGGGATTCGTCGTGGAACGGGCGGGTGACGGGGAGGACGGTCTCACCCGCCTGTCCCACGACAGCTACGACCTGATCGTCTGCGACCTCAAGATGCCGCGCATCGACGGCATGCAGTTCTACCGGGCCATGGCCGCGGCGACGCCCGCGCTCGCGCGCCGGGTCATCTTCGTCACCGGCGCGGTCGCCGGCACCGAGGCCGAGCGCTTCCTCGCGGAGACGGGCTGCCGCTGGCTGTCGAAGCCGTTCCGGCTGGGCGACTTGCTCCGCGCGGCGCGCGACACGCTGTCGTAGGGCACGACGACCGCCCCGGCGGCGCGACGCTCGGCCGCGGGCGACACGCGGGTGTCCGACTGCTGGAGGCCGGCCTTGGCCATGCGCGGCTTGGCCTCGAAGGCCAGGAGCGCGGAGCGGAGCGCCGTCACGGCGGCCGTCGGCGTCGTCTCGGCGCCGAGCGCCTGGCGGAGCCGGCCCAGGGCGCGCGCGTGAAGCTGCGAGACCCGCGACTCGTTGACGCCGAGCTCGGCCCCGATCTCCTTCATCGTGACTTCGCCGTAGTAGTAGAGCGCGATGACCCGCTGCTCGCGCGGCGGCAGGGTCTGGATTGCGTTCTGGACGCGCTCCTGCACCTCGACGCGCTCGTAGGCGTTGTCGGGGCGCTCGGGTTCGACCGGCACCAGGACGGCCGGCAGCTGCGACTCGTCCACGTTCTCGCCGCACGAGATGGGCGAGGTGGACTCGATGGTGTGGATGCGGACCACGGTCTTGCCGAGGCGCTTCTCGTCGATGCCGACGGCCTGCGCGAGGTCGGCCATCGACGGCTCGTGGCCGAGCGAGGCGCGCAGCTTCTCGCGCGCGGCCTCGAGCTCGCGGCGCACGCGGCGCACGCCGCGCGGCCAGGCGTCCTTGCGCAGCGCGTCGATCATCGCGCCGCGGACGCGGCGCTCGGCGAAGGTCTCGAACTTGATGCCCCGCGAATCGTCGAAGCGATGCGCCGCGTCGATGAGGCCGATCACGCCGTCCTGCACGAGGTCGCCGAGATCGATGGAGTGGGGCATGGTGGCCGCCATGCGCCGTGCCAGGGCCTCGACGAAGGGCAGGCCGGCTTCGACGCGGGGATTCGTCTCTTCCGTCCGGTGGACGTTCACGGGGGCTCTCCTCACTGTCGCCCCCGAGCCCGGCCCCGGCCCTCGCGGGCCGCACGCCGAGTCGCCACGGGAGCGGCGAATTCTGCAATCCCCTGAAGACACCAGCGCTTAGGGGCACCGACCCATATGGCAACGTCGGTGCCAGCCACGTGCAGGCGTGTGGCGGAGTGTGCAGATCAGGCGAAGCAGTCCCGTAAACTATTGAAAATTCAGATTCTTATACGCTTGTGCCCGAGCCTGCACAACCCGCGACGCGGTCGCTCGGAGCAGGAGCGATAGTCAATTAGTTGACGTATCAGGAAGGCATCAAGTCAAAAATTTGACTATCCGTCCGGCAGGTCGGCGCCCAGTCAGGAGGGGTCAGGCGCAACTGTGGCACCGTTGGCACCGTGAGGCAGGCGCACCCCTGGCACCCTTGGCACCGTGAGGCAGGCGCACCCCTGGCACCGTTGGCACCCCTGGCACCCCTGGCACCCTGTATCTAGATTTCCACCCTGTCGCGAATCCCACGGGTGACACCCATGGCCTCGAGGGCCGCGGTGACGATTTCGGACGCGCGGGCGCGCTCCTTCTCGTCGCGGGCCTTGGTCTCGAGCAGCTCGGCGTGGGCGAGGATGATCCCGAGCTGGTTGTTCAGGCGGTGGAAGAGCGTGCGCAGATCCGGGTCGCCGCCAGCCGTCGGATGCGCGGAGGACGCCGGATCTGTCATCTGGTCGGTTCTCGTGAAAACGTGGGCCTGCCCGGCATCCGCTGGGCACGCGTCCAGGCGGGACGCCCGCACATGTGGCGGGCGGCGCCTGGCTCACGGCCCGTCGGCTGCCGGTCGCGTCGCCGGCGCCTGGCGGCGCTGTCGCGCCCGCCGGCCGCCGTCGGTCGTGGTCTCGTTCGGCGTCCCCGGCCCGCCGTCGCGGCGGGCCCGGCTCAGGCCGCCGGGGTCGAGTGCGAGTGCGACTCGCGGTTCGTGCCGTCGGGCTGGCGCCACAACGTGTCCACGAAGATGCGGATGCTGCCGCCGGCGGTGCGGACGTACTCGACCTTCCCCGCGGCAATCCAGTTGTAAATCGTGCGGCGGCTCACTCCCACCGTCTCGCACGCCTTCATGATGCTGACCGTCTGGCGCTCCATCTTGTCCTCTCGTGCCTCCCCACGGAGTGGTATCGGACCGAGCCGCCATGGGATTAGGTGCGCAACCGTTGACATCCACGCGCAACGGCGTCAATATCCTGACGGTTTGCCATAAATGCCTGATTCAACAACACATCTGCTCCTCGTAGACGATGAGGAGGCGCTGCGGACGGTGATAGCCGAGCGCCTCGGCGACCATGGATTCGAGGTCACACAGGCGGCCTCCGGCGAGCAGGCCCTCGACGAGCTCGAGCACTTCGCCTTCGACGTCATCGTCTCCGACCTGCGCCTCCCGGGCATCGACGGCCGCGAGGTGCTCGACCGCGCCGTCGCCCGCTACCCCGGCATCATCGCCATCGTCGTCACCGGCTACGGCACGGTGAAGGACGCCGTGGACCTCATCAAGCGCGGCGCCGCCGACTACATCGCCAAGCCCTTCCAGTTCGACGAGCTCCTCCACGTGCTGCGCACCTCGCTCGAGCAGCGGCGGCTGAAGGACGAGAACGCCTACCTCCGCCAGCAACTCGACGAGCGCTTCGGACTCGGCGCCATGGTGGGGCGCAGCGAGCGGATGCGCGCGCTCTTCCGGCTGATCGAGACCGTCGCGCCCACCAACGCCACCATCCTGATCACCGGCGAGACCGGGACCGGCAAGGAGATGGTGGCGCGCGCCATCCACCAGACGAGCGACAGGCGCCAGCAGCGGTTCGTCGCGATCAACTGCGGGGCGATGCCGGAGACCCTGCTCGAGGCCGAGCTCTTCGGCCACGTGCGCGGCGCGTTCACCGGCGCGGTCGGCAACCGCCAGGGCCGGATCGAGCAGGCCGACAAGGGCACGCTGTTCCTCGACGAGGTGGGGACGATGAGCGTGGCGCTGCAGATGAAGCTGCTGCGCGTGCTGCAGGAGCGCGAGTTCGAGCGGATCGGCGACACCCGCACCATCAAGGTCGACGTCCGCGTCGTCGCGGCGACCAACTCCGACCTCGGGCGGATGGTGCAGGACGGGACCTTCCGCGAGGACCTCTACTACCGCCTCAACGTGCTCGGCGTCGAGCTGCCGCCCCTGCGGGAGCGCAAGGACGACATCCCCATGCTCGTGCAGCACTTCGTCCGGAAATACGGCGCACCCGCCGCGGACGGGGACGGGCCCCTGCCGGAGGTGTCGCAGGCCGCGATGCGCCAGCTGATGGCCTACGCCTGGCCGGGCAACGTCCGCCAGCTCGAGAACGCGGTGGAGCGCGCGATGGCGCTCGTCGGCCGCCGGCGCACGATCGAGGCAGGCGACCTGCCGCCCGAGGTGCGGGGCGCCCAGGAGCCGGCGCGCCCCGCCGTCGACTTCCCGGAGTCGGGCGTGGACCTGCCGGGGGTCGTCGCGGAGATCGAGCGGGACCTGATCGGCCGCGCGCTCGCGCGCACCGGCGGCAACCGCGCCGCCGCCGCCGCGCTCCTCAACCTGAAGCGGACGACGCTCGTGGAGAAGATCCGGAGGATGGACTAGGGAGGGACTCCTTCCAGTCGCTGGGACTCGCTTCGCTCGCTGGGACGCCCTGCGGGGCGCTGGGACTCGCGGCTGCGCCGCGTCGCTGGGATCGCCTTCCCAGCGAGCAGCGCGAGTCCGAGCGACGCGTGGCTCCAGCGAGTCCCAGCAAGCGCGGAGCGCGAGTCCGAGCGACCGAAGGGAGTCCTTACCTGACCTGGATCGCCTGGTCGGTGAACACCGTGGCGTGCTTCGCCTGGCGGAGCAGCAGCGACAGCGGGGTGGTCGGGCGGTCGCCGGTGATGGCGCCCTGGAGCACGGGCTTCTTCCGCTGGCCGAGCGCCACGATCCAGACGTCGCGCGAGCGGCCGAGGAAGGGCAGCGTCATCGACAGCCGCCGCGGCGGCGGCTTCGGCGAGTCTTCCACGGCCACGACCCGCATGCGATCGTCGAGCAGCGCGCGGTGGCCGGGGAAGAGCGAGGCGAGGTGCCCGTCCTCGCCGATGCCGAGAATCACCAGGTCGAGGCCGCCGCCGGCGCCGAGTTCGCGCGCGAGCGTGTCGTCGTAGCTGGCGGCTGCCGCCCGCAGGTCGGGCTCGTCGGCCGGCATCCGCCACGCCATCGGGCCGCTCGCGCCGAGCGGGTCCAGCAGCAGCCGCCGGGCGGCGCCGAAGTTCGACTGCGGGTCGTCCGGACCGACGGCGCGCTCATCGACCCAGAAGAGGGCGATGGACCGCCAGTCGACCGACGCCTCGCGCAGCGCGCCCAGGAAGAGCAGCGCGGTGCCTCCCCCGGACAGACCGACCGCCACCCGCCCGCCCGCCCGGGTCACCATCGCCTCGAAGGCCTCGGTCATCCGGTGCTTCAGATCCTCGGGAGACGTCACGATCAGGTCCACGAAACCAGTGTAGTCCTAGTAAGATTGATCTCTTATGCCTCCTCGCTACGCCTACTGGACCATCCTCGTCGACGGGCAACCGACGGCATTTCGGGCGGCCGAGGAGGAAGAACTGCTTCCCACCTTCAACCGCCTCAAGCAGAAGCACCCCACGGCCGTGATGCGGTGGTTCGAGCGGGGGAAGATCTGGGACTCGCGCGACCAGGCGCACGCGACCTTCTGGCGCGAACGCGAGCAGACCGGCCGCCGCGACTCGCGCGGGGGATCCGAGTCCCGCGGCCGATCGTTCGATCGCGACGGCGACCGCGACCGCCCGCGTGACCGTGGGCGCGACCGCGACCGCGACGCCGCCCCGCGCCCCCTGCCGCGCCGGGACTGGCGCGCCGACGACGCGCCGGCGCCGCCCGTGGACGACCCGGCGCCGGTGGACGAGGCGCTCGACCTGGACGCGCCGCTCGACGTCGCCGAGGTCGAGGCCGCCGACGAGCCCCTGGATCGGGATCACCCGCTCGACGACCACGCCGATACGGACGGCGACGGATGGCTGGTTGACGACGGGGACGAGGCGCCCGCCGACGAGGACGATTTCGCCGACGACGTCCTGGCCGACGAGGCCGACGAGCCAGGGGACGCGGAAGCCCCGGCGGAACCGGGCGTGTTCGCACCGAAGCCGCCGAAGGTCGCGCGCGAGCGCGCCGAGCCCCGCCGCGACAAGAAGTGGCGGCCGGGCGGCGAGCACAGGGACCCGCGCCAGAAGTACAAGGACGCCAAGAAGGACAAGTGGAGCCGGTTCAAGAAGAGCATCCGGTCGCGCTGGGAGGAGAAGCAGGGCCCGCGTGACGGCGACCCGCAGCCTCAGCGCTCCGGAGGCCCGCGGGCCGACGGACCGCGTCCCGAGTGGAAGCCGAAGCCCGCCGGGGCCTGGAAACCGAAGCCCGGGTCGGGTGGCCCGCGCCGCGAGGGTGGGTTCGGCGGCGGGTCGCGCGAGGGCGGCTGGAAGCCCAGGCCGCAGGGAGCCGGCGGCCCGCGCCGCGAGGGCGGGTTCGGCGGCGGCGATTCGCGCGAAGGCGGCTGGAAGCCCAAGCCGGGCGGGCGCCCCGGGCCCAAGCCGGGAGGATATCGTCCGGGCGGGGAGAGCGGTTCGTCCGGCTATGGCCCGAAAGGGGGGTCCCGCCCCTCGAGCGAGGGGTACGGCGCCCGCAAGCCAGGCGGCTATTCGCCGAAGAGCGGGTCCGGCCCAGGCGGCTTCGGACCGAAGGGCGGCGGCAAGCCGGGGTTCAAGCCGAAGGGCGGCGGGTATCGGTCGGGTGGCGAGGGCTACGGCTCGCGTGGCCAGGATGGGTTCGGCGGCCGTGACGGCGGCGGCGCGCGCAAGCCCGGCGGTTTCGGGCCCTCGGGCGGCGACGGTCCCCGCGGCAAGTCCGGCTTCGGTCCAAAGGGACCGGGGGCGGGCAAGGGCGGCTTCGCGCCCAAGAGCGGCCCGGGTTCGCGTGGAAAGGGCGCCGGCGCGCGGGGCAGCTTCAAGCCCTCGAGTTCCGGCCAGCGGCGCAACCCGTCGAGCGACTTCAAGCCCAAGCCGGGCGGGCGCGGCGGTTGGGGTCCGAAGCCTCCGGGCAAGCCGGCCCCGCGGCGAAAGAAGCCAGAGGACGAATAGCCCGGCGCCCGTCCAGGCCCAGCCGCCATGCACGCGCACATCGTCTTGCTCCGGCCGCGTGCCGACCTGTCGCCTGGCGACCGGGACCGGCTGTTCGCCGCGCTCGAACACGCCCTCGTGAACATCCCCATGATCGCGCGCGCGCGGGTCGGCCGGCGCGTCGTCCTCGGCCGCTTCTACGATCAGCAGAATGCCGGGGACTATCCGTACGCCGCCGTCATCGAGTTCCGCGGCGAGGCGGAGCTGCGCGCGTACCTCGACCACCCCGCCCACGTGGAGCTCGGGCGGCTCTTCTTCGAGGTGGCCGAGGCCGCCCTCGTCCATGACTTCGAGATGGTGGAGGCCGGGCAGGTGCGCGATCTGCTCGGCGAGGACCGCTAGGCGCCGGTGTCCTTCCCGAACAGGCGCTTCAGCGACTTGACGACGCCGCCCTCGTGGCGCAGGTCCTCGTAGCGCTCGATCAGCTCGACGGCTTCCGAGATGGTGGGCACCGCCCGGATGCCCAGGCGCTTCGCGCCGGCGGGGAGGGCCTTGGGGTCGCCCGGCCAGATCAGGATGGGCTTGGCCTTCGAGTCCACGGCCACGTCGAGGCAGTTCTCGGGACGGTCGTCGACGACGAAGTCGAGCGAGAGGGCGTCGGCCACCTTGCCTCGCGATCCCTGGACCACGAACACGCTGGGCAGCGCATATCCGTGCTGGTCGAGCCACTGCGCCGACTGCACCTGGGTCGTCTCGCCCGCGCTCGCCGGGCGGGTGGTGATGAAGATCACCTCCCACCGCCGCTTGTAGGCCACGGTGGCGATGCGGCTGATGATGCCGGGCTCGAGCTCCGGCAGGCGGAGCCAGAAGTTCTCGATCGTCTTGACGTGGTCCCAGAGGCGCATCTGCTGGCGGGCCGTCAGGTGCAGCTCCGCCATGGCGGGGTTCGCGGGATCGTCCTCCACGCCCTCGCCGCTGTTGCTGATTTGATACGTCTGCCTGGAGAGGGTCTCTTCGCCGAACAACTGTTCGGCCTCTTCACGGAGGGTCGTGAACATGTCCGCGACCGTCCCGTCGAGGTCGAAGGCGATGCGGAGCGACATCGGGTGACGCCAGTATAACGTCAGCCTCGATGGGCCCGGCGGGTTTCGGCGGGAGGCGCCGGCCGTGGCGCGAGGGCCGAAACGCATCGGGCGCCGGGCGGGTGGACGTCCCCCAGAACATCCGTTCCCGCACCGGCGCCCGATCCTGGGCTGACTCGTCCGGCCGTGGCGGCCGTCGACCGTCGGGAACGGGCTGGCGGTCCGTCCATGGTCCGCCAGTCGTCCCGCCCGGTTTCGTCGTCAGCGAACCCTGTTGATCACCGCCTGGTTGTGCATCACCACGATGCCCGTCACCGCATTGACCGCCACCATGGTCGCGATTGCCGCCGCGCGGTTGCGCTTCTTCCACAGCCGCTCGGCCATCCAGATGGAGACCGCCGTCGACGCGGCCTTGACCGCGAACATCGCCGGCGTGTTGCCGACCACGCCCTTCATGAGCGGGTTGGCCTCGACCGCGCCGTGCTGCAGCCCGCGGGCGGTCGTGAGCGCGTCCAGCGCGTTCAGCGCGGCGAGCGAGGCGTAGAGCGCCGGCAGCGGCTTCGGGCGCCTGCCGATCGCGACCGTCGCCGGCGCGCGCCGGGCGGGCAGCGGCTGGTCGACGGCCTTCTCGTCACCTCGCGCGGCGTCGGCCGCGGCGAACGCGACACGCGCGAAGGTGGGCGCCGTCACCGCCGTGAGCGGCGCGTCGGCCGCGTAGGCCTGCGCGCCCATCGCCAGCGTGAACACGAGGGTGAAGCGCGCGTATCTTCCGATCCGGTTCCGAACCACTGGGCACCTCGCTGGGGGTCGAGTTGTCGTTTCCTGGCCCGAGGGATAGCGAGGACCATGCCAGCAGCCGTGAAGGGGTCCGTGGCGGATTTCAGGCCGGAATACCGGTGTCCGCTCGACGTGGGCGGGTGCCCGCGGGCGACGGCGCACACGCGCCGCGTGTGCGCCCGTGTGCGCACGGTGGCCCGCCCCCACCCTGCGCGGGTCTAGGCGGTGGCGAGGCCGCGCGCCGAGTCCTGGTGCGCGAGGAACCAGTCGTAGGTGGTGCGGATGCCGTCCGGCAACGCGATCCGGTGGTGCCAGCCGAGCGCGTGGAGGCGCGAGACGTCGAGGCGCTTGCGCAGCATGCCGTCCGGCTTGGACGGATCGAGGACGATGGTCGCGGCGGGGTGCACGATGTCGCGCACGAGGCCGGCGAGCTCGCCGATCGACAGCTCCTCGCCGGTGCCGACGTTGATGTGCTCGGCCGCCTCGTAGCGGTCCATCAGGAAGACGCACGCGTCGGCGAGGTCATCGACGTGGAGGAACTCGCGCCGCGGGCGGCCGCTGCCCCAGACCTGGACGTCGGTGCGTCCCTCGACCTTCGCGTCGTGGAACTTGCGGATGAGCGCGGGCAGCACGTGCGAGCTGGTGAGGTCGAAGTTGTCGTGCGGGCCGTACAGGTTCGTCGGCATCGCCGAGATGAAGTCGCTCCCGTACTGCGCCCGGTACGCCTGGCACAGCTTGATGCCGGCGATCTTCGCGACGGCATAGGCCTCGTTCGTCGGCTCCAGCGGGCCGGAGAGCAGCATGTCCTCGGTCATCGGCTGCGGGCACTCGCGCGGGTAGATGCAGGAGCTCCCGAGGTAGAGCAGCTTGGCCACGCCGAACAGGTGCGACGCGTGCACCACCGTGGCGTGGATCATCATGTTGTCGTAGATGAACTCGGCGGGCCGCGTGGAGTTCGCGAGGATGCCGCCGACCGTGCCGGCGACCAGGAAGACGTACTCGGGGCGGTTCGCCTTGAACCAGTAGTTCACCGCCGCCTGGTCGCGCAGGTCGAGCTGCTCGCGGGTGGCGGTGAGGAGGTGGCCGAAACCGGCGCCGTCGAGCCGCCGCATGATCGCGGATCCGACGAGGCCGCCGTGGCCGGCGACGAAGATTCTGGCGTCCTGGTTCATGGGCATCCGTGCCGATCGGACGGGGCCGCGCCGCGCCCCGGGGCTAGTGTCGCCCGGGCGCGCCGGCAAGCGCAACGGCGGGGCCGGCGGGCGTGGCAAGGAACGCGTCCTCGATCGTCGCCCGCAGCTCGGCGATCGACTGCGCCTGGTTGACGCGCGTCCTGAGCTCGGCCCCGCCGACGTGCCCCTTCGTGTACCACGCGCAGAGGGCGCGCAGCTTGTTGATCACCCACTTCTCGCGGCCCCGCGCCGGGGCGCCCGGCGCCTGCGGGGGCGCCATCGGGCCGCCGCGCTGCATGGGGGCCTGGTGCCGGAAGCCGTCGGCCTCGTCGAGCCCCTCGTTGAGCAGCAGCGACACGTACTCGAGCAGGAACCGGCCGCGCTCCTCGAGGGGGATCTCGCGCTTCGGCCGCCCCGCGAGCAGGTCGCGCGCCTGCGCCAGGATCCACGGGTTCCGCAGGACGCCGCGGCCGACGAAGACGCCGCTCACGCCCTGGCGCATCCGCCGCACGATATCCTCGGGCTCGACGCAGTCGCCCGACCCGAACACGGGAATCGTCAGGGCGCTGGCGACCTCGGCGACCAGGTCCCAGTCGGCGGTGCCGCTGTAGGACTGCTTGGCCGTGCGTCCGTGGATGGTCACCGCGGCGGCGCCGGCGTCCTCGAGGCGGCGGGCCAGCTCCGGCGCGTTCGCCTCGCCGTCGTCCCATCCCTTGCGCATCTTGGCCGTCACGGGGATCCGCACGGCGCGGGTCATCTCGCGGATGATGCTCGCCGCGTGGCCGGGCTCGCGCATGAGGCTGCAGCCGGCGTTGTGCTTCGAGATCTTCGGCACCGGGCAGCCCATGTTGACGTCGACGATGTTGGCGCCCATGCCCTCGACGATCCGCGCGGCCTCGGCCATCTTCGCCGGGTCGCCGCCGAACACCTGGATGGAGACCGGCCGCTCCTCCTCGGTGTACTCCGCGTACTCGAGCGTCCGGCCGATGCCCCGCACCAGCCCTTCCGACGACACCATCTCCGAGACGACGAGCCCGCACCCGCCCCGGCGCTTCACGAGGCGCCGGAACGCCGTGTCGGTCATGCCCGCCATGGGCGCCACCACGAACGGCGACTCGAGGTCGACGGTACCAATCTTCATAGGGGATCCTGAGTACTCAAGAATCAAGAATTTAGAATCAAGAAAGCGGCTGCGCCTCCGTGTTCTTGATTCTTGGTTCTAGATTCTTGATTACTCATCGTCAGTAGGCCTTGACGTCCGACGCGTCCACTTCGACCGACACGGCCTGGCCGATGAGGTCGACGGACAGCACGAGGCGCGCGTGGGCGCCCTTGCGCACCAGGCGGCCGACCACGCCCTTCAACGGGCCGTGCGTGACCTCGACCTGCATGCCTTCCTTGATGAAGGGCACGGGATCGAAGGCCAGCTCGCTTTCGAGCAGCGTCCGGATGCCCTCGATTTCCACCTCGGGAATCGGCGAGGGCAGGCCCTCGTTGCTCACGATCCCCACGACGCCCTCGCACTTCACGACCGGCAGCCGCTCCGCCGGGTCGAAGCGCGCGAAGCAGTAGCCGGGGAACAGCGGCCACTCGATCTGCTTCTTGCGGTCCTTCCACCGGCTCCACTTGGTGATGGTCGGGAGGAACACCTCGATGTGCTTGCGCTCGAGCTGCTCGCGCACGAGCTTCTCGTGGCGCGAGCGCGTCCACACCGCGAACCACGCGACGTCGGTCGGGGAGGCCTCGGCCACGCGGGGATGGTCCGGAAGGTGCTCGGTGGGCATAGGCGTCAGGACAACGGGCCCGTGAGGCGCCGCGGCGGCCGGGCGGGAACGACGGGCGCCGCTACGGCGTCGGCGCGGCCGTCTCCGCCTGGGCCTTGAGGCCGACGTCGTAGGCGCGCTTGATCTCGTCGTTCTTCCACTCGATGATCGCCTGCGCGCGCAGCTTCTCGAGGTACTTGCCGAACTCGGCCTGCCGCTTGGTCTGCGCGACCTTGTCCGAGATCTCGGCGCGGGCCTCGTCGAGGGACTTCACCTCGGCCGGCTTGACCGACTCGAGCTTGAGAATCTGGTATCCCCGGGCGCCCCGCAGGACGGGCGTCATGTCCCCCTCGTTGAGCCCCTCGATCGCCTTCTGGAGCTCCGGCGAGAGGTCCGTGCGGCTGATCGGGCCGATGAGGCCGCCGTTGGCCTTGGACGGCGAGTCGGAGACATCGGCGGCCAGCCGCGCGAAGGGCTCGCCCCCGACGATGCGCTGCCGGATCGCCTCGGCCTTCGCCTTCGCATCGTCGTCGGCGCCGACGTTGAGGCCCTGGGCGGACGTGGGCACCGACACGAGGATCTCGCGGAGCGTGATCTCGGCCGGCGTGGTGAACTCGTCCTTGTGCGCGTTGTAGTAACGCGTGATCTCCTCGTCGGTGACGCCCACCTTGTTCATCACCTCGACCTGCTGGACGCGGGAGATGAGCATCTGCCGTTCGAGCTGGCGCCGCAGGTCGGCCATCGTCATGTTTTCCTGCTTGAGGGCCGCCTGGAACTGCTCGTCCGACTCGATCTTGTTCTCTTTCTTGATGTTGTCGATGATGCTGTTGAACTGCTCGTCGCCGAGCGAGTAGCCGAGCTCCTTGCCGCGCTGCACGAACAGCATCTCGTCGACCGCGTCGACGATCACCTGCGGCGTCACCTTCGACAGCGCCTCCTGCAGCTCGGCGTCGTTGGACGGGCGCGTGTTGGGCTGGAGCTGGCGCAGGGCGGAGATCTGCCGCTGCTCGAGGTCGGTCTTGGTGATGATCTCGCCGTTCACCTTGACCAGGATCTGCTCGAGGATGTCCGCGCGCGGCGCGGCCACGGCGGCCACCGACAGGGCGAGGGCAAGGGCGATGAAGGTGCGGTTCATAAGCTAAATCCCGGCAAACGAATAGTTTATCAGAAACGGCGGCGCCCGGAGCCGGCCGGCGCCCCTGCGGCCCCGGCTTACCCCTTCAGTTCCTCGAGCAACCCGGTGACCCGGTCGAGGATGCCCCCGGGGGCCCTTGGATCTTCTGACTTCGGCTTGAGGATCTCGGCCTTCGAGAAGCCGGCCGTGACCTCCCCGGCCGTCGCCCGGGCCGTCCACCAGGCGGGCTCGCGCCGCGGCCGCGCCGCCCGGAACCGCCCCCGATAGCCGTCCGGCAGCCCCGCACCCCTGGCACCCGTGGCACCCTTGGCACCCTTGGCGCCCGCCGAACCCGCCGAACCCGACGAACCCGACGAACCCGACGAACCCATGAGGTTCAGCTTGATCGACACCGGCGGCAGCAGCTGGATGTCATCCCGTTCCTGGACCAGGCTGATGAGCCTCATCGGGTCGACGGGAGTCTTCTCGCGGAACCGGACCACGACCGTCGTGCCCTCGCGGTCGAGGCTCTCGACGGCCAGCTCGTCCGCGAGCACGCGGATGCGCCCGTAGTCGGCCAGGTTCAGGACCGCCAGCGGCGGCGGCCCGTAACGGTCGCGCACCTCGTCCATCACCTGCTCGAGATCCGTCTCGGCGCGTGCCGACGCGATGCGGCGGTAGATCATCAGGCGCTGGTTCACGTCGGGCACGTAGTCGTCCGGGATGCGGAAGTCGATCCGCAGGTTGACCGTGGCCCGCACGTCGTCCTCGAGGTCCTCGCCCTTCAGCTCGCGGATCGTCTCCTCGAGGAGCTTCATGTACATCTCGAAGCCCACCGAGTCGATGTGGCCGCTCTGCTCGCCGCCCAGGAAGTTGCCCGCCCCGCGGATCTCGAGGTCGAGGGCCGCCACCCGGAACCCGCTGCCCAGGTCACTGAACTCGCGGATGGCCGCGAGGCGCTTCTTCGCGACCGGCGACAGCGACTCCTCGGGGGGAATCAGCAGGTACGCGTAGGCGGGCCTGTCGCTGCGGCCGACGCGACCGCGCAGCTGGTAGAGCTGCGAGAGGCCGTACCGATCGGCGCGATTGATGATGATCGTGTTGGCGTTCGGGATGTCGAGGCCGTTCTCGACGATCGTGGTCGCGAGCAGGATGTCGTACTTGTGCGCCATGAAGTCGAGCATGGCGCGCTCGAGCTCGTCCTCGCCCATCTGCCCGTGCCCGACGACGATACGCGCGTCGGGGACCAGGCGATGGAGGAGGTTGGCCATCGAGTAGATCGACTCCACGCGGTTGTGGACGAAGAAGACCTGGCCGCCGCGCGCCATCTCCTGCGTCACGGACCGCTGGATGACCTTCGCGTCGAACTTGACGACGTTGGTCTGGATGGCGAGGCGGTCCTTCGGCGGCGTCTCGATCACCGACATGTCGCGGATGCCGACGAGCGACATGTTGAGCGTCCGCGGGATCGGCGTGGCGGTCATCGTGAGCACGTCGACGCGCTTGCGCATCTGCTTGATGCGCTCCTTGTGCGTGACGCCGAACCGCTGTTCCTCGTCGACGATGAGCAGCCCGAGGTCGCGGAACTGCACGTCCTTCGACAGCAGCCGGTGGGTGCCGACGATGATGTCGAGCCGCCCGCTCGCGAGGTTCTCGAGCGTCTCCTTGATCTCGGCCTTCGTCCGGAAGCGCGAGACCATGTCGCTGCGCGCCGGGAACGCCGCGAAGCGCCGGCGCAGCGTCTCGAGGTGCTGGAACGCCAGCACCGTCGTCGGCGCCAGCACCGCGACCTGCTTGCCGTCCATGACCGCCTTGAAGGCGGCGCGCATCGCGACCTCGGTCTTGCCGTAGCCGACGTCCCCGCAGAGCAGCCGGTCCATCGGCTGCGGCGACTCCATGTCGCGCTTGATGTCGGCCACGGCCGTCGCCTGGTCCGGGGTCAGGTCCCACTGGAAGGCCTCCTCGAACTCCTCCTGCCAGTGCGTGTCGGCGGCGAAGGCGTGTCCCGGCATGGCGCGGCGGGCGGCGTAGAGCTTGAGCAGCTCCTCCGCCATGTCGCGCATGGCCTTCTTGACCTTCTTCTTCGCCTTCTCCCACGAGGCGCCGCCGAGCTTGTCGAGCGACGGTCGCGAGCCGCCGGTGTACTTCTGGACCAGGTCGAGGCGCTCAACCGGGACGAAGAGCTTGTTGTCGCCGTGGTACCGGAGCTCGAGGAACTCCTGGACGAGGTCGCCCTGGCCGACCGAGATCTGCTTCAGCCCCACGAACTGGCCGATGCCGTGGTCGACGTGGACGATGAGGTCGTTGACCTTCAGGTCCCGGAGATCCGAGAGGAACGCCGCCGCCGCCGAGCGCTTCCGGCCCCCGGTCCCGCGCCGCCGGTCGTCGTCGAACACGTCGGGCTCGGTATAGAGGACCAGCGCCCCGGACGCGCCGGGCGCGTCTGCGCCGGGCTCCGCGGCGTACTTGAGGCGGACTCCTCGCGACAGGTCGCCTTCGACGACGAGGACGGCGCCGGCCGTGATGTCCTCGGCCTGGCCCGCGGGCAGGGCGCGGATCTCGTAGTCGCGCAGCAGTTCCACCGCGCGGTCCGCGCGCCCGTGCGACCCCGCGACGAAGACCACCGTGTCGCCGCGGTCGCGCGACTGGCGGACATCGGCAATCCACTCGGGAATCCTGCCGCGGAACTCGGGTGTCGGCTGCGTGCCGACGTGGCGGGGGGCCCGCCCCCCTGCCGCGTCCGGGTCCGAGACCGCCAGCTCCTCGAGGGTGGCCGCGTCGGCCAGCGCGGGGGCGAGTGCCTCCCACGACAGGAGCAGGCTCTCCGGCGGCAGGGCCGGCGCGGCTGGCGACTGGTCACGGCCGCCAGACCCGCGCTCCTCCCAGGACGCGCCCACCTGCTGCCACCACTTGTCCACCTGGGCCCGGACCTCCTCGGGCTCGGCGACGACGATGCGGGCGCGGCGCGACGCGCGGAGGTAGTCGAAGACCGTGGCGGTCGGGGCGGCGGCGCCGGAGATGCCCAGTTCCTCCGCGCGCTCGCGCACCGGCACGACCTGGAACTGGTCCAGCGTCTCGACCGACCGCTGCGTGGCCGGGTCGAAGCGCCGGATCGACTCGATGGTGTCCCCGATGAACTCCACGCGGACGGGAAGCGCCTCGCCCGCCGGGAACACGTCGAGGATGCCGCCCCGCAGGCAGTACTCCCCGTGCTCGTCCACCGGGTCCTGGCGTTCGTAGCCGCCGTCGCCGAGGATCGCGGCTAGGCGCTGCGGATCGATGTCCTCCCCGGGCCGGAGCGTGACGGTCGAGGCGGCCATCGCCTCGGGGTCCGGAAGGCGGGGCATGAGCGCCTGCGCCGACGCCACGACGACCCTGGCCTCGCCGAGCGCCGCGGCCGCGAGCGCCCGGGCGCGCAGCGACGCCACCCGGAAGTGGGGGGCCAGTCCCCGGTACGGGTCCACCTGCTCGGAGGGAAACGCCAGCACCGCCTTTTCCGCGACCGCCGCCGACTCGCCCTCGAGGGCCGCCAGGAAGAAGCGGACATCCGACGTCCCCGACTCGACGTCGGTGTCGGTGGGCACGACGTAGAGCACCAGGTCGCGCGGGGCGGCCGCGGCCTCGGCGGCGACCGCCAGCGCCTTGGCCGGCGGCGTCAGGCCGGCCACGGCCGGCGCGTGGTCGCCCAGGCCGGTCTTGCCGATCGCGGAGCGGAACAGGGCGCGGATGGTGAGGGAGGAGGACATGTGGTGTACGTACCGGCGGCCCGGGACCCGTCTCCGCGGGCCCGGGCGCGACCGGGAACTATCCATTGTAGCGTCGTGGCGCGGACGCCGGCCGAAAAGGGTCAGCCCTGGCGGATCTTCCGGAGGATGGCGGTCGTCGAGTAGCCCTCGGCGAGCGGGATGCGCTCGACGCGCCCGCCGCGCGCCTCGACGACGTCGCGCCCGACGATGTTGTCGGGGCCCCAGTCGGCGCCCTTCACGAGGATGTCCGGCTGCAGGGCCGAGACGATGGCGTGCGGGGTGTCCTCGTCGAAGATGACGACGGCGTCGACGGCGGCGAGCCCGGCGAGCACCTCCGCGCGCTCGGCCTCCGGGGTGATCGGGCGATCCGGCCCCTTGCCCTGCGCGCGCACCGATCGGTCGGAGTTGACACCGACGACGAGGGCGTCGCCGAGGCGGCGGGCGTCGGCGAGGTAGCGGACGTGGCCCGGGTGGAGGAGGTCGAAGACGCCGTTGGTGAAGACGATGACGCGGCCGGCGGCGCGGAGGTCCGCCACCCAGGCGACGGCGTCGCCGCGGGTCAGGACCATGGCCGCCGCCTCGCGGTGATGCGGTGGGCCCCGGTCATCACGTCAGGCCGCGGTCGGCGCCGGGCTTGCGGAACGAGACGTCGCCGGTGAACGACCACCGGTGGTCGGGCCGGTAGATGCCGACGTCGTGGAGGCGCGACTTCACGCGGAAGGTGTAGAGCAGCCGGTGGTAGTCGTACGGGTAGCCGTCGAGCTTGTGCACCGCGAGGTCGAGCCGGTAGGTGCCCTCGACCAGGTGCAGGTGCTCGATGCGGAAGCTGACCTCGATCTCGCCGGTGAGCTGGTCCGGCGACATCTCCTCGATGTTGGTGTTGGTCCCGTAGCAGCAGACGCCGTCGGCGTTGAAGAGGCCGAAGCCGAAGACGAAGTCCCGGCACGGCTCGTGGGCGCGGACCGTCATGCGCACGGTCATCGACTCGCCGCTCTGGAAGACGTGGCCGGCCTCGCCGTCCTCGTGGACGAGCGACACGCCGGTGATCTCCACCTCGCGGGTGCCCCAGCGGCCCTCGACGGCGCGGAACATGTCGCGCCCTTCCTCGCCGGAGCCGTCGGCCTCCGGGAGCCCCTCGCTGCTCCTCGCGTCGTCCGCCTCGTGGGCGGCCGCCTCGGCGTCGGCCGCCGCCTGCGCGGCGGTGGCCTGCGTGGCCAGGGCCGCGACGCGGGTCGCCTCGGCCTTGGACAGCTCCCGCTCCTCGCTCTTCTCGACGTCGATGAGGTAGGCGGCGACGACGCGCTTGGACTCGCCCTCGGCGTGGTTGCGGCCCTTGTCGAGCCACAGCGCCTGGTCGCAGAACCGCTCGACGAGGTCGAGCGAGTGCGTCACGAGGAGGATGGTCTTGTTGCGCCGGCGGAACTCGGCGAACTTGTCCAGGCACTTCATCGTGAAGCCCTGGTCGCCGACGGCGAGGACCTCGTCGACGAGCAGGACGTCGGGATCCACGTGGATCGCCACGGCGAAGCCGAGCCGCATGTACATGCCGGACGAGTAGGTCTTCACCGGGGCGTCGATGAAGTCCTCGAGCTCGGCGAACTCGACGATCTCGTCGAAGCGGCGGGTGATCTCGCGCTTCGACAGGCCGAGCATGATGCCGTTGATGAAGACGTTCTCGCGGCCGGAGATCTCGGGGTGGAAGCCGGCGCCGAGCTCGATGAGCGCGGAGATGCGGCCGTCGACGGCGATGGTGCCGTCGGTGGGCCGGGTGATGCCGGCGACGCACTTGAGAAGCGTGGACTTGCCCGAGCCGTTGCGCCCGACGACGCCGTAGGTGCAGCCCTTCGGGACCTGGAAGGAGACGCCGTGGAGGGCGGGGAACGTCTCGTCCGGCTGGAGGTCGCGGATGAGGCTGCCCTTGAGCAGGGCCGACTTGAGGGTGGCGAACTGCTTCTTCCGCGCGTAGCGGCGGTAGACCTTGGAGACGTTGACGGCGTCGATCGCGTGCTTCATCACACCTCCTCCGCGAAGCTGTCCCGGAGGCGGTCGAAGACGAAGTAGCCGCTGAGGAAGACGGCGAGCGAGAGGCCGCCCATGGCCATCAGCCACTTCCAGTGGCCGTGCGGGCCGACGTAGAAGAGCACCTCCTGGTAGGAGATGATGATGTGCGCCATGGGGTTCAGGTTGAGCACCCAGCGGAACCGCTCGGGCGCCATCGACATCGAGTAGATGATCGGCGTCGAGAAGAACCAGAGCGTCAGCAGGTTCGCCAGGATGTCCTTGATGTCCCGGAAGTGCACGGTGAGCGCCGACAGGAACAGCGCCATGCCCGTCGAGAAGACGGCCTGGATGAGCACGATCACCGGGAACCACAGGAGCTCCACCGGGTCGAGCGGCCGCTGGTAGTAGAGGAGGAACGCGGCGAGGATCGGCAGGCCCAGGAAGAAGTGCACCATGTTCGCCAGCACGCTGACGATCGGGAGCACCTCGGCCGGGAAGAGCACCTTCTTGATCAGGTTGCCGCCGGAGATGAGGACGTTGGCCGACTCGCTGAGGGACGAGGAGAACCAGGTCCACGGCAGGATGCCGACGAAGAAGAACAGCCCGTACGGCTGGACGTCCTCCGGGTGCATCCCGGGCATGATGACCGTGAAGACGAAGGTGTAGACGAGGAGCAGGAGGAGCGGGTTGAAGAACGACCAGAAGAACCCGAGCACCGACCCGCGGTACCTCGCCTTGAGGTCGCGCACCACGAGCGTCTGGATGAGCCCGCGGTAGCGGACGAGCGCGGCGAGGTTCCTGAACATCAGACGTGGCCCGACTTGCGGGCCTCCGCCTGCAGCTGCTGCAGCGTGCGCAGCAGGGCCAGCCTCGCGCGCTCGAAGTCCATCTCGTGGGGCATGCCGCCGAGCATCTCCTCGGCGCGCTTCATCCCGGCCTCGGCGCGGGCCTCGTCGAGGTCCTCCGCCGACTCGGCGACCTGGGCCATGACGGTGACGCGATCCGGCAGCACCTCGGCGAAGCCGACCGAGACGGCCAGGAAGTGCTTCTGGCCGCCCTGGCGGTACCACATGGTGCCCGTCTGGAGCCCCGAGAAGAACGGGGTGTGGCCGGGCAGGACGCCGAACTCGCCCATCTGGCCGGGCAGGGCGACCTCGTCCACCTCGTGGGAGAACGAGTGGTCCGGCGTCACGATGATGAGCGTCAGCTTCGTCGGAAGTGCCACGTGATCCTCGTCCCTACTTCATCGACTTCGCGGTCTCGAGCACTTCGTCGATGGTGCCCTTCAGGTAGAACGCCTGCTCGGGCACGCCGTCGTGCTTGCCGTCGGCGATTTCCTTGAAGCCGCGGATGGTCTCGTCGATCGGGACGTACTTGCCCTCGAGGCCGGTGAACTGCGACGCGACGAAGAACGGCTGCGAGAGGAAGCGCTGGATCTTGCGCGCGCGCGACACGGCGAGCTTGTCCTCCTCGGAGAGCTCGTCGATGCCGAGGATCGCGATGATGTCCTGCAGGTCCTTGTAGCGCTGGAGGATCTGCTTGACCGTCCGCGCGACGTTGTAGTGCTCCTCGCCGATCACGCGCGGGTCGAGGATGCGCGAGGTCGAGGCGAGAGGGTCGACCGCGGGGTAGATGCCGAGCTCGGCGATCTGGCGCGAGAGGTTGGTGGTCGCGTCGAGGTGGGCGAACGCGGTCGCCGGCGCCGGGTCGGTGTAGTCGTCCGCGGGGACGTAGATCGCCTGCACCGAGGTGATGGAGCCCTTCTTGGTGGAGGTGATGCGTTCCTGCAGCTCGCCCATCTCGGTCGCGAGCGTCGGCTGGTAGCCGACGGCGCTCGGCATGCGGCCGAGCAGCGCCGAGACCTCGGAACCCGCCTGCGTGAAGCGGAAGATGTTGTCGATGAAGAGGAGCACGTCCTTGTTCTCGGCGTCGCGGAAGTACTCCGCGATCGTGAGGGCCGAGAGGCCGACGCGCTGGCGGGCGCCCGGCGGCTCCGTCATCTGGCCGTAGACGAGCGCGGCGCGCGACTTCGACATGTCCTTCATGTCGATGACGCCCGACTCCTGGAACTCGAGCCAGAGGTCGTTGCCCTCGCGGGTGCGCTCGCCGACGCCGGCGAACACCGACACACCGCCGTGCTTCATGGCGATGTTGTTGATGAGCTCCATGATGATGACGGTCTTGCCGACGCCGGCGCCGCCGAAGAGCCCGATCTTGCCGCCCTGGAGGTACGGCTCGAGCAGGTCGATGACCTTGATGCCCGTCTCGAACATCTTCAGCTCGGTCGACTGCTGCTCGAGGGAGGGCGCCGGCCGGTGGATCGGCCAGTGCTCCGTCGACTGCACGGGCCGGTCGGGGAAGTCCACGGGCTCGCCGAGGACGTTCAGCACGCGGCCGAGCGTCGCCGAGCCGACGGGCACCGAGATCGGCGCCGAGGTGTCGACGGCCGTCATGCCGCGCTGCATGCCGTCGGTCGGCTTCATCGCGACGGCGCGGACGCGGTTCTCGCCCAGGTGCTGCTGCACCTCGACGATGACGTCGAGCGCGTCGGCGCCCCCGCCGTCCGACTGGACGCGGAGCGCGTTGTAGATCGCCGGCAGGTGCCCCTCGGCGAACTCGACGTCCACGACCGGGCCGATGACCTGGATGACCTTTCCGACCTTCTCAGTAGCTGTAGCCATAGTTCCTCAGGGTGGGGCGGCCGCCCGCCCGCGCGATGCGTGCTCGGTCAGACGGACTGCGCACCCGCCACGATCTCGATGATTTCCCGCGTGATGGCGGCCTGCCGCACCTTGTTCATGTAGAGCGTGAGGCGGTCGACCATCTCGCGCGCGTTGCGCGTCGCGGCGTCCATCGCCGTCATGCGCGCCGCGTGCTCGGCCGCGGACGACTCGAGCAGGGCGCGGTTGACCTGCACGGCGACGTGGAACGGCAGGAGCGTGCCGAGCAGCTCCTCGGGCGTCGGCTCGAACAGGTAGTCCACCGCCGCCGCCTCGGGGTCGAGCTCGAGGTGCGGGATCGGGAGCAGGCGCTCGACGACGACCGCCTGGTTCATGACCGACCGGAACTCGTTGTAGACCAGGTAGACGTCCTTGACGTCGCCCTCGGCGAACTCCCGGATGCAGGTGTTGGCGATCGCCTGCGCGTGGCTCCACTGCACGTTCTGGAAGAGGCCGACTTCCTCGTAGCGCACGTCGAAGCCGCGGCGCATGAAGAAGTCGCGGCTCTTGCGCCCGACGAGCGCCAGCGCGATGTCGCGGCCGACGTTCTGCTCGGTGATGAACTGCGCCGCGCCCTTGATGACGTTGGTGTTGAAGCTGCCGCACAGGCCGCGGTCGGCCGTGATGACGACGAGCAGCGTCCGGCCCTCGGGCTTGCCGGCGAGCAGCGCGTGCCGCGACGGGTCCGTCCGCGACGCCAGGTTGTTGAAGACCCGGAGCATCTCCTGCGCGTACGGCCGGCTGCGCAGGATGCGCTCCTGCGCGCGACGCAGCTTCGACGAGCTGACCATCTTCATGGCCTTCGTGATCTGCTGCGTCGACTTGACCGCACGGATGCGGCGCCGGATGTCAATCAGTGACGGCATCGGCTAGGCCTTGGCCGCCGCCTGGCGGCCGGCGACGAACTGGTCGCCGAACTCCTTGAGCGCGGCATTGAGCTGGCCCTTGATCTCGTCGTCCAGCGTCTTCTTCTCGCGGATGGCGGCCAGGACGTTGCCGTGGCGCGTGTCCATGAAGCGGTGCAGCTCCGACTCGAAGGCGCGGACGTCCTCGACCGCGACCGTGTCGAGGAAGCCCTGCGTGCCGGCGTAGAGGATGACGACCTGCTGCTCCACCTTGAGCGGCTGGTACTGCGGCTGCTTGAGGATCTCGACGAGGCGCGCGCCGCGGTTGAGCTGCTGCTGCGTCGCCTTGTCGAGGTCGCTGCTGCCGAACTGCGCGAAGGCCGACAGCTCCCGGAACTGCGCGAGGTCGAGCCGCAGCGTGCCGGCGACCTGCCGCATCGCCTTGATCTGCGCGGAGCCGCCGACGCGCGACACCGAGTTGCCGACGTTGATCGCCGGCCGCACGCCCTGGTTGAACAGGTCGGCCTCGAGGAAGATCTGCCCGTCCGTGATCGAGATCACGTTCGTCGGGATGTAGGCCGAGAGGTCGCCCGCCTGCGTCTCGATGATCGGGAGCGAGGTCAGCGACCCGCCGCCGCTGGCGTCGTTCAGCTTCGCCGCGCGCTCGAGGAGGCGCGAGTGCAGGTAGAAGACGTCGCCCGGGTACGCCTCGCGGCCGGGGGGCCGGCGGAGCAGCAGCGAGATCTCGCGGTAGGCCGCGGCGTGCTTCGACAGGTCGTCGTAGACCAGCAGCGCGTGCCGCCCGCTGTCGCGGAAGTACTCGCCCATCGCCGTCGCCGAGTACGGGCTGATGTAGAGCATCGACGCCGGGTCGGACGCGCCGGCCGCGACGATGATGGAGTAGCGGAGCGCGTCGTTCTCCTCGAGCGTCCGCACCAGCTGCGCGATCGTCGACTGCTTCTGCCCGATCGCGTTGTAGATGCAGATGACGCCCGTGTCCTTCTGGTTGAGGATCGTGTCGAGCGCGACCGCGGTCTTGCCGGTCTGGCGATCCCCGATGATCAGCTCGCGCTGGCCCCGGCCGATCGGCACCATCCCGTCGATGGCCTTGAGCCCGGTCTGCATCGGCTCGCGCACCGGCTGGCGGTCGACGACGCCGGGCGCCAGGCGCTCGATCGGGGAGAACTGCTTGGTGAGGATGGGGCCCTTGCCGTCGATCGGCTGGCCGAGCGCGTTGACCACGCGGCCGAGCAGCTCCTCGCCCACCGGGACCGAGATGATGCGGCCCGTGCGCTTGACCGGGTCGCCCTCCTTGATCTCGCGATACTCGCCCAGCAGCACGCAGCCCACGCTGTCCTCTTCGAGGTTCAGCGCGATGCCGAACACGCCGTGCGGGAACTCGAGCATCTCGCCCGCCATGGCGCGCTCGCACCCGTGGAGGCGCGCGATGCCGTCGCCGAGCGACGTCACCGTCCCCACCTCCGCCACGTCGACCTGCACCGCGTAGCTGCTGATCTGGTCGCGGATGATCTTCGAAATCTCGTCGGCTTTGATGTCCATTCCCTGTCCTCGACGCGCCGCCCCCTCGGGCCGCGCCTACGCTTCCTCGAGCAGCCGCTGCTTCACGTGCGCGAGATCGGTCCGGAGGCTCCCGTCATAGACCGTGCTCCCGATCTGCGCGACCAGCCCGCCGATGAGCGACGGGTCCACCTGCACGTCCATCCGGACGGACTTGCCCGTCACCGCCGACAGCCGGGCGGCCAGCGCCTCGACCTGCGACGGCCCCAGCGGGGCGGCGGTCGTCACCCGCGCCCGCACCACGTTCTGGTGCTCCAGCAGGCGCTCGCGGTACACCTCCACGAGATCCGGCACCAGGGCCAGCTTGTTGCGGTCGGCGAGCATCCCCAGGAGCTTCGCCACCGGCGGCTCGACGCCGACACGCGCCGTGATCGCCGCGACGATGCCCGCCCGCGCCGCCTGCGGCGTGCCCGGGCTCGTGAGGACGCGGCCGAGCTCGCTGCCGCCGGCCATCAGGCCGGCAATCGCCGCGAGGTCGCGCTCGACCTTCTCGGGGTCGGCCTCCTTGACGGCGACGTCGAGCAGGGCCCGGGCGTATCTTGTGGCGGACGTTCTCAGTGACATGGCTACGGCTTCTTCACCTGGTCGAGATACCGGTCGACGAGCCGCGCCTGGTCCTCGGGCGTCACCTCGTGCTGCAGCCGGTCGGTGGCCAGCTGTACCGCGAGGTCGGCCGCGTGCTCGACGAGGTCGCGCTTCGCGATCCGGACCTGCAGCTCGATTTCGCGGCGCGCCTGCTCCACGAGCCGCTCACGCTCGTGCGCCGCGAGCGCCGCGATGCGCTGCTCCTCGGCGGCGATCTCCGCGGCCCCGCGCGAGCGGAGCGCGTCGATCTCGGCCGGCAGCGCCGCGAGCTTGCGGTCGATCTCCGCGAGGTCGGCGGTGGCCTGCGTCCGGATGGCCGCCGCGTCCACCAGCTCGCGCCGGATCGACGAGCCGCGCTCGGCCAGGTAGGTGGTGAGCGGCGTCTTCAGGAAGTAATAGAGCACGCCGCAGAGCACTATGAAGTTGAGCGTCGGCCACAAGAGCG
This sequence comes from Vicinamibacterales bacterium, assembly GCA_050250645.1. Lineage (GTDB taxonomy): Bacteria > Acidobacteriota > Vicinamibacteria > Vicinamibacterales > UBA2999 > JBFWVR01. Next base: position 187,681 of record JBFWOG010000008.1, read on the forward strand.
CGGCGAGTCCGCCGTGCTCGGCCTCACCATGCTCCGCCTCGGCGGCCGCGTGCGCGGCCTCGGCCTCGGCCTCGGCGTACCGGCCCTCGGGCTGCGCGGCGTCGACGGCCGCGCCCGCCTCGGGGGCGTGGGTCTGGGCGTACGCCGGCGGCGCGGCGAGCGCGACGACGACAGCGAGGGGCGCGAGGAGTTTGCGCATTAATTCACAAGCGTTCGGCGGGCCGGGCGGGGCAGATCACCACCGCCGGAGACTCGCGGACGCTGAAAAACGGGAAACCGAAAACCTACGAGGCGCGGCCGAGCACGCGCTCGACGATGGCCCCGGCGAGATCGCCAGCCTGCTGATCCAACGACGCCTGCGCGGCGGCCGACTGGGCCCGCACGCGCGCCGTCGCCTCCCCGAGCTCGCGCTCCACCTCGCCGCGTGTCGCGGCCAGCAGCGCCGCGCGCTCGTCGAGCGCCACGCGGCGCTTCTCGTCCATCTGCCGGTAGACGTCCGTCCGCGCCGCCGTCAGCGTGCGATCGTACTCGCTCGCCGCCGCGGCCGCCTTCTGCGCTGCCGAATCGGCCAGCTCGCGCGCGTCGCGCACGGCGCCCGACCGCTCGTTCATCACCCGGAGTATGGGCTTGAAGATGAGCGTGTTCAGCACCACCGTGCAGGCGAGCACGAGCGCGATGACGACAACGACGGAAGAATCGGGAATCACTGCTTCGCGACCTCAGGGCTCCGCCCGCGACATTCGCGGTAGGACCAAACGTCCTTTTATAACACGATTTGACCGTTCCTTGCCCGGCCCGCGGCGGGACGACGGGGGACGGACGCCCTGGAGCATGGTGGTCGCCGGTCGCCGTGGGGTGGGACGCGGGGCGCGGCGCGGTGCAGAGGGGAGGCGGCCGGTGGGGCTAAATATTTGGTCGAATCACCTAACAACAAGTCTCCTGGACGCGCCCTCATCGACCCAACCGATGTCGGCGGCGTCCACGCCGGCGGCCGACAGCGCAGCCAGCGTCCCGGCCGAGCTGTCGGCGGCGACCGAGATGAGCAGGCCGCCGGAGGTCTGGGGATCGAAGAGCAGGTTCATCCGGTCCGGATCCACCGACGGGCCCCGCTCGACGCCCGGCCCGAAGTGGTCCTCGTTCGAGATCAGGCCGCCGGCCCGGTTGGCCGCGACGAGCGGGAGCACGCCGGCGAGCAGCGGAACGGCTGTGGAGTCGATGACCAGCGTGACCCCGCTGCCCGCGGCCATCTCCGAACCATGGCCGACCAGGCCGAATCCTGTCACGTCCGTGCACGCGTGCACGCCGGCGATGTCGCGGATGGCCTGGGCGGCGGCCTTGTTCAGGGTCCGCATGGAGAGGACCGCGCGCTCGACGAGGTCGGCCGGCGCGCGGTCGAACTTGATGGCCGTGCCGACGATGCCGGTGCCGAGCGGCTTGGTGAGGATCAGGCGGTCTCCGGGCCGGGCGCCGGTGTTGGCCAGGATGCGGTCCGGGTCGATGGCCCCGGTCACCGCGTAGCCGAACTTGATTTCCTCGTCCTGGACGGTATGACCGCCAAGCAGGGCGACGCCGGCCTCGGCCAGCTTGTCGTAGCCGCCCCGGAAGATCGCGGTCATGGTCTCCCGGTCGAGGCCCTTCTTCGGGAAGGCCGCGATGGCCAGTGCGGTCAGGGGGCGGCCGCCCATCGCGTAGATGTCGCTGACGGCATTGGCCGCGGCGATCTGCCCGTAGAGGTAGGGGTCGTCCACGATGGGGGTGAAGAAATCCACCGTCTGGACCAGCGCCGGTCCTCCCTCCCACCGGTACACACCGGCATCGTCCGCCGTCCTGAAGTCGATCAGGACACGGGGATCGTGCTGTGCCGGAATGTCACCCAGGACCTGGGCGAGCTCGCCCGCGGCGAGTTTACTCGCTCAACCCGCGCAGCTGACCATCTGGGTCAGCCGCTGCCTTTCCTGCTTGTTCATGCGGATCTGATTCTATTGAAGATCTCAGATTTCAGATTGCAGATTGATCGCTTCAGGGTCGGCTTGCCCAGCCGACCGCCAGCGCCTCCAATCTGCAATCTGCAATCTGAGATCTGAGATCTCCTGGGCTACCTCCGCGAGGTGAGGTGCTCGTACAGCCGCTGCAGCTCGTCCTCGCTGCCGAAGGCGATCGCGAGCTCGCCGCCCTTGCCGCGGCGGCGGATCTCGACGCGGGCGCCGAGAGCCAGGTGCAGCTGCTCTTCGGCGGCGCGCGTGTGGACGTCCTTCTTCCGCGGCTCCTTCGGTGCGGGCGCGGGCTTCTTCACGAGCCCCTCGGTCTCGCGGACGGACAGGCCGCGCGCGATGACCTCGCGGGCGACGCGGCGCTGGCCGGCCTCGTCCGGGATCGCGACGAGGGCCCGGGCGTGCCCCATCGAAAGGGCGCCCGACGCCACGTCCGCCTGGACCTCGGCTGGCAGCTTCAGGAGGCGGAGGTAGTTGGCGACCGACGACCGGTCCTTCCCGACCTGCGCGGCGATGTCCTCCTGGCGGAGCTTGAACTCGTCGGCGAGGCGCTGGTAGGCGTGCGCTTCCTCGATCGGGTTCAGGTCCTCGCGCTGGATGTTCTCGATGAGGGCCATCTCGAGCAGGCGCTTGCCGTCCGCGGTGCTGACGTCCTTGACGACCACGGGGATCTTCAGCAGCCCGGCGCGCTGCGCGGCGCGCCAGCGACGTTCGCCGGCGATGATGCGGTAGCGCGCCGAGGCGCCCTCGCCGACACGCCGGGTGACGATCGGCTGGATCACGCCGTTGGCGCGGATCGACTGCGCCAGCTCCTCCAGCCGGGCGTCGTCGTACTGGGTGCGGGGCTGGTACTCGTTCGGCTCGATGAGGTCGATGTCGACGTCGAGCGACGCGGGGCGCGACTGGGGTTCCGGGACGTCGGGAATGAGCGCGCTCAGGCCCTTGCCAAGAGCGGGTTTGCGGTCAGCCATGGATCAACGTCTCACTTCATCTGGGTCGGATGGGCCGCGGCGCTGCGGCCGGGCCGGGGCGTGCCGGGGCGCCGTGGTCACGGGGCGGCGTTGCGTTCGAGGAGTTCGAGCGCGAAGGCGGTGTAGGCCTCGGCGCCGCGGGAGCGGGCGTCGTAGGTGACGACCGGGAGTCCGTGGCTCGGGGCCTCGGCGAGGCGCACGTTCCTCGGGATGACGGTGGTGTAGACCTTCTCCTTGAAGAACTCGCGCACGTCGCGGCCAACCTGCTGCCCGAGGTTCGTGCGCTCGTCGTTCATGGTGAGCAGGACGCCCTCGATGTCGAGGCCTGGGTTCATGGCGGCGCGCACGCGCCGCATGGTGGCGACGAGGTCGGCCAGGCCCTCGAGCGCGAAGTACTCGCAGTGGAGGGGAATCAGCACGGAGTCGGCGGCGACGAGCGCGTTCAGCGTGAGGAGGCCGAGTGACGGCGGGCAATCGATGAGCACGTAGTCGAACTGCGAGCGGAGTGGCGCGATGAACGCGGCGAGGCGGCGCTCGCGGTGCTCCAGGTTGATGAGTTCGATCTCCGCGCCCGCCAGTTCCCTGTTGGCGGGGACGACGAACAGGCGCTCGATCCCTGTGGGGAGGAGGTAGGCGTCTGGGGCGGACGGCGCCTCGTCGGCGGTGAGCGCGTCGTAGACGGTGCCGCGCTCGGCCCGCTGGCCCTTGAGGCCGACGCCGCTCGTCGCGTTGCCCTGGGGGTCGACGTCGATGAGGAGGACGCGGCGGTCGTGGAGGGCGAGGGAGGCGGCGAGGTTGATGGCCGTGGTGGTCTTGCCGACGCCGCCCTTCTGGTTGGTGACCGCGATGACGCGGGCCGTCCGTGTGGGGGTGGCTTGGGGAGCCGTGGCGTCGGCGGATCCGAACTCGGGCGGCATCATTTTATGTCTTTTAACCTAAAACAGTTTACTGACCGGCGTGAAAAGGATATCTCCGGGCTGGATCGACGTCAATCCGTATCGCGGATCCGTGAAGGGTGAGAGAACACCCATCCATCTTGCGTCGTTGGGGCTTCCGATGTTCCACGTGGAACACGACGGCGATGACGGCGTCGCCTCAACGGCCGAACTGGCCCTTGGTGAGCACGACGAGCCTGGAGCGAAGGGACTCGATCAGGGGATAGGTGGCGGTCCAGCTCAAGGGAGGCGTCATGTCCGCCAGGTCGGCGCCGCCCGGCCCACGGAAGAGGAAGACCTGGCCGCCGGGTTTGAGGAAGGCCTGGAGACTCATCAGCGTTCTCGGCTCGACACGCACGGCGCGCATTGTCACCAGCTCGTGGCCCTCGTGCAGTTCGGGACGGCTGAGCAATTCCTCGAACCTGGCGGTCTCGACGTGGGTGTCGGCGAGCTCGAGCGCGCGTACCGCTTCCCGAAGGAACACGGCCTTTCTCGTCTTCGACTCGACCATCCTGAGGCTGGCGCCAGGCAGGGCCAGCCGGAAGGGAATGGCTGGTGAGCCCCCGCCAGAACCGACGTCCAGGACACGAAGTGTGCCTGGAGGGACGTGTCTCGCGGCAGCCACAGGCTCGATGAGGAGACGATCGACCGCCTCGTCTACCCCTGCCGCGGGAAGTTCGAACGCGGTGAGGTTGATCTTCTGGTTCCAGCGGGCGAGCAACTGGTAGTAGCGGACGAGCCCGTCGACGACCGCCGGAGGCAGGGACAGGCCTGCCTTCCGGGCTCTCCGCCGAATGCGGTCCTCGATGTCGCGACCAGCGGTGCTCATGGCGCTGAGTCCTCCAGGGGCCCGGCGGACAGCCTGCCGAGATAGGCAGAGACTACCGCGACAGCCGCCGGGGTGACACCTGGGATTCGAAGGGCCTGGCCGAGCGTTCCCGGCCGGACCTCCCCGAGCCTCGTCACCATCTCGCTCGACAGGCCAGGTACCCGGTCGAACGGGAATCCCTCAGGAATCCGTCGAGCCTCGCTGCGCGCGGCCCTGGCCACGGCCTGCTCCTGCCTGAGCAGGTAGCCCGCGAATTTCGCGGCGGTCTCGGCAGATGCGAGATCGAGGCGTTCCTCGCCGGGCGCCACTTCGACCGACACCTCACCGGCGGAAATCATCCCGGCAAGAGTCCGGCCGGGCTGACGAAGAGCTTGAGCTGCAGGCACGCGGTCGCCGGACGCGACGCGAACGGCGATACGCTCCAGGGACGCCATGTTCCGCTCGAAGCGGCCGCGCCGATCCAGGAACCTCCGCCACGCCTCGTCCTGCACCAGCCCGGCCTCGCGGCCCCGCGGCGTCAACCTCAGATCGGCGTTGTCGATTCTCAGCAGCAGCCGGTACTCCGCCCTCGACGTGAACATCCGGTACGGCTCGAGGCAGCCCTTGGTGACCAGGTCGTCGACCATGATTCCGATGTACGACTCATGGCGCCCCAAGACCATCGACGGGCGATTCCCGGCGCGAAGCGCTGCATTGATGCCGGCGAGCAATCCCTGCCCGGCGGCCTCCTCGTAGCCGGACGTGCCATTGATCTGCCCGGCGAGGAACAGCCCGCGGGCACGCTTGGCTTCGAGCGACGGGTGTAGCTCCGTGGGCTGGACGAAGTCATATTCCACGGCATAGCCGGGCCGCAGCATCTCGGCGGACTCGAGACCGGGCAGGGAACGCACGAGTTCCAGTTGCAGGTCGGCCGGCAGGCTCATCGAGAAGCCGTTGACGTAGATCTCGTCGACGTCGAGACCCTCTGGCTCGAGAAAGATCTGGTGGCGCTCCCGGTCGGGGAAGCGCATCACCTTGTCCTCGAGCGAAGGGCAGTACCTGGGACCGACGCCCGTGATCTGGCCGTTGAAGAGGGGAGACTCGTGAATGTGCCGACGGACGAGCTCGTGGGTCCGCTCAACCGTATGGAGCATCCAGCACGACATCCGGTTCCGCAACGCGCCCCGAGTGCCGAACGAGAACGGAAAGGGATCCACGTCGCCATGTTCCACGTGGAACACACCACGGGAGACCGCCCCGTCGAAATCAATCGACCCCTTCGCAAGCCTGGGCGGAGTACCGGTCTTCAGCCGGCCCATCGCCAGCCCGAGCGACTTCAGCGACGAAGCAAGCGACACCGCGGGCGGCTCACCAGCCCGCCCGGCCGGACGCTGCTCGCGCCCGACGTGGACGAGCCCGTTCAGGAACGTGCCGGTGGTAATCACCACGCTGCGGGCCCCGAGTTCGCGCCCGTCCTCCATCCGAAGGCCGACGACTTCTCCGCCGGCGAGCACGAGTTCCCCGACAGCGCCGACCACCCACGCAATCCCAGGCTCCGCATCCAGGGCAGCGCGAACCCAGGCTCCATAGGCCTTCTTGTCGGCCTGCGCGCGTGGGGACCAGACGGCTGGGCCACGGCTGCGATTCAGCAGCTTGAACTGCAGCCCCGTACTGTCGATCGCGGCACCCATCAGTCCGCCAAGCGCATCGATCTCCCGGACCAGGTGCCCCTTCGCGGTCCCACCAATGGCAGGATTGCACGGCATCAAGGCCGTGGTCTCGCGGCTGAGCGTGCACAGGCCCACCGTGCAACCCATCCGGGCCGCCGCACGGGCCGCCTCCACACCCGCATGGCCAGCGCCGACGATTAATACATCGAATCTTTGCATTAAACTTGTTTAAATCATAATCAAAACAGATAAAACAAGCCGCTGTTGCTGAAGGAAGTGAAGGCGACCCGACCGCCGCGCACTGCTGGCACCCTGCTCCGCCATCCTACTTCCCGATACAGAACGACTCGAAGATGTGCCGCAACAGGTCTTCAGGCGTCCGCCGGCCCGAGACCTCCTGCAGCCGGGACGCCGCATCCTGCAGATCGGCCAGGAGGAACTCCTCTGGCAACTCCGCGTCTGTCGCAAGCGCTTCCGCAGCGTGCGAAAGAGACTCGCGTGCCTGCTCGAGCAGGCGCGCGTGACGCAGGTTCGTGAGCGCTGGGCGGTCCCGCGTGGGCTCGCCACCACCGAGCGCCCCGACGATGGCCGCCGCCAGCACATCGAGACCCTCGCCTGTGACGGCGGAGGTCGCCACTGCCAGCGCTCCACCCAGTGCATCGACATCAGCGTCCCAGGCCGCCGGCAGGTCAGACTTGTTCGCCACCACGACCCGGCGGAGTGCCGCCGTGTCCTCGAGCACGCGGAGCGCCTCCATCGTCAACGCACGCGACCTGTCGACGACAACGAGCACCACGTCGGCCACCGCGGCCGCGCCACGCGCGCGCCGCATCCCCTCCTGCTCCACGGCGTCGCCACTCTCCCTGACGCCTGCGGTATCCACGAGCGACACCACCAGTCCACCAATCTCCGCCCGCTCGGTGAGCAGGTCCCGCGTGGTGCCCGGGACCTCCGTCACGATCGCCCGTGACGCCTGGAGCAGCGCATTGAACAGGCTCGACTTGCCGGCGTTCGTAGGGCCGACGATGGTGACTGAAGCGCCTTCACGAATGAGGCGGCCCCGCGCCGCCCCCGCGAGCAGCCCGTCGATACGGGCAGCCACCCGCCCGATCGCGTCGGCCGCCTCACCGGGCGCGACGAAGTGGTAGCCCTCCTCCGGGAAGTCGAGCGACGCCTCGAGCCGCGCGGTCAGCTCGAACAGCTCCCGCTCGATCGACCCGATCACCCCGGTCAGCGTGCCTTCCAACTGGTCGAACGCGACCCGCGCCTGGAGCGGTGTCACGGCCGCGACGAGGTCGCGGACCGCCTCCGCCTGCACCAGGTCGAGCTTGCCGTGCAGAAAGGCCCGCAGCGTGAATTCGCCCGGCTCCGCGAGGCGAGCGCCAGCCGCCATCGCGGCGCCGACGACCGCCCTGAGAATGAGGGGATTGCCGTGGGTCGAGATCTCGACGACGTCTTCGCCCGTGTAGGAATGCGGGGCAGGGAAGGTCGTGACGACAACCTGGTCGCACACCGATGGACGAGTCCCGTCCCCGGGGACGGCCAGCCGGCAGAACGTCGCATGCCGCGGCTCGAGCGGGGCTGCACGGCCCGTCAGGTCCAGCACCACGCGGACGGCGTCGCCGCCGCTCAGCCGCACGACCCCTATCGCCCCGCGCCCGTCCGGGGTCGCGATGGAGACGATGGTGTCGTCGCTCGTGAAGATTGGGAGTCTCCGCGAATCTGCTGATCTCGTGATCGAGTGACCTTGTGACTTGCCGGATCCACCAGCGAGGCCCGAGTCAGCCGATCACGCCGCACACGCACCAGATCACGAGATCACGAGATCACAAGATCACGAGATCACGAGATCACGAGATCCAAACTATTGCACCGAAATAATGACCGTCTTCTCGAACGCGTCGCCGACACTCTCGGTGGTCACGCCCTCGAGCTCCGAGACGGCCATGTGGACGATGCGCCGCTCGTAGGCGTTGAGAGGGCCGATCTCCTGCGCGAGGCCGCTGCTGCGTGCCTTCTCGGCGAGGAACAGGGCCATCTGGCGCAGCTCGGCGTCCTTGCCCTGCCGGTAGCCCATGCAGTCCACGATGAGGCGGCGCTTGTCGGCGGCGTCCTGCCGGTAGACCGCGGCGACCACGTGCTGGACGGCCGCGAGCACCTCGCCCTGGTGCCGGGTCAGCACGTTGCCGTCCTCGCCGTCCAGGTTGATGCGCACGCCATCCGGGAGATCCTCGACCGTCGCGGTGAGCTGCAGTCCCATGGCGCCCACGAGGCGCTCCACAAACTCGGCGATATCCGTCTGGTTCGGCATAGGGGGTCTCGTCAGGACTTCTTCTTCGCGACCGGGTGCGCGTGGGCGTGGTGCTCGGCCGACTTCTCCATCACGTAGCTCGTGAAGTACTGCTGGCCGATGGCGAACAGGTTGCTGACCAGCCAGTAGATGACCAGGCCGCTCGGCGCCCACAGGAACATGAAGGTGAACATGAACGGCATGATCATCATCATCTTCTGCTGCGTCGGGTCGGCGCCCGACGGCGTGATGCGCTGCTGCCAGAACATCGTGGCGCCCATCATCAACGGGGTGATGAAGAGGGGGTCGTGCCCGGACAGGTCCGTGATCCAGCCGCCGAAGTCGGCGCCCCGCAGCTCGATCGCCTGCGAGAGCATCGAGTAGAACGCGAAGAGGAACGGCATGGTCAGGAGCATCGGCAGGCAGCCGCTCGCCGGGTTGACGCCCTTGGCCTTGTAGAGGTCCATGACCTCGCTGTTCATCTTCTGCTTTTCGGGGTCGGTGACCTTGTACTTCGCGTAACGGTCCTGGATCGCCTTCAGTTGCGGCTGCAGCGCCTGCATGCGCCGCATCGACACCACGCTCTTGTGCCTCAGCGGGAACATGGCGATGTTGATGAAGATCGTCAGGACGATGATCGACCAGCCGTAGTTGCCGATGTAGCCGTGCACCCACTTGAGGGCGTTCAGCAGCGGGGCCGCCAGCCACGAGAAGATGCCGAAGTAGATGGCGCGTGTGAAGTTCGGGTCGACCGCCTGCAGCGCGTCGAACTGCTTCGGCCCGAAGAAGTAGCGGACGCCCTGCGGCGCGGCGGGGAACCGCACGCCGTAGCTCATGTAGTGCCCGACGACCGTCGGGTTGGCCGACGACGGGATCGACACCGGCGCGTAGTCGAGGTGCAGCGTCCCCTCGGGCTTCACCACCGCCGAGATGAAGTAATGGTCGTCCACGCCCGCGAACTCGAACGCGGCGTCGACCGACTTGCCGCCCTCCATCGACTGGGCGCGCACGCGCTCGACGCTGCCGTCCGTGTAGTAGATGGCCTGGCCCGGGTAGCTGTAGTTCGGCGAGAAGAAGCTGCTCGGCGGCGTGCGGGCGATGTCGTCGCCGAGGCCGGGGCCCCACTCGACCGTGGGGTTGAGCGCCCGGCCACCCTCGGTCACCGAGACCGAGAAGGTGACCAGGTAGGAATCCGGCTCCATCGCGAAGGTCTTCGTGGCCGCGAGTCCGTCGGCCGACTCCATCTCGAAGGTCAACGTCACCGGGCGCGTCGTGCCGTCGAGGGTCGTGGACGCTGGGCTGGTCAGGCGATACAGCGACTCGTTCAGGCGGGCCGTCGCGGCCGCGTCCTCGAGCCGCAGCGAGAACGGCGACGGGACGCCTGCCGGCAGGTCCTCAGGGATGAGGTCCATGGGCTCGCCGCGCTCGTTCTTGTAGTTCTTGAGCACCCAGTGCCGCAGGCGGGCGCCGCGGTTCGTGAACACCGCATGGACATACGCGGTGTCCACGACGATGTCGCGCTCCTCGGTGTCGCCGACCACGGGCTCGCCAACCACGGCCGGCGCGTCGGGCGCGGCCGTGGCCGGACCAGACGACGGGCTCGCGGCCGGGGTGCCGGCACCCGACGCCTGGGCGGGCGCCGCCGGCTCCACGGCCCCACCTGCGGCCTGCGCCGCCGGGGTCCGGTTGGCCGGCGTGGGCGCCGGGGCGAAGTAGCTCTGGTACAGGAAGAGGACCAGAAACGACAGCGAGATCGCGAGAAGTACCCTACGTTCCATTTAACAGGTCGCCAGATCGGCTTGCAGGAGGCACGGGGCCGTATACGCGGTGGGTCGGAGGGCGGCGCGGGTCACTTGACGGGGTCCAGCCCCGATCCGCCGAACGGGTGGCAGCGGCCGATGCGACGGGCGCCCATCCAGGAGCCGCGCAGGACGCCGTAGCGGGTAATGGCTTCGGCCGTGTAGTCGGAGCACGACGGCAGGTACCGACAGGAACCCGCAAACAACGGGGACAACAGGATCTTATACGCGCGGAGAGCCGCCAGGGCGCCGCGGACCGCGAGGCCGGGGCCGGCGCTGTCCGGCGTCGGCACGACCGCGGCGCTCGAGGAGAGCGCTGAACTCGGCCTCGAGACTGGCATAAGGCGCATCGAGCAACTCGCGGCGTGGGATGACGACGATATCGAGCCCGCCGGCCGGACGCGTCCGGCGGAAGAGTTCGCGCACGAGACGCTTCGCCCGGTTCCGGATCACGGCGCCGCCAATCTTCTTCGTGGCGGCAATTCCCAGGCGGGCATGGTCGAACCCGGACGCACGGACGAACACGATCATGTATCGCCCGCTGACCCTCGCGCCGCCGTCGTAGGCAGCCAAGAAGTCGGCGCGGCGACGGATGTGCTCCGAAGGCCGGAACGCCTGGGTCATTGGTCCAGGGCCGGGTCACCCCCGGCCGGCTCCCCCGGCTGGCCAGGAGGCCACGCGTCCGGGGGAGAGAACGACGAGCGACAGGACGACCCTATCGCTCGTCGGAGACGGTGAGACGCTTGCGACCCTTGGCGCGACGGCGCTTCAGGACGTCCTGGCCGTCTTTGGTGCTCATGCGAACCAGGAAGCCGTGCGTCTTGGCGCGGCGCCGGTTGTTCGGTTGAAAAGTACGCTTTCCCTTCGGCATCGATCAGTCCTCGCAGAATCCCTGATTCTACGCGGCCGCCTCGGCGGGTGTAAAGGGTCGTGCGCGTCTGTGCTAGAGTCAGCGACTGGTCGGCCCCCGCAAACACCCGGCTGAAGGGCCCGACCTTCGCCTCGAGGGGAGTTTTCCACAGGTGTGGAAAAGACTGTGGAAAAGGCCAGAGAAAGCGCGTCTTTCGGCCTCGGATCGCGTTTATATGGGCCTCCGCCGGGGGCGAATCAGCGCGAAACCCGACCAGACCGGCCTTCCGGACTGGTCACAGCTGTAAATCCCCTGTAACTGCGGGCTCCGCCAGGGGCGAAAGTCCGTAAAGCCCGATTTTTCGCGTCATTCTGCGCACACCCATGTCCGGCTCCACCATCTGGGACCTCGTCCTCGAGCACATCGAGGGCAAGGTCGGCCGCCACAGCTTCCACACCTGGTTCAAGCCCACGTCGCTTCTCGAGGACGATGGGGCCCGGATATCGGTGCGCGTGCCGAACCTCCTGTTCACCGAGTGGCTGCCGAAACACTACTCGGTGGTGGTCGCCGAGGCCCTCAGGGAGGCCGGCAGGCCCGACGCCATCGTCCAGTTCGTCCCCGAGACCGCCTCCGGTCCCTCCGGGGCAGCCCAGCCGGCCGCCAGCTCCATCCAGGCGCCCCTGGCGCTGGTCCCTGAACCGGTTCCGTCCACGCCGCCTTCGCCCTCCGGCGAGCCCGCCCGCGCCGACGACGCTCCCCAGGGCACCCCCCCAGGGGGCCTGAATCCCAGGTACACCTTCGACACGTTCATCGTCGGCGCGTCGAACCAGTTCGCGCACGCGGCATGCCGGGCCGTGGCGGAGGCGCCGTCGCGCTCCTACAACCCGCTCTTCATCTATGGGGGCGTGGGCCTCGGCAAGACCCACCTGATGCACGCCATCGGGCAGTACGTGCTGCAGCACAACCGCGGGTTCCGCCTCACCTACATCTCGTCCGAACGCTTCATGAACGAGATGATCAACGCCGTGCGTTACGACCGGATCCTGGACTTCCGCGAGCGCTACCGGTCGGTGGACGTGCTGCTGGTGGACGACATCCAGTTCGTCTCGGGCAAGGAAGGCACGCAGAACGAGTTCTTCCACACGTTCAACGCGCTGCACGACGCGCAGAAGCAGATCGTCATCAGCAGCGACCGGCCGCCGCACGAGATTCCCGCGCTCGAGGAGCGCCTGCGGTCCCGCTTCGAATGGGGCCTCATCGCCGACATCCAGCCGCCGGACATCGAGACGAAGGTCGCAATCCTCAAGAAGAAGGCCGAAGGCGAGGCCATTCCACTGCCGGATACGGTCGCCCTCTTCATGGCCAGCCGCATCAAGTCGAACATCCGCGAGCTCGAGGGCTCGCTCATCAGGCTGATCGCCTACGCCTCGCTGACGGGCCGGCCGCTGTCGATGGAACTGGCCCAGGACGTACTCAGGAACGTCCTCGACCACGACGAACGGGCGATCACTATCGAGCAGATCCAGAAGTTCATCGCCGATTACTACCAGCTGAAGCTGAGCGACCTGAAGTCACGCAACAACTCGAAGTCGATCGCGATGCCGCGCCAGGTGGCGATGTACCTCTGCAAGATGCTGACGCACGCGTCGCTGCCCGAGATCGGCCGCAGCTTCGGCGGGAAACACCACTCGACGGTCATCCACTCCATCAAGAAGGTGGAGGAACTGCGCCGCACCAAGCCGGATTTCAACAGCCTGGTCGCCAGCCTCCTCGAGTCGGTCAAGTAGGCGGCCGGCCCCTGAATCCGGGGCCTGGCCCCCCACCCGCGACCGACCTTCCCGCCCCCTTCCCGGGTTTTCCACAGCCCGCCTCAAGCCCCCCTGTGGACGGGTGTGGAAGGGCGAAAACCGCTCCTGGAACCCCGCGTTTCTCCCGCCGAGGTACCACAGAAATATTCACAGGCTAAATTACTGAAAACACGGACACTTACAGCTACAGGAAATTTCGTCAACAGCACCTTATTCCTGTATACTTTCTTGTCTTCGCTTTGTACCCCTAATTCAAGTACTAGGAGCCCCGGGCCGGAAGGCCCTTGTGGCCGAGGTCAGCCCAACCATGGAACTGGTCGCCAGGAAAGCCGATCTTGTGCGGGAACTGCAATTCTTCCAGCAGATCGTCGAGCGCAAGAACACCATCCCGATCCTGGCGAACGTGCTGCTCGAGGCCACGGAGTCGGAGCTCACGCTGCTCGCCACCGACCTCGAGGTCACGCTTCGCAGCAAGTGCGAGGCGGTCGTCTCGAAGCCCGGCTCGGTGACCCTGCCGGCGAAGAAGCTGTTCGAGATCGTGCGCGCGCTGCCCGATGCGGACGTGACGCTCAAGACCGACAAGGACGGCAAGAACGCGACGGTGAGCGCCGAGCGCTTCGAGTCGCGGATGCCGACCATGCCGGTCGCGGACTTCCCGACGCCCCCGTCGGGCCAGTCCGGCAACGCGACGACGATCAAGGGCAGCGTCCTCAAGGAGATGGTCGCGAAGACGCAGTTCGCGATCACGGGCGAAGACACCAGGTATTACCTGAACGGGGCGCTGTTCGTGCTGCGCGGCGACTCGATGACGTTCGTCGCCACTGACGGCCACCGCCTCGCCCTCGTCAACGCCGTGCGCGAGCCGGCGGTCGAGGGGGCGGACGAGATCAAGGCGATCCTGCCGCGCAAGACCCTGGCCGAGCTCTCGCGTCTCCTCTCGGAGGGCGACGTCGACGTGCAGTATGAGCGCGGCGAGAACCACATGTTCTTCGAGATCGGCCGGCGCCTGCTCATCTCGCGCATGATCGACGGGCAGTTCCCGGCCTACGAGAAGGTGGTGCCGCGCGCCAACGACAAGCGCGTGGAATTCGAGAAGGACCGCCTGACGAGCGCCGTGCGCCGCGTCGCGATCCTCTCGAACGAGCGGTCGCGCGCCGTGAAGATGATCCTCGACAAGGGCAAGGTGGAGGTGACGTCGAGCAGCCCCGAGTTCGGCGAGGCCCGCGAGCCCCTGGCGGTCGACTATGCCGGTCCCGGGCTCACCATCTGCTTCAACGCGCAGTACGTCCTCGACTTCATGAATGCCGTCGAAGCAGACACGATCGCGCTCGAGCTCAAGGACGAGGTGAGCCAGGCGGTCCTGAAGCCCGTGGGGGTCGAGGGCTACGACTACACCTACGTGATCATGCCGATGCGCGTGTGACGGGGATCGCCACCCCCGGGCGCCGATGGCCGGCGGCGGCTCCGACGGGCCGCCCGGCCGCGGCGGCCTGACTCCGGCTCGCGGGCCCCGGGCCCGCCGCCCGGTCCCCGAGGCCTGTCAACGATAGAACCACATGTCCCAGACGGAAGAAACGGTCGGTAGCGGCGCGCCGCACGAGGACTACGGCGCCGAGTCCATCAAGATTCTCGAAGGCCTCGAGGCCGTCCGGAAGCGCCCGGCGATGTACATCGGGTCCACGGGCCCGGCCGGCCTGCACCACCTGGTCTACGAGATCGTCGACAACGCGATCGACGAGGCGCTCGCCGGGTACTGCCGCGAGATCGCGGTCACCATCCACCTCGATCACTCCGTCACCGTCGTCGACGATGGCCGCGGCATTCCCGTGGACATGCACGCCAGCGGCCGGTCGGCCGCCGAGGTCGTCCTGACGGTCCTGCACGCCGGCGGCAAGTTCGACAACACCAGCTACAAGGTCTCGGGCGGGCTCCACGGCGTGGGGGTGTCGGTCGTCAACGCCCTCTCCGAGCGGCTCGAACTCGAGATCTGGCGCAACGAGAAGGTCTACCAGCAGACCTACCTCCGCGGCGTCCCCCAGGAGCCCCTGGCGATCACGGGGACGACGAAGAAGCGCGGCACGAAGCTGACGTTCAAGCCCGACGAGCAGATCTTCGAGACCACCGACTTCAGCTTCGACACCCTGGCCCAGCGGCTGCGCGAGCTCGCCTTCCTCAACGCGGGCGTGGCCATCTCGCTCGACGACGAGCGCGACGGCAAGAGCCACCACTTCCGCTACGACGGCGGGATCGTGTCGTTCGTCGAGCACCTGAACAAGAACAAGGGCATCGTCAACGACAAGGCGATCTACATGCACGGGCAGAAGGACGGCATCGACGCCGAGATCGCCCTGCAGTGGAACGACGGGTTCAACCCCCAGGAATACTCGTTCGCCAACAACATCAACACCCACGAGGGCGGCACCCACCTCTCGGGCTATCGCGCCGCGCTGACGCGCACCATCAACGCCTACGCGCAGCGCAACAACCTGACCCGCGACCTCAAGGACGCGACGATCAGCGGCGACGACATCCGCGAGGGGATGACGACGGTCATCAGCGTCAAGATCCCGCAGCCCCAGTTCGAGGGGCAGACCAAGACGAAGCTCGGCAACACCGAGGTCAAGGGCATCGTCGAGTCGATCGTCAACGACAAGCTGGGGGCGTTCCTCGAGGAGAACCCGGCGATCGCGAAGCGGGTGGTCTCGAAGGCCGTGGACGCGGCGCGGGCCCGCGAGGCGGCGCGGAAGGCGCGCGACCTCGTGCGGCGGAAGGGCGCGCTCGACAGCGGGTCGCTGCCCGGCAAGCTCGCGGACTGCCAGGAGCGCGACCCCGCCAACGCGGAAATCTACATCGTCGAGGGCGACTCGGCCGGCGGGTCGGCCAAGCAGGGCCGCGACCGCCGGTTCCAGGCCATCCTCCCGATTCGCGGGAAGATCCTGAACGTCGAGCGCGCCAGGCTCGACAAGATGCTGAGCAGCGAGGAGATCAAGACGATCATCGCGGCGCTCGGCTGCGGCATCGGCACCGAGGACTTCGACATCGCGAAGCTCCGCTACCACCGCGTCATCATCATGACCGACGCGGACGTGGACGGCTCGCACATCCGGACGCTGCTGCTGACGTTCTTCTACCGCCAGATGCCGGCGCTCGTCGACAACGGCCACGTGTTCATCGCGCAGCCGCCGCTCTTCCGCGCGAAGCGCGGCCGCACGGAGACCTACATCAAGGACGAGCGGTCGCTCGACTCGTACCTGGTGCACCGCGCGGTCGAGTCACGGCAGGTGCACCTCGCGGACAAGCAGGTGCTGTTCGGGCCCGAGCTCGAGCGGGTGCTGCACGCGATGATCGGCTACCAGAAGGTGATGCAGGCCGTCGAGCGCCGGGGCCGGTCGCGCGAGGTCGTCGAGTCGCTGCTCGACCAGGACGTGCGCGACAAGGGCTTCTTCGAGGACGAGGCGGCCCTGCAGTCGCTGTGCGCGCGGCTGAAGACGCCCATGCGCGACGTGACGCTCGTGCGCGACGAGGAGCACAACTCGTGGACGCTCCGCGTCGAGGACCGGACGTTCGGCTACCCCCGCGTGGACCTGATGGGCGTCGAGTTCATCACCACCGGTGACTACCGCACCCTCGCCTCGAGCTACGCCGAGGTCCGCGACGTCGTCCGGGCGATGCGCCTGGGCCCGATCGAGGTGCGCGTGCTCGGCCAGACGGCCGACGAGGTGAGCCAGGCCGAGGAGGACGCCGAGGTGGAGGAGGCGCCCGAGCCGGTCGGCGACGTGCTGGCCGAGGTCGTGCGCCGGGCCGAGGCGGCGCCCGAGGCGGCGCCCGCGCCGGCCAAACCGGCCGGGGTCGTGCAGATGCGGTCGCTCGACGAGTTCGTCGACCACTTCATCGCGCTCGGCCGCAAGGGCATCGCCGTGAACCGCTACAAGGGCCTCGGCGAGATGAACCCCGACACGCTGTGGGCGACGACCATGAACCCGGAGTCGCGGACGCTCCTCGAGGTCAAGGCGGACGACCACACCGAGGCCGACCAGATGTTCACGACCCTGATGGGCGACCAGGTCGAGCCGCGGCGCAAGTTCATCGAGGAACATGCGCTCGACGTGAGAAACCTCGACATCTGAACGGCTGGCTGGCGGCCCCAGGCGGCCGCCGATGAATCGCATGTCAAATCTCGAGACCAGAATCCCCGTCAACATCGAAGACGAGATGCGCCGCTCGTACCTCGATTACGCGATGAGCGTGATCATCGGGCGCGCGCTGCCGGACGTCCGCGACGGGCTGAAGCCCGCGCACCGCCGCGTGCTGTTCGCGATGCGGCAGATGGGCCTCGCCAGCAACCGGGCCTACCGCAAGTGCGCGAAGATCGTCGGCGAGGTCATCGGCAACTACCACCCGCACGGGGACGCCCCCGCCTACGACACGCTCGTCCGCCTCGCGCAGGACTTCAACATGCGGTACCTCCTGGTCGATGGCCAGGGGAACTTCGGCTCCGTCGACGGCGACCCGCCGGCGGCCTACCGCTACACCGAGGCCAGGCTGAAGGCGCTCGCCGAAGTGATGATGGCGGACCTCGACAAGGAGACCGTCGAGTTCCAGCCCAACTTCGACGAGACGACCCAGGAGCCGGTCGTCCTGCCGACGCCGTTCCCGAACCTCCTCGTCAACGGCTCGTCCGGCATCGCCGTCGGCATGGCCACCAACATCCCGCCGCACAACCTGCGCGAGGTGACCGAGGGCGCGATCTGGCTGATCCAGAACACGCTCCTGGCGGAGGCGGATGCGCCCCGCATCAGCCGTGAGGACAAGCTCAAGCAGCTCATCCGCATCATCCCCGGCCCGGACTTCCCGACCGGCGGCCTCATCCACGGCCGCCGCGGGATCCACGAGGCCTACATCACCGGCCGCGGGTCGCTGCAGGTGCGGGCGAAGGCGGAAATCGAGGACATCAAGCGCGCCGGCGACCGGCAGCAGATCGTCGTCACCGAGATCCCCTACCAGGTGAACAAGGCGCGGCTCCTCGAGCGCATCGCCGACCTGGTGCGCGACAAGACCGTCGAGGGCATCTCCGACATCCGGGACGAGTCGGACCGCGACGGCATGCGCGTGGTGATCGAGCTCAAGCGGGGCGAGGTCGGGGAGGTCATCCTCAACAACCTCTACAAGCACACCCAGCTGCAGCAGAGCTTCGGGATCATCATGCTGGCCATCGTCGGCGGCCGGCCGCGCGTGCTGAACCTGCTCGAGGTGCTCGAGCAGTTCGTCGAGTTCCGGCGGGAGGTCGTGCGCCGGCGGATCGAGTTCGAGCTGCGCAAGGCCGAGGCGCGCGCCCACATCCTCGAGGGGCTCAAGATCGCCCTCGACCAGCTCGACGCGGTCATCACGCTGATCCGCGGATCGAAGAACCCGGCGGAGGCGAAGGCCGGCCTCGTCGCCAGCTTCGGGCTGACGGAGATCCAGTCGCAGGCGATCCTCGACATGCAGCTGCAGCGCCTCACCGGCCTGGAGCGGCAGAAGATCCTCGACGAGCTCGCCGACCTGATGCAGACCATCGAGCGGCTGCGCTCGATCCTCGCCAGCGACCGGCTGCTGATGCAGATCATCGTCGACGAGCTCCGCGACGTGCAGGCGCGCTTCGGCGACGAGCGACGCACCGACATCCTCGACGAGGAAGGCGAGCTCAGCATCGAGGACCTGATCGCGGACGAGGACGTCGCCATCACGGTCACCGACACCGGCTACGTCAAGCGGACGCCGATCGCGACCTACCGCAACCAGAAGCGCGGCGGCAAGGGCCGCATCGGCATGCGGACCCGCGAGGAGGACGTGGTCAACCACCTCTTCGTCGCGTCGACGCACGCCTACATGATGGTGTTCTCGGACCGCGGCCGCGCGTACTGGCTCAAGGTCCACGCGATCCCCGACGTGGGCGCCGACGGGCGCGGCAAGTCGATCGCCAACCTGGTCCAGATGACGCCGGGCGAGAAGATCGCCGCGATGCTGCCGGTCCGGGAGTTCACCGAGGGCCACTTCATCGTCATGGGGACCCGCAACGGGTCGATCAAGAAGACCGAGCTCTCTTCCTACAGCAACCCGCGCGCCGGCGGTATCATCGCCATGGGCGTGGACGAGGCCGACGCCGTGATCGCGGTCCAGTTGAGCGACGGCTCGAGCGAGGTCTTCATCGGGACCCGCGACGGCATGGCCATCCGGTTCGAAGAGACGGACGTGCGCCCCATGGGCCGGACGGCGTACGGGGTCCGCGGCATCCAGCTCAGGCCCGGCGACGAGGTCGTGGCCATGGAGGTCGTCAAGCCAGGCGGGACGCTGCTGACGATCACCGAGAAGGGGTTCGCGAAGCGGACCGCGCTCGACGAGTACCGGGTGCAGACCCGGGGCGGGCTGGGCCTGAAGAACGTCGAGATCACGGACCGGAACGGCAAGGTGGTCACGATTGCGCAGGTCCACGACGACCAGGAACTGCTCGTGATGACCGAGCAGGGCAAGATCCTGCGCACCCCGGCCAGCGAGATCCGGACCATCGGCCGCGCCACGCAGGGCGTCCGGGTCATGGACCTCGGCGGCGAGGACACGGTCGTGTCCGTCGCCCTCGTCGAGAAGGAGGAAGGGGACGCCGCCGCCCCGGCCGCGCTTGTGGAGAAGGAAGAAGAGTAGTAGGCTCTGCCCGTCTTACAAGGAGGACTGAATGGCACGATCCAGAGTCACCGTGACTTTGCTGGTCGCTCTCCTGGTTACCCCTCTGGCCCTCCTCGAAGTGGCCTGCTCGAGGCCGCCGGAGCAGCAACTTCTCACGCAGTTCTTCCGCGCGTCGCGGGCCAGGGACAACACGACCCTCGCGATGATGTCCGCGGTGGAGTTCGACCCGCGCGAGCAGGGGACCGTCGAGGACTTCAGCATCACCAGCTCGCCGCCCGAGGAAACCACGCCGGTGGACCTCAAGGGCCTGGTCGCGGCCGTCGACAAGGCGGAGGCGGACGAGCGCGCCTTCAGCCAGGAGAAGCAGGCCTACCAGAACGAGCACCTCGAGGACATCGAGGCCGTGCTCAAGCTGGAGGCGACCGAGAACCCGCGCTACAGCGCCGCCCAGCAGACCGTCAAGGACGAGTGGGACAAGTGGCGTGAGGAGACCAGCGAGCACGCGAAGGCCGTGTCCGACGCCCGGGCGGCCCTCCAGGCCGCCCAGGGGCCCATCGGCTCGTCGCTGACCCAGCCGGGCCGTCCGCCGTTCGACCCGGCCCAGTTCGATGGCAGCCTGGTCACCAAGAAGGTGACGATCGACGCCCAGGTGAAGGGTCCCGATGGCGCCGTGTCGCCCAAGACGCTCACCGTGACCTTCCAGCGGGCCGTCGGCACCTTCGCCGGCGAGCAGCGCGAGGGCCGCTGGATCATCACCGCGATCGACGGCATGTAGCCGCCGGCGTCCGCGACACGCAAGAAGGGGTCAGGACCCTCTTCTCCTCCATCTCGGAGGAAGAGAGGCCTGACCCCTTTTTCTTCGATGCCCTTCTTTCGCGTCCGCTCCGGCCTAGCCCACCATCTCGAGCTTGGCGTACTTCGCGCGGAGCGTCTTCTGGCCGACGGTCTGGAAGCGCACGACGAGCTTGAAGTCGTCATCCAGCACCTCGACGCTGAGGACGGTGCCGAGGCCGAACTGCGCATGGCGCACCTTCGCGCCCGTCCGGAGCCCGCCGGCGGCCGACTGGTCCTCGTCCTCGTAGGCCGCGAACACCGGCGCCACCGATTCCCGCGCCTTGCCGCCCCGCCAGCCGCCTGACGCGCCGCCGCGCCGGCCGCCGCTCCCGCCGCCGCCGCGCCCGTACGGGTTCGCGCGGTAGTCCCAGCCCCCGCGCGTGCTCTGGTGCGGGGAGGACCACGTGGACACCTCCTGCTCGACGAGCTCGGGCGGGATCTCGTCGAGGAAGCGGGACGGCTCGCTCGACTGGTACTCGCCGAAGACCCGGCGGCGCCCCGCGCTCGTCAGC
>JBFWOG010000008.1:208908-211291 GCA_050250645.1 Vicinamibacterales bacterium
CTGGTGCGGGGAGGACCACGTGGACACCTCCTGCTCGACGAGCTCGGGCGGGATCTCGTCGAGGAAGCGGGACGGCTCGCTCGACTGGTACTCGCCGAAGACCCGGCGGCGCCCCGCGCTCGTCAGCACGAGCTTCGAGCGCGCGCGGGTGATCCCGACGTAGCACAGGCGCCGCTCCTCCTCGAGCTCCGCCTCGTCCTCCGCGGACCTGGAGTGCGGGAACAGCCCCTCCTCGAGGCCCGCGAGGACCACGACCGGGAACTCGAGGCCCTTCGCCGAGTGCAGCGTCATCATCATGACCCGCGCCTCGCGCGCGCCCTGCTCCTTGTCCACGTCCGAGAGCAGCGCCAGACGGTCGACGAACCCGCCGAGCGACGGCTCTGCGTCGCGCAGCTCGTACTCCCGCGCCGCCGACACCAGCTCCATGAGGTTCTCGATGCGGCCCTGCGCCTCCTCGCTGCGATCCTCGCGCAGGTCGCGCAGGTAGCCCGACTGGTCGAGCACCTTCGCGAGGGTCACCGACACCGTCTCCCGGCGCGCCACGTCGGCGAGACCCGTCACCAGGTCCCGGAAGGCGGACACGGCCCCGTGCTGCCGCGCCGACAGCAGGCGGCGGTCCGCCGCGGTGACGATGCGGGTCCACAGCGAGTTGGTCACGACGGTGGGCTGCAGGCCGGCAAGCAGCGGCGGCAGGCTCTGGTCGGCCTCCTCGACGTCGACCTGGTCGAGCGCGTCGAGCACGCCCTTGCCGATGCCGCGGGCCGGCGTGTTGATCACGCGGCGGAGCGCCACGTCGTCGTGCGGGTTGAGCACCACCTTGAGGTAGCCGAGGGCGTCCTTGATCTCCCGCCGCTCGTAGAAGCCGACGCCCCCAAGCATCACGTAGGCGATGTTCGCGGAACGGAAGGCGTCCTCGACGGCCCGCGACTGCGCGTTGGTGCGGTAGAGGACCGCGACGGTGTGATCGACGTCCTCGGCAAGCGCCGCGCGGGCCACGCGGGTGATGTAGTCGGCCTCCTCGAGCTCGTCGCCCGCCCGGAAGTAGACGATCTTGTCGCCGCCGGCCTTCTCGGTCCAGAGGCGCTTCTCCTTGCGGTTCTTGTTGTTGCCGATCACCGCGGACGCGGCGTCGAGGATGACCTGTGTCGACCGGTAGTTGCGCTCGAGGCGCACCACCGCGGCGTCGGAGAAGTCGTGCTCGAAGTCGAGGATGTTGCGGAGGTCGGCGCCCCGCCACTTGTAGATCGACTGGTCTGGATCGCCGACGACGCAGAGGTTGCGGTGGCCCCCGGCGAGCTGGGTGATCAGGAGGTACTGCGGCCGGTTGGTGTCCTGGTACTCGTCCACCATGACGAACCGGAACTTGCGCTGGTAGCGCTCCCGGACCGCCGGCGCCTGGTCGAACAGCTCCACCGTCTTCAGCAGGAGGTCGTCGAAGTCGACGGCGCTCGCGTCCTTGAGGGCGTTCACGTAGCCCTCGAAAAGGCGGGCGATCTCGCGATCCCTGGGATTCCAGCCGGCGGCGAGGCTCTCGGGTCCCTCCATGCGGTTCTTCGCGTGGCTGATCCGCGAGAGCACCATCCTCGGCTGGTAGGCGCTGTCGTCGAGGCCGTACTGCTTGATGAGCTGCTTGATGACCGCCTGCTGGTCGGCCGAGTCGTAGATGGTGAAGTCCCGGGACAGGCCGATGTGCGGCGCCTCGCGCCGCAGGAGGCGCGCGCAGAGCGCGTGGAAGGTCGAGATCCACATCGCCCGGCAGTCCATGTCGAGGAGCGCCTCGACGCGGGCGCGCATCTCGGCCGCGGCCTTGTTCGTGAACGTGACGGCGAGCACCTGGTCGGGAGGCGTGCCCACCTCGGCGACGAGGTGGGCGATCCGGTGCGCGATGACACGTGTCTTGCCGGACCCTGCGCCGGCCAGGATCAGCAGCGGGCCATCGACGTGCCGGACCGCGTCCTGCTGTTCGGGGTTGAGCGAGGAGAGGAAATCCATTGCAGGGGTCGGGCGCGGGCCCCAGGCCCGAGCCGCTCCCCTATTCTACCGTCACTGACTTCGCGAGGTTCCGCGGCTGGTCGACGTCGCACCCGCGGCGCACGGCGATGTGGTACGCGAGCAGCTGCAATGGGATCGTGATGGCGATGGGCGCCAGCGCGTCTGGCAGGTCGGGCAGCGTCAGCACCGCGTCGGTCGCCGGATCGAGCATCTCCGTGATCGCGTCGTCGCCCGTGGTGCAGATGGCGATGACCGACCCGCCGCGCGCCTTGGCCTCCTGGATGTTGCCGAGCATCTTCTCGTAGACGTGGTTCCGCGGCGCGATGGCGACGACGGGCAGCTTCTCGTCGATGAGCGCGATGGGCCCGTGCTTCATCTCCCCCGCCGGGTA
>JBFWOG010000009.1:0-130000 GCA_050250645.1 Vicinamibacterales bacterium
CACGGTGTGCATGCGGTCCGTCTTGCACGCGCGGCAGAAGTCCTCGATCGCGTCACCGGCGCGGTAGGTGCGGTCGGAAGCCATCGTCACTCATCATCCCACGGCGGTCACAAGAGACACCACGAAGGGCGCGAAGAACACGACGGACGTCACGAAGAGAGCTCATTCTTTCAGGTCCGAAGAAGAGAACGTGATGTTCCTTTGTGCGTCCCTTCGTGCCCTTCGTGCCCTTCGCGGGGTAACTTGTGATCCCCCGGATCTTCAATCTTCAATCTTCAATCTGCAATCTGAAATGGATTCCTAGGTCATGATCCCCATGAAGAACAGGATCAGCTCGAAAAGCAGGATGGCGACGATGGCGAGTTCCATGACCTCGCCGCGTTCCATGCCGGTCTGGTCGACGGCGAAGCGGTAGATCTCGTCGAGCGTCTTCAGCTTCTCCTGCACCGACGCGCGCCAGCCGGTCACGCCCAGGCGCTGGTGCGCCATGGCCAGCAGGCGCGCGGCGTAGATGTCGCCCACGAGCTTCAGCGCGTTCTCGGTACGGTCCGTCAGCTCGTTCACGTCGATGAAGATCGCGTGCACCTTGCGCGCCGCGCGCGCGTAGCGGCGGGGGCGCCAGCTCACGTAGTCGCGCGACGACTCGAGTTCCTTGTAGATCCGCGTCAGTTCCGCGTCCAGCCGCTCGTCGTAGTAGCGGAACTGGATGAGCTGCGAGTTGGCGTACTCGAGGATCTCCACCGCGGCCTGGATGCCTGCCGGCGTGTCGTACACGAACGCGGCGCTCCACGCCGGCACGACGAGGTCGTCGGTCAGGTACGACAGGCTGTGGCGCAGCACCTCGTCGCGTTCCTGCGCCGAGAGGGCCGCGGTCTCGCCGCGCAGGAGGCGCGCGATGTCGTCGCCGTGCGCGGCCAGCACCTGGTCGGCGGGCGGGTGCCCGTCGAGGTCGCTGATGGCCGCGATGAAGTAGTCCTCGGAGAGGAACTCGGCGCGGGGGCGGTCGATGGCCGCGCCCAGCCGGTCCACGAGCGCCCGGCAGTGCGCCTCCGCCTGCGCCTCGATGGTGTGGTCCGCCGCCAGCCGCGCCGAGGCGTCCACCAGCCCGGCCCACGAACCCGCGAACGCCTTCGTCACCGACACCGAGACGATCCCGTACTCGTAGACCTTGAAGCGCACATGCCCGCCGCCGATCGCGCCGAGGCCGATCGACTCCGCGTCGATCAGGACGGGTGGTCGCTGGAAGCCGACGTACGCGGGCATCGCCGGCTTGGGCTGCAGGCGCGCGCGCTCCCCGGCGCCGATGAGCGCGGGCACCGCCGCGAGGTCCACCGACTCGGAGACGTCGAAGAGGTAGAGCGCGATGAGCTCGGATGCGCGAATGGCCACGACGGAGCTCCTTCTCCGCGATTGTAGCGCCCCGGCGACCCGCGGGTCCGGCCGGCGCCGGATTGCCCTTTGCCCCTCGACGCGCCACACTGGGGACAGGAGCCGCATTGCCATGGCTGAGCCACGATCGGACGCGCTGGTGCTCTTCGGCGCGACCGGCGACCTCGCGTACCAGCAGATCTTCCCCGCGCTCCAGGCCATGGCGCGCCGGGGGCATCTCGACGTCCCGGTCATCGGCGTCGCCAAGCCCGAGTGGACCGACGAACAGCTGCGATCCCGCGCCCGCGAGAGCATCGAGGCGCATGGCGGCGTCGACGACGACGCGTTCGCGCGGCTGGCGGGGCGGTTGTCGTACGTGGCCGGGGACTACGAGGACCCCGGGACGTTCGACCGCCTGCGGGCGGCGCTCGGCGGCGCCCGCCACCCGCTCTGCTACCTCGCGATCCCGCCAGGCCTGTTCGGCGCGGTCGCCTCCAGCCTGGCGCGGACGGGCATCGCCGACGGCGCGCGCGTGGTCGTCGAGAAGCCGTTCGGGCGCGACCTCGCCTCGTCGCGCGCGCTCAACCGGACCATCCACCAGGCCTTTCCCGAGCCGGCCATCTTCCGCATCGACCACTTCCTCGGCAAGGAGCCGGTCCAGAACCTCCTCTACTTCAGGTTCGCCAACGCGTTCCTCGAGCCGATCTGGAACGCGACCGGCGTCGAGAGCCTCGAGATCACGATGGCCGAGGCCTTCGGTGTCCGCGCGCGCGGGCGCTTCTACGAGGAGGTCGGCGCGGTGCGCGACGTCGTCCAGAACCACCTGTTGCAGGTCCTCGCGCTGCTCGCGATGGACGCGCCGTCCGGCAGCGACGGCGCGGCGATCGACGCCGCGAAGGTGGCGCTCCTGCAGGCGGTCCGGCCCCTCGCGCCCGGCGACGTCGTCCGCGGCCAGTACGCGGGCTATCGCGCGGCGGACGGCGTTGCCCCCGACTCGCGCGTCGAGACCTACGTCGCCGCGCGGCTCGCGATCGACAACGACAGGTGGGCGGGCGTGCCCGTCGGCATCCGGGCCGGCAAGGGCCTGGCGGCGACCGTCACCGAGGTGCGCGTGACGTTCCGCCCGCCTGCCCCCAGGCTCTTCGACGCCGGCTCGGGCCGGCATCCGAACGAGATCCGCTTCCGCCTCGGCCCGGACGTGTCCATCGCGCTCACGGCCCGGCTCAAGGCCCCGGGCGAGGCCATGGTCGGCGAGGACGTCGCCCTGGCCGAGCACCGCCGTCCTGGCGACGAGATGGCGCCGTACGAGCGGCTGCTCGGCGACGCGATGCGAGGGGAGCAGGCGCTCTTCGGGAGCGAAGCCGGCGTCGAGGCGGCGTGGCGCATCGTGGAGCCGATCCTCGATCCCGGCGAGGCGCCCGACGAGTACGCGCGCGGCAGCTGGGGACCCGCCTCGGCGGACCGCGTCGCCCCCTCCCCGGCCGGCTGGGCCGAGCCGCGCCGGGCCGAGGGACCGGACGCCACGCCCTAGACCGGCCTCGTGCCTGGTCGCCCCGGTGGCCGGGTCGCGCGCCCCGGCGCGCGGGGGCGGAGCAGGGGGCTCCCGTTCACCAGGCGGCGCTTGTTGCAGTTCGGCCAGCCACCAGCTATTCTGGACGTTCCCGGTCACGGCCGGCAGCATCGGGTGAGGTGGCCGAGAGGCTTAAGGCGGCGGTTTGCTAAACCGTTGTAGGGGCTTAAACCCCTACCCAGGGTTCGAATCCCTGCCTCACCGCCAACGTTTCCCGCCCACGCCCGTGATCACCGCCATCCATCGCTTCGTCGACGCGGCCCGCGCGGGCGAGCTCCCGCGGGTCATCGCGCGCCTCCCCTCGGGCTGGGCCGTCCTGGGCGACCCGCAGATCCTGCCCGGCTACTCCCTGCTCTATCCCGACCCGGTCGTGCCGCACCTGAACGCGCTCGACGGCGCCGCGCGGCGGCAGTTCCTCGACGACATGGCGCGCCTCGGCGACGCCGTGCTCGCCGTCACCGGGGCGGCCCGCATCAACTACGAGATCCTCGGCAACGTCGAGCCGGCCCTCCACGCCCACGTGGTCCCGCGCTCCGGCACCGAACCGCCCGAGCGCCGCGTCCAACCCGTATGGCTCCACGACTGGGCGGCCGCGCCCGCGTTCGACCCCGCGTTGCACGGCGACCTGCGCGCCGGGCTGGCGGCGGCGCTGACGCTATACTGAGGCGTCCGTCCGCTCGCGAACTCCGTCCCGGGACACCGCCGTGACCTTCGACGCCGTCCTCGTCATCTCCTTCGGCGGCCCCCAGGGGCTCGACGACATCCGCCCGTTCCTCGACAACGTGCTCCGCGGCCGCGTCGTCCCGCCCGGCAAGATCGAGGAAGTCGCCCACCACTACGAGATGTTCGGCGGCGTGTCGCCGATCACCGAGCTGACGATGCGGCAGGCCGAGGGGCTGCGCGAGCGGCTGGCGAACGCCGGGACGCCGCTGCCCGTCTACGTGGGCATGCGGAACTGGACGCCGTACCTCGCCGACACGATGGCCGCGATGTCCCGCGCGGGGGTCCGCCGGGCCATCGCGTTCATGACGGCCGCGCACCACAGCTACTCGAGCTGCGGCCAGTACAAGGAGAACGTGCGCGACGCCCGCGCGGCGCTCCGCGCGCAGGGGCTGGCCGACATCGAGCTGACCTACGTCCCCAGCTGGTTCGCGCACGAGGGCTTCATCGCCGCCAACGCGGCGCACGTCGCCGAGGCGTTCGGGCGGCTGCCGGCGGAGGTCGCCGACCGGGCGCGGCTCGTCTTCACCGCCCACAGCATCCCCGTGCCGGCCGCCGCGCGCACGCGCTACGTCGCGCAGCTCACCGAGAGCGCCCGCCTGGTCGCGGCCCGCCTCGGCCGCGCGGACTGGACGCTCGTCTACCAGAGCCGCAGCGGGCGCCCGCAGGACCCGTGGCTCGAGCCCGACATCTGTGACTACCTCCGCCAGTCGCGCGCCGAGGGCCTCGAGGCCGCCGTGCTCTGCCCGATCGGGTTCCTCTGCGACCACGTCGAGGTGCTCTACGACCTCGACTACGAGGCGGCGGCCGTGGCCGCCGAGGTCGGCCTGCCGATGACCCGCGCGGCGGCCGTCAACGACGACCCGCTGTTCCTCGACATGATGGCGGACGTGGTGCTCGGCACCGTTGCCCGCTACCGCACGGGGCGGCCGCTGCCGTTCCTCGCGCCCGAGCCGACACGGCCGGGCGCCGGCGGACCGCCGCCGGGCGTGCACGGTGGCTCACGGCCGCCGATTGCGCCGGCAGGGTCGACCGACTAGGCTTGACGCGCGTGACACCGCGATCGCCCACCCCGGATGGCGCGCGCGCGTGGCTGGCCTCGGGGCCGGCGCGCGATGTCGTCCTCAACCTGGTCATCGCCGGCGCCTGCTGGCTGGTCGGCGAGCTGACGCTGCTCGCGGCCGGCGCGGACGGCCGGATGGCCCCTGCCTGGCCGGCGGCCGGCATCGCGGTGGCGGGCGTGTGGCTGGTGGGCGCGCGGCTCCTGCCTGGCGTCGCCGCCGGGTCCCTCCTGCTGATGCTGCCGCGGGTGCCCCTGCCGGTGGCGGCGCTGCTGGCCGCGGGGACCGTCCTCGAGGCCTGGATCGACGTCGCCCTGCTGCGCCGCCTCGGCTTCGACGAGCGGCTCGAGCGGACGCGCGACCCGCTCCTGATGACGCTCGTGGCCGCGCCGGCGGGCGCGGCGGTCTCCGCCGCTGCCGGGGCGGCGGCGCTGGCCGCGATGGGCGTCGCGCCGGCCGCGCTCACGCACGACGCCCTCATCTGGTGGATCCGGAGCTGGCTCGGCGTGGTCGTCGGGCTGCCGCTGGTCCTGACCTGGGCGCGCGGCCGGCCGATCGACTGGACGCGCCGCCGCGTGGCGGAGCTCCTCGCGCTGGCCGTCGTCGTCCTCGCGCTGAGCCAGGTGGTGCTGGCGGTCTGGGCGGCCCTGCCCGGGCGGAGCATCCCGCTCGCGTTCGCCCTCTTCCCGATCGTCGGCTGGGCGGGCCTGCGGTTCCGCGCCCGCGGCGCGGTCACCACCGTCGCGATCGCCACGGCGTTCGCGATCCCCATCGTCGCGCACCAGGTGGGCCCCTTCGCGGGGCTGCCGCAGGCGTTCTCGACCCCGCTCGTGTTCACGTTCCTGACGCTGGCGACGCTGAGCGGCCTGCTGCTCTCGGCGCTGGTCTCGACGCTCGAGGAGTCGGTGGAGCGGCGGCTGGCGCTCGAGGAGCAGCTCCGGCACTCGCAGAAGATGGAGGCCGTGGGCCGCCTCGCCGGCGGCATCGCGCACGACTTCAACAACCTGCTCACGGCGATCATCGGCTACAACGAGATCGTGCTCGCGCAGCTCCCGCCCGGCGACGAGATTCGCGCGGACGCCGAGGAGATCGGCCGCGCGGCGATGCGCGCGGCGGACCTGACGCGCCAGATGCTCGCGTTCAGCCGCCGGCAGGTCCTCCAGCCGAAGGTCATCGACCTGAACACCGCCCTCGCCAAGGTGGAGCCGATGCTCCGCCGCGTCATCGGCGAGGACATCGTGATGACCATCGCGCCGCGAGCCACGCGCGGCCTCGTGCGGGTGGACCCGGGCCAGATCGAGCAGGTGATCATGAACCTGGTGGTCAACGCCCGGGACGCGATGCCCCAGGGCGGCCGCCTCACCGTCGAGACGGGCGACGCGACCGTGGAGCGCGACTCGCCCGGCCTCGGCGAGGTGCCGGCCGGCGCCTACGTGATGCTCGCGGTCACCGACACCGGCACGGGCATGAGCGCCGAGGTGAAGGCGCGGATCTTCGAGCCGTACTTCACGACGAAGGACGTCGGCAAGGGCACCGGCCTCGGCCTGTCGACCGCGTACGGCATCATCCGGCAGAGCGACGGCCACGTCCACGTCTACAGCGAGCCGGGCCTGGGCACCACGTTCCGCGTCTACCTGCCGCGCGCCGAGGCCGAGGCCGTCGCCGCGGCGGAGGAGACCGGCCAGGGCATTCCCGGCGGCACCGAGCACATCCTGCTCGTGGAGGACGACACGTCGGTCCGCCGGCTGTCGAAGGAGATCCTGGTGCGCCTCGGGTACAGTGTCACGGAGGCGGCGTCGGGCCGGGCCGGCCTGGCGCTCGGCAGCGACGACACGCGGCACTTCGACCTCGCGCTCTGCGACGTGATCCTCGGCGACATGAGCGGGCCGGCGGTCGTCGAGGCCCTGCGGGCCCTCCGGCCCTCGGTGCGCGTCCTGTACATGTCCGGCTACACGGACGAGGCGATCGTCCGCACGGGGGTGCTGGACGAGGGCCAGCCGTTCCTGCAGAAGCCGTTCACGCCGATGGACCTCGCGCGCAAGATCCGCGAGGTCCTCGAGACCCCGGAGGACTGAGGGGCGCATGATCGGGCGGACCATCTCGCACTACAAGATCCTCTCGTCGCTCGGCGCCGGCGGCATGGGCGTCGTGTACGAGGCCGAGGACACGCGCCTCGGCCGCCGCGTGGCGCTGAAGCTGCTGTCCGACGAGGCGTGCTGCGACCAGGCGTCGATGGAGCGCTTCCTGCGCGAGGCGCGCATCGTCTCCTCGCTGAACCACCCCCACATCTGCACGCTCCACGACATCGGCGAGGCCGACGGCCAGCAGTTCATGGTGATGGAACTGCTCGACGGCGAGTCGCTGAAGGCGCGGATCGCCCGGGGGCCGCTCCGCTTCGAGGACGTCCTCGACCTCGGGGCGCAGATCGCCGACGCGCTCGACGCCGCGCACGCCCAGGGCGTCGTCCACCGGGACATCAAGCCGGCGAACCTGTTCGTCACGCGCCGCGGCCTCGCCAAGGTGCTCGACTTCGGCGTCGCCAAGCTCGGCGAGGCCGGCCGCGGCGGCGACACCGACGTCACGGTCGCGGGCGACGAGCTGACGACGACGGGGTCGGCCATCGGGACGGTGGCGTACATGTCGCCGGAGCAGGCCCGTGGCGAGGAGATCGACGCGCGGAGCGACCTCTTCTCGCTCGGGATCGTCCTCTACGAGATGGCGACGGGCCGCCAGCCGTTCCCCGGCGCGACGCCGGCGGTCATCTTCGAGGGGATCCTCACCCGGACGCCGCCGCCGCCGTCGACGCTGAACGCCGACGTGCCCCCGGCCTTCGACCAGATCGTCCTCAAGGCCCTCGAGAAGGACCGCGAGACGCGTTACCAGAGCGCGGCCGACCTGCGGGCCGACCTCAAGCGGCTCAAGCGCGAGACCGACAGCGGCCGGACCGCCGCCGCGCCGCGCGCCGCCCACGCCGCCGCCCCCCTGGACCCGGTGCTCCGCCGGCGCCGCGCGCTCTACGTGGGCGCGCCGGCCGTGACGCTCGCGATCGTCGCCGCCGTCTTCGCGTGGTACACGACGCGGACGCCCGCGC
Source organism: Vicinamibacterales bacterium (assembly GCA_050250645.1). Classification (GTDB taxonomy): domain Bacteria; phylum Acidobacteriota; class Vicinamibacteria; order Vicinamibacterales; family UBA2999; genus JBFWVR01. The sequence goes on from JBFWOG010000009.1 coordinate 7,811, forward strand.
TCAGCGAGCGGGACACGGTGGTGCTGACCGACTTCGTCAACCGCACGGGCGACCAGATGTTCGACGACACGCTGGCCGAGGCGCTCGCCGTGCAGCTGCGCCAGTCGCCGTTCCTCAACCTGCTGTCGGACACCGAGATCGAGTCGCAGCTGCGCCTGATGGGGCGCGACCCGATGTCGCGCCTCACGCCCGACATCGCGGCCGAGCTCTGCCAGCGCGCCGGGGCGAAGGCGACGCTCGGCGGCACGATCTCGAGCCTCGGGAGCTCGTACGTCCTGACGCTGAGCGCCCGCGACTGCGTGACGAGCGGCGTGCTCGCCGAGGCCCAGGCCCAGGCGGCCGGCAAGGAGCAGGTGCTCACCGCGCTCGGCGACGCCACCAAGGCCTTCCGCGAGCAGCTCGGCGAGTCGCTCGCCTCGCTCCAGCGCTACGACGCGAAGATCGAGGAGGCGACCACCTCGTCGCTCGAGGCGCTCAAGGCGTACAGCCAGGCCGTCCTGACCCGCCGGACGGAAGGCGACTTCGCGTCGATCCCCTTCTTCAAGCGGGCCATCGAGCTCGACCCCGACTTCGCCCTCGCCTACGCGCGGCTCGGCACCGTGTACTCCAACCTGGGACAGATGCCCGAGGCGCAGGAGAACACCCAGAAGGCCTACGGCCTGCGCGAGCGCGTCAGCGAGCGCGAGCGCTTCTACATCATCGCGCGCTACCACACGACGGTCGACAAGGACATCGACCAGGCGGTGGAGACGTACCGGCTCTGGAAGGCCGCCTATCCGTCCGACTACACGCCCTACGTGAATCTCGGGCTCCTGCTCCGCCAGAAGGGCGACATCGACGAGGCGCTGACCACGCTCGAGGAGGCCGCGCGCCTGGCGCCCCAGGAGCCGCTCGCGCACCTGAACCTCGGGCAGCTCTACGTCGACCGCCGGCGGTTCGACGATGCCCGCAAGCAGTTCGAGGAGACGCTGGCGCTCCAGGAGTCAACCTCCGCGCGCGTCGGGCTGGCGACCATCGGCATCCTCACCCGCGACGACGTGCTCGTCGACTCGCAGGTCGCGGCGGTGCGGGGGCGGCGGGACGACGCCGACCTGCTCGGCACGCTCGCCGGCGGCTCGATGTACTGGGGCCGGATGAAGCGCGCCGACGAGCAGCTGGAGGCCCTCGCCGCGCGGATGGAGGAGACCGGGCGCATCGGCGCCGCGGGGGAGGGGCTGCTGAACGCCGCCATCGCGTTCGCCAGCGTCGGCCTCGGCGACCGCGCGCGCGCCTACCTGGCCCTGGCCCGGCAGAAGACCGACATGCCGCCGGAGACCGTCGACGAGCAGATGATCCTCGGGATGTTCCTGCGCGACCCCTCCCTGGTGCAGCCGGCGCTGGACCAGGCCGCGAAGGCGGCCCCGGCCGACAAGCCGGCGATTCCCGAGCGCCTGCTGCGCGCGGTGTCCGCCGCGGCGGCGGGCCAGTCGGAGGCGGCGCTCGAGGCGCTCGGCCCCGTGTCGCTCGACTTCTCCCAGGTGGACACGGTGCTGCTCCAGGCCTGGATCGCCATCGACGCCGGGCACTACGACGAGGCCGTGACGCCCATGGAGTGGCTGCTCGCCAACGACAGGCGGGTCGACCTGTCGCCCACCCCGGGCCTCGAGCGGCTGATGCTCGCGAAGGCGTATGCCGGCGCCGGGCGGATCCCCGAGGCGCGCAAGGCCTACGAGGCGTTCTTCGAGTTCTGGCGCGACGCCGACACCGACCTGCCCGTGATGGTCGCGGCCAGGCAGGCCTACGAGCAGTTGGGGTCCTGAGATCTTGTGATCTCGTGATCTGGTGATCTTGTGATTTGGGTGGCGGGGGCCGTCCGATCGCCTGTGCTAGCATCGGCCCCATGACCCGCTTTGCGCCCGTGGCCCTGGTGGCCGCGCTCCTGACGCTCGCGGCGGCGCCGGTGGCCGCCCAGTCGCGTCCCGTCGAGTACCGCCTGACGTTCCCGGCCCCCGAGCACCGCTGGATGCAGGTCGAGGCGACGTTCCCCGACGTGCCGGCCGGACCGCTCGAGGTCAGGATGAGCCGCACGTCCCCGGGCCGGTACGCGCTGCACGAGTTCGCGAAGAACGTCTTCGACGTGCGGATCCGCGACGGGAAGGGCACGGCGCTCTCCGCCGCCCGTCCCAACCTGCACCAGTGGACCGTCACCGGCCACGACGGCACCGTCGTCGTGTCGTACCGGGTGTACGGGGACCGCACGGACGGGACGTACCTGAGCGTGGACCCGGCGCACGCGCACATCAACATGCCCGCGGCGCTCATGTGGGCGCGCGGCCTCGAGACGCGGCCGGCGCGCGTGACCTTCGTGCGGCCCGAGGGCCGGCCGTGGACCGTCGCGACGCAGCTCTTCCCGACCGGCGACCCGTTCGTCTACACCGCGCCGAACCTGCAGTACCTGTTCGACAGCCCGACGGAGTTCAGCGTCCACGCGCTGCGCACCTTCCAGGTGGCGCGCGCCGCGGGCCCCGCGCCGACCTTCCGGGTGTCGCTGCACCACGACGGCACCGACGCGGAGGCCGACCGCTTCGCGCGCGACGTCGAGGCCATCGTCCGTGAGGAAGCGGCGGTGTACGGCGAGCTGGCGGACTACGACACCGGCACGTACACGTTCCTGTCGGACTACCTGCCCTGGGCCAACGGCGACGGCATGGAGCACCGGAACAGCACGGTGCTCACGAGCAGCGGCGCGCTCAGGAACCCCGACCAGCGCCTCGGCCTGCTCGGCACCGTGGCGCACGAGTTCTTCCACTCGTGGAACATCGAGCGGATCCGCCCGAAGACCATCGAGCCGTTCGACTTCGAGCACGCGAACATGTCGGGCGAGCTGTGGCTCGGCGAGGGCTTCACGAGCTACTACGACGCGCTGATCCTGAGGCGGACCGGCATCGGGACGCTCGACCGCTTCCTGCAGAACTTCGAGGGCGTCATCAACACCATCGCCCTCAGCCCGGGCCGCGCCCTGCGGACCGCGCAGGAGATGAGCCAGCTGGCGCCGTTCGTCGACGCGGCGGTCTCCGTCGACCGCACCGCGTGGCCGAACGTGTTCATCTCGTACTACACGTGGGGCGAGGGCCTCGGCCTCGCGCTCGACCTGTCGCTGCGCGGCCGCTCCGGCGGCACCGTCACGCTCGACGACTACATGCGCGCGATGTGGACGGCCTACGGCAAGCCCGGCGAGGGCACGCCCGGTGTCGTCACGACGCCCTACACCATCGACGACGCGCGCGCGATGCTGGCGAAGGTCTCGGGCGACCCGGCCTTCGCCGACGGGTTCTTCGACCGCTACGTGCAGGGCCACGACCTGCCGGACTACGCCGCGCTGCTGGCGCCGGCCGGCTTCGTGGCGCGCCCACGCCACGCGGACGGCGCCTGGCTGGGCAACGTGCGCTTCGCGCAGACGGCGGGCTCGGGCGCCAGGGTCGCCGCCCTCGTGCCGTTCGGGTCGCCGCTGTACGACGCCGGCGTCGAGCAGGACGACCAGATCGTCAGCCTCGACGGCGCGGGAATCGGGCGGGCGGAGGACGTGGAAGCGGTGCTCGGCCGGCACGCGCCCGGCGACGCGATCCCCATCCGCTTCGTGCGCCGGACCGGCGAGTCGGTCGACGGCACGGTGGTGCTCGCCGCCGACCCGCGCATCGAGATCGTTCCCGTGGAGCAGACCGGCGCGACGCTCTCGCCGGACCAGAAGAGGTTCAGAGACCAATGGCTCGATTCACGGCTCGCGCGCTAGCCGGCGTCCTCCTGCTGGCGGGCACGTTCCAGGCCCCCGTCCTCGCGCAGCGCGCGCCCGACCCGGTCGTCGAGCGCATCTCGATCGACGACACCGTCGCGCTGATGAAGAAGGACGCCGTGCTGCTGCTCGACGTGCGCATCCTCGGCCTGTACATGACCGAGCACATCAAGGGGGCGCGCAACCTGCCGGTGGAGGACGCGGACTGGCGGGCCGAGGAGTTCAAGGGCGAGACGCGCCAGATCGTGACCTACTGCTCGTGCCCCGAGGAGCACTCGGCCATCGAGGCGGCGAAGCGGATGATCCAGAACGGCGTGCCGGGCGTCAAGGCGCTGACGGGCGGCTGGAACACCTGGAAGGCGCGCCGGCTGCCCACCGCGACCGGCACCGAGCCGGGCCTCAGGTGATCTCGTCCCTGAGCGGCACGCCGAAGCGCTCGGCCATCCGGTAGAGCGTCCGGCGGTCGATCCCCATCACCTCGGCGGCCCGCGTCCGGTTGCCGCCCACCTGGTCGAGGACGTGCAGCAGGTAGCGGCGCTCGACCTCGTCGAGCGTAGGCAGGCCCTCGAACAGGCGCGCGCCTTCCCGTGCCGCGGTGCCGGGCACGAGCGTGGGCGGCAGCTCCGACGCCTCGATGCGCGACGAGCGGCTGAACACCACGAGCCGCTCGATCGTGTTCTCCAGCTCCCGCACGTTGCCGGGCCAGTGGTACGCCGAGAGTGCGGCGAGCGCGTCGGGCGCGATGTCGACGTGCTTGCCCGCCTTGGTCGCCGCCGCGTGGAGGAACCGCTCGACGAGCAGCGGGATGTCCTCGCGCCGCTCGCGGAGCGGCGGCAGGTGGATGACGACGACGCCCAGGCGGTAGTAGAGATCCTGCCGGAACCGCCCCTCGCCCACGGCCTTCTCCACGTCCACGTTGGTCGCGGCGACGATGCGCACGTCGACGTGGACCGCCCGGTTCGACCCGACCGGCCGGACCTCGCCCTCCTGGAGCACGCGGAGCAGCTTGACCTGCAGCGCCGGCGACATCTCGCCGACCTCGTCGAGGAACACCGTGCCGGAGTGCGCCGTCTGGAAGACCCCCTTGTGGTCCGCGACCGCGCCGGTGAAGGCGCCGCGGACGTGGCCGAAGAGCTCCGACTCGAGCAGCGTCTCGGTGAGGGCGCCGCAGTTGATCGGGACGAAGGGCCGGCTGGCCCGCTTGCCGTGCTGGTGGACGGCGCGCGCGACCAGCTCCTTGCCGGTGCCGCTCTCGCCGATGATGAGCACCGGCGCCTCGGCGGCCGCGGCGTGCGCGATCTGCTTGTAGACCGCGGTCATGCCGGGCGTGCGGCCGAGCAGCGCCGGCGGCATCGTGTCGCGGACGCTCGCGGCGGGCGGCGGCGCCGGCGCGCGGGTGAGCGCCCGGTCCACCAGCCCCTTGATCTCGGTGATGTTGAACGGCTTGCTGACGAAGTCGAACGCGCCCTCCCGGACCGCCTCGACCGCCTTCTCCAGTTCACCGAACCCGGTGACGATGATCACCGGCGTGTCGGGCGCGACGGCGCGGACCGCCCGCAGCACGTCGATGCCGTCCTTGCGCGCGCCGAGCCGGAGGTCGCTGATCACCAGGTCGAACGGCCGGGCCTCGAACGCCGCGAGGGCGTCGTCCGGCGAGGTCGCGGTGGTGACCGTGCGATCGGGCCTGGCGAGCAGCTCGCGCATGAAGGTGCACGTGCCGGGGTCGTCGTCGAGGACGAGGATGCGGGCGGGAGCGGCGGTGGTCATGTGGCGGCGGACCCGGCCGGCTCGGCACGCTGGGCCGCCGGCAGATCGATGGTGAACGTGGTGCCGCGGCCGACCTGGCTCGCGACGCTGATGGTGCCGCCGTGGCCGGCCACGACGTCCCGCGTGATGGCCAGGCCGAGCCCGGTGCCCCGCCCGGGCTTCTTGGTGCTGACCCACGCCTCGAAGATGTGCGGGAGCAGCTCGGCGGCGATTCCCTGCCCGGTGTCGGAGACCTCGATGCGCACCGTCTGCGGGTCGGGCGCGCTCGCCCGGATGCTCAGCGTGCCGCCGGCGGGCATCGCGTCGACGGCGTTGGTCAGCAGGTTCAGCAGCGCGAGCTCGAGGCTCGTCACGTCCGCGTCGATCGGCGTCGGCGCCGGCGTGAGGTCGAGGTCGAGGGCCACGCCCGCGGCGTCGAGCGTCGGGCGCACGGCCTCGACGACCTGGACGAGGATGGCGCGCGCCGAGCTGCGGGAGCGCGGGCCGATGCGCCTCGACCGATCCAGCAGCGTGCGCACGGTGACCGCGACCTTTCCCGCCTGCTCCTCGATGATCTCGAGGCGCGGCAGCAGCGGCGAGTCCGGGCCGACCTGCTCCTTGAGCATCTGCACGTAGCCGGTGATGAGGTTGAGCGGCGTGCCGACCTGGTGGGCGACGTTCGCCGCGGTCTGGCCGACGGCGGCCAGCTGCTCGGCGCTGGCCAGCTGCTCGCGCATCGCGAAGATGCGGCCGTAGCTGTCGACGAGCTGCTCGTTCGTCGCCCGGAGCTCGCTCGTGGCCTCGCGCACCCGCGCCTGCAGCGACTCGTTGAAGTGCTCGAGCTCGGCGAGCATCTCGTTGAGGCCCTCGGCGACCTCGCCCAGCTCGTGCCGGGTGCGCACCTCGGCGCGCGCCCCACGCTCGCCCGCGGCCACCCGCGCCATCGTGGACCGGATCTCGTTGATCGGCGCGTAGACGAGCGGCCGCGCGACCAGGTCGACGATGACGACGAGCAGCGCCGCCGCCAGCAGGGCGAAGCCGGCGACGCGCCGGTACGCCCGCTGCTGCAGCGCGATCACCGCCCCGAGGTCGGCGCGCACGACCACCGCGCCGAAGGTCGTGCCGTCGCGGCGCACGGGGGCGGCGGCCCGGACCATCTGGCGGTCGTCGAGCACCAGGACCCGTCCGTCCCGGGCTGACTGGACCGCGAGGTCCGTCCCCGCCTGGGTGGGCGGGAGCCCGGTCGTCGCGACCAGCGTGGGGCCCCCGGCTCCCGTGGAGACGACCGAGATGGTCTCGACCTCGGGGGTGACCGACTCGATTTCCCTCAGCGCCCCCTCGACGGCGGTCGTCTCGAGGGGCCCGGGGAGCAGCTCGATCTCGTCGACGGCGCGCTCGGCCGCGGAGATGGCCACCTCGCGCACCTCCTCGGTCAGGGCCTGTTCCGACAGGCGCAGGGCCATCCAGCCCGTCCCGCCGCCCGTGAAGACGACCGTCAGCGTGACGGCGATGGCGAGGCGGACGCGCAGCGACAGTGGCCAAGCTGCCACACGGGCGGGCGAGGGGACGGCGGACGATGGGGCGGAGCCGTCGAGGGTCATCGGGGTAGAAACCCTGAGAATACGCCACTTTGCGGCGACCCTGCCAAGGGAAAGCCGCCGCTGGCACCGGTCTTGATATCGAGCACCACGTCACGCGCCGACCCTGCGTGGCGTTTCTGGGAATCCGTGACTGTGTTGAGCCCGCTGGCCCGCCTTGCCGGCCTCGCCGCCATCTCGCTCACCCTCGCCGGCCCGGGGCCACTCGCCGTGACCGCCGCGCCCGAGCGGCAGGAGCCGCGCCCGGCGCCGACGCCCGTGGACGAAGGGCCGTCGGTGATTGGCCGGCTCGTTCGTTACGACGCCGACCCCGGGACCATCACCGTCGCGCCGGACGGCTCCCGCGACGAGATGGTCATCGTGGTCCGCCCCGACGTCGAGGTCTGCCGCGGCGCCCGCTGCTATCCCTCGTCCGAACTGGCGCGCCTCACCGGCCGGCGGGTGAAGGTCCGCTACCGTGTCGAGGACGGCCGCGCGGTCGCCCGCCAGGTCACCGTGGAGCGTCAGCGGGGACGATGAAGGACAGCTCTTCCCGCTCCCACGCCTCCCACTCCGCTTCCGTCACCACCGAGTAGTCGCCGCGCATGCGGTAGTGCCCCAGGCCGCAGAGCTGGGAGCACGCGATGTCCCAGTGCCCCGTGCGCACGGGCGTGAACCAGGTGCGCGTCACCATGCCGGGCACGGCGTCCTGCTTCACCCGCATCTCGTTCAGCGTGAAGCTGTGGACGACGTCGCGGCTCGACAGGTGGACGATGACCGTGCGGCCGACGGGCAGCGTGAGGATGTTGAGCACCCCGATGTCGTCGCGGGCATCCGCGTCGGTGCGGTCGATGCCCAGGGGGTTCGCCGCGCTGATCAGCGCGCTGTCGGTCCGGCCGAACCGCCCGTCGGGTCCGGGGTACTGGATGTTCCAGGCGAACTGCTCGCCGATGACCCGCACTTCGAGGGGGGCCTGGCCCTGCGGGGGCTCGGCGACCCGCCGGAACCACGCCGGCAGCGCGCTGGCCACCAGGATCCCGGCATCCCCGGCGATGACCGCCGCGATCGCCAGGGCGGGCAGGATGCCGCGCACGCCGTGGCGGCTCGGGGCCGGCTGCCGGCCCGCGCGGAACCTGACGAGCACGTACGCGAACAGCGCGCCCCAGGCCAGCGCCAGGATGAGCATGTGCCCGTGAATCGCGACGAGCACGCCGTCGAGATCGGCCGCGTGCGCCGACGCGGCGTCCGGCAGCCAGGCCGTCAGCCCTGCCACGTCAGGCGGTCCTTCTGTCGAGGGTCCCGTCGCCGTCCAGCTCGCGGCGCCTGAGGGCGAGCGCGAAGCGCGCGACGGCGACGATCACGACGAGCGCGACGAGGACGAGGACGAACGCGCCGGCGCGCAGTCCCGCCGTCAGGCCCTGGTCCGCGACATCCAGGCAGATCGGGCAGGCGATGACGCTCAGACGAGATAGAAACCGGCGAGGATACCGAGCCATACCAGATCCACGAAGTACCAATAGAGGCGGATCGCCTCGAGCCGCGCCTGGAGCCTGCCGGGCGCCCCGTTCGTGTGGCGCCAGCCCGGGCCGGCCAGCCACCCCGCGGCGAGGCCCCCGGCCGCCACGTGCACCGCGTGCATCCCGGTCAGCGTGTACCAGCAGCCGAGCAGGAGGTTGGTCGACGGCAGCAGCCCCGCGCCGATCTTCGCACGATACTCGGCCAGCTTCACGACCAGGAACACCAGGGCGAGCAGTGCCGAGACCCCGAGCCGCATCCGCGGGCTCCGCCGCGGCCCCGCCGCCAGCGCCGCCGACGCCCCGGCCACGAGCACGGTGGCAAGCGCCGCGTGCCACGGCGAGAGCATCCCCGCGCCGGACGGCCAGGCCGGCGACCCGGCCCGCAGCAGCACGTACCCGGAAAACAGGCCCCCGAACAGCATCGCCTCGGAGGCGAGGAACAGCCACATGCCGAGCCGCACGCTGGTCGTCCCGGTGTCGGGGCGGGGATCGTACGTCCAGGGCAGGGATGAGTGGGTCATACGGTCACGCCACGGAGCCACAGATGACACGGATGGCACAGATGCACAGATGGACGCAGATGCACAGATAGGACGGGCCACGGGCACGCCTCTCTGTCGCCGCGTACCCGGTTGCCGAGGTGCGCGGTGAACCCCGCTGACGCTCCGCCGAGAACCGGAGGAACGTCAGGAACCGGAAGAACCCGAGGAACCGGACGATCCGGTGAAACCTGCGGATGCCGAAGACACGTGTTCATCTGCGCATCCTCGTCGTCATCTGTGCATCTCTGGCCCGCCATCCGTGCCATCCGTGTCATCTGTGGCCCTCGCAGGTCGTCCGTGGTCCTGGCGGTGCGCCACGCCATCCCTGCCCCATTCGCGCGAATCCGCGCCCCAGGGGTTGGTGCCCGCGAGGGGCCCGCGCCACAGGCTCCACGCGAGGTTGACGAGGAAGGGCAGCTGGAACAGCCCGAGGGCCACGGCGGCCCACGTCATGTGGGCGTTCCAGCCGAGCGTGGCCTGCGCGTTCTGGTACTGCGTGCCCGCGTCGTAGAGCCGGCGGTTCACCCCGGCGAGGCCCATCGCGAACATCGGCAGGAAGATCGCGTTCATCAGCACGAGCGAGCCCCAGAAGTGCGCCAGGCCCAGGCCCCGGTGCAGCATGCGGCCGGTGATGCGCGGGAACCAGTGGTACACGCCGGCGAAGATCGCGAAGATGGTCCCCGGCGCCACCAGGTAGTGGAAGTGCCCGACGACGTAGTAGGTGTCGTGGAGCATGACGTCGCTCGCCGCGAGGCCGAGCGGCAGGCCGGTGAGGCCGCCGATCCCGAACATCGGCAGGAACGCGAGCGCGAAGAGCATCGGCGTGGTGAACCGGATCGATCCGCCCCACAGCGACAGGATGAGCGACGTCACCAGGATCACCGACGGGATCGAGATGATCATCGTCGTCACTTGGAAGAACGTGCTGAGGCTGGTGCCCATCCCGGTCAGGAACATGTGGTGCGCCCAGACGACGAGGCTCATGCCGCCCATGAACAGCACCGCCTTCACCATGAGGCCGTGTCCCCAGAGCGGGCGGCGGGTGTTGACCGCGATCACCTCGGCGACGATGCCGAAGGCGGGGAGGATGAGGACGTAGACCTCGGGGTGGGCGAGGAACCAGAAGAGGTGCTGCCAGAGCAGCGGGTTGCCGCCGCCGGTGGGGCCCACGAGCGGCATGCCCCCGACGACGAGGCCGCTCGGCATGAAGAAGCTCGTGCCGGCGAGGCGGTCCATGAGCTGGAAGATCGCCGCCGCCTGGAGGGCGGGGAAGGCCAGGAGCAGCAGGAAGGCGGTCACGAGCTGCGACCAGACGAAGAACGGCAGCCGGCCCCACGTGACGCCCGGCGCCCGGAGCTGGACGACGGTGACCATCACGTTCAGGGCGTTGAGGGTCGACGAGAAGCCGACGAGGAAGATGCCCGCCAGCCAGTAGTTCTGGCCGCCGGTGGCCAGCACCGCGAGCGGCGGGTAGGACGTCCAGCCGGAGTTGGCCGCCCCGCCGTCGGCGAAGAAGCTGGCGACCATGACGAGCCCGCCGGCGAGGTAGAGCCAGTAGCTGGCGGCGTTCAGGCGCGGAAACGCCATCTCGCCGGCGCCGATCTGGAGCGGCACGAAGTAGTTGCCGAAGGCGCTCGACGCCAGGGGCACGACCGCCAGGAAGATCATCACCGTGCCGTGCATGGCGACGAGCTGGGTGTAGAACTCCGGCAGCATGTAGCCGCTCGGCGCGTTCAGCTCGCCGAGCACCGCCGCGATCGAGCCGGGCAACGGCTGGGTGGGCCAGGCCAGCTGCCACCGCATGAGCAGCATCAGGAGGAAGCCGACGAGGAGGAAGGCGGACGCCGTGATCCCGTATTGCAGCCCGACCGTCTTGTGGTCCGTCCAGCGCATTCGACGGCATTACACCACGTACGCGGGGGGGCGGGGGACCCGGTTCCCCGGGTTCTTCAGGTTCCTGGGGTTCCGGGGGTGCCAGGGTTCCTCACCTTGTAGAATGTGGCGCATGACCCGCACCGCCCTGTCCCTTGTCGCGTGCGCCCTGCTCGTCACCATGGCCAACACTGGTTCCCTGAGCGCCCAGGCGCCCGCCCCGATCCGCTACACGCTGCGCTTTCCGGCGCCGCACACCCACTACGTCGAGGTGGAGGCCGTCGTGCCCACGGGCGGCCGGCCCCAGGTCGAGCTCTTCATGCCGGTGTGGACGCCCGGCTCGTACCTGGTCCGCGAGTACGAGCGGCAGGTCGAGGCGGTGACGGCGGCGAGCGCCGACGGCACGGCCCGCGCGGTGGCGAAGACCCGCAAGAACCGGTGGCGCGTCGAGACGGGGGGCCAGGCGTCGGTGACGGTGCGCTACCGTGTGTACGGGCGCGAGATGACGGTCAGGAACAACTGGATCGAGGCGGGCTTCGCGATGATCAACGGCGCGCCGACGTTCATGACGCTCGTCGAGCCCGCGTCGCGGCCCCACGAGGTGCACGTGGAGCTGCCGGCCGCCTGGACGACCGCGTCGACGCCGCTCCTCCCCGTGGACGGCCAGCCGGCGACGTTCGTGGCGGCGGATTACGACACGCTCGTCGACAGCCCGATCATCCTGGGCAACTCGCTCATCCGCGAGTTCGAGGTCGACGGCAAGCGGCACTACATGGTCTTCGAGGGCGACACGCGGTTCATCGACGCCGACCGCGCGGCCGCCGACGCGCGGAAGATCGTCGTCGAGGCCGGCAAGGTGGTCGGGCGGTACGACTACCCGCACTACTACTTCCTCACCCTGGTGACCGAGTCGGGCGGCGGCCTCGAGCACAAGAACGCGACGATGCTGATGACCGGACGCTTCGCCACGCGGACCGACCGCAGCCTGCGCAGCTGGAACGGCCTGGTCGCCCACGAGTACTTCCACAACTGGAACGTCAAGCGGCTCCGGCCGGTGGAACTCGGGCCGTTCGACTACGAGAACGAGGTGCACACGCGCAGCCTCTGGATCGCCGAGGGCTTCACGGACTACTACAGCAACGTGATCCTGCGGCGCGCCGGCCTCTCGAACGCCCAGCAGTTCCTCGAGGACCTGACCGGGCAGATCGAGGCCGTGCAGAACACCCCAGGCCGGCTCGTGACGCCGGTGGCGCAGGCGTCCTGGGACACGTGGATCAAGCAGTACCGCCCGGACGAGAACACCTCGAACACCACGGTCAACTACTACCCGAAGGGCGCGGTCATCGCGTTCCTGCTGGACGCGAAGATCCGGAAGGCGACCGACGGCGCGAAGTCCCTGGACGACGCGATGCGCCTCGCCTACGAGCGCTACTCGGGCGTCCGCGGCTACACCCCGGAGCAGTTCTACGCCACGATGAGCGAGGTGGCCGGCACCGACCTGGCCGCGTGGTTCCACCAGGTGGCCGAGACGTCGGACGAGCTCGACTACGCCGAGGCGCTCGACTGGTACGGCCTGCGGTTCCGGCCCGTGGACCAGGCCGCGGCCGCCGCGTGGATGGGCATGAACACGCGCGCCGACGACGGCCGCCTGGTGGTGACGCGCGTGCCTCGTGGGACCCCGGCCTTCGACGCGGGCGTCAACGTCGAGGACGAGATCGTCGCGATCGACGACGTGCGCGTGCCGGCCGACGGCCTGGCCGCCCGGCTGCAGCAGTACCGGCCCGGCGACGAGGTCGCCCTCGTCGTCGCCCGCCGCGGCAAGCTCACCCTGCTGTCGGTGGCGCTCGGCGCCGAGCCGGGGCGGCGGTGGCGCCTCGAGGTGTCGCCGACGGCCACCGAGGCGCAGAAGGCGCACCTGGCGGCGCTGTCGGGACAGTAAGCGGACGGGGGCGCCCCACGACGGTGCTCCACGTTGGTGCGCCAGGTGGGTGCGCCACGTGGGGCACTCCCGTCCCGGACGCTCCCCTCTGCCCCCGTCCCCACGCCCGTCCCCGCTTTCTGCCAACCAATTGACTGCCACTGCCGTCTACAGTTGCGTGCCTCGACACGTTCGGCCGGCCGCCCGGCGCGCCTTCCAGTTCCTGCTCTGCGCCGCCCTGGCGGCCGTGCCGTCGGCGGCGCGTGCGTCGGGTGCCGCGCCGCCACCCGCCGGCGCCCGGGCCGAGACGGTGGTCGCGCTGCCGATCCTGACGCCCGGTTCCGTGGTCGTGGACGGGGTGCTGGACGACGCGGTCTGGGAGCGGGCGCCCGTGATTCGCGACTTCGTGCAGCGGGAGCCGGCCGAGGGCGCGGCGCCGAGCCAGCGGACCGAGGCGCGCGTGGCCTTCGACGACAGCGCGCTCTACGTGGCGATTCGCGCGTGGGACGACCGCCCGGACGAGGTGGTGGGGCTGCTCACGCGGCGCGACCAGCGCTCGCCCTCCGACTGGGTGCACATCATCATCGACTCGTACAACGACAAGCGCACGGCCTACGAGTTCGCCGTCAATCCCGTCGGCGTCAAGCAGGACCGCTACTGGTTCAACGACTACAACAGCGACGACAGCTGGGACGCGGTCTGGGACGTCGTGGCGGCGCGCGACGCCGAGGGGTGGCGCGCGGAGTTCCGGATCCCGTTCTCGCAGCTCCGCTTCCGCGACGCCGACGGCGGGTCGATCGGCTTCGCCGTCGTCCGTGACATCGCGCGGCTCAACGAGACCTCGAGCTGGCCCGTCATCGCGCGGAGCGTCAACGGCTACGTGTCGCAGTTCGGGGAGGTCGACGGGATCCGGCTCGCCGGGTCGCCGAAGAAGCTGGAGCTGGTGCCGTACTCGCTCGGCAGCTTCGCGCTGCAGCCCACCGAGGCGGGGAACCCGCTGATCCAGCACTCGGACCCCGGCGGGTCGATGGGGCTCGATCTCAAGTACGCGGTGCGCCCCGGCCTGAACCTGACGGCGACGGTGAATCCAGACTTCGGGCAGGTCGAGGCCGACCCGGCCGTCGTGAACCTCGACGCGTTCGAGACGTTCTTCCAGGAACGCCGGCCTTTCTTCGTCGAGGGCTCGGGCATCTTCCAGTTCAACATGGACTGCAACGACGGCTCGTGCACGGGGCTCTTCTATTCCCGGCGCGTGGGCCGCCGCCCGCAGGGGTCCCCGGACCTCGGCGACGACGAGTATGCGTCGAGCCCGGACGCGGCGACCATCCTCGGCGCCGCGAAGCTGACCGGCCGGGCCGGCGCGTTCTCGGTGGGCGCGTTGACGGCCATGACCGGGGAGGAGTCGGCGACGATCGCCGCCGGGGTCGGCCGCCGGCGGGAGGTCGTGGAGCCGCTCACGGGCTACACCGTGCTCCGCGCGCGGCGCGAGTTCGCCAACCAGTCGAACCTCGGCGTCATGATGACGTCCACGAACCGGCGCCTGGCCAACACGGTCGACTTCCTCGCGTCGAGCGCCTACACGGGCGGCATCGACTACGACATCCGCCTCGGGTCGGCCTACAGCCTGAGCGGCTACTGGGCGGCGAGCCACATCAAGGGCTCGCCAGACGCGATCGAGCGGCTGCAGGAGAACTCGGTGCACGCGTTCCAGCGGCCCGACGCCGACTACGTGGAGGTGGACCCGCTCGCGACCTCGCTCTCCGGCCAGGCGGGGTCGGTCGGGTTCGGCAAGATCAGCGGGCAGCGCACGCGCTTCAACGCGAACTACGGCTTCAAGAGCCCTGGGTTCGACATCAACGACCTGGGCTTCCAGCGCCGCGCCGACGAGCGCACGATGAGCCACTGGTTCCAGCTCCGCGACAACACGCCCGGCCGGTACGTGCGGACCTACATGTTCAACCTCAACCAGTGGGCCGGCTGGAACTTCGCGGGCGACCGGCTCTACGCCGGCGGGAACGTCAACATGCACTGGACGTTCACCAACAACTACAGCACGGGCTTCGGGCTGAACCTGAACGGCGCCTCGGTTCGCGACCGCGTCACTCGCGGCGGGCCGGCCGTGCTCGGCAACCGCAGCGTGAGCCTGTGGTACTACGCGCAGGCCGACAACCGCCGGTCGATCTTCCCGGGCTACAACGGCTACCACGAGACCGACGGCAAGGGCACCGTCCGCCACGACATCAGCCCGAACGTCACCTTCCGCCCGTCGGCCGCGCTCTCGATCTCCACCGGCGTCCGCTACGGCATCAACAACGACGACGCGCAGTGGGTCGAGAACGTCGAGGACGACGACACCACCCACTACGTGTTCGGCCGCATCGAGCAGCGGACGGTCGGCATGACCTTTCGCGTGAACTACACGCTGTCGCCGACCCTCTCGTTCCAGAGCTACGCCGAGCCGTTCGTGTCCGCGGGCGCGTACTCCAACTACCGCGAGCTCGCGCAGCCACGGGCCGCCAGCTACGCGGACCGCTACCGGCCGTTCGCCTACGCCGACAGCGCCGACTTCAACTACCGCTCGTTCCGCACCACCAACGTCCTGCGCTGGGAGTACCGGCCGGGCTCGACGCTGTTCGTCGTCTGGCAGCAGGGCCGGCAGGACGAGACCACGCAGGGCGACTTCCGCTTCGGCCGCGACTTCGGCGGCATCTTCCGCACCCCCGCCCACAACGTGTTCCTGGTCAAGTTCTCGTACTGGTTGAATCTCTAGGGCCGCGCGCGTCGGGCCGCGCACCTTCGGGGCGCGTCAGGCCGCGCCCTTCGGGCGCGTTGGGCCGGCCGCTCCGCGGCCGTTGGGCCTCGGCGCCTGCGGCGCCCGTCAGGCCGCGCCCTGCGGGCGCGTTGGGACTCCCCGGAATCCGGGGGTCGCTGGGACTCGCTACGCTCGCTGGGATCCCAGCGAAGGCCCGGCGGGCCTGAGTCCCAGCGAGAGCCGCAGGCTCGAGTCCCAACGAGGCGCCGAAGGCGCCGAGGCGCAACGCGCGCCGACGGCGCGCGGCCCAACGCGCCCGCAGGGCGCGGCCTGACGCTGCGGCCCAACGAGACGCCAGAGGCGTCTCGGCCTTATGATTGTCTCCCCTGTTGAGGTGAGACGACCATGGGCACACCCATCCCCCGTCCGGGCGCGGACGAATACGCGGCATTTCATGCCGGCTACCTGGCGGCCGTCGCGGACGAGGCGGACGCGTTGACGGCCCTGGAGCGGCAGGCGCCGGCGCTGGCCGCGCTGGCCACCGTGTCGCAGGAGGCGTCGGCCCATCGCTACGGCGAGGGCAAGTGGTCGGTGCGCCAGGTGACGGGTCACATCGCCGACGCCGAGCGCATCATGACCGTCCGGCTCCTGCGCACGGCCCGGGGGGATCGCACGCCGTTGCCGGGCTTCGAGGAGAACGCGTACGTCGACGGCGGCGCGTTCGACGCGCGCACCCAGGCCGACCTCGGCGCCGAGCTCCTCGTCATCCGGGCGGCGACGCTCGCGCTGGTGCGGTCGCTGTCCCCGGACGTGCTCGACCGCCGCACCGAGATCAACGGCTGGCTGCTGACGGTCCGCGCCCAGGCGTTCATCGTCGCCGGCCACGCCGGGCACCACCTGCGGCTGCTGCGCGAGCGCTACGGCCTCGCGCTCTGACGTCCCGCCGTACACACGAAGGGCCGGACATCCGTCCGGCCCCTCCGGGTCCCCGGCGTGCCGTGGCCGCGCCGGGGCGATCGTCGCTCGTGCCTATTTCCTCGCCGGCTTCCCGGGCCCGCCGGTGAGGGCCGTCCCCCACACGATCGAGTCCCAGTCGGTGCCCCACACGATGGAGTCCCAGTCCATCGTGCCCCAGACAATCGAGTCCCAGGCCGCGGTGCCCCAGACGATGGAGTCCCAGTCCGCGGTGCCCCAGACGATCGACTGTCCGTTCACGACGAGGCTCGTGCCCCAGACGATGCTGGTGCCCCAGGCAATGGAGCCCTGGCCCCACACCAGGTTGGTGCCCCACACGATGCTGTCCATGTCGCCGAAGGCCGTGCCCCAGACGATGCTGTCGTCGCCGAACTGCGTGCCCCAGACGATCGAGTCGTCCCAGGCGCTGCCGCGCACGGCAAGCAGCTCGCCGGTCAGCGTCTGCTGGCCCCAGATGATTGAGCGTGACCACGGAACGACTTCCGTGTCGAAGAGGCTGTGCTGGGGGAACGGGAATCGCAGCCAGGGCTGGCCCGCGGGGATGCGCGTGTCGATGGCCAGGGCGGCGGTGACCGCGCCGCCGGCGTTCACCTCGCCCGTGCCCTGCGTGAGCGCGTCGTACGGGATGCCGCTGTCGTCGACGAGCGGCGTCGCGGTGTACTGCAGGATGGCCTTGACGGCCGCGGGCGTCAGCGTCGGGCACGTCGGCCCGCACGCGTTGCGGTTCGACTTGATCACCAGCGCGGCCACGCCGCTGACGACCGGGGCCGCCATGCTGGTCCCGCTCAGCTGCAGGAAGGTCTTCTTGCCCTCCTTGACCTTCAGCTCCTTCTTGCTGCCGAGCAGCGATCCCGGCGCGCTGGCCGAGATGATGCCCACGCCCGGCGCGACCAGGTCCGGCTTGGCGTGTCCGTCGAACCAGGACGGGCCGCGCGAGCTGAACCGCTCGACCCGGTCGTCGGACCGGATGACGGTCCCCGCGTCGTTTGCCGCCCCCACCGTGATGGCCGAGGGGGCGTTGCCGGGCGACATGACCCCGCCGTAGCCGACCTCGCCCGTGTCCGGGTTCATGCCGAGGTTGCCGGCCGATGTGACGACGACGATGCCCGCGCGCACCGCGCGCTCGACCGCCTGGACCAGGGGGTCGGTGGCCGCCGGCTCGTAGACAGGGTGCCCGAGCGAGAGGTTGATGATGTCGATGCCGAGCGCCACCCGGTTGGCGACGGCGAAGTCCACGGCGTCGATGACGCTGCTGGTCGATCCGTTCCCCTTGTTGTCGAGGACGCGGAGGCCGACCAGGCGCGCGCCGCTCGCGACGCCGGTCATCTCCGCGCCGAACTCGCCGGCGGCGACGCCGGCCACGTGGGTGCCGTGGCCGTACGGATCGATCGGCGTGCGGCTGACGGCGGTCCCGCCCGTGAAGTCGTAGAAGGCGCTGATGCGTTCCACCAGGCCGGGCATCGGGGCGATGCCCGAGTCGATGACCGCAATCCCGATCCCGTAGCCGAAGCCGCTGCCGGTCACGGCCGCCACCATCTCGCGCAGTTGCGGCAGCTTGATCTTCGGCGGCTTGGGGCCCGCGGTGGCGCTCACCGGGGCGTCGTACGACAGCCCCGCGATGCCCGGGTCGCCCGAGAGGGCGTCGATCTCCTCGGGGTCGAGCCAGGTGACGACGGCGCGGCCGTGGCCGAGGCGCTTGTCCACCTTGTGCCCGCGCTTGCCGAGCCGGGTCTCGACCGCCTCGGACTGACCCGGGCGGGGCGTGACGATGACCGGAACCCGTTCGTGGGTGCGGCCCCGGACGGCCGCGTCGAGCATGCGGTCCCGCTTGCCCTGGGCCAGGGTCGTCGCCGGCAGGGTCAGCAGGACCGCCGCCGCGAGGGCGAGCATCCAGTGGAGGCGTGGGAAGCGTGTCATGGTCGCACGTCCTGGAACCTTGTGGGGACCCTGGGGTCGCGGGCGGCCGAGGGCCGCGCGCCCGCCGGTTGCGTCAGACGGCCCGCGGCCCGGGGGTGTCGTCCCGGGCCGTGGGCGCCTCGAGTGGTGCGGGCTCAGGCCAGCGTGTTGGCCGCGGCCATTGCCGAGATCCGGGACCGGAAGATCCGGTAGTTCAGCCACACCGGCGCCGCGATGACGGGTGCGACCAGCACGCCGATGTTGACGACGAGCACGGTCATCAGCGCCGCCGCGCCCGCCTCGATGACGTAGGCCGCCGCCGCCCAGAGCAGGCCGTCGAGCCAGACCAGGCGGAAGCTGAGCCCGCTGGCGGCGGACACCGCCAGGCTGACGAGGACGCTGTTCACGACGAAGAACGTGGCGCCTGCCGCCAGCACCGCCGGCGCCAGGTCCAGGGCCGGCACCAGGCCCGGGGCCCCGCCGAGCGAGGCGTAGACCCGGCCCGCCGCGTCCGCCGCCAGCACCATCACGGCGACGCTGAAGACGGCGCGGTAGACCGGGTAGTTCTCCTGCGGCCGGAAGGTGCACTGCGTCCAGGCACTCAGGGCCGCCACCACCAGCGCCGCGCCGCGATCCAGCATGAGCACCGCCATGAAGATCGCGATGAACGACACCGAGAGCGTGAGGCCGCCGCGCGAGAGCGGCAGCCGCACCTTGAAGGTCGATCCGGCGATGGCCGCGGCCAGCAGGACCAGGAAGACGACGGGCTCGACGAAGGTCGGTGGCATGGCCGACACCAATGCGAGCCCGCCCAGTCCGATGGTCGCTCCGACGTAGGCACGGGCCACGGGCGGTATGTCGTTCATGATGACGCTCCGCATCACCAGGTCTCGCATGCGCGACCTAACGCCGCTTGCCGTGCTTCTTGAACGTCCTGAGGGTCTTGTTCAGGGCCGCCGGCGTCTCGGCCGACTGTCCCGGGCTCGGGAGGAGCGAGGTGCCCCACACGATGGAGTCCCAGTCCATCGTGCCCCACACGATGGAATCCCAGTCCATGGTGCCCCACACGATGGAGTCCCACGCGGCCGTGCCCCACACGATGGACTGGCCGTTGACGACCAGCTCGACGCTGGTGCCCCACACGATGCTGGTGCCCCAGACGATGGAGTCGTCGCCCCAGACGATGCTGGTGCCCCAGACGATGCTGTCGAAGTCGCCGAAGGCCGTGCCCCAGACGATGCTGTCGAAGTCACCGAAGGAGGTGCCCCAGACGATCGAGTCGTCCCAGGCCTGGCCGCGGACGGTCAGGAGCTCGCCGGTCAGGATGTTGGTGCCCCAGACGATCGACTGCGACCACGAGAGGTCGTCGGCGCCGAACGTCGACACCGGGTTCAGCGGGTAGCGCAGCCACGGCTGCCCGACCGCGATGTTCGTGTCGATGGCCTGCGCCAGGGCAATGGCGCCCGCCGCGTTGACCTCGCCGCGCCCCTGCGTGAGGGCGTCGTACGGCACGCCGTTCTCGTCGCTGACCGAGGTCGCGGAGTACTGGAGGATGGCCTTGACGGCCGCCGGCGACAGCGGCTCGCAGACGCTGGCGCCCTGCGTGACGCACGCGTCGTGCGACGCGCCCAGCACGAGCGCCGCGACGCCGCTCACGACCGGCGCCGCCATGCTGGTGCCGCTCAGCTTCAGGTAGACGCCGCTGGCCTTCGTCACGTTCAGCGAGGCGTACCCCGACAGCGTGGACTGCGGCGAGAGCCCGGAGACGATGCCGCTGCCAGGGGCGACGACGTCGGGCTTGGCGTTGCCGTCGAACCACGACGGCCCGCGCGAGCTGAAGTTGGCCACGCGGTCGTCGGACCGCTCGACCGTGCCGAAGGTGTTCACCGCGCCGACGGTGATGACCGACGGGGCGTTGCCGGGCGACAGGATGCCGCCGTAGCCCACCACGCCGGTGTCGGGGTTCATCCCGACGTTGCCGGCCGACGCCACGACGACGATGCCGGCGCGCACCGCGCGCTCGACCGCCTGGACCAGCGGGTCGGTGGCGGACGGCTCGTAGATCGGGTGGCCCAGCGAGAGGTTGATCACGTCGATGCCGAGCGTCGCCCGGTTCTCGACGGCGAAGTCGACCGCGTCGACGACCATGCTGGTCGTGCCCGACCCGTTCTGGTCGAGCACGCGCAGGCCGACGAAGTGCACGTCGGGCGCCACGCCGGCCACGTCGTCGCCGAACGCTCCGCCGATGATGCCGGCCACGTGCGTGCCGTGGCCGTAGGGGTCGATCGCGGGCCGCTCGACCGCGGTGCCGCTCGTGAAGTCGTAGAAGGCGCTGATCCGGCCGGCGATGCCGGGAATCGCCGCGATGCCCGAGTCGATGATCGCGACGCCGATGCCCGACGAGGGCGCGTCAGCCGGCGCGCCGACCTCGGCCTGCAGGAGCGAGGTGCCCGGCAGGCCGTCCACCAGGCTGGTTGGCCGGACGGGAGCGTCGTAGGACAGCGCCTCGACGTCCGAATCCTTGGCCAGTTCGACGATGTCCGCGGGCGTCAGCCACGCCACGACGGCGCGGCCGCGGGTCATGCGCTTGTGGGCCTTGCGCCCGCGCTTGGCGAGCTTGGCGTCCACCTTGTCGGCCTTGCCGGGCCGGAGGGTCACGATGACCGGGACCTGGCCCGTGTTCGCGGCGATCGCGGACTTGAGCATGCGGTCGCGCCGCCCCTGTGCCTGTCCTGGCGCGGGCAGGAGGAACAGCACGCCGGCGAGGAGCACGACTGCGATCTTGAAGCGAGGGAGGAGAGTCATGATGTCATCACAGGGAGCAAGTTGGAGGCCAGTTGGCGAAATCGAGGATCTTCGAATGAACATGAACGAACACGAGCGACAGTCGTGTGCGAAGGGTGCGCGGGCGCACACGCGACCAGTCGCCGTGGGCGCTCATTGGTTCCCCATGAGGACGTCGAGCGCACGCCCGAGGTCCTTGACGGTGTAAGGCTTGGCGACGACGCCGCTGAACCCGTAGGCGCGGTAGTCGGCCATGACGGGGTCGTCGGCGTAGCCGCTCGAGACGAGCGCCCGGATGTCCGGGTCGATCTCGCGGAGGTGGCGGATGGCGTCCTTGCCGCCCATGCCGCCGGGGATCGTCAGGTCCATCACGACGACGTCGAAGGGCTGTCCCTCGTCGCGCGCCGCGGTGAAGGCGGCGATGGCCGCGTCGCCGTCCGGGGTGAGGACGGCGTCGTAGCCGAGGCACTCGAGCATCTCGCCGGCCAGCTCGCGGATGGCGTCCTCGTCGTCCATCACGAGCACCCGGCCGCGGGTGTGGGTGTTGGTCCGGGGCGCGGCCGGCGGGACCACCGCCGGCTGCACGAGGGTCCGCGGCAGGAAGACTTCCACCGTCGTGCCCTTGCCGACCGTCGAGTCGATCGCGATGTGGCCGCCGTGGCTCCGGACGATCGAGTAGCTGGACGCGAGGCCGAGGCCGCTGCCATCCGGCTTGGTCGTGAAGTACGGGTCGAAGACCTTCGGCAGCAGGTTGGCGGGAATGCCGGTGCCGGGGTCCTCGATCGCGATGCGCACGTAGTCGCCAGGCGGGATCGGCTCGTCCTGGCGTGTGGTGTCGAGGGTGACGTTGGCCGCGCTCACGTGGACGACGCCGCCCGCGGGCATGGCCTGCTTCGCGTTGATGACGATGTTGTGGATGACCTGCGTGAGCTGGCCGGCGTCGGCCTCCACCGGCCAGAGGTCGGCGGCCATGGTGAACGCGGGCCGCACGTTGGAGCCGCGGAGCGCGAAGCTGGCCGCGTCCTCGACCACCGGGCCGAGCGCGGTCGGCGACTTGACGGGCGCCCCGCCCTTCGAGAAGGTGAGCAGCTGCTTGGTCAGCGAGCGCGCGCGCTCGCAGGCGCGCTCGGCCTCCGTGATGCGCCGCGCGGCCCCGGGCTCGAGCGACGACGACAGCGACACCAGCGAGAGGTTGCCGATGATCGCCGTCATGATGTTGTTGAAGTCGTGGGCGATGCCGCCGGCCAGGATGCCGAGCGACTCGAGCTTGCTCGACCGCGCCCGCTCCTCGTCCGCCCGCACCTCCACGGTGACGTCCCTGAGGACCAGCACCACGCCCACGACGACGCCCGTCCGGTCGTGCATCGGCGTCGCGCTCCACTCGACCAGCCGGCGGAGCCCGTCGGTGATGAGCGCGGCCGTCGTCACGCGCTCGAGCGCGCGGTCCGACTGGAGCACGTCGGCGACCGGCGACGGCAGGAGCTGGCCGCTCTCGCGGTGGACGAGCGACACCACCGAGGCGATGGGCTGGCCGGCGGCCGCGTCGAGCGTCCAGCCCGTCAGCTCCTCGGCGACCCGGTTCATCAGCAGCACCCGGCCGTGGGTGTCCACCGTGATGACCGCGTCGGCAATGCTGCGGAGCGTGACGGCGAGCCGCTCCTTCTCGGCCGCCAGCGCCTGCTCGGACTGCCGGGCGATGGCCAGCGCCTCGCTCGCGGCCTGGTGGAGCTCGGAGACCTGACGGACGTGGAGCTGCTCGGCCTCGACGCGGCCGACGTAGACCTGGTAGGCGTGGTAGCTCAGGTACGCGGGAATGAAGACGACGGGCGCCACCAGCGTGCCGTGCTGCACGATGAGCACGGCCAGGCCGGCGGAGATGATCGAGCCCAGGATGTACCCCGGAGCGCCCCACAGCAGGTTGTCCCAGACGCGGCGGAACGACTCGCCCGTGGATGCCGCCACCGCGATGCCCACCAGCAGGCTGTTGAGGAAGAAGAACGTCGTGCCGGCCGCGACGACCGGCACCGCCATCTCGAACACCGGGTCGAGCGTCGGGCGGCCGCCGAGCGCGGTGAACATCAGGCTCGCCCCTGCAATCGAGAGGCCCACCGTCGCGACGCTGAAGACCGTCCGGTAGAGGGGGTAGTCCTCTGCCCGGTTGATCGTGCACTGCGCGAGCGCACCGGCGCCGGCCACGAGCATGGCCTCGGGCGGGTCGAGCAGGAGGAGCGCCGTGAAGTCGAAGGCGAAGGCCACCGACAGCGTGGAGCCGCCCGAGTACAGCGGCAGGCGGATCTTGAAGGCGCCGGCCATTGCCGACAGCACGAGCAGCACGCCGAGCAGGTCGGGCGACCGCAGCCCGAGCGGCAGCATCGCGGCGAACACACCAACGCTCGTCGCGATGATGGCCACCACGTAGGCGCGTGCCGCCGGCTTGAGATCGGTCGTGATCCGCCACGCCATGGTCCGGGACGTCCTTCTTCGTCCCACCGCCGCTACGACCCGGTCGAGTACCTGCCCGTCCACGTCCCCTGGCGCGGCCAGCCGGGCGCGCCGCTGGCGCGGCCGGTGGCGATGACGAGGTTGATCGGAGTCACGCAGCCCCTGTCGGCGGCCGGTCCGGCTCCCCGGCCCACGAGCGCGCGGTACCGGGAAGAAGACGCCCTGAGCAGCCGGGGGGCAAGCATGGCGAGAATCCCTGAGGCAACTAGCTCGCCAACTACGAACGGGGGGTGATTCAGGCCGACATGAGCTGACAACAGAGTCACTTAGGCCAATGTTCGAACGGACTCCGTGGCCAGCTCGTGTGTGCGTGTTTGCACACTTTCTCGGGGTCGTGAGGGGGGTGGGCCGGGCTAAGTCGGCTGCCAGCCGGGAGTTGCAGAAACGTGCGGGCCTGTGCGCGCAGGGGGGCAGCGCACAGTCGCCAGCGCGCCCGGAAAGCCCCCGTGCCGACCGGCGGGAGACGGCTCGAACGGCCGGCGTGCCGGACGCATGTGTCGACAAGGCGACACTTCGCGCCACGGACCCAGGGGCCACGGCACCCCGCCGGACCGGCGTTCTGGCGATCGACCAAACCGTGGGGAGGGAGTGGGGAGGGAGAGGGGACAGTCCCGGGAATGTCCCCTCTCTGTCCCTACCGCCCGGGCGGGACGAGGCGGGTCACGCTCTCGGTCACCGAGTCGACCGTGGGGCGTGAATACGCGAGCGTGAAGTACCGCCCGGTCGCCCACAGCCCGAAGAGATCGCGGTAGTGCGGGCTGTCGGGGTCGCCCGACTGGCCCGGCGTGTTGATGCCGATGGAGCGGTCCCAGTTCTCGGTGTCGGCGATGATCTTGAACGAGCCGCCGCCCGTCTGGTTGTCGCCGCTCCCCGTCGCGCTCACCGTCAGGCCGTCGCCGCCGCGTGGGGCGGGCCCGGCCTCGAGGCGCGCGCGCGTCTCGGCGTTCACCGCCTCCGACAGCGGATGCTGGATGAGCGCGTGGTGGAAGGCGGGCTGTCCGTACGTCCAGCGGCTCATGTCGGCGCCGAACCGCCTGGTCAGCTCCGCGACCGCCTCGTCGAGGCTCCTGGCGACCAGCGCGTCGCGGCCGGCGAGCGGATCCGGCCCGAAGCGGCCGTCCGGCGCGTAGAGCCTGTCGATCATCGGCTTGACCGTGATGAGTCCGCCGGGGACGCGGTCGCGCGCCTCCGGCGGGATCAGCAGGTTCCGGACGTTCGCGTAGAGGCGCCGCGAGAACATCTGGAAGATGCCGCCGGCCACCGAGTCCTTGTCGAGGACGAAGTCCCAGCCGGTGACCATGTCGCGGGCGCGCCGGCTGGCCTCGTTCGCGAGCGGGAGGTCGCGCAGCAGCGGGACGAGCGCGCGGGCCGGCAGCGAGAGGTCGTCGTTCTGCAGCCGCGCCATCTCGGCCACCGAGAACTTGCGGCCCGACCCGAGGACCTCGCTGATGCGGGAGGCCCGGTACGGATCGGCCCACGTGTAGTGCATCGCCTCGGGCCACGCGTAGTCATTGGGGAACAGGTAGTTGTTGGCGGTCGCGATGAAGCCCTCCGCCGGATTCTCGCGGCTCGGCAGGGCCGAGATCGGCAGGAAGCCGTCCCACTCGTAGCGGCCGTCGCCGGGCACGGGCAGCAGGCCGCTCCAGTTCCGCCGCAGCGGCTGGATGCCGGCCGCCTGCCACCCGATCGTGCCGCGCCTGTCGGCCCAGATCATGTTCTCGGCGGGCATGCGGCTGAAGCCACACGCCTCGCGGAACTCCTCCCACGTCCGCGCCTGGTTCATGCGGAGGCTCGCGAGGTACGGCGCGCCGCCGGTCTCCATCCAGGCGGCCCTGAGCGCGTAGGCCTTGTGGCGGGCGGGGTCCTCGTAGATCACCGGCCCGTGCCGTGTGTACTTGAGCGAGACCGTCTCGGGCGCCGCGCCCTTCACAGGGATCGTGTCGGTCTCGACCCGCATCGCCTCCCATCGTCCCTGGTACCGGTACTCGTTGGCGTTGGCGGGGTTGGTGTCGTAGACGTAGAGGTCCTCGTTGTCGTTGCCGAAGATCGTCAGGCCCCACGCGCCGTGCTCGTTGTGGCCGATCGACACGCCCGGCAGCACCGGCTCGCCCCCGCCGATCACGTTCCAGCCGGGCCCGACCAGGTGCACCCAGTACCGGAGCGAGGGCGCCGCGATCACGCGGTGCGGGTCGTTGGCGAGGATCGGCATCGTGCTCTGGGTCCGCGCGCCCGACGCGACCCAGTTGTTGCTGCCGATGTCGGGGTTCACCGGCTCCCTCGGGGCGTCGGGCGGCGCCTCGAGGCGCGCCGCCGCGGCCGACGCCCGGTAGGCCGGCGCGATGTCCTCGGGCCTGAACGCGATCGGGTCCCGGAACGCGTCGTAGAGCGACAGGACGTCGTCGGGAAACGTCTGCAGGTCGATGGCGGGGTCGAGGGTGAAGACCGGCTCGCCGCCCTGGAAGTACATCAGCTCACGCAGGCCCTCCGGGCCCAGGGCCTTCATCGCACGGACGTAGGCCACCTCGCTCGTGACGTTGGAGGTGAGGCCCTGGTGGCGCGAGATCACGACCTCGGGCGTCCAGCGTCCCGGCTGGATGCCGAGCAGGCGGAACTCGATCGGCAGGATCGAGGGGTCTCGCTGGGCCTCCGCGACCCGGGCGTTCACGCCCGCGACGTACGCCTCGACGATGGCCTTGCCGTGGGGGTGGTAGTGCGCCAGCTCCTGGTCGAGGTCGCCGCGGAAGCGGTGGAGCCGCGCGCCGATGTCGCGCTTCAGCTCGCGGGGCCCGAGGATCTCGGCGACGGTGCCGGTGGCCTGGCGCCGCCAGATCTCGAACTGGAACAGGCGGTCGCGGGCGGCGGCGTACCCCTGGGCGAAGAACAGGTCGTGCTCGGTGCCGGCGTAGATGTGATTGACGCCCCAGCGATCGCGGACGATGTCGACGGGCCCCTCGAGGCCGTCGAACTGGAGCGTCTCGCTGCGGTCCTGCGCGAGCGCGGCCGTCCCGGGACCGGGCACGGTCAGCGCGACGAGGAGGGCGGCGGCGGGGAGGGCGGTGAGGTGGCGCACGGGGCAGGCTCCTTCCGGGCGAAGGATGCCACAGGACGGCCGGATCTGCGATCTATACTGCCAAGGTGCGATTCGCGCCCGAATACGTTACCCACGTCCTGAACGACAACTTCGAAGACGCCAAGGCGCTGCTCCTCGCGCCGCTCATGGCGATCAACTACGCGCATCTCGTGATGCTGGCCGAGCGGGGCATCGTCTCGGCCGAGGAGGCGCACGCGCTGCGCGTCGCCCTCGACGGCATCTCGCTCGACGAGGTCCGCGCGGTCATCTACGACGGCACCTACGAGGACCTGTTCTTCTACATCGAGCGCCTCGTCAAGGAGGCCTGCGGCGAGGATGTCGCCGGGCGCCTCCACACGGCCCGCAGCCGCAACGACATCGACATGACGATGTACCGGATGCGGCAGCGCGAGTTCATCGGGCGCCTGGCCGGGGGGGTGATGGAGCTGCGGAGCGCGCTCATCGACCTGGCCGACCGGCACACCGAGACGGTCTTCGCGGCCCACACGCACACGCAGCCCGCGCAGCCCTCGACCGTCGCCCACTACCTGCTGGCCGTCATCGAGCAGAAGGAGCGGGACGTCGCGCGGCTGGCCGCGGCCTACGAGTCGACGAACCTGAACCCCCTCGGGGCCTGCGCCATCACGGGGACGGGCTTCGACATCGACAGGCGCCGCACGAGCGAGCTGCTCGGCTTCTCGGGACCGACCGGCAACACCTACGGCAGCATCGCGACGGTGGACTACCTGCTCGAGAGCGCCTCGGCGACGAGCGTGACGCTGGTCGGCCTGGGCCGCGTCGTCCAGGACCTGCTGCTGTGGTGCACGATGGAGTTCGGGTACCTGCGGCTCGGCGAGGGCTTCGTGCAGGGCAGCAGCATCATGCCCCAGAAGCGCAACCCCGTGGCCCTCGAGCACGCCCGGGCGATTGGCAGCAAGGCCTTCGGGCAGGCGCAGGCCATCGCGATGGCGGTCCACAACACGCCGTTCGGCGACATCGTGGACACCGAGGACGACCTGCAGCCGCTCGTGGCGTCGATGTTCCGCGACGCGACCCGCATGGTGCTGCTCGTGGGCGCGGCGATGCGCGGCGCCGACTTCGACGCCGCGCGGATGGCCGCGCGGGCCGGCGAGGGAGGCACGACGCTGACCGAGCTGGCCGACACGCTGGTGCGCGACCACGGCCTGCCGTTCCGGGCCGCGCACGGCATCGCGCAGCTCCTGCTGAAGGCGCGCACCGAGGACCCCGGCGCCTCGCTGGCCCGGGCGCTCGCGAAGGCCTCGGAGGCGATCATCGGCCGGCCGCTCGAGTACACCGAGGTGCAGCTCCACCGCATCATGAGCCCGCGCCACTTCGTGGACGTGCGGCGGACGTGGGGCGGCCCCGCGCCGGAGGAGACGCGCCGGGCGCTGGCGGCCTCGCGCGCCAGGCTCGAAGCCGACCAGGCGGCGTGGAAGGCCCGGAGCGAGGCGCTCACCGCGGCCGAGCGCCTCCTCAAGACGCGCGCGGAGGCCCTGTGACCCGCATCGAACGCCACTACGTCGCCGTCGTGGTCGTCTGGGCCATCACCCTGACGGCCCTGTACCTCTTCCAGCGCCACTTCACCGGCTGATGCACTGGATCGACTGGACGATCATCGGCGCCTACCTGCTGTGGGTCGTGGCCGACGGCCTGCGGCTCACGAAGCGGTCGAGCGAGATCGAGGGCTACTTCCTGGCGAGCCGCAGCCTGCCGTGGTGGGCGGTCGGGCTGTCGGTGATGGCGACCCAGCTCTCGGCGATCACGATGATCGGCACGACGGGGCAGGGCTATGCCGACGGCATGCGCTTCCTGCAGATGTACTTCGCGCTGCCGTTCGCGATGATCATCCTGTCGCTCACGCTGGTGCCGTTCTTCCACAACGCGAAGGTCTTCACGGCCTACGAGTACCTGGAGCGGCGCTTCGACGCGAAGACCCGCGCCCTCACGTCGTTCCTCTTCCTGGTCTCGCGGGCGATGTCGACCGGCGTGGTCATCTCGGCGCCGGCGGTCGTCCTGTCGGTCGTGCTCGGGTTGACCGTCACCCAGACCTGCCTGGCCATCGCCCTCCCCACCGCGCTCTACACGATGTTCGGCGGCGTGCAGGCCGTGGCGTGGACCGACGTCAAGCAGATGTTCCTGATCGTCTTCGGCCTGCTGGCGGCCGTGGTGGTGCTGGCGACCAGCCTGCCCGACAGCGTCGGCGTCTCCGACGCCCTCCGCATCGCCGGCGACACGGGACGGCTCCAGATCTTCGACTTCAGCTTCGACCCCACCAACCAGTACACGTTCTGGTCCGGCACCATCGCGGCGCTCTTCCTGTTCTGCTCGTACTTCGGCACCGACCAGAGCCAGGTGCAGCGGTACCTGACCGCGAAGTCGGTGGACGAGGCGCGCACGTCGCTCATCATGAGCGCCTACTGGAAGATCCCGCTGCAGGCGCTCGTGCTGCTGGTCGGCGTGCTGATGTTCCTGTTCTACCTGTTCACGCCGCCCCCGATGCTGTTCAACAGCGCGCACGACGCCGAGATGCGGACGAGCGCGCGCGCGGGCGAGTACCAGGCGATCGAGGCGGACTTCGAGCGGGCGACCGCGGCCCGGGGCGCCGCCGCGACGGCCCTGGCCGCCGCCGAGCACGCGGGCGACGAGGCCGCCGCGGCCGCCAACCGCGAGGCGTTCACCCGGTCGGACGCGCAGGTGCGCGCCCTGCGCGGCCGCGCGATCGACGTCGTCAAGGACGTCACCGGCGACGCGAACTACAACGACGTCAACTTCGTGTTCCCGACGTTCGTCCTGACCCAGCTGCCCATCGGCCTCGTCGGGCTGCTCATCGCCGCCATCTTCGCCGCCGCGATGTCGACGATCTCCGCGGAGCTGGCCTCGCTCTCGACCGCCACCGTGATCGACTTCTACCGGCGCTGGGTCAACGCGGACGCGCCCGACGCGAAGCTCCTGTGGGTCTCGCGGCTGGCGACCGGGTTCTGGGGCCTGTTCGCGTCGGTCGTCGCCATCTACGCCGCCGAGCTCGGGTCGCTCATCGAGGTCGTCAACCGCTTCGGGTCGTTCTTCTACGGGTCGATCCTCGGCGTGTTCATCCTGGCCATCGTGTGGAAGCGCGCCAGCGGCCACGCCGCGTTCTTCGCGCTCATCGCCGGCATGTCGACCGTCGGCGCCGTGGCGACCTACACCCAGACCGCATACCTCTGGCTCAACGTCGTCGGCGCGGTCGCGGTGTTCGTCGTGGGCGTCGCCCTGTCCGTCGTGTTCCCGCGGACCCTCCCGGCGGAGACGGCCTAGCCCGCCATGGCGCGGCCGCTCCTCGTCGTCCTCGTCCTCGTGATGGCGCTGATGGTGGTGTCGTGGGTCTTCGGCGAGCTGCTGCGGCAGCGCAAGGAGGACGACCGGCGGAAGGGACGGCGACGGTGACGCTGGCGGTCGCGCTGGTCAGCGACGTCTTCTTCGACGCGGACGGCCCGGCACGGCTGGCCAGCCGCCTGGCCGAGGCGCGGGCAGCCGGCGCGGAACTGGCCGTGCTGCCGGAGCTGCCGCTCAACCCCTGGTCACCCGCCACGCGCGAGCCGCGGGACGAGGACGCCGAGGACCCGGGCGGGCCCCGCCACCGGACCCTGGCCGACGCGGCGCGCACCGCCGGCCTTGGCCTCGTCGGCGGCGCCATCGTCCGCGACCCCGCCACCGGCCGGCGGCACAACACGGCGCTCGTCTTCGATCGGGCGGGCGCGCTCGTCTCCGCCTACCGCAAGGTGATCCTGCCTGAAGAGCCCGGCTTCTGGGAGACGAGCCACTACGAGCCGGGGGACCGGCTGGCCGGGGTGGAGACGGCGTTCGGCGTGCCGCTGGCCGTGCAGATCTGCTCGGACATCAACAGGCCCGTGGGCGCGCACCTGCTCGGCGCGGCGGGCGCCGAGGCCATCCTGAACCCCCGCGCGACCGAGCCGGCCTACTTCGGCAGGTGGCGGACCGTGTTCGTGGCGACAGCGCTGACGGCCTGCGTGTACGTCCTGTCGGTGAACCGCCCGCGCGACGAGCAGGGAGTGCCGCTCGGCGGGCCGACCTTCGCCGTCGCGCCCACAGGCGACGTCCTGGCCGAGACCACGGACCCGGTGGCCCTCGTCACCCTCGACCGCGCCGTCGTTGCCGCCGCGCGGAAGCGCTACCCGGGTTACCTGGCGGTTCCGGCCGACCTCTATCAGGTAGGTTGGGGCAGCCTGAGGACTACGCGGCTGCCCAACCACGAGGAATCAAGAATCAAGAATTGAGAATCAAGAAACCGTTCTTGATTCTTGTTTCTGAATTCTTGATTACTCAGCGTCAGATCCTGTCGAGGTCTTCCTTCCCGATCACCGGCGCCCAGGGCATGAGCTCGTACTGGGCGAGGTCCTGCTTGTAGAACGGGTCGTTGTCGCGGACGGCGTTGAGGGCGGCGAGGACGTTGTCGTCCGGGACGCGCAGCAGGATGATGCCGCCGCTTCTCGGGTCGATGGGGCCCGAGGCGACGAGCGTGCCGGCGGCCTTCAGTTCCTTCAGGTACGCGCGATGCGGGTCGAGGTTCGCGAGGATGTCCTCGAGGGGGCGGCGGTAGCGGACGATGGCGATGGCATACATGACCCACGCATTCTGCCCGCCCGGCGGGGGCGGAGCAAGGGGGCCGTCCGGCTCCGCGACCCGCGGCCCGCGCGGCGTCCCGGGAACGGACAGCCCCGGCGTGCGGCCCGGCCGCCTGTGATCTGGTCAAATGCCTTCCTATCAATACGTTAGGGGCACCGTGGCAACATGGTACGCTCCTCGCTATTGCCATGGGCGAGCGAGCAGCCATGGCAACCCCTCACCCCTCCCCTGATGGCATCGTGCGCGAGTCGCGCGGCGCCCGCCTGGTCCGCACCACGTTCAACGTGGTCGGCACGGCGGCTGTCGTGGCGGCGCCGCTCGCCGCCGTCACGCTGTGGCTGCTCCTCACCGACCCTGCCACCGCCGCCGCGGTCCACGAGCGCGGCGACCTGGTCTCCGTGATGACGGTGCTGGCGAAGACGCTCGGCAAGGCCGTCGCAGCGGTGCTCGCCTATCTCTGACGAGAAAGTTAGAAGTCAGAGGTTAGAAGTTAGAAGGCAGGACGCACGGTCACCGCGGGGCGCTGCTCGTCCCACCGGCCGGCGCGCCCACCAGCGTCTCCAGCGTGATGTCCAGCATCATCGTCCGCATGTGCCTGACGAGGTCCGGGTCCACGACGCCGTGGCGCGACTTCTCGTAGGTCATCAGGCGGAACGGCTTGTTGGCCTTCTGCAGCGCGTAGGCGAGCTTCATCGTGTTCTGCATGTGCACGTTGTCGTCGATGACGCCGTGGATGAGCAGCAGCCGGCCGTGCAGGTCCTTCGCCGCCGCGATGACGGAGCTCCTCGCGTAGCCCTCGGGGTTGTTCTGCGGCATGAGCATGTAGCGCTCGGTGTAGATGCTGTCGTAGAGCGACCAGTCGGTGACGTTGCCGCCGCCGATGCCGAGCGCGAAGCTCGTCGAGTGGGTCAGCGCGTAGGTCGTCATGAACCCGCCGAAGCTCCAGCCGCTGATGCCGATCCGCGCGCCGTCCACCCACGGCTGCTGCTTCAGGTAAGCCAGGCCGTCCTCGATGTCCCTCAGCTCGAGCTCCCCGAAGTTCTTGTAGCTCGTCCACGTCGAGACCATGCCCTTGCCGCTCGCGGACCGGTTGTCGCAGATCCACACGGCGATGCCCCGCTCGGCGAGCAGCTGGTAGTACATGAACGTCGTGCCGCCCCAGGCGTTGCTCACGGTGGGCGCCGACGGCCCTCCATAGGTGAACTGCATCACCGGGTACTTCCGCTTCGGGTCGAAGTTCACCGGCTTGATCAGCATCGCCTCCATCGTGAACCCGTCGCGCGTCTTCACCTGCAGCAGCTCGGGCGCCGAGCGCGCGAAGCGCGCCAGCTCCGCGATGCCCGCGTCGTGCACGACCCGCACCTCGGCCCCGTCGGCCGCGCGCACGCGCACCTGCGGCGGGGTCTGCACGTCGCTCCACGTGTCGATGAAGCGCGCGAAGCCGGGGCTGAAGCGCGACCGGTGGGTGCCCGCCCGCTCGGTGAGGCGCGTCAGCGACGAGCCGTCCACCTTCACGCGGTAGGTGTCCAGGCCGATGTACGACCGTTCCGTGCCCGAGAAGTACACCCAGTCGCCCGCCGGGGCGACGCCGTGCACCGCCTTCACGTCCCACTCGCCGCTCGTCACCGGCTTCAGGAGCGCGCCGTCGGCCCCGTAGTGATACAGGTGCTTCCAGCCCGTGCGCTCGCTCAGCCACAGGAACGACCCGTCCGGCAGCCAGAGAGGCGACCCGTTCGCGTTGACCCACGCCTTCGTGGTCTCGCGGAAGAGCCGTGTCGCCGCGCCGCCTCCCGAGGCCGAGGCCTTGTCCAGGTCGAGCCACGT
This sequence comes from Vicinamibacterales bacterium, assembly GCA_050250645.1. Classification (GTDB taxonomy): domain Bacteria; phylum Acidobacteriota; class Vicinamibacteria; order Vicinamibacterales; family UBA2999; genus JBFWVR01. The sequence continues at coordinate 41,199 of JBFWOG010000009.1, forward strand.
CTGTTCGCGGTCCTGCACCTGGTAGACGACCGCGGACGAGTCCGGTGTCCACGTCACGTCCACGACCAGGATGTCGACCGGCGCGTAGCGGCCCAGGTCCACCCACGTCACCTCGCCGCCCGCGGCCGAGACGATGCCGAGCCGCACGCCGGGGTTCGGGTCTCCTGCCTGCGGGTAGCGTTCGGTCTCGACGCCGAGGTCGGCCGGGATGTGGTCGATCACGGTGAACTCCGGCACCGGGTGCTCGTCGAGCTGCAGGAAGGCCAGGCGCTCGGAGTCCGGACTCCACCAGTTCGCGCCGTACGTGCCACGCCCGTAGATCTCCTCCTGGTACACCCAGTCGAGCTTGCCGTTCAGGACCTGCGGGCCCCCATCCGTCGTCAACCGGCGCTCGCGCCGGTGGTCCACGTCGACGACCCAGAGGTCGTTGTCGCGGACGAACGAGACGAGCTTCCCGTCGGGACTGAAGGCGTACTGCTCCTCGGGCTCCGGCGTGGACGTGAGGCGGACGGCGCGGCTGCCCTCGAACTGGTAGTGGTAGAGGTCGTCGCCGAGGTAGACGAGCGCCGCCGTGTGGGCCGCGTTCATCTGCAGGCCCCGGCTCGACGGCAGCCGCCGCGCGTCGTCCGCGCTGATGCCCGGCAGCGCGGCGAAGGCCGCGCGCATCGCGTCGGGGTCGAACAGGGGACGCATCTCGCCGGTGGCCGCGGTCACGCGCATCCACGCGACGCCGGAGCCGTCCTCCAGCGGGCGGGGCCACGCGTACTCGGTGTCCGACAGCCAGTCGAACCCCGAGGGCGCCTTGCCGGAGAAGTCGATGTGCGTGGCGGGGTCGTACAGGTCGTCGATGGTCAGCGCCCGCGTCTGGGCGAGCGCATGGAGCGGCAGGGCGAGCAGGGCGGCGAGGACGAGCGGCAGCACGGCGGGGATTCGACGGCTCATGGATGAGGCCTCCGGAGGAGCGCCGGGGACGGGCGCGGCGCGAGCCACGCGCCATTCGAAATGGGGCGTACCCGAATTCTAGTAGAGTGAACGGACATGGCGTCGATCACGTTTCTCGGAGCGGCGCGGACCGTCACCGGCTCGAAGCACCTGATCGAGGTGGATGGCTACCGCGTCTTCGTGGACTGCGGGCTGTTCCAGGGGCTCAAGGACCTGCGCCTCCGCAACTGGGCGCCCCTCCCCGTGGATCCGGCCTCGATCCATGCCGTGGTGCTGACCCACGCCCACCTCGACCACTCGGGCTGGCTGCCGCGGCTCGTCGCCAACGGCTTCAAGGGGCGGATCTTCTGCACCCAGGGCACCCAGGACCTGTGCAGGCTCGTGCTGACCGACGCCGGCCGCCTGCAGGAAGAGCAGGCGCGCGACGCCAACCGCCGGGGCTACTCGAAGCATCGTCCGGCCATGCCGCTCTTCACGGAGAACGACGCGCTCGAGACGCTCACCCTGCTCCAGCCGGTCGGCTTCGACCGGCGCATCCCGGTGGCGCCCGGCATCGAGGCGGAGTGGATCAACGCCGGCCACCTGCTCGGCTCGGCGTTCGTGGCGGTGCGGCGCGCCGGGCGCACGGACGGCGGCATCCTCTTCGGCGGCGACCTCGGCCGCTACGGCCGTCCCGTGCTGCCAGACCCCCGGCCCGCTGTCGCGGCCGACGTGCTGCTGCTCGAGTCGACCTACGGCAACCGCGACCATCCGCCGGATGACGACGGCAAGGCGCTCGCCGAGATCGTGCGGACGACGGCGGAACGCGGCGGCAAGCTGATCATCCCGTCCTTCGCGATCGGCCGCGTCGAGGAAGTGCTCTACTGGCTGAAGAAACTCGAGGAGGAGCAGCGGATCCCCGTCCTCCCCGTCTTCGTCGACAGCCCGATGGCCCTCGGCGCCATGGAGTACTACGCGAAGCACGCCCGCGAGCTGGACCCGGACGTGCGGCCCGCGCGCGGCGAGGTCTGCGGGTTCTGCACCCGCCGCTTCCAGCCCGTGGCGTCGGTGCGCGAGTCGCAGGAGGTCGTGGACCGCCGGGGGCCCGCAATCGTGATCTCGGCGAGCGGCATGGCGACCGGCGGGCGCGTCCTGCACCACCTCGCCCGGGCGCTGCCCGACGAGCGCAACACCGTCCTGTTCGTCGGCTACCAGGCGGCCGGCACCCGTGGCCGCTCGCTCATCGAGGGCGCGAAGCAGGTCAAGATGTTCGGGCAGCACGTGCCGGTGGCGGCCACGGTGGCGAAGCTGAACGGGATGTCGGCCCATGCCGACGCCTCGGAGATCCTGCGCTGGCTCCGCACCTTCCCCGCGCCGCCGGCCATGACGCACCTGGTGCACGGGGAGCCGCCCGCCCAGGACGCCCTCAAGGCCCGCATCGAGGCCGAGCTCGGGTGGACGGTCCACGTGCCCGAGCATGCGGAGACCGTCGAGGTGCCGCTGTGAAGGCCTCGCCGCCGCCGGCCACCGAGCCGGCCACGCGGCCGTACCGCCTGGAGCAGGTGGACGACGCGGCCATCGTGCAGCTCTACGCGGACGGCTTCGAGGGACTCGAGCCGGGGGAGAAGATCCTCGTCTGGCACCTCTACCAGGCCGCGCTGGCCGGGCGCGACATCTACTACGACCAGCGGCACCGCGACAATCTCGCCGTCCGCGACCTGCTCGAGGAGATCCTCACGCACGCCGCCGGCATCCCCGCGGCCGCGCTCGACGAGATCACGCGCTACACGAAGCTCTTCTGGCTGAACACCGGCCCCTACAACAACCTGACCGCGCGGAAGTTCGTCCTGCGCCTCGACCCGGCCGCGTTCCTGGCGGCCGCGGCCACGGCCCGGGCGAACGGCGCGCGGTTCCGCACCGCGCCGGGCGAGTCGCTCGAGGCGCTGATCGACCGACTGGGCCCGACGCTCTTCGACCCGGCCTTCGAGCCGATGGTCACGAACAAGACGCCGGGCCCCGGCCTCGACATCCTCGCGTCGAGCGCCAACAACCTCTACGACGGCGTGACGATGGCCGACCTCGAGGGCTTCGAGGAGCGGTACCCCCTGAACTCGCGGCTCGCGAAGCGCGACGGGGCGCTCGTCGAGGAGGTCTACAGGGTCGGCGGCCGCTACGACCGCGAGATCCGCCGCATCGTCGCGCACCTGCGCGACGCCGTTGCCGTCGCGCCGCCGCCGCTCGCGCGGTCGCTCGAGGCCCTCATCCGCTGGTACGAGACGGGCGAGGACGCGGACCGCGAGCGCTTCGACATCGCGTGGGTGACGAGCCACGACACGCCGGTGGACACGATGAACGGCTTCATCGAGGTCTACATGGACGCGCGGGGCGTGAAGGGCGCGTGGGAAGGCGTCGTGTATTACACGAACCACGACCGGACGGACAAGATCCGGCGGCTCGCGGCCAACGCGCAGTGGTTCGAGGACCACCTGCCCGTGGACCCCCGGTTCCGCAAGCCCACGGTGCAGGGCGTGACGGCGACGGCCATCGAGGTCGTCGTCGAGACGGGGGACTCGGGCCCGCTGACGCCGATCGGCGTCAACCTCCCGAACGACCAGCGGATCCGCGAGGAGTACGGCAGCAAGTCGGTGACGCTGTCGAACGTCCTCGAGGCGTACGAGAAGTCCACGCCCGAGAGCTTCCGGCGGGAGTTCTCGTGGGACGAGGCCGAGGTCGAGCGCGGCGAGCGGTGGGGCGCGTTCGCGAGCGAGCTCACCACGGAGCTGCACGAGGTGCTCGGGCACGGGTCCGGCCGCATGGCGGACGGCGTGACGGGGCTCCCGCACGAGCGGCTCAAGGAGCAGTATTCCGCGCTCGAGGAGTCGCGCGCGGACCTCGTGGCGCTGTACTTCGTCGCCGACCCGCACCTCGCGACGCTCGGCATCGTGCCGGCGGAGCACCAGGCGGAGATCGTGCGGGCCGAGTACGAGGCCTACGCGCGGACGGCGCTCGTGCAGCTCAGGCGGGTCCGCGAGGGGACGCAGATCGAGGAAGACCACATGCGCAACCGCCAGGCCATCGTGCACTGGCTGGTCGCCGAGACCCGGGCGATCGAGGTGCGCGTCCGCGAGGGCCGGACGTACTACGTGATGGTCGACGCCGCGGCCTTCCGCGACGGCGTCGCGCGCCTGCTCGCCGAGGTGCAGCGCATCAAGTCGGAGTGCGACTACCCGGCCGCCCGCGCGCTGTTCGAGGCCCACGGCATCCACTTCGATCCGGCGCTGCGCGACGAGGTCGTGCGCCGCGTCGATCACCTGCGGCTGCCGTCGTACACCGGCTTCGTGATGCCGGCGCTCGAGCCCGTGCGCGACGCGACCGGCGCGGTCGTCGACGTGGCAATCTCCTATCCGTGCGACTTCGCCGCGCAGATGCTCGGCTACTCGGCCGAGCGCCGCGCCGGCGCCTGAGCGTCGCCTTCCTCCAGGAGTGGTCATTGCTGAGCTCGCCCATCGCCCGCGCCGGTCTCCTCGCCACGCTGCTCCTCGGCGGGTGCCGGTCCACGCCTGACACGCCGCTCCGCGAGCGGATGCTCGCCGCCGAGGACTCGCGGGCGTCGGCCCCCGGGGGTGTCGCGGCGCTCGAGGAAGGCCTGGCGAGCAGCGACGCGGACGTCCGGCGCCAGGCGGTCCGCGCGATCGGCCGGCTCGAGCGACCCGACCTGGCCCGTCTCGCGGAGGGCCGCCTGTCGGATGGTGACCCCTCGGTGCGGGCCCAGGCCGCCGACGCGCTGGCCCAGCTCTCCACCACGCCCGCGGCCGCCGCCTCCGCGGCCGGCGTCCTGCTCGCGCGGCTCGGGGACGAGACCGACCCCGGCGTGCGCGGCGCGCTGGCGGCCTCGGCCGGCCGCCTGCCGCTCGCCACCGCGGCCGAGGTCACCCGGGTGGGCGCCGCCCTGGCCGCGCTCCTGCCGTCCGGCGCCGATGCGAGCGTGCCGCCGGCGCAGGCGGCTGGCGCGGCCCGGGGCCTCGAGGCCCTCGTCAGGCAGCGGCAAGGCGTCGCGCCACCGTCGCCCGACACGCTCGCGCGGCTGCGCGCGGCCGCCCAGTGGCAGGGACCGGCAGGGGGCGAGCAGGCCCCGGTGGTCCGGACCCGGCGGCTCGCCCTTCTCGCCCTGGCGCAGGCCGAGGCCGTCGACGGCGCGTTGCTGGCCGGCGCGTCAGGCGACGCCGATGCGGAGGTCCGGCGCATCGCGGCCGCCGCGGCCGGCGCGATGCCGGACCTCGACGGGCGGGATGCGCTCCTGCGCGCGGCGCTCGGCGACCGGAACCCGCAGGTGCGCTACGAGGCGCTGCGTGGCTGGGGCCGCCGGCTCCAGGCCAGCGACTGCGGCCCGGTCACCGAAGCCGTAGCCGATTCCGACCCGCACGTCGCGCTGCTCGCCATCGACAGGCTCGGCGAGGACTGCCCGGGTGGACCGTCGCCGGCGGGCGTGCTGCGCTCGCTGACCGACGGACCGACGCCCGAACCGGGCGCGTGGCACCGGGCCGCGCACGCGCTGGTGTCGCTCGCGCGCATTTCGCCGGCCGAGGCCCGCAAGCGGCTGATGCCCTTCGCCTCGAGCCGCATCTGGCAGGTGCGGATGTGGGCGGCGCGCGCGGCGACGACGCTGGCGGCCCTCGACGAACTCGAGCGCCTGGCCCGCGACGTGGACGACAACGTGCGGAACGCGGCGCTCACCGGCCTCGTGGCGCTCGACCGCCCCGAGGCGGGGCCGATCGCGATCGACGCCCTGTCGCGGCCGGACTACCAGCTCGTGATGACCGCCGCCGGCGCGCTGGGCGACCCCGCGCTGGCCGATCGGTCGGTGCCGGCGCTCGTCGACGCGCTGGCGCGGCTGACGGCCGAGGGCAAGGACACCTCGCGCGATCCGCGCATGGCGATCCTCGAGCGGCTCGACGCGCTCGGCGGCGCCGAGGGCCGTGGCCTGTTCGACCACCCCATTGCGCGGCCGCTGCCCGAGGCCCTCCGGCCCTACCTGAACGACTTCGACCCGGCGGTCGCGGCGCGCGCCGCGGCGCTCATCGGCAAGTGGACGGGCACGACGCCGGCCGCCTCGCCGAGGCCGGCGGAGCGGCCCCCCGTGTCGCTGGCGGCGATCGACGCGCTCGCGGGCAAGGTGCTGCGCCTCGAGATCGCCGGCCGGGGCACGATCGACATCCGCCTGCTCCTCGACGAGGCGCCGCTCTCGGCGCTGCGCGTGGCCACGCGCGCGGGCGAGGGCTACTATGACGGCCTCACGTTCCACCGCGTGGTGCCCAACTTCGTCCTCCAGGGCGGCAGTCCAGGCGCCAACGAGTACATGGGCGACGCGCGCTACATGCGGGACGAGGTCGGACTCGTCTCCCACAACCGCGGCACGGTCGGCATCTCCACCCGCGGGCGCGACACCGGCGATGCCCAGGTCTTCGTCAACCTCGTGGACCTGCCGCGCCTCGACCACATCTACACCGTCTTCGGCGAGGTCGTCAGCGGCATGGACGTCGCCGACCAGGTGCTCGAGGGCGACGTCATCGAGCGCGCGTCGATCGTGGCCGCGCCGGCACCCTAGTGGCGTCTATGCTCCGAATCACCACCGGCCGCTCCGTTGTCGCGGCCGTCGATCCGCCGTTCGACACCGCCGTCCGCGGTACTGAATCAGTCGAGGCGATCCACTAGTGGTGTGTACGCCCCGAATCACCACCGGCCGCTCCGTTGTCGCGGCCGTCGATCCGCGGTTCGACACCGCCGTCGGTTGTACTGAATCAGTCGATACGGTCCACTAGGAGTCCCGTGCGTTTCGCCCGCCTGCCGGCCGACGTCACCCCGAACGCGACATCGCGCGCGCTCGGGGACCTGCGGGCCGCCGGCATCGACGTGATCGACCTCACCGAGTCGAACCCGACCCGCGCGGGGATCCCGTACCCGGACGGCCTCCTCGCGCCGCTGGCCGACCCCCGCGCGCTCGCCTACGACCCCGAGCCCTGGGGCCTGCGGCCGGCCCGCGAGGCGGTGTCGGCCGACTTCGCGCGGCGGGGGCTGGACGTGCCGCCGGACCGGGTGGCGCTCACCGCCAGCACGAGCGAGGCGTACGCGCTGCTCTTCAAGCTGCTCTGCGAAGCCGGGGACCGCGTGCTCGTGCCGCGTCCCAGCTACCCGCTGTTCGAGCACCTGACCGCCCTCGAGTCCATCGTCGCGGTGCCCTACGATCTCGACCCGCATGGCGGGTGGCGCCTCGACGCGTCCGCGGTCCGGGCGGCCGCCGACGACCGGACGCGCGCCGTGCTCGTGGTGTCCCCGAACAACCCGACCGGCTCGTGCCTGCACCTGCCGGAGCTGGAGGCGCTCGTCGAGGTCGCCGGCGCGCGCGGCCTCGCGATCATCGGCGACGAGGTGTTCGCGGACTACCTGCTCGAGCCCGAGCCCGGCATGGTCTCGGTGCTGGCGCAGGACGAGGTGCTGGCGTTCGGCCTCGGCGGGTTGTCGAAGTCCGCGGGGCTGCCGCAGCTCAAGCTCGGGTGGATCGGGATGGCCGGGCCGGAGCCGGTGTTGACCGAGACGTCGCGCGCGTATGAGATCGTGGCGGATACGTACCTGTCGGTGTCGACGCCCGTCCAGCTCGCGGCGGGTCAGCTCATCGCCGGCGGCGCGGCGCCGCGCGCGGCGATTCGCGAGCGGACGGCGCAGAACCTCGCCGCCCTCGACCGGGCCCTCGCGCCGGAACCGGCCATCACCCGGCTCCGCGTGGAGGGCGGCTGGTCCGCGGTGCTGCGCGTGCCGGCCGTCGAGCCCGAGGAGTCACTCGTCCTGGATCTGCTGATGCACGAACACCTGCTCGTCCACCCCGGCTACTTCTTCGACTTCCCGGGCGAGGCCTGGATCGTCGTGAGCCTCCTGCCGCGGCCCGAGGTGTTCGAACCGGCGGTCGCGCGGCTCGCGCGCCGCGCCGGCGGCCGCGGGAGGCCGCGATGAACCGCCGCCGGAGCGGGGTGCTGGCGCCGCTCTTCTCGCTGCGGTCGTCGGGCAGCTGGGGCATCGGCGACATGCGCGACCTCGTGCCGTTCACGCGCTGGGTGGCCGACGCGGGCCAGGCCTTCGTCCAGATCCTGCCCATCCACGAGATGCCGCCCGGCGAGCGGTCGCCCTACTCGGCGATGACGGCGATGGCCATCGACCCGATCTACATCGCCGTGCCCGTGGTGCCGGACTTCGAGGCCCTGGGCGGCGAGCTCGGCCTCTCGGCGGTCGACCGCGCGAAGCTGGACGAGGTGCGGCGCCTGCCCGACCTCGACTACCGGAAGGTCCGGGCCGTGAAGGACCGGTGCCTGCGGCTCGCCTTCGACCGGTTCCAGCGCCAGGAGGTCGCGCTCGGCGCGCCGCGGGCCGCCAGGTTCGACCGGTTCTGCGCCGCGCAGGCCGCCTGGCTCGACGACTACGCCCGGTTCCGCGCGCTGCACGCCGCCCACGACGAGCGCGCGTGGTGGGACTGGCCCGCGCCGCTGGCCGCGCGCGAGACCGCGGCGGTCGCCGCCGCGGTGGCGGGCCTCGCGCACGAGGTCGCCTACCGGAAGTACCTCCAGTGGCTGGCCGCCGAGCAGTGGGTCGAGGCGCGGGAGCAGGCGGGCTTCGTCCAGGTCTTCGGCGACCTGCCGTTCATGATCTCCGGCGACAGTCCGGACGTGTGGGCGCGCCAGGAGCAGTTCCGCTTCGACGCCACCGTGGGCGTTCCTCCGGACGAGTTCAGCGAGACGGGCCAGGACTGGGGCCTGCCGCCGTGGCGGTGGGAGGTGATGGCCGGCGACGACTTCGCGTGGATGCGCACGCGCGCCGCGCGGAGCGCCGCCCTCTTCGACGGCTTCCGCCTGGACCACCTCGTCGGGCTGTATCGCACCTACATCCGCCCGCTCGACCGCGGCCAGGACGACTTCTTCGCGCCGCCGGACGAGCGGCAGCAGACCGAGCTCGGCGAGCGCCTCGTGGGCCTGTACACGGCCACCGGCGCGGAGGTGATTGCCGAGGACCTCGGGACGGTGCCCGACTTCGTCCGCGCCTCGCTCGACCGGATGGGCGTGCCCGGGTTCAAGGTGGTCAGGTGGGAGCGCCGCTGGGATGAGCCCGGCCACCCATACCGGGACCCGGCCGGCTACCCCGAGGTCTCCGTGGCGACCACGGGCACCCACGACGTCGAGCCGATCGCCGCGTGGTGGGATGGGCTCGCCGAGGACGAGCGGGCCGCGGTGCTGGCGCTCGACGCGGTCGGCCGCTACGTGGGCGACGGCCTGCCGGCCACCGACGCGCTCGTGCGCGCGCTGCTCGACTCGGCCTCGCGGCTGGTGATCCTGCCGGTGCAGGACGTGTTCGGCTGGACCGACCGCGTCAACACGCCCGCGACGGTCGGCGAGGCGAACTGGGGCTTCCGCCTGCCGTGGCCCGTCGACACGATGGCCGAGCGCCCCGACGTCCGCGAGCGCGCCCGGCTGCTGCGGCAGTGGACGGCTGCCGCAGGCAGGGCAGCAGAAGTTAGAAGTTAGAAGTTAGAAGTCAGAAATCAGAAGGCCCCAGGCACCCCAGGCACCCCAGGAACCCGAGGAACCCGAGGAACCTGAGGAACCCGAGGAACCCGAGGAACCCGTTCTTCCCCTACCGCATCCGCGCCAGGTCGGCCTCGGCCGCGATGTAGCCGAAGGCGGCCCAGTACGATCCGTCGATGACCCGCTCGAAGATCTCGCGCGCCTTCGCCTCGTCACCCGTGACGTAGTAGTAGTTCCCCACGCCGTAGCCCTGCGTGGCAATCGTCAGGTCGTCGGCGGAGCTGGTGTCGAGCAGCGCCTCGGGCTTCACCAGGCCCTTGTACATGAGCAGGCGCTTGTGGTACGCGTCGTTCTCGATGATGTCCATCTCGGGCGTGATGCGCTCGAGCACCTGCGCGGCCGCGGCGTCGTCGCCGAGCCGCTTCAGCGTCATCCACATCCAGTCGCTCGTGGCGACCAGCATGTCGTCGTTGTCCGAGACCTTCAGGCAGGCCTCGTAGGCCCGCCGCGCGTTGGCGTAGTCGGCCTTGAGGTAGTAGGCGAGCCCGAGGTGGTACCAGATGTTCGACTGCAGCGTGCTGCGGGGCAGGTTCTGCGCGTTCGGCTGGCCGTCCGGCTCGACCTGGTCCGGCGCGCCGGCGATGAGCGTCGTGGCCTTCTCGAGGTCGGCGATGGCCTCGTCGAACATCCGCAGCGTGATGTAGCGGTGTCCCCGGTGCCGGTAGAAGCGCGCGTCGTCCGGGAAGCGCGCGATGCCCTTCGAGAAGGTCTCGATGGCCGCGCGGTACTCCCAGAGGTAGCCCTGCCGGCGGCCGACCCAGATGAGCGCGTCCGCGCTGTCCGGGTTCGCGGCGAGCTCGGCCTCGGCGCTGGCCAGGTTGGCCTCGAGCTCGGCGCGGTTGGGCAGCGCGATCGGCACGAGCGGCGCGCCGAGCAGCGACGTGCCCTCCGGCGCCGGCGCCGCGGGCGCGGCGGCGGGCGCCGGCTCCGACGGGGCGGCGGGTTCCTGCCCCGAGCAGGCCGCGGCGAGGACGGTCAGGACGGTCGCGATCACGAGTCGGGTCATGCGGAATGGCCTCCGGCTGTCGTTTACTGGTCCACGTCGGGATCGAGGGGCTCGGCGTCGACGACATCGTCGGGCAGGCCCAGCAGGTTGGCGCTCTGCAGCACGCGCGGCACCGTGTCGACCGACCCGAGGGCCGGGATGTCGCCGCCCGTCGTGGCGCCGAGGTCCTTGAAGCGCCGCGCCGTCACGAGCACGCGGGTCTCGTAGGAGCCCACCGTCTCGTTGAACGCCCGGACCGTGCCGTCAATCCGCTGGCGCAGCGTGTCGAGGTGTTCGGTCATCTTGCCGACGCGGTCGTACAGCTCCCGGCCGAGCCGGCTGATCTCCTCGGCGTTCTCCGCGATGCGCTCGTGCCGCCAGCCCTTGGCGACGACGAGCAGCATGCCGATGAGGCTCATGGGCCCGGCGAGCAGCACGCGGTTGCGCGCCGCGAACTCCAGCAGGTCGGGGTCCTCCTGCAGCGCGGCGTGGTAGATCGCCTCGGCGCCGAGGAACATCACGACGAACTCGGGCGAGGGCTGGAACTGCTCCCAGTACGCCTTGGCCCCGAGCTTCGTCACGTGGTCGCGCACCTGCCGCGCGTGGTCGCCGAGGCGCGCGGCGCGCGCGGCGTCGTCGGCGGCGTCCATCGCGTTCAGGTACGCGTCGAGCGGCACCTTGGCGTCCACCACCACCTGGCGTCCGCCGGGCAGCCGCACGACCAGGTCCGGGCGGAGCCGGCCGCCCTCGGCCGCCACCGTCGGCTGCTCCTCGAAGTCCACCCGCTCGATGAGGCCGGCGAGCTCGACGACGCGCCGGAGCTGGATCTCGCCCCAGCGGCCGCGGACGGCGGGCGTGCGAAGGGCCCGCACGAGCTGCTGCGTCTCGCCCGTCAGCTGCGCCTGCGACTGGCCCATCGACCGCAGCAGCGTCACCAGCTCGGCCGATGCCGCGAGGCGGTCGCGCTCGACCTCGCCGAGTTTCTTGTCCACGTTGGCGAGGGCGTCGCGTATCGGCTTCACCAGCTCGTCGAGCGCCTGCTGGCGCCGGCTCGCGTCGGCCGAGGCCTCCTTCTGGATGGTGCCGAACCGCTCCTGGGCGAGCTTGATGAACTCGGCGTTGGTGCCCCGCAGCACCTCGGCGGCGAGCGCGTTGAAGGTGTCGCGCAGCTGCAGCCGCGCCTTCTCGAGCAGCGCCACCTGCTCGGGGACGATGCCCTTCTGGTGCGCCAGCTCCGCGGCGAGTCGCGCGTTGTCCTCGCGCGCGGTCCCCGCCTCGGTCCGGGCCTCCTGCAGGTCGACCCGCACGTGCTGGAGCTCCTCCTGGACGTCGCCGAGCCGGCGCGCCGTCTCGGCGAAGAGGGTCTGCTGGGCGGCGATCGCGCCCTGGTGGGCCGCCTGCGTGTCGGCGAGGTCCCGCCGCGCCGACGCCCGCGCGAGGAACCAGCCGATGAGCAGCCCCAGGGCGAGCCCCAGGGCTGCGGCGGCGACGAACGGCAAGTCGATGAAGTCCAAGGAACCCCGCTGGTGGTCTATTGCGACGGACGGTTGGCGGCCGTGGCCTTCGGCAGCGGCTCGCGTGGCAGCATCTGGTCGCGGTTGGCGGCCTGGTAGACGAAGAACGCCGTGATGACCGCGTTCTTCATCATGTCCTCGGGCACGATCTGATCGTACACGTCGAGGTTCGAGTGGTGCGTGCGCGTGCCGTACTGGATCGGGTCCTGGATGAACTGGAAGCCCGGCAGCCCGACCGCGTCGTAGGCCAGGTGGTCGGTCCCGCCGGTGTTCCGGATGGTCAGGCGCGTCATCCCGAGGTTGGCGAACGGCGCCATCCACTGCTCGAAGATCGGCCGCACCGCCTCGTTGCCCTGCAGGTAGACGCCGCGGTACTGCCCCGTGCCGTTGTCCATGTTGAAGTAGGCCGCCAGCTTCGCGTGCTCGGGCTTCAGCTCCATGGTCGCCGGGTCCGCGAAGTGGCGCTTCACGTAGTCGCGCGACCCGAGCAGGCCCTGCTCCTCACCGGTCCACAGCGCCAGGCGCACCGTGCGGCGCAGCCGCACGCCCGACTGCTTGAGGATGCGCATCGCCTCCATCATCACCGCCGAGCCCGCGGCGTTGTCCGTCGCGCCCGTGCCGCCGTGCCACGAGTCGAAGTGCGCGCCGAGCATGACGATCTCGTCCGCCTTGTCGGTGCCCGGGATCTCCGCGACGATGTTGTACATGCCCAGGTCGCGGTCCTGGAACGTGCTGCGGACGTCGACCTCGACCGTGACCGGGATGTCGTGCTGCAGCAGCCGCGCCATCCGGTTGTAGTGCTCGGTCGCGACGGCCAGCTGGGTCGGCACCGGCGGATCCTTCGGGTCGCGCGAGCCGCCGGCGCTCACCAGGACGCTGCCGCTGTCGCCCACGCGCGGGCCGGGCTCGAGCACCGCGGCGACGCCCTGCTCGAGCAGGAACGCGTTGCGCTTCACCTGGAAGGCGCGCACCGCGGCGAAGTCGAAGTTGCGGCCTCCGCCTGTGGGCGGCGACTGCATCGCGAGCTGGTCGAGTTCCTCGTCCGTGTAGCGGTGCGCCGGCGCCTCGAAGATGGGCGTGACTTCGAGCGGCGCCTGCAGCAGGACGACCTTGCCCTTCAGCGTGCCCGCGTACTTCGCGAAGTCGGCCTCGGTCGTCATCGGCGCGAGCACCGCGGCGGCGGTCACCGCGCCGCCCGTGCCGGGCGTCCACGCCTTGGCGTACGCAATCGCGGGCCACGGCGTCGGCGTCACCACGTGGAGGACCGTCCGCTCGTTGCTCCAGCCCCGACCGAAGTCCTCGCCCCAGGGCTCTTCCGCGACATGGACGAGGCCCCACGACCCGAGCGTCTTCACCGCCCAGTCGGCGGCCGCCCGCATTCCCGGCGAGTTGGTGAGTCGCGACCCGCTCGCCTCGGTGAGCCACCACGCCAGGTTCATCACGTCGGAGCGCTCGAACCCCTCCGCCTTGATCCGCGCGAGCGCGTCGAGGTCGACCGTCTCGCTCGGGGCCTGCGCGGACAGGCGCAGGCCGCCCGCGAGGAGCACGGCCAGGCAGGCGGCCGGCAGCAGCAGCATTTGACGTCGGGTCACCAGGTCCTCCTTCCGGGGGGCATCAACCAATGGAGTGTATTGCACCCCTGCCGCGTGACGCGTGTCGAGGGGCCTCGCCCCGTCGTCACGGGGCCGGCGGCGGCCGGCCCCCGAGTTCGGCAGCCGGGTGACAGAACCGGTACCGCCAGCCACAGGCCTGGCGCCGGACATTACAGAATCGTTAGTATCTGACGGTTCTGTCGGGCGATCCACCGTGCGGCCGCGCGGGACGAGCGGCCCAACATCCATCGACAGAAGACTTTAGGGCCGCCGTCCCGCATGGAAGGGGGGTTGCTTCGCTTGGAGCCCATGGAACTGGCCCAGGCCCCGGGTTCGGCGCAGGCGACCGTCGCGGACGGGTTCGGCGTGCGCCACGAGGCCGTCGATCCGGAGACGGGCGGACTCGTCGAGTGCCTGGCCTTCGACCCGGCGCTCGTGGACGTGCGGGCATTTGGGCCGGCCGTGGCCGACCGGGTGTCGCGGCTGCAGCCATCGCGTCATGGCTCGTTCGCGCGCGTGCGGCGCGTCGACCGTCCGGCGCCCCGGGAGCTGGTGCTCGTCTCGGACCTGGTGCCGGGCTGGCGCCTGTCGGCCCTGCTCGATGCCGGCCATGCGGCCCGCGTGCCGCTCGACATCGGGGCGGCGCTCGGCCTCCTGCGCCAGCTCATCCCGGCGGTGGCCCTGGTCTCGCGCCACCAGAAGGACTTCGCCATCGGCACCATCGCGGTGGAGCGGCTGATCGTGTCGCCGCCGGCGCGCCTGGTCCTTCCGGAGTACGTCCTCGGCCCCGCGGTCGAGGCGCTCCAGTTCAGCCGCGACCGGTTGTGGCGGTCGCTGGGCGTCGCGATGCCGCCGGCGCCCGGGTTGCCGCGGGTGACGCCGCGCGCCGACGTCATCGCCATCGGCGTCGTCGCGCTGGCCCTGGTGCTCGGCCGGCGCCTCGGGGCCGACGAGTTCCCGGTCCGCCTCGCCGAGCTGCTCGCGAAGGCGACCGAGTGGAGCGGGGGCACGAGTCACCCCCTCTCGGAGGGCCTGAAGGGCTGGCTCGGCCGCGCGCTGCAGCTCGACGCGCGCACGGCCTTCAAGACCGCCCGCGAGGCGCAGGTCGCCTTCGAGGAGGTGCTCGCGGCGGAGCGAGCCTACGTGACCACGCCGGTCCTGCTCGAGGCGTGGGTGCAGCGCACGAGCGCGCTCCTCGCGCCGGTGCCTGCCCGTTCCCCGGCCGTCCTGCCGCCATCCGAGCCGCCCGCGGCGCCGGCCCCGGAGCCGGCCGGGCCCGCCGAGCCGCCTGCCGTCCCGGTGGTGTCGCCGCCGCGCCCGCGCGTCGCGGCCAGCCCGCTGCGCGTGGCGGCCGCCGTGCTCGCCGCGCTCGTCGTGCTCGAGGCGGGGACGATCTGGTGGCTGGCCACCCGCGATCCCGTGCCCGTCCTCGCCGGCGAAGGCGAGCTCGTCGTGCAGTCTCGGCCCACCGCGGCGCGGGTCGCCGTGGACGGCGAGGAGCGCGGCGTGACCCCCCTCACGGTCCGCCTGCCGCCCGGCACCCACGTCCTCGAGGTCCGCGTGGGCCGCTCGGAGCCGCGGATTGTCCCCCTGACGATCCAGGCGGGCGTGCAGACCGCGCAGTACATCGAGCTGCAGCACGTCGCGCTGACCGGCGGGCTCGAGGTGCGGAGCGAGCCGCCCCGCGCGCGCGTGCTCGTCGACGGCCAGCTGCGCGGCACGACGCCGCTCTCCGTCGCCGAGCTCGCCCCCGGCGAGCACGACGTGGTGGTGCAGGCGGGCACGCGCTCCATCACCCAGCGCGTCCGGATCGAGCCGGGCGTCACGGCCCAGCTCGTCGTCCCGCTGCCGCCGCGCTGAGGCCGCACCGGCGGGCAGGCGCGTGCAGATCCGGGCGACGGTGGCCCGCCGTTCGTCCCCGCCACGAGCCCGACCGGGCCCGAATGGGCTGGCCCCTCCGCGCGTAACTTGTTACGATGCTCGGGTTTGCCGGAGGTACGAATGACACGGACGCTGACCGCCGCGTGCGCGCTCCTGCTCGCGGCCGCCCTGCCCGCCGCCGCCCAGTCGAAGGCCCTCGCCGAGTCGCTCGGGCGCATGCACGCGGGCGTCGCCAGGAACGTCGTCGAGGCCGCCGAGGCCATGCCCGAGGCCGAGTTCGCGTACCAGCCGACCAAGGACGTGCGCAGCTTCGGCGCGCTCGTCGGGCACGTCGCCAACTCCAACTACTCGTACTGCTCGCGCGCGAAGGGCGACAGCAGCCCGAACACGACGGACTTCGAGAAGGTCACGTCGAAGGCGGAGCTGGTCGCGGGGCTCAAGGCGGCGGTCGCGTACTGCGACGCGGTCTTTGCCGCGCAGACCGACGCCTCGATGTCCGAGCTGATCGCGATGGGCCGCAACCAGGCGCCGCGCGGCATGGTGCTCGTCCAGAACATCAGCCACAACAACGAGCACTACGGCAACATCGTCACCTACATGCGCCTCAAGGGCCACGTGCCGCCGTCGTCGGCGCGCAGCGCGGGTGGCCGGGATTAAGGGCGGGCGCGCGGGGACGATGCGGCAGGCGACGATCCTGGCGACGGCGACCGCGGCGGTCCTGGCCGGGCTGGCCGGGGTCGCGTGGCACCTGGCGGCGGCCGAGCCCGAGCCCGCCGCGCCGGCGCGGGTGGCCGACGTCGAGCTGCCGCGCGACGCCGAGCTGATTTCGGCGCGCGTGCCCTCGCGCACCACGCTCGTCTCGGTCCTCGAGAGCCACGCCGTTCCCGCCGACGAGATCCACGCCATCATCAGCAGCGCGAGCCGCGAGTTCGACCTCCGGCGCTTCCGCGCGGGCCAGCCGTACCGCCTCGACCAGCTGCTCGACGGGCACGTGCGTGGTTTCGAGTACGAGATCGACGGCGACCACGTGCTGCGGCTGCTGCGCCACGAGGGCGGCGACGCGCCGGCGTTCGACGTGGCCATCGCCGACATCCCGAAGACCTACGAGACGACCGTCGTCGAGGGCACGATCGACCGCGAGACCCCGTCGCTCGTCCAGGCGCTGGAGGCGTCGGGGGAGCGGATCGACCTGGGCCTGGCGATGGCCGACGTCTTCGCCGGCGAGATCGACTTCAACAACGACCTGCAGCCGGGCGACAGCTTCCGCCTCGTCGTCGAGCGGGCGACGCGCGAGGACGGCGCCTTCGCGGGCTACGGTCCCGTGCGGGCCGCGGAGTTCGTCAACGCGGGCCGGAGCCTCCGGGCGATCCGCTTCACGCCGCCGGGCGGCAAGCCCGGCTACTACGACGAGCAGGGCCGGTCGCTCAAGCGCCTGTTCCTCAAGTCGCCCCTCAAGTTCGAGCCGACCATCACCTCGTCGTACTCGCGCGCCCGCCGCCACCCCGTCCTCAAGATCACCCGCGCCCACCACGGGGTGGACTACCGCGCGCCCTACGGCGCGCCCGTCGTGTCGGTCTCGAGCGGCGTCGTCTCGTATGCCGGCTGGACGACCGGCGGCGGCCGCACCGTGCGCGTGCGGCACGCGAGCGGCTACGAGAGCGAGTACATGCACCTGTCGGCCATCGGCGTCCGCCGCGGCGCCCGCGTCGCGCAGGGCGAGGTCATCGGCAAGGTGGGCAACTCGGGCATGGTGACCGCCACGCACCTGCACTACGGCCTCCGCAAGAACGGCAGCTACGTGAACCCGGTCACCGAGCACCGCAACATGCCGCCCGGCGAGCCGGTGGCCAAGGCCTACCTCGCGGTCTTCCACGCCGAGCGGGACCAGGTCTTCGGCCTGCTGTTCTCCGACACCGGCGTGCGCACCACGAACTAGTCTGGTGGTGGGTACGTCCCGAATCACTACCGGCCGCTCCGCTGTCGCGGCCGTCGATCCGCGGTTCGACGCCGCCGTCCGTAGGACTGAATCAGTCGATACGGTCCACTAAGGGGGGCCGGACGGGGGGCCGCCCCCCGTCCCGGCGTCACCGGAACGTCCATCCCACCCCGAACTTGAGGTCCGGCGAGTCCACGGCGCCGACCTTGAACTCGAAGAACAGCCCGCTCGCCTGCTCGACGCCCACGAGCAGGTTCAACCCGCCTTCCGTGGCCGTGCCGTCCTCACGGCCGGGCCCGCGGTCGAAACGGTAGAAGTTGGCCGCGGGGCCGCCGCCCGCGTAGAGCGCCCAGGGCCCGTTCGACGGGAACTTGTAGGCGAACTCCAGGTTCACGCCGACGTGGGTGAGGTCGTCGCCGAAACCGGCCTCGAGGTTCGGGCGGAACACGAGGCGGTCGACGAGCGGCGCGGTCTCGAGGTGCGCGCCGAGGTAGACCTGGTCGGGGTCCACCGACACGCCGCCCCGGACACCGACGTCCTGGGCCGCCGCGGGCGTGGCCATCGCCATCACCAGCAGGAGCGCGGCGGGAAGCAGAAATGACAGACGTGCATCGAATCGAGTCGCGAATGACATGCGGATGCCTCCTGCGGCGGTGATCACGCAGGACGCCTGCCAACTCGCGGCGGGCCTCGCCTATAATCCCGAGGTCATGTCATTGCTGTTCCCGTTTCCAGCGCTGCGTCCGTCGCCTGAGGTGGCGGGCCGGGTGGCGTCGGTGCCCTACGACGTGGTGAATGCCGACGAGGCGCGCGCCCTGGCCGAGGGCAACCCGCTGAGCTTCCTGCACGTGTCCCGCGCCGAGATCGACCTGCCGGCCGGCACCAACCCCTACGCGGACGAGGTCTACGCCCGCGCGGCGGAGAACCTCGCGGCGCTCCGGGCCGCGGCGCCGATGATCGTGGAGTCCGAGCCGAGCCTCTACGTGTACCGGCTGCACATGGGGGACCACGTGCAGGCCGGCGTCGCCGGCTGCTTCTCGATCGACGAGTACGACGCCGACCTGATCAAGAAGCACGAGAAGACGCGCCCGGACAAGGAAGACGACCGGACGAAGCACATGCTGACCATCGGCGCGCAGACCGGGCCGGTCTTCCTCACGTACAAGGCGTCGCCGGCCGTGGACGCGATCGTCGCGCGCGTGATGACGGGCGCGCCCCTCTACGACCTGACCGCCCCCGACGGCGTGCGTCACGTGGTCTGGCGTGTGCCCGCGGGCGACACCGCGGCCCTCGTCGCGAGCTTCGGCGCGCTGCCCTGCCTCTACATCGCCGATGGCCACCACCGGGCCGCGAGCGCCGCGCGCACGCGCCGGGCGCTGGCCGACCGGGGCGCGGGCGAGCACGACCGCGTCCTCGCGGTGGCGTTCCCCGACGACCAGATGCAGATCCTCCCCTACAACCGCGTGGTGAAGGATCTCGGCGGCCGCTCGCCCGAGGCCTTCCTCGCCGAGCTCGGCGCGCGGATGACGGTGGCCGAGGGCGGCCCCGCGACCCCCGCCTCGCACGGGCAGGTGGCGATGTACCTCGCCGGCACGTGGTACACGCTCACCCTCGGCGCGCCGCCGGCCGGCGCCGGCCCGGACCAGGTGCTCGACGTGAGCCGCCTGCAGGACGAGGTGCTCGCGCCGCTCCTCGGCATCCACGACGTGCGGACCGACAAGCGCATCGACTTCGTCGGCGGCATCCGCGGCACCGGCGAGCTCGAGCGCCTCGTCGATTCCGGCGCCTGGGCCGTCGCCTTCTCGCACTACCCGGTCTCGGTCGACGACCTGATGCGCATCGCCGATGCCGGGGGCATCATGCCGCCCAAGTCCACGTGGTTCGAGCCGAAGCTTCGCGACGGCCTCCTGAGCCACCTCATCTGAACCGAGGAACCTCAGGAACCCTGGAACCTGAGGAACGAGCCAACGCCAGTCTTCCGTGAGATTCCGATGAAGGTCCTGATCGCAGACAAGTTCGAGCAGAGCGGCATCGATGGCCTGAAGGCCGCCGGCTGCGACGTCGTGTACGAGCCGGACGCCAAGGACGAGGCCCTCGCCGCGGCGATCGCGTCGACCGGGGCGGACGTCCTCGTCGTCCGGTCGACGAAGGTGAACGCCGCGGCGCTCGACGCCGGCAACCTGTCGCTGATCGTCCGCGCCGGCGCCGGCGTCAACACCATTGACGTCGCCGGCGCGTCGGCGCGCGGCATCTACGTCTCGAACTGCCCCGGCAAGAATGCGATTGCCGTCGCGGAGCTGGCCATCGGGCTGATGCTGTCGCTCGACCGGCGCATCCCCGACAACGTGGCGGAGCTCCGGGCCGGCACCTGGAACAAGAAGGAGTACTCGAAGGCCCGCGGGCTCTTCGGGCGCACGCTCGGCCTCATCGGCTTCGGCAGCATCGGCCAGGAGGTGGCGCGCCGCGCGCGCGCGTTCGGCATGCCGGTCGTGGCGTGGAGCCGCCGGTTCACGGAGGACGCCGCCGCCCGCGCGCAGGCGGCCGCCGACTTCGGCATCGAGGTCGTCGGGTCGGCGGCCGAGGTGGTCGCCCGGGCGGACGTCATCAGCGTGCACCTCGCGCTCAACGCCGGCACGCGGGGCTTCGTCAACGCGGACCTGCTGGCCAACGCCCGCAAGGGCGCCTACTTCGTCAACACGGCCCGCGGCGAGGTCGTCGACTACGCCGCGCTCGCCGCGGCCGTCGAGAGCAAGGGGCTGCGCGCGGGCCTGGACGTCTTCGGGGCCGAGCCCACGGGCGCCACGGGCGCGTTCGAGGACCCGATCGTCGGGTTGCCGGGCGTGTACGGCACCCACCACATCGGCGCCTCGACCGACCAGGCCCAGGACGCGATCGCGGGCGAGACGGTCCGGATCGTCCGGACGTTCATCGAGACCGGCCGCGTCCCGAACGTGGTGAACCTGGCGCGGAAGACCCCGGCGACCTGCCGGCTGGTCGTCCGCCACCGCGACCGTCCCGGCGTGCTCGCGCACGTCTTCGAGGCGCTCCGCGCGGCGGACATCAACGTGCAGGAGACGGAGAACATCATCTTCGACGGCGCCGAGGCCGCCGTCGCGCGCATCAACCTCGACGGCACGCCGGGCGAGCCGACGCTGGAGGCGATCAAGGCGGGGCACCCCGACGTGCTCGATCTCCAGCTCGTTCACCTGTCCTGAGCGGCCGCCGGCGGGACGACCGCGCACGAGACACCCAGGGCGATCCGGCCCACGCGAAGCACGAGGAACCGACCATGTCCACGACCGTCCACCGCATCTTCAACTTCTCGGCCGGCCCTGCCGTGCTGCCCCTGCCCGTCCTCGAGGAGGCGCAGCGCGACCTCGTCGCGCTGCCGGGCGTCGGCATGTCGGTGCTCGAGGTCAGCCACCGCTCGAAGGTCTTCGAGGCCATCCTCGCCGAGGCCGAGGCGGGCATCCGGACGCTCGGCCAGGTGCCGGACGGCTACAAGGTGCTCTTCCTCCAGGGCGGCGCGTCGCTGCAGTTCTCGATGGTGCCGATGAACCTGCTGACCGCCGGCGGCACCGCCGACTACATCGTCACGGGCTCCTGGTCGCAGAAGGCCGTCAAGGAAGCGCAGAAGGTCGGCACGGTGCACGTCGCGGCGACGACCGAGGGCGAGAAGTTCACGCGCGTGCCGGCCCAGGGCGAGCTCGCGCTCACGCCCGGCGCCGACTACGTGCACTTCACGACGAACAACACGATCGTGGGCACGCAGTTCGCCGCGCCGCCCGACGCCGGTGGCGCGCCGCTCGTGGCCGACGCCTCGTCGGACATCTTCAGCCGGCCCATCGACGTCGCGAAGTACGGCGTCATCTACGCCGGCGCCCAGAAGAACCTCGGGCCATCGGGCGTGACCCTGGTCATCGTCCGCGAGGACCTGCTCGCCCGCTCGCAGAAGTCGCTGCCGACGATGCTGAACTACGCGGTGCACGCCGAGAACGGCTCGATGTACAACACGCCGCCGTGCTTCGGCATCTACCTGCTGGGGCTGGTGATGAAGTGGGCGATCGCCCAGGGCGGCCTCGCGGCCATTCAGGCGGTCAACGAGCGCAAGGCGGGCAAGCTGTACGCCGAGATCGACAGGAGCGGCTTCTACCGCGGCACGGCCGCGCAGGACTCGCGGTCGCGCATGAACATCACCTTCCGCCTCCCGAGCGAGGAGCTCGAGAAGACCTTCGTGAAGGAGGCGACCGCCGCCGGCCTCGACGGCCTGAAGGGCCACCGGTCGGTCGGGGGCATGCGCGCGTCGATCTACAACGCCTTCCCCGAGGCGGGGGTGGACGCGCTCGTCAGCTTCATGCAGGAGTTCGAGCGGACGAAGGGCTGAACCCGGCGGGCCCGGCCAGGCCGGGCCCGCCGCCCTATCCTTCCGGGGGCGTGCCGCCGCGGCCGCGCCGGCCGCCCCGCCGGCGCCCGCGCCGCCGGCGCCGCCGCCCCGCCCCGTCGCCCGGCCCGTCCGAGGCCGGCGCCGGCGCGGCGCCGGGCTCGAGCGAGGCGGCCGCCTCGACGAATCCCTTCCAGTGCTCGACCACGTCCACGGACGTGCCGTGGATTTCCAGCCAGGTCAGCGTCTCGGCGAACGGGCTCCGGTGCATCAACGCGCGCTTGGCGCGCGGCGTGGTCTCGAGGTCGAGCAGCCGGCCCTGCAGCGCGAGGATCTGCCGGAGCCGGTCCGTGTCGCGCCGGGCGACGGGGAGCCGGCCGATCATGAGCGGCGGCTCCTTGGGCGCGCGCCGCCGGTCGCGGCCGCGCGGGCCGCGCGGCCGCGCGGCGATCCGCTCGTCGTCCGCCTCCTCGTCGCCCTCGTCCGGGCGCGCGTCCTCCTCGTCCTCGTCCGCGCGCGGCGCGAAGACCCGCTTCGGCATCAGGCCGAGCGGCACGAGCAGCGACCCGAGGAGGACCGGGTTGGTGAGCGCCGGCGGGATCTCGGCGAAGCGCCGGCGGTACTCGTCGAGCGCCGCGAGCGCCGCCCAGAACTCCGGGCGATCCGCCGCGCGCTGCAGTTCGGGCGTCACCGGCTCCAGCAGCCGGTGTTCCGCGAGCAGCCGGAACGTCTTCTCGGCCGCCCCCGAGCGCAGGATCTTGTAGTACTCCTCGATCAGCCGGGCCGGCGCGGCCAGGGCCATCAGCTGCCGGTGCTCGCGAATCGCGTGGACGATGGGCGGGTCGAGGCGGAAGTCGAGGCGCGCCGCCATGACGGCGGCGCGGAGCATGCGGACCGGGTCTTCCTGGAAGCGGACGTTCGGGTCGCCAATCGAGCGCACGAGGCCGGCCCGGAGGTCGTCGAGGCCGCCGACGTAGTCGATGATCGAGAAGGTCGCGATGTCGTAGAACAGCGCGTTGATCGTGAAGTCGCGCCGGAACGCATCCTCCTCGGGCGTGCCGAAGGTGTTGTCGTGCCGGACGAGCTGCTCGGCGGCCGTCTCGCCGTGGCGGTCGTCGGCGGGCGCCTCGTTCTCGGTCCCGGCCGGGATGTTGCGGCGGAACGTCGCGACCTCGATGGCCTTGGGCCCGAACCGGACGTGCGCCAGCCGGAAGCGCCGCCCGATGATCCAGCAGTTCCGGAAGAGCTTCTTGATCTGGTAGGGATGGGCGGACGTGCCGATGTCGAAGTCCTTGGGCCGGCGTCCCAGGAGGAGGTCGCGGACACCGCCGCCGACCAGGTAGGCCTCGTAGTTGAACTGCTGCAGCCGGTAGAGCACCTTGAGCGCGTCCGGGTCGATGTCCCGCCGCGAAATCGTGTGCTCTGCCCGCGGTACGATCACCGGTTCAGGCATCCAGTCCGCCATTGTAGCAGCGTGCTACGATCCGCCCATGCTTCGCTGGAGCCTGGCGGCCGCCGCGGTGGTGCTCGCGTTGCCGGCCGCCGCCCTCGCGACCCCCGCCGACCTGGCCCGGGCCAGGAGCGCCTACAACCAGGGACAGTACGACGCGGCGATCGAGGCCGCCAGCGCGGCGGTCCTGACGCCGGCGACCGCCGATGCCGGGGCCGTGGTCCTGGCCCGGGCGCACCTCGAGCGGTACCGCCAGGGGGTCGACCCCGCCGACCTGGTCGCCGCCCGCGCGTCGCTCGGCGTCGTCCGGCCCGAGGGCCTCGGCGCCAGGGACCGTGTCGAGTACCTGCTGGCCCTTGGGGAGGCGCTCTACCTCGAGGACGACTACGGCGCCTCGGCGGCGCTCTTCGCCAGCACCCTCGACCTGGCGGTCACCGATGCCCCGGCGCTCGCCGAGCCGGCCCTGGACTGGTGGGGGAGCGCCGTCGAGCGCCATGCCAGCCGTCTGGCGCCGGCGGCCCGTGCCCGTGCGTTCAGGGCGATGGGCGACCGGATGGCCGCCCGGCTGGCCGTCGACCCGGCGTCGGGCACCGCGGCCTACTGGATCGTGGTGGCGATGCGGGGGGAGGCCGACCCGAAGGGGGCGTGGGACGCGGCGGTCGCCGGGTGGGTGCGCGCGCGCCTCGCCGGCGCCCGGTCCGCGACGCTGCGCGCCGATCTCGACCGCCTCGTCCGGGAGGGCATCATCCCCGACCTGGTCCGCCCCCTGGCTCCCGCCGCCCGGCCCCAGGCCGAATCCGAGCTCCGGGCCGAGTGGGAGGTCGTGAAGGAGCGGTGGAAGTAGTCACGGAGTGAGTAATCAAGAATTAAGAATTAAGAATCAAGAAAGAGAAAGACGGGTTCCTGTCTCTAGATTCTAAATTCTTGATTCTTGTTTACTCAGCGAAGCCCCCTTAGGGTTTGGCCTCTTTCCAGTTCTCCCCGATTCCCACGTCGACGTCGAGCGGCACGCGCAGGGCGACGGTGCGGCTCATGGTGTCGCGGACGAGGGCGGCGACCTGGTCGGCCTCGGCGGCCGGCGCCTCGAAGAGCAGCTCGTCGTGCACGGTGAGGATCATCCGGGCGCCGGGGTGGGCGGCGCCGAGGGCGGCGTCCACGTCGATCATGGCCTTCTTCAGGATGTCGGCCGCGGTGCCCTGGATGGGCATGTTGACGGCGACGCGCTCGGCGGCCGCGCGAATCTGGCCGTTGCGGCTCGTCAGCTCGGGCACCGGCCGCCGCCGCCCGAACATCGTCTTCACGACGCCGGTCTCGCGGGCGTCGGCCAGCGTCCTGTCGATGAACTCGCGCACGCGGGGGAAGCCGGCGAAGTATGCGTCGATGAACTGCTGCGCGGCCTGCTGCGGCACGCCGATGTCGCGCGCGAGCGTGAAGGCGGTCTTGCCGTAGAGCAGCGCGTAGTTGACGATCTTCGCGCGGCGCCGCAGCTCGTGCGGGTCGAGCTCGCTGTCGGGGCCGAACACCTTGAGCGCGGTCTGGTCGTGGATGTCGTCGCCGCGCTCGAAGGCGGCGATGAGGCTCTCGTCGCCAGACAGGTGGGCGAGCACGCGCAGCTCGATCTGCGAGTAGTCGGCCGAGATGAGCACCGCGCCCGGCGCGGCGACGAACGCACGGCGGATCTCGCGGCCGATGCTCGTCCGGATCGGGATGTTCTGCAGGTTGGGGTCGCTGCTCGACAGCCGGCCGGTCGCCGCGACCGCCTGGTTGAACGAGGTGTGCACGCGCCCCGTCTCCGGGTTGACGAGCAGGGGCAGCGCGTCGATGTAGGTGCCCTTGAGCTTCGCGAGGCCCCGCCACTCGAGGATCAGGCGCGGCAGGTCGTGCGCCTCCGCGAGCTCCTCGAGCACCTCCACCGCCGTCGACGGCGCGCGCGACGTGCCCGTGCGCCGCAGGACCGGCAGCTGGAGCTTCTCGAACAGGATCTCGCCGAGTTGCTTCGGCGAGTTGATGTTGAACTCCTCGCCCGCCAGCGCGTAGATCCGCGCGCCGAGCGCGGCCAGCTCGCCGTCCACCCGCGCGGCCTGCGCGCCGAGCGCGGCGGTGTCCACCCGCACGCCCGCCTGCTCGAGGCCCGCCAGGATCGGGACGAGCGGCAGCTCGAGCTCCCGGTACACGCGGTCCAGGTCCTCGGCGACGAGCGCGGGAGCGAGCGCCGCGGCGAGCTGCCAGGCGAGGTCGGCGCGCTCGCCCGCGTAGTCGAGGATGCCGTCCACCGGCACGTCCGCGAAGGGCAGCGCCTTCGCGCCCTTGCCGCGCACGTCCTCCGCCGTGAGCGCCTTGTAGCCGATCTGCTCGAGCGCCAGCGGCTCGATCGCCTGGTTCGCCTTGGTGGCGTCGAGCAGGTAGCCCGCCAGCATCGTGTCGAGGTCGAGGCCGGCCAGCGTGACGTCGTGGCGGGCCAGCACGATGAGGTCGGCCTTCAGGTCGTGCCCGACCTTGCGGATCGCCGGGTCGGCCAGGATCGGGCGCAGGCAGGCGAGCGCCGCCGCGCGGTCGAGCGACGCGCCGCCGCCGAAGCCCTCGTGGCCGAGCGCGACGTAGCGCGCCTGGCGCGGCCCCGTCGAGAGCACGAGCCCCACGAAGCTGGCGCGCATGGCCGACGCGCCGTCGGCCACCACGTGCACGGCCAGCGGTCCCGGCGCCCGCACCCCCCGCGCCCACGCCTCGAGCGCCGCCATCGAGTCGATGACGGCGTAGTCCCGCGAGACGCTGGCGGCCGTCGGCGCGAACTCCGTCACGAGCGTGCGGAAGCCGAGCCGGCCGAACAGGTCGAAGCACCGCTCCGGGGACGCGCCGCGGTACCGGAAGCGCTCCGGGTCGAATGCCACGTCGACGTCGGTGCGGATCGTCACGAGCTCACGACTCTGCCGCGCCTCGTCGGCGTGCGCGAGCAGGCCCTCGCGGTACTTCTTCTGCTTGACCTCGCCGGCGTGCGCGAGCAGGGCGTCGAGCGACCCCCAGGTCTGGATGAGCTCCCGGGCGCCCTTCTCGCCGATGCCCGGCACGCCCTTGACGTTGTCGCTTGCGTCCCCCATCAGGGCGAGCACGTCGACGACCTGGCCGGGATCGACCCCGAACTTCTCGCGCACGCCCGCCGGGTCGTACCAGGTGCCCTCGTCGCGCGGGTTGTAGACCCGGATCGTGCCGTCGACGAGCTGGAAGAAGTCCTTGTCGCCCGTGACGATGGCGACGGGGTGGCCGGCGGCGGCCGCCTGCCGCGCCAGCGTCCCGATGACGTCGTCGGCCTCGAAGCCCTCGGCGGTGAAGACGGGGACGCCGAGCGCCTCGGTGGCCTCGTGGATCCACGGCACCTGCTCGACGAGGTCGTCGGGCATGGCGGCGCGGTTGGCCTTGTACTCGGCGGAGATGGCGTCGCGGAACGTCTGGCCGCGGAGGTCGAAGGCGCAGGCGATGAGGGCCGGCTGATGATCGGCGAGGAGCTTGCGGAGCATCGACACGAAGCCGTACACCGCGTTGGTCGAGCGGCCGTCAGGTCCCGTGAGCCCGCGTATCGCGTGGTAGGCGCGATACATCTGGTTGGAACCGTCGATCAGGAAGAGCGTTGGCGCGTCGGCCATGGAGGGAAGGGCAGTATATCATTCGGGTTTGGAGACCTTCGGAGTGATGCCGCGATCGCGTACCCGCGCGCTCCTCGGCGGGCTCGTCCTCCTCGCGGCCGCCGCGGGCGCGGCCTGCGGGGCGGCCCTCGGGCCCAAGTACGAGTACGAGGAGGAGATCTACCTGGCGCTCGACGGGTCGGCGACCGTCTACGTCAACGCCTCGGTGCCCGCCCTCGTCGCCCTCAGGGGCGCGCCGCTCGACGCCGACCCGCGGGCCCGGCTCGACCGGGACGCCGTGCGCGCCTTCTTCGAGAGCCCCGTCGCGCGGGTCGCCAGCGTGACCGACTCGCGCCGCAGCAACCGGCGCTACGTCCACGTCCGCCTCGACGTGCCCGACGTGCGCCGGCTCGGCGCCGCCGCGCCGTTCGCCTGGTCGCGCTACCAGTTCGCCGAGCGGGACGGGCAGATCGAGTACCGGCAGGTGCTCGGGGCGGCCGCCGGCCGCGACGTCGGGGATGTTGGCTGGACCGGGGACGAGCAGGTGGCTGTCCGGTTGCACCTGCCGAGCCGCGTGACCTTCCACAACCAGCCCGGCGGCGAGATCGCGCGCGGCAACATCATCGCCTGGGAACAGCCCCTGGCCGCCAGGCGGGCCGGCGAGCCGCTCGTCGTGGAGGCCCGGATGGACACCGAGTCGATCCTGGCGCGGACGCTGACGCTCTTCGGCGTCATGATCGTGCTCGCCTTGTCGACGCTGGCCCTGCTCATCTGGCTCGTCATGCGCCGGGGCCGGGACGAGCCCGCGGCCGGCGGGCCCGCGTCGCCGGGCTCCCCGCCGGCGCGATCGGTGTAATCTGGGGTTTTCCCCGCACGGTGTCCGTGATGTCCGAAGCCACAAACATGAACAAGCTCGCCTTCGGGGCCAAGCCCACCGTCCTGCGCTGCTCGCGCTGCGGCAAGTTCGTCGACTGGGAGGACGCGCGCCTGCAGGTCGTCTGCGGCTGCCGCCCCCACCTCGACCTGCCGCCGGTGCTCGTGCGCGACGCCGAGGAGCGCGACCGCCGCGCCGTCAACGACCTCTTCCAGCGCGACTTCGGGCGCACCCGCCTCGTCGCGTTCGGCGAGGAGATGCACCTCGACCGGGAACAGGCCATCGTCGCGGAGATGGAGGGGGAGATCGCCGGCGCGCTCGCGCACCGCGAGTTCCGGGGCGCCCTCCACATCATCGCCCTCGCGACCGACCCGATGTGGCAGCGGTCAGGCGTCGGCGCCTACCTCGTCGCCGAGGCGGAGCTCATCGCCCGGAACGCCAAGCTCCCCAAGGTGCTCGTCGCCACGACCAACGACAACCTGCCGGCCCTCTACTTCTACCAGCGGCGCGGCTACCGCATCAGCGAGGTGCTCGCCGGGGCCGTCCCCGATCACTTCGGGGAGCCGGCGTCCGTCGGCTTCGGCGGCATCCCCATCCGCGACGAGATCCACCTCGAGAAGGAAGTCTGAGCGGTCAGAACGGGTTGACGTGGTACCCGTCGATCTGCAGGACCATGTGCGCCGTCATCGCCGACAGCGCCAGCTTCACGGGGGTGGCCATGTCGGCCTTCGTGATGCCCCGGCTCGCGGCTGACTGCCCGCACAGGTAGATCCGGGCTCCCGCCTTCACCAGCGCCTCGATGAGCGGCAGGTTGGGGTTGTCGGTGCCGAACCGCCTGCGGTACGCCTCGTTCGAGAGCGCGTCCTTCGCCGCGCCCCCGTGCAGGACCATGCCCACGAACAGGTTCGCCGGCGGCACCCCCGCCTGCGCGTGCATGTTCAGGAAGCGCGCCGCCGTCTCGATGCCCGCGTTCACCTGGTCCGGCTTCTCCGCGGCGCTCGACACGTCGAAGTCCACCTTCAGCGGCGTCGTCAGCGGGGTCGCGAGGTCGGGGTCGGGCACGGCGAAGACCGTGCCGTAGTCCGCGATGATGGGGCCGGCGCTCCGCGGCGCCTGCGCGCCCGCGGGAACGGCCAGGAGGGTGGCGGCCGCGAGGATCGCGGCCGTGAGCAGGCGGGTCGGTGCTGGGATCATCCCGACACGATACTACCGGCCGGGGGGACGACGGCCGGCGGGCGCCGGGGATGTGCCCGGCCGCCCGCCGGCCGTCCGGCCGCCAGGCCGCGCGACGCGGCTAGTGGCCCATGCGCTCGAGCTCGGCCAGGACCTCCGCGTCGGTCTTGAGCGCGTTGGTCACCCCGAAGGCGCCGTAGCCCGATGCGAGCGACCGCGCCAGCATGCGCTCGACGTTCGTGTTCACCACGCCCTCGAGCGTGACGTGCCCGCGGTTCACCACGATGTGGATCGGCGGGTTCGCCATGGCCGCGTAGTTCCAGAACGACGAGTTGCCGTAGATGGCCCGCGCGATCCGGAAGCGAAGCTCGTCGTCGAACTGCGAGACGGGCAGCACGTCGATCTTGTTCTCCACGGCGGTGACGCCCTCGACCTTCTGCACGCGGCGCTCGATGTCGTCGCGCTTGTAGGGCATCGTCACCCAGCCGGTCAGCACGATGCGTCCGTTGTCGACCGACGCGTTGATGCTGTCGAAAACCGTGAGCTGCGTGTAGCGGTTCACCTGGTTGGCGACGTCGCGGAACACCTGCAGGTCCTTGCGTTCCTGCGCCGACGTGACCGACGCGATAAGGAGCGCCGCCACAACAAAGGAAGCCATCCGCTTGACCATGACCCTCAACTCCTTCCATCGCCGCCAGCGTGCTGTCGGCGGTGCGGGGGGAACGCCGCACGCCAAGTCATATTGCGACTAGCGTGCCAACCGTGGGGTCGTGTAAGTGAATGATAAGGAAGCTTTTATCGGATCGGGCCGCGCCGCGATGTGTCACCGGGAGGTGACAGTCTCGTGGCGGTCCATTGGAGCCTGCCGCGGGACGCGGCTGGATCGGCCTAGGGGGTCGCGACGTACCCGCGCCGCGCGCGGACGCGGAGCGACGGATTGCGGACGTCCACCCGGATGGTGTGCCACTGGCCGTCGGCGTGGCCCGGGCTCGGGTAGCCCAGGTAGTACTGCTGGCTCAGCTCGCTCGCGATGCCGGCGGTCGCCGGGTCCAGGTCGCCGGCGTCCCTGACGATCTCGGTGCGTCCGCCACTGTCGTCGGTGATCTCCCGGAGCGCGACGACGTTGACCCGATCCGTGGCGCCGGCCGGGCCGGTGGCCGGCGGATAGCCGGGCGGCGTCGCCGGCGGCAGCCCCGGGATCGTGCGGCCGCGGCCGGGGATGGGAAACGGCGTCGGCCGGGGCGGGCGGGCGACGGGCGGCGTGCGCCTCGGCGCCCGCGCGATCATCGTCCCGTCCTGCGCGTCGATGCCGACGGCGTACACCAGCACCTCCGTCTGCCGCACGAGCTGGCGGACGTCCGCCGCGTCCAGCTGGCTGTTGGTGTCGTTGCCATCCGAGATCACGACGATGGCCTTCTTGCGGTTGCGTCCCGCCTGCGCCATCTGGACCGCCTCGGCCACCGCGTCGTACATCGCCGTGCCGCCCGACGGCTGGATGCGTCCCAGCCTGTCGCCGACCGCGCGGCGATCGCGCGTCCAGTCCTGCACGAGCTCGGCGTCGCTGCCGAAGCGGTAGAGGAACACCTCGTCCTCGGGGTTCAGCAGCTGCTCGAGGAACCGGTCGATCGCGGCGCGCGCCGATGCCATCTTCTCGCCCGACATGCTGCCGCTCGTGTCGAGCACGATGCCCAGGCTGACCGGGACGCGCTCGGCGCTGAAGTGCGTGATCTCGACGGGGGCGCCGTCCTCGTAGACGGTGAAGTCGTCCTGCCGCAGCCCCGACTGGAACCGGCCGTTCCTGTCGGTCACCGTCGCGGTGACGTTGATGAGCTCGACGCCGCTCTTGAAGCGGAAGCCCTGCTGCGCAGCCACCGGCAGGCCCGGCGCGAGCACGAGCAGCGCCGCGGCGGCGGCCAGGCCGCGAACAGGCGCCTGACCCCGTCCCGGGATCATCGCCGCGTCTCCAGCGTTGCGGGCGTGTCCCGCCTGTCGATGTGCGGCACCACGCCGCCCGCGGTGCGGAAGCTCACGCGGTAGCGCGCCACGCCCGCGGGCGCGTCGAGCGTGACGACGAACGGCGACTCGTCGCCCGCCGCCAGGTGCCGGAAGTCGACGGGGGCGACCGCGCTCTTGACGAACGTGCCGGCCTGGTCGAAGAGGAAGACCACCGCGTCGAGCCGATCCACGGCGCGGCCCGACGACGGGTTTTTCACGAGCCCCGAGACCGCGAGCCGTCCGCCCGACTGGTCGTGTCGAAGCGAGATCAACTCGAGCGGCGCGGTGCCGCCCATGCCCTCGACCGCGGCCGGCGAGGCCGGCCCCGCGAACATCGACGCGCCGAGCGCGAGCAGCGCCACCATGAGCACCGAGGCCGCCACCGCCAGGCCGCGCTGCCGCCCGCCGCCCGCCGCGGGGGCCGCCGCCAGGAAGCCGTCGGACATGGCCCGTGCCGGGGCCGCCGGCGCCGGGTGGAGGGGCAGCTCGGCGAGCGCCGTGCCCGGCCGCTGGTCCGGGCGTCCGCCGCGGCGCGGGGCCCGCGCCACCGCGCGCGGCGCTGGCGCCGGGGTCCACGGGGCACGGGCCGCCGCCACGGAACGGGGCGGCGGGGCGGGGCGCCGGGCGGGCGCCGGGGGAGCGGCCGCCGCGTCCATCGAGAGCGCCGCCACGCGGGCCATCGACCGCGCGCGCGCGTCACGCGACACGCGCCAGGCCACGAGGCTCATCACGAGCGCGACGCCCAGCGAGACGACGGTGATGCCAAGCAGTACTGCGTCCATCCCTTGCTCCATCCGTGCCTTACCGCAGGCGGAATTCCACGGCGACTTCCACGAGCACGTCCACCGGCGTCCCGCGCATCGTCGCGGGCGCGAAGCGCCAGCGGCGCACGGCGTCCACGGCCCGCTCGTCGAGTCCCGAGCCGAGCCGGCGGAGGACGCGCACGTCGCCGACGCCGCCGTCGCGCAGCACGACGATCTCGAGCACGACCTCGCCGGTCACCCCAGCGCGGCGCGCCTGGTCCGTGTAGTCGGCCCGGACTTCGCGCAGCAGCCGGGGCGGCTCGACGCCGCTGCCGGGCCGGAACGGCCCCCCGCCGGTCCCCCCGCCTTCGCCCGGCCCGATGCCGGGACCCTGTCCCTCGCCGATCCCCGTCCCGGCGCCGCTGCCGGCGCCGCCGCCGGTTCCAGGACCGGCGCTGTCAGTCGCCCCGGCATCCGGGGCGGTCTCGATGGCGCCGTCCCGGTCGCGGGTGTCGGCCGCGACCGTGGCGACCGGGGCGGCCACGACGGGGAGGCTTCGCGCCTCCACCGCGGCCGGGGGCCGTTCCGGGGGCAGCGGAGGCGGCCGCATGGGCGGAGTCACCGGCCGCCTCGGGGCCGGTCGCGTGGGGGGCGGTGGGGGGACGCGCCGCGCCACGATGGGGCTCGGCGTCCGGGCCGGGCCCTTCCGTTCCGCCCTGGCGGGCGGGGTGGGCATCTCGAGGCCTCCACCGCCACCGCCGCCGCCCGGGCCCGGGGTGGCCAGGAACACCAGGCGGACCGGCGTCGGCCGGTCCAGCGGCTCCGTCTTCTCGTCGGCGGCGGCGAAGCCGAGCGAACCGACGACCAGGACCAGCGCCAGCAGGAGGCCGTGCGCCGAGGTGGCCATGACGAACGGCACGGCCCGATCCGGCTGCCGCCCCGCGGCGCGGCTCAACAGGCGCGGTGTCCCGTCGCCGTCCGGGCGCATCGGCTCGCCCGCGGCGAGCGCCCGCACCGCGCGGATGGCCTCCGATCGCGGCACCAGGTCGTCCAGCCTCGGGTCGGCGGGCACGCCGGCCGGCAGCAGGGCCAGGACCGAGCGGATCTGGCCCCTCGCCATCCGGGCGCGCACCTCTGCCTCGTCGACCCCGGCGGCGGCCGCGATCTCTCCGGGGCTGAAGACGTCGGCGGGTTCGTGCCGGTTCATGCAGGTACCGAGCGATCCGGAGGCAAAACCCGGGCCGCGCGGGCCTCGTCGGGAAATGCCTCCTGATCGACCCTTTCGGCCGATGGAGGCCGGAACTTTGCGGCGTCCGTCCCCGTGATGAGACGCCGCGGGGTGACAGTCGACCGTATACTCGCCGGATGAGCGATTCCTATTCAGGCAAGGTGGTGGTGGTCACCGGGGCGTCGAGCGGAATTGGCGAGGCGGCGGCGGTGAAGTTCGGGGAGGCGGGCGCGTCAGTGGTCGTGACCGGCCGGAACCAGGCGGCGCTCGACGCGGTGGCCGCGCGGATCACGACGGCCGGCGGCCGGGCGCTCGCCGTGGCGGCCGACGTCACGGCCGACGACGCGGCGGCGCGGATCGTGGGCGCGGCGGTGGACGCCCACGGTGGGCTCGACGTGCTGGTGAACGCCGCCGGCGTGATTGCCACCGGCGCGACGGACACGACCGACGACGAGGTGTGGGACCGGATGATGGGGATCAACGCGCGGGCGCCGTTCCGGCTCATGCGCGCGGCGTTTCCGCACCTCAAGGCGCGCCGCGGCAACGTCGTCAACGTCTCGAGCGTGAACGGGCTCCGGGCGTTCGCCGGCGTGTCGGCCTACTGCGCCAGCAAGGCGGCCATCGATCACCTCACCCGGTGCGCCGCGCTCGACTGGGCGCCCCACGGGGTGCGCGCCAACTGCGTCAACCCCGGCGTGACGGTGACGAACCTGCACCGCCGTGGCGGCATGGACGAGGAGCGGTACGCGGCGTTCCTGCAGCGCTCGAACGAGACGCACCCGCTCGGGCGCCCCGGCCAGCCCGACGAGATCGCGGACCTGATCCTCTTCGTCGCCTCCGACCGCGCGGGCTGGATCACCGGTGACACGATCTCGATCGATGGGGGAAGACACCTCACGTGTCTTCGATGAGGAATCAAGAATTGAGAATCAAGAATCAGGAAACCTGGATCAATCGCCTTCTTGATTCTTGATTCTTGATTCTTGGTTACTCAACGACGCCCCCTTGAGTCCTTCGATGAACCGGAAGCCGTCCTTCTCCGCGAGGGCGCGGACGGGGCGGAAGCCGGCGGCGGCGAGGGACTGCTCGGCGTGGTAGCCGTCCGGGCGGGTGGGGGCGGTCCGCAGGAAGCCGCCGCCGACGCCCTCGACGAGCTCGATGCGTCCGCCGGGGCGGAGGACGCGGAGGGCCTCGCGGAGGCAGGCGCCGCGGGTGGTGTCGGGCCGGGCGGCGAAGCCGCCGGCCGTGTCGTCGACGACGACCATGTCGAAGGCCGCGTCGGGGAAGTCGAGGGTGTCGAGGGGCCCGACCTTGAGGTCGAGCAGCACGCCCGCGCGGGCCGCGGCCTTCTGCCCGCGGCTGGCCTGGGCGTCGTCCGGCGCCGCGAGGGCGGCCGCGCCGCTCAGGCCGACCTTGGCCGCGAGGCCGGCGAGCAGGGTCCGGTCGTCGACGCCGATCTGGAGGAAGCGCTCGCCCATGCGGACGCCGGTCATGGCGACCTGGAGGGGGTCCATGGACCGGGTGCGGCGGAACTTGAAGAGCATGGCCCCATGATATGATCGCCCGATTGTGAAGCAGCCCGTCGACATCGCCCCCGCACACGGAAAGCTCGGGATCCTTCTCGTCGGCCTCGGGGCCGTCAGCACCACGGTCATCGCCGGCGTCCACGCCATCCGGAAGGGTCTCGCGCAGCCGATCGGCTCGCTCACCCAGATGGGCACCGTCCGCCTGGGCAAGCGCACCGAGAACCGCGCGCCCAAGATCAAGGACTTCGTCGACCTCGCGACGCTCGACGACATCGTCTTCGGCGGGTGGGACATCTTCGAGGAAGACTGCTACGCGGCGGCTCGCACGGCCGGCGTGCTCGAGCCCGCGCTGCTCGACCAGGTCCGCGGCGACATGGAGGCCATCAAGCCCATGTCGGCCGTGTTCGACCAGCGCTACGTGAAGCGCCTCGACGGCCCGAACGTCAAGAAGGGCAAGAACAAGAAGGACCTCGCCGAGCAGCTGATCGCCGACATCCGGC
The DNA here is from genome assembly GCA_050250645.1 of Vicinamibacterales bacterium. Classification (GTDB taxonomy): domain Bacteria; phylum Acidobacteriota; class Vicinamibacteria; order Vicinamibacterales; family UBA2999; genus JBFWVR01. The sequence goes on from JBFWOG010000009.1 coordinate 76,139, forward strand.
GCTTCAAGGAGGCCCACGGCTGCTCGCGCCTCGTCATGGTGTGGTGTGGCAGCACCGAGGTCTTCATGAAGGAGGGCCCGGTGCACCAGTCGCTGGCTGCGTTCGAGAAGGGCCTCGAGGCGAGCGACGACCAGATCCCGTCGAGCATGGTGTACGCCTACGCCGCGCTCCGGGAAGGCATCCCGTTCGCCAACGCCGCGCCCAACCTGACCGCCGACATCCCCGCGATGCTCGAACTGGCCGCCACGACCAAGGCGCCGGTCGCGGGCAACGACATGAAGACGGGGCAGACGCTCATCAAGACCATCATCGCGCCGGGCCTCAAGGCGCGGCTGCTGGGGGTCCGCGGCTGGTACTCCACCAACATCCTGGGCAACCGCGACGGCGAGGTCCTCGACGACCCGGAGTCGTTCAAGACGAAGGAAGAGAGCAAGAAGTCGGCGCTCGACTACATCTTCCAGCCGCAGCTCTACCCCGAGCTCTACAAGGACATCTCGCACGTCGTCCGGATCAACTACTACCCGCCGCGCGGCGACAACAAGGAAGGCTGGGACAACATCGATCTGGTGGGCTGGCTCGGGTACCCGATGCAGCTCAAGATCAACTTCCTGTGCCGCGACTCGATCCTGGCCGCGCCGATCGTGCTCGACTCCGCGCTCTTCCTCGACCTCGCGAAGCGGGCGGGCATGTCGGGCATCCAGGAGTGGCTGTCGTTCTACTTCAAGGCCCCGATGCACGCCAAAGAGGTGTACCCGGAGCACGACCTGTTCATCCAGATGATGAAGCTCAAGAACACCCTCCGGTTCATGAAGGGCGAGGAGCTCATCACGCACCTCGGCCTCGAGTACTACGACTGACGCCGCCGGGCGCCCCTGACGGGGCGCCCCGTCCGCGAACCGAACGGCCCGCGCGCGTGTCCCGCCGGGGCGCGCCCCGGGCCCACCGCACCCGTACCGGGTGCCGACGGGGGTGCCCATGACGCCCGCGAAGACCCAGCCGGCTCTCCTCGGCGGCGCCGTCATCGGCGTGCTCTCCGCCCTTCCCGTCATCAACGTCGCCAACTGCTGCTGCGCCTGGATCCTCTTCGGCGGCGCCCTCGCCGCCTACCTCATGCAGCAGAACCACCCCGAGCCGATCCAGACCGGCGACGGCGCGGTGGTCGGCCTCATGGCGGGCGCCATCGGTGCCGCCATCGGCAGCCTCCTGTCCATCCCGATCGGCCTCATGATGGGGCCCTTCCAGTCGCGCATGCTCCAGCGCACGCTCGAGAACGCGCGCGACATGCCCCCGGAGGTCCGCGGCTTCTTCGAGGCCTTCGCGCACGCCCCGGGCGAGGGCGGCGCGCCGTTCATCCTGATGGGCCTCGGCTGGATCCTCGGCTTCGTCTTCTGGATGGTCGTCAGCTCCATCTTCGGCACGCTCGGCGGCATCCTCGGGGCGATCATGTTCCGCAAGGCCGCCCCGGCACCGCCGCCGCCGCTCCCCGGCGCCTAGCGACAAATCACGAGATCACCAGATCACCAGATCACCAGATCACTAGATTCAGAGGACCATGAGCGAACCGAAGCCCCCGGTGGCCCCCGAGATCGACGCGCTGCTCCGTGAGGACCGCGCGTTCCCGCCTGCCGAGGCGTTCACGCGCCAGGCGAACATCGCCGACCCCGGCATCTACGAGAAGGCGGCGGCCGACCCCGAGGCCTTCTGGGAGGGCTTCGCCCGGGAACTCGACTGGATCACGCCGTGGTCGACGGTGCTCGAGTGGAACCCGCCGGACGCGAAATGGTTCGTCGGCGGCACGCTCAACGCGAGCGCCAACTGCCTCGACCGGCACCTGGCCACCGCGCGCCGCAACAAGGCGGCGATCGTGTGGGAGGGCGAGCCGGGCGACCGGCGGACGCTCACCTACTTCGACCTGCACCGGGAGACCTGCCAGTTCGCCAACGTCCTGCGGGGGCTCGGCGTCGCCAAGGGCGACCGGGTCGCGCTCTACATGCCGCTCGTGCCGGAGCTCGCCATCGCGATGCTCGCCTGCGCGCGTATCGGCGCGGTGCACTCGGTCGTCTTCGGCGGGTTCAGCGCCGAGTCGCTGCGCGACCGCATCAACGACTCCGCGTGCAAGGTCCTCGTGACCGCCGACGGCGGCTTCCGCCGCGGCAACGTCGTGCCGCTCAAGCAGGTCGCCGACGAGGCCCTCGCGGACACGCCCTCGATCCAGCACGTCGTCGTCGTCCGCCGCGGTGTCGCGGACGTGCCGGTCGAGTGGAAGGACGGGCGCGACCACTGGTACCACGACCTGATGGCGCACGCCTCCGCGAAGTCGGACCCGGAGCCGATGGACGCGGAGGACATGCTCTACATCCTCTACACGTCCGGCACGACCGGGAAGCCGAAGGGCATCGTGCACACCACCGGCGGCTACATGGTCGGCACGTACGCGACGACCAAGTGGGTGTTCGATCTCAAGGAGGACGACGTCTACTGGTGCACCGCCGACATCGGCTGGGTCACCGGCCACAGCTACGTCGTCTACGGCCCGCTCGCCAACGGCGCGACCGTCGTGATGTACGAGGGCGCCCCGGACTGGCCGCAGAAGGACCGCTTCTGGGAGATCGTCGAGCGGCACGGCGTCACGATCTTCTACACCGCGCCCACGGCGATCCGCGCGTTCATGCGGTGGGGGACCGACTGGCCGAAGAAGCACGACCTCTCGTCGCTCCGCCTGCTCGGGTCGGTCGGCGAGCCCATCAACCCCGAGGCCTGGATCTGGTACCACCTCCACATCGGCCGCGAGCGGTGTCCCATCGTCGACACCTGGTGGCAGACCGAGACGGGCGGCATCATGATCACCCCCCTGCCGGGCATCACCAGCACGAGGCCGGGGTCCGCCACCCACCCGTTCCCGGGCATCAGCGCCGAGATCCTCAACGACAAGGGCGAGCCCGTGCCGGTCGGCGGCGGGCTGCTCGCCGTCACGCGGCCGTGGCCGTCCATGCTCCGCGGCATCTACGGCGACCCCGAGCGGTTCGCGCGCCAGTACTGGAGCCGCTGGCCCGGCGGCATCTACTTCACGGGCGACGGCGCCAAGCGCGATGACGATGGGTTCTTCTGGCTGCTCGGCCGCGTGGACGACGTGATCAACGTCGCCGGCCACCGGATCGGCACCATGGAGGTGGAGAGCGCCCTCGTCGATCACCCCAAGGTCGCCGAGGCCGCCGTCGTCGGCCGCAGCCACGAGATCAAGGGCCAGGCGATCTCCGCGTTCGTGACGGTCAAGGAGGGCGTCACGCACTCCGAGGCGCTCGCCGCCGAGCTCAAGCAGCACGTCGTGCACAAGATCGGCGCGATCGCCAGGCCCGACGACATCATCTTCTCGGCCGACCTGCCGAAGACGCGCTCGGGCAAGATCATGCGCCGGCTCCTGCGCGACATCGCCGAGGGCAAGACCCTCGGCGACACCACGACGCTGGCCGACCCCACCGTGGTCGCGCGGCTCAAGGAGCAGTACCAGTCGTCCGAGGGCTAGGCGCGCCCCCGGCCGTCAGAACTGCACCACCACGCCCGCCGACACCTCGAGGCGCCGGCCCGGAGCGATGTTCGTGGGCCGGCCGCCGAAGTCGGCCCGCGACGTCCCCGCCGTCACCCGGACGCCGAACGGGCCGCCAAGCCTGCGCTCGACCCCGCCGCCGAACCGGAGCAGGCCCTGCTCGTCGTCCTGTGAGGCGAGCGCCCCCTCCCTGTCGATGGTGACGTCGAACCGTCGCGTCACCTCCGACACGTAGGCGAAGAGCAGCGTGCGCGACCCGACCGCGTGGCCGGCCGTCAGGGCCCAGTGCCACTGGCGACGGGAGCGGTAGTCGACGGTCAGGCCTCGATCCGGGTCCACCAGCTGCAGGTTGCCGTCGGCCAGACCCAGCCCCAGCTCGCCCCCGAGGACGAAGCCCGCGACCTGCGCCCGCAGGCCCCCGAACGCCGACGTGACGAGGCGGCCGTCCTCCTGGAGGGTGTCGACGCCGTCCACGAGCGAGCCGCCGATCAGCTGCTGGCGCCCGACATCGACGCCGGCGTACAGCCCCTGGAACGGCGGGGCGGACGCCTGTGCTGCCGCGGGGACCGGCCATGCCGCGGCCGCGACGACGGTCGCGATGAACAGGAAGACGTGGACGCGCGCGCGGCCGGAGGGGGCAGAGGGAATCGGTGAAGTCATGGGGGCATGCGCAGCAACGCGCGTGCCCTGGGCGGCCGGTTGATCACCACGTCCGTCCCAGCCGGGCGGTGGCCCCCCAAAACGCGCTCCGGCCGGCGCGGGCACGGGCCCGACCCGCCGTGACGGCCCCCGTCAATGGCGCGCCCGCGCCGGCCGGTGTCCCTTCATGGCGACATTGTCGTCAATATAGGTGGACATCGCCGCTCGACAGGTGTGGCGCTCCCGGAGGACGGCCCGTGCTGCGGGCGCCTGCGCCGCGCGGGTCACCGTTCGCGCGCGAGCGCCTCGACCGAGACGCGCTCGAGCCGGACGTGGCGGCCGGCGGTGATCGGCTCGAGGCGGCCCTCGCCGACGAGCCGCTCGATGCCGGCGATGTCCGTGTCGAGGACCACGGCGGCCTCCTCGACCGACATCAGGCGGGGTGGGACCTCGACGCGCTCGACGCAGTTCCGCCCCCCGATCTTGGCCCGCACGACGGCGGCCTCGGCGGCGCGGAGGAAGCGGTCGGCGTCGATGGGCTCCCCCTCGAGCGCCCGCGCCGAGGCGACCGCGACGCTCACCGTGACCGCCGCGCGCTGGTCGGTCCGGTAGTCGCGGAAGGTGAGGCGGTCCTCGACCATCACCCGCGTGCGCTCGGCCAGCGCGAGCGCGTCGTCCGGCGCCGTCTCGGGCAGCAGGACGGCCACCGCGTCCTCGTCGTAGCGCGCGACCCAGTCGTGCTGGCGGAAGTAGGTCCGCAGCAGGATGCCCATGCGCTCGAGGATGCGGTCGCCGACGCCGAAGCCGTGGGTGCGGTTGATGTCGGCGAGGTTGTCCACGTCGAGCAGGATGAGCGACAGCCAGTGCTCGAAGCGCTCGGCGCGGTAGCACTCCTTCGCGAGGACCGCCTCGAGCAGGGGGCGCGTGTGCAGCGTCGTCAGCGTGTCGACGATCGCCGACTCGGACGGGGTCTCGAGCGCCCGGCTGGTCCAGGCGGCGAGCATGTCGACGGCGGCGCGGCGCACCGACTGGGAGACCAGGGGCCAGGGCTCGGTGGTCGCGCCGAGCCCGGGGTCGTGCGACAACTCGTCGAGCGCCGTGCCGAGCGCGAGGTAGGTGAAGGGGAACAGCTGCGCGGGCGCCAGGTCGCGCTCCGCCGCCAGGCCCAAGAGGTCGCTGATGCCGCTGCTGCGCGGATCGACGGACCCGGTCAGCACGGCCTCGCCGATCAGCCGGATCGTGAGCGCCCCCAGGCGCACGCAGTAGCCGGCGTCGAGGCGCCTGGGCCCGGTCAGGGGGAACACGGCCACCGTGTCGGCGACGATGACCTCGGCGCGGTCCAGCAGCAGTTCGGCGGCCCGGCGGCGGACCGCGAGGTCGTCGCCCGCGGGCGGGGCCGCGGGACCCTCTGGGGGCTCGATATGCACGTCGGCCGAGTGTGCCCGAAATCGCCCTACGGCGGCAACCGCCTCCCGCCGAAACACTTAGGGGTGGTGTGGCCGCCCGGGACGAAACTGCGCGGGACTGCACGCCTTCGCGGCTGTGATTGCGCCCGCCGCGGGTCCCTACCTATGATGGCTGTTCACCCTCCCCGGGGAGGGCGAGAGACGAACGGTGCGCAAGAAGCTGGGTGAGACCCTGATCCAGGCGGGGCTGATCACCGAGGACGACCTCCGCTCCGCGCTCGTCGAGCACAAGCGGACGGGGGAGCGCCTCGGGGCGGTGCTCGTGCGCATGAATCTCGCCACGGAGCGCCAGATTGCCAAGGCGCTGGCCTACCAGCTCGGGTTCCCCTACCTCAATCTCGGGGAGTCCCCGCCCGACGCCGCCATCGTCACGCTGATCCCCAAGGAGGTCGCGCTCAAGCGGTCGTGCGTCGCGGTGCGGCTCGAGAAGAACCTGCTGACGGTCGCGATGGCCGACCCGCTGCTCTTCAGCCTGGTCCAGGACCTGGAGTTCCAGACCGGTTACCGGATCAAGCAGGTCGTCGCGACGCGCGCCGACATCCTCGAGGCGATTGCCGCCGGCTACCCGGACAAGGCGCTGATGCGGCCGGCCGGCGTCTCGGCCGCGCCGGTGCCGCGCACGCCGTCCCGCGAGCCGGGCCTGCGCGGCGGCGAGCGCAGCCTGATGCGCCGCCCGGACGAGGACGGCTTCGAGCCCATCGCCGGCCTCAAGGAACGCAGCGAGGCCGCGCCGATCATCGACCTCGTGGACCTCGTCGTGAAGAGCGCGGTCAAGGCGTCGGCGAGCGACATCCACATCGAGCCGATGGAGAAGGGCGTCCTCATCCGCCACCGGCTCGACGGCCTCCTGAAGGAGGTCATGGACCTGCCGAAGTGGGTGCACGAGGGGCTGATCGCCCGGCTGAAGATCATGGCCGGCATGGACATCGCGGAGAAGCGCCTGCCGCAGGACGGCCGCATCCGCGTGGCCACCGACGAGGGCCGGGAAATCGACTTCCGCGCCTCGACGCTCCGGACGCTGCACGGCGAGAAGATGGTCCTGCGCCTGCTGGACCACCAGCGCGGCGTGCCGCCGCTCGAGGAGCTCGGCTTCTCGGCGGCCGCGCTCTCGGAGCTGCGCCAGTTCCTGCGCTTCCAGCACGGGATGATCCTCGTCGTCGGCCCCACCGGCAGCGGCAAGACGACGACGCTCTGCTCGGCGCTCGTGGCGATGCAGTCCGAACGGACGAACATCATCACCATCGAGGACCCGATCGAGTACCAGCTCCCGGGCATCAACCAGACGCAGGTCAACGAGAAGATCAAGCTGACCTTCGCGAGCGCCCTGCGGTCGATCCTCCGCCAGGATCCCGACGTCATCCTCGTCGGCGAGATCCGCGACCAGGAGACCGCGCGCATCGCCGCGCAGGCCGCGCAGACCGGGCACCTCGTCCTCTCGACCCTGCACACCGACGACGCGCCCTCGTCGGTGACCCGCCTGCAGGACATCGGCATCGAGCCCTACGTCATCGCCTCGGCGACCATCGGCATCGTCGCGCAGCGCCTGATGCGCCGCCTCTGCCCGGCGTGCCGCCGGCAGTACACGCCGCCCCCCGACGTGCTCCGCGCCCTCAACATGACCGAGGCCGACGCCGACGCCATGCCCTTCTACCGGGCCGTGGGCTGCGACCAGTGCAACCAGACCGGCTACAAGGGCCGCGTCGGCATCTACGAGGTGATGCGGATCACCGAGCGGGTCCGCCGCCTGATCGCCCAGCGGGCCTCCGAGGACGCGGTGCGCGAGGCGGCGCAGGCCACCGGCATGACCACGCTCGGCGAGGACGCGCTGGCCAAGGTGCGCACGGGCGTCACCACCGCCGAGGAGCTGCTGCGGGTCGTGACCGAGGTGCGCGAGATGCGGTCGTCCTGCCCGGGCTGCGGGGCGTCGGTCGGCCTCGACTTCCTCGCGTGCCCGTCCTGCGGCCGGCGCCTGAGCGGCGGGTGCCCGAGCTGCGGCCGCGCCCTCCAGACCGGCTGGTCGTTCTGCCCCTACTGCGCGAAGAGCACCGAGCCGCGCCGCGACCGCCGGCTCCGGGAACGGGAGCAGCGCGAGCTGCCCTCGTCGAACGTCGCTGAGTTCAAGAAAGGGCTGTGAAGTCCCACTACGAGCTGCTCGGCGTGCCGCCTTCCGCCGACCTCGAGACGATCAAGAAGGCCTTCCGGCGCGAGATCGCCCGCTACCACCCGGACAAGGTGATGCACCTCGGTCCGGAGTTCCAGGACATGGCCGCCGCCCGCGCGGCCGAGCTCACCGCCGCGTACAAGACGCTCTCCGATCCCGAGCTGCGCGAGGCCTACGACCAGCTGGCGCCCGCGGCACCGGGGCCCCCGCCGTCGGCCGCCCCCGCTCCCGCCCCTGTGCCGGCCCCGCCCCCCGAGCCGGAGGCGGAGGCGCCCAACCCGGCCGCCGCCCGGATGTTCGAGCGGGAACGCGCCGGGCGGGACTCGATCGTCCGCCGGGCCGTGCTCGCCCGCGTCCGTGAACGCGTGGAGCGGCTGGTCGGGGAGGTCGACGTCCCCGAGGCGCGCGGTTTCGACCTCGCGCTGGTGCCCCGCGCCCGCACCCGGTTCCTGGCGCGGCCCCAGCCGCGGGTGCTCGTGCGCCTGGAGACCAGCGTCGACGGGCCGCTCGCGGCCGACCTGATGGCGGCCGCCGGCCGGACCCGCATTGGCGACCCCAAGGCGCCGCTCGTGGTGCTGCTCTTCGCCAGCGCCTTCGCCCCCCGGCAGGAAATCGCCCGGGCGCTCGAGGACCGCCGCCGCGCGGCCGGGGAGGGCCCCTCCGTCGTCCTGGTGGACATCCGGGACTGGTCGGTCCGGCTGCTGGCCGACGCCCCGGCCGGCGTCCGGAAGCTCGCCGAGGCGCTTTCGGGTTCCTGATCGAGGAACCTCGGGGCGGTCGAGAACGTCGATCCTTGTGGGAGACTAGCCGGACATGGCCCTGATCGAGACGCGCGACCTGTGGAAGACCTACCAGATGGGCGAGGAGGAGATTCACGCCCTGCGGGGGGTGTCGATCCAGATTGAACGGGGCGAGTACGTCGCCATCATGGGGCCGTCGGGGTCCGGCAAGTCCACGCTGATGAATCTCATCGGCTGCCTCGACACGCCGTCGAAGGGCACCTACCTGCTGAACGGCAAGGAAGTCAGCGAGATGGACGACAACGAGCTGGCCCGGGTGCGCAACGAGGAGATCGGGTTCGTCTTCCAGACGTTCAACCTCCTGCCGCGGGCCTCGGCGCTCCACAACGTGGAGCTGCCGCTCGTCTACGCGGGGGTGGGCAAGAAGGACCGGCTCGAGCGGGCGCAGGCGGCCCTGGAGAAGGTCGAACTGAGCCAGCGCATGCACCACCGCCCGAACGAGCTCTCCGGCGGCCAGCGCCAGCGCGTCGCCATCGCGCGCGCGCTCGTGAACAACCCCTCCATCCTGCTCGCCGACGAGCCGACCGGCAACCTGGACTCGAAGACCGGCGTCGAGATCATGGGGCTCTTCGAGCGCCTGCACGCCGCCGGCAACACGATCGTCCTCGTCACCCACGAGCCCGACATCGCCGCGCACGCGCACCGCGTGATCGCCATCAGGGACGGCGAGGTCGAGCGCGACGTCAAGCAGTCCCCCGAACCCGTCGGCGCCCACTGAGGCGGGCCGCGGCGGCCCTCAGATCGCGGCGAGGTGTCCCGGCGCCACCTCCACGAGGGGCGCGTCATGGCGCACCGACGCCGGATCGAGCTCGATCCGGTTGCGCGGCGCGTCGGGGTCGGTGACCGGCACCGCCGAGAGCAGCGCCTTCGTGTAGGGATGCCGGGGGTCGTCGAAGATCCGCGCCGTCTCGCCCATCTCCACGATCCGGCCGAGGTACATCACGGCGACCCGTTCGCAGATGTGGCCGACCAGGCGGAGGTCGTGCGCGATGAACAGGTAGGTCAGCTTCAGCCGCTCCTGCAGGTCCATCAGCAGGTTCACGACCTGGGCCTGGATCGACACGTCGAGCGCCGATACCGGCTCGTCGGCGATCACGAACGACGGGTTGAGGGCCAGGGCGCGGGCCAGGCCGATCCGCTGCCGCTGGCCACCGCTGAACTCGTGCGGGAACCGCTCGAGCTGCGCCGGGTCCAGCCCGACGAGCGCGAACAGCTCCGCGACGCGGTCCCGGCGCTCCGCGGCCGTGCCCAGGCGGTGGATGACCAGCGGCTCCTCGACGATCGCGCCGGCGCGCATGCGCGGGTTGAGCGACGAGTAGGGGTCCTGGAAGACCATCTGCATGTCGCGCCGCACCGCCCGCAGGCGCGCCGCGTCGAAGGCGAGCACGTCCTCGCCGCGGAAGTGCACCTGGCCCGAGGTCGGCTCGATGAGCCGGAGCATCGAGCGCCCCGTGGTGCTCTTGCCGCTCCCGGATTCCCCCACCAGGCCGAACGTCTCGCCCTCCATGATGGTGAAGCTCACGCCGTCGACCGCCTTGACGATGGTCTTCGGGCGGAAGAGGCCGCCGCCGCGGACGAAGTGCTTGGTGAGGCCGCGGACCTCGACGAGCGGCGTCACGTCGTCGCCTCGAGCGCGCGGGCCGGCTCGGCGTCCGGGCCGTGGAGGTAGCAGCGCACGCGCCGCGCCTCGCCGAGCGCCGTCCGCGCCGGCGGCGCCGTCCCGCACACGGCCAGCCGCTCCGCGCAGCGCGGCTCGAAGGCGCACCCCGGCGGCAGGGCCGACAGGTCCGGCACCGCGCCGTCGATGGCGGTCAGCCGCGAGTGCTGGTGGCCCGAGGGCATCGAGGCCAGCAGCCCGCGCGTGTAGGGATGCGCGGGCGACCGGAAGATGTCGCGGACGGGACCCTCCTCGACGATCCGGCCGGCGTACATGACGGCGACGCGGTCGGCGGTCTCGGCGATCACGCCGAGGTCGTGCGTGATGAGGAGCAGCGACAGGTCCATCTCCTGGCGCATCGCCCGCAGCAGCTCGAGGATCTGCGCCTGCACGGTGACGTCGAGCGCGGTGGTCGGCTCGTCGGCGATGACGAGCGCGGGCCGGCAGGCCAGCGCCACCGCGATCATGACGCGCTGCCGCATGCCGCCGGAGAGCTGGTGGGGATAGTCGGCCGCGCGCGCGGCCGGGTCGGTGATGCGGACGGAGCGGAGGAGGTCGACCGCCCGCTGCCGCGCCTCGTGGTGGCTGGCCAGGCCATGCACCACCAGCGCCTCGGCAATCTGGTCGCCGACGCGCATGACCGGGTCGAGCGCGGCCATGGGCTCCTGGAAGATCAGGCCGATGCCGGCGCCCCGCACCTTGCGCACCTCGTGCTCCGGCAGCGTCAGCAGGTCGCGGCCCTGGAAGAGCACCTGCCCTCCCGCGATCCGGCCGGGCGGCTGCAGCAGCTGGACGAGGGAGAACGCCGTCACCGACTTGCCGCTGCCCGACTCGCCGACGAGCCCGAGCGTCTCGCCCTTCCGGATGTCGAACGACACGCCGTCCACCGCCACGACCGGCGCGCCCGGCGTGTCGAAGACCGTCGTGAGGTTGCGGACGGACAGGAGGGGCGTGGACATCAGTGAATTCCTGGTTCCCGGGTTCCGCGGTTCCGAGTTCGCCTGCTGCGGCTCCTGCCGGTCCGAAAGAACCCGGAACCCGAGGAACCTGGCACCCGGAACCGTCGGCTAGTCGAAGGCCACTTCCTTGAACTCGCCGAAGGCGTCGCGCAGGGTGTCGGCGATCTCGCCGACGGTCGCCTTCGCCTCGACGGCCGCCACGATCGGCGGCACCAGGTTGTCGCTGCCGCGCGCGGCGGCGGCCACGGCGTCGAGGGCGGACCGCCAGCCGGCCTGGTCGCGGGCGTCGCGCACGGCCTGGACGCGCGCGCACTGCTGGCGCTCCAGCTCGGGGTCCATGCTGAACACCTCGATCTTCCCGGGTTCATCCGTGACGTACTTGTTCACGCCGACGACGACCGCCTCGGCCGCGTCGATGGCCTGCTGCGCCTTGTATGCGGAGTCCTGCACCTGCCGCTGGATGTACCCGCTCTCGATCGCCGCCAGCGTCCCGCCCACCGACGCGATGCGGTCGAGCAACTCGTTGGCCCCGGCCTCGATCTCGCTCGTGAGCTTCTCGACGTGGTACGAGCCCGCGAACGGGTCCACGGTGTTCGCGACGCCCGACTCGAACGCGATGATCTGCTGGCTGCGGAGCGCGATGCGCGCCGACTCCTCCGTCGGCAGCGCGAGCGCCTCGTCGCGGCCGTTGGTGTGCAGCGACTGCGTCCCGCCGAGCACCGCCGAGAGGGCCTGCAGCGCGACGCGGACGATGTTGTTGTCCGGCTGCTGCGCCGTGAGCGTGCTGCCCGCCGTCTGGGTGTGGAAGCGGAGCTGCATCGCCCGCGGGTTCGTCGCGCCGAAGCGGTCGCGCATCAGCCGCGCCCAGAGGCGCCGCGCCGCGCGGAACTTCGCGACCTCCTCCAGGAAGTCGTTGTGCGCGTTGAAGAAGAACGACAGGCGCGGCGCGAACGTGTTGACGTCGAGGCCGGCCGCCAGCGCCGCCTCGACGTAGGCGATGGCGTTCGCGAAGGTGAACGCCACCTCCTGCACCGCCGTCGAACCGGCCTCGCGGATGTGGTACCCGCTGATCGAGATCGTGTTCCACTGCGGCACCTCGCGCTCGGCATACGCGAAGATGTCCGTGATGATCCGCAGCGAGGCCTTCGGCGGGTAGATGTAGGTGCCGCGGGCGATGTACTCCTTGAGCACGTCGTTCTGGATCGTCCCCGACAGCTGGCCCCGCGACACGCCCTGGCGGCGGCCCACCGCCACGTACAGCGCCAGCAGGATGATCGCCGTCGCGTTGATCGTCATCGACGTCGACACCTTGTCGAGCGGAATGCCGTCGAAGAGCAGCGCCATGTCCTCGATCGAGTCGATGGCGACCCCGACGCGCCCCACCTCGCCCGCGGCCAGCGGGTGGTCCGAGTCGTACCCGATCTGCGTCGGCAGGTCGAAGGCCACGCTGAGGCCGCTCACGCCCTGCGAGAGCAGGTAGCGGTACCGCGCGTTCGACTCGGCCGCCGTCCCGAACCCGGCGTACTGCCGCATCGTCCACAGCCGGCCCCGGTACATCGTGGGCTGGATTCCGCGGGTGAACGGGAACTCGCCCGGGTAGCCGAGGTCGCGATCGGGATCGAAGTCCGGCTGGTCGCCGGGACGCGCGTAGTAGCGGGGAGGGGTACCGGACGATGAAGACATGGCAGGCATTTTACCCACTGGCCCGCGGTCGTGCCGGAACAACCCATCCGGCGGCGTCCGGACCCCATTAGCAGGGGCAAGTTACGCTGGAGACACAACTTGTAGCGTTCGGGGCTTGACACACCGTCGGGGCCTCCTTAGAATGGCCCCAGAAATCCCCCGCTGATAAGTCCCACCGCATGACGACTTTGCGCCGACATCCTCCTGCCGCCCGGTGGAGACGCGTGTCGGCACCCTGCCCCGGCATCCCGGCCCGGCGGCGCCTGAGGAGGGAGTCCCATGGATGACGCCGTGAACCGGTTCGCCCGTGAGCTGGCCGACGCCATTGCCGCGGCAGTGGCCGAGAATGCGGACGTCGACGCGTGCCGGGCCCGCGCACGGGCCGCCGGCTACGAGATGAAAGTCACGCTGGAGGCGGTTGTCGGCTTCGTGAACCGGTCCGAGGCGCCGGCCGCCGCCGAGGGCGAGCCCGCCCGCGTGGCCACAACGGCCCGCGCCGCGCAGAAGCGGGCCGCCGAGATGACCGCCAACGACCGGCGCTTCCTCCGCTCCCTGCGCATCGCCGCCGACGACGCGACGGTCGAGGAAGCGAACTGACAGGACGCGGGGCCCCGTCCCCGGGGCCCCGCACTCGACCTCAGCCCGCGCCGCCCGCCTGGCGCGCGACGGCGTCGGCCGCCGCCCTGGCCGCCTCGGGGTCGCCGAGGTAGTAGTGGCGGACCGGCTTCAGGTCCGCGTCGAGTTCGTACACCAGCGGGATGCCTGTCGGGATGTTGAGCCCGACGATCTCGGCCTCCGGCACGTCATCCAGGTACTTCACGAGCGCGCGGAGCGAGTTGCCGTGCGCCGCGATCAGGATGCGATGGCCCGCGCGGATGGCCGGCGCCAGCGTCCCGTGCCAGTAGGGCAGGAAGCGGGCGACGGTGTCCTTGAGCGACTCGGTCAGCGGCAGGTCGGCTGGCGCGAGGTCCGCGTAGCGCGGGTCGTGGGACGGATGCCGGGGGTCGTCCGGGGTGAGCGCCGGCGGCGGGATGTCGTAGCTCCGGCGCCAGATCTTCACCTGCGCGTCCCCGTGCTTCGCCGCGGTCTCGGCCTTGTTGAGGCCCTGGAGGGCGCCGTAATGGCGCTCGTTGAGCCGCCAGCTCCGCTCGACGGGAATCCAGAGGCGGTCGAGTTCGTCGAGCGTCATCCAGCACGTGCGGATCGCGCGCTTGAGCACCGACGTATAGGCCCGGTCGAAGGTGTACCCGCCCGCCTTCAGCAACTGGCCGGCGGCACGCGCCTCCTCGAGGCCCTTCTCGCTGAGGTCGACGTCGGTCCAGCCCGTGAAGCGGTTCTCGCGGTTCCAGGTCGACTCGCCGTGACGGAGCAGCACGAGCGTGTGCATGGCGCTCACCTGAGTTGCCGGATGGCGGCCGCGCCGGCGTAGCGCGCGGCGTCGCCGAGGGCCTCCTCGATCCGGAGGAGCTGGTTGTACTTGGCGACCCGGTCGCTGCGGGAGGCCGACCCGGTCTTGATCTGGCCCGCCGCGGTCCCCACCGCGAGGTCGGCGATGGTGGAGTCCTCGGTCTCGCCGGACCGGTGCGAGATGACGCAGCCCCAGCCCGCCTTCATCGTCATCGCGATCGCGTCGAGCGTCTCGGTGACCGTGCCGATCTGGTTCAGCTTGATGAGCACGGCGTTCGCCGCGCCGTCGGCGATGCCCCGGGCGATGATGCCGGGGTTGGTGACGAACACGTCGTCGCCGACGATCTGGACCTGCGAGCCGAGCTCGCGCGTCAGCAGCGCCCAGCCTTCCCAGTCGCCCTCGGCGCAGCCGTCCTCGATCGAGAGGATCGGGTACTGGCGCACCCAGTCCTTGTAGAGCGCGACCATGCCGGCGGCGTCGCGATCGGGCTCGCCCGACTTCCTGAACTGGTAGCGGCCGCCGCCCGCCCAGAGCTCGCTCGACGCCACGTCGAGGGCGATGTGCACGTTGCCGCCCGCCGTGTAGCCGGCCTTGCCGATGGCCTCGAGGACCACCTCGACCGCCTCCTGGTTCGACCGCAGGCTCGGCGCGAAGCCGCCCTCGTCGCCGACGCCGGTCGACAGGCCGCGCGCCTTGAGGATGGCGCGCAGGGCGTGGAAGATCTCGGCGCCCGCCCGCAGGGCCTCGGCGAAGGTCGGGAAGCCGACCGGCATCACCATGAACTCCTGGAAGTCCACGTTGGAGTCGGCGTGCGCGCCGCCGTTCAGGATGTTCATCATCGGCACGGGCAGCGTGTACTCCGCGGGCCGTCCCGCGAGGTCCGCGACGTGCGCGTAGAGGGGCCGGCCGGCGGCCGCGGCGCCCGCCCGGAGCGCCGCCATCGAGACGCCGAGCAGCGCGTTGGCGCCGAGGCGGCTCTTGGTGGGCGTGCCGTCGAGCGCGATCATCGCCTCGTCCAGCTCGCGCTGGGTGAAGGTGCGGCCCGTCACCGCCGAGGCCAGCTCCCCGTTCACGTGGGCGACCGCGCGGGTCACGCCCTTCCCGAGATAGCGGCCCTTGTCGCCGTCACGCAGCTCGAGCGCCTCGCGCTCGCCTGTCGACGCGCCGGAGGGCACCGCGGCGCGTCCCGCCGCGCCCCCCTCGAGCGTCACCTCCACCTCGATCGTCGGGTTGCCGCGGGAGTCGAGGATCTCCCGCCCGTGCACACGGCTGATCTTCACTGGTCACTCCTGTGTCGCCGAATGAAGCCGGGGCCCGCAGGCCCTGATGTAGGAACGGTATGAGGACACCCAAGCGTATCAAACGCGGCGGGGCCTAGAGCCGCCGGTCCGTGTCGGCCTCCAGGCGCAGCGCCTCGTCGGGGATGGGGCCGATGTAGGGGTCGTCGCCGGCCGTGACGACCACCACGCCGCCGTCGGTCACGGTGTGCCGCCGCCGGTCCTCCTCGGGGTGGTAGCCGATCACCGCCCCGCGCGGGATGAGCGTGTCGCGATCGACGATCACGCGGCGCAGCCGGGCGTGCCGGCCCACCCGGACGCCCGGCATCAGGATGGACTCGTCGATGGTCGAGAAGCTGTGGACCCGCACGTTCGGGCAGAGGACGCTCCCCTGCACCCGGCTGCCCGAGACGATGCAGCCCGGCGAGATCATCGAGTCGAGCGCCTCGCCGCGGCGCGCCTGGTCGGCGAAGACGAACTTGGCGGGTGGCGCCTGCGGCTGGTAGGTCCGCAGCGGCCACTCCGGGTCGTAGAGGTTGAACTCGGGGTTGACGCGGCAGAGGTCCATGTTGGCCTCGAAGTACGCGTCGAGCGTCCCGATGTCGCGCCAGTACTTCGCGGCCTTCTTGTTCTCGTCGTAGAAGGAGTAGGCGTAGACCCGCCCGCCGCCGAGCAATGACGGGATGATGTCCCGGCCGAAGTCGTGCCGGCTGCCCGGCCGCCCCGCGTCCTCCTCGAGCGCGGCCGTCAGCGTGGCCATGTCGAAGATGTAGATGCCCATGGAGGCCAGCGCCTCCCCGGGCTGGCCCGGGATGGCGGCCGCGCGGGCCGGCTTCTCGTCGAACGCGACCACCCGGCTGGCGCCGTCCACCGTCACGATCCCGAACCGGCTTCCGTCGTCCACCGGGATCTCGATCGTCGCCAGCGTGACGGCCGCGCCCGTCTCGACGTGGTAGTCGAGCATCCGCCGGTAGTCCATCTTGTAGATGTGATCGCCGGCGAGCACGACCACCCAGCGCGGGGCCTCGCGGACGATGGAGTACAGGTTCTGGAAGACGGCGTCGGCCGTGCCCAGGTACCACTGCTCGCCGACGCGCTTCTGCGGCGGCAGGATCTCGACGAACTCCCCGAGCTCCTCCGAGACGATGCTCCAGCCCTGGCGGATGTGGCGGTTGAGGGAGAGCGACTTGTACTGGCTCGCGATGAAGATGCGCCGGAGCCCGGAATTGATGCAGTTGCTCAGGACGAAATCGATGATCCGGTAGGGGCCGCCGAAGTACACAGCGGGCTTCGCGCGGTCGCGGGTGAGCGGGGACAGGCGCTCGCCCACGCCGCCGGCGAGCACGATTACGAGGACGTCGTCGTGGAGCATTTGCGTGGTCGCCGGTGTCTGAGACTGCAGGGGGGCCGGGCCGGGAACCCCCAGAGCCGTCACGATAGCATCGTACCCGGCGCCCGGGCGCCCGAAAGTGCTTACGGCTCAAGGCGTTGGAGCATTTGACAACCCTGCGCCTGCCCCCTATGATCAGTGGATCCAACACTTGGACCCCAGGGAGACGTGATGATGGTTAGAAGTCGTGTGGTTGCGCTGTTTGCCGCCGTGGCGCTGGCTGTGGTGATGCCGGCGGGCGTGCTCGCCCAGAAGAAGGACGACAAGAAGCGCAGCAAGCAGGAGCAGCGCGAGATCGAGCAGCTGGTCGAGGTGGTCGACAAGGCGATGGCGGGCGAGGCGCCGGCGCCTGGCGACATCACCATGGCGATCCAGCCGTACTTCCTGAAGTCGCAGGACCAGCGGACCTTCGTGCCGTTCGTGCTGACCTACGAGAACGCCCCGGCCAAGGACGTGGCGATGTACGTGCGCGTCGTCGACCCGGCGGCGTGGGCGGCGGCCGACGACAAGGCCAAGAAGAAGTTCGAGTACCCCTGGGACGACATCCACTTCATCACCGCCGACGCGCTCAAGGGCGGGCGGCTGAACCGCGTGTTCATGGCCCCGGCCGGCACCTACGACGTCTACGTCGTGATGAAGGAGCGCCTGCCGGAGAAGGCCCCGAAGGACGCCGTCGCCAGGATGGGCATGCTCAAGACCTCGGTCACCGTGCCGGACTTCTGGTCGGGTGAGCTGCAGACGAGCTCGGTCATCGCGACCGACGACGTGAAGATGCTGACGGCGCCGATCAGCCCGGACGAGGCGCGCGAGCGGCCGTTCGTGTTCGGCGCGCAGGAGATGGCGCCGGCCCTCGACATGGCCTTCAAGAAGAACGAGGAGCTGTCCATCTTCTTCCAGGTCTACAACGCGGGCCTCGACCAGGGCGGCAAGCCCAACCTGGTCATGGAGTACAACTTCCACCGGACCGAGAACGGCGAGGAGAAGTTCTTCAACAAGACCAACCCGCAGGCGATCAACGCCTCGAACCTGCCGCCGCAGTTCGACCCGGCCCGGTTCCCGGTGCCCGGCGGCATCACGGTCCCGCTGGCGACGTTCCCGGTGGGGCAGTTCCGCCTGGAAATCAAGATCACCGACAAGGCGGCCGGCAAGGAACTGACGCGTAACGTGAACTTTACGGTCGAAGCGTCGTAGAATTCCGGTAGGATCACGATCGGCCCGCCCCCGTACGGCGCCCCGGGGGCGGGCCGGGAGTATTGCGCATATGGGCTACCCCAGCAGCCTGGTCATCCCGGCGGTGCTTGTCTCCCTGACGGCGCTCCATCCGGGTACCGCTGCGGCTCAGCCCACCCCGATCGACCCCTCCCCGCGCATCACCCAGGTCGCCGCCGTCACCACCGGCTCGATTTTCGGTGTCGTCCTCGACGAGAGCGGCGAGCCGCTCGACGGCGCCGTGGTCTCGGCCCTCGGCGGCGGCACCGGCTTCGCGGTGACCGACCCGTCCGGGCGGTATACCCTCAAGGCGCTGCCCCCGGGACCCTACCTCGTCCGCGCGCACCTGCAGGGCTACCTGCCGGCCAGGAACACCATGGTCGACGTGCGGCCATCGACCCGGACCGCCTCGTCGTTCACCATGCGGCGGACCGGTACCGCCGCGGCGCCGCGCGTGGCCGCCGCCGGCATGGGCCTGTCGGGCGTCGAGGAGGTCTCCGCGGTCGCCGAGGGCGACCGTGACGAGAGCGAGACCGCCTGGCGGCTGCGGCACCTCAAGCGCTCCGTGCTGAAGGACAGCACCAACGCAGCCGGGCTGTTCGGCGAGACCGACGAGGACGGCAACTTCTTCGGCGACTCCTTCGGGCGGCTCGGGCGCGCGGTCGGCCAGTCGGCCCGCCTCGCCTCGGCCTTCTTCGCGGACACGCCCTTCCAGGGCGAGGTCAACCTGCTGACGACGGGGGCGTTCGACGCGCCCGGCCAGTTCTTCGACCTGAACCGCGCCAGCCAGGTGGCGTTCCTCACCGTCGGCGCGCCGGTCGGCGAGCACGGCAACTGGACCGTCAACGCGGCGCTGAACGACGGCGACCTGAGCTCGTGGATCCTCGCCGGACAGTACGCCGTCCGCGCGCCGGCCCGGCACCGCTACACGGTCGGCATGTCCTACGGCCTCCAGCGCTACAACGGCGGCAACACCGTCGCGCTCGCGGCGCTGCCCGACAGCGCCCGCAACGTCGGGGCCGTCTACGCCTACGACGAGTGGGCCGTCACCCGCGCCGTGACGCTCGGCTACGGTGGCGCCTACGCGCACTACGGGTACCTGGCCGAGCCCTCGCTCTTCAGCCCGCGGATGAGCGCGACCATCACGATGACGCCGCGCCTCCGGGTGCGCGCCGTGGCCAGCCGCCAGCTCTCCGCGCCCGGCGCCGAGGAGTTCCTCCCGCCCACGCGCGCGCAGTGGCTGCCGCCGCAGCGCACCTTCGCGCCGCTGTCGACCGCCGGCTTCCGCACCGAGGGCGTCGAGCACTACGAGGTCGCCCTCGAGCGCGACTTCGACGGCGCCACCCTCGGCGTCCGCGCCTTCGGCCAGCGCGTCGACGACCAGGCGGTCGCCCTCTTCGGCCTGCGCACCCCGCAGGTGCCCGCCGCTGACCTCGGCCACTACTTCGTCGGCACCGCCGGCGACGCCCGGATCCACGGCTGGGGCGTCAGCCTCACCCATGCCCTGGCCGAGAACGTGCGCGGCTCGGTGGCCTACGTCCAGTCGGTCGCCGACTGGGGCGAGGGGGCGCCGGTCGCCGACTACGCCCTCCTGTCCGCCTGGGCGCCGTCGGTCGTGCGGAGCGGCCGCGAGCGGGTGCACGACCTGACCACGTCCGTCGAGGGCGAGATCCCGCGGTCCGCCACCCGCGTGTTCGTCCTCTACCGCTTCAACAGCGCCTTCGTTCGCGGCGACGCCGCCGAGCCGGCCCCCGGCTTCGGCTATCGCTTCGACGTCCAGGTCAACCAGGGCCTCCCGTTCATGAACTTCATGAACGCCGAGTGGGAAATGCTCGTCGCCGTCAGGAACGTCTTCCGCGAGGGCCTGACCGAGTCCTCGATCTACGACGAGATCCTCGTCGTCCGGCCTCCGAAGCGGGTCGTCGGTGGCCTCACCGTCCGCTTCTAGCCCACCCCCTCCACTTCGCCCGCAAGTCTCTCTGTTTTTGAGAGATACTTAAAATTGGATCCGATCCACGGGTTG
Source organism: Vicinamibacterales bacterium (assembly GCA_050250645.1). GTDB lineage: Bacteria > Acidobacteriota > Vicinamibacteria > Vicinamibacterales > UBA2999 > JBFWVR01. Next base: position 96,355 of record JBFWOG010000009.1, read on the forward strand.
TTGGATTCTGCCAGGGATCCGCACCGTGCCGAGCGGAGAAGTCCAATCGATACAGTGAATTAGGGACCAGTGCCCGGCGGGCGCCGTGGTATGGGGTTTGCTGGGATGTCCAGCGCAAGGTAATTCGGAAGTCATGTACGAGTCTGCGGGGGCCCCGGCGACGCTTGCGCTGTCACGCCAGAACTGGCGCGAATGGTGGCGTACGGTGGTCCCGGTCGCGGTCGCCCTGGCCCTGCTGACGCTCGGCATCGCCAATGTCGTCCAGCGCGCGACGTCCACCGACGTGGAGGACGGCGTCCTCTGGGTCCAGCGGACCGCCGGGGTCGTCGCCGCCGAGGTGGCCGACGACACTGCCGCCGACCGGGCGGGGGTCAGGCCCGGCGACGTCCTGCTCGCCGTCGACGGTTCCCCGGTCGAGACGCGCGACGACGTCCTCGGGCTCCAGCAGTCGGCGCGCCCAGGCGAGCGCCACACCTACACCCTGCTCCGCCTGGGCAGCCGCGAGGTGACCGAGGTCACGCTCGCCCCGATTCCGCGGGGCGCCGGCACGCTCTACTACGTCCTCGCGGCGGTGGGCATCTTCACGCTGCTCATCGGCGCCGCGGTCCGGGCCCGCCGGCCCTTCGACCAGGCCACCCTCCACTTCTTCTGGCTGTCGGTCGCGTTCTTCGGCGTGCTGACGTTCTCGTTCAGCGGGCGGTTCGACCGCGTCGACTGGGTCTTCTACTGGTCGGACGAAGTGGCGATGCTCCTGCTGCCGCCGCTCTTCCTGCACTTCGCGCTGGTGTTCCCGGAACGGCCGCACTCGGAGGGGTTCTGGGCGCGGATGGGCCGGTGGCTGCCGGCCGTCTACCTGCCGGCCGGCGTGCTGGCGTCGACGCGCGTGCTCGCGCTCGTGCGATCGAGCGTGGACCCGGAGTACTTCGTCCGGCTGATCTCGCTGCTCGACCGCCTCGAGGTCCTGTACCTGGCGGCGTTCCTCACCGGGGGCCTCGCGGTGCTGGTGCGGGCGCTTGGCCGCGTGCGCTCGGTGACCTCGAAGCGGCAACTGCGGTGGATCGTCTGGGGCACGGCGCTCGGCGCCCTGCCGTTCGCGCTCGGCTACGCCGTGCCGTGGGTCTTCGGCGGCACGCCGTCGCTGCCGATGCAGCTCTCCGCCATCCCGCTCGGCTTCGTGCCGCTGGCGTTCGCGTCGGCGATCGTCCGCTACCGGCTGATGGACGTCGAGGTCATCCTGAAGCGCCTGCTCGTCTACACCGCGGCGGTGTCGGCGATCGTGGCGATCTACGCGGTGATCCTCCAGACCTCCGGCGGGTACCTGGTGCAGTCGGAGGACGAGCACCGCTGGATGATCGCGTTCCTCGCGACGATCATCGTCGTGCTGCTGGCGCGGCCGGTGAAGGAGGCGGTGCAGGCGGGCATCGACCGCGCGTTCTACCGCGACCGCTACGACTACCGGCGCGCGCTCGTGGCGTTCGCGCGCGATCTCAACAGCGACCTCGACCTGTCGCGGCTCTCGGATCGGCTGGTCACCCGCGTGTCCGAGACGCTGGTGCTCGACCGCATGGCGTTCATGCTCTCCACCGACGCCGGCGAGTTCGAGGCACTCGGGCAGACCGGCTTCGAGCAGCCCCCGCCGCGGCTGCGGTTCGACTCGGGCATCGGCGGGCGCCTGGCGGCGGGCCATCCCGTGCGGCTCGACGACCCGCTGGCGGTGGGCCGCTTCACCGCGGAGGAAGTGGAGTTCTGGCGCGACGCCGGCATCTACTACTTCGTCCCCTGCGTGACGAACGACACGACGATCGCGGCGCTGGCCCTCGGGCGCCGCCAGAGCGCCGAGCCGCTCAACAGCGAGGACATGGGGCTGCTGGCGGCGGTGGCGGGGCAGGCCGCGACGGCGATCGAGAACGGCCGGCTGTACCGCCAGCTGCACCTGAAGGCGGCGGAACTCGACCGCCTGCGGGCGTTCAACGAGAACATCCTCGAGTCGCTCGACGACGGGCTGCTGGTGGTCGGGCTCGACGACCGGGTGATTCGCTGGAACCGGGCGCTCGAGGAACTCTACGGCGTCACGCGCGGCGAGGCCCTCGGGCTGCCGCTCGGCCGCCTCTTCCCGCCGCCCTTCGTCGAGGCGCTCGCCGCGGCGCGGCGCGAGTCGCCCCAGGGTGCGACGCTCTTCCGCGTGCCGCTCGAGGCGCGGGGCGGGCAGGCCGGCGAGACGCGGCTGGTGAACGTGACGACGGCCCCGCTGCAGGCCTTCGCCGGTGCCGCCGGGCAGTCCGGCACGATCGTGATCGTCCAGAACGTGACGGAGCGCGCGGCTCTCGAGGAGCAGCTCCGGATCACCGAGAAGATGGCTTCGCTCGGCCTGCTGGCCGCCGGCGTCGCGCACGAGGTGAACACGCCGCTGACGGGCATCTCGAGCTACACGCAGATGCTGCTCGAGCAGGCGAGCCCCGACGACCCGCGCACCGCGCTGCTCGAGAAGATCGAGAAGCAGACATTCCGGGCCGCGCGCATCGTCAACGGGCTGCTGAACCTGTCGCGGCCGCCCGCGGCGGACGCCTCGGAGCGCAGCGACGTCGACCTGAACACCGTGATCACCGACGTGCTGTCCCTGCTCGAGCACCAGTTCGAGAAGGGCAGCGTCAAGATCCGCCGGGAGCTCGCCGACGGCGCCGTCCCGCTGCAGGGGTTCGAGTTCAAGCTCCAGCAGGTGTTCCTGAACCTGTTCCTCAACGCGCGCGACGCGATGACGAGCGGCGGCTGGCTGACGATCGTCACGCGGCTCGAGGACGGCGAGGCCATCGCCGAGGTGTCGGACACCGGCGCCGGCATCCCGCCCGAGCACCTCGCGCGCATCTACGACCCGTTCTTCACGACGAAGGCCATTGGCCAGGGCACCGGGCTCGGGCTGTCGATCACGTACGGCATCGTGCACGAGCACGACGGGTCGATCCAGTGCGACAGCGCGCCTGGCCAGGGCACGCGTTTCACCCTCCGGTTCCCGGCGGCGCCGGCCGTCGGCCAGCGGGCGGTCAGCAGGTAAGTCATGCGCCGCAACACATCGGTCCTCGTCATCGACGACGAGGAGATCATGCGCGAGATCCTCGAGACGCTGCTCACCCGCGAGGGCTACAGTGTCCGCCTGGCGTCCACGGGCCAGGAGGGGGTCGACCTCGCCCGCGCGCTCCCGTTCGACGCCGTCATCACCGACGTGATGATGCCCGGCCTCGACGGCCTGCAGGTCCTCGACGAGATCCACCGGCACGACGAGGAGCTGCCGGTGATCATGATCACCGCGTACGCGTCGATGGAGAACGCGATCTCCGCCATGAAGCGGGGGGCGTTCGACTACATCACCAAGCCGTTCAAGAACGACGAGGTCCTCGTCGTCCTGCGCAACGCCGTCGAGCGGCGCCGGCTCGTCGCGGAGAACGTCGCGCTCAAGCAGAACCTGCAGGCGCGGTACCACAAGTTCTCGGGGATCATCGGCAAGAGCTCCCGGATGAAGCAGGTCTTCGACCTGATCATCCAGGCGGCGCCGAGCCGATCCACCATCCTGATCACGGGCGAGAGCGGCACCGGCAAGGAGCTCGTCGCCAGGGCCATCCACACCAACAGCGCCCGGTCCGACAAGGCGTTCGTCACGGTGAACTCCGGCAACCTCCCCCCGGACCTCCTCGAGTCGACGCTGTTCGGCCACGTGAAGGGGGCCTTCACCGGGGCGGTCTACCCGAAGAAGGGCCTCTTCGACCTCGCCGACAAGGGCAGCATCTTCTTCGACGAGATCGGCAACGTTCCGCTCGAGACCCAGGCCAAGCTGCTCCGCGTGATGCAGGAGCGCGAGTTCATGCGCCTTGGCGGCATGGAGACCATCAAGGTCGACGTCCGCATCATCGCCGCGACCAACGTGGACCTGAAGCAGGAGATGGAGGAGGGGCGGTTCCGCGAGGACCTGTTCTACCGGCTCCACGTCATCAGCATCCACCTGCCCGCCCTGCGCGAGCGCAAGGAGGACATCCCGCTGCTCGTGCAGTTCTTCCTGGACAAGTACTGCGAGGAGAACGGCCGGAACGCCCTCGAGCTCGCCCCCGAGGCGCTCGACCTGCTGATGGACTACGACTGGCCCGGCAACGTCCGGGAGCTCGAGAACGTCATCGAGCGCGCCGTCGTCCTCAGCCCCGGCCAGCGCATCGGGCCCGAGCTGATCCCCGACAACGTCAGGCGCGCGCCGAACTACCAGGCCCCGCACGTCGTGATGCCCGCCGAGGGCGTCTCCCTCAAGGAGGTCACGGCCGCCTACGAACGGCAGTGGATCGAGTCGGCGCTCGAGGCGGCGGGCGGCGTGCAGAAGCGGGCCGCCGAGCTCCTGCACATCAAGCCGACCACGCTCAACGAGATGATCAAGCGCTACGACATCCGCCCGCGCCGCAAGAAGGGCGGCAGCGCCGGCCCCGACTCGTCCGGCAGCGCCAGCGACAGCAGCGACGAGCTCGAGGCGATCGGCACCGAGCGCAACTGACGCCCCGGCCCCGGCCCCGGGGCCGACCGGCCAGCCCGCGACGGCCCCGCCGCGCGCGCCCGGGCTGGCGGCGCATCTTGACGCCCCGCCGCGCGGGGTGGCACGCTCGCGTCCATGCCCCGCAGACCGTCCCGGGCCGTCTCCCCGCACCCCTGGTCCGTGGCCGGCAGCATGGCCGTCCGTGGCGCCGCGCTGCTGCCGCTCGCCCTCGCCACCCTGGCCGCCGGCATGGCGATCTACCACTACGTCGAGGGCCTCCCGTGGCCCGACGCGTTCCTGAACGCCTCGATGCTGCTCGGCGGGATGGGGCCGGTCGACCGGCTGCGGACCGACGCCGGCAAGTGGCTGGCCGGCGCCTACGCGCTCTTCGCGGGCCTGGTGTTCATCGTCGTGGCCGGCGTGATGCTCGGGCCCGTGGTACACGCGGTGCTGCACCGGTTCCACATCGAGACCGGCGCGGGCGCGGAGGAGAGCTGAGCGGCGCTCAGCTGCGGCCGCGGGCGGCGGCGAAGAGCCGCTCGTACTTCGAGAGGATCACGTCCCACCGGTAGTTCCGGCGGACGTATTCCTTGCCGTTGCGGCCCATGCGGTTCCGGAGCCGCTCGTCGGCGAGCAGGAGCTTCGCGCACTCGAGGAACTCGTCGCGGTCGGCGTAGTAGAGGCCGGCGTTGCTCCCGTGGCAGTGCTCGACGAGCACCTCGCTGCGCGCGTTGCAGAGCACGGGCGTGCCGACGGCCATGGCCTCGAGGGCGAGGAGCGAGAGGCTCTCGAAGGGCGAGGGCACGACGACGATGGTGGCGGCCTCGAGGGCCTGGAGCCGCTCGCGCTCGGAGAGCAGCCCGGCGAAGCGCACCCACGGCACCTCCGGCAGCTGCATCAGCTTGACGCCCATCAGCACCAGCGCGGCCTCGCCGCCCTGCTCCTTGTAGCTGGTGAAGTACTCGACCAGTTCCTCGCAGCCCTTGCCGGCCTCGATGCGGCCGCCGTAGAGCAGGAAGTCGCCGCTCAGGCGGTGCCGCCGCCGGAACTCGGCGCCGCGGGCGCGGATGTGGGGGGCCAGGTCCTTGTCGCGGTCGTCCTCGAAGTCGCGGAGGTCGTCGCGCTCGAGCTCCTCGAGCGGCCGCCCATCGTCCTGCCCGCGGTCGCCCTGCAGCAGGTCGACGCCGCACCCCACCGTCTCCTCGGTGGTCGCGCGGATGCCCGGGAACGCCGCCTTCAGGAAGGTCTTCTCCACCTCGGTGTTGTAGGCGATGGCGGCCGGCGCGGCGAGCACGTCCCTGTAGATCCCGAGGTGGATCGCGGGTTCGTCGTGCGCCGTCGGCACCAGGATGCTCTTGCCCGGGGCGATCTCGAGCCCGAGCACGGTGGGGGCGTAGAGGTAGGTGAAGAAGACCAGGGCGTCGTACTGGTGGTGGTGGCGCCGCAGGTACTCGACGAGGGCCGGGCTCCACGGCCCCTGCATCTCCAGCCACGTCCGCTCGTCGTCGGCGGTGTGGGGGTTGTGGAAGATCCAGTCGGAGTACTGGTTGAACGCCTGGATGTCCCGCGGCTTCTCGACGGTGAAGCGGCGGACGGTGACGCCCTTGATCCGGTCCTCGCCCTCCGGGTACTCGTTCGCCCAGGTGATGTAGTCACGGGCGCACGTCGTCAGGACCTCCACGTCGTGCTTGGCGGCCACGCGCTCGGCGACGAGCCGGCAGTGGTATTCGGAGCCGCCGAGGATCTCGGCGCCGTAGCGCTGGACGACGAATGCGATCTTCATGTCAGTTGACCGTGGCCAGCAGGTGCTCGAGGTCGCGCCGGATGCGCGCGTCGCCGAAGTCGGCGAGTCGCGCCCGCTGGCCCTCGATCACCCTGGCCCGAAGCGTGTCGTTGTAGGCGAGCTCGGCGAGCAGTTCGGCCGCGAGCTCGAGATCCTTGGGAAAGAACGCGACGCCGGCGCCCCCGAGCGTGTCGGGCACGGCCGCCTCGCCGTAGGCGAGGACCGGCACGTCGGCCGCCATCGCCTCGAGGAGCGGCACGCAGAAACCCTCGTGCTCGGAGAGCGAGATGTAGACCCGCGCCGCCCGGTAGTACGCGGCGAGGTCCTCGTCGGGCACGGGGCCCGTGAAGACGAAGCGGTCCTGCGGCATCCGGTACTCGTCGATGAGCGCCCGGATCGTGGCGTAGTAGCGCGGCACCGCGTCGGTCTTGCCGACGAAGATGAAGCGGTAATGGGTGTCCACGTAGCGCTTGTAGTGCTCGGCCAGCCGGATGTGGTCCTCGATCCGCTTGTTGGGGGCGATGCGGCCGACGAACAGGAAGTTGTGCAGGCCGTCGCCGAGCACCTTCTCGAGCGCGGGCCGCCGGGGCGAGTCGGTCACCCGGTCGGTGCTCACGGCGATGGGGAAGACGCCGGTGTTGGTGAAGCCCAGCGCCTCGAGCTCGCGGCGGTTGTACTCGGAGTCGCCGAGCGCCCGGTCGGTCCGTCCGGCCAGCGACCGGAGGTGGTCGCGGCCGAGCGCCGCGAGGCGGAAGATGTTGGGGTCGTACGGCGCGAAGAAGTGCGCCGGCGTCACGTTGTGGTACTGCAGCACGCGGCCGCGCGGCAGGTTCGCGAAGGCCTCGGTCATCGGCGACGCGAGCGCGAAGTGGAAGATCGTGAGGTCGCCCGCCGCCGCGCCGGGGTCGCCGTAGGGCCGGACGTCGCCCCGCAGGTCGTCGTCGATCGTGAGCGCGTAGATGTCGGACGCGTGGCCGAGACCGCGGAGCAGGTCGCGGACGCGCCTGGCGGAATCGCCGATCGCGTCGCCGCGGTGCGCCGCCGGCACCCACTGGTTGACGATCACCGCGTGCCCGGCTCCTTTGGCAGGGCCTGGAACGCGGCGGGACGGTACTGCCGGATCTCGTCCAGTTCCTCGGCCAGGTCGAACTGGTCCCAGAAGTCGAACGCCACCGGCGGGTGCGGCCGCCGGGGCGCCGCGTAGACCTGCTCCACGAAGCCGAGGAGCGTCGCGCCGAAGTCGCGGGCCTGCAGGCGGTCGAGCGCCGCGTCCTGCCCGTCGAGGATGCGGTCCCTGAGCGCGCGGTCGGTGACGACCCTGTCGATGAGCGCGGCCACGTGCAGCGGATCCTTCTCGGTGTAGAGCACGCCGGCGCCGTCCATGGTCGCGGGCACGGCCGTCGCCGCGTAGGCGAGCACCGGCACGCCCATGTGGAAGGCCTCGACGAGCGGCACGCAGAAGCCCTCGTGCTCGCTCGCGCACAGGAAGACGTCCGCCAGGTCGTAGTAGGCCGACAGCTCCTCGTTGGGCACGTGGCCGGCGAAGTACACGTCCGTGATGCCGTGGCTCGCCACGAACTGGTGGAGCATCGCGTGGTATCGCTCGAAGCCGCCGTACGACCCGACGAGGATCAGCCGCGACCGCGGGTTGAAGAGGCGCTTGTACGCGTGGAAGAACCGGATGACGTCGTCGATCCGCTTGTTCGGGATGACGCGGCCCACGAAGAGGATGTTCACCCAGTCGTCGTCGAAGGCGCCCGCCTGCATCCCGTTCGGCTCGCCGTCGAGGTGCGAGAAGTCGGGCACCACGGGCAGCACGCCCGTCGCGGGGAAGCCCAGGGCCTCGAGCTCCAGGCGGTTGTACTCCGAGTCGCCCAGCCCGATGTCGCAGCGGTCCGCGTAGAACCCGAGCTCGCGCCGGCCCAGGAAGCACTGCTGCACCAGCACCTCGTGCACGTCGATGAAGTACTGGGGCGGCGTGATGTTGTGGTACACGAGCGCCATGCGGTCCGGCAGCGCGTAGGCGATGCGCGAGGCCCGCGACCCGATCGAGAAGTGGTGCAGCAGGAGGTTGTCCGGGTGGCTGGCCGCCGGCAGGTCGAGGTAGTCGGCCGTCAGCGCCTCGAGGCGCGGGTCGGCCGTCTCGCAGAAGATCTCCGACTCGTACCCCGCCGCGCGGAGCACGCGCTGGATCCCGAGGACCTCGTGCCCGATGGCGTCGCCGTAGCCCAGCGTGGCGAGCACCTGGTGGATGGCCGGGGCCATGGCTACTTCGACCCCGGTGATCCGTTGCCGCCAGGCGCGGGCCGCGGGCGGCGCCGCCGCCGCGGGCGGCGGGCGGCCTCGCCCGTCGCGCCACCGCCCTCGCGGGCGGGCGCGCCGGCATCCGGCTTCGGCCGATCCGCCGGCGCGGGCGCCGGCTGGCGCTCCTTCACGCGCGCCTCGGCAGCGCCCGCCGGCCTCCCCTGCGCGGTCCTCGGCCCACGGCGCGGGCCGCGCCCGCGTCCGCCGTCGGCCGTCCGCGCGGGACCCCGCCGTCCCGGCGCGTCCTGGCGCGGCGCGGCGTCCGGCCGCGGCGCGACGGCGCGCTCGGGCGCCGGCGCGCGACGGGCGCCGGAGGGGGGCGCGGGGCGGCGGGTCGAGGCTTGCGGGCTGCGGGCCTCGGCGCGCGCCCGGCCGCCGGTGGCTGTCCTCGGAGCCGGGCCGGTCGGCAGGGCCTGCACGACCTCCGCCGCGGGCGGCAGGTCGCGGCGGCGGCGCGCGAACCACCCGGGCATCGGCTCGAGCGCGCGCGGCGCGGCGCCCTCCTGCTTGAGGCGGTCGAACATCGCGAGGTACTTCCCCTCGACGATCGGCCACGTGTAGTGGCTGTTGAAGTAGTCGCGTCCCTGCCGGCCGAGCGTGCTCGCCAGGCCGTGGCTGTCGAGCGCGCGGAAGGCCTCGACGAACTCCTGGAAGCTCTCGTAGTAGAGGCCGCCGTTGCTGCGCACGACCTGCCCGCGCAGCACGTCGCAGCGCCCGTTGGCGAGCACCGGCTTGCCGAGCGCCCACGCCTCGAGCGCGACCATCGAGAGGCTCTCGAAGTACGACGGCATCAGGAGGAGGTCCGCCGCCGCCATCGCGTCGAACTTGTCCTCGTCACTCACGAACCCGAGGTGGTGAATCCGCGGGTGGTCCGGGATCGGGATGATCGGGTTGCCGATCAGCACCAGGTGCGGGCCCTCGGCGTAGAGCCGCGAGTAGCGCGTGAAGAAGTCGAACAGCTCCCGGCACCCCTTGTTCTCGTCGATGCGCCCGACGTAGATCGCGAAGCGCTCGGCGAGCCCGAACTTGCGGCGGAACCGGTCGGGGTCGACCCGGTCCGGGATCTCCGACCCCACCCCGACGACGACGCCGGGGACGTCGTGGTTGCCCGACACCCCCTGGATCAGCGCCCGTTCCTCGTACGAGTTGTACATCAGCGCGCGGACGCCCCGGAACACGGGCGGGAAGATGCCCAGGCCGAGGGCGCCGTCGCGCTCGGCCGTCGGCACCAGGATCGCCTTGCCCGGCACCGCCCGCGCCCCGTGGTACGCGTGGTAGTACCGCACGCTGAAGAACAGGAAGAAGTCGAAGTCGGCTTCGTGGCTCTTCAGGTGCTTGACGAGCGCGGGGCTGGTCGGCCCCTCGGCATCGAGCCACGCGAGCTCGTCCTTCAACGAGTGCGTGGTCGTGAAGACGCGGTCGGACCAGCGGCCGAACTCGCCGGGATCGCGCTCGCGCGCCACCGGGAACCGCCGCACGGTCACGCCGTTGATGGTCTCCGTTCCCGGCGCGATCTCGTTGCGCCACGTCACGTAGTCGCGCGCGCAGGTCGTCAGCACCTCGACATCGACGTGCCGGCCCAGGCGCTCCGCGATGTACCGCGCGTGCAGCTCGGCGCCGCCGTTGATGTCGGCGCCGTAGCGTTGGGCGACGACGGCGACCTTCACGGCCGGTCGGGGTCGGAGGCGTCCGACGGTTCCGACGCGTCGCTGGCGGCCGGCGCGGGCGTCTCGGTCTCGGGTGTCGGCTCGGGCGCGGCGTCGGCCGCCGGCATCGCCTCGAGCGCCTCGGTCGCCGCCGCGTCGGCGGGGGCCTCCACCGGCGCGGGCGCGCCGGCGTGGGCCTCGGGCGCCTCGGTGTCGCTGGTCATCGCCGCCGACGGCGCCTCCGCGTCCCCGGCCTCGCCCGTGGCCTCGTCGGCCCCATCGTCCTGGCTGGCGTCCTGCAGGCCGGCATCGCCGGCCGCGCCCTCGGCGCCGGGCTGGCCGGTCCCGCGGCGGCCGCGGCGGCGGCGGCGCCGGCGGCGGCCCGTGCCCTCGGTGGCCGGCTGGTCCGGCGCGGCGGCGGCGGGCGCCGGCGCGGCGGCGGGTGCCTCGGCGGGTGCCGGCGCCTCGACGGGCGCCGGTCCCTGGCTGGGCCGGCGCTCGCGGGGCGGCCGGACGGCCTCGGGGCGGTACTGGACCACGCCCTCGAGGGCGCGGACGCGGCGCTCGCTGAACTCGAGGCGGCTCGAGAGCGACTCGAGCCGCATCTTGAGGTTCTTGACCTCGATGGTCGCGCGGGTGGTCTCGAGCACGAGGTTGTGGAGCACCTCGTAGTAGAGGGCATTCCACTCCCCCCGGGCCCGGTCGAACTCGATCTTCCGGCGCTGCTCGCGCTCGAGCACCTCGGCGTTGAACTTCGCCTGCGTGTGGAGGATCTGGTTGAGCGTGTTCGGGTTGAAGAAGAGCGTCAGGATCGGGCGGAGCAGCCGGCGGAACAGCCGGATGATGCCGCGGTGCGACGCGAAGAGCGTCTGGTCGTCGAAGCCGTAGGGCGGCTCGACGGGGCCGGGGTCGGTGGGGACCGCCGGGCGGCTCTTGCGGAACTGATCGAGGAGGTCGGAGCGCAGGTTCCGGGGATCGAGGAAGGTCTCGAGCCGTACCGTCGCCAGCTCACGGACCTGCTCCTCGGTGTAGTCGACGCCCCGCTTCTCGCGGACCCGCGCGCGGATCTGCTGCATGATCTGCTCGACGTCGACCGACTCGGAGCGGATGTTGAACTCGGCCATCTAAGGTGTCCTCACGCCGCCGGCCGCGGCTTCTGCCGCCGGCGCCGACTGGCGAACTCTGGCGCTTCCCTGACGCAGGTGCCGAGGATGCCGAACGAGCGCCCGAACGCGCGCCGCCCGGCGTGCGGCGCGTCGGCCGGCTCCTCGCCCACCTCGGGGAAGCCATCCGTCGTGGGGGTCAGCCGCTCCCAGTTCTGGAAGAGGCGGCCCCACGGGCTGGCCAGCACCTGCTTCATGCGGCGATCCGCGTGGAACGGGTACCAGAAGCTGTCGTGGTAGAGCACGCTGGCGATGTAGGCCCAGGGGGCGAGCACGGTCTTGAGCGACCACTCGATGGGCTTGCGCAGCGGGCCCCAGTAGATCTGGTGCTGCATGCGCGAGGCAAAGGTCATCTCGCGGAACGGCCCGCGGAAGTTCCAGTTCTCCTCGGCCGCCTGCACGTCGCCGACGATCTCGATGTCGCGTGGATTGCCGCAGCCCAGCCCGGCGTCGTGGGCGAGCCTGATGAACTTGATCGACATGGGGTCGAAGCCCATCAGCTTCGCCGCCACCGCGTCGATCGCCACCTGGTCGGCGCTCGCGAGGATGACGTTCTTGGCGTGCGGCACCATGCACCGCGGCCCCGGGCCGTCACCCGCGAAGGTCCCGTCCATCACCGCGAAGACGCCGCGGTGGATCTTCTGCTGGATGCGCAGCAGGTCCACGAGCGTCTCGTGGATGACGGGGTGCGTCCAGTGGCGCCGCTCGTTGAGCAGCCCGCCGAACGCGTTCTTCATCGCCCCCGTGGTCGTCGTGAAGACGTGGGTCTTCACCGTCGGGAGGTGGATGATGTTCTCGCCGATGAACCGGCGGGGGATCATGAAGCCGTCCGGGTAGACCTCGTTCAGGCAGAGGAAGTCCCTGGTGAGGTCCCCGACGGCGTCACGAATGTTGATCCAGTCCTCGTCGCCCTCGTACAGGTGGACGTTGCGCAGGCCGTGGGCCTCCACGACCGGCAGCTGCTTGTTCTCGCGCTCCCCGAGGTGCGCGTCGATGACGACGGTGCGGTTGTGGCAGGCGTGGATGCGCGACGGGGCGAAGCCGTCCGCCTCGAGCGCGCGGATGACCCCGTCGAGCTGCCAGGGGGTCGTCGAGGAGCCGGGAAAGAAGAAGTGCCACGAGATGTTGACCTTGAGCGCGGTGTCGACGTCCTTCGACAGGACGTCCTGATAACCGGCCAGGTTGACGAGCTCGTGGTAGTCCCGGAAGACCGTCGCGGGCGCCGTGCGCAGGATCGCGACTCTCGATCGTTTCATGCCTCACCCGGGCCGCCCGGTGGGCGGCCGCGACGTCAGGAGCAGCCGGCCCGGCCGGCCGCGTCGGGGAGGGTCACAGCCCGAAGGGTCGATAGATGATCGTGATGACCGTCAGGCCCCAGAGCGCCACGCACGCAAGCAGCGGGCGATCCCGCAACAGCATCTCCGCCGGGCTGCCGCCACCGTGGCGGCGGTGCACCAGGTACAGGTACCGGAAGATGCCGTAGATGGGAAACGGGACCGTCAGCACCAGCCACGTGGTGCCGAAGCGCTCCGTCGTCTCGGGACTCAGGCAGTAGATCACGTAGGCCACCAGCGTCGAGGCGGTCACCACGCTGATCATCTGGTCGAGCAGGTACGGGCTGTATTCCTCCAGAATCTTGCGATGCCCCGTGGCCCCCTCGGCGAGCAGCGTTATCTCCTGCCGCCGCTTGCTGAGCCCGAGGAACAATGCCAGCAGGATCGTGCAGACCAGCAGCCAGTCGCTGATCGGCACGCCGATCACCACGCCTCCCGCCACCGCGCGGAGCACGAACCCCATCGCGATCGCGAGGACGTCCAGAATCACCACGTGCTTGAGCCAGCGCGAGTAGGCCGCGAAGAGCGCCAGGTACGCCACCGACACCGCAAGGAAGCCCGCGCCGAGCGCTGCGGCCGCCCCGAAGGCCAGCGCCGAGAGCACCGCCGCCCAGGTCAGCGCCGCGCCAGGCGACAGCGCCCCGGACGCGATCGGCCGCCGCGACTTGTGCGGGTGGAGCCGATCGGCCTCGCGATCCGACACGTCGTTCAACAGGTACACGACGCCGGACAGCACGCAGAAAAGCGAAAAGGCCGCCAGTGAGCGTCCCACGGCGGCCGGATCCAGCAAGCGACGCCCGAAGATGAGCGCCGCGAAGACGATCAGGTTCTTGGTCCACTGATCCGGCCGCAGCGAGACCAGCAGGCTGGCGACCGTGGACCCCGTCTTCACGTCTCTCAGGCAGAGAAGCTCTTGATGGCCTCCGCCTCCGTGTCGAACGTGTCGAACACGGTCAGCAGCTTCGTGATCGAGAGCAGATCCTCGATGCGCTTCGTCAGGTTCAGGAGCTTCAGGCTCCCGCCCTGCCGGCTCACCGTCGTGTAGGTCCGCACGACCTCCCCAAGACCGGCCGAGTCGATGTACGGCACGCCTTCGAGGTTGAGCACCAGCTGCTTCCGGCCCTGCGCCAGGAGGCTGTTGATCTTGTCCTTCAGCAGCTCGTCACCCTCGCCCAGGGTCATCTTGCCCTTCAGGTCGAGTACCGTGACGTCGCCCACGTTCCGCTCGGCGATCTCCATACCGGAATCTCCCTCTCCCGCAACCCATGATCACGCCGGGGGCGTGACACGTCGAAAACGAATAGAAACCCTTGCCGCAAGCCCAGTTACGGGCTGCAAGGTGCCGAATCTTACCACAGCTTGCACGGCCCCGCGGGCACACGTCACAACGGAGGACCGGCGCCCCGCGCCAGCCCCCCGCCATGTGGTCCCGTGACCGGCACCCGCCGTGGGTCCCGGCAATCCCGAAGCACCGGCAGCCCCCTTCGTCCCGGCCACGGCCGGGACCCGCGAGGACTACTCGGCCTCCCTCCGCATCTTCTTGCGGTTCCGCTTCCGGGCCAGCGCCTGCTTCGCGCGCCGCTTGTCGCCCGGCTTCAGATAGAAGGAGTGCTTCTTGATGTCCTTGATGATGTCTTCCTGCTGCACCTTCCGCTTGAACCGGCGCAGCGCGGACTCAATCGATTCACCTTCCTGGACTTTCACCTCGGCCATCGGTCATCACCCCCTTTCTACCTGGAATAGGCCCTGTCACGGCCGAAGCCATGGAGCCGAATATGCTAGGCTATCACAACCACGCCCGGATGGGTCTGTTCTTGTAACCTGCTTATTATCAACACATTACAATGAAGATCTTGGTCGTCGGATCCGGGGCGCGTGAGCACGCCCTGGCCGCCACCCTCGCGGCCGAGCCCGGCGTGACCCGGGTCGTCGTCGCCCCCGGAAATGCCGGGATCGCCGCACGCCTGCCAACGGCCGGGCTGGACCCGGCCGATCCCCGCGCCATCCTCGACCTCGCCACCCAGTTGGGCGCCGACCTGACCGTCATCGGTCCCGAGGCGCCCCTGGCGGCCGGGGTCGCCGACCTCTTTGCCGCCGCCGGCCGCCCCCTGTTCGGTCCCACACGCGCCGCGGCCGCCCTCGAGACCAGCAAGGCGTTCGCCAAGGCCTTCATGGCCCGGCACGGTGTCCCGACCGCCCGGTACCGGGTCGCGGCCAGCGCCGCCGACGCCGTGGCCGCCGTCCGGAGTGGCGCGCTCGGCGACGCCGTCGTGGTGAAGGCGGACGGCCTGGCCGCGGGCAAGGGCGTGGTGGTCGCCGAGGACCGCGACGAGGCGGAACAGGCGATCCGCGCCGCGATGGTCGACCGCGCCTTCGGCGATGCCGGCGCCCAGCTCGTCCTCGAGGAGCGCCTGTCCGGGCCGGAGGTCTCCTTCTTCGTCCTCGCGGATGGCGAGCGGTTCGTCCCGTTGCAGTCGGCCCAGGACCACAAGCGGATTTTCGACGGGGACGAGGGACCGAACACCGGCGGGATGGGCGCCTTCTCGCCGAGCCCCCTGATGGACGCCCGGCTCACCGGCGAGGTGACCGACCGCATCGTCCGGCCCGTGCTGCGCGGCATGGCGGCCGAGGGCGCGCCCTTCCGCGGCTTCCTCTACTGCGGCCTCATGCTCACCGCCGAGGGCCCGAAGGTGATCGAGTTCAACGTCCGCTTCGGCGATCCCGAGGCGCAGGTGGTCCTGCCGCGTGTCGCCGAGCCGCTGGCGCCCCTGCTGCTCGCGGCGGCGACCGGCGCGCTCCGCGAGGCGCCGTGCGCCTTCGCGCCCGAGCCGCGGGTCGGCATCGTGCTCGCCGCGCGCGGGTATCCCGGCGCGGTCGAGAAGGGGCGGGCGATCACGGGGCTCGATCGGGTGGAGGCGGAGTGCCCTGACGTGACGATCTTCCATGCGGGTGTCGCCGCCGGCGCCGGGGGGCTCGTCACCGCCGGCGGCCGGGTGCTGACCGTGGTCGGCCGCGGCCCCGGTTACGCGGAGGCCCTTGCGCGCGCGTACGACGCGGTGGCGCGCATCCACTTCGACGGCATGCAGTACCGCACGGACATCGGCCAGAAGGCGCTCGCGGCGGGCCCGGGACGGGGATGAAGTACGCCGTCGTCACCTTCGGCTGCCGCGTGAACCAGGCCGACTCGCTCGCGTACGAGGCCGAGCTCACGGCGCGGGGGGGCGAGGCGGTACCGGCCGAACGCGCCGACCTGGTCGTGGTGAACACGTGCTCGGTGACGGCGAGCGCCGACCAGGGCGCGCGGCAGGCCATCCGCCGCATCGCGCGCGGCAACCCGGCCGCGCGCATCGTCGCGACCGGCTGTTTCGCGACGCGAGCCCCTGGCGACGTGGCGTCGCTGCCGGGGATCGCGGCCGTGGTGCCGAACGGGCGGAAGAGCCCGGCGTCGGTGCTGGAGGCGGCGGGCATGGCCGCGGCCCATGGCGCGCCCGCGCCGCTCTGGACCGATGGGCCGTGCGGCCGCCCGCCCGGGCCGGGGCTGATGGGCCGGACGGCCTGGACGCTCCGGGTCCAGACGGGGTGCGAGGAGCACTGCAGCTACTGCGTCATCCCGTCCACGCGCGGGGCGAGCCGGTCCCGGCCGCCAGCCGACGTCCTGGCCGAGGTGGGCGCGATCATCGAGGCGGGCTACCGCGAGGTGGCGATCACGGGCGTGCACCTCGGCGCGTACGGCCGCGACCTGGCGCCGGCCTCGTCGCTCCACGCCCTCCTGGCCGCCCTCGCGTCCCTGCCCGCGTCATCCGCCCCCCTGTTCCGCGTGAGCTCGCTCGAGCCCATGGACTGCACCCCGGCGGTCGTCGACGTCGTGGCCGCCGCGCCGTTCGCCCCGCACCTCCACCTCCCGCTCCAGCACGCGTCCGACCGCATGCTGGCGCGGATGGGGCGTCCCTACTCCCTCGAGCAGTACGCCGCGCTCGTCGATCGCGTGCGCGCGAGGATGCCCCACGCCGCCATCGGCACCGATGTCATCGTCGGCTTTCCGGGCGAGACCGACGAGGACGCGGAGCGGCTCGCGACGTACCTCGAGGCGTCGCCCATCACCCACGTCCACGTCTTTCCCTACTCCGACAGGCCCGGCACCGCCGCCTCCGCGATGGGCGGCCGGCCGCATGGCGCCGTGGTCAAGGCGCGCGCCGCGCGCCTCCGGGAGATCTCCCGCACGCTCCAGGCCCGCTTTCGCGCGGCGCAGGCCGGCAGCTCCCGGCGGGCGCTCGTGATCGACGATGGACGGGCGGCGGTGACGGACAACTACCTGCGGGTGCCGCTCCGCGAGCCGGGGCGTCGCGGCGACGTCATCGACCTGGTCATCCCGGCCGCCTGACCCCTGCCGCCCGCGCGTCAGGGCGTGGACGAGGAGACGGTCGCGGCGTCCGCGTCGAGCGCCGCCGCGAGGGCGTCGTCGAGGTGGCCGCGGAAGGCGTCCCAGTTGTGGCCCTCCGGCGTCTCCCGGTAGGTGACCACCGCATCGACCCCGTCGAGCGTCGTGTGGAGCAGGCGGGCGCCGTCGACCATCTCGTCGTAGAGGCCGCCCTGCACGTAGAACCGGATCGAGAGCGCGGCGGCCTGCGCGTGCGGCTGGTTGGTGATGATGGTCGCGGTCTGCGGCGGCGGCGCGATGGCGACCACCGCGCCGAAGGTGGACGGGGCCTCGACGGCGAGGTCCACGGCGCCGTACGCGCCGAGCGAGCTGCCGACGAGCACGCGGCGGGCCGGCGCCGGGAACGTCCGGTACCGCTGGTCGACCAGCGGCACGAGTTCCGCCGCCATGAAGCGCCGCCACGCCGCGTTCCGCGAGTACTCCGCCTGGCGGTCGGCGGGCTCGACGAACACGGCGATCACCGGCGGGATCGCGCCGCGCGCGATCAGCCGGTCGAGCACGCGCGGCACGCCCATCTGCTGGACGTAGTTGCCGCCGTCGAGCACGTACGCCACGGGGAAGAAGACGTCGGCGGCCGCCTCGTCGTAGCCCGGCGGCAGGTAGAACCAGACGCGCCGCGTGCCGCCGAGCGCGGCCGAGCGCACGTCCTCCGGCTCGACGCGGCCGGCCGGCACCGGGGTCTCGTCGTCGATCTCGGGCTGCGCCTCGAAGAACGGCATGCGGGCCTCCGACCGCGGGCCGACCGCCGAGGCGACCGTGCGGGGGTTGAGCGGGTCGGGTCGCGTGTCGCGCCCCGACAGCAGCACGTACTCGATGCGCGCGTTGGTGAACGCCTCGCCCTGGAGGTACCACCAGTCGGTGCCCTCCACGCGCGTCATCGCGCCGACCGCCGGGTCGTACGTGCCCTCGGGTGTCGTGGCCCAGTGGTTGAAGTCGCCGACCACGCGCGGCGGCTCCGCGCCGGCGTCCAGCGCCAGGAAGACCAGCCTCGACTGGTTCTCGACGAGCGGCGTGCCGCCGTGGGCGGCGACGTACTGCTCGATCGCCGTGGCCTTCGCGCCCGGGTCGAGGCCGTCGATCGCCTTCAGGAGCTGGCCGAACGTCTGCGGGTTGCCCCCGCAGGCGACAAGGATCGCCAGCGAGCAGGCGAGGGCCCCGAGCCTCGCGAGCCGCATGCCCGTCGTCGCCGCTGTTGCCATCTGTGTCATCTCTGCCGTCCGTGGCCGGGCCATCTGTGGCCTAGGAGAGCGCCGCCGCCAGCCGCTGCCCTGCCGACTTCTGCGGCCCCTCGACGATGAGCTGGCCGCACGCGGCGCGGATGTCGCGGCCGCGGCTCTTGCGCACCATCACGGTCACCCCGCGCTCGGCCAGGATGGCCGCGAAGGCGTCCACGCGGGCGTCGGCCGGGCGCTCGAAGGGGATGCCCGGCGCGGCGTTGAGCGGCAGCAGGTTCACCTTGGCCTTGATGCCGGCCAGCAGCCGCACCAGGCGCCGCGCGTCCTCGGCGCCGTCGTTGACGCCCGCCAGGAGCACGTACTCGAAGGTGATCCGGCTCCGCTTCCGGACCGGGAACCGGCGGCAGGCCTCGATGATCTCGGCGAGGGAATACTTCTTGGCCGGCGGGACGATGGCGGCGCGCTGCGCCTCGGTGGTGGCGTGCAGCGAGACCGCGAGGTTGGGCATGAGCGGCTCGGCGGCCAGCCGGTCGAGCATCGGCACGAGGCCCACCGTCGAGAGCGTGACGCGCTTCGGCGCGAGCGCGAGGCCCTGCGGGTCGTTGAGGATCCGGAGCGCCTTCATCGTGGCGTCGTAGTTGTGGAGCGGCTCGCCCATCCCCATCAGCACGATGTTGAAGGCCGTCTCGAGCATCCCCAGCTCGCGCGCGAGGACGCGCACCTGGCCCGCGATCTCGCCGGCCGTCAGGTGGCGCGCCAGCCCCATCTTCCCTGTGAGGCAGAAGGCGCAGCCCATGGCGCACCCGACCTGCGTCGAGATGCAGAAGGTCTGCGACGGCGTGTCGGGGATGAACACGCACTCGATGCGCCGGCGGTCGGCGAGGCCGAGCACGAGCTTGCGCGTGCCGTCCTCCGATACCTCGTGGTCGAGCACCGCCGGGGTCGAGACGACCGACGTCTCCGCGAGCCTGGCGCGCAGCGCGCGCGGCAGGTCCGTCATCCGCTCGAGATCGATCTCGCCCTTCTTCCAGATCCACCGGAAGACCTGCCGTGCCCGGAAGGCCGGGAGGCCGGCCGCGGCGAAATGCGCCTCGAGCTCGCCGAGCTCCAGGCCCGCGAGGTCCACCACGGTCGGGCTGCCCACCCGACCAGTGTAGCAATGTCGGTCCCGGGCCGGGCGCGGCGGCCCGGGCCCGGCGCCCGTCACACGGATGATATGATTGGGGGGTTGCGGGGCACTGGAGCGCCGCGGCAAACCGCGATTTCCCCGGAAAAAGTGCCCGAACCCCGAATCCGCCGCGAGACGCTTGCGAACGGACTCCGTCTCGTCACCGAGTCGATGCCGCACGTCCGGTCGGTGTCGATCGGGGTCTGGCTGACCCGCGGATCCCGCCACGAGCCCGCGGACCACCCGGGCATCGCGCACTTCGTCGAGCACATGCTCTTCAAGGGCACGGCGACCCGCTCGGCCGAGGACATCGCGCAGCAGGTCGACTCCATCGGCGGCCAGCTCGACGCCTTCACCTCCAAGGAATACGCCGGGTACTACGTCAAGGTGCTCGACGAGCACCTGCCCCGCGCCCTCGACATCCTGGCCGACCTCGTCACCGGTCCCACGTTCGCCGCCGACGAGATCGAGCGCGAGAAGAAGGTGGTGCTCGAGGAGATCAAGATGGTCGAGGACACGCCCGACGACCTCGTCCACGAGATCTTCGCCGAGCGGTTCTGGAGCGGCCACCCGCTCGGGCGGCCCATCCTGGGCACGCCCGGGAGCGTGAGCGCCCTCGACCGGGCCACGCTCGGGCGCTACTTCCGCGACGCCTACGTGGCCGGCAACTTCGTCGTCGTGGCGGTCGGGCACCTCGAGCACGACGCCGTCCGGGCCCTGGTCGAGCGGGCGTTCCGCGACGTGCCGGTGAGCGGCAGCCCGGTGGCCGCCGAGCCGCCGGCGGCCACCCCCGGCATCGACATCCGGCGCAAGGACCTCGAGCAGAGCCACGTGTGCTTCGGCGCCGCGGGCCTGCCGCAGGGCGACGGCGATCGCTACGTCGGCTACGTGCTCAACACGGTGCTCGGCGGCTCGATGAGCTCGCGGCTCTTCCAGAACGTCCGCGAGAAGCGCGGGCTGGCCTACGCGGTGTTCTCGGGCATGAACGCCTACCGCGACACCGGCGCCGTCAGCATCTACGCCGGGTGCGGCAACGACGCGGTCGCCGAGCTGGTCGACGTGGTCATCGCCGAGATCCGGCGCCTGCGCGACGAGCCGATGCCCGCCGACGAGCTGCGCCGCGCCCAGGACCACCTGAAGGGCTCGCTGATGCTCAACCTCGAGGGCACGTCGAGCCGGATGTCGCACCTGGCGCGCCAGGAAATCTACGACGACGCGACCGAGGGGCTCGACGAGATGCTGGCGGCCATCGAGCGCGTCTCGGTGGACGACGTCAGCCGCCTGGCCGGCCGCCTCTTCGGGCGCGGCACCCTGGGCGTCACCGTCCTCGGCGACGTGAACGGCCTGACGATCACCCCGGCAACCCTGACCGTGTGACCCCGCGGCCCCGCCGGCCGCCGACGACGAGACGACCGCAGACGACGATGATTTCCCGATACACCAACCCGGAGATGGGCCGCATCTGGAGCCAGGAGCGGCGGTACGAGACCTGGCTCGCCGTCGAGCTGGCGGCCGCCGACGCGATGGCGGAGGCGGGCATCGTGCCGGCCGAGGCGGCGCGCGAGCTCCGCGAGAAGGCGGCCTTCGACATCGCCCGCATCGACGCGATCGAGCAGGTCACGCACCACGACGTGATCGCGTTCACCACGTCGGTGGCGGAGAAGGTCGGGCCCGCGGCGCGCTGGCTGCACTTCGGCCTCACCTCGTCGGACGTGGTCGACACGGCGCAGGCGCTGCAGATGGTCGAGGCCACGGACCTGATCCTCCGGCTGATCGACGGCCTGCGCGACGCCATTCGCGGGCGCGCCATGGAGCACCGCCGGACGCCCATGATGGGGCGGACCCACGGCGTGCACGCCGAGCCGATGACCTTCGGGCTGAAGCTGGCGATGTGGTACGACGCGCTCGGCCGCGACCGCGCCCGCGTCGAGCGGGCGCGTGACGCCGTCCGCGTCGGGAAGATCTCGGGCGCCGTCGGCACCTTCGCGCACCTCGACCCCGCGATCGAGGAGGCGGTCTGCCGGCGCCTCGGCCTCGCGCCCGCGCCGATCTCCACCCAGGTCATCCAGCGCGACCGGCACGCCGAGCTGATGTCGGCCCTGGCGATCACCGCGGCGTCCCTGGAGACGTTCGCCCTGGAGATCCGCGGGCTGCAGAAGACGGAGATCGGCGAGGTCGAGGAGCCGTTCGCGAAGGGGCAGAAGGGCTCGTCGGCGATGCCGCACAAGCGCAACCCGATCGGCTGCGAGCAGATCGTCGGGCTCGCGCGGCTCCTGCGCGCCAACGCGGGCGCCGCCTTCGAGAACGTCGCGCTGTGGCACGAGCGCGACATCTCGCACTCGTCGGTGGAGCGCGTGATCCTGCCAGACAGCTTCATCGCGCTCGATCACATGCTGCGGCGGTTCACCCGGATCGCGGCGGGCATGGTCGTCTACCCCGAGCGGATGCTCGAGAACCTCGCGCGGTCGCGCGGGGTCGTCTTCTCGGGCCAGGTGCTGCTCGAGCTGGCGCGCCGCGGCGTCTCGCGCGAGCAGGCCTACGAGTGGGTGCAGCGCAACGCCATGCGCGCGTTCCACGAGCGGACCGACTTCAAGGGGCTGCTGCTGGCCGATGCCGACGTCACCGCCGTGCTGCCGGCGGCCGAGATCGAGAAGGTGTTCGATCTCGACGAGCAGCTGCGCAACGTGGATCGGGTGTTCGAGCGGGTCTTCGGGAGATAAAGCCAATGCGCGCGCGTGTCTACGTCAACCTCAAGCCGTCGGTGTTCGACCCGCAGGGCCGGGTGGTCGCCGAGGCCCTCCAGACCCTCGGGTACCAGGACGTGGCCGACGTCCGCCAGGGCAAGTTCTTCGAGGTCGAGCTCGCCGGGGGCGACCCGGCCACCGTCAAGGCCCGCGTGACCGAGATGGCCGAGAAACTCCTGGCCAACCCGGTCATCGAAAGCTACAGGGTCGAGGTCCTCGGCGAATGAGCGCCGCGACCGGCGCGGGAGGGCGGCGATGACGTTCGCGGTGGTGGTGTTTCCCGGGTCGAACTCGGACCACGACGCCTGGCACGCGGTCTCGGCGGTGCTGGGCGAGCCGGCCACGCTCGTCTGGCACAAGGACACCGATCTCGGCGGCGCCGACGCGGTCATCCTGCCCGGCGGCTTCGCCCACGGCGACTACCTGCGGACCGGCGCGATTGCCCGCTTCTCGCCGATCATGGCGGCGGTCACGGACTTCGCCGCGCGCGGGGGCCCGGTGCTGGGCATCTGCAACGGCTTCCAGGTCCTGCTCGAGGCCGGCCTGCTGCCCGGCGCGATGGTGCGCAACCGCGACATCAAGTTCATCTCGCGGCTCGTGCCCGTGCGCGTCGAGCGGACGGACACGGCGTTCACCGCGGCGTGCGCGCCCGGCCAGGTGCTGCGCCTGCCGATCGCGCACGGCGAGGGCAACTACTACGCGCCGCCGGACGTGATCGCCCGGCTCGAGGCCGAGCACCGCGTCGTCTTCCGCTACGTGTCGGAGGCGGGCGAGGCGGACGAGGCGGGCAACCCGAACGGGTCCCTCAACGGCATCGCCGGCATCACCAACGAGGGCCGCAACGTCGTGGGCCTGATGCCGCATCCCGAGCGCGCGTGCGAGGGGTCGCTCGGCAGCGAGGACGGCCGGGTCGTCCTCGCGTCGGCGGTGAAGGCCTTCGCGGACGGCGCGTTCCGGGCGCGGCCGGCCGCCACGGTGCGCTAGCGATGGCGTCGTCGCCCGGGCCGGGCGGCGCGGCGGTCCGCGGCCGCCGCATCGTCGGCATCGCGCTGCTGCTGAGCGCGGCGCTGCTGCTGCTGGCGGCGTGGCTCGTGTTCGCGGCGGTGATTCCCGTCGGCGAGGGGGCGCGCCCCATCGTCGCCGCGGCGATGGGCGCCGCGGCGCTCATCGACGTGCTGGTTGGCATTCGGTTCCTGGTTACGGCATCCACTCCATGAGCGTCATCGACCAAGCGGTTCTCGAGCGGCACGGCATCACGGACGACGAGTACGCGCGGATCAAGGAGCTGATGGGCCGCGAGCCCAACCTCCTCGAACTCGGGCTGTTCTCGGTGATGTGGTCCGAGCACTGCAGCTACAAGAGCTCGCGCGTGCACCTGCGGACGCTGCCGACGACCGGCGTGCGCGTCATCCAGGGGCCCGGCGAGAACGCGGGCGCCGTGGACATCGGCGACGGCGTCGCCGCCGTGTTCAAGATCGAGTCGCACAACCACCCGTCGTTCATCGAGCCCTACCAGGGCGCGGCCACCGGCGTCGGCGGCATCATCCGCGACATCTTCACGATGGGCGCGCGCCCCGTCGGCCTGCTGAACGCCCTGCGGTTCGGGCCCATCGAGAGCGCGCAGGCGCGCCGCATCTTCGAGGGCGTCGTCGCCGGCGTCGGCGGGTACGGCAACAGCATCGGCATCCCGACCATCGGCGGCGAGATCACCTTCGACGCCGCCTACGCCGGGAACCCCCTGGTCAACGTCCTCTGCCTCGGCGTCGCGCGCCACGACGAGATCATCAAGGGCACCGCCGCCGGCGAGGGCAACCCCGTGTACTACGTCGGCGCCAGCACCGGGCGCGACGGGATCCACGGCGCGACGATGGCCTCGGCCGAGTTCGACGAGTCCTCCTCGGAGAAGCGGCCGGCGGTGCAGGTCGGCGACCCGTTCATGGAGAAGCTCCTCATGGAGGCGTGCCTCGAGGTCCAGAAGACCGGCGCGCTCGTGGGGATCCAGGACATGGGCGCGGCGGGGCTCTCGTGCTCGACCGCCGAGATGAGCTCCCGCGGCGGCGCCGGGATGGACATCGACGTCAGCCTCGTCCCGCAGCGCGAGACCGGGATGAACCCGTACGAGATCATGCTCTCCGAGTCGCAGGAGCGCATGCTCATGGTCGTCCACCAGGGCCGCGAGCGCGAGGTCGAGGCGATCTTCGAGAAGTGGGACCTGCACGCCGTGCGCATCGGCACGGTCACGACGACCGGGCGCCTCCGCGTGCACGAGCGCGGCACGCTCGTGGCCGACCTGCCGACCCGCGCGCTCACCGACGAGGCGCCGGTCTACCACCGGCCCATGCAGGAGCCCGAGTGGCAGCGCGAGGTGCAGCGCCTCGACCTCGCCGCGCTCGGCGCGCCGGCCGAGCCCGGCGACGCCCTGCGCCGGATCCTGGCTTCGCCGATCGTCGCGAGCAAGCGCTGGGCGTACCGGCAGTACGACCACACGGTCGGCACGAACACCATCGCGCAGCCCGGGATGTCGGCGGCGGTCGTGCGGGTCAAGGGCAGCGCCCGCGGCCTGGCGGTCTCGGTCGACTGCAACGGGCGGTTCTGCTACCTCGACCCCTATCGCGGGGCGATGCTCGCCGTGGCCGAGTCGGCCCGCAACGTCGCCTGCGCCGGGGGCGAGCCGATTGGCGCGACCAACAACCTGAACTTCGGCAACCCCGAGCGGCCCGAGATCATGTGGCAGCTCGGCGAGGCGGTCCGCGGCATCGGCGACGCCTGCCGCGCGTTCGAGATCCCGATCACGGGCGGCAACGTCAGCCTCTACAACGAGACCGAGGGCCGCGCCATCTACCCGACCCCCGTGCTCGGCGTCGTCGGCCTGCTCGAGGACGCGCGGCGGGTGGCGACGCGCACCTTCAAGCGCGCCGGCGCGGCCGTGGTGCTGCTGGGCGATAATCGGGGGGAGCTCGGCGGCAGCGAGTACCTCGCGGTCGTCCACGGGACGGTCGCCGGCGAGCCGCCGGCGCTCGACCTCGAGCGCGAGGCGGCGCTCCAGCGCCTCATCCTGGCGCTCGTCCGGGACGGGCTGGTCGAGTCGGCGCACGACTGCGCCGAGGGCGGGCTCGCGGTGGCGCTGGCGGAGTGCACCTTCGACGCCGGCGGCATCGGCGTCGAGGCCGACGTGCCGGCCTCGCCCGTCACCGGCCCGTTCGCGGCCGTGGCGGCCCTCTTCGGCGAGTCGGCGTCGCGCATCGTCGTCTCGGTGGCCGAGGGCTGGGAGGCGGAGGTCTTCGCGCGCGCGCGGGCACGCGGCATCACGGCCGCCGTGATCGGCCGGACCGGCGGCGATCGCATCCGGCTCCACGCCGGCGGCGCGCCGGCCGTCGACGTGCCGGTGGCCGACGCGGAAGCCGTGTGGGCAACGGCCATCGAGGCGCGCATGGCGCGGGGCACGTAGGCTCGGATCGCAGTGGGGCGCCGCCACGCGGCGCCGGAAGGCGGGAAGCGATGTTCGACAAGTTCCGCGACGAGTGCGGCGTCTTTGGCATCTACGGCCACCCGGAGGCCGCCAAGCTCGCCTACCTCGGCCTCTACGCGCTGCAGCACCGGGGGCAGGAGAGCGCGGGCATTGCGTCCGCGGACGGCACGCGGGTGCACGCCGTCCGGCAGATGGGCTACGTCAACGACATCTTCGACGAGGCGACGCTCGAGTCGCTCCGGGGCACCACGGCGATCGGCCACACGCGCTACTCGACCGCCGGCGACAGCAAGATCCTCAACGCCCAGCCCATCCTCATCGACTGCGTCCACGGCCAGGTCGGCATCTGCCACAACGGCAACATCGTCAATGCCAACGAGATCCGCGACGCGCTGGTCCGGCAGGGATCGATCTTCCAGACCAACAGCGACACCGAGGTGGTGCTGCACCTGTACGCGCGGGCGCAGGCGGCGACCTTCGACGAGGCCCTGGCCGGGTCGATCGGCCAGCTGACCGGCGCGTTCTCGTTCGCGATCATCACCAAGGACCACATGGTCGCGGCGCGGGACCCGCACGGGTTCCGCCCGCTCGGCCTCGGCCGGCTGGGCGACGCGTGGGTCGTCGCCTCCGAGACGTGCGCCATGGACCTGATCGGCGCGACCTGGGTCCGCGACGTCGAGCCCGGCGAGGTGCTGGTGATCGGGCCCGAGGGCGTCCGCTCGCACCGGCCCTTCGCGCAGGAGAAGCTCGCGCACTGCGTGTTCGAGCACGTGTACTTCGCGCGGCCCGACAGCGAGGTCTTCGGCACCAGCGTCAACGAGGTCCGCACCAACCTGGGCCGGCTGCTCGCGCGCGAGACCGGCGTGCCCGCGGACGTCGTCGTCCCGATTCCCGACTCGGGCGTCTGCGCCGCCATCGGCTTCGCCGAGGAGGCGAACATCCCGATGCGGCTCGGCCTCATCCGGAACCACTACGTCGGCCGCACGTTCATCGAGCCCACCCAGGCCATCCGCCACTTCGGCGTCAAGGTGAAGCTCAACCCGGTGCGCAGCATCCTGGCCGGGCGCCGGGTCATCCTGGTGGACGACTCGCTCGTGCGCGGGACGACGAGCCGCAAGCTGGTGAAGATGGTCCGGGCCGCCGGCGCGACGGAGGTGCACATGCGCATCAGCTGCCCGCCCACGGTGTCGCCGTGCTTCTACGGCGTGGACACGCCCCGGCGGAGCGAGCTCATCGCCGCCACGCACTCGCTCGAGGAGATCCGGAAGTACATCGGCGCCGACACGCTCGGCTACCTGAGCCTCGACGGCCTGCTCGACGCGGTCGGTCCCAACCGCCCCAACTACTGCACGTCCTGCTACACGGGCAAGTACCCCGTGGCCTTCCCCCGCGACGAACACGCGTACCTCCAGCTCACCCTGAAGCTCGACGGCCGGACCGCCCCGCTTCCGGAGGAGGAGCCCGAGGCGGTGGGGTAGCCGGGATGCCGCACGTGCCGTCCCCCGCGCCGCGGCGAGCCCGCGGCCTGCTGGCCTGCCTGGCCGTCGCCTGTACGCTGGCCTCGCCGGCCGCCCGCGCCCAGGAGCGCGGCCCGACCGCGATCGGGCCCGAGGCGCTGCAGGAGGCCATCGACCACCTCGGCGACCTCGACTACCCGACCCGCGTCGCCGCGGCGCGCGCCATCCGCCGGGCGCCGCCGGCGCAGGTCGTGCCCGCCCTCGTCGACGCGGTGGGCAACCACGCCGACGGGTACATCCGCTTCCGCGCGCTCGTGCTGCTGACCGACTTCCCGGATCCCCGCGTCGAGGACCTGATGGTCGAGGGGCTGGGCTCGGCCAACGACCGCCTGCGCGAGGTGGCCTACGCCTATTTCGAGCAGCACCCGTCACCCGCGATCGTCAGGCGGCTGCTGGCGGCGCTCGACACCGAGGACGGCGAGTTCGTGCGGCCCTCGCTCGTGCGGGCGCTGGCGGCCTCGGGCGACGACCCGGCGGTCCGCGACGCGCTCGTCCGCGACGTCGCCCGCGGCGTCGACTACTTCCGGAGCACGGTGATCGAGGCGCTCGGCGACTACCGGCGCGCCTGGGCGGTGCCGGCGCTCATCGAGGTGGCCAAGCTGGATGGCCCCCTCCAGGACGATGCGGCGATCGCCCTGGGGAAGATCGGCGATCGCCGGGCCCTCGGGACGCTGGCGGAGCTGCAGCGCACGGCGCCCAAGGAGACGCAGCCGGCCGTCGCCGCGGCCATCTGCCTGCTCGGCGTGAACTGCGACTCCCACATCGGTTACCTGGACCGGGTGTTGCGCTTCGCCGACGACAACCCGGGCTACCAGCCGCTGCTGCGGGGCGCGGCGGCCGGGCTCGGCTCGATCGCGGCGTTCGCCGGGCGGAGCGACGCGATCGATCCGCTCCTCGAGATCGGCATTCCCTCGCAGGATCCGCTCCGCGCGCCGATCGCGCTGGCGCTCGGCCAGGTCGCGCTCCGCAACCCGGAGCGGATGCTCGACACGCTCGAAAGCCATCCGGACCAGGCGCGCGCCATTGGCCTCGTCGCCGAGGGCTTCGACATGCTGGAGGAGGACCTCGCCGAAGAGCGCTTCTTCGTCTTCGTCCGCCGCGCCTACTGGGCGGCGGACGAAGGGTCGCCGCGCCGGGCGCTGTGCGAGCAGCTGATCACGCGGCTGGACTTCTAGGGCCACAGACGGGCCACAGATGACACAGATGACACAGATGACACAGATGCGCAGATGAACGCAGATGCACGAATGAGCCAGGCACCGGTAGCCCCGCGGGCGGTTCCCGGTGTCCCAGAGCAGGCGCACCCCTGGCACCCTTGGCACCCTGGTGGCGCACCCTTGGCACCCCTGGCACCGTTGGCACCCTTGGCACTCTGGTAGCGCACCCCTGGCACCCCTGGCACCCTAGGCACCTCTGGCACCCTGTTTTTATGGACTACAAGAGCTCAGGCGTCGATATCGAGGCCGGCAACGAGACGGTCCGGCGCATCAAGGCGCTGGCGCGATCCACGTTCACGCCCGGCGTGCTGTCTGAAATCGGGTCGTTCGGCGGCCTCTTCCGCCTGGAGCCGGGGCAGTGGGCCGACCCGGTGCTCGTCTCGAGCGCCGACGGTGTCGGCACGAAGCTGAAGGTCGCCTTCATGGCGAAGGAGCACCGGTCCATCGGGATGGACCTCGTGAACCATTGCGTCAACGACATCCTGGTGCAGGGTGCCGTCCCGCTGTTCTTTCTCGACTACCTCGCGACCGGGCGCCTGTCGCCGGACGTGGCGGAGCAGGTCGTCGAGGGCCTGGCCCGCGCGTGCCGGGACAACGGCTGCGCGCTGCTCGGCGGCGAGACGGCCGAGATGCCCGGGTTCTACGCCGACGGCGAGTACGACCTCGCCGGGTTCATCGTCGGCGTGGTGGACCGCCCGCGGCTGATCGACGGCAAGGGCCTGGCCGCGGGAGACGTGCTGATCGGCGTGCCCTCGCACGGCCTCCACACCAACGGTTACTCGCTGGCCCGCCGGATCGTCTTCGAGCACCTGCGGCTCAACGTGGACAGCGTGGTGCCGGAGCTCGGCGAGACGGTCTGGCAGGCGATGCTCCGCCCCCACCGCGCCTACCTGCCGCTGGTGCGGCCGCTGCTCGACCGCGGCGTCGTGAAGGGCATGGCGCACATCACCGGCGGCGGCATCACCGATAACCTGCCGCGCATCTTCCCCGAGGGGCTCGGCGCGCGGGTCGAACGGGCCTCGTGGCGCGTGCCGGCGCTCTTCCAGTGGCTCTGCGACGCCGGCGGCGTGCCGGTCGACGACAGCTACCGCACGTTCAACATGGGCATCGGCCTCGTGATCGCGACCGCGCCCGCCGACGCGCCGTCCGTGCTGTCCGCGCTCGCCGACGCCGGCGAGCCGGCCGCCGTCGTCATCGGCGAGATGGCGGCCGGCGCCGGCGTCGTCTATGTCTGAGCCGTCCCGCGCCGCGGCGCCGCCGGGCCGCCGGCTCGGCGTGCTCATCTCGGGCCGGGGGTCCAACCTCCAGGCGATCATCGAGGCCATCGCCGCCGGCCGGCTCGACGCCACGATTGCGGTGGTGATCTCGAACAAGCCCGGCGCTGCCGGGCTGGAGCGCGCGCGGGCCGCCGGGATCGAGACGCGGGTCCTGCCGCACACCGGCTGGCCGAGCCGCGAGGCGTACGACGCCGCACTCGTCGCCGAGCTCGAGGCTGCCGGCGTCGACCTCGTCTGCCTCGCCGGCTTCATGCGGCTCCTCACGCCCGCGTTCGTCGAGGCCTTCCCCAACCGGATCCTCAACGTGCATCCCTCGCTCCTGCCCGCCTTCCCCGGCGTCGACGCGCAGCGCCAGGCGTTCGAGCACGGCGTCAAGGTGAGCGGCGCGACGGTGCATTTCGTCACGGCCGACCTCGACGCCGGGCCGATCATCCTGCAGGCGGTCGTGCCGGTCGGCGCGGACGACACCGCCGAGTCGCTGGCCGCCCGCATCCTGGTCGAGGAGCATCGCCTCTACCCGGAGGCGATCCGGCTCGTGCTCGAGGGCGGGTGGCGGCTGGACGGCCGGCGCTTCGTACCGCGCTGAGGGCCGCTCGCGCCGCGCGGCGCTTTTTTGCTGGACCCTGCCCCGGGTCGTGGCATCCAATCGAGAAGGAGGTGTTCGTGACCAGACGCGTCCTCGCGCTGCTGACGCTGATCGCCCTGGCGATCCCCGTCGCTCCCGCGCGGGCGCAGGCGCCGCCCCGGCCGCTCGTCGACGCGCTCCAGGCGATCTGGAAGCTCGACCAGTACACCGTCTTCGACTGGATCGCCGGCCGCTACGAGCGGGGCACCCTGACGCTCGAGGGCTTTGCCGCCCGGCCCGAGCTCAGGCAGCGCGCGATCGCCGCGGCCCGGCGGGTCGCCGGCGTCGACGAGGTCGTGGACAACATCGAGGCGCTGCCCACGCACCAGAGCGACGACTCGCTGCGCGTCCGCGCCTACGTGGCGATCTACAGCCACCCCGCCCTGCAGATGTACTCACCCGGCGGCGGGCTCGACAACGGCATCGCGCTCCGCGAGCTGGAGACGGCCGGCCGGTTCGGCCTCGACGCCTCCAGCCAGTTCCGCGGTCCGCACCCGATCCACATCATCGTCTCGGGCTCCCGCATCCAGCTCTTCGGGACGGTCATCGGGTCGCAGGATCGGCAGATCGCGGAGGTGCAGGTCCGCAACCTCTCGGGCGTGCTCGGGGTGATCAACCACATCGAGGTCCGGCGCTAGGGCCGGCCGCGGCCGCTAGAAGCCCGACTGCCGGCGGAGCGTGAGGATGCCCACCTCCGGCGGGCAGTTGATCCGGATGGGCACGTACACCGTGCCGACGCCGCGGCTGACGAAGAGGGCGGTGTTGTCCCGCGTCGCGTAGCCGGCCAGCACCGGGAACTTCCGCCCGGCGATGGCGCCGACCCCCGGCACCAGCACCTGGCCGCCGTGCGTGTGTCCCGACAGGACGAGCTGCGTGTCGAGCGCCGCCGCCTCGGCGAGCCGCCGCGGGTCGTGTGCCAGCAGGATGGTGGTCTCGCCGGTTCCCTTCAGCACCTGGGCGATGTCCGCCGCCCGCTTCGTCCAGAACCGGATGCCGGCGAGATCGAGCCGCTCCCCGCGCAGCGTGAGCGTCGTGCGCTGGTCCTTCAGGACCTCGAAGCCCCGCCGCGCGAGCGCCGCCGGCATCTCGCGGTCGTCGTCGTGGTT
This sequence comes from Vicinamibacterales bacterium, assembly GCA_050250645.1. Lineage (GTDB taxonomy): Bacteria > Acidobacteriota > Vicinamibacteria > Vicinamibacterales > UBA2999 > JBFWVR01. The sequence continues at coordinate 127,825 of JBFWOG010000009.1, forward strand.
GCCGAGGACCGCGAACGCGCCGGACCGCGCGTTGGCGAGCGGCGCGAGCAGCTCCGCCACCGGCTCCATGAAGCGCCTGTCCGCGAAGCTCACGTAGTCGCCGCCGAGGACGACGATGTCGGGGTCGCCGGCGCTGACGAGGCGGACCGCGCGCGCGACGTCCTCGGCCGGGACCATCGCCGAGTGGTGGACGTCGGTGATGAGGCCGACGCGGAGGCCGTCGAGCGCGGGCGGGAGCCCGGACACCGGCACGTCGCGCGTGATCGTCGCGAGGTGATGCCGCTCGTACGCCGCGCCGTACGCCGCCGAGCCGGTTGCTACGCCGACGCCGGTGGCCACGAGGGCCTTGAGCGCTGTCCGGCGATCGAGGGCCACGCCCGCAGTATATTAGGACTCGCGTGGATCGTGGGGCCTGCGGCGCGGGACGCTCACGCCGGCCCCGGCGCCCGCCGGTCAGGAAAGGAACGGATGGACCTCATCGGCGAGCTCGAGTGGCGGAACATGGTGTACGACGTGACGGAGGGCCTGCCCGAGGTCCTCGCCCGCGAGCGCGTCACCGCGTACATCGGGTTCGACCCGACCGCCGCCAGCCTGCACGTCGGATCCCTCCTGCCGATCATGGCGCTCGCGCGCCTGCAGCGCTTCGGGCACACGCCGATCGCCCTCATCGGCGGCGGCACGGGCCTCATCGGCGACCCGAGCGGGAAGAGCCAGGAGCGGTCCCTCCTCACCTTCGAGCAGGTCGAGGCCAACGCGCAGGGCCTGCGCGCGCAGCTCGCGCGCTTCCTCGACTTCGAGGCCGCCGGCAACCCCGCCCGCATGGAGAACAACGTCGACTGGCTGCGGCCGATCGGCTTCCTCGACTTCCTGCGCGACGTCGGCAAGCACTTCACGGTCAACGCGCTGATGGCCAAGGAGTCGGTGAAGCGCCGCCTCGACTCCGAGGAAGGGATTTCCTTCACCGAGTTCAGCTACTCGCTGCTCCAGGCGTACGACTACCTCGTCCTGCACGACCGCTTCGGCTGCACGCTGCAGGCGGGCGGCAGCGACCAGTGGGGCAACATCGTCGCCGGCTGCGACCTGATCCGGAAGGTGCGCGGCGCCAAGGCCCACGGCCTGGTCATGCCCCTCGTCACGACGGCCGCCGGCACCAAGTTCGGCAAGACCGAGGCCGGGACGGTGTGGCTCGATCCGGGCCTCACCTCGCCGTTCCGCTTCTACCAGTTCTGGCTGAACGCCGACGACCGAGACGTGGCCAGGTACCTGCGGTTCTTCACCTGGCTCGACCGCCCGACGATCGAGGCGCTCGAGCAGGCGACCGTCGAGGCCCCCGAGAAGCGAGAGGCGCAGCGGACCCTGGCCCGCGAGGTCACGCGCATGGTGCACGGCGAGGCGGAGCTCACGCGCGCCGAGCGCGCCACCGGCATCCTGTACGGCGGCAGCGTCGCCGAGGCGAGCGTGGAGGACCTCCTCCTGGTCTTCGAGGACGTGCCGTCGGCCGAGCTCCCGGCGGCCACCCTCGCCGGGGGCGTCACCGCCACCGATCTGGTCGTGCTCGCGAGGATCGCGGCGTCGCGGGGCGAGGCGACCCGGCTGATCAAGCAGGGGGGCGTGTACGTCAACGACCGGCGCCTGACGGACGAGCGCGGCGCCGTGGCCGCGGCCGACGCCATCGGCGGCCGCCTGTTCGTCCTGCGGAAGGGCAAGCGGCAGACCCACGTCGTCAAGGTGGTCTGAGGCCGGCGTGTCAGCGCGCGGCGCGGTCGTCACCGCCGGCCTGCTCACCGCCCTCGCGTTCACGGGCGCGTTCGGGCTCGGGCGGTTCTACGACGACTGGGCGCTCGCCGCGGCCGTGCAGGACGCGTTCACCTCCGGCACCACCTGGGCGTTCATCCTCGGTCCCTTCGACCAGCACTGGTCGCCCGGCTGGTGGGCGTTCGAGGCCGCCAACGAGGCGCTCGTCGGCTGGCGGAGCGACATCCTGATCCGGGGCGCGATTGCCGCCCTGGTCGGCGCGCAGGCCCTCGTGGCGTGGGCCGCGGGCCGCCGGCTCGGCTTCGGGTGGGCCGCGTCGGCCGTCGCCATGGGCGTGGTCGTCCTGCACCCGGTGAACGCGGCCGCCTTCTATTCCTTCGACACCTACGCCCAGGTCGCGGTCAACCTGATTGCCTGGACC